>NZ_CP083370.1:1418750-2837500 GCF_017488845.2 Ensifer canadensis
GTGCGCATGCTCTTCAGGATGAAGGGATTGACGCTGTCGAAGGTCCCGACCACGCCGTAGGAAATCTTGCCGCCCTTCTTTACATCGGGGTTGACGTAGGGGAAACTTTTGAAGTCCGCGGGCAGGGCAGGCTCGCCGTGCATTGAGATGGCATGCACGGGAGCGGCCGTCGCGGCGCCACCGAATGCGGTTGCGGCCAGCAGGATGGCCAGACCGGAAAGAATTGTGCGCAACGTTATCTCCAGTGAAGTGGCATTAGGCCGATTCCCGGCACGTTACCAATGCCGGTCGACAATTCCAACCGAAGCTATACGCAAATTCCGGCGGGCAAGAGGTCAAAAAAAAGCAAGAAACACTGGATAAACCGCACGAGCCAATGTAACAGGTGTTTCCGGAAACGGGGTCATGCATTTGCCTTATTTGGCCAACAGGACAACGGCGGCTGACGATACTCACCTGCGGAACGAATTGTTCCGTTACCGGATTTCAGGAGACGGAATCACAATGATCTTCAAGTCGAACTTCACCAAACGTGCGGGACTGGCAACGCTGGCGCTTTCTGTAGCAGCTGCGGGCGTTCCGGGCGTTGCATCTGCCCAGCAGGCAGGTGGCAAGCCCCCGCAGGGTTGGTTCAAGGTCTGCACCAAGCAGGAAGACAACGATGTCTGCATCGTTCAGAATCTGCTGACAGCAAACAACGGTCAGCTCGTCACCGCAGTTGGCATCATCACCGTAACCGGCAAGGTCAACCGCAAGGTCCTGCAGATTTCGGTGCCGTCAGCGCGACTGATCCCGACCGGCGTCCAGATGCAGATCGACGGCGGCAAGCCGGTGAAGCTCGACTACGCCATCTGCATGCCCGACAAGTGCGTGGCTGAAGCCCCGCTGTCCGACCAGCTGATCGCAAGCCTGAAGAAGGGCAACGAGGTGGTCTTCACCTCCGTCAACTTCCAGCGCGCACCGAACCCGATCAAGATGGGTCTCGAAGGCTTTACCGGCATTTTCGACGGCGAGCCGATCGAACAGTCGCAGCTCGAAGAGCGCCAGCGCCTGCTGCAGGAAGAAATGCAGAAGAAGGCTGAAGACGCGCGCAAGAAGCTTGAAGACGCCCAGAAGGCGGCCAAGCAGAACTAAGCGCTTCGGCGCACGCCAGGAATAAAGAAACGCCCGGACGAAATCCGGGCGTTTTTCATTTGGGCGAGGCGGCAGTATCGGCCGCTAGTGGCGGAACGTCACCTTGGGCTTGTAATGCCCGATGTCATCCTTCTCGAACAGGGCGTCGACCTGAGCGTGGCGTATCGGCCGATCGCTCTCGTCGGAAACCAGGTTCTGTTCGGACACGTAGGCGACATACTCGCTGTCGTCGTTTTCGGCGAACAGGTGGTAGAAGGGTTGATCCTTGCTTGGGCGGATCTCCTGCGGGATGGCATTCCACCATTCCTCGGTGTTTGCGTATTCCGGGTCGACGTCGAAGACGACGCCGCGGAACGGGAAAACCCGATGGCGAACCACCTGTCCGATCTCGAATTTCGCGTTTCTCTGTTTCATGACGCAACACATCCTTTCAAGGGATTATCTGGGTTGCCAAACCCAAAACATCAATAGGGTGCCATGCACGGCTTCGTGTACGTCTTCCCTGCCTTCTTACACCTCCGCGGCAGGTTGCCCCTAAAAAACAAGCCGACGGGGTCCCTTGAACCCCGCCGGCTTGCCACGTCGTTTCGGGCCGGGTGCGGCATCCGCCGTCCGACCCGTCGGTCTTAGACCGAGTAGTACATGTCGTACTCAACCGGGTGCGGGGTCATTTCGTAACGCATGACTTCCTGCATCTTCAGTTCGATGAAGGAATCGATCTGATCGTCGTCGAAGACGCCGCCGGCGGTCAGGTACTTGCGATCCTTGTCGAGGCTTTCGAGCGCTTCGCGCAGCGAGCCGCAAACGGTCGGGATCTTCTTCAGTTCCTTCGGCGGCAGGTCATAGAGGTCCTTGTCCATGGCCTTGCCCGGATGCAGCTTGTTCTTGATGCCGTCGAGGCCGGCCATCAGCATCGCTGCGAAGGCGAGGTAGGGGTTGGCGGTCGGATCCGGGAAGCGGACTTCGACGCGCTTGGCCTTCGGGTTGGTGCCGAACGGAATGCGGCACGATGCCGAGCGGTTGCGGGCGGAATAGGCAAGCAGAACCGGGGCTTCGTAGCCGGGGACGAGACGCTTGTAGGAATTCGTCGACGGGTTGGTGAAGGCGTTCAGCGATTTTGCATGCTTGATGATGCCGCCGATGAAGTAGAGGCAGCTTTCCGACAGGCCGGCATATTCGTCGCCTGCGAAGGTCGGCTTGCCGTCCTTCCAGATCGACAGGTGCACGTGCATGCCCGAGCCGTTGTCGCCGAAGATCGGCTTCGGCATGAAGGTTGCGGTCTTGCCATAGGCGTTTGCGACCTGATGCACGACGTACTTGTAGATCTGCATCTTGTCGGCGTTGCGAACCAGAGCATCGAACTTGACGCCGAGTTCGTGCTGCGCAGCGGCCACCTCATGGTGATGCTTTTCGACGGTGACGCCCATTTCGGACAGAACCGTCAGCATTTCGGAGCGCATGTCCTGGCAGCTGTCGATCGGCGGGACCGGGAAATAGCCGCCCTTGACGCGCGGACGGTGGCCGAGGTTGCCGGTCTCGTAGTCGGTGTCGTCGTTGGACGGCAGTTCCGAGGAGTCGAGCTTGAAGCCGGTGTTATAAGGATCGGCCTTGTACTTGACGTCGTCGAAGACGAAGAATTCGGCTTCCGGGCCAACGAAGACGGTGTCGCCGATACCGGAGGCCTTCAGGTAGGCTTCGGCCTTCTTTGCCGTGCCGCGCGGGTCGCGGTTGTAGGCTTCGCCCGAAACCGGATCGAGAATGTCGCAGATGATGACCATCGTCGACTGCGCGAAGAACGGGTCCATATGCGCTGTTTCCGGATCGGGCATCAGCACCATGTCGGACTCGTTGATGGCCTTCCAGCCGCCAATCGAGGAACCGTCGAACATGACGCCGTCGGCGAACATGTCTTCGTCGACGCAGACGACATCCATCGTTACATGCTGCAGCTTGCCCTTGGGGTCGGTAAAGCGCAGGTCGACGAACTTGACGTCGTTGTCCTTGATTTGCTTCAGAATATCGCTTGCAGTCGTCATTGTCAGTAATTCCCTGTGTGAGATGACGAGGTTTGAAAAGTGCAGGGCCGAGTGGCCCCTGAGGATCAGATGGCGTCGAGGCCGGTTTCGCCGGTACGAATTCGGATGACTTCCTCAATGTTGGAAACGAAAATCTTTCCGTCGCCAATCCGGCCGGTTTGTGCAGCATTGCGGATTGCCTCGATGACAGCCTCCGCGTTTTCGTCCGCCAGCACCACTTCGACCTTTACCTTCGGCAGGAAGTCCACGACGTATTCGGCGCCGCGATACAGCTCCGTGTGACCCTTCTGTCGACCGAAGCCCTTTGCTTCCGTGACGGTAATGCCCTGCAGGCCGACTTCCTGAAGGGCTTCCTTCACTTCGTCGAGCTTGAAGGGTTTTATGATCGCTTCGATCTTTTTCATGAGAAAATGTCTCTCCGCTTCTCCCTTTAAAGCAGGATCATGCCCGCTCGCCGCTCAATATGCACGTTGCATGCCAGTTTTTCTGCAAAATGATTGCCGAGTGGCAAAATTTCTTTTGGGTGACGAGCGGTGGCTGCTTTCCATGCCTTTGCCGCCAGGAGGTCTGCCTATTTTTTATAAGTTTTCCACCGGTGTCCTCGGATTTGCGACGATGGTCTGGTCGTGGAAGGCATCAAAGCACGTTATTTAAGCAATAAATATGTGCAGATGCATCAAAGATGAGCAGATAGCATTTTGTGCGTGCCACTTGCCGTTGGCCGGCGCAGAGCGTTAAGTCTGAGGCATGCACTCTTCGCTTCATGACGTGTTGATTACGCCGGCCGAAATGGCGGCTATAGACCTGGCAGCCGCGCAATCGGGGATCGACAGCTTCCTGCTGATGCGCCGCGCCGGGTTGGCAGTGGCTGCCGCAGTGCTCAGGTTGTTTCCGCAGGCACAACGCTATGTCGTGCTGTGCGGCCCCGGCAACAATGGTGGCGACGGCTATGTCGCGGCATCAGCGCTTGCCGAGTGCGGTGCGAACGTTGCCGTTTTCGCCTTCGGCGACCCGGCCGCCGCCCTTTCTGGCGATGCGGACCGTGCACGGCAACTGTGGGATGGCGCGATAGATCCGCTTGCTTCGCTCGTGCCGCATCTTGGAGATGTTGTCGTCGATGCACTCTTCGGCGCAGGGCTCTCGCGCGATCTGCCGGAACAGGTGGTGCAAGTAATTGAAAGGATCAACGCTAAGGGCGTGCCCGTCATTGCCGTCGACCTGCCGAGCGGCGTTGACGGTCGAACCGGGCAAATCCGGAGGGCGGCATTCGCGGCAAGCCACACGATCACCTTCATGGCGAGGAAGCCGGGTCATCTGCTGCTTCCCGGCCGCTCCCTGTCCGGCGCGCTTGACGTAGTCGATATCGGCATACCGGCTCGCATCGTGCAGGCGCAAGGCGGCGGCTGGCGCCTCAACACGCCGGCGCTCTGGTCAGATCAGGCGTCAAGGCTTGACGCGTCGACCCACAAGTTCCGCCGTGGCCATCTGGTTGTCTTCTCGGGAGGAGCTCAGGCGACTGGTGCCGCGCGGCTGTCGGCAGCGGCCGGTCTTGCCGCCGGGGCCGGTCTGGTGACGGTGGCGTCACCGAAATCGGCTCTTGATATCAATGCGGCACAACTGACGGCGGTGATGCTGAGGGAGATCGATGATCGGCAGGACCTGGAGCATTGGTTGCGGGACACAAGGCTCGGCGCTTTTGTTCTCGGGCCCGGGTTCGGCGTTGGCGACCGAGCGTGCGACTTTGCGCTACAACTTTGCGACCGCGCGCTGGTTCTCGATGCGGACGGCATCACGTCGTTTCAGGAGCGCAGGTCAGAATTGTTCGAGCGGCTGGCGGTTGCGGCCGGCAGGGTGGTGATGACTCCGCATGAGGGCGAGTTTGCCAGGCTCTTCCCCGAGATCGCTCGCGACGAAAAGCTGTCGAAGATCGAGAAGGCCCAGGCGGCGGCGCGGATCAGCCACGCCACAATTGTCTACAAGGGAGCCGATACCGTCATCGCGGGGGCGGATGGGAAGGTTGCCGTGAACGCCAACGCCCCGCCGTCACTGGCAACGGCGGGATCCGGCGATGTTCTCGCAGGCATTGTCGGTGCGCATCTGGCGCAGGGCATGCCGGCCTTCGAGGCTGCCGCGGCCGGTGTCTGGCGCCATGGTGCTGCCGGTGCGCGTGCCGGACCGGGGTTGACGGCCGAAACCTTGGTGACGTCGATCCCGCCGCTTGGCTGAAGCGTTCGGCGTTGTAAAAAAAGCCCTCGGTTCGCTGGCGCGAGCCGAGGGCGTACATGTTGGCATTAGCTGATTATTAGCCGCGCGTTCCCTTGGCGATCGGCTCCTGATAGGTGAAGCCCAGATCCCACGGAAAGTAGATCCAGGTGTCCTGGCTCACTTCGGTCACGAACGTGTCAACCATCGGCCGGCCCTTGGGCTTGGCGTAAACGGCGGCAAAATGTGCCTTCGGCAGCATGGCTCGAACTTCGGCTGCCGTCTTGCCGGTATCGGTCAGGTCGTCGATGATCAGCACGCCTTCGCCGCCATCCTTGGCAATCTCAGGCGCGATGCCCTTCAGCACCTTCATCTGTCCCTGCGTGTCGTAGTCGTGGTAGGAAGCGATGCACACCGTCTCGATCATGCGGATATTGAGCTCACGGCAGATAATGGCCGCCGGCACGAGTCCGCCGCGCGTGATGCAGACCATGGCACGCCATTCCTGCCCCTGGTCGGCCAGCCGCCAGGCAAGCGCGCGCGCGTCGCGGTGGAACTGATCCCAGGAAACGGGGAAGGCTTTATCGGGCAGGGACATTTCTGGGCTCCGGCTTGTCTGGACGAGGTAAAGGCGAAGCATCCGGCAGATCGGGCAGGCGCTGACGCTTCATCCTGATTTGCCGACATGCAATAGCGGCAATGACGGCCGGTGCGCAAGAGCTTCGCATCCTTCCACATCTGCCGGCTCCTCCCGCCGGCCGTCAGACTTTGGCGCGGGAGGCGGTGATCGTATCGATCATTGCCTGCACATCGGCAGCGGCCGCCGACAAAGCCTGCGGATCGCGCGCCCGCACGACGATGTCGGTGGAGAAGACCTTGCCGTCGAATTTGGGGTAGGAGCCGATGCTCGTCTCCGGATGGTTCTTCTGCACTTCGGTCAGCGGCGTGCCGATGTCGCCTTCCCCATAGGGCGAGCGGACCGATTGCGAGAGCAACGGCGTACCGGTCTGCAGATCCGGCATGATCGCGTCGAGCATCGCCTGGAACACCTGTGGCACGCCGGCCATCACGTGCACGTTGCCAATGGCAAAGCCCGGTGCGGTGGAGACCGGGTTGGGGATCAATCGGGAACCCTCCGGCATGCGCGCCATGCGCTTGCGCGCGTCCGAGAATTCCATGCCGCGGCGTTCGTACATCGCGCCGAGCAGTGTCATGGCTCGTTCGTCATAGATGCAGTCTACAGCGAAAGCCTTCGAGACCGCGTCGGCCGTGATGTCGTCATGGGTCGGCCCGATCCCACCAGACGTAAAGACGTAGTCATAGCGCTCGCGCACGGCGTTGATGGCGTCGACGATCGAGGCTTCCTCGTCGGGAACGATGCGGACCTCGCGCAGATCGATCCCGACCATCGTCATCATGTCGGCGAGATGGCCGATGTTCTTGTCCTTGGTCCTGCCGGACAGCAGCTCGTCGCCAATGGCGACCATGGCGGCAGTAACGATCTTAGGGCTGCTCATTGGCGATCCTGCTTATGTGAGATGATTGTTCAGTAGCATCAGGTGATTGTTCGAGAATTGAGGACGCTCTGTTGACCGTACGGCTCCTGGCAACCGGATGCATTTTGATAAATCCTGCAGGCGACGGTAATCAAGCGGAATTGCCTGAATCCAAAGGAGCATTTATGGCCAAGGTTCTCGTTCTCTACTATTCGGCATATGGACACATCGAAACGATGGCCAACGCGGTTGCGGAAGGCGCCAAATCGGCAGGTGCCGACGTCGTCGTCAAGCGCGTTCCCGAACTGGTCTCGGAAGACGTTGCCAAGGCATCGTACTACAAGGTGGATCAGGCCGCACCGATCGCAACTATCGACGAACTGGCGGACTATGACGCCATCATCTTTGGCGCCGGCACACGCTACGGCACCGTTGCCTCGCAGATGCGCAACTTCATCGACCAGACCGGGTCTCTCTGGGCGCAGGGCAAGCTGGTCGGCAAGGTAGGCTCGGCCTTCACGTCATCGGCAACGCAGCATGGCGGCCAGGAAACAACCATTCTCGGCTTCATTCCGACCCTGATGCACCACGGCATGGTCGTCGTCGGCCTTCCCTATGCCTTCCAGGGACAGATGGGTCTTGAAGAGATCAAGGGCGGTTCGCCCTACGGCGCTTCGACCATCACCGGCGCTGACGGCGCGCGCCAGCCTTCGGCGGTCGAGCTCGATGCCGCTCGCTATCAGGGTGCGCATGTCGCCAAGATTGCGACGAAGCTGTCAGCCTAAGCCACGGAAAAGACTTGAAAGATCACAAGGAAAGCGGCCCCCGCAAAGGGCCGCTTTTTCGTTGTTGCACGGCCTGTCACATTCTGATTCGCGAAAGTGGCCTATCGGCCTATTCCTGTGTTAATATCCGCCCCGTTCGGCATGAGAATGCCATTGACGAGGAGGAATATTGGGCCGGGCGGTAACGGCCCGCGAAAGGCGGGATTGCCTTTCGGAGTGCAGGGAGAGAAGCATGGCGCGCATCACGTACTCCATCGTTCCCCACGACGGCGGTTGGGCCTACAAGGCAGCCGACGCTTTTTCGGAACCCTTTCCCAGCCGAGAAATGGCGCTGGCGGCCGCCAAGGCCGCAGCGGCTGAACAGCAGGTCGGCGGCGACGACGAGGATATCAGTTTCCAGGACGAAAAAGGCGACTGGCACTTCGAGCATACCGATGGCGGTGACCGACCCGAGGCAACCGTCGAAGACGGTTGACAGACTTTTCGGACAATTTGATCGGTCCGTTCCACGTAAGCTTCTGCAAGAGTATTGCGTCCACTGCATCTGCATAGCGGAGGATTTTCAATGCAACACTACAGCGTTCAGATCTTCACCTGGACCGCCCGCAATGGCGTGCAACAGGTAGGGTCGGCAATTGAAGTCGATGCACTCAACCCTAAGGCGGCAGCGGTTTCCCTGCTTGGCCTGCGGTTAGAGGACAAGGGAGCCTGCACGAAACTGGCGGTCAGGGTCTGGCACGATGATGCTCAGCGGGCCGAATGCGATTGCTTCTACTACCACTAAGCGGCACACCAACTAAAGGCGGACTTACGTAGGGCCATCCGGTGAGCGGGTAGGCGCGCTGTGTTGCGCGTGAAGCACTTTCCGCAACAGCCATCTGGTGCGGGCGGCGGGGATCGAACCCGCACAGCCGAGGCCGAGAGATTTTAAGTCTCTTGCGTCTACCAGTTTCGCCACGCCCGCACTGGGCGTTTTCAGTACCTTGGGCGTTATCGTTTTGGAAGGGCTAACAGCGGATTTTTCGTTGCCCAGTTCATGTGCCCGTGTTGCCCTCACTGGTTTGAAACAACGCCCGCGGAACGCGCGCCGGTGTTCGATGCGCTACATAGGGTTTCGGGCCAGGGCAAATACGCCAAGGGCGTGCGCCCGACCATGGGTGAAAATATCCGGAAATCAGGGCGACCGAGGCCGCCCTTTCCTAAAATTCAGTTGCCGTTGTAAAAAGACTTACCGTTACTCGATGCAGCCCCACGTTTATCCTGTGCCTTTTTTTCCGAGGCTGGAGGTCCATCACGACTTATAGCGTTCATGCGATTCCGGCCATAGGCCAGTTCAAGACCGATGTGGGTCTTGACGGCTGTCTGCTTTTCGACAGGCGCGGACGACACAGCGGCGAAGGCCGAGCCGGCAAACGCGAGCGATGCCACTGCGGCAATGATGATCTTCATTGATAGTCTCCAATGAAAGAACACAAGGGGCGAAACGCCTTCGATTGGCGGCTTTTCCTTGGGTTCGGTTGGTTATTGATCGGCATTTTCGCCGATCGGCTAAATCTCTTCCTTCCGCGCGACAGGCATCTGCCGTTCGGTTCTTGAACCAGTCTCCAATGCGTGACCCTGATGCCGTGCTGGCTTCGGTCACAGAGTGGCGTTCGGCTCCCGGCTTCCCATTCTCCTTGAGGAGCGCAGCCCAGTCCTGCCGGGCTCGCTAGACGACAATCAGGACAGCCGGGATATCGTCGACGCGCCTTCCGTGGTGCTGGTGCCGCGCGGCTCGTAAGCGCGCTGGTCACGCAGGATCTGGAAGGCGATCGTCAAAAGCTTGCGCGCGATCGCCACACGCGCCTTGTTGGTTCCTCTGATCTTCAGATGCTCGTACTGGTCATGAAGTTGCGCATCGCTGGCGATGGCGGGGGTGACGGCTTCGACGAAAGCCCAGCGCAGCCACTTGTTGCCCTGCTTGATGATCTTGCCGTGAAAGGTCTTGCCGCCGGAGGAATAGGTCGAGGGCACCAGTCCGGCATAGGCGGCGAGCTTCTTCGGATTGCGAAAGCGGGATACATCGTCAATCTCCGCGTCGATCAGCCGGGCGAAGAACTCGCCGATGCCGGGGATCGTCTTCAACAGCTTGACGTTGGCATTGGCCTTGGTCATCGCCCGGATCGTTGCTTCCGACTGCTTGATCCGCACGTCAATGTCGCCGATGAAGGCGAGGCCACGGTCGATCTGGATGCGGTCGATCTCCGAGACGTTGACTTGCGCCAGCTGGACGCGGCCGGCCTTGCCAAACAGATCCCCGAGCTTCTTCAGCTGTGCCGTCTGCTCCGGATAGCGATCAAACACCGTGACAATGCGGTTCTTCGTCATCGTGCGCAGCCGCACGTAAAACATCCGCTCGCGCAGGGCGACGCGCAGGTCTCTTGCTCGTTCGCTGGGCGCCCAGGCCTCCGGCACCAGGTCGGCCCTGAGCAGATGCGCGAGCACCGTCGCATCGATCTTGTCGGTCTTGATCTTGGCGTCGGCAATCGCCTTGACCTTCAAAGGATGGGCGAGAACGACATCATCGCAAATGTCGTCGAGCCAGTCGTACATCACCATCCAGTTGCGCGTCGCCTCGACCACGGCATGCGAGTTCTCGCGGTAGCGTTCGAGAAACCCACCGAGCGACTGGCGATCGTTCTTCACCCGGCCCGATCTGAGCGTCTTGCCGCTGCTGTCCTGCACCACCAGATGACTATAGGATTTGTGGTAGTCGACGCCGATATGGTAATCATAAGAGGCAGTCATGCTTCCAACTCCCTTGTTGAGATCTTCGAAACCCCAATAAGGTAAGCCGAAAGGCCGGAAGCGTGACTGTCCCTCGATCATCACCTGCATCTCAATGGTCCGTTCTCTCCTGGGACGCGGCTGCTTTCATGCCACCTCCTTGGTTCGAACCCGGCGCACTACGGTTAGCAAACGGGGAACCTTGGCGTAGATCGGCAGGGAGATCAGTGACATACGGCAGATGCCGTATTTCGACCGCGGTCGAGGTGGCGAAACCTAGGAATGGTTACGGCAAGCTTTAGGAGATGTGCGCCGGGGCGTGTTGCAGACCTGCGGCGTCAGTTTAGAAGTTCGTGGCGATGCTGTGGCTGTAAATCCGGCCCTCTTCAGCCTTCTTGGCCGCAAGAGGTACCACGACGATGAAGGCGACGAGAGCGAGAATGAAAGCCGGTCCGGGAAGCGCCACCACAGATTTCCTCGATTTATGATCGTCCCCACTATTTGGGAGTTAGGCTTAATTGAAGCTGAACGGCAGCTGTCGAATGGCTGTCGAGAAACGAAAAATGGCGTCTTCAGAAGTCTTTATTGTTGCGGATCGTCCGAAGGCGAAGCGGTTCTGCATCCAAACTTGATTGTCGCGTTCTTGCTGGCCGATAGCGTGAGCCTCACGGTGAGTTTGGAGCAGCCGGACGACCTCAGCCGCTGCCGGCGCTTTCACCAATTGTTCCTCCCTCAAATGGGTTATTGGGGAAGGGTAGGCCGGGTTCGTACTGTGGATGTTCGCGCCTCGTTCGGCATGTTTTAGGCGTCGCTTTATATTGGGCGCGACCAATTTGCCTTTGAAGCCGGTAGTGCCGATCCACCGGAGGGCGACCTACTTTCCTTAAATCGTATTCGATTTAAGGAAACCTGCAGTAATTCAAAGTGCTACAGCGACCTTGCGCGTCTAATAAGACGCGCGTCGCTTTAGGTACATTTGTAACAGGGGTAAGCCGGGCTCTATGCCGGGGCGCAAGGTTACTCCCGGACGGGAATGCCCGCTTCGCGCGCAGCATCGATGAAGGCTTTGCGGGCGGCCTCTGCCGGTTGCTTGCCCTCGATCACGGCAGCACACGTATCGAGTGCCAGTGTCAGCAGCGCGCTGTCTTCGAGCGGCCAGTCCTCGATCATCGCCCAGGACGCTTCGGTCGTGTTCGTAATGGTCGTGTATTTCTCCGGTCCCTCCAGGGCCAAAGCTACGGGCTTTTCCCAATTTTCGGCCATGTCGATCACCTCGATTTCGATTGATGGCGGCACATAACACAGATCTGGCCGATTCCGCGAGCGGTGCGATGGCTGCCAGCGTCTCTGCGATACCCGGTCGTCTGCACGCGCACATACGCTCTGCATTGCAATTTCGGGCCCGCTGCCGGGCCGTGGATCGGGCTATTTCGACGGCCGCAAAGCGGAAGGCGCTTTGGATCGGGCGGAGTTTATGCGTCCTTTTCCTTCTGGCGCAGACAATAGAAGATCGCGCCAGCAAGCAGTGCTCCAAGGCTATAGGCGAAGAATGCCTGGAAATACGGGCCGCCTGACGCGAAAATGTAGATCGGCGGTGCGATGAATAGCATTATTGCCAAGCCGACAAGGCGAGATGCAAAGACGCCCGTGGAGGAAAGCTTCCTGACAATCCACCCGATCAGCATGCTGGTGAACGCCATGGCGACAGTGGCCCCGAATAGCTCCGCCAAACTGTTTCTCCCTCAACGTGCCTTTCGGTTTCCCGCAGCTTTCTCCGATTCGTTCGGATTTCATAGCTCTTTTCGGGTCGCCCTAAAGCGCAGGACCACAAGCCTCGTCATCGCAACTTACGATGTCAAAGCCGCTCTGGTCCAGGCGAGAGCCCTACTGCATGGTTCCTTAAATCCTATTCGATTTAAGGATAAAAACAGGCAGCAATTCAAAGGGCTACAGCGACCTTAGCGCGTCTTATTTAGACGCGCGGCGCTGTCGTCGGGCAACGTTTGCAGTGCATCCGACAGACCACCGAGATCGGCGATCTCGCGGAAGCGCGGATGGCTGTCGGGTTTGTCGTGATGCTCGAATGCCCAGGTGAGGGCATGCGGCACATAGATGCCCCAACTGCCGGCCTCGAGGGCAGGGACGATGTCGGACTTCAACGAGTTGCCGACCATCAGGCTTTTCGCCGGGCCGTCGCCGTGGCGTGTGAAGATGCGATCGTATGTGGCGGCCGTTTTGTCGCTGACGATTTCGACGGCGTTGAAGTAATCGCCCAATCCAGAGGCGGCGAGCTTGCGCTCCTGGTCGAAGAGGTCGCCCTTGGTAATCATCACCAACCGGAAGGTGCCATGAAGCGTCTCGAGCGTTTCCTTGACATGTGGCAGCGGCTCGACCGGGTGGACCAGCATCTCGCGTCCGGCCGCAAGGATTTCTGCGATCACCGATGACGGGACGCGCCCGTCCGTCACGTCGACAGCGGTCTCCACCATCGACAGCACGAAGCCCTTGATGCCAAAACCGTACAGGCCGAGGTTGCGCTTTTCGGCGGCCAGCAGCCGTGCGGGCAGGCTTTCCGTGTCGGCATGGTCCTTGAGCAGTTCGGCGAAGCGCGCCTCGGTCAGGCGATAGAACTGTTCGTTTTGCCAAAGCGTATCATCGGCATCGAAGCCGATCGTCGTAATCATGTCAGGCATTGTCTCACGGTCCGGCTATCTTGAACGGCTGATCGATCGTCGCTGTCTTGCCGCTGTTGATATCGTTGAAATGGAAGCGCAGCACGTAGTCACCGACCGGAGCCCCGGAAACGTCGATCGTCAGGGTCGAATAGATCTCCTGGTTCTTGAGGTAACCGGTGAAGGTGAAGTCGCCAAATGCCTTCTGCCCGGCAAGGATATCGCCCTTGGGATTGAGGATGTCGAAATCGACGGTGAAGTGCGTTTCCAACTTGCCCTTGGTGGCCGCGTCCTTCCAGGTGAGGCCGACCGGTTCGACGTAGGATACGAGCGCTTCCCCGGTCTTGAAGACGGTCCCGTCCTTGGGCTCGTACATGGCATAGCCAGCCGGTTCCTTGGTGATGAAGACGGCCTTGCCGATGGAGAACGGCAGGGTTTGCGAAAAATCACCGACCGCTTGCCGCAGGAGTTCCCGTGCTTTGGCCGGGTCGCCGGAGGTCGCCAATTGTTCCGCCTTGGTCGCGGCGTCGACGAGCGGCCCGGCCTTTGCCTCGACGCTTATGCAGAGCATGCTTGCGGCGGTTAGCACCGCCAGCAGTGACCGATGTTTCGCCATGACGTTCCCCTTTGTCCCTTGGATGCGACTTTCGGCATTTGCCGCATCGAGTCAAGACGATAGGGCCGGCGCGGCAATGGTCAATGTTTCCAGAAGATCGGCGTCAGAATCACCAGAACGGTCAGCACTTCCAGACGACCCAGCAACATCATCAGCGACAGGAGATAAAGCTCCGGGTCCTGGAGTGTCGAGAAGTTGCCCGCCGGGCCAATGAGACTGCCGAGGCCGGGACCGACATTGGAAAGGCAGGTGATGACCGCTGAGGTCGCGGTTATGAAATCATAGCCGAGCGCGCCCATGCCGAGGCTGCCCAGCACCCACAGCAGGATATAGGTGGTGAAGAACAGGAAGATCGCGCGCTGCGTATCGGCATCAACAGTGTTGTTACCGTAACGTACGGCATAGATCGCATTGGGGTAGATGAGCTTGTTGAGGCCCGAGCGGATGGCGTTGAAGAGCACCACGAAGCGATAGGCCTTGATGCCGCCGGCAGTCGATCCGGAACAGCCGCCCATGAAGGTTGCGATGAAAGCGACCATCACCACGAAGGGACCCCACAGGCTGTAGTCCTCGCTCGCATAGCCGCTGGTCGAAAGGATCGAGGTGATGTTGAAGAAGGAATGTGCAAGCGCCAGGTGAAACTCGACGCCACTGACGAGGCGATGATAGATCGCCACGGCGATCGAGAAGGCCGAGAGATAGCCGAGGAAGACGATGATCTGCGGGTCGCGAAGCGCGTCGAGGCGGCCGCGCACGACAAGCACGATCAGGATCGAGAACGGCAGGCTGCAGAGCGCCATGAAGAAGGTCGCCGTCCAGAGCAGCGGGATACTGCCGAAATAGCCGAATGACGCATCATGCGTCGAGAAACCGCCCGTCGCCACCGTCGACATCGCATGATTGATCGCGTCGAACCGGTTCATGCCCGTCATGTTGTACCCGATCGTGCAGAGAACCGTGATCGAGATATAGATGAGAAGGAATGCGCGGCTGAAGCTTGCGACGCGAGCGAACGGCTTGTCGCTCGTATCGGAGGATTCCATCTTGAAGAACGACATGCCGCCAACCCGGAGATAGGGGATGATGAACAGGCCAAGGACGACGATGCCGATGCCGCCGAGCCAGCACAAGAGCGAGCGCCAGACGAGCAGTCCCGGCGGCGCATCGTCGAGCCCGACGATGACGGTCGATCCGGTTGTCGTGATGGCGGAGACGGATTCGAACAGCGCCTGCGCGAAGTCGAGCTTCAATGAAGACAGCCACAGCGGGATGGCGCCGACGACTGAAAATACCGCCCAGAGCAGGTTGACCAGCAGAAAGCCGAACTTCTTCGAAAACGGCGGCGGTCCCATGCGCGTCGCCATGAACGTCGCTGCCGAAAGGCCGCCGATCATGAAGGCGGATACAGCAAAGATCTGCCAATCGCGATGGCCGTAATAGAGGTCGACCATCGCCGGCACGAGCATCGCCACCGACAGGTAGAGGCCGAGGATCGCTGCGATGTGCACAGCATGCCGGATCAGGGTTGCGTTCAAACGTTCGATTTCCTGGAAATGAAACTACGTGATCTGGCGAGGCGCGAAGCGGTTACATTGTCCACCGCCGGTCGATTCGAGTCAAAGCGATGGCCTCGAGCGCTGCAATGTGCAATAGCGGCTGCCATCGGCAAACTCAATGGATGACCTCACGTGACGAAGCAGGATGTTGACAACGCAACCACGGCGATGCGTGATATTTTTCCGGCCACGCCGCTGCAATTGAACGAACATCTGAGCGCCAGGTACGGCGCCAACATCTTCCTCAAGCGCGAGGACCTTTCGCCGGTTCGCTCCTACAAGATCAGAGGCGCGTTCAATTTCTTCCGCAAGGTGCTTGGTGCCGGCGCGACGGGCAAGACCTTCGTGTGCGCCTCGGCAGGCAACCACGCGCAGGGCTTCGCCTTCGTCTGCCGGCATTTCAGTGTTCCTGGCGTCGTCTTCATGCCGGTGACCACGCCGCAGCAGAAGATTGACAAGACCCGCATGTTCGGCGGCGAGTTCATCACGATCCGCCTTGTCGGCGACATCTTCGACCAATGCTACAAGGCTGCGCGCGAGCATGTGGAAACGATCGATGGCGTCATGGTGCCGCCGTTCGATCATCTCGACATCATCGAAGGGCAGGCGACTGTTGCCGCTGAAATCGCCGAGCAATTGCCCGAGGGCGTCAGGCCCGATCTCGTCGTGCTTCCGGTCGGTGGCGGTGGCCTGTCGGCCGGCGTCACCGGCTATCTGAAGGATGATGTCGCCGCCGACCATTTCGTCTTCTGCGAACCATCAGGCGCGCCGAGCCTCCGGCAGAGCCTCGAGACCGGCAGTCTTGTCACGCTCGACCAAGTCGACAACTTCGTCGATGGCGCAGCTGTCGGGCGGATCGGCGATCTGAATTTTGCGGCTCTTCGCCGCTTCTCTGCCGACCAGGTCATGCTGCTTCCGGAAAACGCGATCTGCATGACGATCATCGACATGTTGAATGTCGAGGGCGTTGTGCTCGAGCCCGCAGGCGCATTGTCGATCACGGCGCTGGACGCGATCGGTCGCGAAAAGCTTGAAGGCAAGACCGTCATCGCCGTCGTCTCCGGCGGCAACTTCGACTTCGAGCGTCTTCCTGACGTCAAGGAGCGGGCGATGCGGCATGCGGGGCTCAAGAAGTATTTCATCCTGCGCATGGCGCAGCGCCCTGGTGCCTTGCGCGACTTCCTCAACCTGCTCGGCGACGAGGACGATATCTCGCGCTTCGAATATTTGAAGAAGTCCGCGCGCAATTTCGGTTCGATCCTCATCGGCATAGAGACCAAGCACGCGGAGAATTTCCCGATCCTGAAGTCGCGGTTCGACGCTGCCGGCCTGCGGTATCAGGACATCACCGAGAACGAGATCCTGTCCAATCTGATCATCTGACGGCTGGTGGGCGGAGACGTAATGGCAGAGGGTCGACATCGACACTTTGGCTTTGACAGCTTTCGCCGTCGCGTCTAAGTCTTGCTCATGGCATCATTTTTCTCAAAACTGTTCGGCCGCTCCGGCTCCACCGAAAACGAGGCTCAAGGCGCATCGGGAAAAACCGAAGCCTATGCAGAGTGCACGATCCGCGCGACACCGATGCGCGAAGGCTCGCAGTTCCGTCTGGCTGGCAGCATCGAGAAGACGATCGCCGAAGGCGACGTGCGGGTGCGCAGCTTCATCCGGGCCGATCTGTTCACGTCCGAACAAGACGCGATCGATGCCGCTTTCCGCAAGGGCCGCCAGATCATCGACCAGACCGGACCGTCGTTGTTTTCTGACGACGCCCCGTCGCGGCAAGTCTGATTGTTGGCGGCAAGCCGCGACGTCCGATTTATAAAAATATTGCAGTGACTTGGCGTCAAGAGCTCGTGTCCATCGTAAGCGCAAGCGGCTCACTCACGTCCAGATTGATGGCTGCTTCAGCATCCGCATTGCCGCTTTTGGCATTTGCTGGTAGCGGCACTTCCGTTCTCCACGCCAGGGGACGTACCCCCGCCTTGCGGGGGCACTCGGCATCACAGCTTGATGCGGAAACGGGCGAATCCTTCTGCGGCTTCACCCGCATCCTCGATCGTCACGCCTTTGACCTGCGACAGGAACTGCCTTGCCTTCGGGCCGCTGTCGAACGTGACGCTGGTGTTCGCGAGTGGCGCGAAGGTCCAGTTGGCATCGGCCGCCGGATTTATGGTTCCCTGGTCAATGATGTAGCGAACCACTACGTCGCGGTTGGTGTCGGGTGCCACGAAGACCACCTTGTCGGCAGCGATATCAGGGAAATGGCCGCCGCCACCGGCGCGGTAGTTGTTCGTCGCGACGACAAATTTCTGCGCCGGGTCAATCGGTTGTCCATTGAAGTTCAGGTTCTTGATACGATTGGCTGACGGGTTGATGGCATTGCCGTCCTTGTCGAACTTCGGCGGCTCGGACAGGTCGATCTGGTAAGTGACGCCGTCGATGACATCGAAGTTGTAGGACGGAAAGTCACCGTTGATCAGGGCTGCATCCGAGGCTCCAGCCTTCACCTGGTTGAAGATGCCTGCGGACATTTCCAGCCAGTTGCGCACCTGCTCGCCGGTGATGACGACGGCCTGGACCGTGTTGGGGTAGAGATAGAGATCGGCGACGTTCTTGATGGCGATGTCGCCGGCCGGAACGTCGGTGTAGTAGTCGGCGCCGCCGCGACCGCCGGCCTTGAATGGAGCCGCAGCGGAGAGCACAGGCAGATCCTTGTGCTCCGTATCCTTCAGCATGTCCTTGATGTACCAGGTCTGCGCCTGGCTGACGATCTGGACAGACGGATCGTCGGCGACCAGGGCGAAGTAGGAATAGAGCGGCACCGCGCTTTTGCCGACCGGCGTGCGAACATAGGCAAGTGTTGCCTCGTGTTCCTTTTGTGCCGCCGCCAGCACTTCCGGCTTTTCGGCGACCTCGGCGATCACCTTCTTGTCCTCGCGCCGGTAGATCGGCCGCGCTTCGCTGGTGGAGCTGATGACGCGCCAGGCGCCGCCTTCGCGTTCGATCAGCAGATCGATCAGGCCGAGATGCGAACCCCAGAACCCGCCCATGACGCCGGGCTTGCCCGAAATCAGCCCCTTGGCATTGTCGACGCCGGCGATTTTGGCGAACTTCGGACCGGGGAAATCGAGATGGCTATGCCCGGTCACGATGGCGTCGATGCCTTCGACCGCGGCCAGCGGAACCGATGCGTTTTCGAGGTTTTCGGCGTAGTCCTGCTGACCGATGCCGGAGTGGGAAAGCGCGATGACGATATCGGCACCTTCCTCGCGCATCTGCGGAACCCAGGCTTGGGCCGCCGTGACGATATCGCGGGCATTGGCCTTGCCCTCAAGGTGCTTTGCGTCCCAGGACATGATCTGCGGAGGCACGAAACCGATGAGCCCGACCCGGATCGCATGCTCGGCGCCGGCACCGTCCTTCACCTTGCGGTCGAGAATGACGTAGGGCTTGAGGAACAGCTGGTCCTGTCGGGCATCGGCGGCGAGCGCGCCCTTGGTCAGGTTGGCGCAGACCAGCGGGAAGTTGGCGCCGTTCAGCACCTTGAACATGAAATCAAGGCCATAGTTGAATTCGTGGTTGCCGAGCGTGCCGCAATCGTAGCCAAGCACGTTCATTGCGGCGATAACAGGATGGATGTCACCATCCTTCATGCCACGCTGATAGGCGATGTAGTCGCCCATCGGGTTTCCCTGCAGGAAGTCGCCGTTATCGACGAGGATCGAGTTGGTTGCCTCCGCCCGGATGGCGTCGACGATCGAGGCCGTGCGTGCTAGCCCCAGCGTGTCGTTCGGCTTGTCGCCGTAGTAGTCGTAGGGAAAGACGTGAACGTGCAGGTCGGTCGTTTCCATGATGCGCAGATGCGCCTGGTTGGCGGCAGCACGTGCGGAGAAGGGGTGAAGCATTACCAGCGCCGAGGCGGCGGCGACGCCGGACAGAAGCGAGCGGCGCGAGAGGTGGAACGGGGATGTCGTCGATTGCATGCTTGCCCTCCATTGATGAATGCCATTGCGTGTGCAATCCGCGGTTTCTGATTTGACATGCGAACCACGGTGGGTTGGTCGCGACTATGCCGGAAAGGCAACACTTCGCAAAGCAGTTGATTCTCGCATTGCAATTCCGGTCCGTCTGCAACCGAGCTAAAGTTTTCTTTAAGCTTTCCACCTAACGGTTTGTCTGGCGAAACCGGAACCTTTTCAACAGCATGCCCAACGCCAATCTCATTATTTTCGTCGGCGAAGCACTGGTCTACGTCACGGCGATGATCTGGTTGTTGCAGCTTCGTGCCCGGCTGGGTCTCGGCGTTTTTGTCGCGGCCCTGGGCGTGATGCATTTCATCGAAACCTATCTGGCGGCGGTCTTTTACGTGCAATTGCCGTTCGGGATCGTCTCTCCGGGATCGGTCGTGCTTTTCTCCGGCAAGCTGATGATCATCCTCTTGCTTTACGTGAAGGAGGATGCCGCGACCGTCCGTCAGCCGATCTATGGTCTGCTCGCGGGAAACTTGCTCACGGTCATCCTCAGCCTGCTGCTGCGCCAGCACGAGACTGTTTCGATTGTTCCGGGCCGTTCGGCCGACATCGCCTTCATCGATGAAATGGGCGGGCTGATGGTGTGGGGGACGTTGGTTCTCTACCTCGATACGCTCCTGATCATCCTGCTCTACGAGCGTCTCGGCAAATGGTTGCGCCGCTTCGTAACCGTCCGCTTCCTGATCTGCGGTGTCGTGATCCTGAGCTTCGATCAATTGGCATTTTACGCGGCTCTGCACTGGCTGAACGATGCGCCTATGGAGGTGCTGTGGGGCGGATGGATCGCGAAAATGCTGGCCGCGACTCACATGGGGAACTTCGGGTCAAGAACTTTTAAAGGTCCATCGCATGTTTCCTTCGGTCGCTCTTTCGGCATCCAAGGCTGAGCCTGTTCGCGTGAACGGGCCTGTTTCCATTGCCGGTTCAAACTCACATTCGGTCGCCGCGCCGAGCGGCTGCACCATCATTCCGCTTGCGTTGCGGCAAAGGCTCAGGAGGACGAGACCATTCTTAGTAGCGGCGTTTGAAGCCATGTCGCGGATCGGTTCGTCCCCCTGGATCCGCCAGGATTGATCGCTCCTGGAAGATTAGAGAATGTGGCTTGTGTGCATTGTCAGGCCGTCTTTAACACCGCGCCCTCGATGACAACGCCGGCGATCACATATTTCCATAGAGCAACCAACAATTTGCGTGCCAGCGCCACGATCGCGCTCTTCTTCGCGCGCCCACCGCTGGATTGCACGCGGGCCGTAAACCACTGGCTCAACGCTGATTGCGGCTGATGGCGCAACCACAACCACGACAGTTGGATCATCGTGGTACGCAGGCGCGGGTTGCCCGCCTTCGAGACGCCTTGCTCGTGATCGATGGTTCCACTCTGCCAGGGTGTCGGTGCCAGCCCCGCGTACGCAGCAACCTGTCGCCGGTTGTCAAAATGGCGAAACAGCCCTTCGGTCCAGAGAACAGCCGCGAATTCCAGACCAATGCCTTTGACTTCGCACAACATCGCCCCAGTTGGGATCAGCGTTGCCGCCACGCTGTTCTTTTGCGCCGCCAGGAGCGTATCGCGCTCGTTCTCCACCGCTGTAATTTGCTCTAGCAACAATTCAAGGCGATCAAGTTCACGGCTTATTTGAGTTTTGAGGTGGGTCGGCAAAGGACGGCCATCACCCGTGTGAAGCTCGTCCAGTTGCTTGCGCCGGTTCTTGCGCAGCGGCTCGTAACCACTTATGCCCTGACCGAAGAGCAGGCCTTTAATGCGATTGACATGTTTGACGCGCTCGGCGATCAGAACCTTGCGCTCCCGGCAAAGGCGACGGCGATCTTCTTCCTCGGGGCTTGGCGCATTGACCATGGCGCACACCCGTGGCTCTCCGCGTTTGAAGGCCAACAGCGCTCGGACCAGCGCCTCACCATCCAATTTGTCCGTCTTCGCTCGCCGGCGCCTGCGCGAGGTTGCTATCGAGGCTGGATCGACGACGTAACTTTCTATCCCGTTCGCCTTCAGCACACGATCGATCCAGAAGCCGTCAAGCCCGGCTTCCTGAATGCTCACGATCGGAACCTGATTGCCCGTACGAGATCGCACCTTCTCCTGGAGCTGAGTAAAACGACCCAGCAATGCCGTCACATCGCCGCCAACCACAGAGTGCTTCGACATCTTCTCGCCGTTTCCCGGCGACAACGATGTGATCAGCCAGGTTGAGCGAGAGAGTTCCAACGACACGAAAATTGCGGCAAGATCAGTGCGGATAGCGGTCGGCGAATGCGGTTGGGAAGTTCCAGCTTCCATGACGGCGTCTCCTATGAGGTGAGTGCGTTATTGCAGCCTCACTCTGCCAGAGCGCCGGCCGCTATTCACTCCCCATGGAATCTTTCTACGCCATCGCTATCGGCCTCTATCTCAATGTTTCGCGCCATCCGTTCCTGGCGATGTCGGACCGGCCTCTCGGCGACATCTTCAACGATCTGACTTTCCGCGAACGCTATGAAGACCTGCTTTCACGGTCCGGCCAGGACACGCTGACGGGATGTCTCGACCGCAGCCGCTTCGATATCGAAGGGCCGCAGATGCTGCGCGCTGCCGTAGCCTCAAAAGCTGCGGTCAGTCTGTTGATCATCGACGTCGATCACTTCAAGGGCGTCAACGATCGCTTCGGCCACCAGGAGGGTGACCGCATCCTGCAGAAGCTTGTGGAAGTGATGAAAGCACGCTTGCGCCAGGGAGATCGGCTCTTTCGTTATGGCGGTGAAGAGTTCGTCGTGCTGTGCCCGGGATTGTCGCATGCCGATGCGCTGAGGCATGCCGAGACCATCCGGCTAGCGGTGTCCGCTGGTGTTTTCACCCCCGATGGCAAAGCCGTGACCGTCAGCATCGGATTGTCGTCCACGCCTGACGATGGTGTCGCGATTGCGCATCTGCTGTCTGAGGCTGATCTCAGGCTCTATTCAGCGAAAGCGCGTGGTCGCGATTGCGTCGTCGGCCGCTAACGCTATCGCAGCTCGTTATATGCCGACGTTCGGCCGGTCGATCACTTCCCGCAAGGAAAAGCTCGAGTTGATCTTGACCACATGGGGCAGGGCGGAAAGCCAGTCTCGGTGGATGCGTTCGTAGTCCTGCAGGTCCTTGGCCGCGACCCGCAGAATGTAGTCGTATTCGCCCGACATCAGGTAACAGACGAGAACATTGGGGCAGAGCTTTACCGCTGCCTCGAACTCGGCCAGCGTCTTGGCGAACTGCCCGGACAGGGAAATATGCACGATCACCATGATCTGGTAGTCGAGCGCCTTGTGGGCGAGGCGGGCGTGGTAGCCGCTGATGGTGCCTGATTTCTCCAGGATATCGACCCGGCGCGAACAGGCCGATGGCGACAGCCCTACCTTGGCCGCCAGATCGGCGTTCGAAATCCTGCCGTTCTGCTGAAGAATGCGCAGAATCGCATGATCGATGGCATCAAGTTCACTCATTCGCGATTTCCACCAATAGCTCGGACAATGACGCAATATTCTTCGAAATTGATGCCTCCGCGGAGACATCTTTGCAAGGACATTCGTTTCGCCGCGTGTTTTGCTGAGGGCGTGTCAATGAGGCAAAATTGCCCACAACAGGAGAGGAACGCGCGATGCGTGTCGGTTGCCCGAAGGAAATCAAAAACCATGAATACCGAGTCGGCCTGACCCCCGGGTCGGTACGTGAATATGTCGCTCACGGCCACGAGGTTATCATTGAAACCAAGGCAGGAGCGGGGATCGGCGCGGATGACGATACCTACCGTGCCGCTGGCGCGAAGATAGTCGCGACGGCAAAGGATGTGTTCGAAAAATCGGACATGATCGTCAAGGTCAAGGAGCCGCAGCCTTCCGAATGGGCACAGCTGCGCGAGGGCCAAATTCTCTATACCTACCTGCATCTCGCGCCGGATCCGGAACAGACCAAGGGTCTGCTCAATTCGGGCGTCACGGCCATCGCCTATGAAACCGTCACGGACGAGCGCGGCGGCTTGCCGCTTCTGGCGCCGATGTCGGAAGTCGCGGGTCGCCTGGCCATTCAGGCCGGTGCGACATCGCTGCAGAAGGCCAACGGTGGCCGCGGCATTCTGCTCGGCGGTGTGCCCGGTGTGCTTCCCGCCAAGGTCGCGATTATCGGCGGCGGCGTCGTCGGCCTCCATGCCGCCAGAATGGCAGCTGGACTTGGCGCTGATGTCAGCATCCTCGATCGCTCTATTCCTCGTCTGCGCCAGCTCGACGACATCTTCGGGGGTCGTATACACACGCGCTACTCCACCATCGATGCCCTCGAGGATGAGGTTTTCTCTGCCGATCTGGTCATCGGAGCCGTTCTCATTCCAGGCGCTGCCGCACCTAAGCTTGTGACGCGGGAAATGCTGACCGGGATGAAGAAGGGTGCCGTCATCGTCGATGTCGCCATCGACCAGGGCGGCTGCTTCGAGACATCGCACGCGACCACCCATTCGGACCCGACTTACGAGGTCGACGGGATCGTCCACTATTGCGTCGCGAATATGCCTGGCGCCGTCCCGGTGACTTCAGCCCATGCGCTCAACAACGCCACGCTGCACTACGGTCTGCAACTGGCTGATCGTGGTCTGAAGGCAGTCGCGGAAGATCGGCACCTGCGTGCCGGTCTCAACGTTCACCGCGGACGGGTGACCAACGCCCCCGTTGCCGAGGCACTCGGTTACGACGCCTACGCGCCGGAAGCGGTGCTCAACGTCGCCTGAACCCTAACGAAGTCGGTCCGGCCATGGCCGGACCGACGCTTCAGGGGCGCTCTATCCTGCATTGATAACAATTGTTCTTGGCCGATCGGACATGCACACTTGCGACCTCAGGCATGGAGAGCAGAGCTTCAGCGCGAGATTCGAGCTGCTCGGCGGGAACCACGCCGCCGGTCCCATAGATGATGCGCTCATTGCTGCCGTAGCCGCGCAGCAGATAGTCTTTGCTCGACGTCAGGATGGGCGGCCGAACTTCGTCGCTATATGCCGGGCATTCGTCGGCATGCATGAAAACCGGACCGGTCTCGGCATAGGGCTGCAGCGACGTAAAAGGCCGCAGCGCGAAGATCAGATAGGTGTCGCCGGCATCGACGTTGCCAAGGCAATGCCGACAGGGAACGCCGTCGCCATCGGATATCTGGCGTTCCGGCGGGTTGCCATAAGCATCGTTGCCACCCTGTCTTAGGCGCTCGGCCTGATCGGTGGACATCGGTATGTAGCGCAGGGCCATCGTGCATCTCCAGATCAATAGGGATCATTTGATGCGCACTGTGCCCCGCCTGGTGCGGCGGCGACACCCGAAACTTGCGGCCGTGCGGACGTCAGAGATTCTTAGCGAAGGCCAGCAGTTCTTCGTCCGTCAGCGGCTCGATGGTCGCTTCGCGGGTGGCGACGGGCGAGAAGCCGAATTGCTGATAGAGCTGGAGCGCCCGTGGGTGGTCGAGATTGTTGGTCGTGACCGTAACCTTGCTCGGGTTCAAGGTCCACGCAGCAAACAGCGTTTGCAGCAGGAACCATTTGCCGAGGCCAAGCCCGAGCGCGTGCTCCATCAAGCCGAAATGCGTCAGCTCGACGACGTTGTCATCGGCCTGGTGAAGCTCGAAGAAGCCGGCAGGTGCGCCGTTGACATAGAGCACGGTAACGCTCGTGCGTTTGTCGGCGAGTAGCGCAGCCAGCTTTTCGTCGCTCATGCGGATGCGATCGGCCCAGTGCCAGCGTTTGCCAACCCGCAGATAGAGGAACCGATAGTAATTCAGCGGGATGTCGGACACGCGCAGGATTGCCGTCTGGATGTTGACCGGCATCGGCAAGCTCTGCTTGGGCGGTGCCGTCATTTCCAGTTCGGTGACGTGGGCAGTCAGTGAGGCGAGCTTGGGAGGGCGCATGATGTCACTCGCTGCCGGTCACAACGGAGGTATCCGCGCGGCCACCCCATTCGGACCAGGAGCCGTCGTAAAGCGTATTGTCGGTGTGGCCGAGGGATTGCAGCGCCAGCGTGATGATGGCTGCCGTGACGCCTGAGCCGCAGGTTGTCACCACGGGCTTGGAAAGGTCGACGCCCGCCTCGGCAAATGTCTTGCGCAGCGTGTCGAGATCTTTGAACTTGCCGTTCTCGGAAAAGGTGGTGGAAGGCAGGCTGTGCGCGCCCGGCATGTGGCCGGAGCGCATTCCGGCACGCGGCTCTGGCTCTTCGCCGAGGAAGCGCCCGGCGCCCCGCGCATCGGCAATTTGGACCTTGCCTGATTGCACGATGTCCTTCATGCGCTCAAGCGAGGTTACCGCCGAAGGCGTGAAAGTAACGTTGAACGTGACGGGCGTGGGCGAGGGAACGTCCGTCGTCACCGGGCGTCCGTCCTTCTTCCAGCCGTCCATGCCGCCATCGAGCACATAGACGTCCTTTGCGCCCATGATGCGCAGCATCCACCACACGCGCGGCGCGGTCATGATGCCCGGGCCGTCATAGACGACGATCGTATCGGTCTCGCTGACACCGAGCGCACCAACGGCCGTGGCGAAGGCTTCCGGCGTCGGCAGCGTATGCGGCAGTCCGCTCGTGTGATCGGCGATCGCATCCTGGTCGAAGAACACGGCACCGGGAATGTGGCCCACGTCGTACTCCGCTTTCGGGTCTCTGTTCTGGGCTGGCAGATACCAGGCGGCATCGAGAATGCGAATGGTGGGATTGTTGAGCCGCTGCTGCAACCAGTCCGGAGAAACGACGTAAGCGCTTTTGTTGTTGGTCATGGTCGTATCTCCTGTTCAGATTGTCTGGCGGTCGTCTGCCGTGCCGAAGCGGATGCGGAAACGGCGGTTTTCCTTGCCCTTCTTCTCGATCTTGGCGATGTGGATCGCGCCGACTTCCTGGGTTTCCGACACATGTGTACCGCCGCAGGGCTGGCTGTCGATCGCCGAGTTTTCACCGATGCAGACAAGGCTGACGCGACCAAGCCCGACGGGCGGGCGTACATTCTTGGATTTGACGATACCGGGGTTGGCTGCGAGTTCCTCGTCGGTGATCCACTGCAGATAGACCGGGTGGTTCTCGTCGACGAGCTTCCTCAGCGCTGCCGTCACCTCGTCCTTATCGATCGTTTCGCTCATGTCGAAATCGACCCGGCTTTCATCTTCGCCTACGGCTGCGCCCGTGATCGGGAAGGGACAAACGACGGAGAGCAGATGGCAAGCCGTGTGCATGCGCATCAGCCGGTAGCGGCGCGGCCAGTCGATATGCACGACCAGCTTCTCGCCGATATCAGGCGCTGGCTGTCCTTCCGCCGGGACATGGATGATGATGTCCTTCGTCGCGCCATGACGGGCAACGGCAACGTCGATGCGGCTGCCGTCGCTGCGCTCCAGGAAGCCGCTATCGCCCGGCTGTCCGCCTGACGTGGCGTAGAAGCAGGTCTGATCAAGCTCGATCCCGCCATCCTCCAGAATTCCGGTGACACTTGCTTCGCAAGTCGAGAGATAGAAATCTTCGCGGAAGAGGGCAGTCACGGTCTTTGTCATCGCAAATCTTATCCGACTGATTCGTATGGAACGGTGATGCTTGAGGGGCCCTTCAACCAGGCCGGAACAGGCAGGCCCTTCGAGGCCAGGAAGTCCGGGTTGAAGAGTTTCGATTGATAGCGGTTACCATAGTCGCAAAGGATCGTCACGATCGTATGTCCCGGACCGAGCTCCTTGGCGAGCCGGACGGCGCCGGCAATATTGATGCCCGTTGATCCGCCGACGCAAATGCCTTCGCGTTCGATCAGGTCGAAGACCAGCGGCACGGCCTCGGCATCGGAGATCTGGTAGGAAAAGTCTGGACTGAAGCCTTCGAGGTTGGCGGTGATGCGGCCCTGGCCGATGCCCTCGGTGATGGAGCTTCCGCTCGCCTTCAACTCCCCGTGCGCGTAGTAATTGTAGAGCGCCGCACCATCAGGGTCGGCAAGGCCGATCTTGATCGCAGGGTTCTTGGCGCGCAGGCCCTCTGCAACGCCCGCAAGCGTACCGCCGGAGCCGACAGAGCAGATGAAGCCGTCGACCTTGCCGTCCGTATCGCGCCAGATTTCAGGCGCCGTGGTGGCGACATGGGCGTCACGATTGGCGACATTGTCGAACTGGTTTGCCCAGATGGCGCCGTTCGGTTCGGTCTTTGCGAGTTCAGCGGCCAGGCGACCGGAGATCTTCACGTAGTTGTTCGGGTTCTTGTACGGCACAGCCGGCACTTCGACGAGCTCTGCTCCAAGAAGACGCAGCGCATCCTTCTTTTCCTGGCTCTGGGTTTCCGGAATGACGATGACGGTCCGATAGCCGAGTGCCTGCCCGACGAGGGCAAGGCCAATGCCGGTATTGCCGGCAGTCCCTTCGACGATCACGCCCCCCGGCTTCAACTGCCCGGCCTTCTCCGCCTCCCGGATGATCCAGAGCGCGGCGCGATCCTTCACCGACTGTCCCGGATTGAGAAACTCCGCCTTGCCGAGGATCGTGCAGCCGGTTGCCTCGGATACGGATTTCAGCCGGATCAGGGGCGTGTTGCCGATTGCTTCAAGAACGGACGGAAGAATGGCCATTTGCAGAACCTCGTGCTTGAGAACGGCCGCTGAAGCGAGCCGCGTTACCGAAGAAAAACGCCGAGTGGCCGGCGAACGTTGAGAACGACACCGGATCGCCGAAATATTGGCGTGTTTTCGGCTCAGCCTGTTTCCCAGGCAAGAAATAGCGTTTCACCGCTGCCCTGTCCCGAACAAAAAACGTCTTCGAGGGGAAAGCTTAGGGTCGAGGCCGCTCTGGGTGCGCGCCGGATATTGGAGGGGGATTGGTCTGGGCCGGGCGTGTCATTCGCCGGCCCCTTGAGTTGAGCGTGCACCGGGCGGGTGCGTGCCGAGGTATGGGCAATGAGTATGCACAAGACGAATTCCGAGCATGGGTTGGCATGGGTAACGGGAGCGAGTTCGGGAATAGGCCGAGCGCTGGCATTGCGGCTGGTGCGAGACGGCTATTCGGTGGTCGTCACCTCCAGAAATCACGAAAAACTGGTGGCCCTGCAACAGGAAGCTGCCGCCGACGGCCGCATCATCGTTCTCGATGGCGATGTCACCGACCCTCAGGATATGGAACGTGTGTTGGCATCGATCGAATATGATCACGGCGACCTGTCTCTGGCCGTGTTCAATGCGGGGGTGACAATCCCGGTGAGGGGCGACGATCTGCATCGCGACGCTTTTGAGCGGAGCTTTGCGGTCAATGTGAACGGTGTCGTCAATTGTCTGCTGCCGGCAGTGGCCCACATGAAGGCAAGGGGGCAGGGCCACATCGCCATCGTGTCGGGGGCTGCAGGTTATGGCGGTTTGCCGGGCAACGCCGCCCATGGCGCCACGAAGGCGGCCCTGATCAATCTGGCCGAGAGCTTGAAGCTCGATCTGGACCGGATCGGCATTCGCCTGCAGTTGATCAATCCGGGGCCTGTCGACACGACCGGTTCGCCGCGGCTTGGATTTGCAAGGTCCGGCATGGTCAGTGCAGACGAGGCCGCTCAGCACGTCGTCGAGGGCCTGAAGTCGAAGCATTTCGAAGTCAGCTTCCCGAAGCGCTCTATCACTATCGCAAAGTTGTCACGCCTGCTGCCATATGGTGCCTACTTCGCGCTCGTTGACCGGCTGACCCGGCAAGGCGCGACGCCGCCAAAAGCGACGAACACCCGCACGAGCGCCAAGGGGCGGCCACATCAGGCCGTGTGAAGCACCAGTACTGCGCCGAAGATCAGGGCGAGGCCGACCCAGCCGATCGGCTTGAGCTTCTGGCCGAAGAGCAGGCGGCCGCAAATGGCCGTGCCGAAAATCCCGGTCGCGCCGAGAACCGCGTAGGCGATCGCAAGTTCCATGCCCTTGACCGCTTCGGCAAGGAAGGCAAAGGCGGCGAGCACGAGAACGATGGAAAGCGCGCCCCAGCCGCGGCGCGCGAAGCCATTCGATTTGGTCGAAGCGAGATTGGCAGCGATGTCGAGGATGCCGGCGATGACGGCAAAGACGAAATAGAGACTAGGTGCGCTCATCGATGGCTCCCTCCGTGGCCGGAGCGTCCTCTTCGCGGTGTTCGCCTGCATTGACGAGCAGGATACCGGCCACCGCCATCGACAGGCCCAGCATTTCCCGGCCGGTCAGCACATGGCCGAACACGAACACCGAAACGAGCGTAATGATCGCGACCCCGGACCCCTCCCAGATGGCATAGGCAACGCCGACGGAAATGGTCTTCACGGCCTTTGCCAGGAAGACGTAGGAAAGCGCAATGGAGACATACATCACTACGTGGCCGAGATAGGAGCCCTTGGCGGATGCGGCCTTCATCGCCGTCAGGCCCGCCACCTCAGTCGCGATGGCGAGCGCCAGGAAAAACCATGCAAGCCGCATGAGGAACCTTCAAGAAAAGATCTGGATCGGTTGCCTCATAGGCGTTGTCGGACGATCGGTAAAGCCTACTGCATGTTTCCTTAAATCCTATTCGATTTAAGGATAAAAACTTGCAGCCATTCAAAGTGCTACAGCGACCTTTGCGCGTCTAATAAGACGCGCGGCGCTGTAGCGGCGGCGAGCCTCATTCGAAGACGATCTGACGGACATCGATGTTGCGGGCGCGGAAACCGGCTTCGCAGTAGTAGAAATAGAACTCCCACAGGCGCTTGAAGCGCAGATCGAAACCGAGCGGCTCGATCCGGCTCCACACCGACCAGAAGCGCTGCCGCCACTCGCCGAGCGTTCGGGCGTAGTCGCCACCGAAGCCGAAATCGTTGATCATTCGCAGACCGACGTTGCGCCCGAGATCGACCAGATGCTCGCGCGTCGGCAGCATGCCGCCGGGGAAAACGTACTTTTGGATGAAGTCCGGATTGGAGCGGTACTCCTCGTAGGCTTCCGGCTTGATCGTGATGATCTGCAGGCCGGCCTTGCCGCCGGGTTTCAGGCAGCGCTTCAGCTGCGAGAAATAGGTCGACCAGAATTTTTCCCCGACCGCCTCGAACATTTCGATCGAGACGATTCGGTCATAGAGGCCCTTCTCCTCGCGATAGTCCTGGAATTTCAGCTCGACGCGGTCGGCGACGCCGGCCCTGTGCATGCGTTCCCGGGCAAACGCGAGTTGTTCGCGACTGATGGTCAGGCCGGTGACCTTGCAGCCGATCTCGGTCGCCGCAAATTCTGCAAAACCGCCCCAGCCGCAGCCGATCTCAAGCACATGGTCACCGGGCCGTAGATTCGTCGCCTCGGCCAGTGCCCGGTATTTGGCAGTCTGGGCCGACTGCAGATCGTTGGCGCCGCTAGCGTAAAGTGCCGACGAATAGGTCATGCTCGGATCGAGCCATTCACGGTAGAAGGCGTTGCCGAGGTCGTAGTGGGCAGAGATATTGCGCTGTGCGCCCGTCCTGGTGTTGGCATTGCGCCAGTGGAGGATTTTTTCCACCAGCCGCATCAACCCGCGCGCCCGGTTAGGGAATCTGTTGCCGATGTCTGCGTTGACAAGGAAAAGCTCGAGAAAGGCGCCGACATCGGGGCTGTCCCAATCGCCGTCTATATAACTTTCCGCGGCGCCGATGGTGCCACCGGTGATTGCCCGGTGCGGAAGATTCCAGTTGTGAAGTGTCACGGCGGCGCATGGCCCCGGCACCTTTCCCTTGACCAGCAGCCGCTGACCGTTGGGCAAAGCGAGCGCCAGCGCGCCGGCCTCAAGGTGAACGAGGCCGCGCAGGACCATCTGGGCCTTGAGCGGAAAGTCCTTCAGCACCTGCGAGAGATTTTCAGTCGAAAGGTGCTCGGCGTTGTCGAATTCGGCAAAGCAGGCTTCTGTATCATGCATAAACCACCCTCCGGCAATCGTTGCATCCGTAACGTGAGCCTAGCGATAATCCTGCGAGAGGCCAACCATGGATTTGTACCGGTGGCGGCGCGGTTGTAGCGATTTTTTAGGTTCTGATTTCCTGAAACGCGGCCAACGCGCGGTCGCGCGCGAAGGCGTGGTCGACGATGGGGGTGGGGTAGGAGACTCCAAGCTCGATGCCGGCGGCAGCCAGTACTGCCGAGGGGGCCGAGAATGGTCGATGGATATAACGCGCCTCGAGATCAGCGAGCTCCGGAACGAAACGCTTCACATAAAGCCCCTCCGGATCGAATTTCTCGCCCTGGAGCACCGGGTTGAAAATGCGGAAGAAAGGCGAGGCATCGGCGCCGGACCCCGCCACCCATTGCCAGCTTGCTGCGTTCGAGGCCGGATCTGCATCGACCAGCGTGTCGCGGAACCACGCCTCTCCGCGTCGCCAGTCGATCAGCAGGTCCTTGATCAGGAAGGAGGCGACGATCATCCTGACGCGATTGTGCATGTAGCCGTGGCGCCAGAGCTGCCGCATGCCGGCGTCGACAATCGGATAGCCGGTCAGGCCCCTTGTCCAGCGGTGGAACTGTTCGTCATTGTCCAGCCAGCGAAAGCCATCAAAACGACGATCGAGGTTTTGACGGCCGAGATCCGGATTGTGAAACAGCAGATTGTAGGAGAACTCGCGCCAGGCGAGTTCCTTGCGGAAAGTGACGACATCGTCCACCGGCGTTTCCGTCAGGCCACGCGTGACCTGCCAGATCTGCGCCGGAGAGATTTCGCCGAAGGCAAGATGCGCAGAGAGCATGGACGTACCTTGCGCTGCAGGGACGTCCCGCTCAGCCTTGTAGCCGGCAAGGGCATGTTCAACGAATTTGTGCAGGCGTTCGGCAGCGGCCTGCTCGCCCGGCGTCCAGATTTCGGCGAACGTCGATGCCCAGTCCGGCCGCGTCGGCAAGAGCTTCCACCGTTCAAGCTCCTCGGATGCCGGCCACCTCACAGGCGCTCTGATCATTTCCGGCGTCTCAATCGGCGCCGCCGGCTCGCCGCTGGCCTCAAGCGCACGCCAGAACGGCGTGAACACGCGATAAGGGCCGCCACCCTTCGTGAGGAGCCGTGTCGGCTCATGCAACAGTTGCCCTGCAAAGCTGCTGACGGTGAAGCCGCGTTCAACGAGCGCTTTCTTCAACGGCGCATCGGTTCCTATTCCGCTCGGGTCGTAGCGGCGATTCCAGAACACGGTCGTCGCGCCCGATTCCCGCGCTATCTCGGCGATCACATCCAACGGCGCACCGGTCCGCAGGATAAAGTCGGAGCCGTGTGCCCGCAGCGATGCCCGCAATGCCTGGAGCGAATGGTGCAGCCACCAACGCTGCGCGCCACCAAGCGGCCCATTGCCGCTTTCCTCCGGTTCATTGATGTAGATCGGAATCACCGGTCCACCCGTCTGCGCCGCGGTGGCAAGTGCCTGATTGTCTTGAAGGCGCAAATCTCGACGAAACCAGACCAGAATCGGCGTTGTGGGATTTGCGCTCATGACATTCCCGGGGGCGAGGAAGGAGGAAGGCGTCGCCGGCACCATAGCCGCAAAATGAAAAAGAGCCATTCGGGCGTTACCGCGAATGGCTCTTTAAAAACTGGCTCCCCGGGCCGGATTCGAACCGGCGACCTGTCGATTAACAGTCGAATGCTCTACCGCTGAGCTACCAGGGATCATCTGCGCGGCGTGTCCTGCAGAAGTGAGGCTGCTAATACAAATGCTTTTCCGATTTGCCAAGCTGTTTTTTTAAAAAAAGTGAGAAGTTTTGTTGCGAGCCTGTGGAGAAGCCCCCAATTGTGGGAAAGGCAGCCGGATAGGGAATGATGCATAAAAACAGAAAACAGACGCATTTCGGCATAGACCCGCACACACGGCAGATCGTGCTTGGCAAATGGCGCCTGAGGCTGCCGGAATCACCACTGCTGCGCATGCTGGTTGGCGGGCTGCTGATATTCGGCGGCTTTCTCGGCTTTCTGCCCGTGCTCGGATTCTGGATGGTGCCCTTGGGCTTACTCATCCTCTCGCACGATATTCCTTCAGTACGCCGCCGCCGCCGAAGGTTCGCAGTCTGGTGGGCGCGCCGACGCAACGGGACGGGGTCTTCGAAGGAACGATGATTCTTTCGCGAGGGCGATCCTCGCTTCGACAGGGCGCCACAAGCTCACGCTACACGGAAGCCGAGCCTATTCGGCTCCTTCGTCGGCGACGATGTGGCGGCGGCTCCAATCGAATAAAAGTCATGGACCGCCGCGTCCTCCCGACCGACTTGTGCGCAAACTCCCGCATTCGGGCTGTCGTTGAAAACCATTCGGCAACGGATCGGCAGCATAATGCCGCCCGGATTAAGGATGGGGCGGAATGGCTAAGACCACGACAAGCCGCGGGCGTCGCCGCGGCAGCCGGACAAAGAAAAAGGGCGGAATGCTGCCCTGGTATCTCGCCGCGGTGCTGACAGTCGGCGGCGTTGTTGCGTACGACCACCGTGGACAGTTGCGGGATCTGCCGGGCGTTTCGGATGTGTTCGCATCGGCGCCCAAGTCGACATCCACATCCAGGTCGGACGATCGGCCGAAGGCGCAGGCCCGTGTCGCCATGCCCTCGGCTACGCACAAGACGAAGCCTGTCGACGGACCGATACCCGCAGTCAATGTCGGGTTGGCCGCACCGACACCCGTCGAGCGCCCGATCGCGCAGCCCACGGCCGTCGAGCCCCAGGCGAATCAGTTCTATTTCTGCGGTACCCGCAACGACAATTGCGTCGTCGACGGCGGAACATTCCGCTACCAGGGCGAGGAGATCCGTGTCGCCGACGTCGATGCACCGCGAATCAAGCAGGCGAGTTGCGATAGCGAACGTGCCCGCGGCTTCTACGCCAAGCAGCGATTGCGCGAGTTGCTGAACGCCGGCGAGTTCAGGCTGATCGAGGCCATCGGCAGGAGCGACGACAAGAACAGCGAAAAGCTGCGCGTGGTGATGCGCGACGGCCGCTCTCTCGGCGCCGTGCTCGTATCGGAGGGCTTGGTTCGGCCCTGGAAGGGACAGCCCAAGCCCTGGTGTTAGACGGTGCTCGGCGTCATCAGAGAGAATGATGAGGGCCGGAAGCGTGTAGCCGTCTAAGTTATCCACCGAGCGCGATATCAATACCGATTATCAACCCCAGAGCCGATAGTGCCAGAAAGAACACAACAAGAGAGCTTGCTAGAAGCAGCTTGATGGGATTGGCTCGGAAATCTGCCTTAAGGTTCGGGAAAATTGGCGACATGTCCAATCGGCCGGTCACCGCGAGCTGGAATAGACGCCAGATTGCGACCGCAATGCACATTCCACAGAAAACTACCGTCAGTATGAGCTTGGGTAGATGATCAACTCTGGATTCAACGTCCAATTCCCTGAAGAATCTTGGTGCAAGGTAGCTTTACCGTGAAACGGTGTACAAGGTAGCAGCGCCCCGCGACGTCGGAAGAAGGGTTGGACGGAAGATTCGGGCCGTCTGTCGAAATGGTAAATCCATCCAATTGCCTCGTGTCGGACGCTGCCGTATAGCGCCCGCCGCCTGTCGTCGAAGGGGTTCGCGGCGATCCGTTATGGGGCCGGATCGGTAAGCCTGTGGAAGAGTTGGAGAAAGATGGAATTTCAGAAATGCCTGAGGACGTTTTTCAGAAATCCCCTCTTGCGCTCTTTCTATATTCATTCTAAACGCTCGCCACGACTTGATAATCTCAGTCGATGAGGCCTCGTGGCGGAGTGGTGACGCAGAGGACTGCAAATCCTTGTACCCCGGTTCAATTCCGGGCGAGGCCTCCAAAGCCACCCCTAAGTAGTTGAATTAGTTTCGCTATTTGGACTGCAGGATTTCATCTGCTGCCACACATTCCTCTTGGTGTGGCAATTGGTTCCCGTTATCTCCCTCTTCGACGTTCGATCCAAGCAGCAGATTGCCGATTCCATCCCCATTGCTTCTGGCAACACTCTGCCTCGTCAAGCGCGCCCGTTCGCGTTCCGCGAGTAGATCTTCGACGTCTTGGCGGCGCAACGAACGCCCCCCTCATTCAGGGTGCAGCAGTTTGAACGGCTGCGGCCGGCGTCCTGCCAGCCGCGCCTGTCGTCACTCCGCCGGGATAAACTTGAGCGTTCCTGCGAGCCTTGGGCCGGTCGATCCCTTCGTGTCCATCGGGTGGTTGATGCCGTCGTTCACCGGTAGCTCCTCGAAATCGAATGGGCTTATGCCTTCAAGGCACGCGGCGTTGACGCCGTAGAAATCCGGGTTCGCGCGCGGCTTGTGGAATGTGTAGATGCCGCACTTCGAGCAGAAGTAATGCTCTGCAGCCTTCGTGTTGAACTGATATTTGGTGAGTGCCTCGCCGCCGGAGAGAACCGTGACCCCGTCCTTGGCGGCAGAGACGGCAACCGCGCCCTTCAACTGGCAATAGGAGCAAGTGCAACGGCGGGCGGTGCGGAGGCCGCTCTTCAGTTTCACATTGAAGCGAACCGTTCCGCAGTGGCAGGCTCCGTCAAGGTTCTGAACATCGAGATTCATCCAATCATCCATCTGATTTTGAAGCGCATTTGATGAGCTTTCTTATGAGGTGGGTTGCTTGTGCTCAAGCGCATTCGGGGGCAGTCTCAATCCAGAGGACCGCACTCCCGTTGAGGCCGTTCGTTGTAGGGCCATCAGCCGATTGGGCTCAGGCGCGGGGTACGAGGCGTCTCGTCGCGCATCGGGCACATATTCAGACCAAGTGCCCGATACGTGCGCCAGCACGCTTTCGTGCTCCACGTCGGGGACGTTCCGCGGCCCGAGCCGATGCGTCGCAAGAGCGCTCGGCCAACGGATCGTGCGGAGAAAAAGCCTACGGCCGTTCGCATCCGTCCTGCATCATCCGCGCGAGGAGCGAACAGTCCGCGTCGCACCGTTGCCTTTCTTGGGTACGAACCTAGTTACCCATACCGTACCCAAGCGAGGAATTGCTGAATGAACCGTAATGGGCTCTATCTGATCATTGCCATGCTCGCCGTCGCCGTCATTGGTCTCGGCGCCTATGTCTACCGCGAGGAAACAAAACCGACCGGCGTAGAGATCAAGATTGGCCAGGACGGGGTTTCCGTTCAGGAGAATTGAGCGCCATCGGCCACACGCTCAACAGGTTTGGCAGCGGCGAATGCCGCTGGCGGTCGACGCCCCACGCGAGGTTCAAGGCGAACGCAGATCCGAAGGCGGTCGAAATACCGGCCATCGGTGGCGTAAGCGGCCGCGTGCTCGTTGCGAGCGTCAACGAAAGTGTGACGTAGATAGGGCGGCGAGCGCGTGATTCAGCCCCTCGCACGATGAAAGCAACAAGTCACCCAGCGCCTGCGCGATTGGCTAAAGCGGTTCTCCGTCAATAGCAGCCCGATTGTCGAATGTGAAACGCTGTGCGTGCCTGCGCAAAGGACATGCTGCCGGCACGCAGGTACGGTTTTCGGGGGGCAAGGAACATGGGCCAATGCGGCGCGTCCAACACGCGCAGCGAGGCTGCCCGCATCGCAGCCAACCACTGTTTTCAAAGCGCAATTCGACCGGGCTGCGCTTGCCCGCCAGTTTGCGAACGTCCGCAGTCGCCAACGACATGGCCTTGCGAGGACGCGCCCCGAAATGGTGATTCGGTCACTATTGTCAGTGCTGAAAATATTGTCTCTAGACAGAACTGGGAATGAATATCCCAACAGCGCGACCCGTATAGGTAGTGTCAAACAAAGCCAACAATGGAGGAAAAGACATAAAATGAAATATAAGATCGCCCTGACTGCTCTTGCCATTCTTGCCGTAACGACGGCCACCGCAAGCGCTGAGGATCTCGTCTTTCAGCTTAAGAACAAGACGAATGCCGTTTTGACGAACTTCTACACATCGCCGGTCGGTGTTGATCAGTGGGAAGACGACGTCTTCGGGCGGCAGGTGCTTAATCCGGGCGAAAGCATGGAAATTACCATCGCCGACGGACGTGATGTCTGCAAATACGACATGCGCTTTGAATTCGAAGAAGGTTCCGGTCTCGACACGACTGAAGACAAGCAGGATCTCTGCGAGTTGGGCGAGTACTCGATTCACGAGTAAAATCCGTCGAGCGTGAAAAACACTCGATCCGAAAATCTCCGTCTCGCTACCCTATGTGGCGAGACGTTGAAGTAAGAGAGCGGCTGGCCGGCATGAAGGCGGCTAGAGCGTTTCCGGTTTAAACGGAGTCACTAGGCGCTCTATCTATTTGTTTTTACGCATTTCCTGGCGGAAAACCGCTCCGCACTTTTCCTCGAATTGCGCTGGCGTGAGACGGGCTTAGTGGTAGCGGCGGATCAAGCCGACGAGCTTGCCCTGAATCTTGACCCGGTCAGGCCCGAAGATGCGCGTCTCATAGGCCGGGTTGGCGGCCTCTAGAGCAATTGAAGCGCCCTTGCGCCGGAAGCGTTTCAACGTTGCTTCCTCGTCATCGACTAGTGCCACGATGATATCGCCGGGATTGGCCGTGGTGGCATTGCGGATGATCACCGTATCGCCATCGAAAATGCCGGCCTCGATCATCGAATCACCCTTCACTTCAAGGGCGTAGTGCTCGCCGCTGCCGATCATATCGAGCGGCACGGTAATGTCGTGGGTGTTGTTCTGTATCGCCGAGATCGGCACGCCGGCGGCAATGCGGCCCATCACTGGAACCGACACGGAGCTGTTGTCGGCAACCGGCAGCGTTTTCGCCGCGGGGGCAGGGGCGGGCGGTTTGCCAAGGCTACCCTCGATGACGCTCGGCGAAAACCCGCGACGGGGCTGCGCGCTCGCAGCATAGGCTTCCGGCAGTTTGATGACTTCGAGCGCTCGGGCGCGGTTGGGAAGCCGGCGTATGAAGCCGCGTTCCTCGAGCGCTGTGATCAGCCGGTGAATGCCCGACTTGGATGCCAGGTCGAGTGCATCCTTCATCTCGTCGAAGGACGGCGGTACACCGGACTCCTTCATTCGTTCATGGATGAAAAGAAGCAATTCCTGTTGCTTGCGGGTCAGCATGGCAAGTCGCTCCAGAGGCGTGAAACAAATCAAGAACAGACACTATCTGTTCCATATGTGTTCCGCAAGTGCCTAAAATTCTGTGAATGTTGGTTCAATCAAGCGCAGATTGACCAACTCGTCGCTGCACGCGCCGCGCGAGGCTGATATGCCTCCTTCCGTTTATGGAATGAGGGTTTAATGACGAAGCTGATTCAAATCTTGCTGACCATCGTTGTCGCCGCGACCGCGATCCTTGGGTTTCGCTGGTATCAATACGTGGATAACAAGCAGAGCCCGTTTGACGAAGTTGGTATCGCGTTGAATGCGGCGATGCCCGGGCCGCTCAATCAATGGGGTTGTGACCGGCTGAAGCTGACATTTGGCAACGGACACCCGCCGCACGGTTGCGCCGCGGCCGATGGGACGCAGTGGAAATAGCCTGCCATCAAGGGATCAGCAGAAATATCGATGGGCGATCTGCTAGAGGAGGCCTGAATCAGGCCGGCTGCGTCGCGGAGCAGGCGTCCTCGAATTCCTTGACGGTTTCCGCGGAGTTGTCCTCCGGCAGCACAGCGTCGGCCGCTTCGGTCGCGACCGGCGTGTCGCCTTGATAGACGAAGGACTGGATGTAGTAGGCGATCGTTCCCTTCCAAACGTTCCGGCCGTCTATCTGCTGGCAGGGCACGGCCGTTTCGAAGTCGGCTTGCAGGTCGTCGACCGTGGCAGCGCTGAGGGCGATGTTAGGCGATGCGATAATCGAGGCGATAAGCAAGGCTGCAAGCACGGTGAACGTCCACTAGATCAGAGGTGGCGGCGATGGTTTGGTTAACGATGTGAACCGTGCTTTCGTTCCGAAGTCCAGCAAGCATGCCGGGCACTGTGCCGTGTTCAACAGTTCTTTGCGAAAGGCGAGCACTGGTGCTCAAGCTGTGGCAATGAAGGCACAAAGATTGGCGTGAGGTGCGTTGGCGTTTTCGATTTTCCGGCGCCCGCCTCAAAGCGTGGCGCTGGCAGCTGATCAACAATACCCGCCGCAAATGCTTCCGATGATGTTGGACGCCGTAATGGAGTGCGAGTGGCCAGCGGCATCCGCCTGTAGCGATCTTCGCATCTCCAGCCAAATACATACGACGTTCAAACGCGCTACGAAACCGGCATCTGACCGCGGGTGCTCGACCAGTCGCGCCGGGATGTCGCGGAGACGTTGCGCACCCCAGTTCGACTGGCCACTGACGGATATCTCTCTCGTGTCGTTAGTTCGAGAGGTTAAAGCCGACCGTCTTACTTCTTGTCTTTCTTGCCCAGGGAGAAACTGCTGCCGGCCAGCTTCACCTGTGAGCCTTCCGTCACAACGGCGGCTTTGACAGTCTTGTCCTTCTTTGGCTTTCTAACCTCGCGGTTACTTCGCACTTGACCTTTTGCCATGATCGTCTCCAATGAAAGAACACAAGGGGCGAAACGCCTTCGATTGGCGGCTTTTCCTTGGGTTCGGTTGGTTATTGATCGGCATTTTCGCCGATCGGCTAAATCTCTTCCTTCCGCGCGACAGGCATCTGCCGTTCGGTTCTTGAACCAGTCTCCAATGCGTGACCCTGATGCCGTGCTGGCTTCGGTCACAGAGTGGCGTTCGGCTCCCGGCTTCCCATTCTCCTTGAGGAGCGCAGCCCAGTCCTGCCGGGCTCGCTAGACGACAATCAGGACAGCCGGGATATCGTCGACGCGCCTTCCGTGGTGCTGGTGCCGCGCGGCTCGTAAGCGCGCTGGTCACGCAGGATCTGGAAGGCGATCGTCAAAAGCTTGCGCGCGATCGCCACACGCGCCTTGTTGGTTCCTCTGATCTTCAGATGCTCGTACTGGTCATGAAGTTGCGCATCGCTGGCGATGGCGGGGGTGACGGCTTCGACGAAAGCCCAGCGCAGCCACTTGTTGCCCTGCTTGATGATCTTGCCGTGAAAGGTCTTGCCGCCGGAGGAATAGGTCGAGGGCACCAGTCCGGCATAGGCGGCGAGCTTCTTCGGATTGCGAAAGCGGGATACATCGTCAATCTCCGCGTCGATCAGCCGGGCGAAGAACTCGCCGATGCCGGGGATCGTCTTCAACAGCTTGACGTTGGCATTGGCCTTGGTCATCGCCCGGATCGTTGCTTCCGACTGCTTGATCCGCACGTCAATGTCGCCGATGAAGGCGAGGCCACGGTCGATCTGGATGCGGTCGATCTCCGAGACGTTGACTTGCGCCAGCTGGACGCGGCCGGCCTTGCCAAACAGATCCCCGAGCTTCTTCAGCTGTGCCGTCTGCTCCGGATAGCGATCAAACACCGTGACAATGCGGTTCTTCGTCATCGTGCGCAGCCGCACGTAAAACATCCGCTCGCGCAGGGCGACGCGCAGGTCTCTTGCTCGTTCGCTGGGCGCCCAGGCCTCCGGCACCAGGTCGGCCCTGAGCAGATGCGCGAGCACCGTCGCATCGATCTTGTCGGTCTTGATCTTGGCGTCGGCAATCGCCTTGACCTTCAAAGGATGGGCGAGAACGACATCATCGCAAATGTCGTCGAGCCAGTCGTACATCACCATCCAGTTGCGCGTCGCCTCGACCACGGCATGCGAGTTCTCGCGGTAGCGTTCGAGAAACCCACCGAGCGACTGGCGATCGTTCTTCACCCGGCCCGATCTGAGCGTCTTGCCGCTGCTGTCCTGCACCACCAGATGACTATAGGATTTGTGGTAGTCGACGCCGATATGGTAATCATAAGAGGCAGTCATGCTTCCAACTCCCTTGTTGAGATCTTCGAAACCCCAATAAGGTAAGCCGAAAGGCCGGAAGCGTGACTGTCCCTCGATCATCACCTGCATCTCAATGGTCCGTTCTCTCCTGGGACGCGGCTGCTTTCATGCCACCTCCTTGGAAGGTGTGCCGGGGAACCCTGCATGGGCGCCGAATGCCGGCAAACCAGCCTGCATTGATACCGCCGTAAGTCAATGACGGTGCCGGTGGATCACTGTTTTGCCGGCGTTGCGTCGCGCATTCGTGCCCGGTGTCCGGGCACTGCGATGATAACGTCGCTTCGGTCACTTACCGTTGCGCCCCTGGGATGCTGTCGCAGGCCCTATGACGGCAGCAACTTCGGTTATCTTGTTCGCCGGAAATCCGGCGCGTTCCGAATGTTCGCGAATGACGTCGGCGCTTGATGCCTCGTGGACGCAGTAAATCTTGTCGCCGGCGACATAACTGGTGATCCATGTATATGGTACGCCAAGATCGGCGACGACAGCATTGGATTTTGCCGATAATGCGCAAAGGTCGTCCTGGTTGAGCTTGTCGGCCCCTGGGACGTCGCGTTCAATGATGTAGGTGGGCATCGTTCAGTTCCTCGGTTGTTGGAGGACTGAATATCAAGAATATCTAATATAATTGAAGTCAATACTTTCCACCGGTGATGCGGCGATTCACGACGATTTCCCTGGAAGTATAGGATCAAGCAGCGGAAGGGGCTCCACCGGGACTGGCGTCCGATCAAACGATGGGCGCCTGTATCGCCCCGCGATCACAATATCTCGCGGCCAATAGCTCTATGCGACTGAAATCGCGCGGCCGGGGATGGGAGCGCGCGATGCGCTCCGTCCGACACGCGTATACTAGCGCAAGTTAGTAGCTGAGCCGGAAACCGCCGGGACTCGCCGCAGACGGATCGGGTACAGGTGTTGGACCTTGCCACTGCGCATAGGTCGTGTTGCTGCCGCCGGTGCTTGCGCATCCGGCAAGCGCAAGAAGCGCGAGAAAAGCGGCTGTCGTCAAATATTTAAGAGGCATGGTTTTCTCTAGTTCTGGGAGATCGCCCAGGGCTCGATGGGCCGGAATCAGACTTTCCCTCAAATTATCTGGGATGGCAAGCGGGTCGAGCCACCGCCTTGCAAGCGCCGTCAATGCTGCGGCTATGATCGGGGAATACTCGCAAAACTTGTATGCGTTCGCCGCCAAAGCATTCACTTGGCGACCGAGCGCAATAATGGGTGGCGAAAAATGAGACAGCCATGGCGGAGGAGGTGGGATTCGAACCCACGGTGCGCTTTCACGCACGCCGGTTTTCAAGACCGGTGCCTTAAACCGCTCGGCCACTCCTCCGGGCAGGGCGTTATTGCGCGAAGCCTTGCTGCTTTGCAAGATTTAACATGCGTGGGCGGAAAGATTTTCTTGGCGCATCCGCTGCCCATTTTGTCCGGGTAACCATTCGTAAACCATAACTGGAGATTTCGAGCCGTCAGCCATTCGTCGGTTCGCAATTTTGCCTTGTTGCTGTCATGATTAATCGACTGTTCCGTTTCGGGACGCCGAGATTTCCGCTGGGGGCACGAGTGGAAGGTTTCGAGTACGGCTTATTCGAATGATGTTGTGGGACAGATGACATCCAGTAAAAATGCGGCATATCTGATCAAGGGACTGCGCCTTGCGGCGGTCCCTGTGCTTTGCGCAACGCTTGCGGCTTGCGGATCGACGTCCAGTATCAAGAAGAGCAAGTCGAGAAGCAAAGAATACTTTGCTGAGTCCGTTTATGGCGTGAAGGCGAGCCCCCGTGTCGCTACCGGCAAGAATATTCCGAAGGGCGGCGGCCGCTTTCAGGTCGGCAAAGCCTATCAGGTCAAGGGCAAGTGGTACCAGCCGAAGGAAGATTTCGGTTACAACAAGACCGGTGTCGCGTCCTGGTACGGCTCGGCCTTTCATGGTCGCCTGACGGCCAATGGCGAAGTCTACGACAAGCTTCATCTGTCCGCCGCGCATCCGACCTTTCCGCTGCCGAGCTATGCGCGTGTCACCAACACCGAAAACGGCACTTCCGTCATCGTTCGTGTGAACGATCGCGGTCCCTATGAATATGGCCGCATCATCGACGTTTCGTCGAAGACAGCCGATTTGCTCGATATCAAGCAGAAGGGCAGTGCCAAGGTTCGGGTGCAATATGTCGGCCGCGCACCGCTTGAAGGCAACGACATGCCCTATCTCATGGCGTCCTATGTCACGAAGGGCGACCGCAGTCCGGGCGTCATGCCGGAGGGCCAGATCGCAACCGGCGTGATGGTCGCCTCGAATGAGCCGATGCGCAACCAGTTGGGAACGCTGGTCATTCCGCCGAAATCGTCCCTTGATACCGCCGGTACGGTAACGGCGTTGGCTGCACCTGTCCCGCAATTTGCAGCACCGCCGTCGCTGAGCGAGTTCGTCATGCTTCCGGAAATCGGGCCGATCCCGCGCGAGCGACCGGAATACATTCCGATGCCTGACGGCAACATGGCCTATGCGGCCGCCTATGTGGAAGTGCGGGTAAGCGATGCGGAATCGCCGTTTGAAGCGATCATGGTCGAGACCAATCCGCTTACGCCTGAATCCATCGTTGCCCATGCGAAGCGCCAAGGCAGAACCGGTTCGCTCAGGTAACCTGGGGCGTTGTACCATTCTGATGACGCTGCTATGCCCAATGGGAAACCGGAGTTTCCCATGCGCTTGATGATGCTTACGGTCACGTTCGGCCTTGCGGCGTTGCTCGCGAGTGCGGCAGCGGCTCAGACGCCGCCGGTGGCGTTTGACACCAAGGCAAAGCAGATCCTGCTGGTGGATGCCGAAACCGGCACCGTTCTGTTTTCCCGCGCCGAGAACGAACCGGTTCCGCCCGCCTCTCTTGCCAAGTTGATGACGATGGAAGTGGTGGCCGAGGCCATCGCCAAGGGTGAGCTTTCGGCCGAAACGGCCTTCGACGTTTCCGAACACGCGTGGCGCACGGGCGGCGCCCCATCCGGCACTTCGACGATGTTTGCTGCGCTGAAGTCGCGCATTCGCGTGGCCGATCTGTTGCAAGGGGTGGCCGTTCAGCTTGCCAATGATGCCTGCATCATCCTCGGAGAGGGGATGGCCGGTAGCGAAACCGCCTTTGCCGAAAAGATGACGGCCCGCGCTCGCGAACTCGGCATGCCTATCGCCACGTTCGGTAACGCCACAGGTCTGCCGGATCCCCAGAACCGGATCACTATGACCGAACTGGTGACGCTGACCCGTCATCTGCACGAGGCGCACCCCGATCTCTATCGGCTCTACGCCCAGCCTGAGTTCGAGTGGAACAAGATCCTTCAGCGCAACAAGAACCCGTTGATCGCGGCCAAACTCGGGGTCGATGGTGTCGCCACGGGTTTTGCCGAAGGCTACGGTTTTTCGCTGGCCGCATCGATGCAGCGTGGCGACCGGCGTGTCTATCTCGCGATGGGCGGGCTCGATACCGATAAGGAGCGTACGGAGGAAAGCCGCAAGGTGCTTGACTGGGCGATGACGGCGTTCGAAAAGCGGCGAATTTTTGCTGATGGCGAGGCGATCGGCGAGGCCAGTATCTACGGCGGTGCGGCCTCCCATGTCGCGCTTGTCGCTGGTGGGCCGGTTGATGTGCTGCTGCCGGTCAACAACCCGGAACGCCTGACGGCCCGTGTCGTCTACAAATGGCCGTTGCGCGCTCCCGTGGAAGCCGGCGCCGAGGTCGGTGTCGTCCGACTGTGGAACGGCGAAAAGCTGCTACGCGAGGTTCCGGTCAAGACGGCGGGAGCAGTGGGCCAAGGGACACTGGCGAGCCGCGCGCTCGACGCTCTGCAGGAACTCTTCTTCTTCTGGCTGTAACAAAACCGGTTCTGGCGGTTTCATCGGGTGGGCCAATCGGCTAAACAGAGCCAAATCGCATGCCGATATAGGAAAGCATTGTGCCGCTGGCAAAAGGTCTGTTTGTAACATTCGAGGGCGGGGAAGGGGCCGGCAAATCGACCCAGTTGCGCCTGCTCGCCGATTCTCTGCGCGCGCTCGGCCACAAGGTGCTGACGACGCGCGAGCCGGGCGGATCGGTCGGGGCCGAAGCGGTGCGCCATGTGCTGCTTTCGGGGGCGGCCGAAGCCTTCGGCGTCCGAATGGAAGCCATTCTGTTTGCTGCGGCGCGCAGCGATCATGTCGAAGAGGTCATCCGGCCGGCGCTGACTGGGGGAACGATCGTGCTTTGCGACCGTTTCATGGACTCGTCGCGCGTCTACCAGGGCATCACCGGCAATCTGGAGCCGGCCTTTGTCGAGACGCTGGAGCGGGTTGCCATCAATGGCGTAGTCCCGGACCGGACCGTGATTTTCGATCTGCCGGCGACTATCGGTCTCGAGCGCGCCCAACGCCGCGCCGGCGATGACAGCCCGGATCGTTTCGAGAAGGAAGAGCTTGAGACGCATGAAAAGCGCCGCGAGGCCTTCCTCGATATCGCACGGGCGGATCCGGACAGGTGCCGGGTTATCGATGCGACGCAATCCGCCGAGGCGATTGCCGCAGAGGTGCTCGGCCTGCTAGAGAGCTTGCTTGCGAACGCTGAAGTCTCCGGGCCTTCGAATGCGGGGTCCGCACCATGACGTCGGAAGCGCCAGGTGTACTTGAAGGGGCAATCGCGCCGGTCCAGAACGACCGGCTGTTTGGTCATGAGCAGGCGGAAGCGTTTCTGGCCCAGAGCTACCGTTCGGGCAAGGGACACCACGCCATTCTGATCGAAGGGCCGGAGGGTATCGGTAAGGCGACGCTTGCGTTTCGCTTCGCCAGCCACATCCTCAATCACCCGGATCCCGCGACTGCGCCCGAAAGGCTTGAGGATCCCGACCCGGCCTCGATCGTCGGCCGGCAATTGGCCTCCGGCGCATCGCACAATCTTCTGCATCTGACGCGGCCGGTCGACGAGAAGACGGGCAGGGTCAAGGGTGCCATCACCGTCGACGAGGTGCGAAGGGCCGGCAAGTTCTTTTCGCAGACATCCGGCACCGGCAACTGGCGCATCGTCATCATCGACCCGGCCGACGATCTCAACCGGAACGCCGCCAACGCCATCCTGAAAATTCTCGAGGAACCGCCGCGTCGGTCGCTGTTCCTGGTGCTGACCCACGCGCCGGGTAAGCTATTACCAACCATCCGTTCGCGCTGCCTGCCGCTGCGGCTGAAGCCGTTGGAGCCTTTGGCGCTGCGCCAGGCGCTCGGTCATCTCGGCTTCGATCTTGAGAGCGAAAATGCCGCGCGCGTTCTGGCCGCTGCCAATGGCAGCGTGGCGGAGGCGCTGAAGCTCATCAACTACGGCGGTCTGGAAATCACCGCGACCTTCGAGGCGATCCTCGCGGGGCAAGGGCCGGGGATCCGCAAGGACATGCACAAACTTGCCGACGTGCTTTCGGCCAAGGACAGCGAAACGATCTTCGATTTCTTCACGTCGCTGCTGACAGGCCGGCTGATGCGCGAAGCCCGCGATGCGGCCGTTGCCGGCGACATCATGCGCGCCGAGCGTTTCGCCCGGCTTTCGGCCACGACCGGGGAACGCCTCACCATCAGCGACGCCTATAATCTCGATCGCAAGCAAACCATTCTTTCGCTGCTGGACGACGTCAAGGCGGCGCTATAGCTGGACCTGAAACTTCCATTTGCGCTTGATCGCAGCGACCAGATCCAGGTCGTGATGGTGGGCGAAAAGCAGCACGTGACCCAGCAGATCTGCGGCCTCGTCCGCCATATCGGTCTGGATCTCGTCCTCTGATTTTCCATGCCGCCTGCCGCGGCCGGTGTGCTTGTTCCAGGCCTGGGTCAGTTCGCCGATTTCCTCCTGCATCTTGAGCATGAACCAATCTGCATCCCGCTCGATGCCGTTGTCTTCGGCGTAGTGGGCCGATGCCGCTTCGAATTGACGTTCAAGCTGGCGCAACATGACGATCCCTTCGCGTTTGTTTCCTATTTGTTCTATTGTTTCGTTTGCGTCCACACAAGCGGGAATGGATGTCGATCAGCGGCTTCGGTGCGGGCTTTTCTGCCATCTCCCGGTTCCTTCCGCGCGGCGTATGCGCTAAGAGCGTCGGTAGCTTTATCCGAGATAGATTGAATCCGCTTATGAGAGACACGTCCCCCTTTTACATCACCACCGCGATTTCCTACCCGAACGGCAAGCCGCATATCGGCCACGCGTATGAGTTGATCGCAACGGATGCAATGGCGCGCTACCAGCGCCTGGACGGACGCGACGTATTCTTCCTGACGGGCACGGACGAACACGGCCAGAAGATGCAGCAGACGGCGCGCCGCGAAGGCGTGACGCCTCAGGAACTCGCCGACCGGAACTCCTCGGAATTCCAGAAGATGGCGGTTCTCCTGAACGCGTCGAATGACGACTTCATCCGCACCACCGAGAAGCGCCACCACGAGGCGTCGCAGGACATCTGGAACCGCATGGGCGAGGCGGGCGACCTCTACAAGGATTCCTACGCCGGCTGGTACTCCGTGCGCGACGAAGCCTATTACCAGGAGAACGAGACCGAGCTGCGCGCCGACGGCGTGCGTTACGGTCCGCAGGGCACGCCGGTCGAATGGGTCGAGGAGCAGAGCTACTTCTTCAAGCTGTCGGAGTATCAGGACAAGCTGCTGAAGCACTACGAAGAGAACCCTGACTTCATCGGCCCGGCTGAGCGCCGCAACGAAGTGATCTCCTTCGTGAAGTCAGGCCTCAAGGACCTGTCTGTTTCGCGCACCACCTTCGATTGGGGCATCAAGGTGCCGAACGATCCTGGTCATGTCATGTATGTCTGGGTCGACGCGCTCACCAACTACATCACCGCGACCGGCTATCTCGACAATCCGCAGGGACCGCGGGCGAAATTCTGGCCGGCGAACATCCATATCATCGGCAAGGACATCATCCGCTTTCACGCGGTCTACTGGCCCGCTTTCCTGATGTCGGCCGGCCTGCCGCTGCCCAAGCGCGTCTTCGCCCACGGCTTCCTGCTCAACAAGGGCGAGAAGATGTCGAAGTCGCTCGGCAACGTCGTCGATCCGTTCAATCTCGTCGAGCATTTCGGTCTCGACCAGATCCGCTACTTCTTCCTGCGCGAGGTTTCCTTCGGCCAGGACGGAAGCTACAGCGAGGAGGGGATTGCAACCCGCATCAACTCCGACCTTGCCAATGGCATCGGCAACTTGGCGAGCCGTTCGTTGTCGATGATCGTCAAGAATTGCGATGGCCATATTCCTGTCTGCGGTGCGTTGACCGACGAAGACAAGGCGATGTTGGCGGCCGCCGATGCGCTGCTCGAGATCACCCGCGACGAGATGGGCAAGCAGATGATCCACCGCGCGCTTGCGGCGATCATTGCGGTCGTTTCGGAGACCGATCGCTATTTCGCCGGCCAGGAGCCTTGGGCCCTGAAAAAGACCGATCCGGCGCGTATGGCAACCGTGCTCTACGTCACCGCCGAGGTCGTTCGCCAGATTGCCGTCCTGTTGCAGCCCTTCATGCCGGAATCGTCAGGAAAACTGCTCGACCTGGTGGCAGCCCCAGCCGACAAGCGCGACTTTGCGGCACTCGGCGAGACCGGCCGTCTTGTCTCCGGAACGCCGCTTGAAGCGCCGAAGCCGGTCTTCCCACGCTATGTCGCCCCGGAAGCGTAATAAGGCACGATCAGCATGCTTATCGATACGCATTGCCATCTGGATTTTCCCGACTTCGAGGCTGAGCGCGACGCTATCATCGAGCGCGCGCGCGCAGCAGGCGTCGGCCAGATGATCACGATCTCGACACGCGTGAAGCGGTTCGACACGATCCTTGCGATTGCGGAAGCTTATCCGAACGTCTTCTGTTCCGTCGGCACCCATCCGCACAACGCGGATGAAGAGCTTGATATCACTGCAGACGATCTCATCCGGCTTTCGGCCCACCCGAAGGTGGTGGCGATCGGCGAGGCGGGTCTCGATTATTTCTACGACAACGCGCCGCGCGACGCTCAGGCCGAGGGTCTGCGCCGGCATATCGCTGCGGCGCGCGAAACCGGTTTGCCGCTCGTCATTCATAGCCGTTCGGCAGACGACGACATGGCGGCGATCCTGACCGAAGAGACAGGGAAGGGCGCCTTCCCCTTCCTTCTGCATTGCTTCTCGTCGGGTCCGGATCTGGCGCGAATTGGCGTCGAGCTCGGCGGCTACGTGTCGTTCTCCGGCATCCTGACCTTCCCGAAATCGGAAGAACTGCGCGAGATCGCGAAGACGGTTCCGCATGATCGCATGATTGTTGAGACCGACGCACCTTATCTTGCGCCCAAGCCGTTTCGCGGCAAGCGCAACGAGCCTGCCTATGTGGCGCACACGGCCGATGTTCTGGCCGATACGATCGGTGTGACGAAGGACGAGATTGCAACGCATACGACGGAAAACGCTTTCCGCATCTTCTCCAAGATGCCGAGGCTCTAACGTGGCATTCAGGCGCGCTTTCACCATTCTCGGCTGTGGTTCGTCGCCTGGCGTGCCGCGTATCACCGGGGACTGGGGCGCCTGCGATCCCAAAAATCCGAAGAACCGCCGCATGCGCGCCGCTCTGCTGGTGGAGCAGATCGCGCCGGATGGCGGCAAGACGACTGTGGTCATCGATACCGGTCCGGATTTTCGCGCCCAGATGGTGGCGGCAAATGTCCGCCACATCGACGCGGTGCTCTATACCCATGCCCATGCGGACCATCTGCATGGCATCGATGACTTGCGCGGCTATGTCATTGAAAATAAGAAGAGAGTACCGATCTGGGCGGACGCTTTCACTATGGGCCGGATTCGCGAAGGGTTTCATTACTGCCTGGAATCGCCGCCCGGAAGCGGCTATCCGCCCATCGTCGACGCACATATCATCGCCGACGATCTTTCATCCGTGATCATAACAGGGGCAGGTGGCCCGATCACCTTCCAGCCCTTGATGCAGTTTCACGGCAATATCCACTCGCTCGGATTTCGCGTCGGCGATTTCGCCTATTGCAGCGATGTCAGCGACTTTCCGCCGGAAACGATCGCAAACCTTTATGGTCTCGAGCTTCTGGTGCTCGATACCCTCCAGTACAAATTTCATCCGAGCCATCTGTCGCTGGTGCAGTCACTTGGCTGGATCGATCGGCTTCGTCCGAAGAAAGCCGTTCTGACGCATATGCATGTGCCGCTCGACTACGACACCGTCCAAGGTGAAACGCCTGATCATGTCGAGCCGGCTTATGACCTGATGCGTCTCGAATTCGAAGTCGACGTCCCCGTGCTCGGAGACGCCTGAACTTCACGTGTTCGAAATATCTAATATTCAGGCCTATTTCGAAAAATACGGCGCCAGGTTCTTGCGGATGCGCTCCAGCACGGTGCCACCCGAAAGATTCGGAACGAAGGTGCGCCCGGTGATCTTCTCATAGGCTTCGATATAGACAGCTGACGTTTGCTCGACCAGTTCTCTCGGGATTTCCGGGACCGGATCCCTGTAGGGATCGCAGCGCTCGGTGACCCAGGCGCGCACGAAATCCTTGTCGAAGCTTTTCGGCCGCTCGCCGTTTTCAAAGCTCTGCTGATAGCTGTCGGCGATCCAGTATCGACTGCTGTCGGGCGTGTGGATCTCGTCGGCAAGGATGATGGTTCCATCCTTGTCGGTGCCGAACTCGTACTTCGTATCGACAAGGATCAGGCCACGTTCGGCGGCTCGCGCCTGGCCCCGCGCAAACAGCGCCAGCGCATAGCTCCACACGGTATCGAGCTGTTGCTTCGTCAGGAGGCCTTGCTCTAGAATTTCGTCTTCCGACAGCGGTTCATCATGGCCTCCGTCGAAGGCCTTGCTGGTGGGCGTGATGATTGCTTGCGGAAGCTTTTGATTGTCGCGCAGACCGTCGGGCAAACGAATGCCATACATGTCGCGCTCGCCGTTGCGATATTTCGTCAGGATCGACGTGCTGGTGGTGCCGGCGAGATAGCCGCGGACGACGATTTCGACCGGCAGGATGTCGAGCCGCTTGCCGATGACGACATTCGGGTCGGGATAACTGATCACATGGTTCGGGCAGATGTCGGCGGTTTCCTCGAACCAGTAGCGCGCCGTCTGCGTCAGCACGTGACCCTTGTGCGGAATGGACGTCAGGATGATGTCGAAGGCGCTCAGCCGGTCGGTCGCGATGATGATGCGTTCGCCGCCGGGCAGATCATAGTTTTCGCGCACTTTGCCATTGTAGCGGTTTGGCAGTTCTGGAATGAAAGCATCTGAAAGAACGCGCAATTCGCTCATCGCATCGGGCCTTGCAAAACGAGGTTTCGTGGCGAACGAATAAGCAGCCGCGAACGGCTGGGTCAAGCCAAGAGTAGGTGCAATACGCCCGGAAACGGGCATTTCGGCACATCTATATGTTCCATAATCTATCTTATCTGATTTTCTCGTGTAGCCGGGTACATTCTATTTTCAAGTGCGACATGCCAATGATTTCAATGGTTTCCCCTTGGAGATTTTGGGATGTCACGAAGCTATTCGCAGCTGAATCTGGCGGATCGCCGCCGCCTCTATCACTTTGTCGAACGCAAGGTGCCGATCAATGAAATGGCGCGCCAACTCGGTCGTCACCGTTCCACCATCTATCGCGAGATCAGGCGCAATACATTCCACGATCGCGAACTGCCCGAATACAGCGGCTACTTCCCAACGGTTGCCGACGACATCCGCAAAGAGCGGCGGCGGCGTTTGAGGAAGCTGATGCGGCACCCGCAATTGCGCGCACTGGTCATCGAGCAGCTGGAGGCGCTGTGGTCACCGGAACAGATCGCCGGTCGCCTGTTCGCCGATGGCGTGAGCGCCGTCCGCGTCTGCACCGAGACGATCTATCGCTTCATCTATGGCAAGGAAGATCAGGCGCTGGAGCTCTATCAGCATCTGCCAGAAGGCCGTCGCAAGCGCCGCCCGCGCCGCTCCCGCAAACCCCGCGACGGCTCGATCCCGTTGGACTGCAGGATCAGCCAACGCCCTGATTTCATTGCCGATCGGTCTCAGTTCGGCCACTGGGAGGGTGATCTGCTGATCTTCCGGCGCGACCTCGGTGAAGCCAATGTCACCTCGCTGGTCGAGCGCAAGAGCCGCTACACGGTGATGATCAAGAATGGCAGCCGTCACTCTCGTCCGCTCATCGACAAGATCATCGATGCCTTCTCACCGCTACCCGCCTTTGCCCGGCAGAGCTTCACCTTCGACCGTGGTACCGAGTTTCGCGGTTTCAAGGCTTTGGAAGATGGACTCGGCGCCAGGAGCTGGTTTTGCGATCCGAATTCACCGTGGCAGAAAGGCGCGGTCGAGAACACCAACAAGCGCATCCGTCGCTTTGTGCCGAGCGATACGGACCTGTCTGCCGTCAACCAGCCGCAACTGGTCGCCCTCGCCCACCATCTCAATTCACTGCCGAGGAAGTGCCTTGGTTACCGCACGCCCGCCGAAGTCTTCATGGCCCATTTGCGCGAAAGTGGCTAACCCTCTACGCTTCACACGTCATTGTTGCACTTGGATTAGATTCTCCACCGCAAAGTTGAAGTGTCCTGATCCTGCAAAGTAAGAATGTCACTCTCCCCGGGTTTTGATGACCTGGGAGATTGCGGATGGGATTGATTGCGATGAGCGAGCGTGACCTGCAGCGGATTGAGGTCTTGTCGAAAGTGATTGCCGGGCGGATGACGCTGGTGTCGGCGGCGCATGTGCTTGGCTTGAGTACCCGCCAGGTGCGTCGTCTGTTGGACCGGATCGGCGCTGGCGGTGCGGCGTCGATCCGGCACCAGGCGATCGGCCGGCCATCGAACAACCGGATCTGCGACGGCGTACGCGATTACGCCATGGCGATCGTGCGCGAGCGCTATGCGGACTTTGGTCCGACGCTGGCGGCCGAGAAGCTTGCGGAGCGTGATGGTCTGACGGTGTCGCGCGAGACCTTGCGCCAATGGATGTCGGAGGCCGGCCTGTGGCTGTCGCGCAAGCAGCGACGGACGTTCCATCAGCCGCGGCTGCGGCGCGAGGCCTACGGCGAGCTGGTTCAGATCGACGGTTCCGAGCATCGCTGGTTGTCTAATCGCACTCCATCCGTCAAGCTGGTTTGAGCACGCAATTCCCTTGCCGGCTTGCGAGAGAGGCAACACGGCTGGAACGGATTGAATGGACTGCCCTCACCGGCCATGTCCTTCAGAGCTATCCAGTGCTGGGAGCAGGGTTGTCTCCGCGGTCGACAAATGTCGCCGCACAATGGTCTTCGCAGGTGGGATCTTCCTAATGTTCGAAACGCAGTCTCAACGAGCTGCAGCCAGCGATAGCGGAATGATCCTGCCCACGTCCGCAGCAGGGACGCTCAGCACGCAAAGTTACATGGCGCGCTGAGGGACGAAGGCTGAGCGTCTCCTATATGGTCGCGCCAGCCGATGCGTTGAACACTTCTCCCGTCTTGAGCATGCTGTGCATGATGACCGCGAGTTTCCGGGCGACGGCCACAGCGGCCCGCTTGAAGCCAAGTCGCTCCCGCAGCTTAAGTCCCCAACTCTTGAGACTGCTCTCGGTCCTGGCACTGGTTCTCGTCAGCAGCGCTGTCGCCGCTTCATAAAGCAGCCCACGTAAACGATTGTCACCCCTTCGCGAGATATGGCCGTCACAATCGACTTCGCCTGATTGGTAGCGCCGGGTTGTCAACCCAAGCCAGGCGCCAACCGACCGCGACGTTCGAAAGTTTCCTGGGTCTTCAATTGCCGTAACGTAGGATACCGCCGTGACTGCGCCGATGCCCGGGATTGTCATCAACAGCTTCGTGGCTTCGCTCTCACGTGCCACTATCAGCAACTGGCGACCAAGATCGGCTGCGCGCTTGCGGATATCGTGCCACGCCTCCAAAAGAGGCAAGATAATCTTCGCAAGCTCGTTGTTCCCATCCAAAAGCTTCCGCACATCGCCATCAAACACTCGCCCCTTCGTTTTCGGGATGATCAGACCGAAGGTCTTCATCAGGCCGCGGATTTGATTGCCAAGTTGTGTCGAGATGTTCAGGAGTTGTTCGCGGGCAGCCACCAATGTGCGGGTCATCATAGCGTCAAACGACTTGACGCGAACCGCTTTGTAAAAGCCCGCTTCAGCGAGTTGCGCTAAACCATCCGCATCGTTGGCATCAGTTTTGTTGAGCGTCTCGTTCAGTACCTTTTGCGCGTGTCGCGCTTCAATGCAGATCGCCGGCAACCCCTCGCTCGTCAGCGCGTGATAGAACCACGTCGACAGCGGTCCCGTTTCGAATACCACGCGCTGGGCGCGCGGAGCTTTTTTGCGGATCATCTGTGCGAGAAGATTGGGATCCGAAGGACATTTCCCCCGCCAGATCCGCTTCCCGTCTTCCCGGATCGAGATTGCGGTGTCTTTCAATGAAACATCAAGCCCAATATATTGGTTCATGGTTGCCTCCATCCGATGTTTGGGCCCGGTTCCAATCGAGAGCCCGTTTTTTCATCCTATCGGGGGCAACCACCCTCGCCAGCCAAAAAGCCAGAGACGGTCGCGCCGCGATTACTCCATGTTCGAAGATCGCGGTGATCCATGTTCATTACTGGTGTTCATCGATGATGCGACCGGCAAGCTGATGCAGTTGCGGTTTGTACGATCGGAAAGTGCGTTCAGCTACTTCGAGGCGCTGGAACTCTATCTGAAGGCGCATGGTGCTCCAGTCGCCTTCTATTCCGACAAGCATTCGGTGTTCCGGGTTGCGAAGAAGGATGCCAAGGGCGGCCAGGGCATGACCCAGTTCGGGCGTGCACTTTGCGAGTTAAACATCGAGATTCTTTGCGCAAACTCGAGCCAGGCCAAGGGCCGCGTCGAGCGGATGAACCGGACGCTACAGGACCGGTTGATTAAGGATCTGCGCCTGGAGGGCGTCTGCGGCATGGACGACGGCAACGCTTTCCTGCCTCGGTTCATGGAGCGCTATAACCGCCAGTTTGCCATTACCCCTGCCAGATCTGATGATCTGCATCGGCCGCTGAACCTTGCCCCGGATCGGCTGCGCGACGTGCTATGCAAACGTGAGCAGCGTTATGTCGGTGCCCAGTTGACGTTTTCGTTCGAGCGCCAGCGGATCATGCTGGAAGAGAACGAGGTGACGCGCGGGCTGGTCGGTCGTTATGTCGAGACCTACGCGCTTGCCGACGGCAGGCTGGATGTGCGCTGGAAGGGGCATTCCCTACCGTACAGGGTGTTCGATAAGGACCAGCGGGTGACGCATGCGGCGATCACCGAGAACAAGCGGCTCGGTGAACTCCTGACCTACATCAAGGAACGTCAGGAGCAGCAGACGAAGCCGGCCGTGAAGACGAACAGCGAGAAGAACGGCTACGTTCGACGCGCGCGCGGCCCGGGACGTCGGAAGGATTTCATGAACGATCCTGCGGTCATTGCTCGGCGGCGACAGGCGCTTTCCCAGCAAAGTGCGCTGGAGCAAGGGCAACCCTACCCGGCACAGTTCAATGGAGAATAAACTCGGACTGCATGTCCGATTCCAGCTTTAAACAGGCAGCCCACAAGGGTGTCTTGTGGTAGGTTCCGTGCTGCCAAATGGTCAGTCCCTGGCGCTCTTCGTGCAGCAATCCCAGCCAGCACAGCGGGCGAATGATATCGTAGCGGAGCGCCGACCTTTCCTTCCAGGTTTCGACAGTCATTTCTGCTGGCTCCGGGTACGATTCACTCGGGTATAGCTCGTTCGCCAGTTCGTCGAACGAACAGCCTCTTTCTGCTTTCATATTGATAAGATTGAGAAAGACATGCCACCAACGCATCCGATTGTGGACAGCCTCCTGCGTCTGCCCGTGGTGGATATAAGCATAAAGGTAATCCGTCGCGATCAGATCGAAGAAGGCCTGCGGTCTCGCCAAAAAATCCTGGCCACGTTTTGTGGGCAGCAGGACGTCTTTTTTCCGGCGAAGAAGCTTTAGATGTCGGACCATATCCCGCACCACCCAGAGCGGCGGCATGTCGGCTTCATTGAGGACCTTATTCATCCTGTACAGGTCTTCGGACGTGTACCCGGGCCAATCGAAATGAACGGCGGCCCAGTGCACGAACTTGCGGTTCATCGCTCCCGACGTGGTAAGACCGATCCCTCCCTGGGTCTCGGCGTAGGAGACAGTCATGGCCATGCCGCGAAGCAGCGGCGACAGCGCGGCGACATCGACGTCACCCATCAGCCTGATTTCCGGAAGCATCGCGAGATCCTGGCCCTGTTCAGCTGCCTGCAACATCTACCAGGAACGCAATAATTGGAACTGAGAAAGCTAAAGCCGAAGGGGTGCCCTTCTACCGCCCCCTCCCTTCCCTTGCAACCCGGCCCAGCCGGTCCGGTCGGGGGCTTGCCTCAGCGCAAGCGGAGATGTCGAGTGTCGCATGTCTAAATGGCTGACGCCGCGCCCAAAGTGACATTTCTACTTTGCGCCAACGTGGACAGTTCAACTTGGCTGCCACATCTCGTGTAGCCGGGTACATTCTAATTCGAAGTGCGACTTGCGATAGATACCAATGGGTTGTCACGCGCAAGGAATGGCTCATGAGACGCACCTACTCCCAGATCGATATGGATGAACGCCGCAAGATTGCCCGCTGGCGATCGGCTGGCATCAGCGTTGACGTAATCGCTGAGAAACTGCACGGACATCGTTCGACGATTTTCCGCGAACTCAGGCGCAATACTTTTGTTGATCCGCAGATGCCAGACCTTAGCGGCTACTATTGCGTCACCGCCAACGACATGGCGCGTGAGCGCAGAGCCAAGCTACGCAAGCTTGCTCGTTTCTCGCATCTGCCGCCAATCGGTGATCGAGCGCATCATGCATGGCTGGTCGCCGCAGCAGAACGCCGGCCGCATGCGGCTGGAGCGCGATCCAGTTTCTGTCAGCCATGAGACGATCTACAAGTACGCCTATTCCGCGGATGGGCACGCGATCAAGCTCTGGCGGCATCTGCCGGAGCACCGCGCCAGACGTCGGCCGCGGCATGCCAGGCGTCGTCATGGCAGGCGGTTCAGCCCGGATGTCAACATTCTCTACCGTCCCGACACCGTCGCCGAGCGCAAACAGTTCGGCCATTGGGAATGCGATTGGGTGCGCTCAGGTGACAATTGCGAATATCACTAAGTTATGATGTTTGAAAGATTAATTTAGAAGTTCCGTTTAAGGCATTGAATATGAACGATATTGTATATATGTGCTTGGTGTGAAGAAGCGCACGGCGCTGTCCGCGCCATTTCCAGAACGTGCAAACGACCTATGCTTTCAGGAGCAGGCAGAAACGTCTGGTGGAGATCGGTGATGATCAGGACATTTGCCATTGCCTTCGGTATCGCAGCGCAACTCGCAGGCGCGGGCCTTTGTCGGGCGGAAGAACCGGTCGATACGGCACGCTCGATCATCCAGGATCAGATCGCGGCTTTCCTCAATGACGATGCGGACGCCGCCTACTCCTTCGCTTCGCCGGCGATACGCGGCAAGTTTCCCGACAAGACGGCCTTCTTCGACATGGTCAGGCGCGGCTACCAGCCGGTCTATCGGCCCGGAAATTTTGCCTTTGGCCGCTCCAAGGTGGTGGGCGATCAGGTCATTCAGGAGGTGCTGATCTCGGCTCCCGATGGTAAGGACTGGACGGCGGTCTACCAGCTGATGAAGCAGCCCGACGGCAGCTACAAGATCAACGGCGTCATGATGCTCCAGTCGGCCCCAGGTCCGGAGATCTGAGCAGGTCTGGTCCTCAGAGTGGCGCCAGATCCCCTCGCCGCCAGGTTTCCTGGGTTTCGGCCATGAAGTCGGCAAAGCGGCCCTCTTCGATTGCCAGGCGAATGCCCGCCATCAGTTCCTGGTAATAGGCAAGGTTGTTCCAACTGAGCAGCATGCCCCCGAGTGACTCATTCGAGCGGATCAGGTGGTGCAAATAGGCGCGCGAATAGTCGCGCGTCGCCGGGCACGAGGATTGTTCGTCTAGCGGCCGCAGGTCTTCGGCATGGCGCGCATTGCGCAGGTTGATGCGGCCATGGCGGGTGAAGGCCAAACCATGTCGTCCGGAGCGGGTCGGCATGACGCAGTCGAACATGTCGATGCCGTGTGCGACCGACCTTAGGATATCGTCGGGCGTGCCGACGCCCATGAGATAGCGCGGCTTTTCGGCAGGTAGCTCGGGGCATGTGATGTCGAGCATTCTGAGCATCACCTCCTGCGGCTCGCCGACCGCAAGTCCACCGACGGCGTAGCCCTTGAGATCCAGCCCCTTCAGGGCTTCCGCCGAGCGCACGCGCAGTGCCGGAATGTCGCCGCCCTGGACGATGCCGAACATCGCCTTGCCCGGTTGGTCACCAAACGCCACCTTGCAGCGTTCCGCCCAGCGCAATGACATTTCCATTGCCCGCTCGATCTCCTTGGGCTCGGCCGGCAAAGCCACGCACTCGTCCAGCTGCATCTGGATATCGCTGCCGAGCAAGCCTTGAATTTCGATCGACCGTTCCGGCGACATGTGGAACAGCGCGCCGTCGACATGGCTCTTGAAGGTGACGCCCTGCTCGTCGAGCTTGCGCAGCCCGGCAAGCGACATCACCTGGAAGCCGCCGCTGTCGGTGAGGATCGGACCCTGCCAGCGGATAAGGTTGTGCAGACCGCCGAGCCGCGCCACGCGTTCAGCACCAGGGCGCAGCATCAGATGGTAGGTGTTGCCGAGGATGATGTCGGCGCCGAGATCCTTGACCTGATCGAGATACATCGCCTTGACCGTGCCGACGGTTCCGACTGGCATGAAGGCAGGCGTACGGATGGTGCCGCGCGGCATGGAAACCTCACCGAGGCGCGCCTTGCCGTCGGTTGCGTGCAGCTTGAACTGGAAGGTTTCGGTCATCTAGTCTTTCCGAAAAAGCAGGCTGGAATCGCCATAGGAATAGAAGCGGTAGCCGCTCTCGATCGCGTAGGTATACGCCGCGCGCATCGTCTCGAGGCCACAGAAGGCCGAAACCAGCATGAACAGCGTCGATTTCGGCAAGTGAAAATTGGTCATCAGCATGTCGACGGCGCGGAAGCGGTAGCCGGGCGTGATGAAGATGCCGGTCGGGCCTGACCAGGGATGGATGATACCGTGTTCGTCCGCCGCACTTTCGATCAGCCGTAGCGACGTCGTACCGACGCAGACCATCCGGCCGCCCCTCGCCTTGACGGCATTGAGGCGTTCGGCGGTTGCGGCATCGACCTGGCCAATCTCCAGGTGCATCACGTGGTCGTCGGTATCATCGGCCTTGACCGGCAGGAATGTCCCGGCGCCGACATGCAGGGTGACGAAATGACGTTCGATGCCGAGTTCGTTCAGCCTGGAAAACAGCCGCTCGGTGAAATGCAGGCCAGCGGTAGGGGCGGCTACGGCGCCCTCCTCACGGGCGTAGACCGTTTGGTAGTCGACGCGGTCCTGAGCATCCTCTGCGCGTTTGGAGGCGATATATGGCGGCAATGGAATGTGCCCGACGGCCATGATCGCTTCGTCGAGCAGCGGTCCGGCGAGATCGAAGCGCAGCGTCACCTCACCGGCGTCGCCCTTTTCCTCGACAGTTGCGTCGAGTGTGCCGAGCATGCAGCTGTTGCCGCCGTGGCCAAAGGCAATGCGGTCGCCGACCTTGAGGCGGCGTGCCGGCCGGGCAAACGCCTTCCAGCGATCCGGCGCGACCCGCATATGCAGGGTCAGCGAGACGGGCGTGGTAATCTCTTCGCCGCGTCGACGAATGCCTTCGAGCTGCGCCGGAATGACCTTGGTGTCGTTGAACACCAGTGCGTCGCCGGGACGCAGGAAGGACGGCAGGTCGAGCACGCCGTGATCCGTCAGGAGTTCCGGCGCCTGCGGGTCGACGACGAGCATGCGGGCGCTGTCGCGCGGATTTACGGGCCGCAACGCAATCGAGGTTTCCGGAAGGTCGAAGTCGAACAGGTCTACGCGCATGGATCGTTTCTGAAAAAAAAGCAAACCCGCCCCAGGGCCTTTCGGCGCGACCGGGGCGGGTTTGTGCATTAGCGCAAATCAGGCGTCGGCGGCAACCCGCATGGACACGATGGTGTCGGGATCACGCACCGGTTCGCCGCGCTTGATCTTGTCGATGTTGTCCATGCCTTCGATGACCTGGCCCCAGACCGAGTACTGCTTGTTCAGCCACGGAGCATCGGTGAAGCAGATGAAGAACTGCGAATTGGCCGAGTTCGGCATCTGGCTGCGCGCCATCGAGCACGTGCCACGAATGTGGCTGACGTTCGAGAATTCAGCGTTCAGGTCCGGCTTGGATGAGCCGCCCATGCCGGCACGCGACGGGTTGAAGTGCTCGCCGCCGGTCTTGCCGTACTGGACGTCGCCGGTCTGTGCCATGAAGTCCTCGATCACGCGGTGAAACACCACGCCGTCATAGGCGCCTTCGCGTGCCAGTTCCTTGATTCGGGCGACATGACCCGGAGCCACGTTCGGCATAAGCTCGATGACGACCTTGCCCTTGGTGGTCTCCATGATGATCGTGTTTTCCGGATCTTTGATCTCGGCCATGGGTTTTCTCCTTCTGTTGACTTTACTTGCCGACCTTGACGCTGATCATGCGGTCGGGATCGGCGACGGAGCCGTTGTTGGCGTCGTCACCGAGTTTGATCTTATCGACGTTCTCCATGCCGGAGACGACCTTGCCGACGACCGTGTACTGGCCGTTGAGGAAGTCGCCCGGGGCAAACATGATGAAGAACTGCGAATTGGCGCTGTTGGGATCCTGCGAACGGGCCATGCCGACCGTGCCGCGCTCGAACGGTACGTCGGAAAATTCGGCCGGCAGGTCCGGCTTGGACGAACCGCCCGTGCCCGCAGCCTGGGGCTGGAAGCCGTTTTCCATGTCGCCGTACTGGACGTCGCCTGTCTGGGCCATGAAGCCCTTGATGACGCGGTGGAAGGCGACGTTGTCGTATTCGCCGGCTGTTGCAAGCGCCTTGATCTGCTCGACGTGCTTCGGCGCGATATCAGGGCGAAGCTCGACGACAACAGGGCCATCCTTCAGCGTGATTGTGAGGAAGTTGTCGGCCGACTGCGCAAGCGCCGTTCCCGTCCAGGACGCAAGCGTGACCGCACCGGCGAAAGCGAGGTGGAGGATTTTCATGGTTTCTCCCTGAGTGGTGAATGGAGTGTGGCGGCTCAGGCCTTGCGTTTGGCCTGCAGCGCCGCGTGAACAGCCTTGGGCACGAAGGCACTGACGTCGCCGCCCATGGCCGCGATCTGGCGGACCAATGTGGCTGTAATGGGCCGCGATGCCGTGCCAGCCGGCAAAAACAAGGTCTGGACATCCGGCGCCATCTGCCGGTTCATGCCAGCCATCTGCATCTCGTAATCGAGGTCAGTGCCATCGCGCAAGCCGCGCACAAGCAGCTTTGCGCCGCTTTGCCGCGCAGCGTCGACCACGAGATTGTCGAAGGAGACGACGTCGATGTCGGCGGCACGCTCGGGCAGAAACTCGAGCAGCGACTGGCGAATGAGGTCCGAGCGCTCGTCGAACGAGAAAAGCGGCGCCTTGCCCGGATGGATGCCAATTGCCACGATGACTTTGCGCGCCACGTTCAGCGCCTGAACAAGTACGTCGAGATGCCCGTTCGTCATCGGATCGAAGGAGCCGGGGTAGAATGCCGTCGTCATCGCACCTGTTTCCGTTTGGTGAAGCCTTTTGTCATGGACGGCGACAGATCGCAAGAGTTGTGCAGGAGCGCGGGCCTGTTCCCTGGGAAACAGTGGCACCAAAGAAATGAATGCTAGATGAATGCCATGTTCAAGAGTGTTTCACGTTGCAATCGGTAATGTGAAGCAAGAAAGAACGGAACCTTTTTGAAGATACTGCCGTTTAGGAACCTGAAAGGATGACGGCTATGGGACTTGCTCTGTTTTCGATGACGATGTTTTTCGCAATGATATTTGCGACGATACATGCACTCCGCGACGAGTCCCGTGAGCAACGTGACCGTTCAAGCAACCGTAAGATCTTCGGCTAAAGGTATCATGTCATGGCGACAGTCTTCATGACCGCCGCGGCGGTAATCAGTTTCGTCTTTCTCGTCGATTTTGCCCGCACGATACGCGACCTCCAGCGCGATCGACTGGGCTCCAATGAGACCGGCGGGTTCAACGTTTAGAGACCTTGAGAAACTTCCTCCAGGAGTTTCGGAATAAGCGACCGACATTCTCCCCTGATGTGGTCGCCTTTTGTAAGCCGGACGGCATCCCCTGCCCGTCCGGCTTTTTCTTTGGTCGATGCTTAAGCCGCCGTCACCTTGTGGTCGCGGATCATCCGGAAGAACCGCCAGTTCAGGAACAATGCTGCAGCGGCAAGTCCCAGCACGAAGCCGAACCACACGCCGATGCCGCCGAACTTGAGCGGGAACGCGAAGGCCCAGGCGCAAAGGAACCCGATCGGCCAATAGGAGATCATCGCCAGGATCATCGGCACCTTTGTGTCCTTGAGCCCGCGAAGCATGCCGGCGGCGATTGCCTGCAATCCGTCCACCAGCTGGAACGCGCCGGCGATCACGATGAGCGGAGCGGCAAAGGCGAGCACTTGCGCGGCATCCGGCCGGTTGGTGTCAAGATAAAGGGCGGCGAGCTGGCTCGGGAAGAGAGCGAAGATGGCGCTGCCAATGATCGCAAAGATGGCTCCGAGCACCAGTGCCGAGATCGCGGCACGCCGGACGCCGAGCATGTCGCCACGGCCGTAGGCAAGGCCGACGCGCACGGTTGCCGCCTGCGCAATTCCGAGCGGGATCATGAAGGCGAGCGAGGCGAACTGCAGCGCGATGCCGTGTGCGGCAAGCTCGATCGTGCCGATGGTTCCCATCAGCAACGAGGCGACGGTGAACAGGCTGACTTCGGCAAGAATGGTCAGCGAGATCGGTATGCCGAGATAGACGACTTCCCTGAAGGCGGGCCAATCCGGGCGCCAGAAACGCACGAACAGCTCATACTGGTTCAGTTCCGGTTTGCTCTTGATATAGGCGATGGTCAGCACCGTGCCGAGCACGGCCACGCCAAGGGCGGCGACGGCCGCGCCGAAGATGCCCAGCTGCGGAAAGCCGTAGTGGCCGTAGATCAGCACGTAGCAAAGCGCTGCATTGAGAACCAGCGTTGCCAGTGTGACATAGAGAATGATCCCCGCCCGCTCCAGACCGCTCAGGAACGCCCGCAGCACCATGAAGATGAGGCCGGGAAAGATCGCCCATTGCGCAATGTGCAGATACTCGGCCGCGAGTGCCGCGACCTCCGGCTGCTGGCCGGCAAGTAGCAGGATCGGTTCCGCCAGCCAGAGCACCGGCGCCGTCAGCACGCCATAGCACAGCACCACCCAGAGACCCATGCGCACGGAGCGACGCACGGAGACCTTGTCGCCCCTGCCCTGGGCTTGCGCGGCCATCGGTACGACCGCGTTGGCGAAGCCGCTGCCGAAGATGTAGATGGTAAAGTACATCTGCGTCGCCAGGATGATTGCCGCAAGCTGCGTTGCGCCAAGCTTGCCCACCATCAAGACGTCGGTTGTGTTGATCGCAAGCTGCGCCAGCTGTGCGCCGATGAAGGGCACCCCGAGATAGAGGCTTGCACGATAATGAGTGCGCCATGAATTGTCGGTTTGCACCGGGGTCGGGCTCGCAGTGGCGGTCAGCATGACGGATTCCTGGATGTCGACGCGGCCGAAATGCGGCAGGTCAGAACGAAGGCAAGGATGACCGAAATAGATCACGGCCGGCAAAAGAACCAGTAACAAAGCTCCGACTGCTCAATTTTTCATCCAAAGATCACGAATATTGATCAATTTCAGTGCATGGCACTGCGATCGGAGTAGCGCGGTTCGGCCATGGACACTGCGGGCTCGATATGTTCAGCCGCGACCGCGAGCCGTTTTGGTGCCTTGAGCCAGAACACCGCGAGCGCACCGACGACGAAGCAACTGGCGAGTGCATAGGGGGCGCCTGAGAAGGAGACCGTGGTCGTCGGGCTCGTGAAGTAGCCGAAGATCTGGGTGAAGATCAGCGGGCCGATGATCGTCGTGATGCTGCCGATACTGGTGAGCGCCCCTTGCAACTCTCCCTGCGCCGACGGCGGCACATGGCCGGCGGCGATGCTGCGCAGCGGCGGATCGGCGAGGCTTTCGAGCGCGGTGGCGATAATCACGGCATAGATCATCCAGCCCTGCCAGGCAGCAGCGTAGCCCGCGGCACCGAGTGCCGTGAAAATCAGGCCGAGGACGGCCGTCCGCCACTCGCCAAGCCGCGGCACGACGCGCGGCAGTACGAACGCCATCACCATGGCACCGCCGATGCCGAAGATGCCGAGCGACAGGCCGATTTCCCCCTCGCTCCAGCCGTACCGGTAAGACGATACGAACGACCAGACGGACGGATAAACCGAATGCGCCATCCAGAACAGGAAGAACACCAGCCCGACCCAGCCGATGCCGGGATAGTTGCGCATCTGCCTGAGCGCGCCGAGTGGATTGGCGCGCCGCCATTCGAAGCGGCGACGATGCGCCTTGTCCAATGTCTCCGGCAGCAGAAAAACGCCGAGCAGGAAGTTGATGAAGGAAAGTGCCGCGGCACCATAGAACGGCACACGCGGACCCAGTTCGCCAAGCAGCCCGCCAATGACCGGCCCCAGTGCAAAGCCGGATCCGAACGCGATTCCGATCAGGCCGAAATTCTTCGCCCGGTTTCCGTCATGGCTGATGTCGGCGATATAGGCCGAAGCGGTGCCGAAGCTGGCGCCGCTGATGCCGGCGAGCACACGGCCGACGAAGAGCATCCAGTAGCTGGTCGCGAGAGCGCAGATCAGATTGTCGATGGCGAAGGTGAGCACGGAGGCAAGCAGGATCGGCCGGCGTCCGAAACGGTCGCTGAGGTTGCCGATGAGGGGCGCGAACAGGAACTGCATCGCGGCATAGACGAGCAGCAGCCAGCCGCCGTCGATCGCCGCGTCGCTGACATTGGCGCCGGTCAGCTCCTCCAGATAGGTGGGCAGCACCGGCACGATGATGGCGATGCCGATGATGTCGAGAAGCAGGATGAGAAAGACGAGGAACAGGCCGCGCCGCACGAACTTTTCGTCGAGCATGAAACTCTCCCTGCGCCATCCGTCGCCAGCGCGGAGACAGAACGTGAACGACGTTACCAATTTAGGTGTAACGCATGATTTTAGTCGAAACAATACGTGAACATCTCAAAGTTTTTTATGAGAACAATCGCGTTTGTTGATCCATTGCTCCCCAAAATGGCCGCCATTCAGCGCACCCCTGACCATTGCTCGGCCTTGAGAAAGTCGACGAAGGCTCGAAGCGGCGCCGGCATGTGGCGGCGGCTGGCATAGTAGAGAAACGGCCCTGGAAAGGGCGTCACCCATTCGTCGAGGATCGTCACGACGGCGCCGGATTTGAGATGCGGCGCCAGGAACTCCTCGAACGTCCGGATGACGCCGAGACCTTCGACTACAGCGGCAATTTCAAGATCGACCGAGTTCGCGATGACGACAGTCGGAGGGGCGATCGAGATTGCTGCGTCTCCGTCACCGAACTCCCAGGCTAGGCTGACGCCGCTTGCGAAGCGATGCCGGATGCAGGCATGCTCCAGAAGATCGTGCGGGTGTTGCGGCAAGGCCGTGTCGCGCGAGATAGTCCGGCGACGCGGCAGTGATGTAGCGTTGCTGCCGCGGTCCGATCGGAATGGCGATCATGTCGCGCTCGACCCGCTCTTCGTAGCGGATGCCGGCGTCGAAGCCGGCGGCAAGGACGTCGATGAAGCCGTCGTCTGCCGTCACCTCCAGCGAAATGGCAGGATTTACCTTCAGAAAGCGCCCAATGATCGAGGGCAGGATCACGCGCGCGACGACCGTGGGCACGTTCAGTTTCAGGGTTCCTGCGGGACTGTCGCGCAATTCGCTCACCTGGTCGAGCGCGCCGGCAATCTCCCCGAGTGCCGGCTGCAGGCGCTCGAGTAGCCGCATGCCGGCTTCCGTCGGTGTTACACTGCGGGTCGTGCGGTTGAGGAGCCGCACATCGAGTTTGGCTTCGAGCCGCCGCAGCGCTTCGCTCAGCGACGAAGCGGAAACGCCCCGCTTCTCGGCGGCAGCGCGAAAGCTGCGCTCGCGCGCAACGGCGGTGAAGGCATCGAGGTCGGCGAGAGGAAGATCGTTCATTGTGCGAAATGCCGTACGGCTTGTTCTGACTGTACGGGATTATCGCACGATAGGACCGGGCGTAACAATGGGGACGAAGAAGGGCGCAAAGGCGCGCCGCCGAAGGAGAACGAGAATGGATCAGGTTTCGCTCGGAAAAGTCGGCCCTATGGTTTCCAACATCGGCCTTGGCTGCATGGGCATGTCGGGCATGTATGGCCCGTCGGATCGTACGGAAAGCATCGCCACGTTCCATGCGGCGCTCGATGCGGGAATTACGCTCATCGATACCGGCGACTTCTATGGCATGGGCCACAACGAGATGCTGATTGGCGAAGCGCTCAAGGGCCAGGACCGCGATCGGGTCGTTCTCAGCGTGAAGTTCGGTGCCTTGAGAGACGCTGGTGGCAGTTGGGTGGGCTATGATTGCCGACCGAAGGCGGTGCGCAACTTTCTCGCCTATACCCTGCAGCGGTTGGGCGTCGACCATATCGACATCTACCGCCCTGCCCGTCTCGACCCGGACGTGCCGATCGAAGAAACAGTGGGCGCAATCGCTGATCTGGTGCAGGCAGGTTATGTCAGGCATATCGGGCTTTCGGAAGTCGGATCCGAGACCATCCGAAGGGCAGCGGCCGTCCATCCCATCGCGGATCTGCAGATCGAATATTCGCTGATCTCGCGCGGCATCGAGGACGATATCCTGCCCACGTGCCGTGCGCTCGGTATCGGCATTACCGCCTATGGCGTGCTGTCGCGCGGCCTGATCAGCGGCCATTGGCAGAAGGATGCGGTCGCACGTGGCGACTTCCGCGCGGCCAGCCCACGTTTTCAGGCGGGCAATGTCGACACAAATCTGGCCCTTGTCGACGCGCTGAAGCGCGTGGCGGATGCGAAGGGCGCCACCGTGGCACAGATTGCGATCGCCTGGGTCGCAGCCCAAGGCAAGGATATCGTGCCGCTCATCGGTGCACGTCGTCGCGACCGGCTGGCCGAAGCGCTGGCATCGCAAGCGGTACATCTGACACCGGAAGATCTGGCCGCGATCGAGCGGGCGGTGCCGAGGGATGCGGCCGCAGGCGCGCGCTATCCCGAGGCGCAGCTCGCCCATATGGACAGCGAGCGCCATTAGAGCATTTCCAGGAAAAGTGCGAAGCGGTTTTCCGTCAGGAAATGCGTGAAAACATGCAGCAATTCAAAGTGCTACAGCGATCTTTGCGCGTCGAATAAGACGCGCAGCGCTGTAGAGTGTTCTCTGCAACTTTGTCTAACCCAGAGCGCTCTAATCCCGGGTAACGAAAGGGGCCGACAGTTCTCGCCGGCCCCTTTGCTTTTTCCCTGGACGGTCTGGAATCAGACCTGGCCGGAGAAGGTGTCGCAGGCCGCCATCTTGCCGCTGTCGAAGCCGCGCTTGAACCAGCGCATGCGCTGCTCCGATGTGCCGTGGTTGAAGCTTTCCGGGACGACGTAGCCCTGCATGCGTTTCTGCAGCGTGTCGTCGCCGATCTGGGTGGCGGCGTTCAGCGCCTCTTCCAGATCGCCCTGCTCCAACAGGCCCTTCTGCTGGGTATACTTGCCCCAGACGCCGGCGAAGCAATCAGCCTGCAGTTCGACGCGAACCGACATCTGGTTGGCTTCGGCTTCACCCATCGACTGGCGCATCTGGTTGAACTTCGGCAGCACGCCGATCAGGTTCTGAACATGGTGGCCAACTTCATGCGCAACGACATAGGCCTGCGCGAAGTCGCCAGATGCGCCGAACTTCTGCTCAAGCTCGTCGAAGAAACCCATGTCGAGATAGACCTTGCGGTCACCAGGGCAGTAGAACGGGCCGGACGCTGCCGAGGCAAAGCCGCAGGCGGAGCGCACGGAGCCGCTGAACAGCACCATCTTCGGCTCTTGATATTGTTCGCCGCTCGCCTGGAAGATGCCGTTCCAGGTGTCTTCGGTTTCGGCCAGCACCGTCGACATGAAGGCTTTCATCTCTTCTTCCTGCGCCGATCCGCGGGGTACCGGCGAGCCATCGCTCTGCTCGAAGCCCGGCTGCGCGACCGGACCGCCGCCGCCGTTCAGCACCTGCAGCATGTCGATGCCCAAGGCCTTCAGGAAGAAATAGAGCACGACCAGAAAGATGATGGTGCCGAAGCTCATGCCGCCGCCGGCGCCACGCATGCCTCCGCCACCGCCGGGCATGCGGAAGCCACCACCGCGGCCGAATGGATTACCGCCCAGACCGCCGCCGGGGCTCGCCCCGCGCTGGTCCTCAACGTTTCCGGATTGGCGGCGGCCTTTCCATTCCATGATCTGTCCTCCCGGCATGGATCGATACGCAATATCGGTCAGACCTTTTATATGCCGGGCCGAATGCCGTTGTAAAACGCAATCAGGCCCGTAAGGTTGCGATCAAGCTAATCTTTTCGAGGACTTGCGGCGACCGAAGAGACGACCCTGTCGGATCGACAGGACGGCTGCGGAAATGAGCAGCGCAGCCAGCAGAGCCGCCATCACCGCTGACTGCCAGATCGAAAGCTCGGAGAACAGGCTCGCATGCAGCAGCCTTCCGGGCAGCAGTGTGAAGAGGCCGGCAACGACAATGCCGCCGAGATACATGCCAGCCACATGCCCGCGATGCGCGGGGATGTCGTGCCGCCGGGCGGCCGCAATCGTCTGCCAGCTGCCGAAGAGCACATAGATCGACAACAGGTGAATGGGGCTGAAACCGCCGACCAGCTTGATTTCATGGATGAAGAACGTGGAGAATGCGGTCACGACCATGAGTGCGAGCCAGATTTTGCCGAGCAGCCTATGCAGGCGTGTGCCCTTCGGACGGGCAAGCAGGAAAGCACCAAGGATGGCAGCCGGGATGACGGTCGCGACGTGCAGCTGCACTGCGAACGATGCATGGAGAAGAGGTGAAAATGTCATGAAAAATTTCTATGCTGTTGATTTTCCCCGAACTTGCGGCAGGCTCCGGGCTGCGCTCAAACGCTTTGACTGGAACGGACGGAAAACTTCGTGAAACGCCCATTTCTGCAATCCACGCTTCGTGAGCTGCATCTTGTCGTCAAGGCGCCACGCCTCTGGGCAACCTTTGCTGCAGTCGTGCTGATCTTTTGGGTCACGGGGCCCTATGGCACTGCCGAACGCCTGGCTGTCGTGCCGCGGCTCGGGTTCTGGCTCGTGCTGCACGCCGTCACCTGGGCGATCGCAATCGTTTCGGCCGTGCTTGCCAATGGCCTGCTGCGCGAAAAGGTTGCCTCCGGTTTCGTTCGCATGATGATCGGTGCAGCCGTTGCCAGCATACCGATCGGCCTCGTGACCACCGCGATCGGCTCGGCGACCTTTTCGGCCATTCCAACAGTCGCTGACGTCATGACGGACATCGCGACCGGCCTGTTCCTGTCGCTCTTGTTCTGCACCTTGACCTGGATGACGATGAACACTGAATTCGCCTTGGAGCTGAATGACGCCGGCACCACCGCAATCGCGTCCGACGAGGCCGGGCAACAGACGTCCCGCAACCCGGCTCTTCTCAAGGAGACGGGCCGGGTACCGCTGCTTCTGCGCCTGAAACCCGCCAATCGCGGCCTGCCGCTGCACGTGACGGTTAGCGATCACTACACGGAAGTGACGACCACTCTCGGCCGTGAACTCGTCCTGTTGCGCTTCGCCGATGCGCTCGGTGAACTCGGCCCGGTGGCGGGCCTGCAGGTCCATCGTTCCCATTGGGTGGCGGACGCGCATGGTGCACGCCTCGTCCGTGATAACGGTCGCATGACGATCCTGCTTTGCGATGGAACCGAAGTGCCGGTGAGCCGCACCTATGCTGCGGCCGTGCGGCAGCGCTGGGGTTATCGCCTTCCTCGATCGCGTCCTTGACCGTCCCGCTTTGACAATCCTATTGGCACCAGGGAAATTGTGGAGGGAGGCATGGTCATGAAGGCGTTGCGGCTCGAGGCGATTGACGACCTGTTCCTGGGTGAAGTGAACTTCCTGCGTAAGGTGGACGCCTGCTCCCGGCCCTGGTGACCTGCTGGTGCGCGTCGAGGCGTGTGGCACCGACAGGCACCTCTTGCACGGAGGATCGCGCGGCACGTTTCGCTCGATGAAGCCGCCAGCGTGATTGCCCATCCGCCTGCTGCCGGCGAGGTCGAGGTTCTGGTGGTACCGGGCGTGATTTGACGGCCCGCATGCGGCTTTGGGACCGCCGTCCGACACGTTGCAAAAGCCCATGCCGAAATATGTCGGCTTTCCTGTCGATTCCGGAATTTTCGGGGTTTCGCTTGCAGATACATTTGCCTATAAGCCGCTTCTAGCCTGAAAAGACCATCAATGCGTGCCCGGCCGGTGACCTCCCACTTTGGCCGGTTTTTCGCGCAGCTAGAAACGGATGACCGACCATGCCGAAGCGCCAAGATATCAAATCGATCCTCATCATCGGCGCGGGGCCGATCGTCATCGGTCAGGCATGCGAATTCGACTATTCCGGCACCCAGGCCTGCAAGGCGCTGAAGGAGGAAGGCTACCGCGTCATCCTCGTCAACTCCAACCCGGCAACGATCATGACCGACCCGGGTCTGGCGGACGCAACATACGTCGAGCCGATCACCCCGGAAGTCGTTGCCAAGATCATTGCCAAGGAGCGCCCAGACGCACTGCTGCCGACCATGGGCGGCCAGACCGCGCTCAACACCGCGCTGTCGCTGCGCCGCATGGGCGTTCTCGACCGCTACAATGTCGAGATGATCGGCGCCAAGCCGGACGCGATCGACAAGGCAGAAGACCGCGCGCTCTTCCGCGAGGCGATGGCCAAGATCGGCCTGGAGACGCCGAAGTCGCGCCTGGCGAACGCCACCGACATCAAGGACCACGACCGCAAGGTGCATGAGGCCGAACGCGCCGAACTGAAGGGCCGCCTTTCCGGGCCGGAACTCGACACGGCGCTCGACGAACTGGAAAACCAGTGGAACCTCGGCGAAGGCGATCGCAAGCAGCGCTACATGAACCATGCGATGGCCATCGCCGCGCAGGCGCTCGACGATGTCGGCCTGCCGGCGATCATCCGCCCGTCGTTCACACTCGGCGGCACCGGCGGCGGCATCGCCTATAACCGCACCGAATTCTTCGACATCGTCGGCAGCGGCCTCGACGCATCGCCGACCACCGAAGTGCTGATCGAAGAATCGGTTCTCGGCTGGAAGGAATACGAGATGGAAGTCGTCCGCGACACGGCGGACAACTGCATCATCATCTGCTCGATCGAAAACATCGACCCGATGGGCGTGCACACCGGCGATTCGATCACCGTTGCTCCGGCGCTGACGCTGACGGACAAGGAATACCAGATCATGCGCAACGCCTCGATCGCGGTGCTGCGCGAGATCGGCGTCGAGACCGGGGGCTCGAATGTGCAGTTCGCCGTCAACCCCAAGGATGGTCGTCTCGTCGTCATCGAGATGAACCCGCGCGTTTCGCGCTCCTCGGCTCTCGCTTCCAAGGCAACCGGCTTCCCGATCGCCAAGATCGCGGCCAAGCTCGCCATCGGCTACACGCTCGACGAACTCGAGAACGACATCACCGGCGGCGCGACGCCGGCATCCTTCGAGCCGTCGATCGACTACGTCGTCACCAAGATCCCGCGCTTTGCCTTCGAGAAATTCCCAGGCGCCTCGCCGGTCCTGACCACTGCGATGAAGTCGGTCGGTGAAGTCATGGCGATCGGCCGTACCTTTGCCGAATCGCTGCAGAAAGCGCTGCGTGGCCTTGAGACCGGGCTCACCGGTCTCGATGAAATCGAAATCCCTGACATGGACGAGAACGGCGATGGCCGTAACGCTATCCGTGCCGCGATCGGTACGCCGACGCCGGACCGTCTGCGCATGGTTGCCCAGGCGCTGCGTCTCGGCATGAGCGAGGCCGAAGTTCACGAGGCAAGCAAGATCGACCCGTGGTTCATCGCCCAGTTCAAGGCGATCGTCGACATGGAAGCGCGCGTCCGCGAGCACGGCCTGCCTCAGGATGCTGAGAACCTGCGCATGCTGAAGGCCATGGGCTTCTCCGATGCCCGGCTGGCAACGCTCGGCGGCAAGCGCCCGAAGGAAGTGGCAGAACTTCGAAACGCGCTCAACGTCCGCCCGGTCTATAAGCGCATCGACACCTGCGCCGCCGAATTCGCCTCGCCGACCGCCTACATGTACTCGACCTACGAGACGCCTTTCGTTGGTGCGGCCCGCTCTGAGGCTGATGTCTCCGACCGCAAGAAGGTCGTCATCCTCGGCGGTGGTCCGAACCGGATCGGCCAGGGCATCGAGTTCGACTATTGCTGCTGCCATGCCGCCTTCGCTTTGAAGGACGCTGGCTATGAAGCGATCATGATCAACTGCAACCCCGAGACCGTTTCGACCGACTACGACACGTCGGACCGGCTCTACTTCGAGTCGCTGACCGCTGAAGACGTGATCGAGATCATGCGCGCCGAGCAGGAAAAGGGCGAACTGGTCGGCGTCATCGTGCAGTTCGGCGGCCAGACGCCGCTGAAGCTGGCGGAAGCACTGGAAAAGAACGGCATCCCGATCCTCGGCACCGCACCCGACATGATCGACCTTGCCGAAGACCGCGACCGCTTCCAGAAGCTGCTGATGAAGCTCGATCTCAACCAGCCGAACAACGGCATCGCCTATTCGGTCGAACAGGCACGCCTCGTTGCCGCCGAAATCGGCTTCCCGCTGGTCGTGCGTCCGTCCTACGTTCTCGGTGGCCGGGCCATGCAGATCATCCATTCGGAAAGCATGCTGCAGACATATCTGCTCGATACAGTTCCGGGCCTCGTTCCGGAAGACATCAAGCAGCGTTACCCGAACGACAAGACCGGCCAGATCAACACGCTTCTCGGCAAGAACCCGCTGCTGTTCGACAGCTACCTGAGCAACGCCACGGAAGTCGACGTCGACTGCCTCTGTGACGGCAAGGATGTGTTCGTCTCGGGTATCATGGAGCACATCGAGGAGGCCGGCATTCACTCCGGCGACAGTGCCTGCTCGCTGCCGGTTCACACGCTCGACAACGCGATGGTCGACGAGCTGGAACGCCAGACGACGGCGCTGGCCAAAGCACTCAATGTCGGTGGTCTGATGAACGTCCAGTTCGCAATCAAGGACGGCACGATCTACGTGCTCGAAGTCAACCCGCGCGCCTCGCGCACCGTGCCCTTCGTCGCCAAGACCATCGGTGCGCCGATCGCCAAGATCGCTGCCCGCGTGATGGCCGGTGAAGCGCTGGATGTGGCGATCGCCGCCTACGGCGAAAAGCCCGACCCGCGCAACCTGAAGCACATCGCCGTCAAGGAAGCCGTGTTCCCGTTCGCCCGCTTCCCCGGTGTCGACACGCTGCTCGGCCCGGAAATGCGCTCGACTGGCGAAGTCATCGGCCTTGATACCGACTACGCGCTTGCTTTTGCCAAGTCGCAGCTCGGTGCCGGCGTCGATCTGCCGCGCGACGGAACGGTGTTCGTATCCGTCCGCGACGAAGACAAAACCCGCGTCCTACCGGCGATCCGCATTCTCGTCGACATCGGCTTCAAGGTGATGGCGACCGGCGGCACCGCCCGCTTCCTCGGTGAAAACGGCATTGCCGCCGTCAAGGTCAACAAGGTCCAGGAAGGTCGTCCGCATGTCGAGGACGCGATCCGCAACCGGCAGGTCCAGCTTGTCATCAACACGACGGATGGCAACAAAGCGATCTCGGATTCCAAGTCGCTTCGCCGCGCGACATTGATGCAGAAGGTGCCCTACTACACCACCATGGCAGGTGCAGAGGCGGCAGCGCGCGCGATCAAGGCGCTCAAGGCCGGCAACCTCGAGGTTCGCCCGCTCCAGAGCTACTTCAAGGCCTGATCGAACGACGGCTGCGCGCATCTTTGGGTGCGCGCAGTTGGGCCGCTGACGAGCGGCGGCTCGATGCTCAGCCGAAATCGCTCTACGAGTGCGCAATCTCCCCCTCATTGTTGTGAACGCCACCTGAACGCCGGGTTCAGCCTAGGTTCGGTCGCCGGGTGCTTACATGCCCACATGCGCTCCCAAGTCGGAAAGATCCGGCACTGCGCATGGGATGGGGCAACATCGTGCAGGTCTATTTCTTCGATTTGTATTGGGGCGACGAGCGCTTTGTCGACGAGGACGGCATCAGCCACTTCGACGAAGGTTCCGCCCTGTATTACGGCCAGCGAATTGCCGACAAGATTGGCCGCGATGCCGACTATGGATCGCTGAGGGTCCATGTGCGCTCGGGCAGCGGCGAGATTCTGGCGACGATTGCGCCGTCAGACGGTCGTGGCCGTGAACAGGACGCTTTGATCGGTCGAGGCAGCCTTGGCGTATTCCGCCGCCCCACCGAAACCGCCGCCGCCCTGCCCACGGCCTGGTGATCAATCGACCGTCACGGGCCGCTGTGCCCGAGCCTCGCTGCGTGTTGGCCTTCGGCTGCGCGCAAGCCGGACAGTCCTGATGCCGAAGAACAACGACGCAACCGAGATCACGCAACTCAAGGCAAACACCGCTAACAGCGCGTCGCGCATGACGGCCAACCGTGCGCCTTCATCGAAGCCGCGTATGTTGGCGGTCAGCCCGAAGACGGCTGCGCCGACTGCGTAACCTGCGGATTGCAGCGTCGGCAGCAGTGCCGAAGTCTTGTCTCGCTCAGGGGGCGGCGACACATCCATCAGCAATTGGCTGAGCGTGCCCCAGCAGACGCCGAAGCCGGCACCAATGGCAATTTGACCTGCGAAAACCAACCGAAACTCCGCTGTCGCGATCGCGACCGTCAGGCCGATGAGCCCGAGGCAAAGCAGCAGTGGCCCGACCCAGATCAATCGTACACGCAGATCATGCGAGCGCAGGCTCGCCACCAGAATGGCGGTCAAGCTCCACGACATCGCCATCAGCGCGCTCGAGAATCCGGCGGCCGTCGGGCCGAAATTCCAGAGGTGTTGCAAGCCGTAGACGAGATAGACGGAGCCGGAAGCCTGCGCCAACGGCATCAGCAGAATGATCCAGAGGCCGGTGCCGAGCGGGCGCCCGATCGAAAATGCGCCAAGCGGGAGAATTGAGTGCCTGGAGCGACGGTCGAGATGCACAGTGTTGACGAGAACGGCGATCGCTACGACCACGAGCGCCGCCATGGCAAATCCGTTCTGGAGCATATTCGAAACCGAGATCAGCAGTATGCCCAGGCCAAATGCGATCAGGCGAAAAAGCGGAATGGGTTGCACGATCTGCGCCGAAGCCGACCGTCTGGGTACGATGGCAAGGACCAGCGCAATAAAGATGGCGGCGGCGGGAATGTTGACGAAGAAGGCCGCACGCCATGACCAGTGTTCGGTGAGAAATCCTGAAATGAGCGGACCGGCAAAGGCAGCACTTGCCCAGACGATGGCCTCTGCACCGAAGACCTTCGGCACGAGCCGAGGCGGGAAAAGCTCCGGGATCAGTGCATAGCAAATAGCGGCAATGATGCCCTCGCCCAGCCCTTGAAACAGCCTTCCGACCAGGACCTGCGGCATGCTCGTCGCCAACGTCGCAATCACTGTGCCGGTGACGAAGACAAGCGCTGCTGCGATCAACGCATTGCGGGCGCCGAAGCGCGCCTTGAGATTGGCAGCCAATGCCCCGCCGATGATTGCAAAGACGAGATAGAGGGTGAAGGCCCAGGAGAGCAGTGCCGCACCGCCAAATTCCTCGACTGCCGTCGGGAGCGCGGTCGAGATGAAGAACTCGTTGAAGGCAAAGAGCGCGACACCGAGGCAAAGCGTCACGGTCGCCGCCAGATGGTTGGGTTGCAACAACTCGGCCCAACGCCCTTCCGCTTCTGAATGGCCCTCGGCTTTCCCTGCGTCGCGGTCGTCTTTTGTCGTGCTCATCCTGTCATTTCCGTGTGTTCGTCGTTTCGGAAACAGAACTGTTACGACCTCAACCGCGGTTGAGGTAAAGCCCATTATCGAGGATGTCAAATTGGTAGGAGCGTCTGCAAGTTGCGCCCCCCAAGTGAAGGACGCGGTGGATCATGGCGAAAAATCTGGCATTGGCAGTTTCCTTTCTGCTATAAGAACGGTTCGGATATTTCGGACGGTTCCGGTGCTTGCGCGCCGGAGACCGTTTTCTTTTGCGTTGGCGCCGCCCCCCAGCGGCGCCTCGTGCTTGATGAAGGACATTGAAATGGTCGACAAAGTGCCGATGACACAGGGTGGATTCGTCAACCTGCAGGAGGAGCTGCGCTGGCGCCAGCAGGAAGAGCGACCACGAATCATCGAGGCCATCGCCGAAGCACGCGCGCATGGCGACTTGTCGGAAAATGCCGAGTACCATGCCGCCAAAGAGGCTCAGAGCCACAACGAGGGTCGCGTCGGCGAACTCGAAGACCTGATCGCGCGCGCCGAAGTCATCGACCTGTCGAAGATGTCCGGCTCCAAGATCAAGTTCGGTGCCAAGGTGAAGCTCGTCGACGAGGACACCGAGGAAGAAAAAACCTACCAGATCGTTGGCGATCAGGAAGCGGACGTTAAGGCTGGACGCATCTCCATCTCGTCGCCGATCGCCCGCGCGCTGATCGGCAAGGAAGTCGGCGATTCCATCGAAGTGAACGCACCCGGCGGTTCCAAGGCCTACGAAATCCTCGCGGTAAACTGGGGCTGATCGCCCCTTTGGGGCGACGGTTCCGCTTCGCCCCGATCCCCCTGCCTCCAAGACATTGACTGTCGCATGCGCAAGGAGAGCGATTCCGTGGCTGACATCCGGGACGTCGAGGTGATCGCTCCCAATTTCAAGCGGCGCCTCTCGGGCGTTACCTCGACAATCATCCAACTCATCCCGATCCAGCGCGCGCTGGGTCAGAAGATCGCGGTGCTCGGTCCGGGTCTTCCCGACAGTCTGCCTTCGATCAGGTTTCTCGATCTCCTGCATCTCTGGAAAGCGCCCGACGGCCGGCGCTGCCGCGTCTGGCACGCTCGGCGCAACGTCGAGATGTTGCCGGCGATCATCCTGCGCGATCTCCTGCGCATGAAGTTGAAGATTGCCTTCACCTCGGCATCCCAGCGCCGCCATACGGGCTGGAGTAAATTTCTGATCGGCCGTATGGATGCGGTGATCGCGACAAGCGGCAAGACAGCCGCCTATCTCGAAGTGCCGAACGACGTCATCCTGCACGGGATCGATACCATACGGTTCCAGCCGCCCGTCGATCAGCATCAGGCGAAGGCCGCACTTGGCGTCGATCCGGCCCAGAAATTCGTCGGCTGCTTCGGGCGGGTCCGCCGTCAGAAGGGCACCGATCTCTTCGTTGATAGCATGATCGCCCTCCTGCCCTGCCGTCCAAGCTGGAGCGCGATCGTTGCCGGTCGGGCGACGGGTCCGCATGTGGCATTTGAAAACGAGCTCAAGGAGCGCGTCGCCAAAGCCGGGCTTGCCGAGCGTATCCTGTTTGTCGGTGAACACACCAACATTCCCGACTGGTACCGGGCGCTCGATCTTTTCGTCGCGCCGCAGCGCTGGGAAGGATTCGGTCTGACACCGCTCGAAGCCATGGCAACGGGCGTTCCCGTCGTGGCGACCGATGTCGGCGCATTTTCCGAACTGGTTGTGAGCGGTGCAGGCGAAACCGGGACGATCGTCCCGGCCGATAACCTTCAAGCCATGGTCGAGGCGACGGCCGCGTTCATGGATGGTGACCGGCGGCGCACAGCAGCGGGTGCGAATGGCCTTGTCCGCACCGCCACTTCGTTTGCGATCGAAGGCGAAGCGGCCGCCATCAATTCAGTGTACGAACGGCTGATGCGCTGACCGGCCTAGTGGCCGACTGCCGCCTATTTCTTCGAGGCGAACAGCTTCAAATAGGCGTTGGTGATGGCCTGTTTGGAAAACTGGTTCATCAGCGTTTCGTAGCCGCGTTCTGCCAAACGCGACCCGATCTGTCGGTCGTTTGCTATGCGCTCGATGGCGTGGCCGAAACCCTCGGCATCGCCGATATCGACCATCAGGCCGTTTTCACCGTCGCGCATGAACCATTGCGGTCCTTCAGAGCGGCTTGAAACGACTGGCGTGCCCTGCGCCCAGGATTCGAGAATAACGTTGCCGAGTGGTTCATGGCTTGACGCCATGACGAAGATGTCTGCGGCGGCCAGGAACGCACGCGTGTCCTTTTGCCAGCCGGCAAATCGCACCCGGCCCGAAACACCGAGATCGATGGCAAGCTTTTCGAGGTTTTCGCGCTCTTCCCCATCTCCGACAAGCCAGAGATACGCACCCGGCACCTTGGCGATCGCTTCGATCAGCGTATGGAAGCCCTTGCGCTCAACGAAGCGGCCCATCGACATGACGACCGGCGCGTCGTTCGGCGTATCCAGCGTGGCGCGGCTGACGGCAGCGACGCGTTCGGTATTGGTGAAATTGGAGATAACCTCGACGTCGCGCTTCCAACCGATTTCGCGCACATGCGCGGCGATGCCAGGAGTGTTGCAGACGAGGCAGTCGGTGTTGCGGAAGTAGTCGAGCCGCGGCGGGTAGTCGCCGAGCCGCGAGATCTTGATGCAACCCTTGTAGTTCGGCATCAATTCGCTGGCACGGGGCGCCCATGCCATAAGAGCATCCGGCTTCCACGTCTTGGCGAGCCGTGCTGTCTTCCATGGAAGAAGGATGCGGTCGACCGACAGGTTCCGGAAATGGCTCTCTTTGATTCCGACGGAAGGGCTGATGTCCTTGCGCCAGATCCGATCCGGTCGAATGATCGCCTTCTGTTCAACGCCGCGCTCGGCAAAGGCATTGACGAGATGGACGAAGAAACGCTCGGCGCCACCATCCTTGCCGAAGTGAAAATGGACGAGTTTCATGTTTGCTTCGAACCCCGGGCAAACAGCTCGAGGTAGGTCTCTGAGATCACCTGCTCCGAAAAACGCTTGGCAAGCGTATCGCGCCCACCTTCGCAGAGGCGCGTGCGAAGCGCCGGGTCGTCGCGCAGCCGTTCGATAGCGATTGCCAGACCCTCCGCATCGGCACAATCAACCATCAGTGCGTCCTGGCCATCCGTCATGACCCAGGACGGCCCCTCGGCGCGAGACGCAATAGTGGCTACTCCCGCACCCCACCCCTCAAAGCAGACGTTGCCCAAAGGCTCATGCAATGATGTGATCGCGAAGGCATCGCCCGCCGACAGGTAGCCATAGGCGTTCGTCTTCCAGCCAGGAAAGCGCACACGGTCCCTTATGCCGAGTTCTTCTGCAAGCCGTTCGAGGTTGGCGCGTTCGGGACCATCGCCCAGCAGCCAAAGATAGGCGCCATTGACCTTGGCGACGGCGCGCAGCAGATGATCGAAGCCCTTTCGCGGCACGAACCGCCCCATGCCGACGACGACAAAGGCATCCTCCGGCGTTTCGAGGTCTCGGCGCTCTATCGCGGCCGCCGGCGTTGCCCGTGTGAAGTTGGCGATCACTTCGACCCCACGCTTCCAGCCGAGCTTTCTGACGCGATCGGCGATATCGGGTGTTATGCAGACGAGCGTCTCGACATTCGTGTAGTAACCGAGGTGCTCCGGATAATCGCCAAGTCGGGAAATGCGGAAGGCCTTGTTGTAGACAGGCATGAAACGGCTTGCGCGAAGCTGCCAGGCCATGATCACGTCGGGTTGGAACTCCCGCAATATCCGCTGCATGCGTGCCTGAAGGACAAAGCGCGAGAGCGAAATTCGGCGAAAGACGCCTTCGTAGATCTTGCCGCAATGCTCCAGCTCTTGACGCCAGCTTCTGTCGGGCCTGATCAGCATGCGCTGCTCGACACCACGATCATGCAATGCGTTGACGAGATTGACGAAGAACCGTTCCGCTCCACCGTCCTTGCCAAAATGGATATGCATCACTTTCATAAAATCACCTGGATGCTTTCAATGCAGAGCGGCATCATCGTTGTTGGGACGCTTACTGAGTGCGTGCCTCTGATAGATTTTTGCGGCGGTCAAGAATGCGTATACGGCGCCCGTCATGGCTTCGATGAAGCCCGGAAAGCCACAGCGCCAAAGCCCGTTTCGGAAATAGAGACGATAAAAGTAAAGCGGTGGGCTGAACAGCATCTTGTATGGCCGCGGTGGTTTTCCGGCCGCTGCCTGCTGATCCGCCTTCAGCGTGGAGTACTTGTTTTCCTTCAGGATCTGTTCGTCGATAACAAGCGGACGATAATGAAGCAGGCTGCCTTTGCTGGCGGCGCCAACATGACCATCGGGTACGATACCCTCGTGCACTTTCTGACTGAGGTCGTAGCGTCCCCTGCCCTTGCGGATCAGGCGCAGATTTCGCCTCTCATGCACGCGCACCGGCGTATAACCGTAACCGATCAAATAGGGGCGGCGCGCCACGCGCCAGCCGACCGTCTCGGCCGGCCCGTCAAGCAGCGACGGCAGAAGCGCCTTCAGCGGTTCATCAAGGCGTTCGTCGGAGTCGATGTTGAAGCACCAGGGTTGCGTGCACTGGTCCAGCGCGAACTGTTTCTGGCCCGCATAGCCCCGCCAGGGCTCGTGCATGAAGCGGATCGGCCATCCATTATCGATGAAGGATTGCACGAGCGCGGCAGTGCCATCCGTCGATCCCGAATCGACGATGACGATCTCGGCGCACTGCTCGAGGCTCTCGATGCAGTTGCCGAGGTAGGCCTCTTCATTCTGGCAAATGATGAAGGCGGAAAGCGGAAGTTTGCTCATGGATGACGCCACTCAACTTCGGTCGTGTCTGCGTTCTCCAAGGGAGCCTCGCTGCCGTTGCGGATCCGCAAGTGTTCCGGTTCCTAGATCTGGACCAGCCCGATATCCTTGACCTGACGAATGGTCAACATCGTGCGAACCGTATCGACGCGCTCGTTGGCGGTCAAAACCTCGATGACGAAATCCTGGAACGCGGTCAGGTTCTCGGCGACGCAATGAAGCAGAAAGTCGCTTTCGCCCGAGACTGTCCATGCCTGGCGCACGATCTGCCATTCCGCGGTTGCCGCGGCGAATGCCTTGAGATCCGCCTCCGACTGCCGCTTGAGACCCACCATGCAGAAACCCACCAGATCGAAGCCGAGCGCCGGTGCGTTCAGCAGCGCGTGGTAGCCCTTGATAACGCCGGTTTCCTCGAGTTTGCGCACCCGTCGCAGACAGGGGGGCGCCGAAATGCCAACACGCTGGGCGAGATCCACATTGGTCATCCTGCCGTCACGCTGGAGCTCGCGAAGGATCTTGAGATCGATTGCGTCGAGCTCGACTTGTTTCGTCATGAAGGTTCGTCCTTTTCACAAAGCGACTTTGATGCATGGGGCAAAGCCGAAGAGGAGTATCTTTGCTTGGATTGCCCGGTAGGTTGTCGTCACCGAGCCGATTTTATCAGGTTGGCCATAGAGAATTGATCGACAGTCGACCGTCCGTTCGACCTGCACGTAGTGACGGACCCTGCGTGTGCAGTTCTCGCTCGTAGCGCGTGAGCCTTGTGTTATCGGCGGGCGATCTTGGAGGCGTGGAGGCGTATGTTTGCGATCCGGTTCCCGCACTGAAGGCGAGGCTACTCTCCGGTCGTGAATTGCCGAACGCGGCGAGTTCGCGGTCGAGCCAAACGCGGCTTGCATTCAACCCCATATGCCTCTCCAGCAAAGTGAATCCGCGTGAAATATCGCCAAACCGATCCGACAACAAGCATCTGCGCCGACTATTCGCGGGAAAACCGGCGTTCAGAGGCGGTCGCGCCCGGTTGACATCGATTCTTTTGGGGGCGTTCGTCGAAAAACCTGTGGCGATCCACGCCTTCGCGCCCGTCCTAGGTCTTCCGTCAGGCGTGTAAGGGGGCAATGTCGTGTTGCCCTCGATCCCTGTATCTCATGTTCCGTTCGCTGGATCCGGTTCTCATGCGATGTCATCACGGGCTTGTGACGTGAAGAAGGGGGACGCAAGCGGTGCAAAAATGCCTGATCTGGTGTCAAATCGGCGCCTTGGGCTCAAGCACTTGTGTGTATCACCGCGACCGCCCTTGAAAGTCCCGGGGGGGAATACCTAAAGTATGGCAATATTTGCCTGTGATGTAACGGAACCGGACAGGGCCCTTCGGCCATTCGGTGAGCGAAGGACAAGACCATGACTGCCCGCCACGTAAAAGCGCTGATCATCGGCTCCGGCCCGGCCGGTTATACCGCCGCCATCTACACGGCGCGCGCGATGCTGGAACCGGTCCTGATCGCCGGCATGGAACAAGGCGGCCAGTTGATGATCACCACCGATGTGGAGAACTATCCGGGCTATGCCGATCCGGTTCAGGGTCCGTGGATGATGGAGCAGATGCTGAAGCAGGCGACGCATGTTGGCGCCGAGATCGTCAATGATCTGGTCACGGATGTTGACCTTTCCGTTCGCCCCTTCCGCGTCAAGACCGACAGCGGCAACGATTGGACGGCTGACGCCTTGATCATTGCCACCGGCGCCAAGGCAAAGTGGCTCGGCATCGAAACCGAGCCGACTTTCATGGGCTTCGGCGTTTCGGCCTGCGCCACCTGCGACGGGTTCTTCTATCGCAACAAGGACGTCATCGTCGTCGGCGGCGGCAATTCGGCCGTTGAAGAGGCTCTTTACCTCTCCAATCTCGCAAAGACCGTCACCGTCGTTCATCGCCGCGATTCGTTCCGCGCCGAAAAGATCCTGCAGGAGCGCCTGTTCGCCAAGCCCAACGTCAAGATCATCTGGGACCACGAGGTCGTCGAATATCTTGGTGCCGCCCCCAAGCCGCCGATGCCTGCATCGGTCAATGGCGTGAAGCTGCGCAACACCAAGACGGGCGAAACGAGCGACATGGTGATCGACGGCGTCTTCGTCGCAATCGGTCATGCGCCGGCTGTCGAACTGTTCAAGGGCAAGCTCCGGCAGAAGTCCAATGGCTATCTCTGGACGGCCGCTGATTCGACGGCGACCGATATACCCGGCGTTTTTGCCGCAGGTGACGTCACCGACGACATCTACCGCCAGGCCGTGACGGCTGCAGGCATGGGATGCATGGCGGCGCTCGAGGCCGAGAAATACCTGGCGGGTCATATGCCCGTCGCAATTGCAGCCGAATAGAAGCTGCGAATCGGGAAGCTCCAGGCAAGGAGCCTTCCCGTATGGGAACAGATGCATCAGCCGCACGCGGAGGACATGATCCCGTCCCCCGGGGTGGTTTCATATGGGGGACTTCATGTCGCTGGATTGGGACAAACTGCGCATTTTTCACGCGGCGGCCGAGGCTGGGTCGTTCACGCATGCGGCAGACAAGCTCCATCTCTCTCAGTCGGCGATCAGCCGTCAGGTGAGCTCGCTTGAGCAGGATGTCGGCATCAAGCTGTTCCACCGCCACGCGCGCGGCCTGATCCTGACCGAGCAGGGCGAGATCCTCTACCGGACTGCGCACGAAGTGCTGATGAAGCTCGAAAGCGTCAAGGTTCAGCTGAGCGAGACGACCGACAAGCCGAGCGGCAAGCTGCGCATCACGACGACCGTAGGCCTTGGCCAGGGCTGGCTGACCGACAAGATCCAGGAGTTCATGTCGCTGCACCCTGATGTCCAGGTACAGTTGATCCTCGATAACGAGGAGCTCGACGTGAACATGCGCCATGCCGACTGCGCCATTCGCCTGCGCCAGCCGCAGCAATCCGACCTGATCCAGCGCAAGCTCTTCACCGTGCATATGCACGTCTATGCGGCGCCCTCCTACATCAACAAGCACGGCGAACCGCAGTCGCTCGACGATCTCGACAACCACCGCATCATTACCTTCGGCGAACCTGCGCCAAACTACCTGCTCGACGTCAACTGGCTCGAAATCGCCGGCCGCGATTCCGACAACCCGCGGACCTCGCATCTGCAGATCAACAGCCAGACCTCGATCAAGCGCGCCTGCCTGCTCGGCATCGGCATAGCGATGCTGCCTGACTATATCGTCGGCCGCGATCCAGGCCTGATACAACTTCCGATCAGTGCCGACATTCCGTCGTTCGACACCTACTTCTGCTATCCCGACGAGATGAAGAATGCTGCCAAGCTCAAGGTCTTCCGCGATTACATCGTCGCCAAGGCCAGGAACTGGAGCTTCTGACGCCAAAGGCGCCATTGCTCGATTTGTGAGCATTTGCCGGATGGCTGATTAGCTCGTTGTTTTATAATCGTATTTAGATCGTGCGGCGCATTTGGTGCGCCGCATTTTGTTTGTGCGGTGCAAAAATGAGCAGTGATGCGCACATGGCATGGCTGACATGCATATTAAATGATTGCTGCTCGCCCAAAAAAGCAGCATACCACCCTCAGCTGATGCATCTTTGGTGGCTTCTCCTCCCAGTGCCACCGCAGCAGCTGTTCCCCTCTGGAGGTTTAATTACCTTCACAACTATAAGGGCCCAAGTCATCTTGTGGCCCTCTTTTTTTGTCTACTGTGTGGACACGGGCAAGCCGTGACGAAATTCACAGCCGGCTATTGAAAGCTGGTACTTCGCTTCCCATATCAAAATGTAGCTGATGCATTCTTGGTGGCTTTCTCCTCCCCGCCACCGCAGCAGCTGTTCCCCTCTGGAGGTTCTAATTACCTTCACAACTACAAGGGCCCAAGTTTTCTTGCGGCCCTCTTTTTTTGCTCATTTCCTCCTCACGCTCTTGTGATTTGAATATCGAGTGTAGCCGATACATCTATCGATAAAACACGATATGGCGATAGACGATGGATCGAGACGAAATCTTCAAGGCCCTGGCACACCCGGCAAGAGTGAGCATCCTTGCTTGGTTGAAGGAGCCCGAGGTGCACTTTCCGACCCAGGAGCATCCGTTTGAGATGGGCGTTTGCGCGGGGCAGTTCGAGCGCTGCGGCCTGTCGCAATCGACCGTATCCTCCCATCTCGCCATTCTCCAGCGCGCTGGCCTGGTGACAACCCGCCGTCTCGGCCAATGGGTTTTCTACAGGCGCAACGAAGAGACGATTGCCGCGTTCCTGAAGGACATCGGCAGTCTCTGACACCCCCCCCCAAGACCAAACTGAAACCGAAAGGACCTGCAATGGCTACCCTATTCGATCCCATCACCATTGGTGACATCACCCTGAAGAACCGCATCGTCATGGCGCCGTTGACGCGCAATCGTTCGCCGAAGGCCGTGCCGAACACACTCAACGCCACCTATTACGAACAGCGCGCATCGGCTGGCCTGCTGATCACCGAGGCAACTGCGATCACCCAGCAGGGCCAGGGTTATGCCGATGTGCCCGGGCTCTACACATCCGAAGCCCTCGAGGGCTGGCGCAAGGTCACCGATGCCGTGCATGCCAGGGGTGGCCGGATTGTCGTACAGATGTGGCATGTCGGCCGGATCTCACATGATTCGCTGCAGCCGGACGGTGGCAAGCCGGTTGCACCTTCAGCGATAAGGGCAAAGTCCAAGACCTATCTGATCAATCCCGATGGCACGGGTTCGTTTGCCGAAACCTCCGAACCGCGTGCGCTCGACATCAGCGAACTCGACGGGATCGTTGAGGACTATCGCAAGGCTGCCCGCGCCGCGATCGATGCCGGCTTCGACGGTGTCGAGATCCACGCCGCCAATGGCTATCTCATCGATCAGTTCCTGCGCTCCGGTTCGAACCAGCGCACCGACGCCTATGGCGGTTCGATCGAGAACCGCGCCCGCTTCCTGTTCCAGGTAGTTGATGCCATCACCTCGGAGATCGGCGCCGGCCGTGTCGGCATCCGTCTCTCGCCGGTGACGCCCGCCAACGACGCCTTCGATCCGGAGCCGCAGGCGCTGTTCAGCTATGTCGTCAAGAACCTGGCCCGTTATCCCCTCGCCTATCTCCACATCATCGAGGGTGCGACCGGCGGTCCGCGCGATCACCAACAGGGCGAGCGTCCGTTCGACTACCACGCTCTACGCGCCGTCTATGCCGCTGCCGGCGGCAAGGCTGCCTGGATGACCAACAACGGATATGATCGCGATCTGGCGGCAAAGACAGTTGAAAGTCGCGAGGCCGATCTGGTCGCCTTCGGTAAGCCGTTCATTGCCAATCCTGACCTTGTCGAGCGCCTGCAGGAGAACGCTCCGTTGAATGCGCCGGATCAAGCGACGTTCTATGGCGGCGGCGCAAAGGGCTATACCGACTACCCGTCTCTTGAACAGGTCGCCTGATACCACCACATCCCTCAAGCCCCGCCGGTCGGCGGGGCTTGATCGTCAACGGACCATCCCTCCTTGTATGTTTGCTCCCTACCTCGAAAAATGGTCGCTGCAGCCGGACGGTGACCGGGTCTCAACGCGATCGAGCCAACTGCTGCCGGTGCGCTGGCGCGGCCTGCCGGCAATGCTGAAGGTCGCTCACGAGGTGGAAGAGAAGCTCGGCCGGTTGCCGATGCTCTGGTGGGCCGGCCAGGGTGCTGCCGAAGTCTATGCCGACGACGAGGATGCGCTTGTGATGGAGCGTACCGACAGCCGGCGATCGCTGTTTCATATGGCGATGACGGGAAGCGACGAGGTGGCGACACGGATCATCTGCGGGACGGTGGCGGCGCTCCATGCGCCCCGCGATGCGGCCATTCCCGATCTCGTCCCGCTTGAGAGATGGTTTGCGGCACTGGCGCCGGCAGCACGAACCCATGGCGGCGTGCTGGCGCGTTCGCTTGCGGCGGCCGAGGCCTTGTTTTCCGATCCGCATCCGCCGGTCGTGCTGCATGGCGATGTTCACCACGGCAACATTCTCGACTTCAGTGCCCGTGGCTGGTTGGCGATCGACCCGAAGCCGGTCTATGGCGATCCGGGTTACGACTATGCCAATCTCTTCTGCAATCCGGAACTGGCTGTGGTGAGCGAGCCCGGTCGCCTGCAACGCCATCTCGCTATTGTCGCAGAGGCGACTCGACTGGCGCCGCGCCGTATCGTTTCCTGGATTCTGGCCTATGCGGGTCTCTCTGCCGCATGGTTTCTGGAGGATGATGACGACTTCGATGTCGAGGGCGAAATGCTGGTCGCGCGGATCGCTGCAGCCGAAATCGACAGGTAGCGTCAGCGGCTGCTTAAGAGGATCACCGCATAGACACATAACGTATCGTTGCCATTGCGGAAGATGCAGTCCGTGGGTGGTCCGAGCTCAAGGCAATCGCCTGCTGCCAGCGCATGCGTCTCCTCGCCTTCCGTGAAGGTCAAGGCGCCCTGCTTCACCCAGATCAACTGGCGAAACATTGCATAGGCGGCCGCCGGCATAGGCACGTCCGCACCCGCTGGCAGTTCGACCTCGATCAGTTCCAGCGGCAGCTCGGAGTTCGGTGAGACATGCCGCCTGAGATATCCGCTTTGCGGATCGCGCCAGACCGGCTGGTGCTCGCGCCGCGACAGGCGACCCTCCTGAATTTCCGCGCGGGCGATCAGCGTCGACATGGTCAGGCCGAAGGCACCGGAAAGCCGCGCAAGCAATGTTGCCGTCGGACTGCTATCTGCGCGCTCGATCTTGTGGATCATCGTGCGGGAGACGCCGGAGCGTTCCGCAAGCTCGCTCAGTGACCAGCCGCGGATTTCCCGCTCGAGACGAATGCGATCACTGATGCGTTGATCAAGGCTGTACACTTTAGTATCCATGACGTAGTCATATAGTGTACGAACATGCGGGGCAACATGCTGACCAGGCAAGCAACGAAAGATGACCTGCCGGTCATCTGCGACATCTACAACGACGCGGTGGCCAATACGACCGCCATCTGGAACGACACGATCGTCGATGTCGCCAATCGAGCTGCCTGGCTCAGGGCGCGAAGCGATGCCGGATACCCGGTCCTGGTCGCGGTGGCAGACAGCGGCGATATCGTCGGCTATGCCTCCTTCGGCGACTGGCGTGCGTTTGACGGTTACCGGCACACGGTCGAGCATTCCGTGTATGTCCACCGCAAAAGCCGTGGCGGCGGCATCGGCCGCGAGCTGATGGTTGCCTTGATCGCCGAGGCCGAACGTCTCAACAAGCATGTGATGGTGGCGGGGATCGAGTCGGAGAATGCCGCCTCGATCCGGCTTCACCAACGGCTGGGTTTCACAGAGACCGGTCGAATGCGCGAAGTTGGAACGAAGTTCGGCCGTTGGCTCGACTTGACCTTCATGCAACTGGTGCTCTCCACCGGCTCACCCGCCTGAAGGACCTGTTTTTCCTGACCTCGCGAGATGCTATGTATAAAGCCGGTCTGTTTCGATGAGGCATTGCGGGCGGTACGGCATGGGGAACGGCAGCTCAAAAGGTCTTGCGTTTGCCGCCAGAGGGCTGCTGGCGCTTTTGATGGCCGTGAGCATGGGGTCGCCGGATATCGCTCAGGCTCGCATCGACGAGCTGCCGGTGCGCGCCAAGTGCATCTATGTCGGCCGGTCGGTGACGGACCCGGTTAAATCGCTGTGCATCAGCAAGGAAAGCTTCGAGCGCGATGTTTGCGGCGTCATCGATCATTATGCCGCCGCCAATGACTTGCCTTCAGCCTTCTTTGCGCGCCTTATCTGGCGCGAAAGCCTGTTTCGGCCGAATGCGGTCAGCCCGAAAGGGGCGGAAGGCATCGCGCAGTTCATGCCGGGAACGGCGAAAATGCGTGGCCTTTCCAACAGTTTCGATGTCGTTGCCGCTCTGGGAAAATCAGCCGAATATCTTGGTGAGCTGAAGTCGCGCTACGGCAATCTCGGTTTTGCCGCCGCCGCCTACAATGCCGGTGAAAATGGGCTGGAGCGTTTCCTCGAAGTGGACTGGCTGCCGACGGAGACACGCAGCTATGTGCTGGCGATCACCGCCTACAGCGTCGAGGACTGGCGGGACAATCCGCCAAAGACACTCGATCTGACGCTCGACAAGAGCAAGAATTTTCTCGACGGCTGCGTGGCGCTGGCCAGCACCCGCCAACTGCGCGAGATCGACGTGATCGATGAGGCGGAGTGGGCGCCCTGGGGCGTACAGCTTGCGGCGCATTTTCAGAAATCGGTGGCGCAGCGGCTCTTCGTCAACGCTGTCAAACGTCTGCCGGCCCCGATCCGTAGCGAGAAGGCCCTGCTCCTGCGCGAACGCAATGCCAGCTTCGGCCGCCGCATTCGTTATGCCGCCCGAATCGGCCGCGATAGCCAGGTGGAAGCCAATGCGCTTTGCGCCACCATTCGGAAAAATGGTGGCGCTTGCTTGGTCTTCAGGAACTGATCGCCATTTTGGCTGGGGTGAGTCCCTCGCCGGCGCCGATTTGTCCGGCACTCTGCGGCAAGCAGCCGAGCGCCTTGAGGGTTTTGGCCACCGCTTCATCGATCGGTGTACGCGGCTCCTCGCCGAGCAAGTCCAGCAATCGATTGTTCGGCATCCGTAGCGGTTGGCGCCAGAGGTAGCGCATCTTGCGCAACTCCCGAAAGAGCGGGACGAAGGGGGAAGCCAGCGTCACCAGCCACCATGGAAAGGCACGTGCCGGAAGCCTTTGCTGTCCCGCTGCGCGCCGGATGGCGGCGATCATCTTCGTGCCGTCATCATCGACGAAACCGCCCATATGGTAGACGGCAAAGGCCGGCAGATCCTCGGCACGCTCGACCAGACGGATCATCGTCTCGGCCACATCGGGCAGATAGGCCCATTGGTGGGCGACGCCCTTCTTTCCGGGATAGCTGATCGCGGTCAGCGGCTTGCCCGGCTTGACCAGCCCTTGCGAAAACCAGTTGTTGGCGGCATCGGGGCCGAAGAAATCTCCAGCCCGCAGGATGATCACGCCGACACCGGCGTCTGACGCAGCTTTCAATCGAAGTTCCATCTCCTTGCGGATCATGCCCTTGTCCGTATGCGGGTTCTGCGGGCTGTCTTCGGTCAGAAGCGGGAAGGCATCCTGACCGAAATTGTAGATCGTGCCCGGCAGCAAAATGCGCGCGCCTTCCGCTTTCGCGGCGGCAATGGTGTTGTCGAGCATCGGCAGTACCAGCTTGCCCCAGTTGCGGTAACCGGGCGGATTGACGGCATGAACGATCAGTTCGACGCCTTCTGCGGCGGCGCGAACGTCCAGCCGCTTCATCGCATCGCCCTCCACCCATTCGTACGCGGGCGCCTTCTGCGCGGCCTTGGCGATATTGCGATTGAGTGCGCGCACTTTCCATCCCCGCTGGCTGAGGCCGCGGGCGACGGCACCACCGATGCCGCCGGTCGCGCCCAATACCAGGACTGTTCTTGCCTTTTCCAGATTGTCGGTCATTGCGTCTGCTCCATCGGTTCTGATGGAGGAAATGTCGTGCAATTCCGGGATAAACGGAATTGTCGTTTTCTGTTTCATTGCTATACTTTTATGTATGAGCAAGATCGAGCCGAGCTGGGACTACTACCGGACTTTCCTGAAGGTGCTGAAAGAAGGCTCGCTGTCGGCGGCGGCGCGCGAGCTCGGCCTGACGCAACCGACGGTCGGGCGCCATGTCGATGCAATGGAGGAGATGCTCGGCTTTCCGCTCTTCACTCGCTCGCCGCAGGGACTGTTGCCGACCGATGCCGCCCGCGCGCTTCAACCCTATGCCGAAGCGCTCGCAGCAACATCAGCGGCCCTGCTTCGCGCTGCCTCCGGCCAGCAGGATACGGTCAGCGGAACGGTGCGCATCAGTGCCAGCGAAGTGATCGGTATCGAGGTGTTGCCGCCGATCCTTGCCGAGCTGCATGTGCAATATCCGGATCTGACCATCGAGCTGTCGGCTTCCGATGCGATCGAGGACATCCTGCGGCAGGAGGCGGACATCGCCGTGCGCATGGCGGTGCCCAGTCAGGATGCGCTGGTGGCGCTTCATATCGGCGCGGTGCCGCTCGGTTTTCACGCCCACCGGCGATACCTCGACCGGCGCGGCACCCCGGCCACGCTTGCCGATCTGAGCCGCCACAGCCTGATCGGCTATGACCGCGAGACGGCGGCGATCCGGGCAATCATCGCCCGCACACCCGGCCTGCCGGACGTGCGCTTTGCGCTGAAGGCAGACAGCAACCTCGCGCAGCTTGCCGCCATTCGCGCCGGTTTCGGCATCGGTATCTGTCAGAATGCGCTTGCTGCCCGCGACCCCGATATTCTCCCGGTACTGGCGGACGGGTTCGTAATGAAGCTCGAGACATGGCTCGTCATGCACGAAAACCTGAAGGCGGCGCCGCGTTGCCGGGTGGTCTTCGATGCGCTGGCCAAGGGCCTGAGAACCTACATTCGCCCGCCGGAAATCATGGCTGCCCAATAAAAAAGCCCGCCGATCGGCGGGCTTTTCAGTCGGTTGGAGCCGCCTATCAGGCTTCGGCTTCCGGCGTTTCCGGTGCGCCGTTTTCGGCTGCCACCAGGTCCTCGCCTTCTTCGTCACCTTCCGGTTCGCTGATGCGCTCGACCGAGACGACCTTTTCGTCCTTGGCCGTCGAGAAGATCGTCACGCCCTTGGTGGCGCGGCTGGCAAGCCGGACGCCATTGATCGGCACGCGGATCAACTGGCCGCCATCGGAAACGAGCATGATCTGATCGTTGTCTTCGATTGGGAAGGCCGCGACGAGTACGCCGATCTCCGTCGTCTTCGAGGTGTCGGTGGCGCGGATGCCCTTGCCGCCACGACCCGAGGTGCGGAAATCGTAGGACGACGAACGTTTGCCAAAGCCCTTCTCCGAAACCGTCAGAACGAACTGTTCGCGCGCCTTCAGCTCTTCGTAGCGCTCGTTGGTGAGTTCGCCACCTTCGGTGACTTCCTCGCCGACCAGAGCGATTTCTTCTTCCTCGCCGTTCGTGCGCCGCTCGGCGGCTGCGCGCTTCAGGTAGGCCGCCCGTTCCCATGGCTCAGCATCCACATGGCCGAGGATCGCCATCGAGATGATGCGGTCGCCGTCACCAAGGTTGATGCCGCGGACGCCGATCGAGTTGCGGCCGGCAAAAACGCGCACGTCGTCGACCGGGAAGCGAATGCACTGGCCGAGCGCCGTCGTCAGCATGACGTCGTCATGCTCGGTGCAGGTGTCGACCGAGAGGATCTCGTCGCCATCCTCCTCCAGTTTCATCGCGATCTTGCCGTTGCGGTTGACCTGGACGAAGTCGGACAGTTTGTTACGGCGCACCGTGCCGCGCGTCGTCGAGAACATGACGTCGAGGTTTTCCCACGTCGTTTCGTCCTCGGGCAGCGGCATGATCGTCGTGATGCGTTCGCCGGGTTCAAGCGGCAGCATGTTGATCAGTGCCTTGCCGCGCGATTGCGGCGTGCCGATAGGCAGGCGCCAGACCTTCTCCTTGTAGACGATGCCACGGGAGGAGAAGAACAGAACCGGCGTATGAGTGTTGGCAACAAATAGCCGGGTAACGAAATCCTCGTCCCTGGTTGCCATGCCGGAGCGGCCCTTGCCGCCGCGGCGCTGCGCGCGATAGGTGGTCAGCGGCACGCGCTTGATGTAGCCGAGATGCGAGACGGTCACGACCATGTCTTCGCGGGCGATCAGGTCCTCGTCGTCCATGTCGGGACCGCCTTCGGCGATCTCGCTGCGACGCGGCGTGCCGAACTCCTCGCGAACGGCGGTGAGTTCGTCCTTGACGATGGTCATGATGCGGAGACGCGACGACAGGATATCGAGGTAATCCTTGATTTCCTCGCCGATCTTGTTGAGTTCGTCGCCGATTTCGTCACGACCAAGCGCAGTCAGGCGCTGCAGGCGCAGGTCGAGAATGGCGCGCGCCTGCTCTTCCGACAGGTTGTAGGTATTGTCTTCGTTGATCCGGTGACGCGGGTCGTCGATCAGCCGGATGAGGCTGTCGACGTCATGCGCCGGCCAACGGCGCTCCATCAACTGTTCGCGCGCGGTCTGCGGATCGGGCGCATGCCGGATCAGCTTGATCACTTCGTCGATGTTGGCAACCGCGATGGCGAGACCGACCAGGACATGCGCACGGTCGCGCGCCTTGCGCAGCAGGTACTTCGTTCTCCGGCTAACGACTTCCTCGCGGAACGAGACGAAGGCGCGCAGCATGTCGAGCAGCGTCATCTGCTCCGGCTTGCCGCCGTTGAGCGCCACCATGTTGCAGCCGAAAGACGACTGCAGCGGCGTGTAACGGTAAAGCTGGTTCAGGATGACGTCGGCATTGGCGTCGCGCTTGAGTTCGACGACGACGCGGTAGCCCTGACGGTCCGATTCGTCGCGCAGATCCGAGATGCCTTCGATGCGCTTATCGCGCACCAGTTCGGCCATCTTCTCGATCATCGTCGCCTTGTTCACCTGGAAGGGAATCTCGGTGATGATGATCTGCTCGCGGTCACCGCGCATCGGTTCGATATGGGCACGACCGCGCATGATGACCGAACCGCGGCCGGTCTCGTAGGCCGAGCGGATACCCGAGCGGCCGAGGATGAGCGCACCGGTCGGGAAGTCCGGCCCCGGGATGATTTCCATCAGCTCCGGCAATTCGATCGCCGGGTTGTCGATCAGCGCCATACAGCCGTTGATGACTTCGACGAGGTTGTGCGGCGGAATGTTGGTCGCCATGCCGACCGCGATGCCGCCGGCGCCGTTGACGAGCAGGTTCGGGAACTTCGCGGGCACCACCACCGGCTCGCTCATCGTGCCGTCGTAGTTGTCGCGGAAATCGACCGTTTCCTTGTCGAGGTCGTCGAGCAGCGAGTGCGCTGCCTTCTGCAGGCGGCACTCGGTGTAGCGTTCTGCCGCCGGCGGGTCGCCGTCGACCGAGCCGAAGTTGCCCTGGCCGTCGATCAGCGGCAGCCGCAGCGACCAATCCTGGGCCATACGTGCCAGCGCATCGTAGATCGCCGAATTGCCGTGCGGGTGGTATTTGCCCATCACGTCCCCGGTGACACGGGCGCATTTGACGTACTTCTTGTTCCAGTCGATGCCGAGTTCGCTCATCCCGTAGAGGATGCGGCGATGAACGGGTTTCAGGCCGTCACGCACGTCTGGAAGCGCGCGGCTGACGATGACGCTCATGGCGTAATCGAGATAGGACCGCTGCATTTCCTCGATGATGGAAATCGGCTCGATGCCTGGCGGAGTCTTTCCGCCGCCGGGAGTGCTTTGCTCAGTCAATTGTGATCACGATCTTTGTTCAGAATCAGTCGGATATTTATAGCCGAATGCGCCTGGAAGCGCCAATTTTGGCCCGTGGTTGTGAACAGTCTTTTGCCGTCGGAACAGGCTTTTCTAGGGCATTGCAGCGGAAATCGGAAGTGCTGGCGACAAAGTCGGCTGCCCGGCCTGAACGGCTGTGAGAAGGTTCCGTCACATCCTCATTAAGCTATTGCTCAAGCTTTGGCCACCGACCCCTTCCCAAGCCCCCTCCGCTTGCCTAACAATGCCGATCTGCCACCGGGAAAACTCGGGGCGCGCGCGCACGCACGCGACAATCCGGAAGGGGAAACGGATGTTCAATGTCGACCTCCTGGTCAACGCACTCACCACCCTGCTCGTCACGCTCGATCCGCCGGGGCTCGCCCCGATCTTCCTGAGCCTCACCGTCGGCCTCAGCCGGCAGGAACGCTTTCAGGTCGCCACACGCGGCTCGCTGATCGCCTTCTTCATCCTTGCCGCCTTCGCCGTCTTCGGTAACGGCATTCTCGGCCTGCTCGGCATATCCATCGGTGCCTTCCGCATCGCCGGCGGTCTGCTGCTGTTCTGGATTTCCTTCGAGATGATCTTCGAGAAGCGTCAGGAGCGAAAGGAAAAGACCGGCGAAAACGCCACCACCAAGGACCACATCCACAATATCGCGGTGTTCCCGCTTGCCCTGCCGCTGATTGCCGGGCCGGGCGCGATCTCCGCGACGATCCTGCTTGCCGGCTCGTTCCCGACGGCGGTCGAGCGCACGCAGCTGTTGATCGTCATCGCGCTGTCGATGGTCAGTCTTTTCCTGGCGCTTGTCATCGCCGAACGCATCGACCGTTTTCTCGGCGTCACCGGCCGGGCAATCCTCACGCGCCTGCTTGGGGTCATCCTGGCGGCACTTGCAGTCCAGTTCGTCGTCGACGGCGTGAAATCGGCAATGGCGGTCTGAGGGGCCATCGGGACGTTTGAGCGCTTCCGCTTTGGATAGAGTTGCGGAAGCGTCCCGTCTCCTGGTCATACGCACTTCCGGACGGAAAACCGCTTCGCACTTTTCCTGGAAATGCTCCAACCGACAGAAACGTTCATTCGAACGCAAAAAGGGCCGGTTTCCCGGCCCTTTTTCAATGTCACGATATTGCCATTAAAGGCCCGTGCCGTTCCAGTCTGCTCACCAAAGGGCGTCCGCAACTGAAAATCGCCGTGTTCGCGTGGCTCAGAACGGGATGTCGTCGTCGAGATCGCGCGAGAAGTTGCCGCCACTCTGGCTGCCCTGACCACCCTGGCCGCCGCCGGAGCGACCGCCGCCGGAGGACTGGCGCGGCTGCTGATCGTAGTCGTCGTAGCCGCCGCCAGCGCCGCCACCGAAATCGCTGGAGCCGCCACGGCCGGCGCCGGAGCCGCCGCCCTCGCCGCGACCATCAAGCATGGTCAGCGTCGAGTTGAAGCCCTGCAGCACGATTTCGGTCGAGTAACGATCATTGCCCGTCTGGTCCTGCCATTTGCGGGTCTGCAGCGCGCCTTCGATATAGAGCTTCGCGCCCTTCTTGACGTATTGCTCGACGACCTTGCACAGGCCTTCGTTGAAGACGACGACGGTGTGCCATTCGGTCTTTTCCTTGCGCTCGCCGCTGTTGCGGTCACGCCAGGTTTCCGATGTGGCAATGCGCAGGTTGGCGATCGGCCGGCCGTCCTGCGTGCGCCGGATTTCCGGGTCCGCCCCGACGTTTCCGACCAAGATCACCTTGTTGACGCTACCAGCCATATTGCTTTTCCCGTGGTTTTGCCGCGCCGCCGGCACGGCTTTCGAATTTCAAGAACGCGTATCTTAGCGGTCCGCTGCCGCGGATACGCCCCGCATCATACATAATCCACAACAGATTTAGTCGATTTGCGTGTTGTTTGTTCTTTCTTTGTTCTAATATTTCCCTATGATCCTGTCAACCGAATCGAAATGGCCACCAGTTTTGCCGATTGCGCCTCGACATGGGCGTTAGCGTCATTACATAGGGGGCTTTCAACCGACATGCAAAAGCTGGCTTCCGATGAGCGAACTCAAGACCATCTCCATTCGTGGCGCGCGCGAGCACAATCTCAAGGGCATCGATCTCGATCTGCCGCGCAACAAGCTGATCGTGATGACAGGGCTTTCCGGCTCCGGCAAGTCGTCGCTCGCCTTCGATACGATCTATGCCGAAGGCCAGCGTCGCTACGTTGAGAGCCTGTCTGCCTATGCGCGCCAGTTCCTCGAGATGATGCAGAAGCCGGATGTCGACCAGATCGACGGCCTGTCGCCGGCAATCTCGATCGAGCAGAAGACGACCTCGCGCAACCCGCGCTCGACGGTCGGCACCGTGACCGAGATCTACGACTACATGCGCCTGCTGTTTGCGCGCGTCGGTGTGCCCTATTCGCCGGCGACCGGCCTGCCGATCGAAAGCCAGACAGTCAGCCAGATGGTCGACCGTGTGCTCGCCTTCGGCGAAGGCACGCGTCTTTATATTCTTGCGCCGCTCGTGCGCGGCCGTAAGGGCGAGTACAAGAAGGAACTCGCCGAACTGATGAAGAAGGGCTTTCAGCGCGTTAAGGTCGACGGCACCTTCTACGAGATCGCCGAGGTTCCTGCCCTCGACAAGAAGTACAAGCATGACATCGACGTCGTCGTCGACCGTGTCGTCGTGCGGCCCGATCTCGCCTCGCGGCTTGCTGACAGCTTGGAAACATGCCTGACGCTGGCCGACGGTCTCGCCGTTGCCGAATTCGCCGACAAGCCGCTGCCGCCGGAAGAAACCGCGGCCGGTGGCTCGGCCAACAAGTCGCTCAACGAAACCCATGAGCGCGTGCTGTTTTCGGAAAAGTTCGCCTGCCCGGTCTCCGGCTTTACGATTTCCGAGATCGAGCCGCGCCTGTTCTCATTCAACAATCCCTTCGGTGCCTGCCCGACCTGCGATGGCCTCGGCAGCCAGCAGAAGATCGACGAGGCGCTGATCGTACCAGAGCATAACAGGACGCTGCGTGATGGCGCGATCGCGCCTTGGGCCAAATCGTCGTCGCCCTATTACAACCAGACGCTGGAAGCGCTCGGCAAGGTTTTCGGATTCAAGCTCGGCAATCGCTGGAGCGAACTGTCCGTCGACGCGCAGAAAGCCATCCTGCACGGCACCGAAGAGAAGATCGTCTTTCATTATGAAGACGGCGCTCGCTCCTACAACACCACCAAGAATTTCGAAGGCATCGTGCCCAACCTCGAGCGCCGCTGGAAGGAAACCGACAGCGCCTGGGCGCGCGAGGAGATCGAGCGCTATATGTCGGCTGCCCCCTGCCCGGCCTGCGCTGGCTTCCGCCTGAAGCCGGAGGCGCTCGCCGTCAAGATCGACACGCTGCATATCGGCCAGGTCACCGAGATGTCGATCCGCATCGCACGGGACTGGTTCGAGGCATTGCCGGGACATCTCAACACCAAGCAGAACGAGATCGCCGTTCGCATCCTCAAGGAGATCCGCGACCGCCTGCGGTTCCTCAACGATGTCGGTCTCGAATATCTCAGCCTGTCGCGCAACTCCGGCACGCTGTCGGGTGGTGAAAGCCAGCGTATTCGCTTGGCATCGCAGATCGGCTCTGGTCTGACGGGCGTGCTCTACGTGCTCGACGAACCGTCGATCGGCCTGCACCAGCGCGACAACGCCCGCCTGCTCGAGACGCTGCGCCATTTGCGCGACATCGGCAACACGGTCATCGTCGTCGAGCATGACGAGGACGCTATCCTGACGGCCGACTATGTCGTCGACATCGGCCCGGCCGCCGGCATCCATGGCGGCGAGGTCATCGCCCAGGGTTCGCCTGCCGACGTGATGTCCAATCCGAAGTCGCTGACCGGCAAGTATCTCTCCGGTGAACTGTCGGTTGCCGTCCCGAGCGAACGCCGCAAGGCGAAAAAGAAAAAGGAAATCACCGTCGTCGGTGCACGCGCCAACAACCTGAAGAACGTCACGGCGTCCATTCCGCTCGGCATTTTCACCGCGGTTACGGGCGTGTCCGGTGGCGGCAAGTCCACCTTCCTGATCGAGACGCTCTACAAGGCCGCCGCCCGCCGTATCATGGGCGCGCGCGAAAACCCGGCCGAACACGATCGCATCGACGGCTTCGAGCACATCGACAAGGTGATCGACATCGACCAGTCGCCGATTGGCCGCACGCCGCGCTCAAACCCGGCGACCTACACCGGTGCCTTCACCCCGATCCGCGACTGGTTTGCCGGTTTGCCGGAAGCCAAGGCCCGCGGTTACCAGCCCGGTCGCTTCTCGTTCAACGTCAAGGGTGGGCGCTGCGAAGCCTGCCAGGGCGACGGCGTCATCAAGATCGAGATGCACTTCCTGCCGGATGTCTACGTCACCTGCGACGTCTGCCACGGCAAGCGCTACAACCGCGAAACGCTGGACGTGCATTTCAAGGGCAAGTCGATCGCCGATGTGCTCGACATGACCGTCGAGGAAGGCGTGGAGTTCTTTGCTGCCGTTCCCGCAGTGCGCGACAAGCTGGTGACGCTGAACCAGGTGGGGCTTGGCTATATCAAGGTCGGTCAGCAGGCAAACACGCTCTCGGGCGGCGAAGCCCAGCGCGTCAAGCTCGCCAAGGAACTGTCGAAGCGCTCCACCGGACGCACGCTCTATATTCTCGACGAACCGACAACCGGCTTGCATTTCCACGATGTGGCAAAGCTTCTTGAAGTTCTGCATGAACTCGTCAACCAGGGCAATTCGGTCGTGGTCATCGAGCACAATCTCGAGGTGATCAAGACGGCCGATTGGGTCATCGACTTCGGTCCCGAAGGTGGCGACAGCGGCGGCGAAGTCATCGCCAAGGGCACGCCGGAGGATGTCGTCAAGGAGCCGCGTTCCTATACCGGCCAGTTCCTGAAGGAGCTTTTGGAGCGTCGTCCGATGAAAAAGGTTGAGGCGGCCGAGTGAGCGTCTCGGGCAATAGGCGGAGCGACACCGTCGCCGGCTTCGCGATGATGCGGCCGGCGACGCTAGATGACCTGCCCGCCGTGCGGGATATCACCGTTGCCGCCTACGCGCCTTATACCGACCTGCTCGGTGGACTGCCTTTGCCGGTTACCGAAGATTACGTGCCTCGCATCGCCCGCGAAGAGGTCTGGATCCGTGACGATGGCGATGCGGTTTCTGCGATTGCCGTTTTCGAACGGCATGCGGATCATCTTTTGATCTTCAGCATTGCCGTTGCGCCCTCCTTCCAGCGTCAGGGGCTAGGGAGCGAGCTGTTGCGGTTTGTTGATGCACAGGCGGAGGAATGCGGCGTGGCAGACGTGCGGCTCTATACCAATGCGCGGATGGAGCGAAACATCGCGCTTTATCGTGCCTATGGTTTTCAAGAAACGGGTCGCCGCCCGAACCCCTATCGGCCAGGGTGGACGCTGGTGGATATGGCCAAGCCCGCGGGGCAGATGGCGTCCGAACGAAACTAGTTGCGGCTTGAATTCGCCGCCATGAGGAGGATGGGATGACGAAATCCGGAAAGATCCGCGTTGGTATCGGCGGTTGGACCTTCGAGCCTTGGGAGGGCACGTTTTATCCCGACAGCCTGTCGAAGAAGCGCCAGCTCGAATTTGCCGGCAAGGAGTTGCGAGCGATCGAGGTCAACGGCACCTATTATTCATCGCAGAAGCCGGAAACTTTCGCCAGGTGGGCAGCCGAAGTCCCTGATGATTTCATCTTCTCGCTGAAGGCCAGCCGCTTCGTCACCAATCGCAAGGTTCTGGCCGAAGCTGGTGAATCCATGCAGAAATTCCTGACGCAGGGGCTGACAGAATTAGGACCCCATCTCGGGCCGATCCTGTGGCAGTTCGCGCCGACGAAGAAGTTCGAGCCGGAAGATTTCGAAGGCTTCCTCAAACTTTTGCCGGAAAAGCAGGACGGTCTGCCGCTGCGCCACGTCGTCGAAGTGCGCAATCCAACGTTCCAGGCGCCCGAGTTCGTCGACCTGCTGGAAAAATACAAGGTGGCCATCGTTCTGGCAGAACATGCGGACTATCCGATGATCGCCGATGTCACTGCCGATTTCGTCTATCTGCGCCTGCAGAAGGGCAGCGACGATATCAAGACCTGCTATGCCGCCGACAAGCTTGATCTCTGGGCGGATCGCGCGAAAACCTTTGCCGCCGGCGGGGAGCCGGGTGATCTCGCCAAGAACGCGCCCGATCGCAAGGCAAAGAAGGAGCCGCGCGATGTCTTTGCCTTCTTCATCACCGAGGGCAAGGTGAACGCGCCGAATGGCGCGCGTGAGCTGCAAAAGCGCGTTGATTGATGTCAAGTTCAGGCGCGGGGGACCTTCCCGCGCCTCTCCACGCGACCCTAATTGCTCACCCCCAAAACCTGAAAACGAATCAATTTGTAGTGCCCCTCACATCGGCGTTGGTTGTGCAATCGCGGTTGCCCCTGGGGATGCTATTTATGTGCTTTTTTACCCTTCAAAAATTTGATTTTTCGCCTGCCGCTGCGGCAGTGTCACAGGCAACCTGCCGAAGTGCCTGATTTACAAGGCATTGGCCGCTGTCCCCGTTTTCCACAGCCGATCCACACAACATCTAGCGCTCAAACTTCCGTCACAAACCACCCCTTGACGCCTTGGGACGATTCACGGTTAATGGATTTCACGTTGCGACGGCGGCGGACCGGATTGTTTTGAGCCCGGTTCATTTCACGAAATCGTCGGTTCTGACATGCGGCAAACGCGGGTTCCCCGCTTGAGCCGCAGTGAGGAATCCTGTGCGCTTTTTCGGGCCCGCTTGAGCAACTTTTGGCTGGCATAAAGAAGCTGTTGATACTATATTTAGTGTTTGCAGGCAGCCTATCTCACAAGATACAGGGTCACCCAGATCTGGGTTTCCCTTCATGGATGGAAGCTGAGACTGGCTGCGGAATGCCTCCGCGGTCGGGCGGGGACACTTGCGCCTGTGGCGGGCGCTCGCAACACGAAGGACACGGGATAATGCTGATCGAACGTCGTTTCACCAAGGCTGGGCAATCCGCCTATGCGGAGATCGAATTCCGCAAGGCTACGAGTGAAATCAAGAATCCCGACGGCTCGATCGTGTTCCGTCTGGCCGATATCGACGTGCCGGCCCAGTTCAGCCAGGTTGCCGCCGATATCCTTGCCCAGAAGTATTTCCGCAAGGCCGGCGTGCCGGCGAAGCTGAAGCGCGTCGAGGAGAATGATGTCCCCTCCTTCCTCTGGCGCTCGGTTCCCGACACGGATGCGCTGAAGGCGCTGCCGAAGGACGAACAGTACGGTTCCGAAACCGATGCCCGTCAGGTTTTCGATCGCCTGGCCGGTACCTGGGCCTACTGGGGCTGGAAGGGCGGCTATTTCGCCAGCGAAGAAGACGCCTCCGCCTTCCGTGACGAACTTGCTTATATGCTCGCCACCCAGCGCGTTGCGCCGAACTCCCCGCAATGGTTCAACACCGGCCTGCATTGGGCCTATGGCATCGACGGCCCCGGCCAGGGCCACTTCTATGTCGATCCCTTTACCGGCAAGCTGACCAAGTCCAAGTCGGCTTACGAACACCCGCAGCCGCACGCCTGCTTCATCCAGTCGGTTGCCGACGACCTCGTCAACGAGGGCGGCATCATGGACCTGTGGGTGCGTGAAGCGCGCCTGTTCAAGTATGGCTCCGGCACCGGCTCCAACTTCTCGCATCTGCGCAGCGAAGGCGAAAAGCTCTCGGGCGGCGGCAAGTCCTCGGGCCTGATGTCCTTCCTGAAGATCGGCGACCGCGCAGCCGGCGCCATCAAGTCGGGCGGCACCACCCGTCGCGCCGCCAAGATGGTCGTTGTCGATATCGATCACCCGGATATCGAGGAATACATCAACTGGAAGGTCAAGGAAGAGCAGAAGGTTGCAGCGCTCGTCACCGGCTCGAAGGTCGTCGCCAAGCATCTGAAGGCGATCATGAAGGCCTGCGTCAACTGCGACGGCACGGACGACGCCTGCTACGACCCGAAGCAGAACCCGGCGCTCAAGCGCGAGATCCGCGCTGCCAAGCAGTCGCTGGTGCCTGAAAACTACGTCCAGCGCGTCATCCAGTTCGCCAAGCAGGGTTACAAGGACCTTGAGTTCAAGACCTACGACACCGACTGGGATTCGGAAGCCTATCTCACGGTTTCGGGCCAGAACTCGAACAACTCCGTCTCGATCAAGGACGACTTCCTGCGCGCCGTCGAAGCTGATGGCGACTGGCACCTGACCGCCCGCAAGGACGGCCGGGTGATGAAGACGCTGAAGGCACGCGACCTCTGGGAGTCGATTTCCTACGCCGCATGGGCGTCGGCCGATCCGGGCCTGCACTTCAACACGACGATGAACGACTGGCACACCAGCCCCGCCGCCGGTCCGATCCGCGCGTCGAACCCGTGCTCGGAATACATGTTCCTCGACGACACCGCCTGCAACCTCGCCTCGCTGAACCTGATGATGTTCAAGGACGCGGCGACGAAGCGCATCAACATCGCCGATTACGAGCACGCCGTGCGTCTGTGGACCGTCGTTCTCGAAGTTTCGGTGATGATGGCGCAGTTCCCGTCCCGCGAGATTGCCGAACTGTCCTACGAATACCGCACGCTCGGCCTTGGCTATGCCAATATCGGCGGCCTTCTGATGTCGTCGGGCATTCCCTATGACTCGACCGAGGGCCGCGCCATTGCCGGTGCGTTGACGGCGATCATGACCGGCGTTTCCTACGCCACGTCGGCGGAAATGGCGGCCAAGCTCGGTCCGTTCCCGGGCTTCGCGCCGAACCGCGACAACATGCTGCGCGTCATCCGCAACCACCGCCGCGCCGCTTACGGCGAGACGACGGGCTATGAAGGCCTCTCGGTCAACCCGGTTGCGCTGATCCATGGCGAAAACCCCGACCAGGACCTCGTCATTCACGCCATGAGCGCCTGGGACAAGGCGCTGGAACTCGGCGAGAAGCACGGCTACCGCAATGCCCAGGCAACCGTCATCGCGCCGACCGGCACGATCGGTCTTGTCATGGACTGCGACACGACTGGAATCGAGCCCGATTTCGCGCTGGTGAAGTTCAAGAAGCTCGCCGGTGGCGGCTACTTCAAGATCATCAACCGCGCCGTTCCCGAGGCTCTGCGTTCGCTCGGTTACTCCGAGAGCCAGCTTGCCGAGATGGAGGCCTATGCCGTCGGCCATGGCAACCTCAACCAGGCGCCTGCCATCAACCCCTCGACGCTGAAGGCCAAGGGCTTCACCGATGAGAAGGTCGAGGCCGTCAACGCTGCCCTGAAGTCGGCCTTCGATATCAAGTTCGTCTTCAACCAGTGGACGCTCGGTGCGGACTTCCTCAAGGGTGCGCTGAAGGTTACCGACGAGCAGCTCGCCCAGATGGACTTCAACCTCCTGGAGCACATGGGCTTCTCGAAGAAGGACATAGAAGCGGCCAACATCCACGTCTGCGGTGCGATGACGCTCGAAGGTGCGCCGTTCCTCAAGAACGAACACCTGCCTGTCTTCGATTGCGCCAACCCCTGCGGCAAGATCGGCAAGCGTTACCTCTCGGTCGAAAGCCACATCCGCATGATGGCTGCCGCCCAGCCGTTCATCTCGGGCGCCATCTCCAAGACGATCAACATGCCGAACGAGGCGACCGTCGAGGATTGCAAGAACGCCTACATGCTGTCGTGGAAGCTGGCGCTGAAGGCCAATGCGCTCTATCGCGATGGTTCCAAGCTGTCGCAGCCGCTCAATGCCTCGCTGATCGAAGACGAGAATGACGAGGATGCGCTGGAGGATCTGATCCAGGCGCCGGCCGCTGCCCAGGCCGTGACCATCACGGAGAAGATCGTCGAGCGCGTCATCGAGAAGGTGATCCGCGCCCGCGAAAAGCTGCCGAACCGCCGCCAGGGTTACACCCAGAAGGCTGTCGTCGGCGGTCACAAGGTCTACCTGCGCACCGGCGAATTCGGCGATGGCCGCATCGGCGAGATCTTCATCGACATGCACAAGGAAGGCGCTGCCTTCCGGGCGATGATGAACAACTTCGCCATCGCCATCTCGCTCGGCCTACAATATGGCGTGCCGCTCGAAGAATATGTGGAGGCCTTCACCTTCACCAAGTTCGAGCCGGCCGGCATGGTGCAGGGCAACGACGCGATCAAGAACGCGACGTCGATCCTAGACTACGTCTTCCGCGAACTGGCCGTGTCCTACCTCGGCCGTCACGATCTGGCCCATGTCGACACGTCCGACTTCAGCAACACGGCGCTCGGCAAGGGTATCCAGGAAGGCAAGACGAACCTGATCTCCACCGGCTGGACCCGCGGCTACAAGCCGACCATCGTCGGCGGCACGGCTGATCGCACCAGTGAGCCGAAGGGTTCGGCGACAGCAGCCCCTGCCCGCGCCTCCTCCAGTGCAACGGTAACCTCGATTGCCGGCAACACCGTCCGCAAGATCGAACAGACAACGTCGATCGCAACTTCTGAAATCGTTGCCTTCAAGCGCGACTACGAAGAGCGCGCCGCCGAACTTGCCGAAGAGATCCCCGAGGAAACATTCGAGACGGTAACGGAAGTGACGGCTCTGTTCTCCGACAAGGCGGCCGCAGAAGCGGCATCGGCCAAGTCGGACGCCAAGAAGCTCGAAGCCGAACGCCGCGCCCGCTCGATCATGCAGGGTTACACCGGCAACATGTGCTCCGAGTGCCAGAACTTCACAATGGTGCGCAACGGCACCTGCGAGAAGTGCGACACCTGCGGCGCCACCAGCGGCTGCAGCTGATCAGCTACGACACTGAAGCCACGTGGTGTAAGATGCGTGCAGTGAGACATTGAAGAAACAAAAGGCGCTCCTTAGAGCGCCTTTTGTGTTGGGGCAGGCTCCGGATTTCTGCCTGACCTTGCTTCCCGCATTTGAAACGTTACGGATTTGGTTTCTCTCTGACAGGAGAGGCAGGTGTAATGAGTGCATTCCGTCTATTGCTACTGCTGCCGCTTGTCTTGCCGGCTAGCTGCGCCTACCCGATTTGCAAGCAACTGAAGCCGGCAGCTCGTGTCTCCGTCCACGACACCAGCGAGGTCCCGATTGCGGGCGCGAAGGTGCATCTTTGGACAATTGTTCATCCTCATAATCGCCGCGGACTTGCCGAGGTGACGGAGACGGACGCATCAGGAATCGCACGCTTTCATAAGAAGGTGAATGGCGTGTTGAGGCGCTGGTCGTGCATGGCTACGACGTGTTCTCTTGGCGGTGGTGTGTCGCCAAACCCGGCTACGAGACGCGCCATCTCAGTTACGATGAGTGGCTCAGCACCAAATCGCCGATCGTCCTACGAGAAGGCGTATCGCAACCGTGTAAGGCGCCAGAGCCGTCGGGATGAAACACTTGGCAGCCAGCACAGATTATGTATCTGTTGCGGCTAGAGAGGCACCGCCGACCGTCGCAATTGTGCATCCGCAGTCTTTACCCATTCGCCCCGCTTATCTGGCTCGTTCCAAATGACAGCCCCCATCATCGACATCACCCTCGAAGATCCGAGCAAGGATGATCTGCGTGCGATCGTCACGACGCTTGACGCCTATAACGATGCGCATAGCGGCATGGTCGATCAGCCCGGTTTTGCCGTCTTCATTCGGGATCCCGAAACGAAGGCGGCAATCGGCGGGCTCTATGCGACCGATGGCTATGGCTGGGCTTTCATCCGCTATCTCGCCATACCGGAAAACCTTCGCGGCCAAGGTCTGGGACAGCGACTGATCGCCGAGGCGGAGAAGATCGCGCGGGATCGCGGCTACATCGGCCTATGGCTCGATACGTTCGAATTCCAGGCGCGGCCTTTTTACGAAAAGCTGGGTTTTGTGGTTTTCGGCCAGCTGGAGGGCGCGCCGGGCGCAATAGCGCGTTACTTCCTGAAGAAGCGGTTTGAGAATTAGCCGACAGCCAAAGACAGGTGGCATGCAGCTTCGCTGCGTATGATCAATGCGGGATGGATCAGTTACGGAGAGCGCCGCAGAGTTGTGGCGCGTCGACAAGAGTTCTGCCGTTCTTGGTGCGAGTGTTGCTTCGGTTGATCGGTGCGTGGGAGAGCGCAACCGTGCAACCGAAGCCTTTTTGGTGAAAAGCCCACTTCCATGGGATTTCAGGCTGCCTTCACCGGATTATTTCGGTGTAACGATGCCCTGGTAATAGTCGCCGTCGCCGCTGACATAATTCACACCACCGCCGCCCGTGGTTTGCGCACAGGCCGCCAAGGTGGAGAGAACGAGTAGCAACATCGCAGTTTTCATAGGCATTTGCTCCTTCAGCGTCGTTTGATCTTCGGCCGTGCGCTACGCCGAAGCGACGCATGACGATTTGACCCGCCAATTCTATGATACTCAACCGGGCATCTATCAAGGGCATTGATTGTTTAAAGCTAATTTGTGCTTGCCTGTGATGTGTTCAACGTCTGCGCGCATATTGGGCGCGGCAAATCGTTGGCGCTTTTGCACTCACAAGGGTGAGCGGGGCAAACAGCAGCACGCTTCTTTCAGCTTCTACAGCGCCGCGCGTCTTAGACGCGCAAAGGTCGCTGTAGCACTTTGAATTGCTGCAGGTTTTTATCCTTAAAACGAATAGGATTTAAGGAAACATGCAGTAGAACTCAGCCGCCTGCCCCTGGGAAAAGCCGAGGCGAAGGTTCACGTCGACAGGTGTTTGCCCGGCTGCTCGCGCTCCCGCCAGTAACGCAGCCTGAGGCGTGGAGCCATCAGCCAGGCGATGAAAGGCGTGAGGATGAAACATGTGACGACCACGACTGGCAGAGAATACTTGGCGTTGTCGGCGAGCACCGGGATGGAAAGCACGATCACCGCACCGATGCCGAAGAGCACGGCGTTGATCATCAGTCCAACCATGATGGCAAGTTGCAGGCGCACGGACATGTCGGCCTCCGTTGAAAAACCACCCAATGGGAACGCTGCCTTTTTCGAATGGTTCCGAAATCCCGATTGTAGCAGAAACGGCCTACTCGCGAAATGAGAGCACAAACCGGCCGCGGTTCGTTTTCTCCCTGTCGTTTCCGCACGGGTGCCCTATGCTTGTAGTCAAGCGACCGATCACCCGATTGGATTGGGATATGTGAGCTGTACCGCACAGCCCGATCCACTGCCGATCGCTTCAGTTTGAGGGAGACCCATGCCGAGCAGTCCATACGAAACCCTGGGCGTCAGCCGGGACGCCAAGCAGAAAGATATTCAGAGCGCCTACCGCAAGCTTGCCAAGAAACTACATCCCGATCTCAACCCCGGGGACAAGGGAGCCGAGGATCGCTTCAAGTCAGTTTCGGCCGCTTATGCGCTCTTAAGCGACGAGGAGAAGCGCGGCAAATACGATCGCGGCGAGATCGACGAAACCGGCGCGGAAACGGCGCCTCGGAACTTCTACCGCGATTATGCCGGCGCCAACGACACCGCCGGTCGCTACGAAAGCGCTCACGGCTTTTCGGATTTCGGCGATTCGGACGATATTTTCTCCAACTTCTTTTCTCGTCGTGGTCGGGGCCAACAATCGATGCGCGGGCGCGATGCACATTTCTCGATGGAGATCAGTCTGCTCGAGGCGGTCAATGGTGCCAAGAAGCAGATCAGCCTGCCGGGGGGCGGGCCGGCCCTTGATCTGACGATTCCGCCGGGCACACGCGACGGCCAGACGTTGCGCCTGCGCGGCAAGGGAGAGCCCGGCTCCAACGGCGCGGCTGCCGGTGACGCGCTGATCGACATCCGTGTGCGGCCGCATCCGCTGTTCCAGGTGGATGGTGAGGATGTGCGCTATGAGATCCCGATTTCGCTGAGCGAAGCCGTGCTTGGCGGCAAGATCCGCGTTCCGACCATGGATGGCGCCGTCAACGTCACGATCCCGCCGAACTCCAACACCGGCAAGGTCTTGCGGTTGAAGGGTAAGGGCATGCGCAAGCCGGGCGGTGGCCACGGCGATGCCTATGTGACGCTGAAGATCACGCTTGCGCCGCAGGCCGATCCGGCGCTCGCCGCCTTCGTCGAGGGCTGGGCAGCCGGAAAGGCGGAGGATCCACGCAAGAACCTGGGAGGCAACGCATGAACGACAGCGAGTTTTGCGAACACCTCGAAATCGAGGTCACGGTGCTACGGGTCTGGGTCGAGCAGCGCTGGCTTGTGCCGCGCCATGCCGACAGAGGTTGGATATTCGAAGACGATGATCTTGCCCGCGCCCGCCTGATCCAGGACCTGACTGGCCCCATGGGCGTCAACGACGACGGCGTCGACGTCGCCATGCAACTGCTCGATCAGATTCACGGCCTACGCGGCCGGTTGAGTGCGTTGATGACGGCAATCCGCAGCCAGGATCCGGATATTCAGAGGCTGATACTGTCTCGTGTGGACGACGAATAATCCACCGCGATCGCCGGCATCGCGACAAGACCGACGGTTTCGGCAACAAGCAAGGTGTCGACGAATTCCGTCAGGTCAGCCATCCGGTCGTCGCTGAAGCTGAACCTGTCCAGGATTTCCGTATCGAACCATGTGTCGGAAGGAACGAAGCGGATGGGCCCAACCCGATGGGCGTAAACCGTGTTACCGTCGACGTCGAGCTGAACCGTCTTCATCTGGCTCAAATCCCAGGCGTCGACCAGGCCGCGAAAAGCGGAGCGCACTGCTTCCGGATTGCTGACCTTCTGGGTCATGGCCCCAAGACGGCCGCTACCGACGATACGGAAGCTGAAGGTTGGATGCAGACAGGCCAGCATGGCCTCAAGGTCGTTGGCATCGCGCGCTGCATAGAGCGAGTGCACGGTTTGCTCGAGCGCGGTGCGATCTGGCATCAAATTGCTCCCTTGTGAAATCTGGGCACGCCTTTTGTATCCGGGGTGAGTGTGCGCGTATTTAAGGCATGTCGCAAGTATATGCGAAGGCTGCAGTACAACCTCAGCCTGGCGTTCGTCTTTGCTGGCCTGTGGTGGCAACGCCTGCCGTCGCCCGGGCGACTGACCCAAGCGTCGAGGCAAAGAGAGCAATCAGGGTGGTCTTCAACCTGTGCGTTCCCCCGTCGGGGATGCCCGAAGTGTCCGGCCTTCATGCCCGAGGGATGGATCGCATGGGCGCATCCCGACATAGACTCTTCGAAAACCGATCCGCACCGCCCTTAGAAGCAATCGTTAGGATTCGACTAAAAGGCGACCGCCAATTTTCACCCAGCTTCAAGCGAAACAGCGCAAAAAGGAAAGGATTAATAGCAAGGAAGGCAGGGGAACAAGGTGGTACAGGTCGTCACGGTATCCGCGACCACAGCGGCTTATGCGGCGGAAGCCGTCAAGCCGAAGGCGCGCGTGTCCGGCGATGGCCCGGCCGATGAGGCGATCACCTTGCTTTCGACCCGCCGTTCCAGCGAGCCGACGATCACCCAGGCATCTATTCCCAAGATGAAGGGCGCCCTGCCCCTGTCGTTGATGCTGATGAGCGCCGATGGCCGCCTGCCGCAGCAGAGCGAGGCGGAAACGCTACGCCGATATCTCGAATACATGCGCGACGACGGGGACATGCCAGAATGGCGCGAAAACGAAAGCCGGCAGGAAGATCCCGCCGGCCAAGAGGATGAGAACGGCGCCGCCTGAGGCAAAGCCCTTCGTCTCATCAGGTCCTTCAGTGGTGCTTGTGCCCGCCGGTTGCCGCAGCGCCGCCGGCCGCCGTTCCCACGGCAAGCGTGGCATCGACCTTGCCAGCCTTCTCGAAGACCAGCGTAACCGGCACGGTTTCACCCTCGGCAAACGGCTTCGACACCTGCATGAACATCAGATGCAGGCCGCCGGACTTGAGCTCGACGGTCTCGCCGGCCGGGATGGCAACGCCGTCATCGAGCTTGCGCATCTTCATCACGTCGTTTTGCATCGCCATTTCGTGGATCTCGACGCGACCCGCGACCGGGCTCTCGACTGCGACCAGGCGATCGTCGGCGCTGCCGCCGTTCTTGATCGTCAGGAAGCCGCCGCCAACCTTGGCGCCCGGCAGCATCGCCTTGGCCGCGCCGCCAAAGATTTCAAGGTCGCCCAGCTTGACCGGGCCGTCCGTGGCCATCTGCCCGCCGTGTCCGGCATGCTCGTCGCCACCGGCGGCAAGCGTCACCGTCACCGTGGGCGCCGGGCTCTTCAGGTCATGGGCGCTCTGCCCCTCGGCTGCTACCTCGTCCCACACCACCTTGCCGTCCGTGCCGCACAGCTGAACCGTCGGGAAGGCAAGCACGGTTTCCTTGTCGAAGCCCGAGATCTTACCTTTGACGACGAAGGTATCGTAGAACTCTTCGGGCAGATTGCCGCCCTTCCAGCGGATCTCGATTGGGCCGGAAGAGACCTTCTCGCCGTGATTGTCATAGGTCTTCTGGTAGTCGCCCTTGATGATCTCCAGCTCCCAACCCGGTTTCGGCTGCGGCTTGGCGAAGACGAAGCCTTCCGGCAGCTTCATCTGCACCTCGGTCGTTGCCTTGCCATCGCAACCGTGCGGAACCTGCAGCACCGCCTTGAAGCTCTTTTCGGATTGCGCGCTGTCGGTTTCGAACGTCGCATGGGCGTGGGCGACGCCAGCGGTTGAAAGCGCCAGGCCGAGGGAAAATATAGTCAGTGCGGTCTTGTTCATGTCGTACACTCCTGACCACGTGCCGGTCAGAGCCCGGTTCTGTCGTGGTCGATGCCGCCATCGCGGCGCATTGAAATTGAATGCGTGGGGAAGCGTTACGACTGGTGGGGAGGTCCGCGCGGCGGCGGCAGAAGGCGCAGATGCCGGACGGTAATTTCGTCTTGCGCGCGGTGCAAATCGGCAAGCCAGTTGCCGGTCTCGGCGCGTTCGCTATGTTGCGGCGGCGTCGGCAGCAGGGCAGCCACCGCAAGCCGGCAGGCCTCGCAGACCGGCGCCATCGATGGCGATTTGCCGTTGTCGATGCCATCCATGCCGAAGCAGATATCGGCGATGGTGCCATCGGGTAGCTGATAGGCTGCGATCTCTGCAGGCGTCAGGCTTTTTGCCATCGCCGGCTTGTGGGCGAAGGACAGGAAAACAAGCGCGAAAGCGGCGACGATGCGCACAGCGATCCGCAAATGTCCCTTACACCTAGTCATTGTCGTCCCCGGTATCGATCCTGAGTTATCCTCAAGCGGAGGAGAATGCAAAGACAGAATTGACGCACCCCCAGTCCGGCGATGGGAAGTGCTGCGACAAAAATGTGTTTGACCGCGACACCGCCCCCTTGCCAAGTTCACAGGTTCGCCGTTATTTGGAGGCGATCTTGTTGGGAGAAACCGGTTCGTTCCGGTGCCGAAGGAGCAACCGCCCCGGAAACTCTCAGGCCAAAGGACCAGCAAGGTGCCGGTAGGACTCTGGAGAGAAGCGTTTTTTTGCGCTCGCCGAAGGGATAACAATCTCAGGCAAAGGGACAGAGGGGGCTCGAATTTGACGGCGTTTGACGCCGGAAGTGTGAGCCGGCGCGCGTGCGCGCCAGACCTGGAGGCCGGAGTTGAAAGAGATTTCCCATTTGAAACATACGCCGCTGCATGCGTTGCATCTGTCGCTGGGTGCCCGCATGGTGCCCTTTGCCGGCTACGACATGCCGGTCCAGTACCCTGACGGCGTGATGAAGGAGCACCTGCATACGCGCACCGCGGCAGGTCTGTTCGACGTTTCTCACATGGGCCAGGTCATCGTTCGGCCAAAGTCCGGCAAGATTGAGGACGCAGCGCTGGCGCTGGAAAAGCTGGTGCCCGTCGATGTGCTCGGCCTTGGTGAAGGCCGGCAGCGCTATGCGATCTTCACCAATGCCGAAGGCGGCATTCTCGACGACCTGATGATCGCCAACCGCGGCGACCACCTCTTCCTGGTGGTCAACGCCGCTTGCAAGGATGCCGATTTCGAGCACCTGAAGAAGGGCCTCGCCGACACCTGTGAAGTCACGATGCTCGACGACCGTGCGTTGATCGCGCTGCAGGGCCCCCACGCAGAAGCAGTTCTTGGCGAATTGTGGGCCGATGTTTCGGCCATGCGCTTCATGGATGTCGCCGAAGCCGACCTGCACGATGTAGCCTGCATCATCTCCCGGTCCGGCTATACCGGCGAAGACGGTTTCGAGATTTCCATTCCCTCGGTATCGGCCGCCGACGTCACGCAGCGGTTGCTCGAACACCCTGATGTCAAGCCGATTGGCCTTGGCGCGCGCGATTCGCTGCGTCTCGAAGCCGGACTTTGTCTCTATGGCAACGATATCGATACTTCGACCACACCGGTCGAGGGCGCGATCGAGTGGGCGATGCAGAAGGCGCGGCGCGCCGGCGGTGCCCGCGAGGGCGGCTTTCCCGGTGCGGACCGGATTCTTGGCCAGTTCGCAGACGGCGCCAAGCGCCGTCGCGTCGGCCTGAAGCCAGAGGGCCGCGCGCCCGTGCGCGGTGGTGCCAATCTTTTTGCCGACACCGAGGGCAAGACGCTCGTCGGCAAGGTGACTTCGGGCGGCTTCGGCCCCACCGTCGATGGCCCGATTGCCATGGGCTATGTCGACGCCACCCATACCGACAACGGCACGACGGTTTATGCGGAGGTGCGCGGCAAATATCTGCCGGTCGTCGTCGCCGCCCTGCCCTTTGTCAAACAAACCTACAAACGCTGATCAGGAGAGAGCGCAAATGTTGAAGTTCACCGACGAACACGAGTGGCTGAAGGTCGAAGCTGGCGTAGCAACGGTCGGCATCACCGAACACGCGGCCGGCCAGCTCGGCGACCTCGTTTTTGTGGAACTGCCGGAAACTGGCTCCACCTTTGCCAAGGGCGACACGGCGGCAACGGTTGAATCCGTCAAGGCGGCATCCGACGTCTATTGTCCACTTGATGGCGAAATCGTCGAAGTCAACCAGGCGATCGTCGACGACCCGTCGCTGGTCAACAGCGATCCGCAGGGCGCTGCCTGGTTCTTCAAGCTGAAACTCGCCGATCCGAACGCAGCCGACGCCCTTCTCGACGAAGCGGCCTACAAGGAGCTCGTCGCCTGATGAGCATGCCCAAGGACTTCACCTTTACCGACTACAAGCCGTATGACTTTGCCAACCGGCGTCATATCGGCCCGTCGCCGGCGGAAATGGATGAGATGCTGAAGGTCGTCGGTTATCCGTCGCTCGACGCGCTCATCGATGACACCGTGCCGCCGTCGATCCGTCAGAAGACGCCTTTGGCCTGGGGCGCGCCGATGACCGAGCGTGAAGCGCTCGACAAGATGCGCGAAACGGCCAACCGCAACCAGAAGCTCGTGTCGCTAATCGGCCAGGGCTATTACGGCACGATCACGCCGCCGGTCATCCAGCGCAACATCCTGGAAAATCCGGCCTGGTACACGGCCTATACGCCCTATCAGCCGGAAATCAGCCAGGGTCGTCTCGAGGCGCTGCTCAACTACCAGACGATGGTCTGCGACCTGACCGGCCTCGACGTTGCCAACGCTTCGCTGCTTGACGAAGCGACGGCTGCCGCCGAAGCCATGGCGATGGCCGAACGTGTGTCGAAGTCCAAGGCGAAGGCCTTCTTCGTCGACGAGAGCTGCCACCCGCAGACGATTGCTCTGTTGAAGACCCGTGCCGAGCCGCTCGGCTGGCAGATCGTCATCGGCAATCCGTTCACCGATCTCGATCCGGTCGACGTCTTCGGCGCCATCTTCCAGTATCCGGGCACCTACGGCCACGTGCATGACTTTACCGGCCTGATCGCCCGCCTGCACCAGGCCGGCGCGATCGCGACGGTCGCGGCCGACCCGCTGGCGCTTGCCCTCTTGAAGTCGCCCGGCGAAATGGGTGCCGATATCGCCATCGGCTGCACCCAGCGCTTTGGCGTTCCGGTCGGCTACGGTGGTCCGCACGCTGCCTACATGGCCGTCAAGGACGCGCACAAGCGCTCGATGCCCGGCCGTCTCGTCGGCGTCTCGGTCGATGCACGCGGCAACCGCGCCTATCGCCTTTCGCTGCAGACCCGCGAACAGCATATCCGCCGCGAAAAGGCGACGTCGAACATCTGCACCGCGCAGGTGCTGCTGGCCGTCATGGCCTCGATGTACGCTGTTTTCCATGGACCGAAGGGCATCAAGGCGATCGCTCAGAGCGTTCACCAGAAGACCGTTCGCCTCGCCATGGGCCTCGAAAAGCTTGGCTACACTGTCGAACCGGACGTGTTTTTCGACACGATCACCGTCGATGTCGGCAAGCTGCAGGGCATCATCCTCAAGACTGCCGTCGCCGAGGAAGTGAACTTGCGTAAGATCGGCGAAACCAAGATCGGCATCAGCCTCGACGAGCGCTCGCGCCCCGTCACGCTCGAAGCCGTCTGGCGCGCCTTTGGTGGTGACTTCAAGGTAGAAGAGTTCGAGCCGGGCTATCGCCTGCCGCAGCCGCTGCTGCGCACCAGCGAATACCTGACGCATCCGATCTTCCACATGAACCGCGCCGAAAGCGAAATGACGCGTTACATCCGCCGTCTTTCGGACCGCGACCTGGCGCTCGACCGGGCGATGATTCCGCTCGGTTCCTGCACGATGAAGCTCAACGCTACGGCGGAAATGCTGCCGATCACCTGGCCCGAATTCGCCGAAATCCATCCTTTCGTTCCGAAGGATCAGGCGGCCGGCTACCAGCACATGATCGAAGACCTGTCGGATAAGCTCTGCGCCGTCACTGGCTATGACGCGATTTCCATGCAGCCGAACTCCGGCGCACAGGGCGAATATGCCGGTCTGTTGACGATCCGCGCATACCACCTGGCACAGGGCAACGACCATCGCGACGTCTGCCTGATCCCGACTTCGGCGCACGGCACGAACCCGGCGTCCGCCCAGATGGCCGGCATGAAGGTCGTCGTCATCAAGGTGAGCGACAACGGCGACATCGATATGGATGATTTCCGTGCAAAAGCCGAGCAGTACGCGGAAAACCTCTCGTGCTGCATGATCACCTATCCCTCGACGCACGGCGTGTTCGAAGAGAACGTCCGTGAGGTCTGCGAGATCGTGCACAAGCACGGCGGCCAGGTCTACATGGACGGTGCAAACATGAACGCCATGGTCGGCCTTGCCCGCCCCGGCGACATCGGCTCCGACGTCAGCCACCTGAACCTGCACAAGACCTTCTGCATCCCGCATGGCGGCGGCGGTCCTGGCATGGGCCCGATCGGCGTCAAGGCGCATCTGGCACCCTACCTGCCGGGTCACCCGGAAACGGATGGCAATGACGGTGCGGTTTCGGCTGCTCCTTTCGGCTCGGCCTCGATCCTGCCGATCTCCTGGAGCTACTGCCTGATGATGGGCGGAGAAGGCCTGACCCAGGCGACGAAGGTGGCGATCCTCAGCGCCAACTACATCGCTGCTCGGCTGAAGGGCGCCTACGAAGTGCTCTACAAGTCGTCCAAGGGTCGTGTCGCGCATGAGTGCATCATCGACACCCGCCCGCTGGTCGAAAGCGCCGGCGTGACCGTCGACGACGTGGCCAAGCGCCTGATCGACTGCGGTTTCCACGCTCCGACCATGAGCTGGCCGGTTGCCGGCACGCTGATGATCGAGCCGACGGAATCGGAGACCAAGGCTGAGATCGACCGCTTCTGCGAGGCAATGCTGGCAATCCGCGAGGAAGCCCGCGCCATCGAGGAAGGCCGGATGGACAAGGTCAACAACCCGCTGAAGAACGCTCCGCACACGGTCGAAGACCTGGTCGGCGATTGGGATCGTCCCTACTCGCGCGAACAGGCCTGCTACCCGCCAGGCGCTTTCCGGGTCGACAAGTACTGGTCGCCGGTCAACCGGGTCGACAACGTCTTCGGTGACCGAAACCTGGTCTGCACCTGCCCGCCGCTGGAAAGCTACGCGGAAGCAGCGGAATAAACCGATGACAAGCGGGGCGCGCCCGATGGTGCGCCCCGATCTTACCCTACTGATCAAGCACGACGCCGCGCGGCGGCAGGGTGTTTTCTATCCAGAAGCGGACGAAGGCCTCGGCGAATTGCCTGTAGCCCGAAAGCGACGACGGCTTGGCCGCATAGGCGTTTGCACCGGCCTTGTAGGACCGGAAAACGTCGCTCGGATTGGTGGACGACGTCAGCACGATGACCGGCACCACCGATGTGCCCTCATTGCTGCGAATGCGCTCCAAGAGTTCCATCCCGTCGACACCGGGCATCTTGATATCCAGAAGCACATAGTCGAAGTGCTCGTGCCCGAGGCGCGCCACGGCCTCGTCGGCGTGGGTGACATGGACGATGTCGAGCGTGTCGTCGGTCTGTGAAAGGGCACGCGTGACGAAACGCGCGTCGTGCACGTTGTCCTCCACCACAAGCAATCGCTTCGGTGACTTGGCCAATCTTGTCGCCTTACTTGGTCTTCCGCATGCGCTTGGGAAGCGTCACCACAAATCGTGCGCCTTCGGTGAAGCTCGTGTCAAGATGGATCGATCCGTTGTGGCTTTCGGCGATCCGCTTGGCAAGCGCAAGGCCGATGCCCGTGCCGCCATAGGTGCTTTCGTCGTGGTGCAAGCGCTGGAACACTTCGAAGATGCGCGTGGCGAATCGCGGGTCGATGCCGATGCCATTGTCCTCGACCGCAAGCTCCACCTGCTGGCCGACGGCGCGGCCGTTGACGCGCACGATAGGCCCGCGATCCGGATGTCGATACTTGATGGCATTGCCAACAAGGTTTTGCACCAGCCGGCGCAACAGTTCCGGATCGCCCTGGACCTTCGGCAGCGGACCGATCTCGAAGGCCACATTCGCCTCGCGCGCGTGACCGCCGAGAACGCCCAGAGTATCGGCGACGATGTCGCCGAGGTCGACATCGGACCATGTGCTGATCTGATAGGCAATCTGCGAATAATCGAGCAGGCTGTCGATCACCCGGTTCATCCGCCTTGCGCTGTCGCGCAGATGGCGGGCGCTGGCCGAAACCTCATCCTGATTGCCGGCGGCCAATTCATCCTCGATCATCTCGGAGAACATCGAAATGTGCCGCAAGGGTGCCTTCAGGTCATGGGAGACCGTTGCCGTGAACTGATCGAGGGCCTCGTTCTTGTGCTCGAGCTCCTGTCGCTGGCGCTCGAGCGTCAGTTCCGCGCGCTTCAGTTCGGTCACATCGACGCGCAGGACGACGGTGTTTCCGTCCTTGGTCTTGATATTTTCAACCCTCAGCCAGCGGTCGCCGGCGTAGCGGTAGATCTTCGCCCTGTTGTCCGGTTGACGAAAGTCCTGCAGCCGATGCGCCACCCAGGCGGGCCAATCCGGGTTACCGGGCAAGGCTTCGGGATAGTGCCCCTCCTTCTGCGCAAGCAGAAGGATCTCTTCGGCGGTCATGCCAGGGTGAAGCAAGGGGCCGGCTGGGCCGCAGATCGTCACATAGGCGCGATTGTAGACCAGCAACCTTTCCTCGGCATCGAAGATTGCGAAACCTTCCGGCATAACGTCGAATGCTGCGTCGAGCATGTCGGACGCCCGCTGTCTCTCAAGCACGGCCTTGGCGAGATCTGAGACGTCGCGGATGATGCCGATCAGGGCCAGTTCCCGTCCGGCGGCATCGATCAGCGGCGTGGTGCGCAGATGGCCCGAGAATGTCGAGCCGTCGCGCCGGATATAGCTGTAGGTCGAGGTGCGCGCGATCGTCTCGTCGACCCTTGCCGCGCGATTGCGCAGCCGCCTCAAGTATTCGTCGTCGTCAGCATAGATAAGGCGCGCCGGTTGGCCGATGAACGCGTCGGCCGCATAGCCGAATTGCGTGAGTGCAGCTGGGTTGGCGGAGCGAATGATGCGCTCAGCGTCGAGGATGATCACCGGATCCGGAAAGGTCTCATAGAGCGCATTGAAGACAAGTTCCTCGTCGAACGCCGTCACGCCCATCTCCCCCAGTTACGCGACCGCATATCAGCAGAAAAAAGGCCCGGCGAAAACCCGGGCCTGCCATCTCTCGAAACACAAGGAGCGTATCAGTTCGCGCGCACCACGGCGTCGCCGCGCTCCGCAAGCGCTGCCAGATCGGCCGGCTTCAGCTCGACCGATTCGCCGCATCCGCAAGCTGACGTCTGGTTGGGGTTGTGGAAGGTGAAGCCGGAGCGAAGCGTCGTCACCTCGAAATCCATCTGGGTGCCGAGCAGGTAAAGCACCGCCTCCGGCGCAACCCAGACCTTGGCACCAGCGTGCTCGATCAGATCGTCCTTTGGATTGGGCTCGGTGACGAGATCCACGGCATACTCCATGCCGGCACAGCCGCCCTTCTTGATGCCGACGCGGATGCCCAGGGCATCGCCACCTGCATTTTCAACGATCGACTTGACGCGCCCGGCGGCTGCATCGGTCAAGCTCATCACGGCAAAGCCCATCGGCCTTTTCTCCTTGTCGTCACCGGGGTAAAGGCCCGGCGCCTTCCAGAATCAAATGTAGTGTCCGCAGCTTAACGGATCAATATGGCGCCTTGCGGTCAGTACCAACCGATGGCCACCTGTGCCTCTTCCGACATGCGGTCAGGCGTCCACGGCGGATCGAAGGTCATAGAGACCTCGACTCCCGACACGCCTTCGACGGCGCCCACCGCATTTTCGACCCAGCCGGGCATCTCGCCGGCGACGGGGCAGCCCGGCGCGGTCAACGTCATGTCGATCTTGACCATGCGGTCATCTTCGATGTCGATCTTGTAGATCAGGCCGAGCTCGAAGATGTCGGCGGGGATTTCCGGGTCGTAGACGGTCTTCAGCGCGCTGATGATATCGTCGCTCAGACGTGCCAGTTCTTCGGACGGGATTTCCGAATGCACGATGCCCTCGCGCACGTCGATCTTGTCTTCCGTTGCATCCAGGCTCATGTCGGCCTCCTAGACTTTCTCTTTCAGTTCAGATGCTTGAGTTGAAACTCTGAACCATTTTCCAAACCCGATCAGGCGAAGAACTTGCGCGCGTACTCAAGCGCGTCAGCCAATGCGTCCACTTCAGCCCGCGTATTGTAGAGGCCGAAGGATGCGCGGCATGTGGAGGTGACGCCGAAGCGTTTCAAGAGCGGCTGCGCACAATGGGTGCCCGCGCGAACTGCGACGCCGGCGCGGTCGATCACCGTCGAGATGTCATGGGCGTGAACGCCTGCGATCTCGAAGGAAAAGATGCTGCCCTTATCAGGCGCATTGCCGAACACTTTCAGCGAGTTGATCCTCGACAGGCGCTCGCGCGCATAGGCGGTCAGGTCGGCTTCGTGCCTGGTGATCGCCGCCCGGCCGATCTTTTCCATGTAGTCGAGCGCGTAGCCAAGCCCGATCGCCTGGACGATCGGCGGCGTTCCGGCTTCGAAACGATGCGGCGGATCGTTGTAGGTGACGCGGTCTTCGGTCACTTCCTCGATCATTTCACCGCCACCCATGAACGGGCGCATTTCCTTCAGGCGGTCCATCTTGCCGTAAAGCACGCCGATCCCCGAGGGACCGTAGAGCTTGTGGCCGGTCATCACGTACCAGTCGCAGTCGATGTCCTGCACGTCGACAGGCATGTGGACTGCGCCCTGGCTGCCGTCGACCAGCACCGGAATGCCGCGCTCGCGGGCAATCCGGCAGATCTCCTTGACCGGTACAACGGTGCCCAGAGCATTCGACATGTGGGTAATGGCGATGAGCTTGGTGCGCTCCGTCAGGCACTTGACGAAATCTTCGATGTGGAACACGCCATCGTCGTCGATCGGCGCCCAGACCAGCTTGGCGCCCTGGCGTTCGCGGATGAAATGCCAAGGCACGATGTTAGAGTGGTGCTCCATGATCGACAGCACGATCTCGTCGCCCTCGCTAAGCTTCGGCATACCGTAGCCATAGGCGACTGTATTGATCGCCTCGGTGGAGGATTTTGTGAAGATGATGTTGTCGGCCGATGGCGCGTTCAGGAAGCGGCGCACTTTCTCGCGCGACGCTTCATAGGCCTCGGTGGCGGCATTCGAGAGGAAATGCAGGCCCCGATGCACGTTGGCGTATTCGTTGGCGTAGGCATGGCTCACCGCGTCGATGACTGACTGCGGCTTCTGCGCCGATGCGCCGTTGTCGAGATAGACAAGCGGTTTGCCATAGACAGTCCGGGACAGGATCGGAAAATCCTTGCGGATCGCTTCGACGTCATAGGCTGGCACCGGCACAGTGTGTTCCATGTCTTTCAATCCAATCAGTCGCGCCTGTCAGGCATGCTTCACGAGCCAGGCCGAGATTACGCCTTCCAGCGCCTCGACCAGCGGCTCGTCGTCGAGTTCCTCGACGATTTCGGCGACGAAGGCGTTGACGAGCATCGCCCGCGCCTTGTTTTCCGGAATACCGCGCGCAAGCAGATAGAAGAGCTGCGTGTGGTCGATGTCAGTAACCGTCGCGCCGTGACCGCACTGCACGTCGTCCGCAAAGATCTCCAACTCGGGCTTGGACGAAAGGTCGGCATCGTCCGAAAGAAGCAGCGTGTTGCACGCCATCCGCGCGTCAGTCTTCTGCGCGTCCTTGGCAACCAGGATCTTGCCCTGGAAGACGCCTTTGGCGCGATCGAAGACCACGTTGCGGATGATTTCCGTCGATGTGGTGTGCGGCACGTTATGGCCAAGCGTGAAGGTGACGTCCGTGTGGCTTTCGCCGCCGAGCAGGTTGATGCCGCGTAGCTTGAAATCAGCGCCTTCGCCGCTCGTCTTGCCGTGGATCTCCTGTCGCACCAGCTTGCCGCCGGCATTGATGACGAAAAGATACAGCTTGGCGTCCTTGGCGAGATCGAAGCGCATCTGCCCGAGATGGGTGTCTGCGGCTCCCTGCTGCTGCAGGATGATCCAGATGATGTCGGCACCCTCGCCAACCGCAACGTCGCTGACCGTTGAGACCAGGCTCTCGCCGGCATCGGTTGACAGGTGACGTTCGATCACAGTCGCCTTGGTGTTCGCACCGAAGGAAACCGGGAAGCGCGTGTGCGACTGGCCGATGCTCTGCACCAACTGAATTTCAAGCGGGTCTTCCAGCTCGGTTCCGTCTGCGATCGCAAGCTCGATACCACCGCGCACGAGGCCGCCGTTGATGCGGCCGATTGCGTCGTCCGAGCCGAGCACCGCAAGGCCGGCAGCAGCCGACCCGTCGAGCAGGCTGTCGGTGTAGGAGCGCATCGTCACGCCCTCGGGCGCATTGCCCTTGAGGTCGGCATGGCCGTTGCGCACCGCAAGTACTGTCGAGCCGGCGACAAGCGCCTCGACGCGATCAGCAAAAGCCGTCGGGTCGGCGGCAGGTACCGCACGCAGCAGCGTGCGAAGATCGGTATAGTGCCAGGACTCGACGCGGCGCGTCGGCAGGCCTGATGTCCGCAGTTCGTGCACCAAGGTGTCACGAACCGACAGCACCGAGCCGTCGCCGGGTAGATCGCCGATCTGCGCGGTATAGGCATCGACGAGCGCCGTTTCGGCTGCCGTCATCTTGATTGCCTGTTGCATATTCATTCGAACACTCCTTCAACAGGCCCTAGGCTGCAGCCTCGATGATATCAGCGTAGCCGTTGGCTTCGAGTTCGTGTGCAAGCGCCTTGTCGCCCGACTTGATGACCTGGCCCTTGTAGAGCACGTGCACCGTGTCCGGAACGATGTAGTCGAGCAGGCGCTGGTAGTGGGTGATGACGATGACGGCGCGGTCGGGCGAACGCAGTGCGTTGACGCCGTCGGCGACGATCTTCAGCGCATCGATGTCGAGGCCGGAGTCGGTTTCATCAAGCACGCACAGCTTCGGCTCGAGCAACGCCATCTGCAGGATCTCGGCGCGCTTCTTCTCACCGCCGGAGAAGCCGACGTTGAGCGGGCGACGCAGCATTTCCGGAGCGATCTTGAGCTCGGCAGCGGCTTCCTTGACACGGCGCATGAATTCCGGTGTCGTCAGCTCGTCTTCGCCGCGATACTTGCGCTGCTCGTTCATCGCCACCTTCAGGAACTGCATGGTGGCAACACCCGGGATTTCGACCGGGTACTGGAAGGCAAGGAAGATGCCCTTGGCGGCGCGCTCGGAAGCCTCCAGCTCAAGGATGTTCTCGCCGTTGTAAAGGATCTCGCCTTCGGTCACTTCGTAGTCTTCGCGGCCCGACAGGATGTAGGACAGCGTCGACTTGCCGGAGCCGTTCGGCCCCATGATGGCGGCGACTTCGCCGGCCTTCACCGTCAGGTTCAGGCCACGGATGATTTCAGTGCCGTCTTCGGCGATGCGGGCGTGCAGGTTCTTGATTTCAAGCATTATATCGTCCTCTTGGGAAACGAACGTCTGTTTGCGCGCAAAGCGGATGCGCGCCATTCAATAATCAGTTCAAGGCCTCAGCCGACCGAGCCTTCGAGCGAGATGCCGATCAGCTTCTGCGCTTCGACGGCAAACTCCATCGGCAGTTCCTGGATCACTTCCTTGACGAAGCCGTTGACGATCAGCGCGATCGCCGCTTCAGTCGGGATGCCGCGCTGCAGGCAGTAGAACAACTGGTCCTCGGAGATCTTCGAGGTCGTCGCTTCGTGCTCGAACTGTGCCGTCGAGTTCTTTGCCTCGATGTAGGGCACGGTGTGCGCGCCGCATTTGTCGCCGATCAAAAGCGAATCGCACTGGGTGAAGTTGCGGGCGTTCTCGGCCTTGCGGTGGGCCGAAACCTGGCCGCGATAGGTGTTTTCCGAAACGCCGGCAGCGATGCCCTTGGAGACGATGCGGCTCGACGTGTTCTTGCCGAGGTGGATCATCTTGGTGCCACTGTCGATCTGCTGATGGCCGTTCGATACGGCGATCGAATAGAACTCGCCGCGCGAACCGTCGCCGCGCAGGATGCAGGATGGATACTTCCAGGTGATCGCTGAGCCGGTTTCCACCTGGGTCCAGGAGATCTTGGAGTTCTTGCCGCGGCAATCGCCACGCTTGGTGACGAAGTTGTAGATACCGCCCTTGCCGTGCTTGTCGCCAGGGTACCAGTTCTGGACCGTCGAATACTTGATCTCGGCTTCATCGAGGGCCACGAGTTCGACGACAGCTGCGTGCAGCTGGTTTTCGTCGCGCTGCGGCGCCGTGCAGCCTTCGAGGTAGGAAACGTAGGCGCTTTCTTCGGCGATGATCAGCGTGCGCTCGAACTGGCCGGTGTTCTTCTCGTTGATGCGGAAGTAGGTCGACAGCTCCATCGGGCAGCGAACGCCCTTCGGCACGTAGACGAACGAACCATCGGTGAAGACGGCGGAGTTGAGCGTCGCATAGTAGTTGTCGGTCGGCGGAACGACAGTTCCGAGATACTTCTTGATCAGATCGGGATGCTCGCGGATCGCCTCGGAGATCGACATGAAGATCACGCCGGCCTTCTTCAGCTCTTCCTTGAAGGTCGTCACCACCGAAACGCTGTCAAAGACGGCGTCGACGGCGATCTTGGACTTCTGCACGCCGGCGAGGATTTCCTGTTCCTTCAGCGGGATGCCGAGCTTTTCGTAAACCTTCAGAATTTCCGGGTCGACTTCGTCGAGCGACTTCGGACCCGTCGTGCCCTTCGGCGCGGCGTAGTAATAGATGTCGTTGAAGTCGATTTTCGGATAGTTGACGCGCGCCCAAGTCGGCTCGTCCATCGTCAGCCAACGGCGATAGGCCTCAAGACGCCATTCCAGCATCCATTCCGGCTCGCTCTTCTTGGCAGAGATGAAACGGATGATATCTTCGGAAAGGCCCTTCGGCGCCTTTTCGACTTCGATGGTGGTTTCAAACCCGTATTTGTACTGGTCCACGTCGATCTGACGGACCTGATCAATGGTCTCCTGCACGGCAGGCATGTCGTTCTCCAATCTTGCCGGATCCAAGGTCCGGTAGCTTGTCAACACGATGCGAACTTGGCGCACCGCTTATGTAATGGCTAAAAGGCGCTTTTCACCCCGTTTGCCAAGCGGAAAATTGCTTTTCCGCAATTTCGTTCAACCGCGCGTTCTCACGCGGCCTGACCTGTCGTTCGGCGCCTTGCGGCGACCTTGGCGAACACCGCCGCGCAACGCTCGATCTCGGCCTCCGTGGTGGCCGGGCCGATCGAGATGCGCAGTGCCCCCTGACGGGGGTCGTAACCCATTGCAGTCAGCACGTGGCTCTGACCGACCTTGCCGGATGAGCAGGCGGAACCCGCCGAAAGTGCGACACCCTCGAGGTCGAAGGCGATCTGTCCGGTTTCCGCTTTCATGCCAGGAAGCGTGAAGAAGATGGTGTTGCCAACGCGCGAAACGTCGCGGCCATGGATCACCACATCCGGCGCCGAGGTCTGCATATCCTGTTCCAGCCGATCGCGAAGCGCTGCGACCGATGCCATGCGATCATCGAGGTTGTCGGCAGCCTTGCGCGCCGCTGCAGCAAAGCCTGCGATCGCAACCGCGTTCTCGGTACCTGAGCGATGGCCCTTTTCCTGGCCGCCGCCCCGGATCAACGGTGCCGGCATCATGATCTCACCCCGGGCGACAAGCGCGCCAGCGCCCTTGGGGCCGCCGATCTTGTGCGAGGAGATGATGAGAAAATCCGCACCCAGTTCTTCGATAGATAGCGGCAGCCGACCGGCCGCCTGTACGGCGTCGACGAGGAGAATACCGCCATGGGTGCGAACGATCGCGGCAATCTCGGAGATCGGCTGAATGATGCCGGTTTCGTTGTTGACCAGCATCACCGCGACCATCGGCAGGCCGCTTTCGCGGTCGTGGGTGTCGAGAAGCGCACGCAGGGCCTCGAGATCGACGACACCGGCGGTCGTCACCGGGATTTCCGAAACGTTCTCGCGCGCAAACCGCCCGCCTTCGCGCAATGCAGGATGCTCGATCGCCGAGGCATAGAGTCGGCCAATCTTCAGCGGCGTGCGGCCCATGCGGAAATCGGGCGTCAGCACCATGTTGGCCGCTTCGGTCGCGCCGCTGGTGAAGATCACGCTTGCCGCCTTGGCGCCGCAAAGCGCGCCCACGTCGCGGCGGGCATTTTCGATCAGCGTGCGGATCGTCCGGCCCTCGCCATGGACGGAGGAAGGATTGCCGACCAGATCGAGCGCAGACAGGCACGCGTCGCGCGCTTCGGCAAGAAGCGGCGCCGTGGCGTTCCAGTCCATATAGATGCGCGAGGTCGACATAATTTCCTTCGCTAGAACAATAGGCTCACCGCCGACAACCACCGACGATGCATTTTCCTTGAATTTTCCGCACCGCTTGCCTTATGAGACGAAGCACACGGCGGAATGCCCGCACAGAAGTTTTGAACGGTTCTAAACTAGGTTTTAGAAAAGCTGAGTGCTTTCGTCAAGACTCATCGCGATCCGAAACCAAGATTCGAACCAGGAACACCCCCGGAGAGCCAATGCCCGAAATTATCTTCAACGGACCTGCCGGCCGCCTCGAAGGCCGCTATCAGCCTTCGAAGCAGAAGAGCGCCCCGATCGCCATCATCCTGCACCCGCACCCACAGTTCGGCGGCACGATGAACAACCAGATCGTCTACCAGCTTTTCTACATGTTCCAGAAGCGCGGCTTTACGACGCTGCGTTTCAACTTCCGGGGCATCGGCCGTAGCCAGGGCGAGTTCGACCATGGCGCCGGCGAGCTTTCGGATGCCGCATCTGCGCTCGACTGGGTGCAGAGCCTGCATCCCGATTCGAAGAGCTGTTGGGTTGCCGGTTATTCCTTCGGCGCCTGGATCGGCATGCAGCTCCTGATGCGCCGTCCGGAAATCGAAGGCTTCATGGCCGTCGCCCCGCAGCCGAACACCTATGACTTCTCGTTCCTGGCGCCCTGCCCGTCCTCCGGCCTCATCATCAATGGTGATTCGGACAAGGTGGCACCCGAGAAGGACGTGAACGGACTTGTCGAAAAGCTGAAGGCGCAGAAGGGTATTCTCATCACCCACAAGACCGTGCCGGGAGCCAACCACTTCTTCAACGGCCAGGTCGAAGGCCTGATGGCGGAATGCGAGGATTATCTCGACCGCCGCCTCAACGGCGAACTGACGCCGGAGCCGGCTGCCAAGCGCATCCGCTGATACCGATGCGGGCGGCTCTTAAGGCCGCCCGATCCATTGTGGGGGCAATGGGTTGACCACATTTTGTAGCGCCTCGGCGCATTCCACACGATTGCGCCCGTTTTCTTTTGCCGCATAGAGAGCCTTGTCGGCCCGCTGCATCGCCTGTTCGAGCGGTTCACCCTTGGCAATCGCCGCAACGCCGAAGCTTGACGTCACTCTCGCCTGCTCCGCAAGACCGTCGATCTTTTGCGACATCATCGCAGCGCGCATTCCGTGCGCCACCACCCGCGCCTCCTCCAGATCTGTGGAGGGCAGGAAAACCACAAACTCCTCGCCGCCAAGACGACCGGCAACTGCGCGGTTGGGCATGACATCTTTCAGGACGCGCGCAAACTGGCGGATCACCTCGTCACCTGTGTGGTGTCCGTAGCTGTCATTCACCAGTTTGAAACGGTCGAGGTCGGCCAGAATCAAGGTGCCCGGCTGACGGCCCTCGCGCAGCTGGAGCATAGGGATGACGCGTTCGGTGAAGCCACGCCTGTTATAGAGCCCGGACAAGAGGTCTATTTCCGAGCGTGCGCGGGCATCATCGACGATCTCCTTGACCATGACGCCGAGCATCGCAAGACCGGTGCTGACGATCAGCACGGCGCCAAGCGCCTGGGAAATCAGCGCGAACGGGCTCGATACATAATCCTGCGCGGTTGCCCCGGAACCGGCCGCGACGGCCGCGTAGATTTTCAGGAGATAGTAGCCAGAGGTCAGTACCAGCAGCGAGAGCAGGATCCAGTCCGCCGCCGAGCGCCGTTTGGAGCGGATGACGACGGAGGCCGACCACGCCTGGATGACAAAGAATGGCAACTGGTAGGGGGCGGCATGCTGCAGCGTTCCCCTAGGAAGATCATAGATCGCGAGGTCGAGCGTCACCGAGGCCAGGAAGAAGGCGACAAGCACCTGCCAGTTGGCTGGCACGCGATAGAACAGACCAAGGCCGAAGCGCAGCAGACAGAAACCGGCAAGCACGCTCGCAAATGCACCGATGGCAAAAAAACGGGGAAAGGATGTGAAGGGCACGACGGTTTCGAATACCGCCGCGAGCGAGGCAACGGCAAAGCCGCCGGCGCAAAAGAGCGCGGCCCTTCTGGACCGGCTCTTGGCGGCAATGACAAGAAATGCTGCAGTGAATATCTGGGCGATAACGAAGTTCACAGCCAGCAGAGAAATCGCACCACCCATCGACGAACCCGAATTGTCTGTTGCCACGGCAGGGCCGCTTTGTGCCACCTCATGTGGCAGCACCGGACGATACTATCGGTGGCAGGCGAAAATTTGATTAATCGGGCAAAGGGAATCGCGGCAGGCGGTACCTGCCGTCAGCCTGCGGTGCGGGATGCGAATTTGCCGCCGGTGACCGGTTGGCGCACCCCGGTTGTGCCGGGATAGGTGAGCGGCAACCCCCGCTGCGCACGCACCGCGAGATAGGCCCAGGCCTCTGCCTCCATCGAATCACCGTTGAAGCCGACCGCTTCGGCCGCAAGCACGTTTGCACCATGGGCTGTCGCCTCCGATGCCAGATCCCGCATGATCACCGGATTGAGCCGGCCGCCGCCGCACACGATGTAGGTTCGGGGCGCTGCTGGCAGATGACTGGCCGATTTGATGATCGCAGCCGCCGTCACATAGGCGAGCGTTCGCGCTCCGTCTTCGAGATTGGCGTCCTTTCCCTTTGGCGGTGCGAAATCGTTGCGATCGAGCGAACGGCGCCTGTCCGAGGAGAAGAAGGGATTGAGCAGATAGCGTTCGGCAAGATCCGGCAGCACGCTGCCTTCGCTGGCAATCATGCCGCCCTGGTCAAAGGGAATGCCGGCATGTGCCTCCACCCATTGATCGATCAGCGTGTTGCCGGGCCCGCTGTCGTAGGCAACCAGTCCGACGTCGGCGCCGATGAATGTCAGATTGGAGATGCCGCCGATGTTGACGAAAACGACCGGCTGAACCAGTTCGCCATTCGCTGCGGCGTTCCGGGCGAGTGCTGCATGATAGGCCGGAATGAGCGGTGCGCCCTGGCCACCATGCTCCATGTCGTTGGCGCGCATGTCATAGACGACATCGATGCCCGTTTCGCGGGCAAGCAGCGCCCCGTCGCCGATCTGGACGGTCAGGGCATCGTCTGGCCGGTGAAGCACGGTCTGGCCGTGAAACCCGATAACATCAACACTTTCGCGCAAGATGTTGTTCTGCCGGAGAAATGCCTGAACCGCTTCGACATGCCTGAGCGTCAGTTCCCGCTCGAGATCGGCCAAAATTCCTGGCCGTTGCTCGCGGCTGGCGATCGACTTTGCGTCTTCGAGACCCTGTTTCAGCCGGTCGCGGAAGCGTGCCTCATAGGCGTATCCCGCCGAAGGTCCCTGCTCGACGATCGCATCGCCGTCGGTGCGCAGCAGCGCCACGTCGATCCCGTCCATGCTTGTCCCGCTCATCAAGCCGATCGCGGTCATGATCTTGCCCATGCATTCCTCCAAGGCGTTGCCCATCTACATAGCAAAAACATCGGCCAAGCAAAGACGTGCACTTTTGCCCAAACAGTGCTAAACGCCGCGCGCAGACGTTCTACCCAGCCGAAAGAGACAGGTCATGTCCGAGTTCAAGTCCGATTTCCTCCACACCCTCAGCGAGCGCGGTTTCATTCATCAGATTTCCGACGAATCTGGTTTGGACGAACTGCTGCGCAAGGAAACCGTGACTGCCTATATCGGCTACGATCCGACCGCTTCGAGCCTGCATGTTGGCCACCTGACACAGATCATGTTGCTGCACTGGTTCCAGGCAACCGGCCATCAGCCGATTTCGCTGATGGGCGGCGGTACAGGCATGGTTGGCGACCCTTCCTTTAAGGAAGAGGCGCGCAAGCTGATGACCGTTGAGATAATTGAGGACAATATTGCCTCTCTCAAGCATGTCTTCGCCAACTACCTCGACTACGACAAGTCCGAGACCCCGGCACTGATGATCAACAATGCTGAGTGGTTGCGCGGGCTTAACTACCTTGAATTCCTGCGTGACGTTGGCCGCCATTTCTCGGTCAACCGCATGCTGTCGTTCGACAGCGTCAAGACCCGGCTTGATCGCGAGCAGTCGCTGTCGTTTCTCGAGTTCAACTACATGATCCTGCAGGCCTACGACTTCGTCGAACTGCACAAGCGCACCGGCTGCCGATTGCAGATGGGCGGCTCGGATCAGTGGGGCAACATCATCAATGGTATCGACCTGGGCCACCGCATGGGAACGACCCAGCTTTACGCCCTCACCTCGCCGCTTCTGACGACGTCGTCCGGTGCGAAGATGGGCAAGTCGGTCAATGGCGCTGTTTGGCTCAACAAGGACCTGCTGCCGATCTATGACTTCTGGCAGTATTGGCGCAATACCGAGGATGCCGATGTCATCCGCTTCATGAAATTGTTCACCACTCTTCCCATGGCCGAAATAAATCGTCTCGCTGCCTTAGGCGGATCGGAGATCAACGATGCCAAGAAGATTCTGGCAACGGAAGTGACCGCAATCTTGCACGGACGGCAGGCAGCGGAGGAAGCTGCTGAGACCGCCCGCAAGACCTTCGAGGAAGGGGCAGTCTCCGAAAACCTGCCGTCGGTCGACGTGCCTGCGTCGGAACTCGAAGCCGGCATCGGCCTGCTGACGCTTGTCGTACGTGCGGGGCTTGCCTCGTCCAACGGCGAAGCCCGCCGTCACGTTCAGGGCGGCGCCGTGCGCATCAATGACGAGGCCGTCAGCGATGAGCGCCGCCTGATCGGCAGTGGCGATGTGACCTCGGATGGCATCGTCAAGCTGTCGCTCGGCAAGAAGAAGCATATCCTCGTTCGCCCCGCATAAGCCGGTGCACTCCTAGAGAATCTCGAAGGCCGGCCATTGTGCCGGCCTTATTATTGAAACTCGAAGATGCTGCGGAAGACGCCGGGCGCGATGATCGAAAGCGGGTTGATCGTCAGCTTCGGCTGGTTGAATGGGCCATTGAGTTTGAAGGTGATACCGAGCAGGCCACGGTCGCGGCCATTGCCGAGCAAGACGCCGATCAACGGCAGTTCGCCAAAAATTCGGTTCAAACCGTAGGCGGGCATGAAGGTACCCGTCATATCCATGATGCCGTTGCCGTCACGCACTGTTCCCTGGAAAGTCGCGCCGACATCGGTTCCCCTGAGGACGCCGCCATCGACCCGAATGGCGCTGCGGTCGAGGGCAAGCTGGGCAAAACCGCGCTCGAATCGCGCCGTGCTGACATCGATGTCGCGCTTTACCGCCTGGTTGAGGCTCCGTCCGTCCTGTCCAGCCGGCGTCGACACCATCGACTGCAGCCGTTGCTCGCCGACCAGCTGGAACTTGCGGATGTCGATCGAGCCGCGCCATGACCGGCCGCCACGATCACGCAACTTCATGTTCAACAGACCACCGCGCATGTTGCTATAGATGTCGGCGAACCGAGCAAGCGAGCCGGCGTCGCCGGTGGTCAGTTCAAGAATGTTGTCGGCACCGGATTTGGCGAGCCGCGCCACTACTGCCTGGCCGCTTCCGGTGACTGCCGACAGATTGATGTCTTCGATCTGTTGGCCACGCTCCGAATAGACCAGGTTCACATTCGAAAGCACTTCGCCGTTGAAGCCGGCGACGCGACCGAGCTGACCCTGGATGGTGATGTCGTCACCGGCGCCACCGTCGCCGTTCGAGCCGCTCTTCATCTGGGCAAGGATCGGACGAATGTCTGCCGCGGCACCGCTCAGCGTCACGACATGGATGCCTTTGCGGCGATCGATGGCAACGTTGAAATCGTCGCCCTGCGCCAGACGGACATTGCTGAGCTTTGCATTAACGATGCCGGCGCCATCGACCTGCAGATTACCGCGTGCGCCGAAACCGTCACCGGCGATTGCAAAGTCCTTGATGGTTGTAACGCTGTCGTTGATGTCGGATGTGAAGCGCACCTCGGCTGGTATGCCTGCACCTTTGTTCCAGCCGATCCAGGGAAGCGAGAGCCTGGCCTTGGTCAGATCGACGGTAACGTGCTGAACATCAGCCTCGTCGATCACCAGATCGACGTCCATCGGCCCGAAGATGATCTTCGACAGGCCGGGGGTCAGCTTCTCCCGGGCTGCCGCATCGAGTGTGCCGCTGATTTCGCGTTTGCGTTTGACCTTCGATTTGCTGTCGACCGGTTCGGTGAGCGCGATCTTGACCTTTGCGCCTTCAACAACCGCATCGGCATCGAGAACCGCTTGCTCGTTGTCGACCCGGAACGTGCCGGAAAGATTGGAGACGCCGCGTCCGGCGATCGGGCGCGTGACGGTGACGTCCTCAAGCTGCATCTCCACTTGCCAGAGCGGCGGTGGCGGGTGCTGGTCGGTGACAAGGCCAAACCGCGCTCCGACCTGTGCGGTTAGCGGGCCGGTAAAGTCGCCTGGGACAAACGGTGTCTTTTGCAGCGCCTGAATCGGCTTGTAGGTGACGAGCTCGGCGATCGCGTCTGCCTCGCCGCCAACTTCGATCTTCATTTCCGCGATCAACGGCTTGGTGTAGACATCGGGAATGATGAAATCGCCGCCATTGAGCGCGACGGACCGGCCGGAGGGAAAAAAGGCCGCCCCCTGCTTTACGCCCACTTCCATGCGCTGGCCGCTCAGCTTGAACGTGCCCGATGTGTCGCGCAACGGCGGTATCTCACCAGCAATGTTGATCCGCGTTTCGTCGATGTTGAACGTGATGTTCAGTTCTTTCTCGTCGAGCTTCAGCTCGCCTTCGTTCTGGGCGATCCGCCCCTCTGCCACCGAAACCTCGATGCGCGCATCAGTGACCGTGCCGCCGAAGAGATTGCGGATCGCCCAGCGGCGCGCGCCCTTGGCGATCCACCAGGGCCAAAGCTGCTTGACGGCCGTCGGTTGCATCTGGTCGCTGACGGCGGCAAAGCTGACCTGCGGCGAAGTCTTGCCGAAGGCGACCGAAAGCGAACCGAACATCGAGCCGAGCGGGCTGGAAACGGCGAGCTGATCGAAGATCAGGCGGTGGCGCGCATCCGAGGTGAAGCGGCCGCTTGCCTTCGCATCGAAGATCAAGGGACGTTCGGTAATGTCCTCCGGCGCGGAACTTGCATTCCTGAACAAAAGATCGATGGCAAAACCCTGATCGGTTGCGCCTGCTGTTCTGTCGAGGTCTTTCACTGCACCAGTAAACGGGAAGATCGAGCGACCGATATTGACCGTCGACGGCAGCACCTCGACGGCAGCCCGCTCAAAGTCATAGGCGATATCCATCTGGGAGGGATTGATCGTCGAAACCAGCCCACCGGCGTGGAATGCACCTTCCGACGTCCTGACGGCCACGCGAAGGTCGGGCTTGGCGCCTTCGGCGGCGCGTGTCGCCGTGAGGGTCAGCCCCGCGGTCGCATCGATGCCGAAGGCGGCCTCCTTGCCGAAGGGGCCGTGATAGAAGAAGGGCTTCAGCGGAATGTTCGAGATTGCCGCTTCGAAGCCGGACATATGACCCTTTGCACCAAGAGCGTTGGCGCTGAGATCGACATCGACTCCATCGACGGTCACGCTGCCTTTGACGTGCATGGAGCCATCGGCATCACGATTGAACTCCAGCTCCTTGGCATCGACCGGCACGACACGGTTACGTGCACCGGCGACTGTGAAAGAAAAGTTGGAAAGCAACACCGTCTGGTCGCCACGCCCTGCCGCCATCTTCGACATGCGGTCGACATGGGCAAAAAGCTGCTCCAGTGCGTCGCCGACATCGGCGATCTTGATCTTCGTCAGATCGACCGGCTCGCCGCGTGGCAGGAGGCCGGTGTCGAAGTCGCCACCTTCGGCTTCAAGACGTGAAACCGAAATCCTGCCCGTCAACAGCGCCAGAGGGTCGAGGGCAATGGATATCGAACTCAACTTTGCGACAGGTTGGCCGGACGTGGCTTCGCTCAGCGCCACTTCCCGCGCCTTGAGCGCCAGCGCGCCGTTCGAGGTCATGCGAACGACGGTGCTACCGACCTCAGCGCGATAGGCGCCGCCGAGTGCCGCGTTCAGCGCCGTGCGGGCGCGCGCGTTCAGTGTGCTGTCGATCGCCCCGCTCTCGACGACGGCGATGAGGCTGGCCGCAGTGATGAAGGCGAGCAGTAAGCCGCAAAGGGCAATCTTGCTGAGAAAGCGCAAGAGCCCGCGTTTGTGCGGGGCATGCACGATGACGGGTTCGTGTGCCTGCGCCGAGGGCAACGCATGCAACGCGACGATGTCTTTCTTGCGAAAGCCGACTTTTTCGCCGCGGATCTCACTCATCGGCGCGGACGCCCTCCAGTTCATACGGGAAAGCCCGCCTCTCCCGTCGACGCATCATGCGGCAGCGGGTCGACGGATCATTGCCGTCACGTAGACCACATCTGGCCGGACGGTGTCATCACGTCTGGCCGACCATGCTGTGGAAAGCATTCACACATCCGTGGGTTTCGTGTGCGCGAATGCCGGGCAAAGGGTCTTATCGACGCAACCCGTCCGGAACCTGTCAAATCTAGCACAAATCCGCTGGACTGCGGTCGCCGATTCTCGATATGCCCTAGCCGGCGATTGTTCACAAAACTTGGCGCAAGGAAGGTTTATTCATGGCAAGCCTCACCCCCGGAGATCTCGCTCCCGACTTCACGCTTCCCCGTGACGGCGGCGGCACGATTTCGCTTTCTGCCTTGCGCGGGCGTCCGGTCGTCTTGTTCTTCTACCCCAAGGACGACACGAAAAGTTGCACCTTGGAAGCGATTTCCTTCACCGAACTCGCCTCCGAGTTTGCCGCTGCAGGCGTTGAGTTGATCGGGCTCTCGCCCGATTCGGTGAAACGTCACGATCGCTTTGCGAAGAAATATGATCTGGCAGTCACGCTTGCTGCCGACGAGGAAAGATCCGTCGTCAACGCCTATGGTCTATGGGTGGAAAAGAGCCTCTACGGGCGCAAATATATGGGCGTCGAACGCACCACCTTCCTGATTGCCGCCGACGGCCGGATTGCGCGCGTTTGGGAGAAGGTCAAGGTCAATGGCCACGCCAATGAAGTGCTCGAGGCCGCCAAGGCGCTCTAAGTCAAAACGACGAGGCCGCAATGAAGACGCTTCCCAACTTTCACAGTCTACGCGGCGCTGCCGTTGAGGCGATCAGTGCTGCCGACCTGACCGTCAAGACGGAACTGGCCCAGGAAGCGGCACGGCGCTGGCAGCGCCGTGCGCTGTCGCTGCGTTCGCCGCTGGATCGCCCCGTTCCTCTGCGTCCGGGTCGGCCGGAAAGGCCTGTTCTGACGCCACCCACGCAGGTGAAGAAGCGCTCGCTCGGCTCGCTCAAGGGCCGGATCGCGCTCTTGCATTCGATCGCCCATATCGAACTCAACGCCGTCGATCTCGCGCTCGATATCGTCGCCCGCTTTGCGTCCGAATCGGTGCCGAATTCGTTTTTCGACGGCTGGATGAAGGTTGCATTCGAGGAGGCCAAGCATTTCCGCATGGTTCGGCAGCGCCTGAACGACCTTGGCGCCGACTATGGCGACCTGCCCGCGCATGACGGGCTCTGGCAGGCGGCGCACGACACCCGCAACGATCTGACCGCCAGGCTGGCCGTCGTCCCGCTTATCCTCGAGGCGCGCGGGCTCGACGTGACGCCGGCGCTGCAGGCGCGCATGCGCGAGACCGGAGACTTCGAGACTGCCGCGGTACTCGACGTCATCTACGAAGACGAGAAAGGCCATGTGGCCGTCGGTGCCAAATGGTTTCGTTTCCTGTGCGCGCGGGAGCGGAAAGATCCGGCAGCGACTTTCCAGCAGCTCGTTCGCGCCAATTTTCGAGGTCCCCTCAAGGCGCCATTCAACGATATCGCCCGCGCCGAAGCCGGGTTGACGCCATCGTTCTATCGCTCGATGACGGCTTCCACAACCTCTCGTAGCGCGAGCACTCAACCAAATATTAACCCTAACGAAGTGTAATGCCCGTCAAGCAATGCGAGACAATTCGCACATGGCGGGAGCGGTGGAGTGTCTGAACGTTCGGCAAATCGCACCTTCGGAAATCGCGCGCAGAATCACGTCCTGATCCTGGCGAGCGGCGACAAGGTTCGTCACATGACCGTGCGTCCTTGGATGGCGGCCCTTGCCGTTTCTGCAGCCGGTGTGTTCAGCATCGGTTACCTCGCCGCCACATCCTACCTTGTTCTTCGCGACGACCTCATCGGTGGCACGATCGCCCGCCAAGCGCGCATGCAGCACGAATACGAAGATCGAATCACCGCGTTGCGAGCGCAGGTCGATCGCGTTACGAGCCGGCAGTTACTCGATCAACAGGTGGTCGAAGAGAAAGTCGAAAAGCTGCTTCAGCAGCAGCAGGCGCTTTCTTCTCGAAACGGCAAACTCGGCGCGCTGATCGAACGGGCTGAAAATTCTGGTCTGTCGACCGATTTCACCCAACCTGCACCGGTCGAACCCCTCGCCTACGAAGAACGTGCCGATGCCACGGGCGGTGTGCAGGCAATCGAAAAACTGATGGGGCTGAGCGGCACACAGGGTGCCGCGCCCGCCCGAGTTGCGGCCCTCGCCTATGCCCGGCCTGCCACGGTTGAAAGCACCTCCGATCGCGCCGATCGGCTTTTTTCGAAAGTGACGCTCTCGCTGAAGGATGTTGAGCGCGACCAGATGTTGCGGCTTGAGCAACTGACCGACGGAGCCGCCAAAACGTCCGAGGCGATCCGCAAGATCGTCGGTCGCACAGGTGTTGCCCTACCAGAAAATGACGTCGCCGAATTGCCGCCCTCAGATGAAACCACCGGTTCCATAGATAGCGCGATCGGCGGACCTTTCGTAGAGCCCGTCAATGACGATGGCTTCGGTCGATCGCTTGCCGCGCTTGACTCGGCGCTTGTCGAGCTCGAGCGGACGCGCGCACAGGTCCGGGAGTTGCCATTCGGCAACCCGTCGCCCGCAAGTGATATCACCAGCGACTTCGGCAACAGGCTCGATCCCTTTCTCGGGCGGTTGGCGCTGCATGCGGGCATAGACTTTCGCGCCACCGTCGGCACCCGCATCCGCGCGACGGCTCCGGGCACCGTGACGACTGCCGGGCTGACGGGTGGCTATGGAAACATGGTCGAGATCGATCATGGCAATGGCGTTTCCAGTCGCTATGCCCATCTCTCGACGGTGCTCGTCAAGGTCGGCGACCGGATCAAGGCCGGTGATGTCGTTGCCAAGTCCGGCAACACCGGTCGTTCGACAGGCCCGCACCTGCACTATGAGGTCAGGCTGAACGGTCAGGCAGTCGACCCCATGCGGTTTCTCAACGCCAGCAGCAAGCTCGCGAGCTACATGAAATGAGCATCATGCCGACCCGCTCGGCCCGTGCTACTTGACAAGAAACGCAACAGATTCGTTGCCATCAACCTTTTCCAGCTTCAACGTGCTGGATTTCTTGACTTTCGACGGCATTCGGCTTAAGAGCCCGGCCACGCGGTGGTGTGTTTTCCACCGATCGAGCAGTGTTCTTCCCGAACCGGAACGGAAACAGATTTCCCTTTGACCAATTTTGCTGACCTTGGCCTTAGCCAAAAAGTTCTCTCCGCAGTTACCGATGCGGGCTACACAATCCCGACCCCGATCCAGGCTGGTGCCATTCCCCCGGCACTGCAGCGCCGTGATATCCTCGGCATCGCGCAGACGGGAACAGGCAAGACGGCATCCTTCGTGTTGCCGATGCTGACCCTGCTCGAAAAGGGTCGTGCACGTGCGCGCATGCCGCGCACGCTGATTCTGGAGCCGACGCGCGAACTGGCGGCCCAGGTTGCAGAGAACTTCGACAAGTACGGCAAGAACCACAAGCTCAACATCGCACTTCTGATCGGCGGCGTCTCGTTCGACGAACAGGACCGCAAGCTGGAGCGCGGCGCCGATGTGCTGATCTGCACGCCCGGCCGCCTGCTCGACCATTTCGAGCGTGGCAAGCTTTTGATGAGCGGCGTCGAAATCCTGGTCATCGACGAAGCTGACCGCATGCTCGACATGGGCTTCATTCCTGATATCGAGCGCATCGCCAAGATGATCCCGTTCACGCGCCAGACGCTGTTCTTCTCGGCAACCATGCCGCCGGAGATCCAGAAGCTTGCCGACCGCTTCCTGCAGAACCCGGAACGGGTCGAAGTTGCCCGTCCGGCATCGACGGCACAGACGGTGACGCAGCGCTTCGTCGCGACGCACGCGAAGGATTACGAGAAGCGCGCCGTGCTGCGCGATCTGATCCGCGCCCAGGACGAGCTGAAGAACGCCATCATCTTTTGCAATCGCAAGAAGGATGTCGCCGACCTCTTCCGGTCGCTCGAGCGTCATGGCTTCTCGGTTGGTGCTCTGCATGGCGACATGGACCAGCGCTCGCGCATGGCCATGCTTGCCGGCTTCAAGGACAACAACATCACATTGCTGGTCGCATCCGATGTTGCTGCCCGCGGCCTCGACATCCCCGATGTCAGCCATGTCTTCAATTTCGACGTGCCGATCCATGCGGAAGACTATGTTCACCGCATCGGCCGTACCGGCCGTGCTGGCCGCTCCGGCGCGTCCTTCACGCTGGTGACCAAGCGCGACACGAAGTTCTCCGACGCCATCGAGAAGCTGATCGGCCAGAAGGTCGAGTGGCTGAACGGTGATCTGTCGAACCTTCCCGAGCCGATGGAAAGCCACGACACCGGTCGCCGTGAACGCGGTCGTGACGGTCGCAGGGACCGTAATAAAAAAGATGGGGACCGGGCGCCACGTGGCCGTTCCGATCACAAAACCGATACGGTTCGTGCCGATAGTGAGGCCGAAATTGAAGCAGTCGTGGAAAGGGTAGAATCGGTGAAACCGGCACGCAACGCAGAGACGAAGCAGAGCAACGGCCACCGTCCGGAACGTCCGGTCCGCGCGGCAAACCCTGCCAATGACGACAACCGCGATCGCCGCAGCCGCCACCGTCGCGATCACGACGACGGCCCGACACCTGTCGGTTTCGGCGACGAAATCCCCGCATTCATGCTGATCGCCGGCAAGGCCTGATCCTATCAATGGGTCGGCCAGGCATCGACTTTCCGGGCTTCGGTTGCGGACTAGCGATCATGCGCGATGGCAAGCTGTTGTTGTGCAAGCGTTTGAAGGCGCCCGAGGCCGGCCACTGGAATATCGTGGGCGGCAAGGTCGATCACATGGAGCGCAGCGAGCTTGCTGCGCGCCGTGAGGCGGAAGAGGAAAGCGGCCTGTCTATCCGCTCGACCCGCTTTCTCTGCCTCAGCGAACAACTGATCGAAGCAGATCGTCAGCACTGGATCTCGATGATCTACGTGACCGACGACTTTTCGGGCGAACCGCAACTGACCGAACCGGACAAGCTTTCCGACATCGGCTGGTACGATCTCGATGCCCTGCCCCAGCCGCTTTCGCGGTTTGCCGCCGACGCCGTCCGTGCCATTCGCGTGCAGACGAAGGCGCTGGTTGACGCCAATTAAACTCCGTCGTCGATTCTATTTTTTGGCCCGCAGCGACGCCTCATAGGCAAGCCTGACCCACCGCGCCATTTCGTCCGGATCGTCGTACGCTTCTTCCGGGATGCTCCAATAGGGCATCTTCACCGTTTTCCCCTTGCCGTCATAGGCCCATTGTCTGGATCCGGCCGCTTCGAAGGTCGGGCCTGTCCTGTCGTCGCCCTTCAGCAATATTTCGCCATCGACTTCAAGCGCGAAGATGATGCCTTCGAAATAGACGCCCTTGCCGCCGAACATGCGTTTGATGGTCACGGCCCCAAGCGTTTCGAACATCTCTTCGATTGCCGCATTGTCCATGCTGTCACTCCTCCAATATGCCGCCGGCAGCGATGATCTGCTCCGGTGTGTCGAGGTCGAGACGCGCAGCTGCTCCAAGCTCGACGTCGACCACCGGCAGGCCACATCTCTCGACGATATGCCTTGCGCCGACATCGCCAACCAGCTGGCTGATGGCAGCAAATGTCTGGCGCGGCAGGATAACCGGGTTGCCGCGCTGGCCATCGGCCGTTGCTCGAATCACTGCCCGCCCGCCTTCAGCGGTAAATGTATCGACGAGCCGGCGCAGATCGCCTGCCGTTATCCCGGGCATGTCGGCGAGCATCACCAGCATGCCGCCCGCTCCTTGATCGAGTGCCGAAAGCCCTGATGTCAGCGACGATGCCATACCGGACATGTAATCGGGATTGGAAACGAGCGTCACCGGCAAATCGCCGAGTGCAGCGCGGATTTCGGCCTCCCGATGGCCGGTGACAACGATCACCCGGCCGATATCGGCTGCAAGCGCGCTGACGACGGTGCGACGGATGAGGGGCACGCCACCGAAGGTCGCGAGCAGCTTGTGGCCGCCCTCCGGCCCCATGCGGCTTGCACGACCCGCTGCCAGCACGACGGTTTCCACCGGGCCCAGAGCTTTGGAGGCAACGGGCTCTCGCGGCTGCGGGCGGGTGGGTATCTCCTTCAGCAGGCCGCCGACGCCGAGCCCGGTAATGTCATGCGGGCTTGGCCATTCGCCGGCGAGGATGCGATCGAGCACCCAATCGAAGCCGTTTTCACGCGGGCTCCGCGCACAGCCGGGCGCTCCGACCACCGGCACCGTGCCGACGCGGCCGAGCACGATGAGATTGCCGGGATCAACGGGCATGCCGACATGATCGACAGTGCCGCCCGCAAGGCGGATGGCGGCCGGAATGACATCATCCGAATCGGCAACCGCCGACGCGCCGAAGACGACGATGAGGTCGTGGTCTGCCTTCAAATCGCCGATGGCTGCAGCCACGGCGTCTTCCGTATGGGCGACGCGCCGCTCGGTCGTTAGCCGGCTTGCGGATTGCCGCAGGCGCGCAGCCAGCACGGCATGGGTCTTGTCCATGACCTGGCGCTTCAGCGATGGCAACTCGGTTGCTATTAGTGCCGCGTCGCGCGGGGCGAAGGGTTTGACCTCGAAGGTTGTGTGTTGGCGTAGCAGCGTTTCCGCCTTCGCCACGAGCGAGCCTGCCACCGCAAGCGGGATGATCTTGATCGTCGCCACCATGTCGCCGGGCTGCACCGGCACATGATCTGCAAGACAGGCGAGCGTGATGGCCGGGTCGATGCGGTTCAACCGGTCGACGGTGTCGCGGGTGGCGACGAACAGTCCGTGTACGCGGGAATAGATGTTTACGCGGCCGGTTGCCGCTGCCGAGAACCGCAGATGGTCGGGCGCGATCGCCGCAGCGATCCGGGCCGCCGCTTCATCCTCCAGCAGATCGCCCCGATCCGGCTGGGCGACGATAACTTCGTCGGTGCCCGCCTGAACCAATGCAGCAATATCGGCTGAGGTCAGGACGTGCCCCTTCGGCAATCGAAGATCGCCAATCTTGACCGCGTGCGCAAGCACGGTGCCTTCGGCCGCTGAAACACTGAGGCTCCCAAATCTCATCGATGCTCCTCGCTGCCGGGCATGATATCCCGGCGCCTGAGCGCTTCGATGATTTCGGCAAGGATAGCAAGGGCGATCTCCGCTGGGCTCGCCGCGCCGATGTCGAGGCCGATTGGCGCCCTGATCCGCGCGATCGCATCGTCGGTTAGCCCCAGGCGACGCAGGCGTTCGACGCGGCCTGCATGGGTCTTTCTGCTGCCAAGCGCACCGACATAGAAACAGCCGGCATCAAGGGCCGCCCGGATCGGTTCGTCATCGATCTTCGGATCATGCGTGAGGGCGACCATGGCCGTGAACCGATCAAGCGGCCGGACGTTGAGAACATCTTCGGGCCACTCCGCTATCAGCTCTACGCCAGCAAAGCGCTCGGCCGTCGCAAAGGCCGTGCGTGGATCGATGATAGTAAGGTCGAAGCCTGCGATGGGCGCCATGCGCGCGAGCGCCTGGGAGATATGGACGGCGCCGACAACCAGGATGCGCGGTGGCGGCAGGTAGACATTGAGGAAAAAGGACCGCTCACCTACGACGATCATTCCGGGCTTGCCGGAGCGAAGTGCTGCCGCCATCGCCTCGGTCCATTCGGCCGGACAGCGCTCGCCTGCGACGCAGAGCACGCTTTGGCCGGTCTCGAGATCGCTGAAGACAACAGCCGCTTGCCGCCGCGTCCGGGCTGCATTCAATGCCTGAAGGGTTGTGAGGTCCATGGCTCAGCCGTCAACCCGCTCGACAAGCACCCGGATCCGGCCGCCACAGGAAAGACCGACACGCCATGCCGTCTCGTCGGCTACGCCGAATTCCAGGATCCTCGGATTTCCCGTCTCAATGATATCAGCGGCTTCGCTGATGACAGCACCTTCGACGCATCCGCCGGAAACGGAACCTTCGAAATTGCCGGCACCGTCAATCACCAGATGACTGCCGACCGGCCGCGGCGCAGACCCCCAGGTTTCGATCACCGTTGCAATCGCTACTTGGCGGCCCTCGCCAGCCCAGACTTCGGCGACGGCGAGCGGATCGAGGACGTCAGCTGATACCTGCATTTTACTTGCCTCCCAGCAAGGCGCGATGCTCGCTCATGAACCGTCGAGGGTCGGCCTCTCCGGACCTTTGACCCGACAGCGATCTGACCAGCTCGCCCACGGACTCAAGATTGTGCACGGCACGGAATTCGTCAACATGCGGCAGCATCGCCTTGACGCCGCGCGCCCGCGCCTCGAAGCCGTCGAACCGCAACAGCGGATTAAGCCAGATCAACCGACGGCAGGATCGATGCAGGCGATCGATCTCCTGCTCAAGCTCAGTTGTATCGTCCCGCTCGAGCCCGTCAGTAATCAAGAGCACGATGGCGCCCTGCCCCAGGACGCGCCGCGACCAGCGTCGGTTGAACTCATGCAGGGTTTCGCCGATGCGCGTGCCACCCGACCAGTCCTTGACCGCGGAGATGCATTCGTCGAGCGCGACATCCGGGTCGCGGTTTCGCATCGGTCGCGAAACATTGGTCAGCCGCGTGCCGAAGAGGAAGGTGTGAACGCGCTGGCGCTTTTCGCTCAGGGCATGGAGAAAGTGTAGGAAGATGCGGGTGTATTGGCTCATCGAGCCGGAAATATCGGCAAGCACGACCAGCGGCGGATGAACGAGACGCCGTTCGCGAAAGCGCGGCAAGATCAGTTCGCCGCCGAAGCGCATCGCATCGCGCATCGTCGCGCGCGGGTCGATCCGGATTTGCCGCGCCGAAGCGCGGTACCGACGCGTACGAACCCGATCGAGCGGCAGCACCAAAGACGATAGCGCCCGCCTTGCTTCGGTAATCTCGGCAGCCGTCATCTGGGCGAAATCGGCTTTGCGGAACAGCTCCCGCCCCGAAACCGTATAGCGCGCATCGACCTCGATCTCGGGTTCGTCACGTGGCGGCCGGGTGTCATCGTGGCCGGACATCAGTGCGTCGCTGACGCGCGTCTCGCCGGCCTGTCGGCGCTGGCGCTCGCTCTCGCGTTGCGGCGCGAGCGGAGACATCATCGCAATCATTTTCTCGACGAGGCCGCGCGAGCGCCAGAACAGGCGAAACGCCTCGTCGAACACGGGCTGGTCCTCGTGGCGCTTGACGAAGATGCACTGAAGGGCGGCGTAGAATTCCTCGCGGGCGCCGATGCCGATCAGGGTCACCGCGTCGATGGCGTCGGCCACCGCCCCGGGTCCGATCTTTATCCCGGCGCGTCGCAGGGCGCGGGCAAAGTACACGATGTTGTCGGCGAGCTTTCCGTCACCGGGCGGGATCGGCGGGAGAATGGCACCGTCAGGCGAATGTTCTCCCGGCTCCATCGTCAACCGGCCGCCAGCAATTCGGCCTTGACCTCGGCGAGCAGCTTGCGCCCCTCGGCTCCGTCGATCCTGGCGATGTCGTCCTGGTATTTGAGCAAGGTGCCGAGCGTATCGGCGATCGTTTCGGGGTCGAGCGCGAGCCGGTCGAGCTCGGTCAGGGCCGTTGCCCAGTCAATCGTCTCGGCGACACCCGGGTTCTTGAAGAGAGCGATGGTGCGAAGCCGCTGCACATAGGCGATGATTTCGCGCGACAGGGCGGCGTTGCAGCCCGGAACCTTGCGGCGGATGATTTCGAGTTCCTGTGTTGCCTTCGGATAGTCGACCCAATGATAGAGGCAGCGCCGCTTCAAGGCGTCGTGGATCTCGCGCGTGCGATTGGTGGTGATGATGACGATAGGCGGCTCAATGGCACGGATGGTGCCGAGTTCAGGAATGGTGACCTGGAAATCCGAGAGGACTTCGAGCAGGAACGCTTCGAAGGCTTCATCCGTGCGATCGAGTTCGTCGATCAGGAACACCGGCGCCCGCCCGTTCTCAGCGGAAATCGCCTGAAGTACCGGGCGTCGAATGAGAAATCGTTCGGAGAAGATGTCGCTTTCGACCCTGCGTCGGTCGACCGCTCCGGCCGCTTCCGACAACCGGATCTCCAGCATCTGCGCAGGGTAGTTCCACTCATAGACGGCGGAGGCGACGTCGAGCCCCTCGTAGCACTGCAGGCGGATCAAAGGCCGATCGAGGGCACGAGCCAGCACCTTGGCAATCTCGGTCTTGCCGACACCGGCCTCGCCCTCGAGAAAGAGCGGGCGTTTCATCCGCAACGCGAGAAACAGCACGGTCGCAAGCGCCGTGCCGGCGAGATAATCCTGTGCCTCCAGCATCGCCATCGTTTCATCGATGGATTGGGGCAATACGCCTGTCGCCGGTGCCGTCATGCATCCTCCGCCACGGCCAGTTTCAGTTGTAAGCTATTTCGGTTGAAGTAATGCCTTTATATCAGCAAGTTGCAGGCGTTTTCTCAATCAAGCGCAGAGAGTGAATTACGCCTCGTGAAAACCTACAGCGAGTGATATCCGCGGTCTACATAAATGAGCGGCGGGCGCGGCGGGCCAAGCGCGACGTCCACGACCTCGCCGAACAGCACCAGATGGGTCGCAATGGTCTTGACCTCGATCAGCCGGCAATCGAACGCGGCCGTCGCATTGACGAGGATCGGCGAACCGGTTGCCAGCTGCCTCCATTGGCCAAGCGCAAAGCGACGATCCATGTCGAGCTGGTCACGGCCGGAAAAGGCGTGGGCGAGCGCACGGTGTTCGTCACCGAGCAGGTTCAGCGCAAAGCTGTCGCCGCGCACGAAGATGTCGTTGCGCGGGTTGGCGCCGTTCAGGCAAACGAGAACGGTCGGCGGACTGTCGGAAACCGAGCAGGAAGCAGTGACCGTGACGCCGCGGCGCTCGCCGCCACTGGCAGCGGTGATGAGCTGCACGTGGCCGGCCAGGCGGCTCATGGCGTCGCGATAACTTATCGGGTCCAGTCGGGTTCTCTCCAACACATCTCTCTCCGGGCGAGGTCAGGCACATATAGACGCTGGCGTAAATTATGAAACCCGCCGGCTGGAGATTCTTGCAGATCCGCGACATGGCCATGGCGCGGATCGGATGCCCGTTGTTTCCACTCGCATCTTTTCCTTTGACGCCGGTGGCCACATCCTTAAAACATGCGGCCACTACAGCGCTGCGGGTGATTGAGTTCATGCCAAGGATTGCGGTAGCATTTTTGGACTCGCTGCATAATCTTTCCTTGAAACCAATCCGAGCTTGGGAATTATGCAGTAGCGGGGAATTGCATGCTTCGATCGATCGTTTTGAGCCTCATCGTAGCGGGAATGGCGCAAGCCGCACCTGCCGCCGCTGCCGGCGTCAAGGTCGCGGTCGTTGCCCCCGTTGAAGGGCCATTTGCCCTTCTCGGCAAACAGATCATCGATGGCGCCTCTTTCCAGGCCGGCGATCGCGGCAGCGAAATCGTCGTCATCCCGGAAACATGCGACGCGGCCGGTGCAGAAGCGCTGACCAAGGCGCTTGTGGCAGCAGCTGCAGAGGCGGCCATCGGCTTCCTCTGCGTCGAGAGCCTCGACGCGACACTGCCCGCCCTCGCCGAGGCCAATATACCGGCGGTGACGTTGAGCGTACGGTCCGACATCCTGATGGAAGACGTACTCAAGAAGCATTGGCCGCTGTTCCGCCTGGCGCCGAGTGGCAAGGCCGAATCGGCAGCCGTCGTTGCTGCGATCACCGCGCGTTGGAAGGACAAGCCGATCGCCTTGATCGACGACGGCACGATCCATAGCCGCGAACTGGTCGAGAGCGTGCGCGCAGCGCTCGGCGAAATCGGATTGACCCCGGTCTTTACCGACACCTATCGGCCGGCCCAGGAACAGCAGATCAATCTTGTACGGCGGCTCGTCAAGAGCGGCGCCACCCACGTTTTCACCGGCGGCGACCGGCAGGATACTGCCGTGATCGCGCGCGACGCGCAGGAGGAAGGCGCGAACCTCACCTTGCTCGGCGGTGACACGCTGAATGCAGCCGACGTGGCCGAGCCGCTCACCGATGGTGTCCTGGCGCTGACGTTGCCCGATGCGGCGCGGTCGCCCGAAGGAAAGCCCATAGCCGAGGCGATGCGTGCCGCCGGCATCGAGCCCGATGGCTATGTGCTTCAGGCCTTCGGCGCCATGTCTGTTCTCGAGCAGGCCAAGGACCAGGCCGAGAAGGATGAAAAGCCGTTGACAGAGGCCCTGCTCAAGGGGCCATACCAGACGGTTCTTGGGCCGATTGCTTTCAATGCGGGGCATGAACGCGCCGACAACCCCTATCGCTTGATGCAATGGCAGAGCGGCCGCTTCGTGCCGGTTGCCGACGCCGCCGGAGTGCAATGATGCTGCCTGGTCCACGCAACCTTATCACCGACGTCGCCGGCCTTTCCGTCGGCAATGCCGAAGATCATCGCTTGAAATCGGGCGTGACTGCCATCGTCTGCGATCCGCCGGCAACGGCCGCCGTCCAGGTGCTCGGCGGCGCGCCCGGCACGCGCGAAACGGATCTTCTCGAACCGCACAACACCGTGCAGACAGTCGATGGTATCATTCTGTCCGGCGGGTCAGCGTTTGGGCTGGATGCCGCCTCCGGGGCGCAGGCGGCGCTCAGGGAAATGGGACGTGGGTTTGTGATCGGCCCGCACCGTGTGCCGATCGTCCCGACCGCCATCCTGTTCGACCTGATCAATGGCGGCGACAAGGATTGGGGGCAGTTTCCGCCCTACCGCGAACTTGGGTATGAGGCTGTACAAAAGGCTGACGCTGATTTTGCCACCGGCTCGGTCGGTGCCGGCACTGGCGCCTTGACCGCGACCTTCAAGGGTGGCCTTGGCTCCGCCTCAATCGTGCTGCCGAACGGCATTACCGTCGGCGCGCTCGTGGCCGTCAATGCTTTGGGTTCTGCGACTGTCGGCAGCACCCGGCACTTCTGGGCCGCCCCTCACGAGAAACAGGACGAGTTCGGTGGGCTCGGCCTTCCCCACCCCATGCCGGCGAATGCATCCGAGGTCCGCACGAAAATGGGCGCAAACTTGTCGGCCGCCGCCAACACCACGATTGCGGTCATCGCCACAGATGCGGTGTTGACCAAGGCCGAGGCCAAGCGCCTGGCGATCGCCGCGCATGATGGCTTCTCGCGGGCAATATGGCCGGCGCACACGCCGCTCGACGGCGACCTCATTTTCGCCCTTGCCACCGGCGCAAGCGGCCGGACGCTGGAGCTCGCAGACTTCCTCGAGCTGGGTGCTGCCGCCGCCGCGACGATGGCGCGCGCGATCGCCCGCGGCGTCCACGACGCCACACCTGCCGAAAACGATCCCGTGCCGTCATGGTCGAGCCGCGACTAAAGCGCGATTAGCACCGCGCATGTTGTTTGCGCGGCTGCGGAGTGCTATTGCGCGGGAAACAGCCGGAGCCTCTCATGACCCATCCCATCCGCATTGCCCCGTCGATCCTGGCGGCCGATTTCTCGAAGCTCGGACAGGAAGTCCGCGATGTCGTCGATGCCGGCGCGGATTGGATCCATCTCGATGTCATGGACGGCCATTTCGTCCCGAACATCACGTTTGGGCCCGACGTGATCAAGTCGCTGCGCCCCTACACCGAAGCGACCTTCGACTGCCATCTGATGATCTCGCCCGCCGACGGCTTTCTCGAAGCCTTCGCAAAGGCCGGCTGCGATATCCTGACGGTTCACGCCGAAGCCGGGCCGCACCTGCACCGCTCGCTGCAGACTGTCCGGTCGCTCGGCAAGAAGGCCGGCGTCTCGCTCAACCCGGCAACACCCGAAAGCGCCATCGAATATGTGCTCGACACCGTCGATCTGGTGCTGGTGATGACGGTCAACCCGGGCTTCGGCGGCCAGAAGTTCATCGACGCGACCGCGGAAAAGATCCGCCGGATCAAGGCGATGATCGGCGACCGGCCGATCGAGATCGAAGTCGACGGCGGCATTGCGCCTGAAACGGCGGCGATTGCAGCCGGCGCCGGCGCAAACGTGCTGGTCGCCGGTTCGGCGATCTTCAAGGGTGGTTGGGTCGATGCCTATCGCTCCGCCATCCAGGCGATCCGAGCGCCTGCCGAACAGGCCCGCTGATGATCTCGCGCCCGGCAGCGCCAGGGCTCCTCCTCCTGGCGGTGACATTTGTCGCCTCGCAGGCATCGGCGGGTGACTATGCCGCATTCCAGCCGATCGGCTTTTCCTCCGATGGATATGTCTTTGCGTTCGAGGAATACGGTGTCCAGGACGGCTCGGGTTTTCCCTATTCCACGATCTACGTCATCGATACCCGCAACGACACTTTTCTGCCGGGTGCGCCGGTGCGCGCAGTCGGTCGCGAAGATGGCGCCCCCCTGCACCGGATGAGACATGAGGCGCATCGGCGCGCCGCTCCGCTGATCGACGCCTACAGGCTTGCCGAGGCGCCGGGATTGCTGGCGGCCTACAATCCGATTACCGAAGCCAATGCAACGCCATTGGCCCTCACTTACGATGCCTTTGCCGCCGACGATGCCTTCCGCCAGACCTACGGCCTGACGCTCGAAGAAAAGAGCTTCGAACCAGGTGGGCTCTGCAAGGACTTCCTGAAGGAGGTCAAAGGCTTCCGCCTGTCGATGACGATGAAGGCGGGCAAGCCTGCAAGCGACGTGCTGCAGGACGATACCCGTGTGCCGGAAAGCCGCCGTTGCCCGACGGGCTATCGCATCGGCGGTGCGGTAACGCACATGAATGACGACGGCACGCAAACCCACGTTGTGATGGTGCTCGTCAAATCGCTCGGGTTCGAGGGCACGACTGACGGACGATGGATTGCGGTTCCGACGCGGATCGCAAAATGAACGAAACGGGCGCCGGGGCGGAAGTGAAATCAGCATATGCTTCCGCGCCCTCCCTCAAGCGCTCGCGATTCCTGCGGGCGTTTCCGTCCGCGGCGGAACTTGTCTTCGGCACGCCAGCCTGGGGGCTGGTGATGGTCGCTTCCGCCTGGGTCGCGCTCTGGCTGCGCGAGGGCGCCCTGACCTTCCACCTGGTGGAACTGCTGGTGATGTATGGTCTGGGCGGCATGCTGGCCTGGCCAGCTGCCCTGTTCCTCGCACGGTTTTCTACGCTTGGCCGCCCTGCCGAGACGCGGTTTGCGGCCTATCTGCTCTGCCTTTCGCTCGGCACGATCGCCGTGACGGCAATGCTCTTCGCACTCGACTATCGCGTCTTTTACGCCCGCTGGCATGCCAATACCGGTACCCGGACCTGGTTCTACCAGTTCGCCTTTACCTCGCTTGTCGCCTTCTACCAGTTCCTTGTGCTGGGCGTTCGGCTCTATCTTCCGGTTGGCGGCGCCGCACTTCTGGCCGCCAGCCTGTGGCTTGCAGGTTCGCGAGGCCGTCAATAACGTTGAGCTTGTCGGGCATCTTTGCTAGAGGCACAGCCATCCTCCACTGATGACGAAAGCTGAGAGCCCATGATCCCCCGTTATTCCCGACCGGAAATGGTGGCCATCTGGTCGCCGGAAACCAAGTTCCGCATCTGGTTCGAGATCGAGGCCCATGCCTGCGATGCGCTGGCCGAAATCGGCGTGATCCCGAAGGATGCCGCAAAGACGATCTGGGAAAAAGGCGGCGCCGCCAAATTCGACGTCGACCGGATCGACGAAATCGAGGCCGTCACAAAGCATGACGTCATCGCGTTCCTGACGCATCTGGCAGAGTTCGTCGGCCCCGACAGCCGCTTCATCCACCAGGGCATGACATCCTCCGACGTGCTCGACACCTGCTTCAACGTACAGCTCGTGCGCGCAACCGACCTTTTGCTTGCTGATATCGACAAGCTGCTCGAAGCACTGAAGCGCCGCGCCTTTGAGCACAAGGATACGGTGACGATCGGCCGCTCGCACGGCATTCATGCCGAACCGACGACCTTCGGCGTCAAGCTGGCGCTTGCCTATGCCGAGTTCGATCGCTGCAAGCAGCGCCTTATCGCGGCCCGTGAAGAAGTCGCGACCTGCGCCATCTCCGGCGCCGTCGGCACCTTCGCCAATATCGACCCGCGCGTCGAGGAACACGTCGCCAAGGCGCTTGGCCTGAAGCCGGAGCCGGTTTCCACCCAGGTCATTCCGCGCGACCGCCATGCGATGTATTTCGCCACTCTTGGCGTCGTCGCCTCGTCGATCGAGCGGCTGGCAACCGAAATCCGCCACCTACAGCGCACCGAAGTCCTGGAAGCGGAAGAATACTTCTCGCCGGGACAGAAGGGCTCGTCGGCCATGCCGCACAAGCGCAACCCGGTGCTGACGGAGAACCTCACGGGTCTTGCCCGCATGGTTCGCGCCTTCGCCATTCCGGCGATGGAGAACGTAGCCCTCTGGCACGAGCGCGATATCTCGCATTCCTCGGTCGAGCGCATGATCGGCCCTGATGCGACGGTGACGCTCGACTTCGCGCTTGCCCGCCTGACCAACGTGATCGACAAGTTGCTCGTCTATCCCGACAACATGACCAAGAACATGAACAAGTTCCGCGGTCTCGTTCACTCGCAGCGTGTCCTGCTCGCTCTGACGCAGGCCGGTGTTTCGCGTGAGGACGCCTATCGCCTCGTTCAGCGCAATGCGATGAAGGTCTGGGAAGAGGGCAAGGACTTCCTTGAGGAGTTGCTTGCCGACACGGAGGTTCGCGCGGCCCTGTCGGAAGCTGACATCCGCGAAAAGTTCGATCTCGGCTACCACACCAAGCACGTCGACACGATTTTCGGCCGGGTCTTTGGCTGACGCCGCCGCGCAAAAGTGCGTAGCGCTTTTGCGATAACGACATGCGCAAGCAATAAGGGCCGGGCGCGATAGCCGCCCGGTTCGTGTCAGAGCGAAGCACGTTTCTGTGGTATTGCGCTATTATGCCCGCATTTGATGCAGTTTGCTCGAATGCGGGCATTTTTGTTAGCGAGGAATTCAATCTTTGCGTGAGATGATCGAGGCTGATCAATTCAGATCGAGGGTTCACATGGCCTACAAGGACAGTGTTCAGCGCACGGCAGCGCGCACGCAGACGAAGATTACCGGAACGGTGACCTGCAAGACGGGTGCGAGCAACGGCATCGTTACGGATCTTTCCGCAGAAGGCATCTGCTTTCAGCTCTATTTCGACATCAATGCACGCACCGGACAGGAAGTGACGATCCGCAGCGAAGAACTCGGATTTCTGACCGGCATGGTCCGCTGGTATCGCGGTGACAAGATCGGCATCAAGCTCAATCTTTCGTCCAACACCGCCGCCCAGATTTCGTCCTACTACAAATTTTTCAAGTAGGTCGGACGATCCTCACAGGAGGAAGCGGCCAGCCTCCGGGAGGCTGGCCGTTTTGTCGTTATCGCATACGGCTGCTGCGAGCACCGGGCTCAACCATCTTGCGATACATGTGCCATGTCGCGTGACCGAGGATCGGCATGATGACGGCAAGGCCGACGAAGACCGGGATCGACCCGATCAGCAGGCCGGCCGCAACGATCAGCCCCCAGAAGGCAACCGGGATGGGATTGACGAGAGTTGCGCGTATCGAGGTTTCGACGGCAGCCACAGCACCGACGTCACGATCGATCAGCAACGGGAACGACACTACGCTGATCGACAGCACGATCGCGGCGAAGACGAACCCGACGGCGTTGCCGACCAGGATCAGGTTCCAGCCCTGCTCCGTGTTGACGATGCCGTTCCAGAAGGCGGCGATCGATGCCGGCGGTTCGGCGCCGAAGATCCTGATATAGAGCGCCTGTGCCACCAGGAGCCAGGCAATGAAGATGACGAATAGCATCGCTGCGACAGCCACGATCGAGGGCAGTGCCGGAGATCGATGCAGGCGGAAGGCGTGAGGCCAGGACGTGTCCATGCCAAGTTCGCGGCGCCTGCTGATTTCATAGAGTCCGATGGCGGCGACCGGCCCGATAAGGGCAAAGCCGGACGCGAGCGGATAGAGCAGCGGCAGCATGTTGGCGCCCGCGCTCCACGTCATGAGCACGGCACCGGCGATGGGGTAGATCAAGCAGAGAAAAACATAGTGAGACGGCTTTTCGCGAAAGTCGTTGAACCCGAGGCGCAACGCGTCCATCACGTCAGCCAGGCCGATCTTTTTTATTCCGGGATGGGCGACGCTGGCGTCCGGTCCCGACAGAACATGGAATGTTGTCATGGCTCACACTCCTCAACCACTACAGAGCGGTCCCGGACCAGCGACAACGGCAAAACTCGAGCCGCATCGACCGCGACCTGCAGTGTCGATTATACATAAAATGATGCCTCTGTCGCCTACGCCTTGACTTCGACGATTTTCGACGCCACATCGCGGCCATTATGAAACTTTCCGACGCCCATATCCTCATCGTTCCCGGCTACACCAACTCCGGCCCTGACCATTGGCAGTCACGCTGGGAGAGAAAAATGTCCACCGCCCGCCGCGTGGAGCAGGCCGAATGGGCCAAGCCCGTGCGCGAGGATTGGGTGGCGCGCATGGTCGAGGAGGTCAATGCCGCTGAAAAGCCGGTGGTCATCGTCGCCCACTCCCTCGGCGTCGCGACCGCGGTCCATGCCCTGCCCCACATCGAAAAGAAGATCGCCGGCGCCTTCCTGGTGGCTCCGCCTGACGTGGCCAATGCCGCGATCCGTCCGAAGCATCTCATGACATTCGGCCCCTATCCCCGCGATCCGCTGCCGTTCCCGTCGCTGTTGATCGCAAGCCGCAACGATCCGTTCGGCTCCTATGAGCATGCCGACGAAATCGCCAAGTCCTGGGGCTCGCTGTTGGTGGATGCGGGGGAATCCGGCCACCTCAACACCGAGTCCGGGCATGGCCCCTGGCCGGAAGGCACGATGGTCTTTGCGCAGTTCCTCAGCCGCCTCCAACCCTGATCGCACTGCGAATAAGACGACTCGGCATTAATCCGAAGTTCATGGTCCGCGATCATCATCTGCCGGCAACAAATGCTGGATCGTGGGATACGTGACCGGACCGAAAGATCCCATCAGGAGCGAACGCCGCGCGCCGGCGAAGCTGAATATCGTGACGCAAGCGGCGCTGGACCAGCTGCCGGTGGCGGCGCTCGTTTTCAATGAACAAGCGTCAATCGTTTCGGTAAACCCCTATGCCAGCGAGCTTCTGCGTCTTCCGCCGGCAGAGTTGCTCAACCGTTCTCTTCGTGACCTTGTTCACCCCGACGACCATCACCTGCTGAGGCCGACCGGGACGGTGCGATCTTCCGCGTCCGCCCAGACGATCCGCTTGCATGGAGCAGCCGATATCGTTTCGGTGGTCTGCACTTCCTATGCAATGGCGGACGGTCGCATGCTGCTGATGCTGCCGGTCGACCACTTGATCGCCGAGATCGCGGGGCTTCGCAACGACGAGACGCGGTGGAAGTATGCGCTGGAAAGCGCACTTGAAGGCGTCTGGGATCACGATTTTTCGACCGGAAACCTCTTCTATTCCGCCACCTGGAAGCGCCTGCGTGGTCTGGCTGATGACGCCGAGGTCGATGGCGCGCTCGATCGCTGGATCGAGAATGTGCATCCGGACGACCGCGCGCATGTCATGGCCTCGATCGGACGCCAGGATTCTGGAGAGGTCACGTACAACACCTTCCAGTACCGCGAACGCCATGCGGACGGACACTGGGTCTGGATCGAAAGCCGCGGCGCATCCGTCGCCTATGGGCCGGACGGCAAGCCCACTCGCATCATCGGCACCGACACCGACATTACGCCGCGCAAGGAGGCCGAGGCGCGGCTGGAGGAAATCTCGCGGCGCCTGAGACTTGCCCTCGACGTATCGAAGATCGGGGTCTTCGACCATAACCTTGAAACCCAGGAGACGCTTTGGGACGAACGTATCCTCGGTATTTATGGGCTTGACCCCAAAGCCGGCGCGCCCAGCGGCCGCAGTTGGGAAGATATGCTCCACCCCGACGACCGCGAAAAGGCGATCGCCCGCGTCAATGACGGCGTCGCCGCGGGTGCACCCTTCACCAATGCGTTCCGCATCGTCCTGGCGAATGGAGAAATCCGGCACATTCGCGCCAACACGGCGTTCTATGTCGACCGCGATGGCACCCGCAAACTGATCGGCGCGAACTGGGACGTAACCGAAGACATCGCGCTGCAGGAGGAACTGCGCAAGGCCAAGGCCGCAACCGAGGCCCGCAACCGCGAGCTTGAGGAAGCGCGCATCCGTATCGAATACAACGCGTTGCACGACTACCTGACGGACCTGCCGAACAGGCGCTATCTCGACCAGATACTGGCGGACGATCCGACGCTCAACGCTATCCTCCACCTCGATCTTGATCGCTTCAAGCAGATCAACGACACGCTCGGGCATCAGGCCGGCGATGCGATGCTGACCCATGCAGCCGCAATCCTGCGGTCTCATGCCGACCAGGACGATTTCATCGCCCGCATCGGCGGCGACGAATTCGTGATTCTCTGTCGGCGCGGCCGCGGGATGGACGAGCTTGGAGATCTGGCCGCCCGCATCGTCCATGCCTTCCGCCGGCCCATTCCCTATGACGGCCAGCTTTGCCGGCTCGGGGCCAGCATCGGCATTGCCTGGAGGGGCGAGGTCGAGACGGATCCCAAGCAACTGCTGATGAATGCAGATATCGCGCTCTACCGGGCCAAGAGCCTCGGCCGCGATCGCTTCGAGGTGTTTTCCGAGCAGATCCAGAACCAGATCCTCAGCGCCAAACGCACCGGCGACGATATCCGTCAGGCGATCGAAGAAGGCCAGTTCGTGCCCTACTATCAGCCGCAGTTCGACGCCCACTCGCTGGAGCTCACCGGCGTCGAAACTCTGGTGCGATGGGACCACCCGGAACGCGGAATTCTTCCTCCGAGCCACTTTCTGAAGGTAGCTGAAGAGATCAACGCCCTGCCCGCGATCGACAGGAACATCGTCGAGATGGCCTATGCCGATTTTGCGGCCTGGGGGCGTGCCGGTCTGACCGTCCCCAAGATCTCGGTCAATGTCTCCTCGCGCAGACTGCGGGACCCGAGCCTGATTTCAGACCTTCGCGCCATGAACATCCCGCCTGGTGTCATGTCTTTCGAGCTCTTGGAATCCATCTTTCTTGACGATCTCGAAGACGAGATTGCCGCGACGATCGCCGCGCTCAACACGCTCGGTATCGAGATCGAAATTGACGACTTCGGCACCGGCCATGCCTCGATTATCGGCCTGCTCAACCTGAACCCGGCCCGCCTGAAGATCGACCGGGCGCTGGTGGGGCCGATCAACGAAAGCGCCAAGCAGGCAAAGCTCGTTCGTGCCATCATCGACATCGGGCATTCGCTCAATATCAAGGTGGTGGCCGAAGGTGTGGAAACGTGGGAGCACGCGGCGATACTGAGGGAGCTTGGCTGTGATATTCTGCAGGGCTACGCCCTGGCAAAGCCGATGAGCCGCCTCGATTTCGAACAGCGCATCAAGAGCGGCTGGAAACTGTCACCGAACGCGGATGCGCCGCCGGAAAAAGGGCGTCGCTACAAGGCGGTCAAATAAAAACCGCCCGACCTGAGGCCGAGCGGCGATATCATGGGCGTATGATAGCCTCGAAGATCAGCTGCTCTGGACTTGCTCGATGGCGACGCCGAGAAGCTCGAGCATGCGCACACGGATCTGCTCTTCGCTCTGGGCAACGCCGGCAGCGTCGAAATCGGCCTTGATCTTGCGCACAACGTCCTCGTGGCCGGCCTCTTCGAAATCGGCCACAACGACTTCCTTCGCATAGGCCTCTGGGTCGCTCTTGCCGAGCAAGCCGGCAGCCCAGAGACCAAGAAGCTTGTTGCGGCGCGCCTCAGACTTGAACCTCAGTTCCTCGTCCAGCGCAAACTTTGCTTCGAAGGCCTTTTCGCGATCCTGCATCGTCGTCATCAATTGATCTCCCGTGAGAATTCCATGCCGGAAATAGTTATGGCCATAAACCAAAACAGTGGTCAAAGTGCAATGCGAAGTTTTCTCGTTTCGTGACTTTCGTGGTACCGTAAGCATGTCGCGCAAAAGTGCGCAGCGGTTTTGCGACAACGGCATGCGAAAAACCAAAGAACGGATGCGCAAGGAGCGAATCTGAAAGGTTGCGACACGCTTTAGGTAAATCAGGGGAAGGGAAGATACGCCGATTGTGAAACGCGTTCTTTTCAGCTATGGACGCCGTGAGAAGACTCCACTAGCGCGACCCAAGTGCGCCAACAACCACAGAGACAATATCCATGAATCGTCGCCGCCGTATCTACGAGGGCAAGGCAAAGATCCTCTATGAGGGTCCCGAGCCGGGCACGCTGATCCAGTTTTTCAAGGACGACGCGACCGCCTTCAACAAGAAAAAGCATGACGTCATCGACGGCAAGGGTGTGCTGAACAACCGGATTTCCGAGTATATCTTCACGCATCTGAACCGTATCGGCATTCCGACGCACTTCATTCGCCGCCTGAACATGCGCGAGCAGTTGATCAAGGAAGTCGAGATCATCCCCCTTGAGATCGTAGTGCGCAACGTTGCTGCCGGCTCGCTGGCAAAGCGCCTCGGCATCGAGGAAGGCACCGTCCTCCCCCGCTCGATCATCGAATTCTACTACAAGGCCGATGCTCTTGATGACCCGATGGTCTCCGAAGAGCACATCACCGCATTCGGTTGGGCAAGCCCGCAGGAACTCGATGACGTCATGGCGCTTGCCATCCGCATCAACGACTTCCTGACCGGCCTGTTCCTCGGCGTCGGCATCCAGCTCGTCGATTTCAAGATCGAGTGTGGCCGCCTGTTCGAAGGCGACATGATGCGCATCATCCTGGCGGACGAGATTTCGCCGGATAGCTGCCGTCTGTGGGACATCGAGACCAAGGAAAAGCTCGACAAGGACCGCTTCCGCCGTGATTTGGGCGGGCTGGTCGAGGCCTATCAGGAAGTGGCTCGCCGTCTCGGCATCATGAACGAGAACGAGCCTGTGCGCGGCACCGGCCCCGTTCTGGTCAAGTAATTTCTGGTCAAGTTAGTTCGGGGAAAGTGAAAGTGATCAAGGCACGTGTAACCGTGACGCTGAAGAATGGCGTTCTCGATCCGCAGGGCAAGGCAATTGAAGGTGCGCTCGGCGCACTCGGCTTCGACGGCATCGGCCAGGTCCGCCAGGGCAAGGTCTTCGATCTACAGATCGAAACCGGCGACAAAGCCAAGGCCGAGGCCGACCTCAAGGCGATGTGCGAAAAGCTGCTCGCCAACACAGTGATTGAAAACTACACCATCTCCCTCGCCTGATGGCGGCGGAGTGCCGCGGATGGCCTGACGTGAAGGCCGGCGTGATCTGGAAATAATGAGGAGGCCCATCTGACATGGGCCATCCTCACGCAGATCAGCCGAAACGACATCGAAGGGGCATACTGTCCGCGGCTCGATGGTTTCGAAATAGCAGGATGCGCAGTGCATCCAATATCGGCCCGAGCGCGTCAAATTGCGCTTCGGCCGCATCGGAAACCGCCTCGAATTGCATGAGCTTCAAGAGGCGCAGGCAGGGTTTGAACCGCACCATGAAGTCAGCCGTCGTCCAGCTTCCAGGCCTCAACCGCGATCGCGACATGATCGCTGCCCTCACCAAGATCTCCGGCAAGGCGCCCGTAACCGTCTGGCAGACCGAAACGGAGATCCCTGATGTCGACCTGATCGTCATCCCCGGCGGTTTCTCCTACGGTGACTATCTGCGCTGCGGCGCGATTGCCGCGCGCATGCCGGTCATGCAGGCGATCAAGGCGAAGGCCGAAAAGGGCGTGAAGGTCCTCGGCGTCTGCAACGGTTTCCAGATCCTGGTCGAGGCCGGTCTGCTCCCGGGCGCGCTGATGCGCAACGCATCGCTCAAGTTCGTCTGCCGCGAGGTCAAGCTCGAAGTCGTCAACGCCGACACCGACTTTACCCGCGCCTATTCCAAGGGACAGATCATCCGCAGCCCGGTTGCGCACCACGACGGCAACTACTTCGCCGACGCGGAGACCCTGAAGACGATCGAAGGCAACGGCCAGGTCGTGTTCCGCTACGCCGAAGGCACCAATCCGAATGGCTCGATGGGCGATATTGCCGGCGTGATGAACACGGCCGGCAACGTGCTCGGCATGATGCCGCATCCGGAAAACCTGATCGAGGCGGCTCATGGCGGCGCCGATGGTCGCGGCATCTTCGCTTCGGCTCTCGAAGTAATCGCCGCTTAACCGTCGCGCTGATAGAAGGCATCCGACCATCCCCGTAACGCAAGCGAGACCGTCGATGCCTTCCATGTTTTCTAGACGCCTGACCGGCCCTGCTTGCGCGGCGTTCGCCCTGACGCTTCTGGCGTCCTGCCAAACATCGCGCCCGCCGGCGCCGACGGCAAGCTCGGCAGCCCTGCCGACAATGGAACGCGTGGCGCTCGGCGCCAACAGCTGCTGGTTCAAATCGGGCGATGCTGCCTTCAAGAACTACCGGCTTGCCCCTGAACTCAATTCCTTCTCCGGACGTCCCCGCATCCTGATCGTGCCGCGCAAGTCGCCGGAAGCACGGCCGCTTGCCGTCATCCAGGCGGAAGGCCAGCCGGCGCGGTTGCAGGCGTTCGGACCGCTCATGAGCGAACCGGTCGCCACCCGCATGAGTGCAGATATCCGGCGTTGGGCCGCTGGCGGCCAGGGCTGCAATTAATCCAGGCACCGGTTGAGAGTTCGGACGCTGTTGGCTGGTGCCCTCAGCGTTCGCTGATGCGCGTCGCAATCTCTAGGGCATACGGCGCTTTGTTCGCATGCCGCTATCGCAAAACCACCGCACGCTTTGTGTGATGCCCGTTAACGCCAGAACGCCACGGACGATTCCCGCCGGGCATCCTTCTCGCAGACCCCGATATCGATCAGTTGCCAATCGCTCATCTCTTCGAGAGCTAACCGGCTGCGTCTCTTGGCGGCCAGGAAACAATAGAGCCGCCAGAGACGTTGAAGCGCGTTCTTAGCACTCCCCGAGATTTCGACATCAAACCCGATCTTGCGACGCGCGCGAGGGGCCTTTTTCACGACTGCCGAGCAAATTGTATCAATTGTACTCATTGTAGGCTCCAATGCATCGATTGCTATCATTGCATTGGTGATAATTGACATATTTCGCTGTGTAATCTAGGTAATTGTCACTATGACAAATTGGCTCCCGGACATTCAGCAGGGTCATGGTCCGCTTTATGCGCGGATCGCCGACCAGATCGAACAGGCAATTGGCGAAGGCGCCCTGCCCGTCGGCGCAAAATTGCCGCCGCAGCGCAATCTCGCCTATGACATTGGTGTCACCATTGGTACCATTGGACGCGCCTACAATATCGTGCGCGAACGCGGCCTCGTCAGCGGCGAGGTCGGGCGCGGAACCTATGTTCTCGATCACCAGGAAAGCCGCCCGCCCGAGCAGGCCGATCCGCTGACCACATCCTTGGCCGGCACCCGGCCGCTGATTGCACCCGCCGGCAAATTGCGCTTCGACAGCACCGCGGCGCCGGACATCGGCCAGGGCTTTGTCCTGAGTGAGCTCTTGAGCGAGATCAGCCGCGATCACCACGCCGACATTGCCAGCTACGCGCGCAATTTCCCGGATCACTGGTTTGAGGCCGGATGCCAATGGCTGGCGCGCGGCGGCTTTCGTCCCTCGCCTGAAACGATCGTGCCGACGCTCGGAGCGCACGCGGCTGTCATTGCCGTGATCGCGGCAGTCACCTCGCCCGGCGATCGTATCGCCTTCGAGACCTTGACCTATTCCCAGGTCAGCCGCAGCGCCGGCTTGATCGGGCGCCGCACGACCCTGATGGAATCGGATGAATTCGGCCTGATTCCCGAGGATTTCGAGCGGGTCTGCGCGCAGCAGCATCCCAAGCTCGCCTTCCTTATGCCAAGCGCGCAGAATCCGACCGTTGCCGTCATGCCGCTCGCCCGGCGTCAGGCGATTGCCGATATCGCCCGCAAGTACGGTGTCTGGCTGGTGGAGGACGATCTCTACGGCGCCATGACCGGCGATCCGACGCCGCCTTTAGCGGAGCTTGCACCTGAGCGGACCTTCCTGGTTGGTGGTCTTTCAAAGTCTGTTGCTGCCGGTGTGCGCGGCGGCTGGGTTGCCTGCCCTCCCCATTTCAGCCAGCGCATTCGCATTGCCCACAAGATGGTCAGTGGCGGCCTGCCGTTCATCCTGGCGGAGCTGTGTTCGCGGCTGGTGCTTTCCGGAGCGGCCACTATTCTGCGCGGCAAGGGTATCGAAGAGATCCGGGCGCGCGAGGCGATTGCCCGCGAAGTGTTCGATGGCATCGAGTTCAGCTCGCATCCGTGCGTTCCCTTCCTCTGGATGAAGCTGCCGGAACCGTGGCTTTCCGGCACATTCAAGCAGGCTGCACTGCAGGAAGGCGTGCTCGTCGACGACGAGGACGAATTCAAGGCCGGCCGGGCGGACCGCGTCTTTCACCGTATCCGTATCGGCTTTTCCTCACCGGCCGACCGTGCCGAAGTGCGCAACGGCTTCCAGACTTTGCGGCGGTTGCTCGACAGCGGACGAGTGGGTTACGACAGTTTCGACTGATAACCCGGTGTCCCGTATGTTTTAGCAGTCTTGTGTAGATCGATTCGCCTCAACAATTCGGCATGCCAGCATTGCTTTTTCTTCGTTCATCCCACCGCCTCGCGACATCGTCGCTTGTTCTCGTCAGTTTGCTTTCGACAGCGCCTGCGAATATGCCGCAGCCGGATTCAGATTAAACGAGCATTGGAACCTGTCGGCAACGGTGGCGCATGCCTCGCATGCCGAACTTTGCGGCGGCCCCAACGATGGCTCGACCCGTGCCGATCTCGCACTCGGCTACAAGTTCTGACAGGTCGGCACCACCTGAGGCGCGTGAGGGCATCAAAAAGGGCGGCAACCGTTGTTGATCGCCCGTATTTTTCTGTCGCGCCGCGCCGCAGCATACGCTAAAGAAGCGGCAAAGCGCCCCCTGTGTCTGTTGCGGTTCGCACGCGCCATATCCCGTGGAAGGATTGCGCGCCGCCCGAAGGATTTGACGGTCGACGATGACGATTTCCAACACCCGCCCCATCACCCCGGAACTCATCGCCTCGCACGGGCTCAAGCCCGACGAATACGAGCGCATTCTCGGCCTGATCGGACGCGAGCCGACCTTTACCGAGCTCGGCATTTTTTCGGCGATGTGGAACGAGCACTGCTCCTACAAGTCTTCCAAGAAGTGGCTTCGCACGCTGCCGACCAAGGGCCCGCGCGTCATCCAGGGTCCGGGTGAAAACGCCGGCGTCGTCGACATCGATGATGGCGACTGCGTCGTCTTCAAGATGGAGAGCCACAACCATCCGTCCTATATCGAGCCCTACCAGGGTGCTGCGACCGGCGTCGGCGGCATCCTGCGCGACGTCTTCACCATGGGCGCCCGTCCGGTTGCGGCGATGAACGCCCTGCGCTTCGGCTCGCCGGATCACCCGAAGACCCGCCACCTCGTTTCCGGCGTCGTTGCCGGCGTCGGCGGCTACGGCAATTCCTTCGGTGTTCCGACCGTCGGCGGCGAAGTCGAGTTCGATGCCCGCTATAACGGCAACATCCTCGTCAACGCCTTTGCCGCCGGTCTCGCCAAAAGCGATGCGATCTTCTACTCCAAGGCCGAAGGCGTCGGCCTCCCGGTCGTCTATCTCGGCGCCAAGACCGGCCGTGACGGCGTCGGCGGCGCGACCATGGCCTCGGCCGAGTTCGACGAATCGATCGAGGAAAAGCGCCCGACCGTGCAGGTCGGCGACCCCTTCACCGAAAAGTGCCTGCTCGAAGCCTGCCTCGAGCTGATGCAGACGGGTGCCGTCATCGCCATCCAGGACATGGGTGCAGCCGGCCTCACCTGCTCGGCCGTCGAAATGGGCGCCAAGGGCGACCTCGGCATCGAGCTTAACCTCGACACCGTGCCGGTGCGCGAAGAGCGCATGACCGCTTACGAAATGATGCTTTCGGAAAGCCAGGAGCGCATGCTCATGGTGCTTGAGCCGGCCAAGGAAGAAGTCGCCAAGGCGATCTTCGTCAAGTGGGGCCTCGATTTCGCGATCGTCGGCAAGACCACGGACGACCTGCGTTTCCGCATTCTGCATCAGGGCGAAGAAGTGGCGAACCTGCCGATCAAGGAACTGGGCGACGAAGCGCCGGAATACGACCGTCCCTGGACCCCGGCCAAGGTCCCGACCGCGCTTGCGACCAACGACATCCCGCAGACGGACGTTGCTGATGCGCTCGTGCAATTGGTCGGTTCGGCCAACAATTCCTCGCGCCGCTGGGTCTACGAACAATACGACACGCTGATCCAGGGCAACTCGCTGCAGCTGCCGGGCGGCGACGCCGGCGTTGTGCGCGTCGAGGGTCACCAGAGCAAGGCGCTGGCCTTCTCCTCCGACGTGACGCCGCGTTATGTCGAGGCGGATCCGTTCGAAGGCGGCAAACAGGCGGTTGCCGAATGCTGGCGCAACCTGACGGCAACCGGCGCGCTGCCGCTGGCAGCAACCGACAATCTCAATTTCGGCAACCCGGAACGTCCTGAGATCATGAGCCAGCTGGTCCATGCCATCAAGGGCATCGGTGAGGCCTGCACCGCGCTTGATTTCCCGATCGTTTCCGGCAACGTCTCGCTCTACAACGAGACCAACGGCCAGGGAATCCTGCCGACCCCCACCATCGGCGGCGTCGGCCTGATCAAGGACTGGTCGAAGATGGCGCGCATCCGGTTTGCCGCTGCCGGCGAAACGATCCTGCTTGCCGGCGCGCCGGAAGGCCTCGGTTCGCACATCGCCCAGTCGGTCTACATGCGCGACGTCCATGGCCGCACTGACGGTCCGGCGCCGCATGTCGACCTCGCACATGAGCGCAAGGTCGGTGACTTCGTCCGTGGGCTGATCGTCGACGGTCTGGCGACATCAGTTCATGACTGCTCGTCCGGCGGCCTGGCTCTCGCCGTTGCCGAAATGGCGATGGCTTCGGATATCGGCGCGACCGTGGATGTGGTCGAAGGTCATGATCCGATTGCTGTTTTCTATGGCGAAGACCAGGGACGCTACGTGCTGACGGTTGCGGCCGGTAACGTCGCTGCCGTTCGCGCCCGTGCGGAAAAGGCAGGCGTTGCCCTGCCGGAAATCGGCAAGACCGGCGGCGATGCCGTCAAGCTCGGTGCAGCGCGCGCCGTCGCAATTCAGCAATTGCGCTCGGCCCATGAATCGTGGTTCCCTGACTTTATGGACGGCTCCAGCAACGCTGCTGCTGCCGCAGAATAATAAAGGGAGTTGGCATATCATGCCCATGGCACCAGGCGACATCGAAGACATGATCAAGGCAGGAATTCCCGGCGCCAAGGTCACGATCCGCGATTTGGCCGGTGACGGCGACCACTATGCCGCCGAAGTCGTGGCCGAAGTCTTTCGCGGAAAGACCCGCGTGCAGCAGCACCAGATGGTCTACAACGCATTGAAGGGCAACATGGGCGGCGTTCTGCACGCCCTTGCCCTTCAGACCAGCGCGCCGGAGTAAGGCTGGAATGGCCGACCTGATCAAGGAACTGGTCAGTGGCGTTGTCGACAGCGCGCTGAAGGAAATCCTGAAGAAGACCGGCGTCAAGCGGACCGCGACGAAGCGGACCAAGCGCCGGACGCGCAAGGCGGCGACGGGTGGCATTCTAGGGGATATCCTGGAAGCCGCCATCGGAAAGCCGGCCAAGAAACAGGTGAGCCGGCGGCGAACCGCCAGCGCACGCAGCAAGACCCGTCGCCGTTCGGCCTGAGCAGTTGTATTAAAACCACATCTTGAGGCCCATCAATATTTGTTGCACTTGGGTGATGAAAATCACCGATATGCATGCTATCTAAGGCCCAATCGATATCCGGTCCTTGAAACCGGGCGCAGGAAGGATGAAAAGATGAGCGGAATTCACGAATTCATCGCGAACGAAGTCAAGACCAACGACGTGGTGCTCTTCATGAAGGGTACGCCGCAGTTCCCACAGTGTGGGTTCTCCGGCCAGGTGGTCCAGATTCTCGATTACATCGGCGTCGACTACAAGGGCATCAATGTCCTTGCCGACGCGGACCTGCGTCAGGGCATCAAGGACTATTCGAGCTGGCCGACCATCCCACAGCTTTACGTGAAGGGTGAATTCGTCGGCGGTTGCGACATCGTCCGCGAAATGTTCCAGGCTGGCGAGCTCCAGTCGCACCTGCAGGAACAGGGAATCTCGGTCAAGGGCGCCGCTGCCTAAGTCAGGCCGCCAACTCCGATCTGGTCGGAAAAGGCGGGTGACCGCCTTTTTTGATTCCGGAATTAAATCCGGATCGTCTAATTTTCGTTGTTCTTTACTAGGCGGAGCACACTCACGCTCTGTGGAGCACACTCACGCTCTGTCATGAAGTGGTCGCGATAAAGCGGCATAAGCAGCCTGAAAGGGCGTTCGCCCGTTCCCATGCTCCGGCTTGGCCCGGCTGCCCATCGCCGATAGTCCCTTTCGCTTCACATCGGATGCCGCCTGCACCGCTGCGCCGGACCAGGCCCGTCCCCTCAACTGTTCTCGACATGCCGACCGGCATTTTGCCAGCCGACGTCGCCTCTTTCCGGAACAAACTCCGGTCTTGACCTATTTCGGTTGCGTCCGGCGCGCCGCAAGGATTTTGCCTATGACGAGCATGACAGACGAAGCGGCCGCTCCCGGCCTCAGCAAATTTCAGTTCATCGCCTTGATGGCGATGCTGATGGCGGTCAATGCCGTGTCGATCGATATCATGTTGCCCGGCCTGCAGGAGATCGGCGCCAGCCTTGGTGTAACCGACGAAAACCATCGGCAATATGTCATCACCGCCTATCTTATCGGTATGGGCGTGGCGCAGCTTTTCTTCGGCCCGTTGTCTGATCGATTCGGCCGCAAGGCGCCGCTGCTCGTCGGCCTCGGCATTTATGGTGTCTGCGCGATCGCAATCGTCATCGTGCCGACCTTCGGCGCGCTGCTGGCGTTGCGCTTCGTCCAGGGCATCGGTGCAGCCGCGACCCGTGTTATTACCGTGTCGATCGTTCGCGACGTCTATGGCGGCCGTCGCATGGCTGAAGTGATGTCGCTGATCATGATGGTGTTCATGATCGTGCCGGTCATAGCGCCGAGCGTCGGCCAGTTGATCATGATCTTTGCCGAATGGCACATGATCTTCGTCGTCATCGCGCTCTTTGCCTTCACGATCGCAACGCTTGTGGTGTTCCGGCTTCAGGAAACGCTGAACCCGGATCATCGCCGCGCCTTTACCCCTTCGGTCATCCTCAGCGGCTTCAAGATCGTCCTGACGAACCGGCTGTCGCTGTTCTATACGCTGGCGACATCCGTTATCCTCGGGGCGCTCTTCGGCTTCATCAACTCTGCCCAGCAGATCCTGGTCGGGGTCTATGGGCTGGGCCTGTGGTTTCCGGTCGTGTTTGCGGCATTTGCCGGGATGATGGCGGTCGCGTCCTTCACTAATTCGCAGCTCGTTCGGCGCTTCGGCATGCGGGCGCTGTCGCATGCTGCCCTACTCGGCTTCACGCTGGCGAGCTTCCTCTGGATGGCGGCGTCGCTTTATGGTCCGGTGCCCTTCCCGCTGTTCGTGGTGCTCTATGGCGCCGCCATGTTCCAGTTCGGGCTGATCGCGTCGAACTTCAATGCGATGGCGATGGAGCCGCTCGGCCACGTCGCCGGCACGGCCTCCTCGGTGCTCGGCTTCACCCAGACCATCGGCGGCGGCGTCATCGGCGCCTTCATCGGCCAGGCTTTCGATGGGACGGCGACACCGCTCGCGATCGGCTACTTCACCGTCGCGGCGATCGGCGTCGTCTTCGTCCTCATCGCCGAACGCGGAAAGCTGTTCAAGGCACACAATCCGGCAGGCTGACGATAGCCTGCCGGCCGATTATTCCTCCCAGATCTGCTCTTCACGGGTTCGCACAATGACCACGATCACCACACAATCCGAACATGTCGACGGGGTTTCGGGCGCGGCCCGCCTCAATATGGGCCTCGTCGAATTCATCATCACCATTGCCGTCATGACGGCGAGCGTGGCAATCGCCATCGACAGCATGCTGCCGGCATTACCGAGCATCGGCCAGTCGCTGAGCGTCGCCAACTCCAACGACACCCAGCTCGTCATCGGCGTGTTCTTCCTTGGCTTCGGGCTTTCGCAGATCTTCTTCGGCAGCCTTTCCGATACGTTCGGACGTCGCGCCGTGCTGCTCGGCGGCCTTGCCTTCTTCACCGTGTCGATGTTTGCCGCCGCCCTGACCCAGAGTTTCGAAATGCTGCTGGTCCTGCGCTTCGTCCAGGGCATCGGCGCTGCCGCCGTGCGCATCACCACCATGGCGATCGTGCGTGACTGCTTCGGTGGTCGCGAGATGGCGCGGGTGATGTCCTACGTCATGATCGTTTTCATGATCGTTCCGATCGTCGCACCGTCGATCGGTCAGCTCGTCATCCTCTACGCCAACTGGCACTGGATCTTCATCCTGATCGGCATCGTCGGCGCTGTCCTCTTCGTCTGGGCACTGGCCCGCATGAAGGAATCGCTGCCGAAGGAAGAGCGCCTGCCGCTTTCCGTCTCATCGGTCGCATCCGGCTTCAAGACGGTGCTGACCAACCGCATCACCTGCGGCTACATGATCGGCATGACGATGTTCACCGCGGTCATCTGCGCCTACATCGTCACCGTCCAGCAGATCTTCGGCGAGGTCTATGGCCTCGGCGAGTGGCTGCCGATCGCCTTTGCCGGCACTGCCGGCGGCATCGCCGTTGCCAATTTCGCCAACGGCTTCTTCGTGCGCAGCTTCGGCATGCGCCGCATCTCGCACGTGTCGATGATCCTGTTCACGCTGATTTCCGTGATCGGCTTTGCCATGTCGCTCTGGGGCACGCCGGCATTCGTCATCAGCTACCTGATGTTCTCGGTTCTTCTGATGTTCTTCGCTGTCATCGCCACCAACTTCACCGCGATCAGCCTGGAGCCGATGGGTCACCTTGCCGGAACGGCGACCGCGATCACCGGTTTCGTCTCGACGACCGGCGGCGCACTGCTCGGTGGCGCCGTCGGCCAGTTGTTCAATGGCACGCTGCAGCCGTTGCTCGGGGGCTTTGCCCTCTTCGGGCTCGTGACGATCCTGGCCACCCTTTGGGCCGAAAAGGGCAAGCTCTTCACCCATCCCGGCGACAAGGATGTCTCGCTCGACCACGGCGGCGGCCATATGTGATATCGACCTCACCAACAAAAAGCCCGCCTGGATCGCTCCAGGCGGGCTTTTCTGTTTCGACGATGTCGGTGTTTAGATGGTGAAGACTTCGCGACGCAGCGTTTCCCAGCTGTCCTTGTCGGTCGTCAGCAGCAGGCCGCCATTGAGGTGGGCAGGCAGATAGGGCGCGCCGTCGAAGCGTGCGGCATAGGCACCCGCCTCCTGCGCGATCAGTGTGCCGGCCAGATGATCCCAGGGCATCAGCTTCTGGTACATCAAGAAGTGGATGTAGCCGCCGGCAAGGATGCGATACTCGTGCGCGGCGCACCGGTAGCTGGTCGCAATACGGACCTTGGCCAAGTTGGCCATGACTTCGCGCCGCGCCTCTTGGCTGTAGAAGCCCGTCGAGGCGCCGCCGACCATGCTTTCAAGCGGAACGCCTGCAGTCACCGACATGCGCTCCTGCGAGCCGTCAGGACGGCACATCCAGGCGCCGGAGCCCTTCTCGGCGATTACCCAGTCGTTGCCAAGCGGGTCGTAGATGATGCCGGCAACGGTCTCGCCCTTGGACACGACGCTCGCCATGACGCCGAACAGCGGCAGGCCGGCTGCGAAGTTAAAGGTGCCGTCGATCGGATCGACGACGACGGCGAGATCGGCGTCTGCCAGCTTGTCGAGCAGCGCCGGATCGGCAGCAACGGATTCTTCGCCGATGAACACGGCGCCTGGCGCAATCTCATCCATGCGTGCCTTGATCAGGCGCTCGGCTGCCTCGTCGCCCTCGGTGACGAGATCGATCGCTTCCGACTTCATCCGGACATCGCCCGCGCCGAGATTACGAAACCGCGGCAGGATTTCTTTGACCGCAGCCTCCTGCAGCAGATTGGCAAGGGCGGCGATGTCGACGGAATGGCTCATTCTTTGGGCTCCGGTGAGAGGGACTGGAAGTCGAAAAGCTTGGGGTCGAGCAGATGCGAGGGGTTCACATGGCCGAGCGCCCGCAGCATCGTGTCCTTGCGGCCCGGCATGCGTCGTTCGAGGTCGGCAAGCATTGCCTTCATGGCATTGCGCTCAAGGCCGTCCTGCGAGCCGCAGAGGTCGCAGGGAATGATCGGAAATTCCATGGCAGTGGCAAATTTCGCCAAGTCGTCCTCTGCCGCATAGGCCAGCGGCCGCAGCAGCATCAGGTCGCCTTCGTCGTTCAGAAGCTTCGCCGGCATCGAGGCGAGCCTGCCGCCGTGGAAGAAATTCATGAAGAACGTCTCCAGAATATCCTCGCGGTGATGGCCGAGCACCAGCGCATCGCAGCCCTCTTCGCGCGCGATCCGGTAAAGATTGCCGCGGCGCAGCCGCGAACAGAGCGAGCAATAGGTGGCGCCTGTCGGCACCTTTTCCTTCACGATCGAATAGGTGTCGCGATACTCGATACGGTGCTTAACGCCGATCGAGGCCAGGTATTCCGGCAGGATATGCTTCGGAAAATTCGGCTGCCCCTGATCGAGGTTGCAGGCGACAAGCTCGACGGGCAGCAGCCCGCGCCATTGCAGGTCCATCAGCAGTGCCAGCAGGCTATAGCTGTCCTTGCCGCCTGAAATCCCGACCAGCCAGCGCTTGGCGCCCTTCAGCATGCCGAAATCGTCGAGCGCCTGGCGCGTCTGCCGCAAGAGCCGCTTGCGCAGCTTGTTGAAGGAGACCGACGACGGCATGCGTTCGAAGATCGGATGAAGACCCGTCTCGATATCGCCGTCTTCAACGGCATTGTCGATTGCGTCAGGCGAAAGGGCTGGCGAATGATCCATGGCAACGATCCTGGAATGGCCGGCTCGGGAAGGAGAGCGCACGGCACGTCACGGCCAGCACTTGCCCCGTTCCATCCGCAAGATCAAGGGAAAACGGCCCTTCGTCCGAAATCAGGAGCCAAACACCGACCAACCGGTGCGGGCGGCCAACATCTCCAGCGCCAGCGATCCCAACAGCGAATTGCCGTTCTCGTTCAGGCCCGGCGACCAGACGGCGACGGAGGCCTTGCCGGGTGCGACCGCGAGAATGCCGCCGCCAACACCGCTCTTGCCGGGCAGACCGACGCGATAGGCGAAATCGCCCGAGCCGTCATAGTGGCCGCAGGTCAGCATCAGCGCGTTGATACGTCGGGCCCGCTGGCGCGATACGACGGAATGGCCGGTCAGCGGGTTGGTGCCGCCGGCTGCCAGAAACAGGCCCGCCTTGGCGAGCTGGCTGCAGGTCATTGCCAGAGCGCAATGGTGGAAATAGACGCCGAGCACATGCTCGACCGGGTGATCGAGCCGGCCGAAGGAGCGCATGAAGTTGGCAAGCGCGAAATTACGGAAGCCGGTCGCCGTCTCGGAGCGCGCGACCTCGTGGTCTATGACGATGGCATCGTCATCTGCGAGATAACGAACGAACTGGACGATCTCGCCGATCAGTTCGCGCGGCGTGTGGCCGGCAAGGATCAGGTCGCTGATGGTGATCGCGCCGGCATTGATGAACGGGTTGCGCGGCTTGCCGCCTTCCTGCTCGAGCTGGACGATCGAGTTGAAGGCCGAGCCTGAAGGTTCGCGGCCGACGCGGTGCCAGATGGTCTCACCGTGCTTGCCGAGCGCCAGCGTCAGGGTGAATACCTTGGAGACGCTCTGGATGGAGAACGGCACCTCGGCGTCGCCGACCCGGTGCACCTGCCCGTCGGTGGTGACGATTGCCATTCCGAAGTGTTTCGGAGAAACGCGCGCAAGCTGTGGGATGTAGTCGGCGACCTTGCCCTCGCCGAGCCGTGGCGTCAGCTCGCGGTAAATGTCCTCGATGATCGCCTGCAGGTCCTGCGGCGTCTTCTGCTCCGGCATGCGATTTCCCCTTCGTCGCGCGAGCCATTGTCCCGCCGAGGCGACCAAGTCCCCGTCGCGGAACAAGACGCGCGGCAGATCAAACAGCCACGTATCTGAAGAGACAAAAAAACCGCCCGTTTCCGGGCGGTTTCGATCGTTCACAAGGCCAGAGCCTCGGATTAACGCGAATAGAATTCGACGACGAGGTGCGGTTCCATGACGACGGCGTAAGGCACGTCGGAGAGAACCGGAACGCGGACGAAGGTTGCAACCATCTTGTTGTGGTCGACTTCGATGTAATCCGGAACGTCGCGCTCAGCGAGCTGAACGGCTTCGAGAACCGTAACGAGCTGCTTGGACTTTTCCTTGACTTCGATGACGTCGCCCGGCTTGCAACGGTAGGAACCGATGTTGACGCGAACGCCGTTAACCTTGACGTGGCCATGGTTGACGAACTGACGTGCGGCGAAAACGGTCGGAACGAACTTTGCGCGGTAGACGATCGCGTCGAGACGCGATTCGAGCAGGCCGATCAGGTTCTCCGGGGTGTCGCCCTTGCGGCGGTCAGCTTCGGCGAAGATCGCACGGAACTGCTTTTCGCGGATGTCGCCGTAGTAGCCCTTGAGCTTCTGCTTGGCGCGCAGCTGCACACCGAAGTCCGAAAGCTTGGACTTGCGACGCTGGCCGTGCTGGCCCGGGCCGTATTCGCGGCGGTTAACCGGCGACTTCGGACGGCCCCAGATGTTTTCGCCCATACGGCGGTCAATTTTGTACTTGGACGATTCGCGCTTGCTCATCGCATTTCCTTTCAGTCGGTTACACCGGTCTGTTGCCAAACCGGATCAAGGAAACACGCCCTCCTCTGAACCCATTTTGAGAGTTCTGACAGGATTCTCACGATCACGCTGCCGGAGAAACCACGGGACATGTCAAATGAAACACCGGACATTTCTGCCCGGCGTTGGGGCGGCTTTAGGGCTTCCAGCCGCCATTGTCAAACGAAATCACCGTATTCGGCACCATTTCAGGCAGGGTCGCCAGCCTGTTGGTTTTCCAAGGAAACAAGCAGCGTTTTCAATAGCGCTGCCAGTGCTGCGCGTTCCTCCGGCTTCAGACCTGCGATATAGCGCGCCTCGCTCGCCATGTCAGCCCGAAACGCGGCTTCGGCAAGCGCTATGCCCTTCTCCGTCAACCCAACCACGCTGCTGCGTCCATCCGATACCGAGCGCTCGCGCAGGATCAGCCCCGCCTTTTGTAATCGATCGAGTCGATGTGTCAGTCCGCCTGACGAAATCATCAGCAATGTATAAAGGTCGGTCGGCGTGAGGCGATACGGTGGGCCGGAGCGCCGGAGTGTTGAGATCACGTCGAATTCGCCGCGGTCGAGACCGAAGGAGGCAAAGGTTTCCTCGATCGACGGACGCACGAGATTAGAAAGCCGATAGGCCCGCCCGAGGATGGTCATTGGCTCCGTATCGAGATCCGGCAATTCGCGATCCCATTGCGCGCGCAACCGGTCGACGTGGTCCCTCTCCTCTTGCTCATGCTGCATTATCAACTCCGCGCTGTTTGGCAATATATCTTGACGAGAAGATATTTTTACATAATATCTTCTCGTCAAGATAATTCATTCGAACCGGTAAACCAACCCCGATGGAGGCCAGCATGTTTCATGTCATTCCCCGTGCAGAGCAGAAACAGAGCCCCAACCGGACGATCCTCTTTGAAGGGGGCAGTACGGCACGCCGGTTTCGCTTTTCCTGATGGATGCGGAGCCTGGCCAAGGGCCGGCGCTTCACGTTCACCCCTATCCGGAGACCTGGCTCATTCATTCGGGCGAGGCGGAGTTCACGGTCGGTGAGCAGACGCTCATCGGCAAGGCCGGCGACATCATCATCGTCGATCCCAGCACGCCGCACCGTTTCGTCAACAGCGGCAACACCCGGCTTGAGATGACCTGCATCCACGCGTCCGACCGCGTGATTCAGGAGTGGGTTTGACGCCCCGCAAGCGACGGGTGGCGTTGTGCATCGGTACCGTCTCGTCTTCAAATACTTGGAATTGAAGCCTCGGGCGGAGGACGTGCCTATTCAGCTGCAGCGGCGGACGGATCCATTGCATCCGGCCCGTTGGCGTCGCCCGGCGCCGTTTCGTGGCCGAGGTCCGGAAAGGCGACTATACGCTTGCCGGTGAAATCGGCATGGACGACAACGAGCCCATTCTCCTCGAAATAGCCGAGCAGGCGTCTGGCGCGTCGTGCGGAATGGGTGCCGTAGGCGCGCGCGATCATCGCGTCCGACGGACAGGCAAGGCCGCGCACGGCCGCCTGCGTCATCATCAGGAACACGCCCTGCAGGTCCTCGGTGACGCGATCGGCAAGCCGGAGCGCCGACGCCCAGGCCTCTGTCGCCGCAGTCTCAGTGTCGACGCCGGAGCGGGCAATTGCCATCTTGCGCCGAAATGCGCTCAAGGACAGGGCTGCTCCCGGCACGCGGCGAATCCGGCAGCGCACGAGGAAATCCTGGAACAGTTCGGCATCCGGCCGGAACGCGGCATCGGGATTGGCGAGAATCTCGGTAAACAGACCGTCCAGCAGCGCACCGCGCTCCTCCGCCGACATTTCCGGCTGGGCTGGCCTGGTTTCCACCGGGGCGACCGGTTCGGGGCGCGGCCGGGAAAGCTCCGCCAGAATATCGGTTGCCGGGCGCGGCGGCGGTACGGCACGGCGCATGATCGGCCGCGTCAGTTCGTCGGCGTCAGGCGTGAAGATCAGGTCTTCCACGTCCTGCGGCGCTTCCGGCAGCGGCATCAGCTTCGGGCTCGTCGAGCGTGCTGAAGTCTCGACGGCACCGATCGTCACCTTCAGCGGCCGGCGCGACAGCGCCGGGCCAAGGGCGACGAAGGAGCCGCGCTTCAGATCGCGGAACATTTCGGCCGTGCGGCGATCCATGCCGAGCAGGTCGGCAGCGCGCAGCATGTCGATATCAAGGAATGTGCGGCCCATCAGGAAGTTGGACGCCTCCGCCGCCACGTTCTTGGCAAGTTTTGCCAGGCGCTGCGTGGCGATGACGCCGGCAAGTCCACGCTTTCGGCCACGGCACATGAGGTTGGTCATCGCGCCGAGCGAGATCTTGCGGACTTCTTCGGTGACGTCACCAGCGACCGACGGCGCAAACATCTGCGCTTCGTCGACCACCACGAGTACGGGATACCAGTATTCCCGATCCGCATCGAACATGGCGTTCAAGAAGACGCCGGCGCTGCGCATCTGCTGTTCGATGTCGAGACCTTCGAGCGAAAGCACGCAGGAAACTCGGTGCTGACGAATGCGCGTGGCAATGCCGATCAGCTCAGCGTCCGTGCGCTCACCCTCGACGACCACATGGCCGAACTTGTCGGCAAGTGTGACGAAATCGCCCTCGGGGTCGATGATGCATTGCTGCACCCATGGCGCAGACTGCTCCAGCAACCTTCTTAGAAGGTGCGATTTTCCCGAACCGGAATTGCCCTGCACCAGAAGACGGGTGGCCAGAAGCTCTTCGATATCGAGCGAGGCCGAGGTCCCTTCGGACGTCGCTCCCATGTCGATGCCGACCTTCATTTCCACCTCTTCATTTTGGATTGATTCGCGACCATGCTGAGTTCGCCAAACGAGCGACACCTAGCACGGTTTTGCCGGCGGTCATGCAACCGCTGCAGAAAACCCACAGGGAATACCGCGTTGTGGACCATGGAAAGATCGGCCAGTTCACCCGGTCGTTTGCGCGGAAACGTTGAATAAACCTATTGATACATCTTTAACAAGCGCCTGCCCCGGCCCATACGTCTTTGAGCGACCGGGATTTCCGGGCCACGAATGGATCAGAACGAGACCGAAAACCACTTCCAGATGAACTACGAGGATGGTCAACGCATCGTCTCGAAAAAGGAATCCGCGCAATCAGGCCGCGCGAACTTCCTGATTGCGATTGCGCTCGCCGCGTCGATTGGCGTCCTGCTGGCGATCTTCTTCTAGCCGATCGTTTCGCTGGCGGCCGTCTGTTCGGGGGTAGTGACGTTCGACATGACGGTCAGGCCGAAGCCCTGCATCAGCCGGCGTGTGGAAAAATCGGGATTTCCCGAAGTGAAGATCGCCGGGTCCTCGCCGTTCAACGGCTCAAAGCCGTCGGGCAGCGGCACGAGCGAGCGGGCCCGCCGGGCGATGGCCTCGGCTGGATCCAACCAGTCGACCGGCCAGGGCGCCAGCTTGCGGAACAGATTGGCCAGAAAGGGATAATGCGTGCAGGCGAGAACGACGATATCGGTCTTGCGGCCATCCATCTCGATGAAGCACGGGGTGATCTCGGCCAATACCTCCGCATCATCGAGCTTTTCGCCGCGAATATAGGCCTCGGCCATCTTGGCGAGGTTCTCCGATCCGACCAGGCGGACATGGCATTGGCTGGCGAAGGACTGGATGAGGTCGCGCGTATAGGCGCGCTTGACCGTGCCTGGTGTCGCAAGCACGGAAACCAGCCCCGAGCGCGTGCGCTCGGCCGCCGGCTTGATCGCCGGCACGGTGCCAACGAAGGTCATCTGCGGAAAGGCGGCGCGCAGATCGGCACCGACGAGGGTGAATGCGGTGTTGCAGGCAATCACGCAGATTTCGGGATCGTGCTCGGCCAGCAGCCGGCCAAAGAGCGCGATGACATGGGCGCGCAAGGCCTCTTCCTCCCAGCCGCCATAGGGGAAGCCGGCATCGTCGGCGATATAGATGAAATGCCGCTCCGGCATCAGCACCCTCGCCTCGCGCAGCACCGTGAGCCCGCCGATGCCGCTGTCGAAGACGAGAATGGGTTTCAGTTCAGTCGCTGTCACCGCTGTCTGATACTTTCTTGTTGTGCTCGGCCCTGCTGTGATCAACGGGAGCGCCGGAACCTCGGGGATGTTCACGCGAAAACCGATCGAGCGACGAAATCACGCCGCGCAGCACCCGGATTTCCGTTTCGGTAAAGGCTGGTCTGGTCAGAACTGTGCGCAGATTTTCGACCAATTTCGGCTTTTTGTCGGCGGAGCGGAAATAGTTGCGCGCTTCCAGCGCATCCTCGAGGTGATCGAACAGGCCCTGCAGATCGTCTTTCTTCGCCGGACGCTGCTCCAGTGCCTGGAACGACGTCTGGTCTTCGCTTTCCATGCCCGTCTTCAGCCACTCGTAGGACATTAGCAGCACCGCCTGGGCGAGATTGAGCGAAGCGAAAGCCGGATTGACGGGGAACGTCACAATCTCGTCGGCAAGCGCCACTTCCTCGTTCGTCAATCCGGTGCGCTCGCGGCCGAAGATGATGCCGGTCGCCTCGCCGGCTACGAAGCGCTGTCTCAGCGTGCGCGCCGCCACTATCGGCGAGCGAACCGGCTTGTAGCCGTAACGGTCGCGCGCCGTTGTCGCATAGACGAAGTTGAGGTCGGCGATCGCCTCTTCCAGCGTGTCGTAGAGCTTGGCGCCTTCGATGACGTGGTCGGCGCGGCTGGCGGCAGACTGCGCCTTTTCGTTCGGCCAGCCATCGCGCGGGTTGACGAGGCGCAGTTCAGACAGGCCGAAATTGGCCATGGCGCGGGCAACCATGCCGATATTCTCGCCGAGCTGCGGATAGGCGAGAATGATCGCCGGTCCTTCGGTCAGGAGTTCTCGTTCGCTGTTGGTGCCTGCCATGTCTTTCGCCTTCGCCTTCTGTTCGGCGCTTCCCTCGCACAAAAGACCGGAAAATTAAAGTCCGGCCGACATGCTGAGGACTGCGGGCATCACGGTGTTGCCGGATGCAGACGGCTGAGGGAGATGCCGATCATCTCCAGCCCCAGTTCCGCATCGTCCTTCGATATCGGCAGATGTCGGCTGACTGGCCCGGCGACGCGGCCGCCGTCGTAGAAATAGCCGGCCCCTTTCTCCGCGATCGAGCGAACCAATGTCAGATTTTCGTCGATGTCGGTGTGGAACGTGGAGCCGACGGCGTCGGCCTCGTCGGCAACGCGACGGGCAAACACGCGCGCCCAATAGGTGCACCCCATGAAGATCGCCAGCGTCTGCCTGACGTGGCCGGGGCGCGTGACAAGCTGCCAGGAAACGCCAAGGGGCTTGGCCGCCGCGGCAAGCTCGCGGTAGGCGCGGTCGACGGACTGCGACCGCGCAATCAGCGCCATGCCGGAGGCGCCCTCCTTCGCCGCTTGCAGCAGTCCTGTCAGTTCGCCACACCAGGCCTTGATCGCGAGATCAAGCGATGTTCGCGTACGGGTCGGGAAAACCACGAAGGCAACCACAGTACCGGCGATGGAGCCGATCAGGGTTTCCTCCAGCCGCAGCTGCAGCAGCTGTGGGGTCAGCACGCCCATCAGGCTGTAGAGCAGCGACAGCACGATAGAGACGAAGAAGGTCATCGACGCATAGGAAACTGCGAGGAAATAGAACGCGAGAAAGATGCAGAGCGCACTCAGCGGCAGCACCAAATAGATGTTTCCGGCAACCAGCGTGCCGGCGACGATGCCGACCACGATGCCAAATAGCGTACCGGCCGAGCGCTGTAGCGCCTTGACCGCCGTATCGCCGCGCGAGCGGGTGTTGGTAAAAACGAGAAAGGCAGCCAGCACCGCCCAGAACCATCGGTCGCGCGACAGCATCAGCCCGAACACCATGGCGATGCCGGCGGCGAGCGTGATCTGGATGGCCGTTTTGAGCGCCGGATTAGACACTGTCAGCTTTGGACGCGTGGACGCCGGGGCAACGGCTCGCTCCACCGGATCCTCGAGATCATGCGCGTCGAGTTTTTCCAGGCTATGGGCGAGGCGCTGGCGAACATTGCGCAGCCACGAGAGCGCCTTGACGGTCTCGACAAGCCGCTCGTTCGTGCGGTCGATGCGCGCCGTCTCCGCTTCGATCTCGGCGGAGTTGCGCGTAAGCATCGCTTCGACCAATGCGACCGGAGGCATGGCCTGAAGGCTCAGCACGATGACGCTTTCTGCCGCCAGATGCAGGTCGAAAAGGTTGATCACCACATCCGACGAGGCAAGGCCGGGCTCGGGTTCCGGGCGTCGGTTCTCGGTCGGAATGAAACTTTCCGCCATCAGCACCGCCTCCTTGAGGCGCTCTTCCCTCCGGTGCAGCCGGGTGCGATCCGTCTCGATCAGGGTCGGTTTGCGTGCGACATCGACCAGCTCCTCCAGCATCTGGTCGACGCGCTGCTGGACGCTGGCCGCAGCGCGCATGAGGTCGCGATAGCGGTGGTCGGGCAGAAGCACGGTGCGGACCAGGTGGGCGACCATGGCCGAAACCGCTGCACCGAAGACCAGTGCGGGCAACTGGTCAATCGTCGGACGCAGATAAGCTCCGATGAAATAGGACATGAAGGCGAACATGCCGACGGCAAACCATCTCGGCCCGAAGGAGCGACAATAGACCGCCAGGAAGATGATCGACAGGAAAACGACATCGGAGACGTAGCGGTGGCTCTCCAGCACCGAGGCCAGCGCGACCATCGAGACGCCAACGATGACGGCGATTATACGGGTCACGAGCTGTTCGCCGTGCGTGCGGTCGCGGACGGCAAGGCCGCCTTCGATCGAGAGCGAAACGGCAAGGCCGTAGGCTGCCGGCGGCAATGGCGCCACGAGATAGTGGAAGGCCATCAGCAGGCAAACCGACGAAACGATCGTCGCGGTGATGCGCGTCGCCTGGCGCAGCCGGGAAAAGGCAGGATCATTGGCGAGAAGCCAGTCGCGCACGCGGGAGCGAATTTCCATCGGATGCCTTTTGCCTGCTACGGTGACCATCGACGCGTCACCGCTTCTTCTTGATTAACGCTGCCTCCGATCTTTTCAAGGCGCAGGCCGGCTTAAACCAGTCCAAAACCCATCCTCGGCCCCTGCCCGCCGGTCGATCGAGTCTCCACCCAAAGTTTCAGCCAAGCATGCTTTGCCTTGCCGTTTCACAATGCTATAGGGCTCTGGATTTTTCTAAAGAGGAAGGGACATCGCTCCCGTTGTCCCGCTAAGCTACGAGGCATATTCATGGCAAAGATCAAGGTCGCCAATCCGGTCGTCGAACTCGACGGCGATGAGATGACCCGCATCATCTGGCAGTTCATCAAGGACAAGCTGATCCATCCCTACCTCGACGTCGATCTTGAGTATTATGACCTCGGCATGGAAAACCGCGACGCCACCGACGACCAGGTGACGATCGATGCAGCCAACGCCATCAAGAAGCACGGCGTCGGCGTCAAGTGCGCCACGATCACCCCGGACGAAACCCGCGTCGAAGAATTCAAGCTCAAGAAGATGTGGAAGTCGCCGAACGGCACCATCCGCAACATCCTCGGCGGAGTCATCTTCCGCGAGCCGATCATCTGCAAGAACGTGCCTCGTCTGGTTCCGGGCTGGACCAAGCCGATCATCGTCGGCCGTCACGCCTTCGGCGACCAGTACCGCGCCACCGACTTCAAGTTCCCCGGCAAGGGCAAGCTGACGATGAAGTTCGTCGGCGAAGACGGCAAGGAAATCGAATACGACGTCTTCGACGCACCGTCGGCCGGTGTTGCCATGGGCATGTACAACCTCGACGATTCGATCACCGAATTCGCCCGCGCTTCGTTCAACTACGGCATCCAGCGTAAGGTTCCGGTCTACCTCTCGACCAAGAACACCATCCTCAAGGTCTATGACGGCCGCTTCAAGGACATCTTCCAGAAGGTCTTCGAGGAAGAATTCGCCGAGAAGTTCAAGGAACTGAAGATCTGGTACGAACACCGCCTGATCGACGACATGGTCGCTTCGGCGCTGAAGTGGTCCGGCGGCTACGTCTGGGCGTGCAAGAACTACGACGGCGACGTCCAGTCCGACATCGTGGCTCAGGGCTTCGGCTCGCTCGGCCTGATGACCTCGGTTCTGATGACGCCGGACGGCAAGACGGTCGAAGCAGAAGCGGCCCACGGCACCGTGACCCGTCACTACCGCCAGCACGAGAAGGGCGAAGAGACCTCGACCAACTCGATCGCTTCGATCTTCGCCTGGACCCGTGGCCTTGCCCATCGTGCCAAGCTCGACGGCAATGCCGAACTCGCCCGCTTCTCCGAAACACTGGAAAAGGTCTGCGTCGATACCGTCGAAGCCGGCTTCATGACCAAGGACCTGGCGCTCCTGATCGGCCCCGACCAGCCGTGGCTCTCGACCACCGGCTTCCTCGACAAGATCGACGAGAACCTGAAGAAGGCAATGGCTGCCTGATCGGCACACGCCATCGACCCGAATGCGAAACCCGGCCTTGTGCCGGGTTTCTTTTTGGTTGGATAGCCGCAGTTCCAAGAACCTCTGGCGACCCATTCCCTCTGTCATGCTCGGGCTTGACCCGAGCATCCAGGCCAAGCCTCTTGAGCCCAAGGACATCTGTGCGTTGGCGACGGCTCAGGTGGATCCTCGGGGCAAGCCCGAGGATGACGAGAGAAGTCGAGCGGGTCATTTCAGCGGCAGATAGATCTCGCTCAAGAGCTCGGTCGGCGGCACGTCGCGCGGATTGTTGAGATACTTCTCGAACATCAGGCTGTCGCGCACCTCGCGGCCGGATTGCGGCAGCCACGTGCCGTAAAGCCATTGATAGGCCAAGGGCATGTCCGCATAGGGGCCTTTGTGGCGCAGAACGGCATAGCGTCCGCCCTCGAGCGTCTGGGGTGTCAGCGGTGCATCGGCAGGCAGGGTCTCCTTGGCGGTGACGCAGGCAAAGGAGCGCAGCCTGTCCGCCGGCACCAGTTCCGGATCATCCAGATAGATGCCGATCATCTCCATGTCCGGACGATAAAGATTGCGCGAAATCAGTGTGCCGTAGAGCGTCTCGAATGCCTTGCCGATGCCCATATAAGAGCCGGAGTGGGCGACGCCGACGAGATCGAAGCCGTCGATCTCCTTGAGGGTGACTTCATACATATCCGCAATTCCTTCCGATGAAGCGGTTTCGAAGGTTTTGTGGCTGCCCTCCCTCCGATACCGCGCCGGCGGCAGTCCATAGACGGCCTTGAAGGTGCGGTTGAAGGATTGAATATTGGGGTAGCCAGAGCGCTGCGCGATCGCTTCGACAGGAAGATCGGACTGCACGAGATCGGCGGCGGCCTTCTGCAGCCGTAGCCGCTTGACCGTTGCCGCCAACGTCTCGCCGTGGACGGCCCTGTAGATTCGGTGCCAGTGGTGTGGCGACAGGCAGGCGATTTCAGCGAGACGGTCGAGATCGAGCTCCTCGTTGAGATGGCCGTAAATGTAGTCGCTCACCCTGTGCAGCCGTCTTTCGTAGCTTGCCCAGGTCGCCCGCTCGTCCATGTCTAGCCCTTCGCGCTTTGCTCACGGATCGGTAGACCATAGACGACTTTGACAAATCCTGCGGAGTTTTGCGGCGAGCATGCAGAGGGGGCAATCGCAATCACAAAAAAGGACGCCCGAAACCGGCGCCCTTTTCAATTTCACGTTTCTGCGCCTACAGCGCCGCGCATCAAGTATGACGCGCAAATGGCACTGTAACACCTTAAACTTGCTGCATAATTTTATCCCCCAATCGCATCCGATTTGAGGAATTATGCAGTGTCCTTAGCCGGCCAATGCAACGGCAACGGCCTCGATCGCGTCGGCTGCCTTCTCGCCGTCAGGGCCGCCGGCCTGCGCCATATCAGGGCGGCCGCCGCCGCCCTTGCCGCCAAGGGCGGCCGAGGCGATACGCACGAGATCGACTGCGCTGACCTTGGAAGTCAGATCGTCGGTGACAGCCACGACTGCGCTTGCCTTGCCATCGCCGGAAACGCCGACGAAGGCGACGACGCCGGAGCCGAGGCTCTTCTTGCCGTCATCGGCCAGGCTCTTCAGATCCTTTGGTTCGACACCGGAAACGACCTTGCCGAGGAAACGCATGCCGGCGATGTCGCGCGCGGCATCGGTCGATCCGGCCTGACCGCCGCCACCGAGCGCCAGCTTCTTCTTGGCTTCCGTCAGTTCGCGCTCCAGCTTGCGGCGCTCGTCGAGCAGTGCCTCGACGCGGCCGAGCACGTCGCCCGGCTGAACCTTGAGCGTGTTGGCAAGCGTCTTCACCCGCTCGTCCTGCTCGTTGAGATAGGCACGGGCTGCCTCGCCCGTCAGCGCCTCGACGCGGCGCACGCCGGCGCCAACGGCACTTTCGGAAACGACGCGCACCAGACCGATGTCGCCGGTTGCCGAAACGTGGGTGCCGCCGCAGAGTTCGACCGAATAGGCACGGTTGGCCTTGGAGCCGTGAATGCCCTGCCCCATGGACACGACCCGCACTTCGTCACCGTATTTCTCGCCAAAGAGCGCCATGGCGCCTTCGGCAATCGCATCGTCGACGCTCATCAGGCGCGTGGTGACCGGCGTATTCTGAACGATGATCTCGTTTGCCATCTCCTCGACGATCTTCAGCTCCTCGGCCGTCATCGGCTTCGGATGCGATACGTCGAAGCGCAGGCGCTCGGGCGCAACCAGCGAGCCCTTCTGCGCCACATGGGTGCCGAGCACCTCGCGAAGCGCCTCATGCAGCAGATGGGTGGCCGAATGGTTGGCGCGAAGGCGCGAACGGCGGGCATGATCGACTTCGAGCTGGGCCGCGTCGCCGGTCTTGATCGTGCCTTCGGCAACGACGCCGAAATGAACGAACAGGCCCTCGCCGCGCTTCTGCGTGTCGGTCACAACAAGCTTGCCGCCGTCGGTGGTGATCGTCCCCGTATCGCCCATCTGTCCACCCGATTCGCCGTAGAACGGCGTCTGGTTGAGGACGATCTGGACGGCTTCACCCTTGGTGGCCGACTGAGCGACAGCGCCATCGCGCAAGATCGCCTGGACGACGCCTTCGGCAACTTCCGTATCGTAACCGAGGAACTCGGTCGCGCCGTGCTTTTCGCGCAGCTCGAACCAGATGGTTTCGGTTGCCGCTTCGCCGGAGCCTGCCCAATTGGCGCGGGCTTCGGCCTTCTGCCGCTCCATGGCGGTCGTAAAGGCGTCGGTGTCGACGCTGATGCCCTTGGCGCGCAGCGCATCCTGGGTCAGGTCGAGGGGGAAGCCGTAGGTATCGTAGAGCTTGAAGGCGGTTTCGCCATTGAACTGATCGCCTTCGGAAAGGTCGGCCGAGGCTTCGGACAGGAGGTTCAAGCCACGCTCCAGCGTCTTGCGGAAGCGGGTTTCCTCGAGCTTCAGCGTCTCCGAGATCAGCGCCTCGGCGCGCATCAGTTCCGGATAGGCGCGGCCCATCTGGCCGACGAGCGCCGGCAGCAGCTTCCACATCAAGGGATCGCGGGCACCGAGCAGCTGCGCGTGGCGCATGGCGCGGCGCATGATACGGCGCAGCACATAACCACGGCCCTCGTTCGACGGCAGCACGCCATCGGCGATCAGGAAGGCGGACGAACGCAGGTGGTCGGCAATGACGCGATGGCTGGCGCGCTGGTCGCCTTCGGCCTTGACGCCGGTTGCTTCTTCAGACGCGGCAATCAATGCGCGGAAGAGATCGATTTCGTAGTTGTCGTGCTGGCCCTGCAGCACGGCTGCCAGGCGCTCGAGGCCCATGCCGGTGTCGATCGACGGACGCGGCAGGTTGACGCGCTCTTCCTTGGTGATCTGCTCGTACTGCATGAAGACGAGGTTCCAGATCTCGATGAAGCGGTCGCCGTCCTCATCGGCAGAACCAGGAGGCCCGCCCCAGATCTTGTCGCCGTGGTCGTAAAAGATTTCCGAGCAAGGACCGCAAGGGCCGGTATCGCCCATGGCCCAGAAATTGTCGCTGGTCGGGATGCGGATGATGCGGTCGTCGGAAAGGCCGGCGATCTTTTTCCAAAGGCCAAAGGCTTCGTCGTCGGTGTGATAGACCGTGACCAGCAGGCGCTTGGCGTCGAGGCCATATTCCCTGGTGATCAGGTTCCAGGCAAGCTCGATAGCGTTTTCCTTGAAGTAATCGCCAAAGGAGAAATTGCCGAGCATCTCGAAGAAGGTGTGGTGGCGCGCGGTGTAGCCGACATTGTCGAGGTCGTTGTGCTTGCCGCCGGCGCGCACGCATTTCTGCGCCGTCACGGCCGTCGAATAGGGACGCTGCTCAAGCCCGGTGAAGACGTTCTTGAACTGGACCATGCCGGCATTGGTGAACATCAGCGTCGGGTCGTTGCGCGGTACCAACGGGCTCGACGACACCACCTCATGACCATTCCTGCGGAAATAGTCGAGAAACGTCGACCGGATTTCATTCACGCCGCTCATCTTGCGTCCTATCTGTGCACCAATTCAGGCCCAGGCCCCGGCATCTGCCGCGCCACTCGCCGTTATCCTTCGACCCCGCGGCCATCGCTGACGGCTGCGCCCTCCAACGCCCTCGGTCGCCGGAACCACAGGCTTTTATCGTTCGCGTATCATGCTGTCCAGACGGCAGCAAAAAACCGGCCGCCGATGAAGGCGACCGGTTTTGAAAGCTTGAAGCTCGGCTCGCTGCTTATGCTTCGGCAGCGTCGTCGCCGTCGTCGGGTTCCGGACCACCATTCTCGAGGAACCGGTCGGCGATCAGGCCGGCGTTCTGACGCAGAGCCGTCTCGATCTCGCGCGACAGGTCCGGATTGTCCCTGAGGAACGACTTGGCGTTCTCGCGACCCTGGCCGAGGCGCTGGCTGTTATAGGAGAACCAGGCACCGGACTTCTCGACGATACCAGCCTTGACGCCGAGATCGACGAGTTCGCCGGTCTTCGAGACGCCTTCGCCATACATGATGTCGAATTCGACCTGCTTGAAGGGAGGCGCCATCTTGTTCTTGACGACCTTGACGCGCGTCTGGTTGCCGACGACTTCTTCGCGCTCCTTGACGGAACCGATACGGCGGATGTCGAGGCGAACGGAGGCGTAGAACTTCAGCGCATTGCCGCCCGTCGTCGTTTCCGGCGAACCGAACATGACGCCGATCTTCATGCGGATCTGGTTGATGAAGACCACCATGCAGTTCGACTTCGAGATCGAGGCGGTCAACTTGCGCAGCGCCTGGCTCATCAGACGGGCCTGCATGCCCGGCAGGCTGTCGCCCATTTCGCCTTCGATTTCGGCGCGCGGCACGAGCGCTGCGACGGAGTCGATGACGAGAACGTCGATCGCCCCGGAGCGTACCAGCGTATCGGTGATTTCGAGCGCCTGTTCGCCGGTATCGGGCTGCGAGATCAGCAGGTTTTCGAGATCGACGCCCAGCTTGCGCGCATAAACCGGGTCGAGTGCGTGTTCGGCGTCGACGAAGGCGCAGATGCCGCCCTTCTTCTGTGCTTCTGCGATGGTCTGCAGCGCCAGCGTCGTCTTGCCCGAGCTTTCCGGACCATAGATTTCGACGATGCGGCCCTTCGGCAAGCCACCAATGCCGAGTGCGATGTCCAGGCTGAGAGAGCCGGTCGAAACCGTCTCGATCTCGATGATGCTGTCCTTCCCACCGAGCTTCATGATCGATCCCTTGCCGAACGACCGTTCGATCTGGGAAAGTGCCGCTTCAAGTGCCTTGCTTTTATCCACCGATTTGTCCTCTACGAGCCGCAAAGAGTTTTGTGCCATTTGGTCCACCTTTAGGTTATTGAAGCTACCGAGGCAATGAAGCCGCCGCACGAGTTTTTGTACATGTTTTGTTCCGTTTTTGCAAGAGCAGGACAAGACATTGAAAAATAGGAATTATTCGGATTGTGTTCGATTCATGTTCACGCTTTGCTGCGTAATTTTTTTGGCAGCGCCAGGCGCACCCTGAGACGATGAACCCTCCCGATCCGATTCGGCCGATAGACAGCAGAGGAACATTCATGAAGGAAGGCGAAATCGCCGTCTTCGGCGGCGCTCATATCGATCGGCGCGGCCGCATCTCGGGCACGACCGCACCCGGTTCGAGCAACCCCGGCACCTGGTTCGAAGAGGCAGGTGGCGGCGGCTTCAACGCTGCGCGCAACCTGGCACGACTGGGTCATAGCGTCCGGATGATCAGCACGCGCGGTGGTGACGCTGCTGGCGACATCGTGACGGCGGCCGCAGCGGCTGCCGGCGTCATCGACAATCCCCTCACCTTTCTCGACCGCCAGACGCCGAGCTACACTGCGATCATTGAAAATGACGGCAACCTGGTGATCGCCCTTGCCGACATGGATCTCTACCGGATGTTCTCGCCGCGCCAGTTGCAGCGGCGCGCATTGCGCGATGCCATCGCCGACAGCCGGCTGGTGCTGACCGATGCGAACCTGCCCGAAGAAACCATCGCCGCCCTCGTAGCGGCGGCGTCGACGGATGGGCGCATTGTCGCCGGTATCGCCGTATCGCCGGCAAAGGTGATCCGATTCCAGCCGAGCCTGGTCAGGCTCAGCTTCCTGTTCATGAACGAGGCCGAGGCGCGGGCGCTCACCGGCAAGGATGCGGCGGATGCTGAGGGTTGGCCGCCGCTTTTGCGCGCCGCCGGGCTCAATGGCGGCGTCGTTACCCGAGGCGGCAGAGCGGTCGTCGCCTTCGATCGCGAAACCGTCTGCGTCGCGACGCCGCCGGCCCTGCCGGAGCTCGCCGATGTTACCGGCGCCGGCGATGCCCTGGCATCAGGCTTCCTCACCGCCCGTCTTGCCGGCCATGATCTGTCGGAATGCCTGCGGCGCGGCATTGCCGCCGCCGGCATTACGCTTCGCTCTCCCTTGGCCGCCTCGGAACAAATGTCGCAGGCCAACCTCGAACAGGCACTGGCCCTTGTGCCGGCACCTCAAATGCTGGCATGAACGCCGCCAGCCGAACTCCCAAGGAAAAACCATGACCAAACCCGCTTCCCCCTTCCTGCCGATGGAATATTCCGACGAGGTTGCAGCCGCCAAGGCACGCGGCGCGCCGATCGTGGCACTGGAATCGACGATCATCACCCATGGCATGCCCTATCCGGGCAACCTCAACATGGCCCGCAGCGTCGAAGCGATCATCCGCGACCAGGGTGCCGTTCCGGCGACGATCGCCGTCATTCACGGCGTTCTGCATATCGGCCTTGACGATGCGAAGCTGGAAGAGCTGGCCAAGACCGAAGGCGCGATGAAGGTATCGCGCGCCGATCTCGCCTTTGCCATCGCCGAGCGCCGCACCGGCGCGACGACCGTTGCCGCCACCATGATCGCCGCTGCCCGCGCCGGCATCCGCGTCTTTGCGACCGGCGGCATCGGCGGCGTGCACCGCGGCGCCGAGCTGAGCTTCGACATCTCCGCCGACCTCGACGAACTGGCACGCACGGCCGTCATCGTCGTTTGCGCCGGCGCGAAAGCCATCCTCGACATTCCGAAGACGCTCGAGGTCCTCGAAACCCGCGGCGTGCCTGTTGTGACCTATGACAGCGACGTGTTCCCGGCCTTCTGGTCGCGCGATTCGGGCCTCAAGAGCCCGCTGATGCTCAACAGCCCAGCGGCAATCGCCAACTTCCAGAACATGCGCGAACTGCTCGGCGTCGATGGCGGCATGCTGATCGCGAACCCGGTTCCGGCCGAAAGCGAGATCGCGCGCGAGGAGATGGAAATCTACATCGGCCGCGCGCTCGACAACGCCGAACGCGATGAGATTTCCGGCAAGGAGGTCACCCCGTACCTGCTCGACAACCTCTTCCACATGACCGAGGGCCGCAGCCTCGAAACCAACATAGCGCTGGTCGAGAACAATGCCCGCCTCGCCGGCGAAATCGCTGTGGCGCTGACCGCGAAGTAGTCGACTGACATTAAGATCATAAGAGAAAAGCCCGGCGCGAAAGCGTCGGGCTTTTTGTTGGACTGCAATTCTTGGCGAGCGCCGAAATGCGCGCCGCGATTTCTCAGATTCGCTCAATGCACTGCGCAGTTTCGCGCACGCCTCAGGAGTCCAGCATCTCGCGCACGGCCACGGCCAGTTGCTTCAGCGAGAACGGTTTCGGAAGGAAGCCGAATTTGGCGTCGGCAGGAAGATTGCGGGCGAAGGCATCTTCCGCGTAACCCGAGACGAAGATGAACTTCAGGTCCGGGTACTTCTTGCGCAGCTCCGTCAAGAGTGTCGGCCCGTCCATTTCCGGCATCACCACGTCCGAAACGACGATATCGACGGCGCCATCGAGCTCCTCCATGATCTCGAGTGCTTCGACGCCAGAGCCTGCCTCGTGCACGGTATAGCCGCGGGTCTCGAGCATGCGCTTGCCGCCGCGGCGGACCGCTTCTTCGTCCTCTACCAGGAGGACGACGGCTGAATCACCGGTGAGATCGGTCGGTTCCTCGGTCTTGGCGACTGGCTTGGCGACAGCTTCAGCCGGCGGCAGCGTCACCGCCCCATTGGATGCGCCCTGCGTCGGTTCACCCGCGGCTTCCGGAATGTCGATATGGCGCGGCAGCAGGATGCGGAAGGTGGTTCCCTTGCCGACTTCGGATTCCGGATAGATGTAGCCGCCGGATTGCTTGACGATGCCGTAGACCATCGAAAGACCAAGGCCCGTGCCCTTGCCGACTTCCTTGGTGGTGAAGAAGGGCTCGAAGATCTTGTCGAGAATTTCTGGCGGAATACCGGTTCCCTGGTCGGAAACCTCCACCATGACGAAATCTTCCTCCGGCAGTTCGCGCCGGCCAATGGCCGCGATTTCCGTTGCCGGCAGATTGCGCGTGCGAAGCGTGATGATGCCGCCTGACGGCATGGCATCGCGCGCATTGACGGCAAGGTTGAGCAGCACCTGCTCGAACTGGCCGAGATCCGTGCGCACCGGCCAGAGATCGCGCCCGTAGTCGACTTCGACCTTGACGTTGGTCCCGGTCATGCGATCGACGAGCATGCGCAGGTCGCCGATCACGTCGGTCATGCTCAGCACTGTCGGCCGCATGGTCTGCTTGCGCGAGAAGGCGAGCAACTGCCTGACGAGCACCGCCGCACGATTGGCGTTGCGCTTGATCTCCATCAGATCGGCAAAGCTCGCATCGGCCGGTCGCGCCGACAAAAGCAGGTGGTCGGAGGACAGCAGGATCGCCGTCAGCACGTTGTTGAAATCGTGCGCGATGCCGCCCGCAAGCGTGCCGACCGCATTCATCTTCTGCGTCTGCGCCATCTGGTTTTCGAGCGCCTTCTGCTCGGTAATCTCCAGCGCGTAGATGATCGCTGCCTCTTCCGGAGCCTGATCGCTCTGGTCGATGACGGCATTGATATAGAAGCGGAAATGCCGCTCGCCATCGGCCGGGTGCAAGGCGTCGATCGGCGCGATATCGCCCTGGCGATCCTTGGCGGCGGCAAGCGCCTCATGCAGACGGCCCTTTTCCGTCGGATGCACCACCGTTTCGATCAGCGCGCCACGCTCGACATCGTCCTGGGAGACAAGGCCGGAAAACAGCTTGAGGAACGGCGCATTGGTGCGAAGGATGCGACCGTTGCCGTCGACCGAGGCGATGGCCATCGGCGTATTGTTGAAGAAGCGGGTGAAGCGCATCGCAGCGCTCGACGCCGACTGATCCTCGTCCTCGCCGCCGTCGCGCGACATGACGATGGTCCGGCTTTCGCCGGGCGCGCCATCGCGTGCCGACGACACGCGGTGCACCATGCGCACCGGCAGGCTCTGGCCGTTGGACTTGCGCAGATCGAGATCCAGCACCTTGGTCTTCTTCAGGCCTGGCTCCGCCTGCACCGATTGCACCAGCGTCAACCCCTCGCCGGCGACAAGATCGCCGATGCTCATGGAGCCCGGCTGGAATTTTGTCAGGTCGATGCCCAGCCAATCCGCAAGGGTAGCGTTGATGTAGAAGATCTCGCCCTTGCGCCCGGCGGAGAAGAAGCCGGCCGGAGCATGGTCGAGATAATCGATGGCGTTCTGCAGTTCCTTGAAGAACCGCTCCTGGTCGTCACGTTCGGCGGTGATGTCGGCAATCTGCCAGAGATAGAGCGGGTTGCGGTCACTATCTTCGAGCGGCAACACCCGGGCCTTCAAGCGAAACCAGTGGGCACCAGAGCCGCTGGACGCAGCACCGGTCGCCAGCGGCTTCAACAGCCGAAACTCCTCGTGCCCCTGCTTGCCTTCGTGCAGACCGTTGGTGAGGCGGTAGATCGCTTCGGTCGCCTCGCGGTTTCGCGACAGGATCGTTTCGAGCGACTGGATGCCGGCAGAATTCTTCGCGCCGGTCAGCGCGCCGTAGGCGGCGTTGGCGTAAATGATGCGGCCCTTGCGGTCGGTGACGATCGTGCCGTCTTCATGGGCGTCGAGAAAGGCGCGCGCCAGTTCGTCCGGCCGCGATTGCGGCATCACCTCGATGAAGCCGATGACCGACGAGACGAGGAAGAAGATGCCGACCATGGCAAGAACGCCAAGGATGCCGAGCACGATCTCGTTGTCCAACTCGTTCTTGAAGATCACGAAGGCGATCGCAGAGACGGTCAGAACGATCGCAAGCAGGACGATCCGCATGACGGTTCCCGGCCTGACGCCACGGTCAACAACCGGCATCTGGTAGTCACCTGACTGCCGCATTTTCGTCATCGGGTCCTCATCTGCCGCCAATACCGCCCGGCACATAGCCGATACGGTCCGGCGCTCCGGCCGGCATCCGCGCAATCCGCCAGGTGAAATCGGCCAATCCCGACACGCCCTCGATCATTCGGATAGGAATCATCTTTAACGATCAGAGATAACAGCAAAAAGCACCTGTGCGGAAGCGCAGCGGTCAATTCACAGGGAATGTCGGCGAAGTGCTTGTCCAAGCCCGAAAAAAGCCGTCAAATACTGCCACTCGAAAGGCTTTAAGGAGTTCAGCCTATGATGGAAACGATCGTCGGAGACAACGGTAGCCGATTCATTATCGCCGCCGGCGCCGTTGCGATCGGGCTTCTGTGCCTCGTGGCCGTGCTCTGGATCATGCGCAACAGGCCGTCGTCGCCCTTCATTCGCGGCGGCAAGAACAGGCAGCCTCGCCTCGCTGTGCTCGATGCGGCCGCTGTCGACACACGCCGTCGCCTGGTGCTCGTGCGTCGCGACGACGTCGAACACCTGATCATGATCGGCGGACCTACGGATATCGTCATCGAAAGCCGGATTGCACCGATCGATGAGAGCGCCTCAGCGAACGACGGTCCGGCAGTCATCGAGCGCAAGCCGATCGAGCAGCCGGTTGCCAGCGGCAATGGAACAGAGACAAGGGCAGCAGCGCCGGTGCAGTTGCGCCCTGTCGTACAGCCGGAGATGGCCGTCGCCGCGCCAGTGCGTCCGGCGGCGATACCGCAGGAGCAGCCGGTTGCGCGTGTCGAGCCGGCCCCGGCGGTTCGCCCGATTGTCGAACAGCGCCCGGCTCCTGTGATGGCCCCCGTGATGGCCATTGAGCCGCGTCCGGTCGAAAGGGTTGCGCCACAGGCGCCCGAGATCGTTGCACCTGTCAATACGGCCGAGAAGGTCGAGGGCATCTTCGATGCCGCCCGCAGCCGCGTGCTGCCGACCCAGCCGCCAGTGCAGGAACAGCGTCCTGCAGCCGTTGCCCAATCGCAGCCCGTTGCCCAAAGCGCGCTTTCGGACTTCGAACGTATCCTCGACGCCGAAATCAGCGGTGACCTGCAGCGGCTGACGCCGGCTGCGGCGGCCGCACGTCCGGAAAATCGCGCGCCTGTGGCCGCTGCCGCCCGCCATGAGCCGATGCTCGGCGCACCGATCGACGATGTCCGCAAGGAGCCGACGATCGAGGAAGAGATGAACCGCATGCTCGCCGACATCTCCGCCGGCCGTAAGCCTTGACACATTCGGCGTCATTTCACCACGGAACAAACATTCAGCAAAAAGAAAAAGGCGCGGTCAACCCGCGCCTTTTTCTCAAGACTGATCCGGAAATCGGACCCTTATTCGTCCCTATAGACCTTTTCCCGACGCTCGTGGCGCTCCTGCGCCTCGATCGAGAGCGTTGCGATCGGTCGGGCGTCCAGACGCTTCAAGCCGATCGGCTCTCCCGTTTCCTCGCAATAGCCGTAGGTCCCTTCATCGAGCCGCTGTAGCGCCGCATCGATTTTCGAGATCAACTTCCGCTGACGGTCGCGGGCTCTCAGTTCAATCGCCCGGTCTGTTTCGGAAGAGGCCCTGTCGGCGAGATCGGGATGATTGGCGCTCTCCTCGGCCAAGTGATCCAGTGTCTCGCGTGCCTCGCGAAGGATGTCGTTTCTCCAAGCATTCAGCTTGGCCCGGAAATAGGCCCGGTGGGTGGCATTCATGAATTCCTCGTCCTCCGAGAGGACAAAGGTACTAAGATCGATCTTCTCACTCAACGCGATTCTCCTGAAGAACATCTCATTGCGGCGGTGTATAGCCCCATGGAAGCCGCGATTCAAGCCTCGGATTAGACACTCAACCGTATTTTAACAATGCTTGCAATTCAGGCTAACTGGCGAATATTTCATCAAAATTACAGATGAGATCTTAGTCGTAGAGATGATCACCTACCCGGCGCCAAGAAGACCGGTCGTAACTTGGATGTTCTGCCGCCAGCGCGACGCCGCCCTTTTGCCGGGATTGGTGCGCCCGGCGGCAACCGGGCAATCCCCTGAAAAAAGCGGTTCACAGCTTGATCTTTGCATCATCGACGGGAAAAGGTGGTGATCCGCCGCGAGACGCGCAAGACCCCGATCCGGCGATACTTTATCCCGTCGCGACCCGCGGCCGGCAGCTACCGGAATTCAATATATGCAAGACAGTGCCGCCAGGCCCTTCCGTCTCTTCCTTCTGCGTCATGCCCGCTCCGGTTGGGCCTTGCCCGGTCAACGTGATTTCGATCGCGCGCTCGACGACGTAGGATATGCCGAGGCGGAACTGATCGCGCAGATGGCTGCCGATCGCGGCATCCGGCCGGAGCTGATCTTGTGCTCGACGGCGGTCCGCTGTCGCCAGACCGCGGAACCCTTCTTCCGATCCGTCAGCGAAGACATCCAGATCCGCTATGTCGATGCGCTCTATACCGGCCCGGCAAGCGTCTATACCGATATCATCGATGCAAACAGGCATCTGAATTCGTTGATGATCGTCGGACACAATCCGATGATTGACGAACTCTTCCGCCGCTTTGCCGGGAACGAGGCGGCGACCGACGCCCTTCCGCATGGTTATCCGCCGGCAGCCCTTGCGATCCTTGACTTACAGGGAGGCCCAGGCGGCGCCGCAACGGCCACGCTGGTGTCGCTGATCCTGCCAACCAGGGAACCGAAATGACATGCCATTGTTGCGGTGCGGGAAATATTTCCTATATCGCCAAGGCAAACAGGACCTGCCGCACGTCTGGCAGACATTCGCATGAACGAAAGCGGCAAGGTCCGCGAGGGATAGCACGACTTGGCGCCAAATCTGACCAGCTTCAAAGACGACGCCCTGATTGCATTCGACAATCTCACCGATCGTGCATCGGGCCTCGTCAATCCCTCTATCCGGCTGGGCGTCACCGGGCTTTCGAGAGCCGGAAAGACCGTCTTCATCTCGTCGCTGGTCCACAATCTCCTCAACGGCGGACGGCTGCCGGTGTTCGAGCCGGTGCGCTCCGGCCGCGTCTCGAAGATAAGGCTTGAACCCCAGCCGGACGACGCCGTGCCGCGCTTTCAGTACGAGGATCACATTGCCGCCCTGGTGCGCGATCGTATCTGGCCGGATTCGACCCGCGCGATCTCGCAGCTTCGCATTACCCTCGATTTCGAGAGCGCCAGCGGCTGGAACAGGCTGTTCTCGGCCGGCCGGCTGTCGCTCGATATCGTCGATTATCCCGGTGAATGGTTACTTGATCTGCCGCTACTCGCACAGGATTTCAAGCAGTTCAGCGACAATTCGGTTGCCCGCGCCCGTGCTCCGGGCCGCGCCAACCGGTCGGCGGATTGGCTGACGCTTGCCTCATCTGCGGGACCAACGGCGATCGCCGATGAAAGCAGCGCGCGCCGGCTCGCCGAAAGCTTCACCGCCTACCTCAAAGCCTGCAAGGCGGACGCGAGCTCGCCCTCGACCCTGCCGCCCGGTCGCTTCCTGATGCCGGGCGATCTCGAGGGCTCACCTGCCCTGACCTTCTCGCCACTGCCCGACCTGCCCGAGGGCCGTGCGCCGAAAGGTTCGCTCTGGGCGATGATGGAGCGCCGCTACGAAGCCTACAAGAAGCACGTCGTCGGCCCGTTCTTCCGCGAGCATTTTGCTCGGCTCGACCGTCAGATCGTGTTGGTGGATGCGCTACAGGCGATCAATGGCGGGCCGGAAGCGCTGCTCGATCTGGAGCAGGCGCTGGCCGACGTGCTCGCCTGCTTCCGTCCCGGCACGAACAGCTGGCTCTCGTCTTTCCTGACCCGACGGATCGACAAGGTGCTGATCGCCGCGACGAAGGCGGACCATCTGCACCACGAAAGCCACGATCGGTTGGAGCGCATCACGGCGCGTCTCGTCAGCCGGGCAGCCGCCCGCATCGGCATGAGCGGTGCGGGGCTCGAGGTCATGGCGATCGCCTCGGTCCGGGCGACACGCGAGGCCACGGTCGACCATGGAGGGCATACGCTTCCGGTTATCGTCGGAACACCGATCGCTGGCGAGAAGATCAACGGCGAGACCTTCGACGGTGAAGGGAAAACAGCGATATTTCCCGGTGACTTGCCGGATGATCCTGAAGTTTTTTTTAGGGCGCTTGATGCCGATGCGTCGGCGAAAAAATTCGGCGACGTGCACCCGATGCCCGAGCTCAGTTTCGTGCGCTTCCGGCCGCCGCATCTTGAAGAGACGGGCGGCGGATTGAAGCTGTCGGTGCCGCATATCCGGCTCGATCGGGCGATGCAGTTCCTGTTCGGAGACCGGTTGGCATGAGTGACGATTTCAACAGCCGTGGCCGAAAGCCCGGTGCTTTTTCGGTGAACCCGGATCCGGAGCAGAAGCCGGCGGAAAGCGACCGCCCCCGCCGCGCCCCGGCGAGCTTCGACGACAAGGTGGTGATGACCCCCGACACGGAGGATCCCTTCCGGGAAACGACGCTTGGCGTCGAAAGCCTCGCTTTGCCGGAGGCAAACCCGCGCAGGCGTCGCCTGTCCGTCGGCAAGATCGCCATGGGGGCATTCGGCATTCTCCTCTCGCTGGCGACGGGTCTTTGGGTCGACCGCCTCATCCGCGACCTGTTTTCCCGCGCCGACTGGCTCGGCTATGCCGCAATGGGTATCGTTGCCATCGGGCTCCTGGCACTGCTGGTAGTCATTGGCCGCGAGCTTTCAGGCATGATGCAACTGACTGCCGTCCAGAGCTTGAAGACGGAAACGGAGAATGCCGCCGCTTCCGGCAATACCAAGCTGGCACGGTCCGCTTCGGAAAAACTCGTCCATCTTCTCGCCACCAATCCGCGCACGGCACGCGGTCGTACGCGCCTTAAGGAAACCGAAGGCGAAATCATCGATGGCCCGCATCTGCTTGACCTGACGGAGCGCGAATTGTTGACGCCGCTCGATCGCGAGGCCCGGCGCATCATTCTCGCCGCTTCCAAGCGCGTGTCGATCGTCACCGCCGTCAGCCCCCGCGCGCTCGTCGATCTCGGCTATGTGCTTTATGAATCCGCTCGCATGATCCGCGCGATGGCCGAGCTTTATGGCGGCCGCCCCGGTACGCTCGGCATGATCAGGCTGATGCGCGACGTTATCGCCCATCTCGCTGTCACCGGCTCGATCGCCGCCGGTGACAGCCTCATCCAGCAGGTGCTTGGCCACGGCTTGGCGTCAAAACTCTCGGCCCGGCTCGGCGAAGGCGTAATCAATGGACTGATGACCGCCCGCATCGGCATCGCTGCCATGGACCTTTGCCGACCGATGCCTTTCAGAGCACTGAAACGTCCCGGGATCGGCGACTTTCTTTCGGACCTCGCGCCCGGTGCCGGTCGCGCGGCTAGTCAGAACGGCGACGTCTAGAAACGACTGCATGTTTCCTAAAACCTACCCGACTTAAGGATGAAAACATGCAGAAATTCAAAGTGCTTCAGCGACCTTTGCGCGTCTGAAAAGACGCGCGGCCTGTAGAACTAGATGCCCGCATACCACTCATAGCCCAAGTCTTCCCAGAAGCCGCCGCGTCCACGACCGAACGTCGAAAGATCCGCAACGACCTCGATGGCACTGATGTACTTCGCCATCTTGTAGCCGAGCTGCCGCTCGATGCGCACTCGAAGCGGCGCGCCATTGGCGACCGGAAGTGACCGTCCGTTCAATCCATAGGCAAGGATCGTCTGCGGATGGCGCGCATCGATGAGGTCGATCGATTCGTAGTAGGCCGTCGGTCCGGAAAGCCCGAGACCCATGCGATCGAAGCAATGGAAGACGACATAACGCGCTTCCGGTCTGATCTTGGCTTCATCAAGTACCTTGGCAAGCGGAACGCCCGACCATTTGGCGATGCAACTCCAGCCCTCGACACAGTCGTGGCGGGTGATCTGTGTCCGCGACGGCATGTTGCGCAATTCGGCCAATGTCAGGCTGAGCGGCTTTTCGACCAAACCGGTGACGCCGAGGCGGTATCCGGAAAAATCCTGCTGGAGGGCGATATACTCCGGGTCGGTCGGATCGGTCGAGCCGTTCGGCCGTTGTCCCTGGCGGATTTCGCTTTCGGCGAACTCAGGCGCCAGCCGGTCCGCGTCCATCAATAGCCGCTGTACCCGATAAGTCAGGCTGTTCGCCGATGCCAGGACATCACGGACCGGGCTTCTGTTTTGCAGGATTCCATCGAATGCATCACAACCTGCAAGAGGCAACGTCGAGGCGGCAATGCCGGCGGCGGTCAAAAAGCGCCTGCGATTGATCAGAAGCCGCGTCATTGCCCTGCCTCCTTGCGCTGCGCCTCGCTATCGATGCGGTAACGCCCTGTTATCATCGAGCGCAATTCGTTGATCGGCCCGGCGGCAAAAACCATGAAGATGTGTATGGCGAAGAAGCCCACGAGCAAAAGCATGACGACGAAGTGGATCGTGCGTGCCGTCTGTCGACCGGCAAAGACGTCGATCAACCATGGCCAGGCCGCGTCCATGCCCGGCGACATCGTCAGCCCCGTCAGGATCATCAACGGAAAAAAGACGAGCAAAACAGCGGCATAGGAGAGTTTCTGCAAGCCATTGTAGCTGCGGCCGTGATCGAATCGGAACCGCACGTGGTTGACGAAACTTCGTGGCAGGCCGCTGATATCGGAGGCCGATGGCAGGATGTCGCGCCACAGGTGCCCGTTGATCAGGCTCGCAACCAACCAGACAAGAAAGACGGTCGCAAAAAGCCACGCGAAGAAGAAATGTATCACCCGGCCCGTCGCCAGGTCTTGATAAGAAGGCACCGTTAGCCAGGCTGGAAATGCCCTGTAGTCACGCCGGTCTGCGGCGCCGCTGACCCCGAGAACACCCGTCGTGTCGACCCCCAGGCCGAGCAGCGTCGTCACGCCCCTGACCTCTCCATCTTGCGTCCGGGCGGCGCTGATGGACAGCACGCCGTTGTCGAAGGCAAAGCCCGATTGCTGCCCAAGATAAAGCGTCGGGTGGGCGTTGAAGATCTGCAGGCCACTCAGGAGCAGGAAGAACAATGCCAGTGCCCACAGCCAATGGGTCAGCCGCGTGGCAAGTCCGTGGCGGCGGATTATGAGTGCCTGCGAGATGTCCGTTTCCGGGGTGGTGCTGTTGATCGCCGCTGCCATCATGAAACCTCCGCGTTTCAAGTGGATACGTACGCCGTTGCGATAGAGTTTCATAAACACGTCTGCGCGCATCGTAGCACATGACGGTGAGGCCGCCGTGACTGCCTTGCAGCCATCCGATCTGCGGCGCACAGAGCGCATCACCGACACAAAGAAGCCTTGATATCAGCCCGAAAGAAACCGTCCATTAACCATTTGCGCGCAAATGTGGCTCCTAGTTTCGGACGTTGACCCATCAAGGATCGTTTATGTTCTCGCGCCCTTCTTTGATCGCTCGCGGCGCTGCCGCCTTCGCGCTCGCAGCAACCGTCGGCGTTGCTACGCCAGCCATTTCCGGTGGCAAGGACAAGGCTTTCTTCGAGAAAGTCTCCGGCCAGTGGAAGGGCCCCGGCGAGATCGTCGCCGGGAAATACAAGGGCACCAAGTTCACCTGCGATCTCGCCGGCGAACCGGTTGCCGGCAATGATGCCGGCATCAAGCTCGACGGCTTCTGCCGCGTCGGCGTGTTCAAGCAACCGATGTCGGCGCTGATCACCCAGAAGGGCGGCAGCTACACCGGAAAATTTCTCGACGGCGCTGATGGCAAGGGTCTCGACGTAGTCTCCGGCAACGTCGCCAAGGACAAGGTCGTCGTCGGCATCAACCGCAAGAAGCTGAACGGCGCGATGATCGCCCGGCTCCAGAACGACTCGACCATGAACATCACCATCTCGGTGAAGGTCGAGGATACAATGGTGCCGGTGATCGGCGTCAGTCTCAACCGCCAGCTCGACAACATCGCCGTCGGCTCGATCAAGTAGACGACAGTCCAGATTGCGGAGAAAAGCCCCGGCCAAACGCTGGGGCTTTTCTTTTTGTGCTACTCGAACTCAGGCCCCTGCCCGCCACCAGCCCCTGTCTTCGTCCACCACCTCGATGCCGGTGACGTCGGCATCCGCCAGCCAGTCTTCGACCCGCCGTCCGTTCACACGCATGCCGGAGGCAAAGTCCGCAAGCGGCATCAGGACGAAACCGCGCGCAGTCATGCGCGGATGTGGTAGCTCCAGCTTGGTCTCGGTCTGGGACAGGTCGCCGAAGGTGAGGACATCGATGTCGATCGTGCGCGGGCCCCAGCGTTCGTCGCGCACCCGCTTCATCTGCCGCTCGATATCAAGGCAGGCGTCCAGCAATGCCTCCGGGCCGAGCAACGTTTCGACTTCGGCGCAGGCGTTGAAGAACCAGTCCTGATCGGTCTTGCCCCAGGGTGGTGTCCGATACAGACGCGAAACGGCCCGAACCGCGCAATCCGGCCTGGCATCGAGCATCTGCAATGCATCTGCCATGGCCCTTCTCGGCTCGCCCAGGTTTCCGCCAAGTCCCAAAGTTGCGATATGCCCGCTCATCTCAGGCGACGTGCTCGACCGTGACTTCGACATAATCGAGAATTCCGGGAACCGGTGCATTCGGCTTGCGGACGGAGACCTTGGCACGCCGGACCTGCGGAAAACGCACGCACAGGGTCTTTGCGACCTCGAGCGCCAGCGCCTCGATCAGATAGCGCCGCCGACCGGTGACGATGCGCTCGATTTCGGTAAAGGCGATGCCGTAATGCACGGTGTCGTCGATCGAATCATCGACCAGCGCCGAGCCTTGCTCCACTTCAAGCTCCGCATCGACGAAAAACCGTTGCCCGAGGAATTCTTCCTCGTCGAGAACGCCATGGCGCGCAAAGAAGGCACAGTTTTTCAGGGTGATCGTATAGGTCGCGCTCATGGTTTTCCGTCCCGTCAGCTCTTCTTTGCACCCAGCATAGCATCCGCCACCATCAGCGCATCCCTGCTGTTTGCGACATCATGTACGCGGAAAATGGCCGCACCCGCCATGCGTAGCAGGGCCGTGGTCGCCGCGGTGGCGGCATCGCGGCCCGCCGGCTCTCGTTCGGTGACAGCACCAAGGAACCGCTTGCGTGACGTGCCGACCAGAAAAGGCAGCTCGAAACGGTGCAATTCGGTAAACCGCGCCATCAGTTCGAGGTTCTCTTCCGTGTCCTTGGCAAAGCCGAAGCCCGGATCAAGCACGATCCGTTCGCGTTCGATGCCGGCTTCTGCCGCGATCTGCAGCGAGCGGTCTAGGAAATGGAACTGGTCGTCCACCACATCGGCAAGCTTCTGGCGATCGCGGCCTGTGTGCATGATGCAGAGCCCGGCGCCCGTCTGCGCAGCAACCCGCGCGATATCCGGTTCGCGCTGAAGGCCGTGCACGTCGTTGATGATGTGGGCGCCAGCGTCGACGGCAAGCCGTGCGGTCTCTGCCCTATAGGTATCGACTGAAATGAGCGCATCGGTGTCGCGCGCCAATGCCGCGATGACCGGAAAGATCCGGTTCTGTTCCTCTTTGGCACTCACGGGCGCTGCGTCCGGTCTGGTCGATTCACCGCCAACATCGAGGATCAGGGCGCCGTCGTCGATGCAGCGCTTGCCCTGGACAACGGCTGCTGCCGTATCCGTGAAACGACCGCCATCGGAGAAAGAGTCGGGGGTAACATTGATGATCGCCATCAAAACGCCACGCGGCCCCAGTTCGAGACTACGGCCATGCGCCAGCTTCCAATGAAAATTTTGAAATGGATTGTAAGTCATTTCCCCTCACGATGCGCCGCAGACAACCATTTCGATTTGCTGTTGCACCCACGCTGGCTATGCCCCAAGCTTGATTGAAGTTCAACTAAAGAGAACTACGCATTGATGTCTCGAGTACGCGTTCCGTTCAAAGCCGCCCTTCTTGCCCTTCTGGTTGCCATGCCCTTGGGCTCTGCGTCCGGCGAAACGGTGATAAACAAGAGCTTTTCCTATTTCTCGATCGGCGGCCGCACGGCGGCGGACCTCGACAAAGCTCTGTCCAAAGCCGGGCCGATGATGAAATCGACGGGCGCGCGCCATCCGGGCGCGACGCGGATCAAGTTTGGCGGCACGATCACCTACGTCAATCGCGGCGGACGCTGCGCGGTCGGCGTCGCCCGCGTCACGCTCAGCACGCGCATCATCCTGCCGCGCTGGAAATATCGCAAGCAGGCCAGCCGCGACCTCGCTCTGGTCTGGGATACGTTGTCGAGCGATATCAAGCGGCACGAGGAACGCCACGCCGAGATCGCCCGCAACCACGCCCGCGAGATGGAGAAGATGTTTCTGGCCCTGAGGCCGCAGGCGGACTGCGAACAGATGCAAGAAAGCGTCACACGCGCCAGTACCGAAGCGATCGCCGCTCACGACAAGGACCAGGCCCGGTTCGACCGGACGGAGGCGGCCAATTTCGACAAGCGCATAATCCGATTGCTGCAATACCGGCTGGATGCGCTGAAGAAAACGCAGCGCTAGACAGGTCGCTGTTCAACGGTCACGACCGACATAAGCATAGCCGGAATATACTTTGAGGCGACCTGTTCAACGAGTGCGCACCCACAGTATTTTATTGGTGAAATCTAGCGATAGCTACAGCTGAGCGACTCGCTTATATTCAGAATATGGAACGTGGGGGCGAATTGAAATCCAACCCTCCGTTGTCGAAAGGAATTTGGCGGACCATCATGGTCTTGCACGACGTATAAATATTGCCGTTACTTGAGTTCAGCAGTGTCGTTTCGTTTCTTTAAGCGCAAAGCTCGACGACGCAGCAAATACAGGTTCTCCTGGCGTGTCTTCATGCAGCAGATGTTCCCTCCCTCATCTGCGTGCGATGCGCCCTCCTAGCCTCGCTCGTCACACGACCAGCGAGGCGCTTTTTTGGCAAACATGACATCAATAGATCGATAGACTGAAGATGGGCGCCAACGGCCAGCGATCAGGCCTGGCGTTCGGGCACGTGCACGACGAGCCCGTCCAGCGCATCGCTGACCTTGATCTGACAGGAAAGCCGCGAGGTCGGACGGACATCATAGGCGAAATCCAGCATGTCCTCTTCCATCGCTTCCGGAGCGCCGACGACAGCCGTCCAGGCATCGTCGACATAGACATGACAGGTGGCACAGGCACAGGCCCCGCCACACTCCGCTTCGACACCCGGAACCGAATTGCGAACGGCGTTCTCCATGACGGTCGAGCCGTTCTCGACATCGAGTTCGTGGCGCGTGCCATCAAAGGCAACGATCGTAAGTTTTGTCATGTCACTTTCCGGAATAAGCTGATGGGACTGGCCGATTGCGCAAAGCCGCGCGGGGCGGCGGGCGCGAATTCAGGGAAAGTTCTTCCAACAATTCGGCCATCCAGTCAACAACAGCCGGCAGTTGCATCGCGGACGCAGCGTTTCAGCGCGGGCCGCGATGCACCTTTGTGGCTCGCTGCAATCAGCGGCAGAGCTTCAGGATAAACAGTTCAGCCTCAAGCACGCTCTCTGCAAGAACGTCGGGCAAAGCCGCATCGGTCGGACGCTGTTCGATCGCGCCGGCCGCAGCAGCGACGTCGACGGCGCCGACAGCGAGTGCGGCCCCCTTCAACTGATGGGCCGCCTGGGCACGTCCATTCACGTCGCCATCGGTGATTTCCTTCATCACCTTGCGTGCCTGACGGGCGAACAATTGCAGCACTTCGATTTCGAGCGCCTTGTCTCCCATTGTCTGCGCGGCAAGGTGGGCAAAATCGATGGGCTTCTTGCCGGAAAGAGAAGAGCTACCCGGAGTGTCGGGAGCTTCGAAGGCAATTCTGAGGGCCGCCATGAGCCAATTTCCCTATTGTTTGTATGCTGTTGGTCTTTATCCGACGCCGTCCCGCGACATTCGCGGTCCAATTGCCATGGGCGGCACGGACACCGTGACCGACGACGCCTGTTCACCAAGCTTCGTCGCCGGACGATCGCTACGGTTTGCGAGCTATCATCCTCCACGGGCGGGCGCTGCTATCGGCTTAAAACGGGGCGCAATATAGGCAGGAATCTGGGAAAATGGTTAACGCTCGTTAAACCTCCTGATTTCCTTGCCTTTTCCGACCTAAACCCCTTTGCCACATTAAGAATTCATTAGGATTTTAATGAAGCTGGAGTGCTCTTAATTGTAACAACCGGGCTAATGTGTCACTACGATACGGTTAGGAACGGGCTTGCGTACGAAAATGGCAACCGTTCCGGTGGATAAGCTGTGCGAGTGGTGCCCTCGAGGGTCAATTCCGACTATCCATCGAGGAAATGCAGTGGTGTTCAGTAGGGTATTGCGTAGATGTGATGCGCGTATCTTGCCGTCACCGCCCCGGTGAAGTCAGTGCCTGGCCGCAATCGCGGATCAAATGGACACGCTTCATCGCAGGCAAAAGGTAATGAGGCGTATCCCTATGGCGACGAAGAAGAGCAACGAGTCAATTGATGAAAAGGCCTTCCAGGCTCTGGAAGCGGCCCTTAAGATCGATTTTGACGAGCTTAAGTCGAGCCCTAACGACAAGACTTCCTTGGATAATCCGGAGGAAAATGTGTCTGACTCCACTAATCAGGCTGCTCAGCCCGATCACAGCCGAAATGCCAAGCCTCAGCAGGAAGCCCCCCGCGCCGCGCGAGCAAATGACGCCGCACGCGGGCTCGCTCCTGAACCTGCGCCAAAGTCGCCTCCCCTTTCTCCGGCAAACGACGATGGGCGCCGCTCTCCGGCTGCCATGTTGCGCGCCCTCGACGTTCGCTCGAACCGCGCCGCCATCCGTGTCGCAGCCCTCGTTTCGGTGATCTGGGCCGTGGCCGGCATCGGTGTCGCCAACCTGCTCTATGGCCCACAGATCTGGCAGATCCGCTCGCTGAGCGATCTCGCTGCCACCCCGGGTGCCGTCGGCGTCGCCATTGGCATCGCGCTGCCGATCATGCTCTTCTTCTCCTTCGCCATCATGATCGCCCGCGCGCAGGAACTGCGCAACGCCGCGCGCTCCATGGCCGAAGTGGCATTGCGCCTGGCCGAACCGGAAACTGCGGCCGCCGACCGGGTCATGACCGTCGGTCAGGCCGTTCGCCGCGAAGTCTCGGCGATGAACGAAGGCATCGAGCGCACGATTGCGCGCGCCACCGAACTCGAAACGCTGGTTCACTCCGAGGTGAATGCGCTCGAGCGCAGCTACAGCGAAAACGAACTGCGCGTGCGTACGCTGGTTCAGGAGCTGGGCCTTGAGCGCGAAGCCATCATCGGCCACTCCGAGCGCATCCGCTCGACCATCGCCGGTGCGCATGGCAAGCTGAAGGACGATCTCGACCAGGCCGGCGAAGACATCGCCTCGCGCATCGCCATCTCCGGCGAGGCTTTTGCCTCGCTGATCGACACGCGGGCAGCGGCACTCAGCGAAAAGTCCGACACGGCGCTGCAGAACATCAGCACCATGCTGTCGAACCGCACGGACTCGCTCCTTTCCGGCCTGACGGCAGCCGGCCTCGGCCTCAGCAGCGAATTCGACACCCGCCTCGACCAGCTGAGCGATACGCTGACAAAGCGCGGCGAGCAGCTGCTCGGCCAGTTCGAGACCCGCGCCTCCTCGCTCGATGCTAACACTGAAAAGCTGAATGCCGCGCTGAACGAGCGCGCCCGCCAGCTCAATGAAACGCTGATTGCCCGCACCCGCGACCTCAACGAAAGCCTGAGCGTCGGCCAGCAGGCAATTGCCGGCGGCCTCGAAGACGTGCTCGCGACGCTCAACGCCACCCTCGACGAAAAGGGTGCGCATTTCCGCCAGAGCCTGCGCTCCAGCGCCGACGATGCCATCATGGATCTCGATCTGCGCGGCGGATTCTTCGAAGAAAAGCTGCAGACGACAGTCGGCCACCTTGCCACCGCCTTCGACGAACGCTTCCACGAGTTCGCATCGGCCTTCGACAAGCGCGCCAGCTTGCTCGACACCAAGCTGATGGAAAGCCTGCACCGCATCAACGAGACCGTCAGTGGCGGTTCGGATGCCATCGGTGGCGCGCTCGACAGCAGCATCGAGAAGATCGGCTCGGCGCTTTCGGATCAGTCGCTCACACTCGCGACAGCACTCGGCGCCACCCACGACTTCATCGAGGAGACGATCGGCAGCCGCACGTCCGATCTCAGCAACCTGATCGGCGGAGCCCATAGCCGCATCGACAGCGTTCTTTCCGAAAAGACCAGCAGCCTGATGGGCGCCTTGTCCGAGGCTCAGGATCGCATCGAGAACGGCTTTGGCCAGCGCGCAGATGCGCTTGCAAAGGCACTGACATCAAGCGAACAGCGCCTGACCGAGGGCCTCGACACCCGCACGGCACAGTTCGTCGATGGCCTGCACGCGGCCCATGCCCGCATCGAGCAGACGCTGACCGGCTCGACCGACGAGATCACCAGCGCCATCGCGGCAAGCCAGCACCGCCTCGACAACACCCTGTCCGAGCGCACCCTTGCCCTTTCGACCGTGCTTTCGACCGGAACGGACGCGATCGAAGGTGCCGTCGGCGAAACGGCCGACCGGCTGGAGCGTGTTCTTTCGGAACGCAGCCAGGCGATTGCAGAAACCCTTTCGACCCAGACATCGGCACTCGACGGCGTTCTCGCCGATCGCTCCGCCCACATCACCTCGACGATGACGGCCCGCGCCAACGAAATGGCAGATTCCCTGAGCCGTCATGCCGAAGACGTCGCCGACAACCTCACCTTCCGCGCCACGGCCGTTGCCGAGACGATGACCGACCGTGTCGGTGAAATCGAACAGAAGCTTTCGGACAGCGTATCCCTCGTTGCCGAAAACCTCGGTGGCCGCGTCAGCCAGATCTCCGACACTCTTACCAACACCAGCGCTCGCATTGCCGAAGACCTCAGCGGCCGCGTGGGCAAGATCTCGGACGTCCTGACGGCCACCAGCGCCCAGATCGCCGAGGCGCTGACCGCGCGCACCACCGAGGCGACAGCCTCGCTCGCCGGCAAGGCGACGGAAATCGAACAGACGCTGACCGGCCGCGCCGAGCACCTGCGCGAAACACTCTCCTCGACCCACGAGCAGATTCGAGCCACGCTCGACGACCGGATCAACGCAATCAACCTCGCCGTCGACCAGGGCCGCGACCAGCTGGAAGGCATGTTGTCCGACCAGTCCGTGTCGATCGCCACCAGCCTTGCCACCAGCGCCAGCATGCTCGAAATGTCGCTCGAAGAGCGCCAAGCGGCACTTGCCGGCATCATCGACCGCAGCGGCGAAACGCTGGAAGCCCGCATGCGCTCGACGACCGGCAACATTGCCGAGCGCCTGGCGGAAACGGCCGGCCAGATCAGCCTCGCCGCCGACACGCTGACCAACCGCGTCGACATGTCGATCAACGGCCTCAACGACCGCCTTGACGACACCGGTCTGCGCATCGAGACAAGCCTTGGCGCGCTTGAAGAGCGCATGCGCGACAGTGCCGAAAATGTCGGTTCGATTGCCGATGCGGCGGGTGTTCGTGTCGAGACCCGTCTTGGCTCGCTCGAAGACCGTATGCGCGGCAGCGTCGATAATGTCAGCACGATCGTCGATGACACGGCCGCCCGCATCGAGACCCGTCTGGGTTCGCTCGAGGGGCGGATGCACGGGAGCGTCGATAAGGTCAGCGTCATCGTCGATGAAACCAGCAGCCTCATCGAATCTCGCCTCGGAACTTTGGAAGACCGCATCCGCGGCAGCGTCGGCAATGTCAACGCAATCGTCGACGACACCGGTATCCGCATCGAGGCCAGCATTGGCACCCTGGAGGATCGTATCCGCGACAGCGTCGGAAGCGTCAATGCCATCGTCGACGATACCGGCGCCAAGATCGAGACAAGTCTCGGTTCTCTGGAAAGCCGTATTCGAGGCAGTGTCGGCAGCGTCAATGCCTTGGTCGATGACACCGGTCTGCGCCTGGAAACGAGCCTCGGCTCGCTGGAGGATCGCGTCCGCGACAGCGTCGACAGTGTCAACGCTATCGTTGACAACGCCGGCCAGCGCATCGCCGACAGCCTCGGTGAGCGTTCCGGCGAGATCGACCGCGTCAGCGAGGAAGCCGCAAGCCGCATCTCCAGCGCCATCAATGCCGGTACGGACCGCATTGAAGAGCGCCTCGGCACCATGGACCGCGCCCTCAACATCGGCCTCGAAAACGTCAACCGCACGATCGAAGGCAAGGCTGCGGTGCTTGTCACCAGCCTGCGCGGCGCCGTCAGCGAAGCGACGCAGGAGATCGACGCCGAGGCCGGCCGGATCGAAGGCAAGACCGCGGACCTCATCAGCAACCTTCGCGGCGCAGTCGGCGATGTGGTCCAGGAACTCGACACCGAAGCCGCCCGCATCGGAGGCAAGGCTGCCGGTCTCGTCACCAGCCTTCGCGGTGCAGTCGGCGATGTTGCCCAGGAACTCGACACCGAAGCCGCCCGCATCGAAGGCAAGGCTGCCGGTCTCGTCACCAGCCTTCGCGGTGCAGTCGGCGATGTTGCCCAGGAACTTGACACTGAAGCCGCCCGCATCGGAGGCAAGGCTGCCGGTCTCGTCACCAGCCTTCGCGGCGCAGTCGGCGATGTTGCCCAGGAACTCGACACCGAAGCCGCCCGCATCGAGGGCAAGGCTGCCGGTCTCGTCACCAGCCTTCGCAGCGCGGTTAGCGAAGCAGCGCAGGACCTCGACGCGGAAGCGGCCCGTTCCGCCGGCCTTCTTTCCAAGGCTGGTCAGGACTTCGCCAATGTGCTGGCGGCCCGCAACGCCGACTTCGCAAATGCCATTGAGCAGACCGCCTCGACAACGGCCGCACGCCATGCCGAACTCGCCCGCTCGGTCGCCGATGCCTCTGACACCGCCACTGCACGCCTTGCCGCCACGCATGGCCAGGTTGCCAGCCACGCCCAGAACATCCAGCAGGGCTTGGCAGATGCCGAAAAGGCACTGGAAGCCCGTGGTGAGGCGATCCGCAGCACGCTCGACGATCGGACCCGCGAACTCAACTCGATGCTCGCCGGCCGCTCTATGGAACTGTCGCGCATCATCGACGAGCAGGCACGCCCGGTCATCGATCAATATGCCGCAACCGGCCGTGAGGCTGCCGAGCGCATCGCCAGCCTGACGAAGGACAGCACCGATCGCCTGCGCGCGGAAAATGCCGCATTGGTCAATGCCATTACCGAACGCACCGGCGAGACGCTCAACGCCATCTCGCTGCGCGCCGAGGAAACGGCAAAGGCGATGAAGATGGTCGAGAACCGTCTGCAGTCGACGGCCCTCGGCCTGATCGACCAGCTCGCCGCCAACAACACGGCGATCGCAACTGTCATCGACCAGGCAAGCGACAATCTCGGCGACATGGACCAGCGGCTGGAGGCTACGGCCACCCGATTCTCCGAAACCACGCGCCAGGCTTCCGACATGCTGTCGACCTCTACGCGCCTCATCGAAGGCAAGGTCGACAAGCTCTCGGACATCTCGGCCTCTACCCTGTCGCAGATCGGCGGCATCGTCGGCCGCTTCGAGGATCACTCCAAGGTGCTCGGCCAGGCCTCGGACCTGTTGGGCGCCGCCCAGTCGAACCTCGTCAGCACACTCGAGGAACGCCAGGATGCCTTGCGCACCCTGTCGGTCGGCCTCGTCCAGCGCTCGGAAGAAATCGAACGCACCATGCGTGCACTCGAAGGCTTCGTCGATGGTGCCTTCCAGCGTGCCGAAGAGCGCTCAGGTCTGGTTGCTGGTAATCTGCGTAGCGGCATCCAGCAATCCTTCTCGGATGTCGGCCGCCTGCTGTCGAGCACCGAACAGCGTGCAGCCGAAGCCGCCGAATCCATGCGCAATGCGCTGGCCCAGGCCGGCGACGAGGCTGGTGCCTCGGTCGAGGCAGTCTTCTCCCGCGCCGAAGAACGGTCGCGCCAGATTGCCGATACGCTGCGCTCCGGCGTCGAGACCTCGTTCGCCGACGTCAACAAGACGCTCTCGGCGGTCGAGGGCCGCGCGCTCGGCGCCTCCGAGGCGCTCCGCCAGGCGATCGCCAAGGTGGGCGAAGATGCGGGTTCCTCAATCGAGGGTGCATTCGCAACCGCCGAGGAACGCTCCAAGGAAGTGGCGTCCCGCCTGCGCGGCAGCGTCGCGTCGTCTGTCTCCGACGTCGAGCGCATGCTTAGCGAAAGTGGCAAGAAGTCCGACGGCGTCGCAATCCAGCTGCGCGACGCCGTTCGCGTGGCGATCGACGACGCCATCGGCCGCTTCAGCGGTGCGACCGACGATATCCGCCGCTCGGCCGGCGAGATCCGCAAGGAACTCGATATGACCCGCGAAGAGCTGAAGCGCAGCGCCTTCGACCTGCCCGAGGAAGCCAAGGAAAACGCCGCCGTCATGCGTCGTGCCGTGGCCGAGCAGATCAAGGCCCTGCAGGAGCTGTCGGAAATCATCGGCAAGTCCTCGACGCAGCTCGAAGTCGCCCAGCCGCTGCGCCAGCAGCCGGTTGCTGCCGCTGCTGTGGCTGCAGCGCCTGTCGCCCGTCCGGTCCAGCAGCCGGTCGCAGAGCCGCGTCGCCAGGATCCGGCGCCTGCCCTGCGCGGCAGCCTCGGCATCGAACAGGCGACCGTCCAGCAGCCTGCCCCGGCCCAGCCGGAAACGCAGGCCGTCACCAGCGAAGTCGCAGAAGGCGGTGGCTGGATGCGAGACCTGCTGCGTGCCGCGTCGCGGGAAGAAGCGCCGGCAGCCGCACCGCAGCGCCCGGCAGAAAGCCAGCCGGTTGCCCGCAGCGGCGATAACCGCAACCCGCGCCACGTGGTGGAATCGCTGAACTCGCTTTCGGTCGATATCGCCCGGGCCATCGACCACGACGCATCGGTCGACCTGTGGCGCCGCTACCAGCGCGGCGAGCGCGACGTCTTCACCCGCCGGCTCTATACGCTGAAGGGCCAGCAGACCTTCGACGAGATCAAGCGCAAGTACGACCGCGAGCCGGAATTCCGCACCGCCGTCGATCGCTACATCGCCGACTTCGAAAAGCTGCTCGCCGATGTCGCACGCAACGATCCGGACAAGCGCATCACCCAGACCTACCTTACATCCGACACGGGCAAGGTCTACACGATGCTCGCCCACGCCGCCGGCCGCTTCAACTAAGAGGCAGCCCGACCGGCAAGATTTGACGGCCCCATCGCAAGGTGGGGCCGTTTTCACATGTGTCGTCCACAGCGGAAGCGCGCAACAGGTTCGCGTCCGCATCGAGGGCTTCGAGATGTTCTGCATCGACCCAGTGTGACCCACGGCGCGATGACGGTCGTTGTGTGCCTTACCCAGATACCGCATTGTATCCGGATACCACACTGTCGAACCCAAAATCCCTGCCGCATCATCACCGCCGATCTTCCCCAACCACCCGGTGCCGTCGGGCGCCGAGGATCGACATTGAAAAGTGGCGCGTCGGTGCCAGCACAGTGCCGTTGGCGGCGGCACAGTGCCCTAAGTTCAAGGATGCGCGGCATCGCCAATGTTACGGCGCAAGCACGCCCCAGGAGCGGAAGCCGCTTCACTAGTCCCATTTGAATGGCAGAGTTACTCCACGCGCGTTGCGCGCCAACGTGGGCAGCTTACCGGCGGCTACCTACGGCAAACTGCCGTACTACATCACCGCCGATGCTGCCGAGGTGGCGGAGTACCAAGCACCCAACGGATGACCCTTTCATAGCGTCGGCTGGCCGACGCCATTGTCCACAAGAGTATCCCGCAGCCAATCTTGGCGGTGTGCGTATTCCGATGAAGCCGGCCATTGATTCCGATTTGAAGCCGGCCAGTCATTCCGATTTCATTCCGGCCGGCGTTCCGATTTGAAGGCGGCCATTTCTCGGACTGATCCTGGGTCTGTTTGATGTTTGGATCGGGTTTTGTTTCAGGTCAAGTTTGAGGTGTTTCAGCGGCGACCAGCGGACGCTGTTTTCGCATGCTGTCGCCGGTCAGATCGATGCGGTATGCGTTGTGAACGAGGCGATCCAGAATGGCATCGGCGAGCGTTGGGTTTGCAATGATCTCGTACCAGTGATCCAGAGGCACCTGACTGGTGACGATTGTCGAGCGACGCTCGTAGCGGTCTTCGATGATCTCGAGGAGGTCACGCCGCTGATCATCGTTGAGTTTTTCCGGTCCCCAATCATCAAGAATAAGCAGGTCGGTCTTGGCGAGGGATTTGAGGATCCTGCCGTATCGCCCGTCGCCCCTTGCAAGGGCAAGAGTTGCAAACAGCCGCGGGACGCGGTGATAGGCGACGGAGAAATCCTCGCGGCATGCTTTGTGGCCGAGTGCGCAGGCCAGCCAACTTTTGCCAACACCGGCTGGCCCGGTGATGAGAAGACTGTGGTGCTTGCGGATCCAGTCGCAGCCGGCAAGCGCCATGAACAGATTGCGATCGAGGCCGCGTGCAGCACGAAAGTCGGCATTCTCGATCTGCGCGTCGTGGCGAAGCTTGGCAGCCCTGGCGCGGGCTTCGAAGCGCTTCTGTCGACGCATGGTGGCCTCGCGTTCGAGCAACATGGCAAGCCATTCTGCATGCTCGAGGCCACGTGCTTCTGATTGTGCATCGAGCTCCTGGAAAGCGGCTGCCATGCCGTAAAGGCCGAGTTCGCGCAGCATGTCGATGGTGGGGTTGATCAGCAATGGTGTGTCTCCTCAATGAAAATAATCAGGGCCACGCAGGTTGGCGTGATCGATAATGGCGGTCGGTTCGGTGGAATGGCGCGCGGCCTTGTGGTTGGCGATGAGCGAGGCAATGCTCTTGCAGTTCAGTCCACCGATCTCGACGGCGCGGGCTGAAACGGCCTCAGCCCGATTGCGTTCGATGTCGCGAAACAGCCGCAGGACACCCAGGCATGTTCGAAAGCCCTGTTCGGGATGAGGACGGCTGGAAAGAATTGCGATGACCAACCCTTCGGTCTGAGGGCCGATGGATGCGGCCCAGCGCCGAAAGCGATCCGGTGTCCACTCGGCATAGCGCCGGTGGGAACTGGGCATATGATCCGGATCAGTTCCATGGCGAGGACCACCATAGCGGCGCTGATGCACGGCAATGCGCTTGCCGCGGTGGAAGATCTCGATGGTGCGTGCCGTTGCCCTCAGATCGACCTGCTGGCGAATGAGGCTGTGCGGCACGGAATAAAAGAAAGTCTTGAACTCGACGTGGTAATCCGTCGAGACGCGGACCAAACGCCATTCGGCGAATTCGTAGTCTTCGCTCGGAAGACTTGCGAGTGCGGCACGCTCAACGCTCTCAAACAGTTGCCGGCGACTGACGCCCAACCGGCGCATGACGTGGCCGTTGATGCGATCGAGTGCCTGGCCAATGGCAACATTGGCCTCAGCAAGCGAGAAAAAGGTCTGATTGCGCAATCGCCCCAGAATGCAGGACTGGGCAAACCGGACGCCATTCTCGACTTTCGATTTGTCCTTCGGCCGTCGCGGCCGTGCCGGAAGAACACCGACGGCGTAGTGCGATGCCATCATGCCGTAGCTGCGGTTGATCTCGGGATCGTAAAAGCTGGCACGACTGACGCCTGACTTCAGATTGTCGGGAACGATCAGCCGGGGAACGCCTCCAAAGAAACGAAACATCCGGACATGCGAGCCGATCCAGTCGGGGAGCGTTTGCGTCCAGGTCGCGTCCGCATAGGTGAAGCTGGATGCGCCGAGCACCGCCACGAAGATCTCTGCCTCGCGGATCTCGCCGGTCTTGCGATCGACAATCGGGATCTTCTTGCCGGAATAGTCGACGAACACCTTGTCGCCGGCCGCATGCTCCTGGCGCATCGTCGGCGAAAGCCGCTGCTCGAAACCGCGAAAGAGTTCGCAGAAGCGACTGTAGCCATATCCTTCGGGATGCGAGCCACGATACTCCTCCCACAGGATGAGCAAGGTGACACCAGGCTTCTTGAGCTCGACAGCAAGATCGGCCCAGTTCGGCTCGACGCGTCTCCTCGCGCCCTGTTTGACGCCGTTGCGAGTGAAGAGCTTGTTCGCAAGCGCATCGTCGGTCAGTTCGCCCGGCAAGGGCCAGGTCAATCCAACCGCTGCTGCGCGCCGCAGATTATCCTGCACCGTACTGCGCGCTATTCCCAACACGACGGCAATCTCGCGGGAGCTCGTCCCGCTTCCGGCAAGCCGCAGCATTTGTCGTAACTGTCTCATGGTCAGCCTTCTCTTTGCCGGCATCAAAATCTCCACGTTTGTCGTGGTGTAATTGATGCCAAAGTTGCTGACCCAGGAGGTAATGTTCAGTGCCGAAAACCGGCCGGTCTTTGATTGGAACGGTGGCCGGCTTCAGATCGGAATGGTGGCCGGTCTTTGATCGGAATGGCGGCCGGCTTCACGTCGGAATCCGCAGCGGTGTGGGCCGGAGTGCAGGAGAACGGCGTTTGCCGCACCGTCGACCACAATCGAGAAAGGCGCGGTTCGAGCTTGGAAAAGCCCGGGCATGTTCGTCGCATGATCAGCAAACGCTGACCAGAAGACAGCAGACATGCCTAGCATTCTAAAATTCTGCCCAGGCCCAGGCGGACGCCCTGCCAGGTTCCGCAGTGGTATGTATCCACACCTTAACTATCTCCTGCGGAAGCTGCCGCGAGCATCTCATGCATCTGGCATTAGCCCGACGCGACAGATGTCGCGGTTCACTCCTCATGACGAGAACGACCTGGCGGCCACCACCATAGTAGCTACGCGGCATTGCGTTGCATCAGCGCGTTTGAGTGCATTCCGGCGGCAGCCGGCACATACCCCCAAAGGCGCTTATTTCGGGAAGTAGCAGCGATCCGACCCACTGGTCCGACGCAACCAATCGCGCCACGGTTCGACAACACGAGACAAGGCTCGGATACCCCATCACCGCATTGACACCAGGTTGCTCCTTCCCGTCCAGGCAGAGCCACCTCATGCGCATTTCGCACCGTCGAACGAAAACAACACCGCGCAAAACAAAAGGCCCCGGACAAACCGGGGCCTTTCTAAGGTTTCGATCAAGCTGGCGAAGCCAGTCTGCGATCAATGTTCCTTGTTGGCGTAAACCGACTTCTTGGTCAGGTAGACGAGACCGGTGAAGATCAGCAGGAACACCATGACCATGAAGCCGGTGCGCTTGCGGTCTTCCAGGTGCGGCTCGGCTGCCCACATCAGGAAGGCCGAAACGTCCTTGGCATACTGGTCCACCGTCTGCGGCGTGCCATCCTCGTAGGTAACCTGATCGTTGGAGATCGGCTGGGCCATCGCCAGCGCAGAAGCGTTGGCGAAGTAAGGGTTGTAGTGCGTGCCTTCGGCGACCTGAACGCCTTCCGGCGGCTCATGGTAACCGGTCAGCAGCGCGTGGATATAATCCGGGCCACCTTCCTGGTAAGGCCAGAACATATCGAAGACGAACTGCGGGAAGCCGCGTTCGATGCCGCGCGCCTTGGCGATCAGCGAGAAGTCCGGCGGTGCAGCCCCGTTGTTGGAAGCAGCAGCTGCTTCCTTGTTCGGGTACGGCGACGGGAAGTGATCCGCAGGCACGGCCTTGCGGGTGTACATTTCGCCGTCAGCGTTCGGGCCGTCCTGAACTTCGTAGTTCGCGGCGAAGGCCTTCACCTGTGCGTCGGAATAGCCGAGGCCTTCGAGCGTACGGAATGCCACCAGATTCATCGAGTGGCAGGCCGAACAGACTTCGGTGTAGATCTTCAGGCCACGCTGCAGCTGACCCTTGTCGTAGTTGCCGAACGGGCCGGCAAACGACCAGTCCTGCTGCTCAGGCTTGTGGATCGGATAGTGGGGCGTGCCGCCGCCATGCTCCGCGCCACCTGCCGCCTCTTCAGCGACAGCAGCTCCGAGACCGAGGCCAGCGACGACAGCAAGTGACAGAATGCCTGTTACAAGCTTTTTCATTGTTGTGGGTTCCTTATCAATCGCTGTTCTGATCAGGCACGTGCGGTGGCCGGCTGTGCCTTCGCATTCTTCTTCTCAAGCACCGCCTCGGTGATGGAATTCGGAATGCGCTTCGGCGTTTCGATCAGGCCGAGGACCGGCATGATGACGAGGAAGAAACCGAAGTAGTACAGAGTGCCGATCTGCGACATGACAACGTACAGGCCTTCCGCAGGGCGCGAACCCAGCCAGCCGAGCAGGATGGCGTTGACCACGAAGATCCAGAAGAACAGCTTGTACCAGGGACGGTAGACAGCCGAACGCACCTTCGAGGTATCCAGCCATGGCAGGAAGAACAGGATGATGATCGAGCCGAACATCACCAGAACGCCACCGAGCTTGGAGTCGATCGGGCCGACATTGAAGGTGATGGCGCGCAGCATCGCGTAGAACGGCAAGTAGTACCATTCAGGAACGATGTGGGCAGGCGTCTTCAGAGCGTCAGCCGGAATGTAGTTGTCCGGATGGCCGAGGAAGTTTGGCTGGTAGAATACGAACCATGCATAGACCAGCAGGAACACGGAGACGCCGAGTGCGTCCTTCAAGGTCGCGTAGGGCGTGAAGGGAACGGTATCGGTCTTCGACTTCACTTCGACGCCGGTCGGGTTGGTCTGGCCGGTGACGTGCAGGGCCCAGACGTGAAGCACGACAACGCCGGCGATCATGAAGGGCAGCAGGTAGTGCAGCGAGAAGAAGCGGTTCAGGGTCGGCTGGTCAACGGCAAAGCCGCCAAGCAGGAACTGCTGGATCCACTCACCCACCAAGGGGAAGGCCGAGAAGAAGCCGGTGATAACGGTCGCGCCCCAGAAGGACATCTGACCCCAGGGCAGAACGTAGCCCATGAAGCCGGCAGCCATCATCAGGAGGTAGATGACCACGCCGAGGATCCAGAGGATTTCGCGCGGTGCCTTGTACGAGCCGTAATAGAGGCCACGGGCGATGTGTAGGTAGACGGCGATGAAGAAGAATGATGCGCCGTTGGCGTGCATGTAGCGCAGCAGCCAACCGTGGTTGACGTCGCGCATGATCTTTTCGACCGAGTTGAACGCAACGGTCGTGTCGGAGGCATAGTGCATGGCCAGCACAATACCGGTCAGGATCTGCACGATCAGCATCACGGAAAGCATGGCGCCAAAGGTATATGCGTAGTTCAGGTTCCGGGGAACCGGATAGCTGATGAAGCTGTCGTGAATCATACGCGGCAGCGGAAGACGGGAATCAACCCATTTCTCAATGCCAGTCGTTGGCGTGTAGGTTGAATGTTCAGCACTCATTATCAGTAGTCCCCTCAACCGATCTTGATAACTGTGTCGGAAACGAACGAGAAGGTCGGCACGGCGAGGTTCTCCGGCGCCGGACCTTTACGGATTCGGCCGGCCGTATCGTAGTGGGAACCATGGCAGGGACAGAACCAGCCACCGAAATCACCGGCCTGACCAAGCGGCACGCAGCCGAGATGGGTACAGGAGCCGATCATCACGATCCAGTTTTCCTTGCCTTCGCCGGCGGAGCGATCGAGATCGTTCGCCTCGGCGTCGGTCGGAAGGTTGGCGTTGCGCGCAACCGGATCCTTGAGGTCGGCAAGAGCGACCGCCTTGGCCTCTTCCACTTCCTTCTCAGTGCGGTTGCGGATGAAGATCGGCTTGCCGCGCCATTTGGCCGTCAGCGACATGCCGGCCTGCAGGCTCGACACATCGACCTCGATCGAGGCGAGAGCAAGCGTCGAAGCATCCGGACGCATCTGGTCGATGAATGGCCAAGCGACCGCGCCGGCGCCGACGACGCCCGCCATGCCGGTGGCCAGGTAAAGGAAATCGCGGCGAGTGGGCTCGCCCGAGGTCTCGCTTGAAATGTCGTGTTCGCTCACGGCTAAACCATCCTCTCACGCAATGTTGCGGAAACCGCATCCGCCCAGCGAGATCCCTGCCCTTGCGGTTTCACCTAGGTCAAGGAAGCACGCCCAATCAATGTGCTGACACCTTAGCCGGTTTGCTGTTGCAAACACGTTATCGGGCGTCAGAATCCGAAAAGTGCTGCGCGCACACGGCTCGCAGATTCCCCGTCAATCCGGCGCGTTCTATGCTTGATCGCAAATTATGTCCAGCCTTGACAAGGGTGGGTGGGCAGATTGTCGCGGGGAAAAGCGCGGCCAATTGGCACAAGGACTTGACGGTCGTCATTGCAGTTGGCCGACGGCCGTTCGAAGGGTGGAGAAAAGGCGACGAGGCCGCCCTACTCTGCCGCTTCTTCGCGTGCCAGAAAGCCGCCGGATTGCCGCGACCAGAGGTCAGCGTAAAGACCGCCCCGAGCGATCAGTTCGGCGTGGGTTCCGTCCTCGACGATCCGGCCCTTATCCATGACGACGAGCCGATCGAGAGCGGCGATCGTCGACAATCGGTGTGCGATAGCAAGCACCGTTTTTCCTTGCATCAGCCGGTCGAGATTGGACTGGATTGCCGCCTCGACTTCGGAATCGAGCGCCGACGTCGCCTCGTCGAGAACGAGGATCGGCGCATCCTTGAGCATGACGCGGGCAATCGCGATACGCTGCCTCTGCCCGCCAGAAAGCTTGACGCCGCGTTCACCGACATGGGCATCGAAACTCCTGCGGCCGCGCTGGTCCTGGAGATCGAGAATGAACTCGTAGGCCTCGGCCCTCTCGGCTGCGATGATCAATTGCTTGTCGGTTGCATCCGGGTGGCCGAAAAGGATGTTGTCCCGGATGGAGCGGTGCAGCAGCGAGGTGTCCTGGCTGACCATGCCGACCTGTGTGCGCAGCGATTCCTGCTTCACCGTCGAAATGTCCTGCCCATCGATCAGGATGCGCCCGCCCTCGAGGTCGTAGAAGCGCAACAGCAGGTTAACGAGCGTTGACTTACCGGCGCCCGAACGGCCGACGATCCCGACCTTTTCGCCTGGACGGATCACGAGCGAGAAGTCGTCGATGACGCCGGCACTCTTGCCGTAATGGAACTTCACATGCTCGAAACGGATTTCCGGCTCGCTGACCGACAACTCCTTGGCATCCGGTTTGTCCACAAGACCGATCGCCTGGGAGACGAGCTCGGCCGAATTCTGGATCGTGCCGATGTTGCGCATGATCGAGTTGAACTGCGTCATCATCCGGCCGAGCAGCATGTTGAGTCGCAGCACCAGCGCCAGCGTGAAGGCAACCGCACCCGAACTGATCGCACCGCCAAGCCAGAGGTGGATGGCATAGACGGCGATGGCCGCGATCATCATGCCCGAAAGCAGCGCAAGCGAGGCACGCACGGCCGTCAGTAGCCGCGTGAAGGGGATCACCGCCCGCTGGAAGCGATCGAAGCCGGCGCGGATATAGCGGTCGTTCTCGTCGTCGCGACCGAACAGTTTCAATGTCTGAATGTTCGAATAGGCATCAACCATCCGCCCGTTCAGCATCGAGGCCATTTCAGCCGTATCGCGCGCGTGCTTGCGGATGCGCGGAACGAAGTAGCGCGCCAGCGCCAGGAAGAGGACGATCCAGAACGCGACCATTGCCGCCAGCCGCCAGTCGAGCTGGGCGATGAGCGCCATGGTCGAGGCGGTATAGATGACGATGAACCAGACGACCTGCAGCAGCGAGACGATCAGATCGCTGGTCCCTGCGCGCCGGACCAGACTTTCGTCACGATCCGGCCGGAAAAATCGTTCTGGAAGAAGGAAAGCGATTGCCGAGCGACGTGGGTGTAGGTTTGCCAGCGCACGAGATTGAGGAAGCCGGTGATGATCGACTGCTCCTCGACGAGCGCTGCCAGCGACACCGCGACGAAGCGGAACACCAGCACCGTCAGCAACATGAACAGAAGCTCTGGCCCGTTGGCGGAAATTAGCCCGCTCCAGCCCGCTTCGGGCTTCACAGTGTCGAGCAGATCGACCAGCCGTCCGACGAAGTAGAAGAGCCCCGCCTCCAGCATGGCGACAAGGCCCCCGAGGATGGCCATCGCCAGAAACGGCCCTTTGGCCTGGCGGGCGTAGAACCAGGCAAAACCCCACAGCGATTTCGGCGGCTGCAATCGCTCGCGCGGCGCAAACAGCTTGATCCAGTTCTCAAAGATGCTGACGATGGCGCTGAGCATGTTTCCGATATAGGCGGTTCGGCGGCAACAGCAATCGGTTTCCACCATCGGGCGCATTACAAATGCGTTAGGTGACGTGGCAAAACCCCGCCGCCCGCATGGGCGGCAGGGTCACAGCGGATCACTCCGCCGCTTCTTCCTTCTCGGTATCGTCGGCGATGAAGCCGCCCGACTGGCGTGACCAGAGGTCGGCGTAAAGGCCGCCCTTGGCCACGAGTTCGGCATGCGAACCGGTTTCGACGATCCGCCCGGCCTCGAGGATGACCAGGCGGTCCATTTCCGTCAGCGTCGACAGGCGGTGGGCGATCGCGATCACCGTCTTGCCAGCCATCAGCGCGAACAGGTTCTCCTGGATCGCCTGCTCGACTTCGGAATCGAGCGCTGATGTCGCTTCGTCGAGGACGAGGATCGGCGCGTCCTTGAGGAAGACGCGGGCGATCGCGATACGCTGGCGCTGGCCGCCGGAGAGCTTGACGCCCCGTTCGCCGACCTGGGCGTCGAGCCCCTTGCGCCCCTGGTTGTCCTCGAGCGCCTGGATGAACTCCCAGGCATTCGCCCGCTTCGCAGCCGCGGTGATCGCCTCGTCGTCGGCTTCCGGGTGTCCATAGGCGATGTTGTCGCGAATGGAGCGGTGCAGCAGCGAGGTATCCTGCGTGACGACGCCAATCTGGGCGCGCAGGCTATCCTGGGTGACGGTGGCGATATCCTTGCCGTCGATCCGGATTGCGCCTGACTCCACGTCGTAGAACCGCAATAGCAGGTTCATCAGCGTCGTCTTGCCGGCACCCGAGCGTCCGACCAGGCCGATCTTCTCGCCCGGCTTGATGTCGAGCGACAGGTGATCGATGACGCCCTTTGCCTTGCCGTAGTGGAAGCGGACGTTGTCGTAGGTGATCGCACCCTTTTCCGCCTTCAGCGCCTTGGCATCCGGTTCGTCGACGATGTCGTGCGCCTTGGTCATCATGCCGATACCGTCATAGACAGTGCCAATGTTCTCGAACAGCGCCGAGACTTCCCACATGATCCATTGCGACATGCCGTTGATGCGCATGGCCAGACCAACGGCGATCGCGATCGCGCCGACCGAGATGGCACTTGTCAGCCACAGGTGAATGCCGAGCGCGCTGATTGCAAACAGCGCGATGCTGTTGTTGGCGTAGACCAGCACGTGGAACAGCGTCACCTTGCGCATCTGGCGATGCACCGTGTCGAGGAAGCCGTCCATGCCGGCGCGCGCATACGTTTCCTCGCGGCCTGCATGCGAGAACAGCTTGACCGTGCCGATGTTGGTGTAGCTGTCGACGATACGGCCCGTCATCATCGATCGCGCGTCCGCCTGCTCCTTGGAAATCTTCTGCAACCGCGGCACGAAATAGGTAACGATGCAGATGTAGATCACCAGCCAGACGGCGAGCGGCGTCACCAGCCGCCAGTCGGCAGCGGCAACGACGATCAGCATCGTGACGAAATAGCTGACGACATAGACGAAGACGTCGAGGATCTTCATCACCGTTTCGCGAACCGCAAGCGAGGTCTGCATGACCTTGGTCGCCACGCGGCCGGCGAACTCGTTGGCGAAGAACGTCATGCTCTGGCGCAGCAGATAGCGGTGCATCTGCCAGCGGGCGATCATCGGGTAATTGCCGAGCAGCACCTGGTGCATGATGAACGAATCGATCGCCACCAGCAGCGGCAGGCCGATCAGAACCAGGCCGCCCATCCAGATCAGCCGGTGACCTTCCGCCTGCAGGAAGGTGTCGCGATTGGCACTCGACAGCCAGTCGACCATGTTTCCGAGAAACTGGAACAGCGCCACTTCGCCGATGGCGATGAGCATGGTGCAGACCGACATGATGAGCAACCACGGAACTGCGGGCTTGGAATAGTGCCAGCAGAAGCCGAAAAGGCTCTTCGGCGGAAGCACGGGCTCTTCCGTCGGATAGGGATTGAGGCGGGATTCAAACCAGCCAAACATAGACTTGCTCCTTCAGAGTATTTTGAAGGAAGGCGGGAATTTGCCCCGCATTCTTTATCGTGAAAATTTCAGTCCGGAAATGCTGCCCGCCATAGCGGTTTGTCTTCCGGAGTTCCGGAAGCGCGCATCGATCTCTTGAAAGATAAGTCGCGGAACCGGTCAGGCCAAACGGTGGCCCATCACTCCTGGAAGGCGTGTCAACATCAATACAGTCATCATTGCCTCCGTCGGTTCGCGTTGAAGAGAGGTTCTCTCTACCCCTAATCGCGTCGACATGCCAGATTGTCGCAGGCACTTTCCTGCCTGTTTTTTCATCGTTCGGTCGGATGTTGCTCATTCGGCACAGATTAGACACCGCGAAATCAAACGGAAACGACACATGGCAGGCGCGTCCGGCATTGGTAGGAGACGCATATGAACGCATCATCGACGCCCCCTCCCGAATTGAAAGGACAAGGTTTCCATCTGAGGCGGCCGCAAGGGGGCGACGTCGAGGCGCGACTGGCGCTCGGGCGGGATCCCGAGATCCACCGCATGTTCGGTGGCAGCGCCACCTTCGCCCGCGCTTTCGGACAAGCGGATGCAGAAGCGTGGGTGCAACACCTCGTCGAGCATCCAGCTGCCTGGATCATCGATCGCAACGGGCCAATTGGCGAAGTCAGGCTCGACAATATCAACCGGGTCGACCGGCGCGCCTCCTTTGCCATCGGCATCTTCAATCCGAAATTGCTCGGCCAAGGGCTTGGCACTGCCGTCACCAAGCTTGTATTGGCGCATGCGTTCGGCGCGCTCGGCCTGCACCGTGTTTCGCTGCGCGTGCTTGCCTTCAACGAGCGCGCCATCGCCAGCTACCGCAAATGCGGCTTCTCGGTCGAGGGACGAGAGCGAGAGACGGCGCTGATCGACGACGCCTGGCACGACGACATCATGATGGGGATTCTGGCGCATGAATTCTCCGCCGCAAAAGACAAGTCGCAAGAAAAGTGAACAGACGTGAGTGACCTCCGCATTGCCCTCTACCAGCCCGACATTCCCGGCAATACCGGCACGATCCTGCGCCTTGCTGCCTGCCTCGGCCTTGCCGTCGATGTCATCGAGCCGGCGGGCTTCGACCTTTCCGACCGCAATCTCAAGCGCGCCGGTATGGACTATATCGCCTCGGTCACCCTCACCCGCCACATCAACTGGGAACGGTTCGAGGCGTGGCGGGTGCCGACCGGCCGAAGGCTTGTGCTCGCCTCCACCAAGGCCGCCGAGCCCTATACCCGCTTTGAATTCAGGCCCGACGATATCCTGCTGTTCGGTCGGGAAAGCGCCGGTGTGCCAGACCATGTGCATGATCGCGCGGAAGGCCGCATCCTCATCCCGATGGCCGAGGGGCAACGGTCGCTCAACGTCGCCATGTCTGCTGCGATGATCGCCGGCGAGGCGATCCGGCAAGTGCAACTGCTCTGAAAAACATCGCATGGTAATGCCCTGCCTTTCCCGATGGGGGGTGACGATGGGCGCGGCCAACGGCAGCGCCCCAAAATTCAGGCGGCAACCTCGTTGTAGGGCGTCGCCTTGCGGGCCTGCTTCAATGTCCGCGCCCACCAGATGAGCCGATCCATCATCAGGAACAGCGGCGCACGCAGCTCCTCGGGCTTGTAGAGGTTGCCGGCCGCATCGAACTTCGACCAGGCTTTGGCAAACTGGACGCCGTCGCGCAGCGTCACCGCATGCAGCTCGGCAAAGACTTGGCGCAACTGCTCGACGGCGCGGATGCCGCCGGAAGCGCCGCCATAGGAGACGAAGGCGACGGGCTTGGCATGCCACGGCTCGTAGACCGAATCGATCAGTTCCTTCAGCGCGGCCGGGTAGCCGTGATTGTATTCCGGCGTCACCACCAGGAAGGCATCCGCTTCGGCCACCTTGCGCTCCAGCCACTCGCCGGGATTGACCGTGGCGCCGACGCCGCGCGATGCCCTCAGCCGTGCCGGATCGATGACCGTGAGATTGAAGACGTTCGAATCCGAGATCTCACGGATCAGCCAGTTGGCGACCGTGTCGCAGAAGCGCCCCTGCCGGGCGCTGCCGTAGATCACCGCAAGCGTCATTTTCTCTGTCATGGGGATCAGCTCCTTGTTGTGAATTCCATGGAGCTCATGCTATAAAACCTCAACATTAGTTGAGGTCAATAGCCCGCCATGACGATTGTAAGAAACAGCGAAATGCGACGCGAACTGACCGTCGGCGAAGTCGCCGAACGCAGCGGCGTCGCCGTTTCCACCTTGCATTTCTATGAGGCCAAGGGTCTGATCCGCAGCAACCGCAGCCGCGGCAACCAGCGCCGCTATCCCCGAAGCGTGCTGAGGCGCGTGGCGGTGATCAAGGTGGCGCAACGGACCGGAATTCCGCTTTCGGAAATCCAGGCGGCGCTGACGGTGCTGCCCGACGACCGGCCCCTGACGGTGCAGGATTGGGCTCGGCTGTCGGAAAGCTGGCACGAGCAACTGAATGCGCGCATCGCCAGCCTGATGGCGCTACGCGACCACCTGACGAGCTGTATCGGCTGCGGATGTCTGTCGCTCAGGGAATGTCCGCTGCGCAACCCCTACGATGTGCTCTCGATGGAAGGCGCCGGCCCTCGGCTGATGGATGCGACGGAAGAGGACGGCCAGCCCTAGGAGGCCTCAGTCTGCAGTCGGCAGGCGGCGCATGGTGAACTCGATCTCGTCGCCGTCGAGCTGGCGCCAGCTTTCCACTTCGGTCCAATAGGCGGCTTTTGGCCAGGTATCGAACCATTCGCGCGCCTTGGCGCGGGCCGCACTTCGATCGAGCCGAAAGGTTTCACGCACGAAAAGGCCATCGCCTCGTGTCGGATTGTCCCGGCGATGCCGGGCGATCTGGCGCCGCAAACCATCGAGCGGCGGACCTGCGGGTATTCTTGCCATGGGCCATACCTCTGGAGGTAAAGATAGTGTGAGTATCGGGCCATTGCGAGTCCGTTTTACACCGCCCATACGATGCGGCAGACTGCAGCGCGGCGCGCCAAATATGACGCGCAAAGGACGCTGCAGCGCTTTAGACTTGCTGCATAATTTTCTCCTTAAATCGAATCTGATTTAAGGAATTATGCAGTAGCCCGATGGCCCCTCCGCCGTTGCCAATCCGGCGGAAATATGAACTGTGGCCCATATCAACGAATCGGCGGCTTTCCGGCGCGCAAAGCCGCGAACAGGACAAATTTTCATGGAACGACCGCAACTACCCCAGGGGCTGCCTGCCGATATCGAAGACAAGAAGGCAGCAGCCAGAGCCTGGTTCGAAAGCCTGCGCGATACGATCTGCGCCGCTTTCGAGGCTGTCGAAGACGACCTGACCGGCCCGCTGTCCGACCGTGAACCGGGCCGCTTTGTCGGCAAGGAATGGAGCCGGGACGGCGGCGAAGGCGGCGGCGGTCGCATGTCGATGATGGAAGGTCGCGTCTTCGAGAAGGTCGGCGTACACACCTCGACCGTCTTCGGCGAATTCTCACCGGAATTCCGTGAGCAGATCCCCGGCGCCAGCGAAGACCCACGCTTCTGGGCATCGGGTATCTCGCTGATCGCGCATCCCGTGAACCCCAATGTGCCGGCCGTTCACATGAACACCCGCATGGTCGTCACCACCAGCAACTGGTTCGGCGGTGGCGCAGACCTGACGCCGGTGCTCGACCGCCGCCGCGTCATGACCGACCCTGACACGCAGCTGTTCCACCGCGCGATGGAGATCACCTGCAACCGTCACTCGGTGGCTGATCACGCCAGGTACAAGCAGTGGTGCGACGAGTACTTCTTCCTGAAGCACCGCAACGAGCCGCGCGGGACCGGTGGCATCTTCTACGATTGGCTTCAGTCTCCGGCCGAGCAAGGCGGTTGGGACGCGGACTTCGCCTTCACGCGTGATGTCGGCAAGGCGTTCGCGCTTGTCTACCCCAAGATCGTGCGCACCAATTTCAATACGCCCTGGACCGAGGAAGATCGCGACGAGCAGCTCGTGCGTCGCGGCCGCTATGTCGAGTTTAACCTGCTCTACGACCGCGGCACCATCTTCGGCCTGAAGACCGGCGGCAATGTCGAGTCGATCCTCTCGTCCCTGCCCCCGGTCGTGCGCTGGCCCTAAAAAATTTCTACTGCATGTTTCCTTAAATCCTATTCGATTTAAGGATAAAAACACGCAGCAACTCAAGGTGCTACAGCGACCTTTGCGCGTCTCATAAGACGCGCGGCGCTGTAGGAAAAGTGCGAAGCGGTTTCCGTCAGGAAATACTTGGAAATGAAGAGATAGAGCGTTTCTGAGGCTCCTTTTGAACGAAACCGAAGGTGCGCGGACGTCATTTGCAGATGCGCACCTTCTTGATCACCACCCGGCCATAGGCGCCATAGGTCTGCACCGTCTTGACCACGCAGGTCTGTCGATAACCGTAGCTGTAGTTGCCGGCTTTTGCCGGAATGGCGAGAGCAATGACAGTCGTCATCGCGAGCGCGACGGCGAAGAGAGAATGGCGCATGAATGGTTCCCCGTTCGAATTCTGCGGCCAGGAATGACGTGCGATCCGCATGTCCGAGCCATCGCACGAAAGCCTGGATTGCGCTGTTTCGATTGGAACAGCTGAACAAATCGTCGAGCGCCGCGTTGTCCTTCCATCGAGGAAGGGGGCCGGACCATGATCTTCAAGAAGCGCACATTTCACGGCAGCGAACCGGATCGCAGCACCGGGGATCACCCCGCCGAGCTGGAACGTCGCGTGGCGCATGGCCTTGCGGTGACGCCCGGGCTCGATGCATCCGACGTCACGGTTGTCTGCCAGGGAAATACGATCGTGCTTGCGGGGCATGTCGCCACGAAGGCCGAATCCGCCCGCGCCGAAGAAGCCGCAAGACTGACGAAGGGGGTGGCAGAAGTGGTCAACCGCATCGAGGCGGCAGAGGGAAGATAGGACTGGCTCAGATAGAACCGAGCGTCCAGCCGACGATCTCGGATGCGACCGTCGCGAACGCCTGATCGAGGGCCCTGACGAAGGCCGGGTTGCCGGTGCCCTTGACGCCGGCCGTGGCGCGGAATGCCTTCTGCGCCCGCACAGTGCCGTTCCGGTCATTGACGATCTTTGCAAAGATCTCGACGACCGCCGTATCGGCGCCTTCGGTCGAGATCTCGAAGGAGCGGATCTCGCTGATCACCTGATAGTCGATCGCCAGCCCCTCGCCGGGCTTGCCGACGCCCGCCACCTTGCCGGTATTCTCGAACGCCTGAACCAGCTTTGCCTGCACCATGCGCGGCAGGCGGTCGCTCCATTGTGCCTTGGACAGATACTGCAGCTCCGAACCGGAAAGACGGATGACGACCTGGTCGCTGTCGAGCGCTTTCAGCGCCGTCGGTTCCGGCACGAGTATCTGCTTGCTGGTCGCAGCCCGTCCTTCGACGACCGGCGACGCGGAAAGGCTGAATGTATCGTTGACGGCAGCACCGGCGCCGCACCCGGCCAACAAGACAGCCAGCGTGAAAACCAGGGCAGAGCGTTTCGCTCCCGTCTCACGCATACACACCAGCCCCGGAAAATTCATACTGCCCAAACCCTTGTCCAATTCGCAGCACCTTAGAGCGCTCTTTAATGAAAGCAACCCGCCGGCCCCACCCGGCTTTGTCTTACCTGATTCAGCGTCGGGTGCGACCATCGTATTGCTTGACTGTTTCGCCGCCGAACAGCAGGCGTTGCGGATTCTTGTCGAATGTCGAAATCGTATTCTCGAGGCTCTGCACGGTGCGACGTGTATCGGTCACCAGTGCCTCGACATCGCGAAGGCCGGAGCCGGAGAACCGCTTCAGATTGTCTGCAATCGGGCCGATCTGGGCGTTGAGGTTGTCGGCCATCTTGCGGAACGATTCGAGCGTGGTGCGCGCCTCGGCCGAAAGCGACGGTGCGTCGGCATCGCCGAGGAACCCATCGACCTTGACGAGGATGCTGTCGACGCGGCTGGAGGCAGCATTCAGCTTGCTGGCCATCTGGGTCACGTCGGTGATCGTGCGATCGATGTCCTGCTGGCGCGCCGTGATCTTCTCGGCAAACTGCGTGATGTTGGCGACCGTCCTGCGGGCGTCGGCACTTGCTGCCGAAATGTCGTTGACAACAAGTTCGACCTTCTGCTTGTCGACGGCAGCCACCAGCGTATCGACGCGCTCGAGCGTCTTCTGCGCATTCTTGCCGAACTGGTCATAGGTCTCGACCGTGCGCTTGAACGCTGCAATGGTTTCGGAAACGCCGCCTGAGGCGGCCTTCAGGTCATTGCTAAGCTGCTCAACGTTGCTGACGATATGATCGATCTTTTTCGGATCGACCGACTTCACCAGCACGTCGGCCGAGGCAAGGGTCGAATCAAGCTTCTTCGACGCGGCATTGATCGATGCCGAAAGCTCGGTCACGCTTTTCAGGAAGTCGTCGATTGCGCCGGAATTGTCGGCAAGCGCCTTGGAGAATTTCTCGGCATTGCCGATCGTGCTGGTCAGGGGGCCGCGCACGTCCTTGACGAAGCCCTGGATGTCGCTGATCGCATCGTCGGCGCGGTCCATGATCTTGTCCGCTGTCGCGAGCAAGCTGGTGACGCTCGACTGGTCGGCAAGAATGCGCGCCTGCGTACCATTTTCAACGGCGCTGCGCAGGATGTTCTCATCGCCCTTGTTGCCACCGCTCAGCTCGATATAGGCAGAACCCGTCAAACCTTGCACTTCGAGCGTCGCCTTGGTCGATTTCAGCACGGGCGCATCGATGGAGACTTCCGTGACAGCAATCGAGTAACGCGGATCGTTGGCGTCGATCGCCAGATTGCGCACCGAGCCGACGGGAATGCCGTTGAAGCGAACAGGCGAGCCGACGGAGAGCCCGTTGGCGGAACCCGGAATGTTGACGACCAGCTCGACCATCTCGCCGCTGCGGCCGTATTGCGACATCCAGTAGACGAAGCCGAAGGCAGCCGCGATCACGAACACCGTGAAGAAGCCGACAATGGCGTAGTTCGCTTTAGTTTCCATTCGTCCCGACTACCTCAGTGGCCATCCTATCGGCCGTTCTTCTGCTTCAGACACCCCGGAAGATGTCCAAGACACCCGGGATCGCCCGCCGGCTTCCTGACGCTATTCGTCGTGCCGCACGATCGACCGCGCCCGTTTGCCCCGGAAATAGGACTGCACCCAAGGATCGTCACAGGCCAACATGTCCTCGACGGTCCCCTCGACCAGAACCTTCTTGTTTCCGAGCACCGCAATGCGATCGCAAACCGAAAACAGGCTGTCGAGGTCGTGAGTCACCATATACACGGTCAATCCGAGCGTGTCGCGCAGCTTGGCGATCAACTCATCGAACTCGGCCGCGCCGATCGGGTCGAGGCCTGATGTCGGCTCGTCGAGAAAGACGAGATCGGGGTCGAGCGCGAGCGCGCGGGCAAGTGCGGCTCGCTTGATCATGCCGCCCGAAAGCTCGGATGGGTATTTGTCGGCCGCCTCCGGCGCCAGACCTACCAGCTCGATCTTCACGCGCGCCAGTTCGTCCATCAGGCTCTGCGGCAGGTCGAGATATTCGCGCATCGGCACCTGGATGTTTTCACGCACCGTGAGGGCCGAAAAGAGTGCGCCGTGCTGAAAAAGCACGCCGAGACGCATGTCGAGCGCGATCCGGTCAACCTCGGACATCCTGTCGTATTCCGCGCCAAGGATCTTGATCGTGCCGGAGCGCTTGGCCAGAAGCCGCAGCACCGTGCGCATCAACACCGACTTTCCGGTACCCGAGGCACCGACGAAGCCGAGGATTTCGCCGCGAAAAATCTCGAGGTTGAGCTTGTCGAGCACGATGTGGGAGCCGAAGCCGACCGTCAGGTCGCGCACGGACAGAACCGCTTCGTGTTCGTAGGCCGGATCCTGCTGTCTTTCCGTGGCTGCTGTGCTCATCGTTCCATCCGCCTCAGAAATCGATCGCTGCGTAGAACATGGCAAACAGGCCGTCGATCAGGATCACCACGAAGATCGATTTGACCACCGAAGAGGTCACGTGGCGGCCAAGCGATTCGGCGCTGCCGCCAACCTTCAGGCCTTCGACTGCCGCCACCACGCCGATGATCAGCGCCATGAACGGCGCCTTGATCATGCCTGCCGCAACCGATGAGAAATCCACGGCCTCCTGCAGGCGCGACAGGAAGGTCGCAACGGTGATGCCCGAATAGGTCCAAGCGACCAGCGCCGCACCGGTCAGTGCTGCGAAGTTGGCAATGATGGTCAGGAGCGGCAACGCGATCGTCAGCGCCACGAGGCGCGGAAACACCAAGACGCCGACGGGGCTGAGGCCCATGACCTTCAGCGCGTCCACCTCCTCGCGCATCTTCATCGAACCGATCTCGGCCGTGATCGCGCTGCCCGAACGCCCGGCGATCATGATGGCGGTCAGCAGCACGCCGATTTCGCGCAGTTGCAGGATGCCGACCAGATCGACGACGAAGACTTCGGCGCCGAAATAACGCAGCTGGAATGCGCCTTGCTGCGCAATGATCGCACCGATCAGGAAGGACATCAGCATGATGATCGGCACGGCCTTGACGCCCATGCGGTCGATCTGGTGAACGATGGCCGCCGGCGAGACGCCACTGTGCCGCCCGAGCTTGAGCTGGGCACCGCGAACCGCCGAGCCGAGAATGTACATCGCCGCGACGGTATCGTTCCAAGTGGCGATCATCACCTCGCCGACCGGTGCGAACAGCCGCTGGAACAGCGGAAGATGTTCGCTTTCGTCCTCCGGTGCCGGCAGTTCCGCCGGTAGCGCGCCGATCAGCTCGACATAGCGTTGACCGCCGTCGACGAACTGGATCTCGTCCTTTTCAGGTCCGGCAAGCCGCGTCATGAAGCGCCGGATGATCCAGGCGCCGGCCGTGTCCATAGCCGTCACACCCGACAGATCGAACTGCCTGACGCTGCTGCCCTTGCGCGCAAGCTGTTCGAGCTTGGCGGCCATGGCTTCAGCTGTCTCGTGCCGCCAGACGCCTGAAAAGACATACGCGCGTTCCGAGCCTCCGGCGTCTCCACTGAGCGCGACATCCGCAACGATCTTGGTCTGGGAACGCGTCACCTGGTCTCTGTCATCCCGATTTGCTAACCGCTCGTAAAAGCTTGCTCCGTCATAACGGCTCACATCCTTGATGTCATCCTGACGAAGCCGGTAACATCAAGACCTAAGCGCCAGATAGGCCCCGCCGGAGAAGATTTCATGTCAACTGTGCTCGAAGCGACAACCGAAGACTTCCCGATTGCGGGCACATTCACGATTTCACGCGGTTCGAAGACCACGGCAAGCGTCGTGACATGCCGAATCACCAAGGACGGCACCAGCGGTTGGGGGGAATGCGTACCCTATGGCCGCTACAACGAAACCATTGCCTCGGTGCTCGCCGAAATCGAAGCCATATGCCCGCAGATCGAACAAGGCCTGACGCGCCCGGAGCTACAGTCGGCGATGAAGCCGGGTGCGGCCCGCAATGCGGTCGACTGTGCGTTGTGGGATCTGGAAGCAAAGCAGAAAGGCAAATCTGTCCATGAGCTTGCCGGTCTCTCCTCACCTGGCACATTGACGACGGCCTATACGCTGTCGCTTGCCGAGCCCGATGCGATGCGCAACCAGGCCGCACAATATGCCCACCGCGCGCTGCTCAAGATCAAGGTCGGCACATCAGACGATGCCTCCCGCATCCGCGCCGTGCGCGAGGGTGCGCCGGAGAGCCGCATCATTCTCGATGCCAATGAAGGCTGGACGCCCGACAGCCTCGCCTATCACTTCGCCATCTGCGCCGAGCAGCGCATCGACCTGATCGAACAGCCGCTTGCCGCCGGCCATGATCAGGCCCTGGCCACGATCGCCCGCCCCGTTCCGGTGTGTGCCGACGAGAGCGTGCACGCGACCGGCGACCTCTCGGCCCTGGTCGATCGCTATGACGCCGTCAACATCAAGCTCGACAAGACGGGCGGCCTGACGGAGGCGCTTCGCATGCGCGATGCGGCAACGTCGCTCGGCCTCAAGGTGATGGTCGGCTGCATGGTCGGAACCTCGCTCGGCATGGCACCGGCAATCCTGGCGGCGCAGGGCGCGGATTTCGTCGATCTCGACGGGCCCCTGCTTCTGGCACGCGATCGCACGCCCGGCCTGCGCTACGAAGCCTCGCTGGTCTTTCCGCCGGAACCACGCCTCTGGGGCTGAAGATACCAGGCGGCAACGGCAAAGCAGCAGCCGGCAAAGGCGACGACCGACATCGAATAGAACCCGTTCACCCCGTACCAGGCGTAGAGATAGCCGGACAGGAAGGTGAGGATCGCCGTGAAAATGCCGGTGTAGAAGAAATAGAGCCCCTGGGCCGATGCCTCCTGCTCCTCGACGACGCGCTCCACCAGCTTGTTCTGCATGCCGGTGTGCATGATCGCATAGGTGAAGGCGTGGAAGCACTGCAGCACGAAATAGCCGGAAAAGCCGAGATCCATCGGGAAGATGATCCAGCGCACGACCGCCAGCGAGCAGCCGGACAGGATCATCGTCCAGACGCTGAAGCGGCGGATGATCGCCTTGGCGAAGATGAACATCGTCACTTCAGCAGCAACGCCGGCACTCCAGAGGATGCCGATCTCCGTGCCGCTATAGCCGATATGCTGCCAGTAGATTGCCGAGAAAGCGAAGAGCATGGCGTGGCTGGCGTTCACCAGCGTCACGCCGATCAGCAATAGCTGCAGATCGAGCTGGCGCAACGATTGCGGCGGAGGCTCGGTCAGCGCCGTGATCGGTGACGGGCGCCGCGGTCGGCCGACCTTTGGCGCCGCAAAGGCCATCAGGATCGTCAGGCCGAAACCGACCGCCATCGCCGGCAGCACCATGTCGCCACCGAAGATGCCGATCATCCAGCCGCCGAGCATGGTTGCGCCGATGAAGGCGACGGAACCCCAAAGCCGCATCTGCGCATAATCGAAACCCCAGCGCCGGACGCCGGAAAGCGCGATCGCCTCGACGATCGGCACATAGGGCGAATAGACCGCCGATTGCAGCGTATAGATGATCAGAACCGGCCAGAACTCCCGGGCGTAGAACAGCACGAAAGCCGTCGCCAGCGACAGGAAACCTGACCAGATCAAAACGATCGTGCGCTCTCCGAGCCGATCGGCGATCACACCGGCAATTGGCGCGGTGATCACGCGTACGAACATCGGCAGCGCCAGCACGACGCCGATCTCGAAATCGCTCATGGAAAGCGTGCTCAACCAGACCGGAAAATACGGCATTGCGAAACCGTTGACGATCAACGGAGCGCAGAAGAGCAAGGCGATGCGAAGCGCAAAATGACGCGGCGGAGGGCCCACAGTTGCGGGCGCTTGGGAGGGAATCATGGGAGAACCTGATGGCTATCGGCCAGCAATAGCATAGCCCGCTGCCGGATCGCCATAACCTAGATTTCACTACAAGCGACGCTTGCGCCCTCGCCGGCGTTCCCGTCAGGCTGCCCGTTGCGTCAGCAGGTGCGCCAGAAGCCGTTCGGCTTCGGCCGTTCCCTCGGCCTCTGCGACGCCGCCGCGCATCTGATGCCAGGTGATCAGTTCCATGGTGCCGTCGTGGTGTTCGGCGATCGCCGTGCAGCTTTCGACCCAGTCGCCCGTGTTGATGTAGCGCACGTCGCCGATATCCTCGATGACCGCATGGTGGATATGGCCGCAGATCACGCCCTGCGCATCATGCCGCCGCGCCTCGTCGGCAACCACCTTCTGGAACTCACCGATAAAGTTGACGGCGTGCTTCACCTGCAGCTTCGCCCAGGAAGAGAACGACCAATAGGGCATGCCGAGCCGGCGACGAACGGCGGCCAGGCCGATATTGATGGCGATCGCCGTATCGTAGGCCCAGTCGCCGAGATAGGCGAGGATGCGCGCATTGCGCACGACCACATCGAATTCGTCGCCATGCAGCACCAGATAGTTGCGGCCGTCGGCACCCTTGTGCATATGGCGCTGCGCCACTTCGATGCCGCCGAAGTGAACACCCGGGAAATCGCGCATGAACTCGTCGTGATTGCCGGGGATATAGATGATGCGCGTGCCCTTGCGCGCCTTGCGCAGCAGCTTCTGGACGACGTCGTTGCAGTTCTGCGGCCAGTACCAGCTACGCTTCAACCGCCAGCCATCGACGATGTCGCCGACGAGAACGATGGTCTCAGCCTCGTGATGGCGCAGAAAATCAATAAGAAAGTCGGTCTTGGCGGCCTTGGAGCCGAGGTGGACGTCGGAGATGAACAACGTCCTGAGGTGTCTTACGGAATTGATTTGCGGTGCCGCCATCATACCAGCCTCGTCTTGATTGAGCCTTCTGGGGCCCGTCAAAACCAGACTCGTGTTTCAGGAAGATGACACGGACGCCGGCCGCTTCGTCGCACCGGCTTAAAAGAACCGCGCAAAAACTGTACGCGGTTCGCAATTCATGCCACAAGGCCACGTCCAAAAAAGAGGAATGCAGACTATGAGCACGGGCGACAAAACGAAATCCCAGACAGGTCCGGTCAGCGGCGACATCGACCAGCAGGCCCTTTTCTTCCACCGTTACCCTCGCCCTGGGAAGCTCGAAATTCAGCCCACCAAGCCGCTCGGCAACCAGCGCGATCTCGCGCTCGCCTATTCGCCCGGTGTGGCTGCGCCCTGCATCGCCATCCGCGACAATCCTGAAACGGCTGCCGACTACACGGCACGCGCCAACCTTGTCGCGGTCATTTCCAACGGCACGGCCGTTCTCGGCCTCGGCAATATCGGTCCGCTTGCCTCCAAGCCGGTCATGGAAGGCAAGGCCGTCCTGTTCAAGAAATTTGCCGGCATCGACGTCTTCGACATCGAGATCGACGCGGCGAGCATCGAGCGTATGGTCGATGTCATCTCGGCGCTCGAGCCGACCTTCGGCGGCATCAACCTCGAAGATATCAAGGCGCCGGAATGCTTCGAGGTCGAGCGCCAGTTGCGCGAAAAGATGCAGATCCCCGTCTTCCATGACGACCAGCATGGCACCGCGATCATCGTTGCGGCCGCAATCCTCAACGGTCTGGAACTGGCCGGCAAGGACATCGCCAAGGCCAAGATCGTTACCTCGGGTGCAGGTGCCGCAGCGCTCGCCTGTCTCAATCTGCTGGTCACGCTTGGCGCCAAGACCGAAAACATCTGGGTGCACGACCTCGAAGGCCTCGTCTACAAGGGCCGCGAAGTGCTGATGGACGAATGGAAGTCCGTATACGCGCAGGAAAGCGACAACCGGGTATTAGCCGACAGTATCGGCGGCGCCGACGTTTTCCTCGGTCTTTCCGCCGCTGGAGTCCTGAAACCGGAACTGCTGGTGCAGATGGCCGAAAAGCCACTGATCATGGCGCTCGCCAACCCCACGCCCGAGATCATGCCGGAGGCAGCGCGCGCGGCGCGCCCCGACGCGATGATCTGCACCGGCCGTTCGGATTTCCCCAACCAGGTCAACAACGTGCTTTGCTTCCCGCACATCTTCCGCGGTGCGCTCGACTGCGGCGCAAGCACGATCAACGAAGAAATGAAGATGGCGGCGGTCCGCGCCATTGCCGGCCTTGCCCGCGAGGAGCCGTCCGACGTGGCCGCCCGCGCCTATTCCGGCGAGACGCCGGTCTTCGGTCCCGATTACCTGATCCCCTCGCCCTTCGACCAACGCCTGATCCTCCGGATTGCGCCGGCGGTTGCCAAGGCTGCCGAGGAAAGCGGCGTCGCCACCCGCCCGATCCAGGACTACGACGCCTATCTCGACAAGCTGAACCGCTTCGTCTTCCGCTCGGGCTTCATCATGAAGCCGGTCTTTGCCGCCGCCAAGAATGCGCAGAAGAACCGCGTGATCTTCGCCGAAGGTGAAGACGAGCGCGTGCTGCGCGCCGCCCAGGTGCTGCTGGAGGAAGGCACGGCCCGCCCGATCCTGATCGGTCGTCCGCAGATCATCGAGACGCGCCTGCGTCGCTACGGCCTGCGCATTCGTCCGGATATCGATTTCGAGGTGGTCAACCCCGAGGGCGACCCGCGCTACCGCGACTACGTCGAGGACTATTTCGCCCTCGTCGGCCGTCTCGGTGTCATTCCGGAAGCTGCCCGCACGATCGTCCGCACCAACACCACCGTCATTGGGGCGCTTGCCGTCAAGCGCGGCGAAGCCGATGCGCTAATCTGCGGTGTCGAAGGGCGTTACAGCAAGCACCTGCGCGACGTCTCGCAGATCATCGGCAAGCGCGACGGCGTGCTCGATTTCTCGGCCCTCAGCCTGCTGATCTCGCAGCGTGGCGCCACGTTCTTCACCGACACCTATGTCAGCTACTGCCCGAGTGCCGAAGAAATCGCCCAGACCACCGTCATGGCGGCGCAGGAGATCCGGCGCTTCGGCATCACGCCACATGCCGCCCTGGTCTCGCATTCGAACTTCGGCTCGCGCGATTCCGAGAGTGCCACCAAGATGCGCCAGGCGCTTCAGCTTGTGCGCGAACTCGCGCCCGATCTGGAAGTCGATGGCGAAATGCACGGCGATTCGGCCATCTCCGAAGTGCTGCGTCAGCGCGTCATGCCCGACAGCACGCTCTCGGGCGAAGCCAACCTGTTGGTCTTCCCGAACCTGGATGCTGCCAACATCACGCTTGGCGTCGTCAAGACGATGACGGACAGCCTGCATGTCGGACCGATCCTGCTCGGCTCAGCACTGCCGGCGCACATCCTGTCGCCGTCCGTGACCTCGCGTGGCGTCGTCAACATGGCGGCACTCGCCGTCGTTGAAGCCAGCCATCCGGGCTAGCGACGCCCTCGTTTTTAAGGGCCGCCGCACCCGGCGGCCCTGTGATGCTGCCGCGACCCTGGGCAACAACCATTGTTTGCAAGGGTCGACAATCCACAGCAAATCGGCTGTCGGTTCTGGACAAAAGGTGAACCCCCAACCATTGTGGGGTTTAGCGCAAAAATCGGTGTTGTGGCATGACTGAACAACAGGCTGTCCTCGACATGCTGGAAATTCTGGAATGCGGAGGCTGTGTCGAGCCGGCCCATTTCTTTACGTTGATGCGCCGTACCTTTCGCATCGCTCATCTCCTATATCTTGAAGCTGAGCCCTATGCCGACGAGCTCAAGATCTGCCGGTTGCACCACACGTTCGGTGCCTACGCGGCCGAGCTTTATCTGACGCGGGAGCTCTACCGTATCGACCCGATCCTCAAGCTGGCGCTCGGTGGCGTCAGGCCTGTCGAATGGACGACGGCGCGCCACCGCTTTCCCGAATGCGAGCCATTGTTCAAGACGGCCGAAGAGATCGGCCTTTCCAGTGAAGGCGTCGCCCTGCCGCTGCCCTCGCCGGCCGGCCGCACCGCCTTGCTGGCCATCAACGTCAATATGTCGGCCGCGGAGTGGTCGATCTATCGGCGCAACCACTTGCGCGACTTCCAGCTCGCCGCCAACCTGTTTCATGCCGGCATGCTTGAAAACGCCGCCATGACAGGGGGGCTGAACACGCGCGATACGCGCCTCACAGGTCGCGAAACCGAGGTTCTCACCTGGTCGGCGGCCGGCAAGAGCTATTGGGAAATTGCCACCATTCTCGGCATTTCCGAACGCACCGTGCGTTTCTTCATGACCAATGCCCGCCGAAAGCTCAATGTTGTCTCCAACACGCAGGCCGTGGCCCAGGCCGTTCGCCATGCACTGATCCCGACGGTTTGACCCACCCTCAAGACGCTCCTCCTTCGCTCATCTGAAAACCCGTCTATATTTAGTGGGAAAAAACGGTTTCCGGAACTGTCGGTAGTGACAGTTTCGCCCCTGCCTGAGGACTGACAGCATCACGCCATCCCCCAAAACAAGGATGGAGAAGAAGATGATCAGGATCCTCAACGGCAGGACACGCGGACAGCACCCACAGTCCATCGACGAGATGTTCAAGCTGCGCAAGCGCGTCTTCCACGATTTCCTGAAATGGGACGTGCAGACCGATGGGGAATGGGAGATCGACAATTACGACAAGTCGAATCCGCTCTATATTCTGTCCTATTCGCCGGAGACGGGAAAACTGCGCGGATCGCTGAGATTGCTGCCGACGCTCGGCCCCAACATGCTGGACGATACGTTCCCGATCCTGCTTGGCGACAACCCTGAGATCCGCAGCGCCTCGATCTGGGAATCGAGCCGCTTCTGCATCGACCCGGAGATTTCTCAGGACCGCGCCTCCAACCAGGTGACCGTCGCCGCCGCAGAACTGATGTGCGGTGTCGGCGAACTCGGGCTGGCCTCCGGCATCAGCCATATCGTCACGGTGACCGATGTCTTCCTCGAGCGGATGTTCCGCCGCATGGGTTGCCCCGGCGAGCGCATCGCTGACCCGCACCGGATCGGCTCGGTCTATGCCGTAGCGGTCGCCTGGGAAGTGACGCCGTCGCTGCTCAGCGCCATGAAGGCCGTAGCGGCGATCGAAGGCACGGTTCTTGAACGGCCGATGTCGCTGGAGACGGCACGCGCCGCCTGATCTCTAACGCTCCTTCCGTTCCTCCCACCGGACGGAGCTGTTAACGCAATGCGAGGCTTGTCGTTGCACCGGCGGCGACAAGCCTTATGATAGGGCTGAAACAGGAAGTGCCGACAGCGACCGAACCCGGACAACAAGGGTGGCGCCGTGCGGTTGCAGGAATGGACGTTCGCCCGTGTTCCGGAACATGAAAACCCTAGCCGCGGCGACCTTGCCGCTGCTTCTGGTTCTTGCCGATCAGGCGCTGGCCTCCAGCGTGTGCGACCGCCTGAACACTCGGCTCGCCGAACTGCCCGCCGCCATCGAAACTACGGCCGATACCCGCGATTATGCGAGCGCGATTTCCCGACAGAACATCGAATTGCGCCGGGCGCGCAACGATCGCCGACGCGCCGGCTGCGGCACAGGCAGCGTCGTCGTCTTCAACGGCGGCGACCCGGATATCTGCACAGACATCAACAGTCTGATCGCCGAGATGGAAGACAATCTGCGCATCCTCAAATCGGAGCGCCAGCAGCTGATGTCAGGCGATGGAGACGATACGCGCCGGCGCATCCTCGCCGCCCTCGAGATCAACGGTTGCTATGGTGGCAGCGAGGAATTTGCGACCGCCGACCCGGACGAGCCGGAAACGTACCGCAACATCCTGCGCGATCTGCCGCCGGACGAAAGCTACGGACCAATGCTGCGGGACGGCGAAATGGGCACCTACCCGCCGGAAAGCGGCGTCTATTCCGGCACGCTTCGCACCATGTGCGTGCGCACTTGCGATGGCGCCTTCTTCCCGATCTCGTCCGAGGCAAGCCCTGTGGACTTCGCCCGCGACGAGCAGGCCTGCCGCGCCCGCTGCCCGGGTGCCGAAACAGAACTATTTTTCCACGACCTGGCGACCGAGGAGAGCGACCAGATGGTCTCCGCCTCGACGGGACGCCCCTATAAAGAACTGCCAAACGCCTTTGCCTATCGGACGCGCGGCGTCGGCAAGCCGGGCATTTGCGGTTGCCAGATTCCAAAGATCGCGACGACGCCCAAGGCTTCCAGTGGCAACACTGGCAACAGCGAATCGTCGATCATCGTCATCGAGGGCAAGAAGGAAGCGGCCGCCCCTACCGCCAAGGCGGCTGCGGAGGAGCGCCCCTACGATCCCGCCAAGAGCAAGGTGCGGGTCATCGGGCCGACGTTCCTTCCCCAGGAGGAAACGTCGATCGACCTTCGCCATCCGAAGGGTCCGGGCTACCAGCCGGTTCAGAGCAACTGATCGCAGCGTCTGCCTTTCGGCAGGTTCCCCAGCCTTCCTCGAACACCAGCTCCTCCAGCGGCAGCCGCTGGCGCCAGCCCTTAACCGCAAGTTCCGGCTCCTGGTAAAGGCGATCGACATATCCGAGGCAAAGCCAGGCGACGATCACGACATGATCGGGAATGCCGAGGATCGCCTTGATCTCATTTTCATGAAAGATACTGACCCAGCCGACACCAACGCCTTCGGCGCGCGCCGCAAGCCAGAGGTTCTGCACGGCACAGACGGTGGAATAGAGATCCATCTGCGGGTTATGGGTGCGCCCGAGAACGACCGCTCCACCGCGCGTGCGGTCGCAGGTGACGCAGATGCTCAAGGGTGCCTTGCGGATCCCCTCCAGCTTCAGGGAGCGGTATTTCGCTTGGCGGTCGCCATCGAACATCAATGCCGCTTCGTCGTTGGCGCGGGAAAAGGCCTGCCATACCCGCTCGCGGGTTTCGGCCTGCCGGACCACGACGAAATTCCACGGTTGCATGAAACCCACCGATGGCGCCCGGTGCGCAGCATTGAGCAGGCGCATCACCACATCGTCAGGCAAGGGTTCGGCCAGGAACTGATCCCGCACGTCCCGGCGCGTTTCGATGGCTCGATAGACGGCTTCGCGCTCGTCGGATGAAAAGGCTTCTGCAGCCGCAAGGCCGCCATTAGCGTCAGTCAGCATCGTTCGATCCCCAACAATGCACAACCTTCCGCCGTCCGCGCGGATATCGGTCTATCTTGCCAGGCCGGTCTTCTGACTTCGGATCAACCGGCCGCCTCACCTTCCCAGATCACATGAAGATCCAGTGGCAAGATCTTGAGCAAGCTCAAAATCCCTAGAGGCAGTCGTCCCCGTCACAGCGTTGGGCACGTTCCGGAATAACACCGGATTCCCGATTCTCCCGCGTTGCGGGCACCTGACGGCGTCATAAGGGCACAGCCCACAGGGAATGACAAGCAAGTCCGGCGTCGCTTGCCGGTCACTCCACAGGGCCTCGCGACAGCGTCAGATGTCAGAGCGGCGCGACCGGATGCGGCGAGCCGTCATAGCCGCCCCACACCGACTGGTCGAAGCAGATGACCGACCCCGTCATCAGGCCGGACTCATCCGACGAGAGATAGGCGCAGGCACGCGCGACTTCCTTGGGGTCGACAAGCCGACCGAAGGGTTGGCTGGCGGCCGCCTTTTCGAGCCAGTCGTCTGCCGCCCCATGAAATTCGCGCTGGATGCGGTCTTCCCCTTCGGACGCCATCCAGCCGATATTGAGGCCATTGACGCGAATGCGGTTGCGCAGCAGCGCATAGGAGGTGTTCTTGGTCAGCGTCTCCAGCGCCCCCTTCGACGAGCAATAGGCGGCGATAAACGGCTGACCGGCCATCGCCGACATCGAGCCAATATTGACGATGGTGCCCTGCGTGCCCTCCCGCCGCATCAGCTTTACCGCTTCCTGCATCAGGAAGAACGGTGCGCGCACATTGACAGCGAACATCCGGTCGAACAGTTCGGGGCTGGTGTCCAGGATGGTGCCGCGATCGGTGATCGCCGCCGCATTGACCAGCGCATCGACGCGCCCGAATGTGGCGTCGCAGGCGCTGACGACCTTGCGCGCGTCCTCGACCTTTTCGAGGTCTGCCTCGACATAAAGTACCTGCGCGCCGGTTGCCTTGCGGATCTGCTCGGCCTTCGCTTCGCCCTTGGCAACGTTGCGTCCACAGATGACGACACCTTTAGCCCCACGTTCCGCAAACAGGTTGGCGATCGTTGCGCCCAGCCCCTGCGTCCCGCCGGTGACGATGGCGATCTTGCCGTCGAGACGGCCATATTGCTCGGTCATGAAAGTCCTCCCAGAATTGAAAGTGAGATGAAAACAGGGCGACCGGCCCCCGCCGCAGAACGCCGGGGACCGGAAAGATCGATTCTGCCGTTCAGCTCAGCTTGCGCTGTGCCTGCTCGCCAAGCGCGCTTCTGAAATCCGCATCGCTCCACCTGCCTGCCAGCGCCTCATGCATCAGTTGCGCCTGGGTCTTCGGCGCGAGACCGCCCAGCGGCGGATCGCGATCGAGATTGGTCGGGAAGGAATAGCCCTCGGCACAGGACGCAATCGCATTGGCCGCCTCATCGGCCGAAAGCGTGCCGGATGCCACGAGTGCGGTCAGCGCCGGGTAGAGGGCTGCACTCATCCTGGCGCGATCGACGGTCTCCATCGCCCTCCCGAAGGCCGAGGAGACCTGGAGCAGGTTGGCGACGCGCTTGATATCAGTCGAATGATTGCTGCCGGCCGCATGGAAGAGAGCCGGGTTGAAGAAGACGACATCGCCCTTTTCCAACGGCAGCTGCACGTGATGCTGGTCGAAATAGGCCCGGAACTCCGGACGTTTCAACGCGAGATAGCCGGGCACGTAGGTCTGGCTATAGGGAAGGAAAAGCGTTGGACCGCTCTCGATCGGCATGTCGCAATGGGCAACGGCACCTTGCAACGTCAGCACCGGCGACAGCCTGTGCACATGAACAGGATACTGCTCGATGACATCAGAGGTCTGGAATCCCAGATGATAGTCGCGATGGGCCGCCTGCGACGCGCCGCCGGGATTGACGCGATTGACCTGCGCCGTCAGCTGGTAGTTCGGACCAAGCCAGGCTTCGCTGACGAGCGCGATGATGGCGTTGGCGTAATAGGCGGCAAAGTTCTCAGGGCTTTTCAGGCAGTGTTTTTCGAGCGAATTCCAGATCCTGTCGTTAGCGCCGGGCTTGGCAAAGTGGTCGCCGCCGCCACTGTTGGTGCGGTGTTGCTCGTCGATGATGGCGTCAAAGATGCCGCTGGCCGCATCGATGACTGATGTGTCGGCATAGGCGTGCTTGAACACCGCCACCCCGGGCCCGGTTGCCAGCACCTCGCAGATTTCGGCCAGGGCAGCGCGGCGCCCCTCGGTCGTGGCGCAGGCGGCAACCAGGCTGGCGCTGTCATAGATCAGCACATTTTTCTCGCAGGCGAGCGCGTGTGGATAATCAGCAAGGTTCGTCTGCCGCTCCACCTCCGCACGGAACGCCTCGATGTCGCAGGCATCCTCGCTCAGCCACACACGGTCGAGGCGCTGGCGCGCCCTGTTGTCGGTCTTCATCTCGTTCCTCCTCAGAAACTTTCGATGTCCCGACTATAGGCGGCGTGAGATCGTGATATAGAGCAGGAATCCATCAAAAAACCATCAGGAGAGTTCGTCGTTGGCACATCCGTTTCTGGTCAAGGATATCGCCTTTCAGGCGGGACTCAGCACCGCGACCGTCGACCGCGTCCTGAATGAACGTCCCGGCGTGCGCCGGCAGACGGCAGCCCGCGTGCGAGCCGCCATCCGCGAGCTGGAGAAGCAGCAATCGGGATCGGAGATGCAAGGCCAGAAGCGCGCGATCGATATCGTGATGGAGGCGCCGGAGCGCTTCACCGAGGCGGTCAGGCAGGCGTTCGAAACCGAGGCGCCGACCTTCATGCCGACCACGTTTCGCTGCCGGTTCCATTTTGCCGAGATCATGCGGCCGCACGACATCGCGCAGCTGCTCGACCGCGTCCGCCTGCGTGGGACCGACGGCGTCGTGTTGAAGGCACCTGATGTGCCCGAAATCGTTGGCGCCGTCGCCCGCCTCGAACAGGCGGGAATTGCGGTCGTCGCGCTTGTCACCGATCTGCCGAACTCGGCGCGCACCGCCTATGCCGGGGCCGACAACCGCGCGGCCGGCGAGACGGCGGCCTATCTCGTGGGCGAACGGTTCGCCGGGCAGGCAGCAACCGTGCTCGTGACGATTTCGAGCAGCCGTTTTCGTGGCGAGGAGGAACGCGAAATCGGCTTTCGCCGGGTGCTCCGCGAGCACTATCCGGCGATCCGCATCGTCGAGATCAGCGAAGGCTACGGCAAGGACGCCGAAACCGGTGTTCTTGCAGCAAGAGCGCTTGCGACAGACGCCGACATCAATGCCGCCTATTCGATCGGCGGCGGCAACCGCGCCGTGCTGGCCGCCTTCGAGCGCCTCGGCCGCGACTGCAGCCTGTTCATCGCTCATGACCTCGACCAGGACAATCTGGCGCTGCTGCGCCAACGCCGGATCCATTTCGTCCTGCATCATGACTTGCGCAGCGACGCCCGCATGACTTTTCGCGCTATTCTCGCACGACGGAGCGGCGCCGGGCAAAAGCTGGGCGGAAGCCGACTGTCGGCCGTCGAGGTGATTACACCCTACAACGTGCCCATCATTTGAAAGGCGGGCCCCGCGACGACACGGGGCCGGTCTCTCACTCCGGCAAAAGCACGATCTTTCCGGAAAAGCTGCGGTCTTCGAGCCGCGCATGGGCTGCCGCACCGTCCGACAGTGCGAAGGTCTCGATGCGCGGACGTTCGATGATACCAGCGCGCAGGGCCTGGAACAGACGCTCTGCCCGGCTTAGCCGTTGCTGCCGGTCTGTCAGAAAATCCCAGAGATCGCCGCCAACGACGGTTTTCGAATTTTCCATGAGATAGCGCGGATCGACCAGCGGCGCCGGCCCACCCGCCATGCCGAATGTCACCAGCGTGCCGCGCGAGCGCACCGCCGAGAGACTGTCGAGCAAGGTTATGCCGACCGAATCATAGGCGACATTGACCCCACCGGCGCTCAAGGTGCGCACCTTGTCCGGCCAGCCCTCGTCATATCCGAGCGCATGGGCAGCACCGGCGGCCTTGGCAAGGGCCTGCTTTTCCAGCGTCGAGGCCATGGCGATGACGCTTGCGCCCCGCGCGATGGCGAGCCGGATCAGCAATTGCCCAACGCCACCGCCTGCCGCCTGGACAAGAACCGTGTCACCGGCCCGGACGCTATAGCTGTCCTCAACCAGATACTGCGCCGTCAGCCCCTGCAGCAGGAGCGCTGCCGCCGCCTCGAAGCCGATATCAACAGGAAGCGGAATCGCCCGCTCCAAAGGCACGGTCACCCGCGTTGCATTGGCAAACGGCACGTCGGCAAACCCTATCCTGTCGCCGAGGGCGATGCCTTCAACGCCTTCACCGACCGCGATGACCTCACCGGCCCCTTCATAGCCGGCAATAAAGGGTGCCTTGCCGGCGAGCACATAATTGCCCTTGCGCCGGTAGATGTCGGCGAAGTTCAGCCCGATCGCCCGCATGGCGAGCTGGATGTGGCCGGGCGGCACGGCCGGGTCGGCAACCTCGCGGTAGCTCAGCACCTCGGGCCCACCGAACGAGTCGAACACCAATGCATGCATGATCACTTCCCCCTATCGGATGAGCGTACGGACGAATTCGTCGCCGAGCCCGACGGACTTACAGTGTGCCGCATACCGATCGAGCCTGACGAGCACATCGTCATACCCTTCGGCGTTGCCGTCCTCGTCGAGATAGACCAGGGGGCCGAACACATGGAACAGCGCCTTCATATGCCCGGCCTCCGGATGCACGTAGAGCGTATGAATGTCTCCCGCCGGCTCGAAGATGAAGGTGCCGCGTCGTGCTATCCAGTCGCGCTCACGATACCCCCAAGTGCCCTCGAGCGTCCAACCGGTAACCGGATTGGAATGGCGATGCCGCTCGATCGTGCCGGCTCCCTTCGCCTTGAAGAGGCTGACCCAGCTCCCGCCGCGCACGTCAAACAGCAAGGGCAAGGAAAAGGCACTGTCGCCAAATGGCAGCCATCGCCGCTCGTCGGCCTCCGCATCGGCAACGAGCAGCTCGTCTACTCCATATCTGCTTTCGGCAATGTTGATCACAGTCCATCCTCCCGTTAACTTCAACAATTGGGAATTATCTACTATAGTGGATTTCGTCAACAGAATTGAGAATCGTCGATTTTGCCTCTATCTGTTGCGCGAGGAGACGCCATGCCGAAGCTGACCATCACCCGCCGCCCCGCCGAACAGAGATTGCGCACGACTGAGGAGCGTCCGGCCGAACTCGGTGCAAGGGTCAAGGAGCTCAGAATCGCGCGCGACTGGACACTAGAAGAGGCGAGCCAGCATATCGGCCTGTCGCGTTCGGCCCTGTCGAAGATTGAGCGCAACGAGATGTCACCGACGTTCCACGCCATGCAGAAGTTGGCAGCTGGATTCTCGCTCGACCTCCTGAGTTTTCTCGCCTCCGGCGAGGCAAGCCCGCCTGCCGGTCGGCGCAGCATCACCCGACAGGACGATGGTACCCGCCACGAAACGCCGAACTATGGTCTGCGGCTGTTGATGGAAGAGGTCCGCAACACCGCCTTCATGGCGGTGGAGGTTCTGGTCAGAGCACGATCGCTCGACCAGTTCCCGGATTGGGACCGGCATGACGACGAGGACTTCATGTATGTTCTCGAAGGCGATATCACGCTCTACACCGAACACTACGCGCCAGCCGTGCTGAAATCCGGCGACGCCGTCTACTTCGATGCGCGCCTTGGCCACGCCTGCATATCGACCAGCGACAACGATGCCCGGCTGTTGTGGGTGACCGCTCCGCTTGGCGGGCGCTTCAGCCGTTCAGACGATGACCATGCCGATGGAACGGCGTCGGCCTGACAGCTCAGCCGGTATGGCGCCTGTCAGCCTCATCGTCCGGCGCATCGTTGTTTTCCGTCGAAAGGTCGTCGGCCGTCTGGACGCGGTTGCGTCCCCGTCGCTTGGCCAGATAGAGCGCCTCGTCGGCTACAGCCAGCAACGACCGAGCAGTACGGCCATGCCTCGGCGCAAAGGCCACACCAATGCTACCGCCGATACGCAGCACCTGCCCCTCGAACTCGATTGGCGTCTGCGCATCGTTGACGAGACCGGTGGCAAGTTCGGACGCATCCTTGCCGGTTGACCGCAGGATGACGGCAAATTCATCGCCGCCAAGGCGGGCAACAGTTCCGCGCGCACCAACCCGCAGGCGGTAACGTTCGGCCATCGTCACCAAGACTGCGTCACCCGCCGCATGGCCGTGCTCATCGTTGACGGCCTTGAACTCGTCGAGATCGGCAAAGATCAGCGCGAATGGACGTTTTTTGACGTCGAGCAGGGCCGCAGCGAGCACTTCGTCGAAGCCGCTGCGATTGAGCAGCCCGGTGAGACGATCGTGTTTCGCCATGTGGCGGTTTCGCGCCTCGCTCTGCTGCAGGGCGGAAAAGACGGAGGAGAACCTGAGGGCCACAAACGCCATCAGCAGGGTAGCCGCGATCGCGATGACGATGACGCTCGGCAGGATTTCCGCGCGGACGAAGCCGCCGGGCGATTTGGGCGTCCAGGCGACGACAAGGCATGAGACATCAGCGCAGCGACCGGCGGAGACGTGCACGCCGTCGGCCGGCCGCTGTGACAATGGCACGAAAGCGAGGCCGGTTACGCCAAGCTTTGCCTCGATTTCGCGCAGCGACCGCGCCGTCAGCGGGCGAACCGAAACCATGAACACCGGCTTGCGGCGTTCGGCCGGCAGCTGCAGCGTTTCCGGGATGACGGCCTGAACGACGGCTATGCTCATCTGGCCCTCGATCTGGCGCATATCCACGGCATGAATGCCGGGCACGATCGGCGTGACCGATTGCCGATCAGGCTGGGGGATATCGAGCGTATAGGTGCCGTTGTTGTTTCTCAACGCGTTGTCGTAGCGGCGTCGGGCTTCGTCGAGCAGATCTTCGACGTCGTGAAGCGGGGCATCGGCCGCCTCCGCCGGCACGACCAGCCCATCCTTCACCGCGGTCGAGACATGCCCGTCGGCATCGCTGACGATCAGCCAGGAAAAGCCGTAGTCCTCCCACAGCCAACCCGCCAATTCCGGGGCCACAAAGGTATCGCTCAGCCGTCCGGCCGCAAGTTCCGCATAGGTCGCATTCCAGAAGGAAACCTGGGCCTGAAACTGGACGGCGGCTTCCATCTGGTGCCGCAATTCGATTGCCACCAGCCGGCGTTCCGCCGAAAGACCGAAGCGATCGGCCTCGACGACGGAGCGGTTGAGAACGAAGATGAGGCTGGCGATCGTCAGGATCGCGACCAGGGTACAGGCCGCATGGATCGCCCACACCGCCCTGTTGCGCTTCGGTTGCCGAAACTTTTGCTCGATCACGCCAGCGCCCCCTCACCGGACCAGCCGTCAAAGGCGAGGGGTGGCACCGGTCAGACGCCACCCTAAAGATCAAAGCAGAAATTTAGTTTAAGCAAGCTGGTATTTGAAAGCCTTAAAGACTTCAACCGCCTAGTAAAGCCGACAATCACCAGTCGTGCGACTGTTAGTTGGACTGCACAGCCGGACGCAACAAGGAGACGATTTCGTCGTCGCCTTCGTCGCGCGCCAGGTCGCGGATCGACCTCGTACCAGTACCATCACGCAGGTTGGCGTTCGCGCCTTTTTCGAGCAACAGCTTCACCACGGATGGCCTCCTGTTGACGACAGCGATAGCGAGCGGCGTCATCCAGTCGCTCTGCGGGTTTGGCCGCCCACGCCCACGGAACTGACCGAAGGGGATGTCGAGCAACTCCGGCTTTTCATTGACGATCTCGAGCACCCGCTCTCCCTTGTCGAAGGCAGCGGCCGCAAACAGGTCGAGCGGCTGTGTCTCGAGGAAGCGCACCATATCGGCCTTGCCGTTGTATTCGGCCCAGCCGATCGGCGGTGCGTGATGATACGGGTCGCGCGCCATGGCCGAGCGACAGCATCAGCGCCACCTGGGCCGGCTGGGCTTCACCCGCAGCCTCATGCAGGATCGCCGGATGGGCCGCCTGCGTGCGCGAAACAAGCGCCGCATCCCCGGCTGCCAGCGCCTTTGCCGCCGTCGCATTTCCCTCACCGATCGCCCGCGCGAGGCGATCGACATCGGTGAGTTCCGCGACCGTGGCGCCATGGGCCACCAGATAGCCGGCAAGGGTCGGATCACCGCCGAGCTCGGCCCATTGGTAGGGCGTGCGACCTTTCACGACGCGGTTTACGTCGGCCCCATGCTCGACCAGCAGCCGCACACGGTCCGTCATCTTCTTTTCCAGCGCCCAGGCAAGTTGATAGTCGAAGACCCTTTCGCTGTTCTCGATCAACTGACCGTCTTCGCGGACAAGCCAGTTGTTCCTGTCCTTTGCGCTTAGCCCATACCGCAACAAAAGACCGATGAAGGTGTTATCGGGCTCGAACATGCGGTTATAGAGCGCCTGGCTATCATTGGCCGTAGCGCCGGCCTTAAGCAGGAGTTCGGCAAAGGCGACGCAATCCGGATGTTCTGGCTGACGCTCTTTGCCCGCCTCGCCCTGGCCGAAGACGCCCGTCAGCGCGGTAAAACGATATTGCCCGTCGTCCATCCAGAAGGCATTGGCATCGGCGCCACACGCAATGAGCCGTTCAGCCGCTGCAAGGGAAGATCTGCCGGGAACGCGGGCATAGGCCGCGTAGAGCAGAGGCTCCCAATCGTAAGGCCCACCACGCTTGCCGGAGAGTTTCGGATCCGTGTCGAGCCAACGGTCGATGGCGTCGCCATCGCCAAGAGCGGCTGCTACATGGATGCTTTCACGGGCAATTTCTGGATGCTCGTCGAGCAAGGCTTTCGCCTGGGCATATCGCTCCGGGTCCGCAGCGATGTCGCCGAAATAGGACACGGTCGCCAATGCGAGGAAGCGATTGGCAAGCTGTTCGGTGGCGGGCTTGCCGCCCTGAGCGCGTTCGAGATGCGTTTTCAATCGGGTCCAGCTGGAGAAGCCGAACTCCCGGGCGATGACCAGTTGGGCATCCTGCAGGCCGATTGTGGCCGGCTCGGAGAAATAGGACAGCGCCCGCTGGCGTGCCGCGGCATCGCCAGCCTTCAGGGCTTTGTGAAAAGCCTTGGCCTGCTTGCGGATGGAATAGAGGGTAGCGTTCGCGGAAAGATCGCGCGTGATCATGAAAGACCTCCTTTCATTCACGTCCGGTATCCGCGCCCACAGACTGAAAAGAGGTGTGGCAACCAAGTCCAGTGAAACAGGTGGGTCTGGCCCTTCCCGCGGATCGGGTGCGCCCTGCGAACGACACGATCGCTAGCACGCAGCCGATATTCTTGTCCACTGCATGTTTCCTTAAATCCTATCCGATTTAAGGATAAAACATGCAGCAATTCAAAGTGCTACAGCGACCTTTGCGCGTCTGATAAGACGCGCGGCGCTGTAGGCTTCTCAGCTTTCCGGTTCGTAGCGAACGAAAGCAAAGCGATCCCCCTTGGGCGACCAGTTGGGAACATTCATCGTGCCCTGCCCGCCGAAGAGCTCGAACAGCTCGCGCGCGTTGCTGCCATCCATCTCCATCAATCGCAGACGGACGTTCAGGTCCCGCGGATGATCGAAGACATCGCCGTCATAGGAGAGAACCAGAAGGTGTCTTCCGTCGGGCGACGGATGCGGGAACCAGTCGCCATAGGGGCTGTCGGTCACGCGCTCAACGTCGGTGCCGTCGGGACGAACGCGCCAGATCTGCATGCGGCCAGTGCGGCTGGAGTTGAAGTAGATCCACGCTCCATCCGGCGACCAGTCCGGCCCGTCGTTGCGGCCTTCGCCCTGCGTCAGTCGCCGCTCTTCGCCGCCTTCGACCGAGATCGTATAGATATCGAAGACCTGATCACGAATACCGCAATAGGTCAGTGCGCCGCCATCCGGCGACCAGCCGTGCCAGTAGGACGGGAGGTTGGGGGTGACAAGCCGCGGAGTGCCGCCAGAAGCCGGCAGCAGGTAGATCGCCGACTTGCCGAACTCGGTCTTGTCGCTGATCGCAATCGTGCTGCCATCAGGCGAAATGCCGTGGTCATTGTTGCAGAGATGGGCAAAGCCGGTTTCGATCTCGACCGGCTCCGAGCCGTCGAAGGCCAGCCGGTAAAGCCGGCCGTCGCCATTGATGATGAGATATCGCCCGTCCGGAGACCAATTCGGCGCCTCGACCAGCCGCTCCGTCTGCCAGACGACGCGAGTCTCGGCGGTAACGATGTCATAGGTTTCGATGGAACTGCGCATACGCTTCTCCTGCCGCAACCGCAGCTATTTGCTTTCTTCGCCCCGTGGCAGCACCGCCAAGACTTTGGCGCAGATCGACCGCATCAAGATGACGCTGCGCTGGTCTTGCCAGGTCGAGACCAAGCCCCAGGCCAGCAGCAGAAGAATGCAGACGAAGGCGACGCCGACGGTGACGAGACTACCGGTCGCAAGACCATAGACACCGAACACGGCCGGCGTCGCGAAACAGGCGATCTGCGCCGAAAGCTGCCCACCGGCAGAAACGTCGCTCAGCGACCACAGCCGGATCAGCCGGATTTCCTCCTCGGTGAACTCCGGCTGGCTTTCCTTGCCGTCCCGCCCTTCGGGGATGCGCTCACCGTCTATCCCCGATCGCGGAACCGGTTGGTGATTGGATAGCGCCGATCGCGGCCAAAATTCTTCTTGGTGATCTTCACGCCGGGCGCCGACTGTCGGCGCTTGTATTCGGCGATATAGAGCAGATGTTCGATGCGGTGTACCGTTGTCTCGTCATGACCACGAGCAACGATCTCCTCCGTGCTCATCTCCTTTTCGACGAGGCACTCCAGAATGTCATCGAGCACCGGATAGGGCGGCAGTGAATCCTGGTCCGTCTGGTTGGGGCGAAGCTCGGCCGACGGCGCCTTGTCGATGATGTTTTGCGGGATGACCACGCCGGATGGACCGAGCGCGCCCGGCGGCACGGTGGTGTTGCGCCAGCGCGAGATGCCATAGACCTCCATCTTGTAGAGGTCCTTGATCGGATTGAAGCCGCCGTTCATATCGCCATAGAGCGTGGCGTAGCCGACCGACATTTCCGACTTGTTGCCGGTGGTGACCACCATCGAGCCGAACTTGTTGGAGACGGCCATCAGGATCGTGCCGCGCGTGCGGCTCTGCAGGTTTTCCTCGGTGATGCCCGATTCCGTGCCCTCGAACATATCGGCCAGCGCGCCGAGAAATCCTTCGACCGGCTCTTCGATCGGCACGATATCGTAGCGGCAGCCGAGCGCTTCGGCGCAATCCTTGGCGTCCTTCAGCGAGTCCTTCGAGGTGTAGCGGTAAGGCAGCATGATCGTGCGTACCCGCTCCTCGCCGAGCGCATCAACGGCAAGTGCTGCGCAGATCGCCGAGTCGATGCCGCCGGACAGGCCGAGCACGACGTTCTTGAAACCGTTCTTGTTGACGTAGTCGCGGAAGCCGAGCATGCAGGCGCGATAGTCTGCCTCCTCCCGCTCCGGCAGGCGCGATTGCAGGCCGCCGGCACAGTGCCAGCCATTGTCGCCCTTTTTCCATTCGACGATCGACAGCGCCTCCTCGAACTGGCTCATCTGGAAGGCGAGCGACTTGTCCGTGTTGAAGGCGAAGCTCGCGCCGTCGAACACCAGTTCATCCTGACCGCCGAGCTGGTTGGCATAGATCATCGGCAGGCCGGTCTCTATCACCTGCTTGAGCACGACCTGATGGCGCACGTCCACCTTGCCGCGATGATAGGGCGAGCCGTTCGGTGACAGCAGGATTTCGGCGCCGCTTTCCGCCAGTGTCTCGCACACACCAAGATCGCCCCAGATGTCCTCGCAGATCGGGATACCAATGCGAATGCCGCGGAAATTGACCGGCCCTGGCATCTCGCCCTGGTCGAACACCCGCTTCTCGTCGAACTCGCCGTAATTCGGCAGATCGACCTTGTCGCGTACCGCAATGATCTTGCCGCCATCGAGCACGGCGACGGCATTGTGGCGCCCGGTCTTGGCCAGGCGCGGGAAGCCGATAATGACGCCCGGGCCGCCGTCGGCGGTCTCCTCGGCCAACTTTTCCACCGCCTGTAAACAGGCCTTGAGAAAAGCAGGCTTGAGAACCAGATCCTCCGGCGGATAGCCGGAAATGAAGAGCTCGGTGAGCAGCAGGAGGTCGGCGCCCTGGCGCGCCGCATCGGCGCGCGCCTCACGCGCTTTCGCCAGGTTTCCGGCGATATCGCCGACGGTCGGATTGAGCTGGGCGATTGCGATACGAAGCAGGGTGGGAGCGGCTTTGTGAGCGGTCATGAGCGGGCCTGTCGGTCTGTTCTCGAACGAATGCGTCTGACTTTCGCCCCGATCTTTAGCGCAATCCGCGCGAAAATGCCCACAGCCAATCGCCGCGAAGCGAAAAATTCCAAAAAATTCTGCGTTTCCGGTTTGTTATCGGCGCCGGCTCGCGCGTCCTCACGTCACGAAAACCTGTTTCCAAACACCCTGAACAAGTCATTCATCCCCTGTTCAAAATGACAGTCGTATGACAGCTACACGACACATTGATGAAATTGGAGAAGACGTTGGCCAATATCGATTCAGCCGTAGCGAGGAGATCACGAGTCTACGCTGGTAGACCCGGATTTGCCGCGCGGCACGCCAAGACGCTGACCTCCGCACGCAGTGCATTGTTCTCGCTGTCGATCGCGGCAGCCCTCGTTTTTGCAGTCGAGTTGATCGTGCGCCAGTCCATGGCCGACACGGTCGCCTACTTCCTCGATCCGACGCGCCCCGCATGGACCACCATCGGTGCATTCTTCCTGATCCTTCTCGCCATCGATGGCGTTTTCGGCCGCGAACACAAGTCCGCCGTGGTGCTCGCGCCGCTGGCGATCATACCGGCCATCATCTGCCAGCAGAAGCAGGTCTTTCTCTCCGACCCGCTCTATCCGACCGACTTCCTCTTTGGCCGCCAGATCCTCGAATTGATGCCTGTGCTTGTCAAGGATCGTCCGTGGACGGCCGTCGGCATCGTTGTCGGCCTCATCGCAGCCGTTACAACCATCGGCCTGTTGCTGCGTTACGCCTGGCGCAACTTCCCCAAGCTGACACGCCGCGAGCGCATCGCTCGCGCAGCTTTTGCGCTGCCGCTGCTCTTCGCCTTCTGGCACATCATGGATTACAACCAGTTCTCCTGGATCCGTGATCGCCTGAAGGTCATCCCGATCATGTGGGACCAGACCGAAAACTATCGTCACAACGGCTTTGCGCTGGCGTTTGCGATCAATCTGCCGATGGCCAACGTCAACGCGCCCGCCGGCTACATGGCCGATGCGATCGATCGCATCCCGGTCAAGCCGCTGCCGGCCGGCACCTCCCACCGCAGCAAGCCCGACGTCATCGTGCTGATGAGCGAATCCTTCTGGGATCCGACCCGTCTGCCGAACGTCAAGCTTTCGCCCGACCCGATGCCGACGATCCGCGAAATGCAATCTGGCAACGTGTTCTCGCCAGAGTTCGGCGGCATGACGGCCAATGTCGAATTCGAAGCGCTGACCGGCTTTTCGAATGCCTTCCTGCCCTATGGCAGCATTCCGTACCAACAGTACATCCGCAATCCGATCCCCTCGCTTGCCACCTTCTTCCGTGGCGAGGGTTACGTTTCGCGTGCCATCCATCCGTTCCAGAGCTGGTTCTGGAACCGCACCGCCGTCTACAAGGCCTTCGGCTTCGACACCTTCAAGTCGGAGGAGAATATGCCGCCGATGCAGAAGCGCGGCATTTTCGCCTCGGACGAATCCCTGACCAAGGAGATCATCCGCCAGGCGGACGCCATGGATGACCCCTTCTTCTTCTTCGCGGTAACGCTGCAGGGCCATGGCCCCTATGAGCCGAACCGCTATGCCAAGAATACCATCAAGGTCGAAGGCAACCTGCCGGAGAGCGATCGCCAGGTGCTTGAAACCTACGCCCAGGGCGTCAAGGAAGCCGACGAGAGCCTGAAGAAGCTGATGGACTGGGCCAAGCAACGTGACCGCGAAACCATCATCGTGCTCTTCGGCGACCACCTGCCGCCGTTGAACACGGTCTACACCAACACCGGTTTCATGAAGGGCGTGACCGCGGAGCGCAAGGGCTCGAAGGACCAGATGAAGGCGCAGCACGAAACTCCGCTCGTCGTCTGGTCGAACAAGACGGGTCCGAAGAAGAATGTCGGCACGATCAGCCCGGCCTTCCTTTCCTACCAGATCCTCATGCAGTCCGGCTACGAGCATCCCTACTATACCGGCTTCCTCGGCAAGGTGCACGACCAGTACCGCGTCGTCGACCGCTACATGCTGATCCGCAAGAACGGCAAGGATGTCGCCGAATGGTCTCGTCAGCCGAAGGTCCCGGCCCTGCTGCGCGACTATCGCTTCCTCCAGCACGACATGATGTTCGGCAAGCGCTACTCGACCGACCGCTTCTTCAAGTCGCACGCGGATCTCTACGCCGCAGGCTTCTAAACCACACCCGCACACGTTCGTGCGACATCACTGGCCTCTGAACAGAGCCGGACGGTAAACCGCCCGGCTCTGTGCATTTTCTCATCTATCCCGTTGATTTCCTCGTCGAAGTGGTGCGCTTAAGCGCGTCGCGATCTTTCCGATTCGCTCACTGCGCTTTAGGCTCTTGTTTTTTGCCCGTGTCGTTATCGCAAATCCGCCGCACACTTTTGCGCGAAACGCTTTCGATATCGTCCGATCCATTTCCGGAGATAGCCATGCCGCATTTGAACGAACTCTCGCAGCACATCTTCGGCAAACCGATGGCCGAGCTCGGCGAAATCGAGCGCCGCATCCTGACCCGCGCCAAGGAACGACGCACCGTTGCAACCGACACCAATGCCGCGTTCAGCGCCGAGCTGTCCGTCGGCGACCGGCTCGCCGACGCCATTGCCAGGATTGGCGGCTCCTGGGGGTTCATTCTCAGCTTTTGCGGCTTTCTCGTCGTCTGGGTGATCATCAACACCGTCTTGCTGGTGACCGGGGCCTTCGATCCCTACCCCTTCATCTTCCTCAACCTGCTGCTTTCGATGCTGGCGGCGCTGCAGGCGCCGGTCATCATGATGTCCCAGAACCGGCAGGCCGAGCGCGATCGCTTCGCTGCGGCAAAGGACTATGAGGTCAATCTGAAGTCGGAAGTCGAGTTGATCGCCCTGCACCACAAGGTGGACGATGTGCTACTGCGCGAGATCGCCGAGCTGAGGACCGACATCGCCAATCTTAACCGCCAGCTTTCCCAGTATCGGCACATACCCGACAATGAATAGACACCGGACAAGCCACTAAAGCGCGCAAGAATCTGCAAGATTCCTAATTCAATCACAAATTTGTATTTTGCAACAATAGGCTATTTCTGACTATTGAAACAACCTATTAGCGTATCGAAAAATTAACACTTGGGGAGCACCGTCAAGGCGCAGGGACAGAGAAAAAGCAGTCACGGTTCGGTCGGAGTTGCTGATATGTCCAAAATAACGCGCCTGTTCGGCAGCCGCGATGGCGCTGCCGCAATTGAATTTGCAATCATCGCCCCTCTATTCTTTCTATGTGTGTTGACGTTGATCGCCTACGGCATCTACCTCAGCGCGGCCCACTCCATTCAGCAGATAGCCGCCGACGCAGCGCGCACCGCCATTGCCGGACTTTCCGAAGGCGAGCGAGAACTCCTTGCCACGGACTACATCCAGCGCACGACCATGGACCAAGCCTTCATCAAGCCGTCCCGTATGACGGTCACCGTCAAGGACGATGCTGGTAACGCCAACCAGTTTACCGTGAGGATCAAGTACGACGCCGGCGATCTCCCGATCTTCAACATGTTCACTTTCGCCATGCCGAGCGAAAATATCGAGCGCTTCGCTACGATCCGTTTGGGAGGTATCTGATATGGGTTTGAAAGCGCCGGGAATAGCACACCTCGCCCGATCAAGAGGTGGCAACGTCGGCATATCCGCCGCTCTCGTCATGCCGCTCGTGATCGCCTCCATGGGACTTGGCATCGACTACGGTTACCTCACGGTCCAGAAGCAGGAAATGCAGTCGACCGTCGATCTTGCTGCCATCGCCGCCGCATCGAACGTCTCCTCCGCCGAGCAGGCTGTTCTCAAGTACTTCTCCAACAACCATGTCAATTTCGCTGTTGCGACGCCCTCCGGCCTGTTGACCGTCGATGGCAAGGTTCTGCCGCCCGGCGACGTCGGGACGGAAAAGGTCGACGGCGTGGCAACGGTCACGCGTGGACGGTATGTCCCCGATCCGGGCGTCGCAGCCGGCCAGCGCTTCGTCAGGGATGCCGCAGGGCATAGACGGGCTTGCGGCCCTTGCCGGTATGCGCATTCGGTTGCCGATCTATGTCGAGCTTGCCCACGCAGAAGCCAAACTTGCCGACATCCGTTGCTACGGCGGCAAGCCGGAGAACGCGGCAGTCGTCGTCGACGCGGTGCCGGGCGTCGCTGAGATCGCCGTCGGTGACGTCAATCCGAAGGTGCTTTCGAGTTTCTCCTTCGACGCTCGGGTCGAGCGCGCCCGCATCGTCGATGCGCTGGCGGTCAAGATCGACGCCATCGCTCACGTCGAGGCGCAGAACCTTCAAGCGTCCCGCCTCACCTTCAGCCCCGCCGAAGTGGCCGCACGCTCGATCAAGAGCGTTTCGACCAAGGACATCCTGTCGTCGACGACGAAGACCCTGCTCAACAATCTGGACCTGAACATTCAGGTGTTGTTCCTGACGCTCGGCAGCCCGACTATCCTGCAACAGGCGCTTGCCCAGACCTTGGCCGCGGTCACGAAACCGGTGGACGATCTGCTCTACAATCTGCTGCTCCTAGTGGGGGGTACGCGTGGGAGAAGCCGATGTCCGCGTCACCGGCGTCAAATGTCAGCCACCGGTACTGGTGCAGTAACAGCCTCGCGACAGCACAAAGGGACTGGCAACGGAAAATCGATTGCCGATGCTTTCGAACAAAATGACGGGTTCGCACGTTATGGGCAAGGTAGAGCTGCTACATGCAGATGGGTTGAGTAGTATCGAAGCACACGTGGCGAGGGATCGGAACCCGAGGCGTATGCGAGAGATCGTCGGGAGACGTGCGCGACAGATGCAGTTGGTTGCAAAACAGGGGGATGCTGCACCGGAGAAACCGCTCGCCTTCACGGCGGACGGATTGCTGCGCAACCCGCTCCTGCGCGAGACGCTGCAGATCAGCGCTCGCGATCTGATGGCGGTCTATGATATTTTTCCACGTGTGGCTCGTCTCGTCGCCTCCCACCAGAAATGGACGCTGACCCAGGCCGCTTACGCGCTTCATCTTGAGCGCGACCCGTCTCACCCCGATTCGGGAGTGACTGCCGCGCGGTTGTTGAAGTTCATGCGCGAGACCGGCGGCGCAAGCAGGAACACGGCAGCCGCATTCCTGTCCGAGCTGCTCGCCTACAAGCTGCTGCGCGATGTCAGAGGTGAGCGGACGAACAAGAAGGTTCGCCCACTTGAGCCGACGGAAGTCAGCGAGAGCGCCATGATGCGTTGGTTCATGAGCCAAATGGGCACGCTCGACCGCCTCGATGGCGGCAGACGTCTGGAACATGTCGAGGCCGACACCTCTGTCCTTGGACGCACGCAGCCGATCGCGGCGCGAATGCTCCTGTCCGACAAGAATTGGAGCGAGCCCCCCGAAGGCGTTGCCATCTTCGTTTGGACCGAATGCGGGGGCTTGCTGCTCGATGACCTCATGGCGCGTCCGAAAAGCCTGACGCCCGTGGACGGAAAGGTCTGGCTGGAACTCAATCTCGCCGAGCTTGCCAACCACTACACCATCTCCAACACGCACGTGCGCAGACTGTTCACCAAAGCGCAGGACACAGGTTTCATCGGCCGATCGAACGACGGCTCCCGTGGACGCTTTTGGATGAGCGCCGGACTGGTCGACGAGTATTGTCGCTGGCAGGCTATAAAGCTCGCGGCCCTGGCCAATGCCTATGAGCGAGCCACGGACGGTGCAGTCCGGTTGGCGAAATAGGTCATTTCCTTCACTAAGTGCGGCCCGGCGTCGCCGGAGGTTCGCGCGCACGGATCGCGTCATCGCCTGGCGGCCGGAAGTGGCTTGAACGGTCCTACGACCGGCCCGCTTCAAACTTCGGCAGATCGTCGTTAATGTCGTAGAAATCGCCCTTGTCGGCACAGAATATGTGATAGCCGGGTAGGAGATCCGTCGGCTTCTCAAAGGCGCCGGCCATGATCGAGACGTATTCGGCGCTATCGGATTTCCAGAACAGAGCCGAGCCGCAGTTGCGGCAAAAACCACGCTGCGCGCCATCGCTCGAACGATACCAGGTCACGTCCTCCGCCCCCTCAAGTTCCATGTCGCGATCCAGCACATTGGTCGCGGCGTAATAGAGGCCCGTCTGCTTGCGGCATTGCGTGCAATGGCAAAAGATCAACTCGCGCAGTTCGCCCCGCGTCTTGAACCGCACTGCCGCGCAAAGGCAGCTGCCGCTGTGAATATCCGACATGGTCCCCGACCTCCTGAAACGAGAAATGCCGGGCCAGCTTCGCGAGCCGGCCCGGCATTGTCAATTTCATAGCGACCGCTCGAGGTTCAGAAAATCTGAACCGTGCGGCAATGCCTCAGTATCAGCCGTTGACGACCAGCTTCTTCTCGTCGCGGCCGCCCTTCATGCGCTCGGCGAGCAGGAACGCCAATTCCAGCGCCTGGTCCGCATTGAGGCGAGGATCGCAATGGGTGTGGTAGCGATCGGCGAGATCGTCACCCGAAAGCGCACGGGCGCCGCCGGTGCATTCGGTAACGTCGTTGCCGGTCATCTCGATATGAATGCCGCCCGGGTGCGAGCCTTCCGCACGGTGGATCTGGAAGAAGCTTTCGACTTCCGACAGGATCCGCTCGAACGGGCGGGTCTTATAGTTGTTGAGCGTGATCGTGTTGCCGTGCATCGGATCGCAGGACCAGACGACCTTCTTGCCTTCGCGTTCAACCGCGCGGATGAGGCGCGGCAGGTGCTCGGCAACCTTGTCATGGCCGAAGCGGCAAATCAGCGTCAGGCGGCCGGCTTCGTTGGCCGGGTTGAGCAGATCGATCAGTTCCAGAAGGCCGTCAGCCGTCAGCGACGGGCCACACTTGAGGCCAAGCGGGTTCTTGATGCCACGGCAATATTCGATATGGGCGTGGTCCGGCTGGCGGGTACGGTCGCCGATCCAGATCATGTGGCCCGAAGTCGCATACCAGTCGCCGGAGGTGGAATCGACACGCGTCAGCGCCTGCTCGTAGCCGAGCAGCAGCGCCTCGTGGCTGGTGAAGAAATCGGTTTCGCGCAGGCTCGGATGATTTTCAGAGGTGATGCCGATCGCCTTCATGAAATCCATCGTCTCGGAAATCCGGTCGGCGAGCTTGCGGTAGCGCTCTGCCTGCGGGCTATCCTTGACGAAGCCGAGCATCCACTGATGAACGTTGTCGAGGTTGGCATAGCCACCCATCGCAAAAGCGCGCAACAGGTTGAGCGTCGCGGCGGACTGGCGGTAGGCCATGATCTGCCGTTCCGGATCCGGAACGCGTTCCGCTTCGGTGAACTCGATGCCGTTGATGATGTCGCCACGGTAGCTCGGCAGCTCGACGTCGCCCTGCTTCTCGATGTTGGAGGAGCGCGGCTTGGCGAACTGGCCAGCGATGCGACCGACCTTGACCACCGGCTGCTGAGCGCCGAACGTCAGAACGACGGCCATCTGCAGGAACGCGCGGAAGAAGTCGCGGATCGTGTCGGCCCCATGCTCGGCAAAGCTCTCGGCGCAATCGCCGCCCTGCAGCAGGAAGCCGCGGCCTTCGGCAACATTGGCAAGAGCAGTCTTCAGACGCCGCGCCTCGCCGGCAAACACCAGCGGCGGATACTTCGCGAGTTTCGCTTCCGTTGCCGCAAGAGCCGCAAGGTCCGGATAATCCGGAACCTGCTGGATGGGTTTCTGCCGCCAGCTATTCGGAGTCCAAGTCTGTGCCATTTCGATCACCTGTTGTCTGCCGCGGACGTCGGTCCGCGCGGGTCGCGCCCTGACGGTTTCGACACCGCCCGGTATTCGGAAATTTCACTGCGTCCGCGCGCCCCGCTTCAGCGCGTGGCCAAGCCTTCGCGCCCGCTCGAAGCCGGTGACTTCGCGGATGCGGGCTTATAGACGTTAAGCGATGGCTTGGAAAGGCATCCTACCAGAATTCATGGTTTCCGGCGTCAGCAAAGCAACCGCCCTGCTCAGCCGACCCGCTCGCCCTTACGCACGCGATAGGACGGCGCATACATCGTCACAAGCTCTTCCGATGCTGTCGGATGCACCGCCATCGTCCGATCGAAGTCGTCCTTGGTGCAACCGGCCTTCAGCGAAATGCCGAGCAATTGCGCCATTTCGCCGGCATCGTGCCCGAGGATGTGGGCGCCCAGCACTTTGCGGTCGGCAGCGTTGACGATCAGCTTCATGATCATCTTTTCCTTCCGGCCGGAAAGCGTCGCCTTCATCGGCCGGAACTCGGCACGATAGACTTCCAGTTCTTCGAACTGACGCGCAGCCTGCTCCTCGCTGAGGCCGACGGTGCCGATCTCCGGCTGGGAGAAGACGGCCGTGGCGATCAGGTCGTGGTCGGGCGATACCGGGTTGTTCTTGTATTCGGTCTCGATGAAGCACATTGCCTCGTGGATCGCGACCGGTGTCAGCTGGACGCGATCGGTCACGTCGCCGAGGGCATAGATGCCAGGCGCGCTCGTGCGCGAAAAGGCGTCGACGACGATCGCGCCGCGCTCATCCGTGTTCACCCCGGCGCTTTCGAGCCCGAGGCCCTTGGTGTTCGGCACGCGGCCAAGCGCCAGCATCACCTGATCGACGGCGATTTGGCCGTGTTTCATCGTCTGCGCCACGCGCTTGCCGTCGGCGTCAGTCGTGACCGACTGGATGATGTCTTCGCAAAGGATCCGGATGCCCTTCTCTTCCATCGCCGTGTGCAGGCCGCGGCGGAGATCCTGATCGAAACGCGAGAGGATTTCCTTGCCGCGATAGATCAGTGTCGTTTCGACGCCGAGACCATGAAAGATATTGGCGAACTCGACAGCGATATAGCCACCGCCTGCAATCAGGATCGACTTCGGCAGTTCCGCCAGATCGAAAGCCTCATTGGAGGAAATGCAGAGTTCATGGCCCGGCAGCGCGTCATGCGGCGTCGGGTGGCCGCCGACAGCAATGACGATACGTTCGGCGGTCACGGTCTTGCCAGTGTCGAGCAGGCGAACCGTATTCGGGCCGACAAGCTCAGCCCGTGTACGCAGGATCTCCGCGCCGGCATTGGCGAGCCCCTTCTGGTAGAGGCCTTCGAGCCGCGTGATCTCCTGCTCCTTGGCAGCGACGAGCTTTTGCCAATCAAAGCGACTTTCGCCGACGGTCCAGCCGAAACCCGCCGCATCCTCGAAATGTTCCGAATATTGCGACGCGTAGACATAGAGCTTCTTCGGAACGCACCCACGGATGACACAGGTGCCGCCATAACGGAACTCTTCGGCGATCGCGACCTTCTTGCCGAGACTTGCCGCCAGCCGGCCGCTTCTGACGCCACCCGAACCGCCACCGATTACGAAGAGGTCATAGTCGAAAGCGGGCATGGGCGAACTCCTGAAGGTCGTGCAAGCTGCAATTAGGACAATTAGGGGACCGCGGACCAGGCATTTTCGCCGGCGGCACGCCCCGCTCGGGGGGCAGTCCCCCGTCGCAGGCACATATAGTGTTGCACTGCAGAAAAAGAAAAGCCCGGATTGCTCCGGGCTCCCCAAAACGTGATGTTTAGCCCAGCTGACCCGAGCTCTCTCCGACCGACCGCGGATTATTGGGCGGGCGGTGTCTCAACGGTGCCTTCAATACGTGGCGGAGCCGAAGTGCCGACCTTGGCGTCGAGCGACTTCGTGGCTTCGGTGTTGAGGTCGCGCGACACGCCGGCTGCCCAGATGTCTGCCGCCTTCAACAATTCGCGCGAAGCAATCGGGCCGTCGTTCAGAAGCTTCTTGCCGGCCGTCGACTTGTAGAACTCGGTAATGGCGTTCAGCTCTTCAAGCGTAAAGGTCTTGGCGTAGATCGTCGCGGCTTCGTTTTCGAGATCGGCGCGACGCGCTGCCAGGGTCAAAGCCTTTTCGTCGACGGTCGCGGTGATCAGCTCCTGGAAGTTCGGCGAAGCCTGGATCAGAGTATTCTTCAGACGCTCGGCGAGGTTCGGCAGAATGTTGTCGAAGTTGTTGGTCACGCCGAGTGCAGCGATGGTCGCACGCGCGGCCTTGATCTGGGCGTCGGACACGTCCTGAGCCTGAACCGGAATGGATGCAGAAAGGAGAACCGCGGTGGCTGCGAAAGTGCGGACAAGACCTGCGAGTTTGTTCATTTTTATCCATGCTCCTGTGTTTGTCGCATGCTGCCGGGGCGATTGCCGCCGCCAGGCCCGCATGTGTGGTAACCTGTTTTCTTCACCGGCCCCTGCTCCCCAGGGAGCGACGGGAACCGGCTCAAGATGCGGTCAGAATGCGTGCCTCTTCCGGTCCGGCAATAATTGCCAGCGACGCGATGCCTATGAAAAGTCCATGCTCGACCACGCCCGGAATGGCATTCAGCTCTCCCGCGAGCGCATCTGCATCAGGAATACGGCCAAAAGATGCATCAAGAATGAGGTGTCCACCGTCCGTCTTGAAGGGGCCGTCGCCTGAGTTGCGCACGGAGATGTCACCGGAAAGACCGAGACGCGAGGCCACCTTTTCGATGGCGATGCGCGTTGCCACCTGGCCGAAGGGATTGACCTCGATCGGCAGCTTGAATGCGCCGAGAACATCGACGACTTTCGATTCATCGGCGATGACAATCATGCGCTTGGAAGCGGCCGCGACGATCTTCTCGCGCAGCAATGCGCCGCCGCCGCCCTTAATCAGTCGCAACTGACCATCGATTTCGTCGGCACCATCGATCGTCAGGTCCAGTTCCGGAAGTTCGTCCAGCGACTTCAACTGCACGCCAAGCTCCAGGCACAGCCGCGCAGTACGCTCGGAGGTCGGAACGCCTTCGATGCGGAAGCCCGCAGCGACCTTCTCGGCCAGGAGCCGAACGAACTCCTCGGCAGTCGATCCCGTCCCAATGCCGAGACGCATGCCGTCTTCGACATGTTCGAGCGCCGCTGCCGCGGCTTTGATTTTCATTTGGCGGGCGTCCATACGCCAGTCGCTCCCTTTTTACCCACCGGATGTGGATGCGGTTACCCACCTTCTCCATCCGTTTTCCGCTGAGACACTTACACGCCCAAAGCTGCAAACAAAAGCCAAAATCAGGGGCCCGGCCCGGATTCCTGGTCCCTTCCCACACACACTTGCCATTGCATTCTCTTGCAACTTCGCCTACCCGAACGACAACTCTTTCCGGCTACGCGAGGTTCACCTCTTGTCTTCCCCCATTGTCGTCTTTGATCTCGACGGAACCCTTGTCGATACGGCGCCGGATCTGGTGGCGAGCCTCAACCATGCGGTGACCCAGGCCGGCGTCGAGCCGGTCACCTACCGCGACCTCACCCATCTCGTTGGCCACGGTGCCCGCGCGATGATCGAGCGGACTTTTGCGCTTCGCAACAAGCCGCTCGATGAAGAAGCGTTGGCCTGGCAGATGAAGGAGTTCGTCGACTTCTATCATGGCTCGATGCCGGGTGATTCCCTGCCTTACCCGGGCATGCTCAACGCACTCGACCGGCTGTCGGCGGCGGGCTTCAAGCTCGCAGTCTGCACCAACAAGCCGGAGATGCTGGCAAACCGGCTGCTCGAGCGCCTAGGCCTCATCGATCGCTTCGCGGCGGTTTCCGGTGGCGACACGTTCGAAATCCGCAAGCCGAATGCCGACCACCTGCTGCGCACGATCGCCAATGCCGGCGGCAGTGCCGCGCACTCGGTGATGATCGGTGACAGCCTCAACGATATTCTGGTCGCCCGAAACGCCGCGATCCCGTCGATCGCCGTGCCGTTCGGCTATTCCGACGTGCCGATCGAAAGCCTGGAGCCGACAGTGATCATCCGCCACTTCGACGAGTTGACGCCGGCGCTGGTGACAGGGCTTTTCAACGGCAAGTAAGCGCGCGGGCGCTGGGCCTGAGGTTTTGATCCGCATCTGATCGAGGATAGAGCCCACTAAGATCAATCGTCATTGGCAGCGCGCACGTAGCAGGTTCCTGCGTCGCGCCGCTTCTCGCATCGCAAAAACACGCTGCGTTCCTCTCGCGTCACCACCACCTAAACGAAAAACCCCATGGAGAAGCTCCACGGGGTCTGAAATTCTGTCGTCGAACACGGTGCCAGTGCGAGTGGCGCCATCGCCTAATTGGGACTTACCCCTCGGCCCGGCGAGCGTCGCGGGTGGCGTCGAGGGCGCGGTTCACGTACATGTCGCGCTCATACACGTCGTCGAAATACTCGATGACACCGTCCTTGTTCGGCCAGGCGGTAAAATAGGCGACGTAAACAGGAACCTTCTGCGGCACCTGCAACGCCTTGTTGCTGCCGCCGCCGATTTCCTTGCCGACATCCTCGACGCTGGTGCCAAGCACGGCCGCTGCCATCCGGCGCGGATCGGCGAGCCGCACGCAACCGTGGCTGAGTGCGCGCTGGTCACGCTTGAAGAAGCTCTTCGACGGCGTGTCGTGCATGTAGATGGCATGCGCATTCGGGAACAGGATCTTCAGTTCGCCAAGCGCGTTGTCGCTGCTCGGCGGCTGGCGCACGGCAACCGAGGCGGTCGATCCGGTCCAGTTGACGGAAGACGACGGCACTGAGCGCCCGCCTATCTCAACCTGATAGCCCATCCGATCGAGATAACCAGGGTCGTTGCGCAGCTTCGGCAGCATCTCGTTGATGATGATCGACTGCGGCACGCCCCAGTATGGATTGACCTCGACGGTCTGAATCTCATCCTGGAAGAAATAGGTCTGGTTCGCCTTTGAACCGACGACGACGCGCATCGAAAACTGCTCGGCGCCATTGTCGCTATAGGACGCGGTAAAGGCCGGCTGGTTGATGAAGACGTAGCGGTTGCCGAGCCCATCGGGAAGCCAGCGCGCCTGTTCCATCGCGACTTCGAGCTTGTTGATCTTGCTTGCCACGGTGTCGCCACCGGTCAGGAGTCGCAGCGACGCCTGACCGACGACGCCATCGGCCTTCAGGCCATTCTCCTTCTGGAACGCTTCGACGAGCAGAACCAGCTCAGGCGTGTACTCAGGGGTTCCTTGATAGGCCGCGAGCACTGCGGCGTGATCCGACTTCAGCGTCTCGGAACCCTTGATGCGGATCCCGGCGACGATGTTGGCAAGTTCCGGATTGCTTTGGCCCGGCTTCAGGAGCGTGCCCGGCGCGATCTCGACACGCTGTTCCACGCTCTTCTCTGCACGAAGGCGCTCGAGTTCAACCGACAATGCAGCGAATTGTTCGCTCTTCGGGTTCTGATCGTTGAGCAGCGTGGCAACATCGGAGCTTGCCGACATCCTATCGAGGAAGGCTGAGAGATCGACGGTCTTGCGCTTGAAATCGTGATAGCCGGAGATCTTGTTGGGATCGATGCGGCCACGCACCGTGTCCTCGACATAGGAAAGCGTTGCCGCCGACAGCGCGATTTCGAACTGAACAAGTTCCTTTTCGCGCGCGATCATATCGCCGCGGTCGAATTCATCAGCAGGCACCTGAACGGCATAATCCTGCGGATCGAGACCGACCTTTGCTGCATCGGCAAGAACGGCAATCGCCCCCTTTGCGCGCGCGTTGACACCGGTGCCGTCGATCCAGACGAAATCAGAACGCGAGCCGTAATGGGTCTCGATGGCTTTTGCCACATTCGAGGTCGTGCGAACCTCAACGTCAGGCATGAATTGCCGGGCATCGGTGAGCGCCGCACGCAGCATTGGCGGCAGCGCTTCGTTGCGCACAGAACCGGTGACGACCGGATCGAGCAGCCTACCGGTATCGACCCGGCGCAGAGGTTCCGCCTTGTAGGTATAATAGCGAGGGCCGGTCACCTTCGGCAGCGGCGTGGAGACCGTCCTCTGCTGCGGCTGCCCCATGGAACCGACACCGGGCAGCGGCTGGCCGGACTGCATCTCCTGCTTCGGCGTCTTCTGTCTGCCGCCGCGGATAAGGTCCATCAACGTGATGGCCGCAGCCGGCCGCACATCGAAGGTTGCAATCGAACAGCTGCTCATGAGCGCTACGATCGCTGCCGTCTTGAAAATTCTCATGTGAAACTACGTCCCCGTATCGCGTTGTCGCCGAACTCGGCTTTAGCCAGATTCTCGCCACGCCCTCGTGCTCTAAAACTTATAGAAAAGGATGGTGAATGAAAAGGAAACGCGCCTCCCCGAACGTGCATGAAAACACCTCTGCGTGGTAAAAAAACCGCTTGATTTCCAGGACGTTCGAGGGGGCGTAAAAATTTGATTTGCATCGACATTAGTGTCGTTGCCACCCGGCCCGCACGGCAAGGCGAGCAATGCGAGCCTTAAAGGAAGGCAACGAATGTGGCTGAAACGCCACAAGGAATCCGGGTTCGCCGCGCGCACGCGAATCAGCCGCTGCACGACTGCAAAGGCCGCTCTTTGTCGCACGCCCGCCTTTCAAACGATTGTAGCATTGCCAGCTCCGGGGCCACCTCTTTACAAGCCTTGCCAGCCGGGGCAGAGAGAGGCCCGGCACCTTGGGGAAGGGACAGCCGGTTGCGACCGCGTCCCCTCGCCCAGACTTCATGAACCGCATGACGAAGGCAGGGATCACGATGACATCGACGCGCACGGAAACAGATACGTTCGGCCCCATCCAAGTGGCAAACGACCGCTATTGGGGCGCCCAGGCCGAGCGTTCCCTCGGCAACTTCAAGATCGGCTGGGAAAAACAGCCGGTCGCAATCGTCAGCGCGCTCGGCATCGTCAAGCAGGCCGCGGCCCGCACCAACATGGCGCTCGGTCGCCTGGATGCAACCATTGCCGATGCCATCGTCAAGGCCTCGCAGGAAGTCATCGACGGCAAGCTCAATGACCACTTCCCGTTGGTTGTCTGGCAAACAGGCTCCGGCACCCAGTCGAACATGAACGCCAACGAGGTCATCTCGAACCGCGCAATCGAAATGCTCGGCGGCGTCATGGGCTCGAAGACGCCGGTGCATCCGAACGACCACGTCAACATGAGCCAATCGTCCAACGATACCTATCCGACGGCGATGCACATCGCCTGCGCGGAGCGGGTGATCCATGATCTGCTGCCGGCGCTAAAGCACCTGCACGAGGCGCTCGAAGCCAAGGTCAAGGCGTTCGATCACATCATCAAGATCGGCCGCACCCACACCCAGGACGCAACCCCGCTGACGCTCGGCCAGGAATTCTCCGGTTATGCCGCCCAGGTCGCGTCCTCGATCAAGCGCATCGAGTTGACCCTGCCCGGCCTTTGCGAGCTCGCGCAGGGCGGTACCGCCGTGGGTACCGGCCTCAATGCACCCATCGGCTTTGCCGAGAAGGTCGCGGAAGAAATCGCCAAGATCACCGGCATTGCCTTCACCACGGCACCGAACAAGTTCGAAGCGCTTGCCGCCCACGATTCGATGGTCTTCAGCCACGGCGCTATCAACGCCGCAGCAGCTGCCCTCTTCAAGATTGCCAACGACATTCGCTTCCTCGGCTCCGGCCCGCGCTCGGGCCTCGGCGAGCTCTCGCTGCCGGAAAACGAACCGGGTTCGTCGATCATGCCGGGCAAGGTCAACCCGACCCAGTGCGAAGCGCTCACACAGGTCTGCGTCCAGGTGTTCGGCAACAACGCCGCACTGACCTTTGCCGGCAGCCAGGGCCATTTCGAGCTCAACGTCTTCAACCCGCTGATGGCCTATAACTTCCTGCAGTCGGTACAGTTGCTCGCCGATGCCGCGATCTCCTTCACCGACAACTGCGTCGTCGGCATCGAGGCCCGCGAAGACAACATCAAGGCAGCGCTCGACCGCTCGCTGATGCTGGTGACGGCGCTGGCGCCGAAGATCGGCTACGACAACGCGGCCAAGATCGCTAAGACCGCCCACAAGAACGGCACGACACTGCGCGAAGAAGCCGTCGGCGGCGGTTACGTCACCAACGAAGAGTTCGACGCCATCGTGCGTCCGGAAACGATGATCAGCCCGGCCTGATCCGTATACCCCTGCCGCGGCGCCTTAATCCGCGTCGCGGCTCGGCCCTCGCCCGGATCGACGGGATATTGCATTGTCTGCGTTAAGTCGAATTGTCTTCATTCGCAGAAGCAATCATTAAGACTTCGCAAATCATTTGCCCCTAAAAATCAGTACCTGTAAGCAATGAGTAATATTGGGGGTTTGCGAATGCAAACGGCCACCTCTGGAAAAACGCAAGCTCCGGATATCGCAGCACAAGTAACTCATGCGATGCGCATGATGGGCGTGTCGCCGATACCGCGCAATTACGAGCTTTATTACGAAGCCTACCTCGGTTCGAATCCGCAATTGTCCAAGGAACTCGCAGCTCTCGGCAGCCGCGCGACCCAGGAGGAACTCGACGCGATCGGCGCACAATATTTCAGCCATATCCATCGCTCGACCGGTATCGAGCGCGCCCACACCAGCCTTGCGGCCAAGCTGACCGAACTGGTCAACCTGTTGAAGGACGAGCAATATGCGCTCGAGACTTACAACAAGGTTCTCGACGAAGCCTATGTCAACATAACGAGCAAGAGCGCGTCCAGCGCCGACATCCTGCGCCACGCCATCGGTATCCTCACCGAGGCGACCGCCGACACGATGAGCCAGGGCAAGGAGCGCGTGCAGACCGTGGTGCAGAAGTCCTTCGAGATGGAGGTCATCCGCCAGGAACTCGACGAATACAAGCGGATCGCCAATACGGATTCGCTGACGCGGCTCGCCAACCGCCGTGCCTTCGACGACAATCTCGCCGCCGTCTACAACAACGATCATGAGAAGAACTTCACCGGCCTGCTGGTTGCCGATATCGACCACTTCAAGAAGGTGAACGACACGTTCGGCCATCCGGTCGGCGACAAGATCCTGGCGACGGTCGGCAGCGTCATCCGCGCCAATGTCCGCCGCGACGCCTTTGTCGCCCGCACCGGCGGAGAGGAGTTCGCGGTCATACTCAAAGACAGCAGCCAGGAAGAATGCCTGCAGGTCGCCGATCGCATTCGCACCGTACTGGCCGGCACGCCCTTTAGAAATTCCAAGACCGGCGTCAATTATGGCCCGATCACCCTGTCGGTCGGCGTCTGCATGGCGACCGCCGCGGAGGATGCCGTCGATCTCTACAACAAGGCGGATATCGCGCTCTATTCCGCCAAGAATGCCGGCCGCAACAAGACGATGCTGTTCGAAGACGGCATGCGCAAGGAATCCGGCCGCAACTGGCTGATCTACCGACGTTAGCAACGTCCGAGATACCCTTCATGAAAATGGCGTCCATCGGGCGCCATTTTCATGTCAGCACTCTCGTTCCCTTGGAAACAGCCAGGCCTGATTGCAATCGCTAGAACAGTTGCAACAGGGACCAACGGCTACGGAAAGCACGATCGGTTCCCACAATCCGAGGGGGAGAACCGACATGAAGCGCATTTTTGCAGCCGTCACCGCGATCGTCTTGATGACAGGATCAGCCGCAATCGCCGGCGAAAAGGCACAGGGTCAGATCACCGTCGCCTCCCTCGACAGCAACGCCGCCAAGACCGGTTGGCTTCAGGTCCTGTCGCAAGGCGGCGCCAGCTATAAGGCCAAGCGCGGCGACATCAGCCAGTCACCGATCGCGCGAGAACTCGTCGCCTTCCCTGAGACCGCCGCTCCCGGCACCATCATCATCGACAATTCCGAGCGTCGCCTCTACCACGTCGTCGGCCGCGGCATCGCAGTCAAATACGCCGTCAGCGTTGGGCGGAAGGGGTTTCTGTGGACCGGAACCAACACCGTGAGCCGCAAGGCCGAATGGCCCACCTGGGTGCCGCCCGAGGACATGCGCGTTCGTGAAGCCAAGAAGGGCAAGGTGCTGCCCGCCAGCATGGAGGGCGGCATCGACAATCCGCTCGGTGCCCGCGCCATGTATCTCGGCTCGACGATCTACCGCATTCACGGGACCAACCAGCCGCTGTCGATCGGCAAGGCGATGTCATCAGGCTGCATCCGCATGGCCAACGAGGATGTCGAGCACCTTTATGCCAATGTCCAGCTCGGCACGACTGTGGTCGTTCGCGACTGACCGACCAGTCAAGGCAAGGCGTCCACACTCAGCCTATCGACAGGCGGAGGCACCCGCCTGTCTTGCAATGGCGATCAGTTCCGGCCGGTACTCGAAATGCATGGTGTCGAAATGATACCAGCGGCCGCCCCAGATGAAACCATGCTTCTCGAAGACCTCGACGATCTCCAGCGGATAGCGGTTGCGGTAGGGCGCCGCGCCGCTCTTGCCTCCGCCCGCCCAGCGCCAGTAGTCGGCAAAGCCGGTGTTGAGATCGATCGCCGCGCCAAAACTGTGCACCGAGAGCGTGTGCGCGCCGGCAATGTTGCGCCAGTTGAAGGTCCCGGCACTGGGCACGAGATACCGCTTCAGCTTTGGTCGTGAGGCAAGCTCGCGCCCGACCGCCTGCAACGCCTTGGCCACACCGTGCCTGCTGGTGACGCTCAGGCGCTCGCCGAACCAGTCAACCACGACAAGATCGCGCCTGACGCCCGCAGCACTGCCCCCATAAAGACGTTTCATCAAGGCTTCGCTGCGGATGCGGCCCGGATCGAAATCCACACCCGGCGGCTTGGCACAGGGACCAAGCGGATAGATCTGCGAAAGACTGTCCTCGATATCGCCGGATGCGAGCTTTTCGGCGTGGCTCTTCTGCCTGCCATCATCGATCGGCAGCGCCGGGCCGCCATCGCGCAGGGTCAGCGTGTCTTGGCCGACCTCGGCGACCGCCTCCGGATAGGCCCTGGCGAGCAGTTCGAGCTTTTCGCTGAGCGTCGGCTCGGCCGCCAAGCCTCTGCTGACACAGGCCGAGACAAGTAGAACGGCGGCACCAAGACACGCGCTTATAGATCCACGTCGCATCACGTTTCCATCTCTGGCTTGCGTCGGCTCCGCGGTCGTTCGCAAACCCGCTCGGCCGTTCAGCCTACCACATGGTCTGGGCTGCGCGCTCCGGCCATTCGCGGTCATAGGTATCCCGATCGAAATCGGCCTTGGCGGCCTTCAGCAACGCACCGGGCGTCGGAAGCGTCGCGGGATCGATGAAGCGCTCAGGATTCCAGATCTGCGATCGCATCAAGGCGCGGGCGCACTGGAAATAGACCTCGCCGATGGTGACGACGAGGACGCTGCGCGGGTTCCTGCCATCGATCTCGAAGGAGTCAGTCAGCGCCGGATCGATGCTGACAACGGCGGTGCCGTTGATGCGCATGGTGGTGTTGGATCCAGGCACCAGGAACATCAGCGCCACGCGCGGGTCGCGCACGATGTTGGCGAGCGAATCGACGCGGTTGTTGCCGCGCCAGTCGGGCATCAGAACCGTCTTGTCGTCGGCGACCCGGACAACGCATTCGTCGTCGCCGCGCGGAGAACAGTCGAGCCCTTCGGGACCTACGGTCGCAAGTGCGGCAAAGGGAGATGCCTCGATCATCTGCCGGTACTCTGCGGTCAGCACTTTGGTGACCTTTGCCACCGATGCCTCGCTGACGCCGCCGTAAAGCGCGTTCAATTCCTCGACCGAGGTGATGATCGACATGCCGTCCTCCCGCAAATGCATGATGCCCAAACCGTTATCCGGCTTCATGCAGCCAACTCAATATCAGCAGCGGCGCTCGCCTCGCGAAAGACGGTAACACCGCGGTCGAAGTGATCCTTTCGACGGATAGCATGACGGGCATATGACGGCATCAGCGAAATCTTCCGAAGCCGTATCGGACGCGAGAACGCGGATGCGCGACCAGCCTTCGGTCAGGCAGCAGCCTTTCGATCCTCGGCATGGACGAAAGCATTGATCCTGTCGATCACCGGGCTTGCCGATACGATGCGGCGATGGCCGTAGCCATTCGCCCAGTGAAGCTCGACATTGGGTCCGGCCGCCGCATAGCGGCGCGCATGGTCGGCCGAAACCTCCTTGTCATCTTCCGCATGGATGATCAATGTCGGAACGGCCCGCACCTCAAGGATCCTGGCCGCATCGAAATCCTCCAGCCGGCGGCCGGACAGGCGTTCGACGACGCCTTCGAAGGCGCCCTGGGTTTTGGGTGAAAGGCGAAGAACTTTTCCGAAGCCCTTGAAAAGCCAGGTCATCTCGCTCGGTGCACCGATCAGGACAAGCTTTTTTGCGACATGACTAGGCACGTCGCAAACGAGACCACCGGCCGCACAGGCAAGGCTGGCGCCTCCGAAGGAATGGCCGACGCTGACGTCAAAGCCCCCGAAATGCCGCCAGGCGGCATCGATCGCCCTGACGGCGGCCGGCATCGTCAGCGTCCGCCCCGGCGAGGCGCCATGCCCGGGCCAGTCAAGTGTTACCACCTCGGCTCCGCTGGCAACCAGCCCTTCGATCATGGTGGCGAGATAATCGCTGCGCGATCCCCAGCCGTGAACCAGCAGCACGCGCTTGGCGTTGGCGGCATTGCGCGGGCTCGCGAAATGCCGTGCTAGGACCCACCCGCCGGCATAGGAAAGCGTCACCGGCTCGCCCTTGGCGATCACCGGGACGGCAGCGGCAAGGGCCGCGCGTTCCTTGGCGCTCTTCGGCTTGCGGCCGGGCGTAACACTGAACAGTTTGAAGGCGAGCCGGCCGGCGGCCTCGGGAGAAATGACCGACACGCCGGCAAGCGCATGGCGGATGACCTTGATCGCAAAGGATGCCATAGTGAGAATCTCTTGATATGTTCAATGCTGAACATTATTGTACAACGATGAACAAAAAGCAAGTGATGAACGAACAGCATCATTTCCCCTGGGACCACCCGCGTTTTCGTAGCTGGATTGCAGTCGCGCGCGCCTGTCAGTTGATGCAGCAGACGATGACGCGCTCGCTCGCGCATCTCGACATCAAGCCGCCTCATCTCGACATCCTGATCAACCTCTATCGCTTTGACGGGATCTCGCAGCAGGAGCTTGCCCGCAAGCTGCTGGTGGGGCGGTCCAACATGAGCATGCTGCTGCCGCAGCTGGAAAAACGCGGGCTGATCGAGCGCCGCGGCGACGACAAGGACAAGCGCGTGCTTCGGCTGTCGCTGACACCCACCGGGCGCACGCTGACGGAAGAGGCCATGGAGGTTCAGACCGGCCTCATCGAAAAGTCGATGGAGGGCGCACCGCTCGAGGACTGCATGGTCGTGGCACAATCCATGGAGCGGCTCATCGCCGTTCTGCTCAGGGACGAGAACGAACTCGCCTGACTGCCGGACCGGGCACGAGCCAGTCTTTAGCTGGCTGAGCCTTCCTGTGCCTCGCGGGCTTCCGCTTCCGCCCGCTCGCGCGCGGTTCGCGAGGCGATAATGTCGGACGGCTGCGCGTTGCCTCGGATCAGCTGTCGCCCGGCATAGATGCCGCCGATGGTTTCGAGCGCAAAGCGCTCCTTGTCGAGGTCGCGGAACTCTTCGATCACATCCGCAGCTGTTTCAGCATCCTCGCCCAGAACATTCAGCACTTCAGTGCCAAAAGCGAGCGCCGATTCGAACGTCTCGCGGATCTCGAAGTCCACCCCGGCGTGCAGGAGGTCGATGGCATGACCGCGGTCGAACGCGCGCGCCAGCACGGGCACCAGCGGAAACTCCTCCTTGGCGGTGTGGGCGATCTTGATCGCCGCCGCCTTGTCGTCGACGCAGATGAGGATTGCCCTTGCGGTGGCTGCGCCTGCCGCGTGCAGGATATCGCTGCGGGATCCATCGCCGTAAAAGACCGGAAGCCGAAGTTCGAAGCGTCGCGCACGAAGTCCGCATCCTTGTCGATCAGCGAGAGCTTGTAACCGCGCGCCAGCAACGGCTGGCTGACGATCTGGCCGAAACGGCCGAAGCCGATCATCAGCACCGTGCCTTCGACATTCTCAGGCACTTCCAGATCGTCAGTCTTCGGCGGCTCGGGTTTGGCGAGACGGCCATGGATGAAGATTGCGATCGGGGTCAGCATCATCGACAGGATGATCGTCGCCGTTAGCGTCGCATTGGCTTCGGCATCGATGATGCCGGCCGAGACGGCGGCGGCATAGAGCACGAAGGCGAATTCGCCGCCCTGCGCCATCAGCACCGCCCGCTCCAGACTTTCGCTGTGGCAGGCACGCAGCAGCCGCGCGACCGCATAGATCAGCACGCCCTTCAGCGCCATATAGGCGAGCACGGAAATCACAACGACCTGCCAGTTGGCGGCGATCACCGACAGGTCGATCGCCATGCCGGCACCAAGGAAGAACAGGCCGAGCAGGATGCCGCGAAACGGCTCGATATCGGCTTCGAGCTGGTGGCGGAATGCAGACTCAGAAAGCAGCACGCCGGCAAGGAAGGCACCCATCGCCATCGACAGGCCGCTCTGCTGCATCGCCAGCGCCGAACCGAGGACCACAAGCAGCGCCGCTGCGGTCATCACCTCGCGTGCGCCCGCGGCTGCCAACAGCCGGAACAGCGGGTTCAACAGGTAACGACCGGCGATCACCAGCGCCACAAGCGCTGCAAAAGCAATGCCGATCGCCATCCAGCGCTCCGACGGCTCGCTCGCAGCCCCGCTGCTGCCAAGCAGGGTCACGAGCACCAGCAGCGGCACGATTGCCAGATCCTCGAACAGGAGGATCGCGATCATGCGCTGGCCCTTCAGCGTCGAAATCTCGTTTCGCTCCTGCAGCATCTGCATGACGATCGCCGTCGAGGTCAGCACGAAGCCGGTGCCGGCGATGAAGGAGGGAATGGGCGCAAAGCCGAGCTCTAACCCGACACCGGTCAGGCCGGCAATGCAGGCGAGCACCTGTGCCGCGCCAAGGCCAAAGATATCCTTGCGCATGCTCCAGAGCTTCGACGGCTGCATTTCCAGCCCGATGATGAACAGGAACATCACGACGCCGAGTTCGGCCACATGGAGGATCGCCTGCGGCTCGGTGAAGAAGCGCAGGCCGAACGGGCCGATCACCAATCCAGCAATGAGATAGCCGAGCACCGACCCGAGCCCGATGCGCTTGAACAGCGGCACGGCAACGACACCGGCGGTCAACAGCACGACCACCTGCATCAGGTCATTCGCATCAGATGCTTCGGCCAATAGACCCTCTCCTTTTCAGATGGTTCAGCGTGGCTTTTCGGTCTTGTCGCGCGACATGCCCTTGTCGGCGAGTTCCTGCTCGTAAGCCGCAAAAAGCTCCTCGCCCTTCTCGCCCAGCTCGCGGAGATAGGTCCAGGTAAAGATGCCGGTATCGTGAAAATCGTCGAAGCCGATCCGCACGGCGTAGTTTCCGGTCGGCTGCACCGAGATGATCTGGACGTTGCGCTTGCCCGGCACGGTCACCCGCTGACCCGGTCCATGCCCCTGCACCTCGGCAGACGGCGAAAGCACCCGCATCATCTCCGCCGAAAGGTCGAAGGTTGCGCCGTCATTGAAGGCGACGACGAGGCGGTGGCGATCTTTCGATACACGCAGTTCCGTCGGCCAGATTTCGCTCATGATGTCTGCTCCTGTTTTCAAGCTCACGCTTAACTGAAGAATCGCCCGTGGAGAATTACCCGGCTTTTCCAATCAACACTTTGCGACAGGATGCGCCTTGACGCGACCACGTTTGCTGGCGACATTGAAGGGGCTGGGAGAAAGACATTTGAACACAGCAGCGATAGTGAAAGCCGGCGCAAGGCCGCTTGAGGACAGAACCGCCCCGATGATCGATCCGTTCGGCCGGGCGATCACCTATCTGCGCGTGTCCGTTACCGATCGTTGCGATTTCCGCTGCACCTATTGCATGGCGGAACACATGACCTTCCTGCCGAAGAAGGATCTTCTGACGCTGGAAGAACTTCACCGGCTCTGTTCCGCCTTTATCGCCAAGGGTGTGCGCAAGCTGCGGTTGACCGGCGGCGAACCGCTGGTACGCAAGAACATCATGTTTCTGGTGCGCGAACTCGGCCGCGAGATCGAGGCCGGGCGCCTTGATGAGCTGACGCTGACGACCAACGGTTCGCAACTTGCGAAACACGCCGCGGAACTGGCCGATTGCGGCGTGCGCCGCATCAACGTCTCGCTCGACACGCTCGATCCCGCGAAATTCCACCAGATCACCCGCTGGGGCGATCTCGGCAAGGTCATCGAAGGCATCGACGCGGCCCAAGCCGCCGGCATCAAGGTCAAGATCAATGCCGTTGCGCTGAAAGGCTTCAACGACGCCGAGATCCCCGACCTGATGCGCTGGGCGCACGGTCGCGACATGGACCTGACATTGATCGAAACCATGCCGATGGGCGAGATCGAGGAAGATCGCACCGATCACTACATGCCGCTGTCGGAAATGCGCCGGCAGCTTGAGCAGCAGTTCACGCTGTCCGACATCGCCTACAAGACCGGCGGACCGGCCCGTTATGTCGAGGTCGCCGAAACCGGCGGCCGGCTCGGCCTCATCACGCCGATGACCCATAATTTCTGCGAAAGCTGCAATCGCGTCCGGCTGACCTGCACCGGCACGCTTTACATGTGCCTCGGCCAGAATGACGCCGCCGACCTGCGCACAGCACTGCGGGCCTCGGACGACGACGTGTATCTCGGCCAGGTGATCGACGAGGCAATCGGCCGCAAGCCGAAGGGCCACGACTTCATCATCGATCGTGAGCACAACCGCCCGGCCGTTGCCCGCCACATGAGCGTCACCGGCGGCTGATCCGCCCTCTTCTCCCCGCCAGCGGGGAGAAGAGCACGCGTGGCAGCGCTCTCGCCTCCCTTGAGCCTTGAGCCTGCGCGGCGGGCCGGACAAAGGTCAACCGCTACGAAGTGAGTCGGGCAAGGATGCGCGATCGACATGTTGGGAATGGCGCCGTAAACGAGCCGAAGCAGTCGAAAACCTGTCGCGTGGCACGTGCCCTCTCCCCGTCTGCGGGGAGAGGATTAGGGTGAGGGGCAGCCGGCAGATGCCGCCCGCCGGCTCGCTCAAGCCGCGTAGTTCGATCCATAGCCACGGCCATAGGCCTGGCTCGCGACCGTCGAGGTACCGGTCTTGAAACGCTCGATCTTTTCGTTGAGCGCCTCGACCTGCCGGCGCAGGCCGTGGATCTCGGCGGTGTTTTCCTCCACCATGGCCGCATTCTGCTGGGTGAGCAGCTCGACCTCGTGCACCGCCGAGTTGACCTCGTTGAGCCCCGTATATTGGTCGGCGGCGGCGGCCTCGATGTTGCTGACGAGCTGATGGATGGTGCCGATGTGGTCGTTGATCACTGCAAGCGCGTCGCCGGTTTCCTTCACCAGCGCCACGCCGCTTCTGACCTGCGCCGAACTGTCGGAAATCAACCCCTTAATCTCACGCGCAGCACCAGCACAACGCTGGGCGAGCTCCCGTACCTCCTGCGCGACCACGGCAAAGCCGCGACCCGCCTCGCCCGCCCGCGCCGCCTCGACGCCGGCATTGAGCGCCAGAAGGTTGGTCTGGAAGGCGATCTCGTCGACGACGCTGATGATCGTGCTGATCTTCTCGGACGAGCGGTTGATCTCCGCCATGGCGTCGATCGCCTTGGCGACGACCTGGCCAGAATGCTTGGCGTAGGAATTGGTCTCGTCGACCGAGACAGTGGTCTTGCGGGCGCTTTCGGCCGTCGAGCGAACGATCTCTGTCAGCTGGCGCAAGGCGCGCGAGCTTTCCTCGAGCGCGGCCGCCTGCTGCTCCGTCCGCCGCGCCAGTACGCACATCGCTGAGCGTGGCGCGCAGTGCCTCGACAGCGTTGTTGTAGGTGCGCGCCATGATCACGTAGTCGGCCGGCAGGTCTTCCGCCATGCCTTCTTCGAGATTGCCGGCGGCAAGCTCCGCCAGCACGTCAGAAAGCGCGTTAAGCGCCTGCATCTGTTCGGCCTCGATCCTGGCACGCTCTTCGGCGCGGCGGGCTTCGTCTTCCGCCGATAACGTACGGGCGGCCTCCGCCTCGCGTCCCAACCGGACGTTTTCGACCGCGTTGTCGCGGAACACCGCTACAGAACGCACCATGTCGCCGATCTCGTCGCCGCGGTTGCGGCCTTCGATCGCCACGTCGAGATCGCCGTTGGCAAGCCGGGTCATCGTCTCGGTCACGCGCTTCAACGGGCCGCGCAGGGTCTCGACCAGCATCAGGCCGCCGACGATTGCAAGCAGCGTTCCGGCCACCATCGCCACGATCGACATGTCAGCCGAACGCTGGCTGTCGACCTTGCCGGCTTCCTGGGCGCTGCTGACGAAGCTTTCCAGCGTCGCACTCGCACCGGCAACCAGTGTCGAGGCCGCGGTCTTGGCTTCCTGCCAGCGCCCGCCGACGTCGATCAGCGCGGCCGTGCCCTTGTCGATGTTGTCGAGCGACGGCTTGAGCTTGGCCGGCAGGTCACGCAGCGCGGCATTCTTGCCACCAAGCTCCGACAGTTTCGCCGCGCTGTCACGAACGGCCTGAATATCGGCCAGCACCAGATCGCGGCCTTCCGCGTCGAGCTTGCGGTGTAGCTCGCTGATATGCAGCCGCGTGCTGTCTAGCCCCTTGAAGGTATCGCCCATCAGCGCGATCAGCGTCTTCAACTGCGAGATCTCGCTGTCCATGCCGACGAAACGCTTGGCGGCTGTGTCGGAGTTCTTGGCCGCTTCCTTGGCGAAGTCGGCCTCGTATTTCGAGAACTTGCTGAGGATCGGCACCAACGCGTTCTTCTTGGTCTCGCTGTCTTCAGCGCCGGCAAGGATCGCCTGGACCTTCAGCGCCAAATCCTTCAGCTCGGCAATCGGCTTTTGAACCTTTTCGGAAGCGATCGTCTCGGCGTCCTCGATCTGCTTGATGAGGTGCGGCAGCAACTTGCCCGCCTGATCGATCTTGGCGTCGGCGTTCGCCGCCATCGTCACCGGTAGGCGGAATTTCTTGATCCGCTCGGCGATCCCCTGATAGGCGGCGGCATCGAACAGCAGCGCCTTGGCAAACGCTTCCTTCTCACCCGATTCCTTGCGGATGATGTCGATCTGTTTGTAGGCGCTGTTGCCCTGCGTCGTCATGTCTGTCAGCGCCGCCTCGAGCGAAGCCGTCACCTGATCCTGTTCGACCTTGATCGACCAGAGCTTTTCGGTCTGGGCGCGCATGGCTTCACCGAGCGACAGCACGGAGGCGATCTCTGACTTGTCAGCCTCGCGCGTCAGTAAGCCGTCAAGCGAACGGACGCCGCTTTCCTGTTCGTCGATCTGGGCGCTGAGCGCCCCTCGCGTTTCTTCGCTCGGCGCATCGGCAAAACTCTGGAGCGCGCTGCGCAGCGCCTGGAAATCCGAGAGATTGTTGATGGTTTCGCGCGTCACGGTCATGTGGCCGTTCAGCGTTCGCGCCGTGAAGAAGCCGATGAGGCCGATACCCGCGATCAGAGCCACCAGAGGAACCACGAAGAGCAGAACCTTCGTGACGATTCGCAGTCGCTGTAATAGACGATCGATGAAAGACATTGCGGACCCCAGATTATTCTTATGTGAGACATGTCCGCGCGGTGGCTTCTTCTTGCTGGAAGCACGGGTGAAATATCGGCGGAAGCACCTCCCAGGCCCCGACCGACATCTCTGGAATGACGCGCCGCCAAGGTTCCGGCGCACGCCATCCACCGATCGCGTCATGCGATTGGAAGCGGAATCATCGATGACGATAGGCAGTGAAACTTAAGATTCCGCGAATAGAAACCGGTTCGGGAGAACGCATTTTCTGCACGGCGGACAGTCTTCGTCCGGGTTGATCTCGCCATTGCCCGAAAATTCTACTTGCGCTGGAAGAAAAATCCGCCGTCGGCGGGTTGGTGTTTGCACAAAATGGCGGCCGATGCTTAAACGGTATGCGAGATCCGGCAACGGATTCGCCTTCCCATCCGCCGTCAGGTTTCCGCCCGATCCGGCGCCGCAGGACAGCCCGCATGCAATCCTCCAGCAATTTCCGCGGCATCGTCTTCATGTGCCTGGCGATGGTCGCCTTCTCCTGCAACGACGCCTTGGTGAAATCGGTGACCGGGGCGATGAATGTCGGCCAAATCCTGTTCGTGCGCGGGCTGCTGACCACCTTGATGGTGATCGTCATCGCCCGGCATTTCCGGGCATTTCGTCCGCTTCGCACCATGATGAAGCCGGTCATCATCCTGCGCATCATCATGGAGGCGCTGGCGTCCATCACCTACATCTCGGCGCTCGGACAGATTCCGCTCGCCAATGCATCCGCGATCATGCAGGCGCTGCCGCTGGCCGTGACGCTCGGCGCCGCCGTATTCCTCGGCGAGCCGGTCGGCTGGCGGCGCTGGACCGCCATCTTCGTCGGCTTCATCGGCGTGCTGATCGTCCTTCGCCCGGGGCCGGAAGGTTTTACACCGGCCGCACTCACGGTCGTTGCCTGTGTCTTCTGCACAGCCACGCGCGATCTTTGCACCCGCCGCATCGACCACGACATCCCCTCGCTCTACATCACGGTGACGACGGCGCTCGTGACGACCCTGGTCGGTGCCGCAATGATCGTACCGCTTGGCGGATGGCAGTCGATGTCCTCGACCACGCTGACCCACATCGCTGCCGCAAGCCTGCTTCTGATGGTCGGATACCAGACGATCGTGCTTGCCATGCGCGGTGGCGATATCTCCGTTATCGCGCCCTTTCGCTACACCAGCCTGCTGTTTGCGATCACGATCGGCATTTTCTTCTTCTCGGAGAAGCCGGATGCATGGATGCTGCTTGGTGTTGCCGTGATCATCGGTTCCGGCCTCTACACCTTCTATCGCGAGAGCCGGCGCGGCAAGAAGCCGATAGCCCAAAGCTCGCTGACCGGACCGCTCGAATAGGAACAACGAAAGCCCGATGCCAACAGTCAAGACACCAGATGCGAGACACCCACCGTGGCCGGCCGTGATCCTTGCCGGCGGGCTTTCACGCCGGATGGGTCATGCGAAGTCCGGATTGAGCCTCGGCGGAAAGACGATGCTATCGCGGATTATCGACAGGCTCCGGCCACAGGTCGCAAGCATCGCCATCAACCTCAACGGCGCAGCCGAGCAGAAGACGATCGTGGGGCATCCTGTCATCGCCGATACCGTGCCCGGCTTTCTTGGCCCACTCGCCGGTGTATTGACCGCCATGCGCCACACGGCCGCCATCACGCCGGCAGCAACGCATGTCCTCGTCGTGCCCACCGATACGCCCTTCTTCCCGCACGACCTCGCCCAACGCCTGACCGATGCGATGACGCAGCGCGAGCAGATTGCCGTTGCGTTATCCGATGACGCCCTGCATCCGCTTTTTGCCCTATGGCCGGTCGCGCTCGCCGATGACCTAGAACACTGGATCACAACCGACCCAAAACGCCGCGTGCGCGCCTTCATCGAGCGCCATCCATCGGTCACGGTCGATTTTCCGATGACCACCACAGCCAGTGGATTGTTCGACCCCTTCTTCAACGTCAACACACCAGACGATCTGCTGCGGGCAGAGGAATGGCTTCGCATTCTCGGGGAGAACAGCGCATGACTGCGACGAAAATCTTCGGCATCGCCGGCTGGAAGAATTCCGGCAAGACCGGGCTTATGGTCCGGCTTGTCAGCGAACTGACACGGCGCGGCTTCGTCGTCTCGACCGTCAAGCACGCTCATCATGACTTCGACATCGACAAGGTGGGCGCCGACAGCTACCGCCACCGGGAGGCAGGCGCCCACGAAGTCACGATCGTGTCAGGCACGCGCTTCGCGATCATGCATGAACTGCGCGGCGGGCCGGAACCGAGTTTCGAGGAAATCATCGCCCGGCTCGCCCCGTGCGATCTGGTTCTGGTCGAAGGCTACAAGCGCGAGCCGATCCCGAAGATCGAGTCCCGTCGGCTGGAATCGGCCAACCGCGAACCTCTGGCTCCGACCGATCCGCATATCTGCGCCATTGCCGCCGATCACCCGGTTACGGACACGGATCTGCCCGTGTTCGATCTCGACGACACGAATACGATTGCCGATTTTGTCGAGCGCGTGACCGGCTTGCAAAGCAACAGCGGCGCTCGTTAACGCCGTCATGTCATTGCTGAGCAAGCGAAACGCAGGGCTTACCCGCGCGAAGTCACGACACGCGGTCGAACAGAGTCAGTTGGTGGCGCCGACTGTCATTTCATCGGGAATATCGTTGAGGCGGACGAAGCTGTAGCCTTTTGCCTTTAAGTCGAGAATACCGCGAGCGACGCCGGCGCCGGCGGCGTGCGTCGGCTGGTTGATATGGGCGATGATGACGTCGCCGTCCCGGGCGTTGCGGATGCGCTTCTCTGCCATGGCCGCCCCGAGCAGCGACCCGCCGTCGCCATTTACGGAATAGCCGGCGATGCGGTAGCCCATTTCGCGGATCTGGCTCATCGAGGTGTGGGTGTATTTCGCCGTCGCGCCGCGGAACCAGCGTGGTGCGGCAAGGCCATGCGCCTTGATTGCGGCCGCGCCACCGTCGACCTCGGCCGCAACGGCAGCGCTCGAGCCTGCCGCAGCCAACCCATAGACAGAGACCTTGATGTCGATCGGCGGCACATGCATGGCGCCATGATCCTCGATCTCGAACAGGTCCGGGTGCGCCTTCATCATCTCGACCACCAGCCCGTTGCGCTTCAACCAGCGCGCCGTCACAAAGATCGTCGCCGGAATGCGGTTCTCGATCAGGGTTCCGAGGATGCGCATGTCGGTTGCGCCGCTGCAGGCGTCAAGCGTCAACGCCACGCGCGGAGGTTGGTCCCTGCCCAAAGGATTGCTCGGAAGCCGCAGGTCCGGTTCGACGAGTGCCGGCGCCGCAGTGGCGGACTGGGCAAACAGGGCAAGGGAGGCAATGAGAAGAGCAGCGGTTTTCATGGCAATCCGGAATGAAGAAGAAGAATGGAAACGGCAGAAACCCGCCCTGTGACGGGCGGGTTTCCGAAGATTTGCGCGGGCGACTGTGCCCGCGCTTTGATCAGCGCTGGGCGACCGGGCGAACCAGCGGCGTCACGCGGCGAATGGTAACGCGGCGGTTCTGCTGCTCGGCGACCTCGGTGCGAACCTTGAGGAAGCGCTCGCCATAGCCCTGCGTCACCAGGTTTTCGGCAGGAATGCCGTAGACCTCGGTCAGAAGCGAGGCGACCGATTCGGCGCGCTGGTCGGAAAGCACCAGGTTCGAGCGGTCGGAGCCGACAGCGTCGGTATGACCTTCGATGAAGAAGGTTTCACCCGGATCCTTGGCCAGCACCTTCTCCATGGCGGCGGCAACGCTGCGCATGGTCTTTGCCTGCGACATCGACACTTCGGCACTGCCCGTCGGGAAGGTGATGGTGTCGAGGTCGATGCGGCGAACCTTGTCGCGCAGACGCGCGGAGTGCCGCACTTCGTCGATCGTATAGACGCGCTCTACGCGCTCCACCGGCGGTTCGGCCAGGAAGTCGTAGTAGTCACGGTCCGGATCTTCGGAAACATCGGCGATGTATTCGCGAACCGGGATGCGCAGGCGCATCGGCGGCAGCTCGTAGCCGACGTCGATGATCGCCGGACGCGGACCTTCGTCGCGCTCAGGCGCGTAGATCATCAGGTACTCGTTGCCATCACGGTCGACACGCGAGCGCTGCAGGATGTCGCCATAGCGGTTGTAGACCGTGACGATCCGGTAGCCGCCGGGACGAACGATGGTTTCGCGGGTGCGGCCACGCGGCAGCTCGTCGTAGAAGGTCTCTTCCGCATCGCGGCGAAGGCGTGGACGATCGTCGCCGCGAACGAAGATCTGGTCGCCAACGCCGAGGATGACGCGGTTGTCAATCTCCTGCACCACCTCCACATTGGTGACGTTGTTCGTCACGTTGTTGACGGTCGTGTTGTTGTTGATCACCGTGTTGTTGACAATGGTGTTGTTGACGATGTTGGTCGTCTCGGGAACGGCGAATACCGGCACTTCCTCGACGCGCGTGCCCTTCTCGTTCAGGTTCGCTTCGATCTTCTGAGGCAAGTCAGCCTGAATCTCTGCCGGTATCTGCGCCTGCGAAGAGGCGTCATCGGTCGGCGCCGGAGCGGCTTCTTCCTGCGCACGCAGTTCTTCGCGCTGCTTCTGTCGGTCTTCGCGCGACTTGTTGCCGCCGGCATTGTCGGCGTCCTTGTCGCTGTCGAGAACGGCAGCGCCGTTTTCAACCGGCAGAACGACAGTTTCGTCTGACGCCGCGGGATCTTCGGCGATCTTCTGCTTTTCTTCCTCGGTGCGGGTGTCGACCACCTCCGGTACTGGCTGGACCTGAGGCTGCTGCTCAGCCGTCGCCGGCTGCTCGGTGCCCGGAGCCGGCTGTCCCTCGCCTGTCTGCGGCTCGGTTTGAGGCTCGACGGCGGGTGCTACGGCTTCGCCGGCATTCTGCCCGTCGGTTGCAGGCGGCTGTTCACCGGCGTTCTGGCCTTCGGTCGCCGGCGGCTGACCGGTCGTCGCTTCGCCACCAGCCGGCGGGCAAGCGGTGGATGCATCCTGGCCTTCCGGCACGACGCACTCGCCCTGCTGGGCCTTCTTGGCTTCATCGGCCTGGCGCTTGGCTTCTTCCTCGGCGGCCTTCTGCTGCTCGGCCGCCTGGCGGGCGGCTTCGTCCGCAGCCTTCTGCTCGTCCGCGGCCTTCTGCTGGGCTTCGCCTTCGGCAGCCTTCTGCTCGTCGGCGGCCTTCTGGGCTTCGGCGGCCTTTTCCTGTTCGGCAGCCTGGCGCGCAGCTTCGTCTTCGGCCGCCTTCTGCTGTTCGGCGGCCTTCTGTTGTTCTGCCGCCTGACGGGCCGCCTCCTCTTCGGCAGCCTTCTGGGCTTCGGCAGCCTTTTCCTGCTCGGCGGCCTGGCGTGCGGCTTCTTCTTCAGCCGCCTTCTGCTGCTCAGCCGCTTGCTGTTCCTGCTGTTTCCGCGCGGCTTCCTCTTCCGCAGCTCGCTGCGCTTCGGCAGCCTTCTCCTGCTCGGCGGCCTGGCGTGCGGCCTCTTCCTCGGCAGCGCGCTGCTGCTCGGCCGCCTGGCGGGCAGCCTCCTCTTCGGCGGCCTTCTGCTGTTCGGCGGCCTGCTGTTCCTGTTGCTGGCGCTGCGCTTCGGCTTCCGCCGCACGCTGCTGCTCCTCAGCGGCCCGCTGTTGTTCTTCCGCTGCGCGCTGCTGCTCTTCCGCCTGGCGCTGCTGCAGCAGAAGCTCTTCTTCCGATGGCTGCCCGCTTCCTTCCTGCGCCACTTCGAACGGCTTCATCAGGCTGTCGGCAAGGGCTGGTTGCACCGCAAGCGACACCGAGAGCACCGGTAGCGCCACGGTTGCGAATAGTCTGGATCGAATCGACATAGTCTTCCTTCCTCGTCCTGGGAGGTCCCTTACCTGCCACTGTTACCCACCGGACAGCCAGTTCGGCAACAGGGGGTAGGCGTGAATTCTCAAGGGCCTTGATCCAAGCTTCCGGCTTTTTTGTGTTGCCGGCCAAACGAGCCGCCAACCCAACGCCCGCACCTCAGATCGGTTCCCGTAATAGGGCTAACCAAAGCAAGATTAACCGCCCCTGAACGCACCGTTCATGTTCGCTTGGATCATGGCCAGTGCAATCTCCGGTCGAAATTCTTTTCCCGGCGAGCGTTGTCGCTTTCCAGTTGATTTTTGCGGGAAAACAGTACGAATATCGCCTCAACCGGTGGCAAGCGCCCCGGTCAAGATAGGCATCCGTGAAGAACAAGAAACCGGATGTCGGCCAACAGAGAGGACTATCATGCGTATTTCCAGACGGCTGGCAGCCGCCGCATCGGCTGCCGTTTTCGTGCTCATGGCTGGCTCTGCCATGGCAGATGGCGAAAAGGTCGTTATCGGCACGGAAGGCGCCTACCCGCCCTTCAACAATCTCGAATCAGACGGCACGCTGACCGGCTTCGACGTCGACATCGCCAAGGCCCTCTGCGTCGAGATGAAGGTCGAATGCACGTTCGTGACGCAGGACTGGGACGGCATCATTCCGGCACTAATCGCCAAGAAGTTCGATGCAATCATCGCCTCCATGTCGATCACTGCCGAGCGCAAGGAAAAGGTCGACTTCACCAACAAGTACTACAACACGCCGCCGGCGATCGTGGTGCCGAAGGATTCGCCGATCACCGAAGCAACCGAGGCAGCACTTGCCGGCAAGTCGCTTGGTGCTCAGGGCTCGACCACCCACTCCAACTATGCCGAAGCGCATATGAAGGAAGCGGACATCAAGCTCTATCCGACCGCTGAAGAGTACAAGCTCGACATCGTCAACGGCCGCATCGACGCGGTGATCGACGACGTCGTCGTTCTTTCCGAGTGGCTGAAGTCGGCTGACGGCGCATGCTGCAAGCTGCTCGGCACGCTGCCGGTTGATCCTGTCATCAACGGCGAAGGCGCCGGCATCGCGGTGCGCAAGGGCGATGACGCGCTGCGCGAGAAGTTCAACAAGGCGATCGAAGCCATCCGCGCCAACGGCAAGTACAAGGAAATCAACGAAAAGTACTTCCCGTTCGACGTTTATGGCAGCTGATCGACGGCTTCCGGCCTGTTTTCCTAGTGAATCATGCCGGAAAAACGTTGGTTGATGAAAAAAATGCAACGGCGGATGGCTTGCCCTTCCGCCGTTTTTGTTTGACAAGAAACTAAAACATAAGCGCGATCCATATCCATAAGAACAGCGCAAAGGGGAATTCTCTGACATGAGCGGGTTGTTTACCGGCTTCTACTCGATCCTAGCCTGGATCGGCTCCATCGTGGATCCATTGTGCGGCCCTGTCGGCGTCTTTCGCTGGCTGGCACCCGGTACGCTCCTTGCCTGCGGCGACGCCGGCTGGGGCGACGAGATCGCCTACGGCTTCGTTGTCACCGCAAGCCTTGCCATCGCGACCTTGCCGGTCGGCCTTCTGATCGGCTTCTTCGTTGCACTCGGCAAACAGTCAGAAGAGCGCACGGTCCGCCTGGCATCGAACATCTACACCACCATCTTCCGCGGTCTGCCGGAACTGTTGACGCTGTTCATCGTCTACTACGGCCTGCAGATTCTGGTGCAGCAGCTTCTGGCATCGTTCGGCTACGAAGGGCCGGTCGAGATCAACGCCTTCTTTGCCGGCATGATCGCGCTTGGCGTGGTCTTCTCGGCCTATTGCTCCGAGGTTCTGCTGTCGGCCTTCAAGGCGATCCCGCATGGCCAGTACGAGGCGGGTGCGGCACTCGGGCTCCATCGCGGCCGCACCATGCGGCTGATCATCCTGCCGCAGCTCGTGCGCATCGCCTTGCCGGGCCTCGGCAATCTCTGGATGGCGCTGCTCAAGGATACGGCTCTGGTCTCGGTCGTCGGTCTGCCCGACATCCTGCGCCAGACCGGCATTGCCGCCCGCGTCACCAAGCAGGCCTTCGAGTTCTTCGGCATGGCCTGCATTCTCTTCTTGGTGCTGGCCATGGTTTCGTCGATCATATTCTCGAACCTTGAACGCTGGACCAAACGCGCGGAGATGGGTCGATGAGCTTCGTCGAAACGATGATCCCGCCGCAAGCGCCGCCACCGGCGCCGCCCAAGCCTTACACCCTGGCGCGCTTCGTCGGCAGCGTAACGCTCGGCATCTGGCTCGCCCTCGGCGTCGGCGTCTTCCTGACTGTCGTCAACGGCTGGGATCCGGCGAAATTCGCCAAATACGGTCCGAGCTTCCTGTCGGGTCTTGGCGTCACCTTGATGCTGGTCGCCTGCTCGGTGGTGCTCGGCGCCCTCCTGTCGCTGCCGGTCGCGCTCGGCCGCATGTCGAAGAACAAGATCTGGTCTTGGCTTGCCTATGGCTACGTCTACTTCTTCCGCGGCACGCCGCTGATCGCCCAGCTCTTCCTGATCTACTACGGCCTCGGCAGTTTCCGCCCGCAGCTCGAATCCGTCGGCCTCTGGTGGTTCTTCCGCGAGGCCTGGAACTGCGCCCTCTTTACCTTCACGCTGAACACCGCCGCCTACCAGGCGGAAATCCTGCGCGGCTCGATCGAGAGCGTGCCGCGCGGTCAGCGCGAAGGTGCAGCCGCCCTCGGGCTGCCGGAGCGCATCGCTTTCTACAAGATCATCCTGCCGCAGGCGATGATCGTGGCGCTGCGCCCCTACGGCAACGAGATCATCCTGATGATCAAGGGTTCGGCCATCGTCGCGATCGTCACCGTGTTCGACCTGATGGGTGAAACGCGCCGCGCCTTTTCGCGCACCTTCGACTACCAGATGTATGTCTGGGCGGCGATCCTCTATCTCCTGATGGTGGAAGTGCTGCGCAATATCTGGGCCTGGCTCGAAAACCGCCTGACCCGGCATCTGAAGCGCTAAAGCGTTATCTCGCCAAGACCGAGTTGAAATGAAATAGCGTGGCAGCACTCTGCATGGAGTGCTGCCAAGCTATTGTTATTACGCCTAAACTTTCTTATTGAAGCAAATATTAGAACTTGATTAATAAATCAAGCGTTTCATCATAAAGACCAACCTTTGCGAGAAGTGAGGTTCATATGACGAACGAAATGGAACTGCAGCTGAAGGGCTACGGCGTGACCACGGCCCAGATCCTCTACCGCATGCCGGATCATCCGACATTCCTGCAGACCTACATCTGGCAGCACTACGACATCGCCCCGGATTTCCCGGAGATGCGCAGCTTCCTGAAGTTCTGGCAGGAAAAGCTGGATGGCCCGTTGCATTCGGTACGCTACGTCCACCGCAAGCTGATCTCGGCCACCGAATGGCGGGCACTCAACGGCGAGTTCATCCTGCACTGAACCCGCCCTCCGCTGCATCAGGTTTCTATTGAGCGCAAAATCATGCAGCCAGGTTGCTGCGCGCCCGGCCCGTCACACTTGACGCGCGGTGCTGTAGAGAACGACGCACCGCCGTCGGCCACAAATGCAACAATCCTTGGCGCCTATGCCGCGTCAGACATGGACCTCGCCATGGGCAAGCTCGCCCTCGCCCGGTTCCTTGTGCAGCGAGCCGTAAAGCACCACTGCGTAGAACAGCACCACCACCATGATGACGGGCCAGCCGGGCAAAGGGCCTAGCGCTGCATTCTCCGTGACATCGATCCAGGAGCGCACGTGCCCGAAGGGCTCGCCATTGGTCGACAGTTTCGGCGACGAGATCTTGAGGGCCCAGGCGAGCAGCAGGATCAGGTACATCCAGCAGTAGTTGCGCTGCAGCCGGCGGCACAACGCCTCGCGGTAGCTCATCAGGAACGCCGGTTTGCGCAGGCTCTTGGCAATCGACGCGGCCCAGTTAAGGTTGGCAGTGCCGTCCGGCGCCAGGATCTGCGCGAAATACCCGCGCTCGAGCTGGCGCACGCGGGCGCGGTAGACGTCGAAGAAGCGATAGCGGCGAGCCTCGATCAGAAGCAGTAACGTGATCAGCAGCATCGCGAACAGCAGCACGCCGTGATGGGAGTTGGGCGTCGACAACGATACCGACAGCAGGGCGGCGACCACGGTAATCGCCCAGTTGGACGTGCGGTCGATGCGATCCCGCCAGCCGGCCATCCGCCCCAATTCGCCGCGATAATAATGCACGACGGCATTGATCTGCTCCTGCGAGGTCTGGGGCAGTGGCGGGCCCTTCGGCTCCTTGATTTCCGTGCCCACAAGCAGCGGACTGAGTTCGGCAGCCATCGGCATTTCCTCCGTCTTTTCTTGTTGTTGCGATCATGAACCCTTTCCCCCTCCGGATAAATCCCGTGCTCGCCGCCGGCCGTCGTTTTTTGCATTTTCGGCGCCCCGGAGACCCAAGGATCTCGGCGGGCTGCATCTTGCGGCGCATTGCCAAAAGCGGCCTTCGGACGTAAGAAGCGCGCATGACCCAGAACACCACGAAAATCGACGAGGAAGCGCTGGCGGAAGCCTACAACCGCGCCCTCACCCTGGAAAAATCCGGCAACTTCGATGCCGCCGCCGATGCCTATGCCGAAGTGCTGGCGCTCGATCCCGAGGATCACGGCGGCGCATCCGTGCGGCTCGCCTCGATGGGGCGCGGCGAAACACCGGTGAAGGCGCCGGACGCCTATGTCGCGACGCTCTTCGATCAGCATGCCGACGTGTTCGACAACGTGCTTGTCGAGCAGCTTGGCTACTGCGTGCCGCTGCTCGTGCGCCAGCGCCTGCAGGCGCTCGAACTCGGTCCTTTCAACCGCGTGCTCGACCTTGGCTGTGGCACGGGCCTGACCGGCGGCGCCCTGCGCGACATGGCCGAAGACATCACCGGCATCGACCTCTCCGAAAACATGGTTGAGATCGCCCACGAGAAGGAGCTCTACGACACCCTCTACGTCGCCGAAGCGGTGGACTTTCTCGACGACAACGACGACGAACCCTTCGACCTGATCGTCGCAACCGACGTTCTGCCCTATATGGGCGCGCTCGAGGCATTGTTCTTCGGCGCCGTCGACAATCTCGTACCCGGCGGCCTGTTCATCTTTTCGAGCGAAACGTTGCCGGCCGAGATCTTCGCCGGTCGCCCCTTCATGGTCGGCGCGCACCAGCGCTTTGCCCATGCCGAGACCTATCTGCGCGAACGCCTGACGGCGACCGGTTTCGAAGTGATCGAAGTCGGCGACATCACCGTACGCATGGAAGAAGGCGAGCCGATCGCCGGCCACCTCGTGATCGCCCGCTTCAAACCTTAAGCAGAAAACAAAAGCTTGCGAGGGAACAGGCGTCCGCCTGTTCCCTCGCCCCTTTCGCGCACCCGCGCCATCGGCTAAACCTCACCCAGAGCAATCGGGAGTGTTTTGGAAATGGCAAAGGTCGCATTCATCGGTCTCGGCGTGATGGGTTACCCCATGGCCGGCCACCTTAGGGTACGTGGCGGACACGAACTGACGGTCTATAACCGCACCTTCGCCAAGGCCGAGAAGTGGGCCGCCGAGGTCGGCGGACGTGCAGTCAAGACGCCGGCGGAAGCGGCCGATGGCGCCGATTTCGTCTTCGCCTGCGTCGGCAACGACGACGACCTGCGCTCGGTCACCACAGGCAAGGACGGCGCCTTCGAAACGCTGGCGGCTGACGCCATCTTCATTGATAACACCACGGCCTCGGCCGAAGTCGCCCGTGAACTTTACGAGGCGGCCCAGGCCCGTGGCGCCCATTTCGTCGATGCGCCCGTGTCCGGCGGTCAGGCCGGCGCCGAGAACGGCGCGCTGACGGTGATGTGCGGCGGTGACGAGCCTGCCTTCGAGCGCGCCAAGCCGGTGATCGACGCCTTTGCCCGCATGGTCGGCTTGATGGGACCGGCCGGCGCCGGCCAGATCACCAAGATGATCAACCAGATCTGCATTGCCGGTCTCGTCCAGGGCCTCGCCGAAGGCATTCACTTCGGCAAGAAGGCCGGTCTCGACATCGAGAAAGTCATCGACGTCATCTCCAAGGGCGCTGCAGGCTCCTGGCAGATGGAAAACCGCCACAAGACGATGAATGCCGGCAAATATGATTTCGGCTTTGCCGTCGACTGGATGCGCAAGGATCTCGACATCGTGCTGACGGAAGCGCGCCGCAACGGCGCCAAGCTGCCGGTGACCGCCCTCGTCGACCAGTTTTATGGCGACGTGCAGGCCATGGGCGGAAACCGCTGGGATACGTCTTCGCTGCTCGCTCGGCTGGAAAAATGAGCCTTTCGCCGACCTCGGGCGCCGGCGACATCATCGAGCACTTGCGGACGCTGCGTTCGCAGGAGAACCTCGCCGGCATGGCACGGTTCGGCATCGTCACCGAGACGGCGCTTGGGCTCTCGAATGTCGAGCTCCACCGGATCACGCGGCTGGTGAAGGTCAACCATGCCCGCGCGCTCGAACTATGGCAGTCCGGCATCCGCGAGGCACGTATTCTCGCCGCCTTCACCGCCGACCCGAAGACGTTGACGCTCGATGATGCAAGGCTCTGGGCCGATGATTGCAATTCCTGGGAGGTCGTCGACACCATCGCCGACGTCTTCGTGGCTGCGCGCTTCGAACAGGTCCTGATCCCGGAGTTCGCGGCGGACACCCGAGAATTCGTTCGCCGCATCGCATTCGCGATGATCGCGACCGCCGCGGTGCATCTGAAGAAGGAGCCGGATGCAAGCCTTCTTGCCTGGCTGCCGCTGATCGAGCGCCACGCCAAAGATGAACGCAACTTCGTCAAGAAGGCGGTCAACTGGGCGCTGCGCCAGATCGGGAAGCGCAACGCCGCCTGTCATGGTCCTGCACTGGCACTTGCCCAAAAACTCGCAGGCAGCACCGATCGCACAGCAAGGTGGATCGGCAAGGACGCCCTGCGTGAACTGAGCAGCGACAAGGTATTGGCGAGGCTCGGTGTCGTCGGCGCCAGCACGGATCGCGCTCAATCCTAGATCGGATCGCCCAACACAAGACGGCTGCTTTGTCGGGCGCAAACCGAACGATCCGGGTCTTCTCAAGAGCTTGACGAATCAAAACGGCAACGCCATCCTTCCCTTGGCGTGACCTTCGCCTAACCTCCCAAGGCCTTCCTCAGCATGGTCTTAAACGGAGGCAAAGGGACTTCTGTCTCGGGCTATTGTCTTGGTCCGATCGTTTCGGACGTGGTTGCTGGGGAACTGACGTCCGCGACGTGAAAGGCCCGACAATGACAAAAAATGGAAATCTCAAGCGCCGCGTCCGTGCTCGCGCAGCCAAAACGGGCGAGTCCTATACATCAGCTCTCAGACACGTTCGGCAAACATCCCCTGATCATCCCGGCGCCAAATCGGTGCGTTTGGCTGTCGCGCAAACGTCGCTCTTCGACGACCCCCACGACATTTCAGGCCTTCGTGCCAGCGGAATGGAAATGCGACGCCTCATGCGGGAAGCACGCGAGACCGGCGCGCGCCTAATACATTTCCCCGAGGGAGCAACGTGCGCGCCCAACAAGCGCATCATGTCTGAAACCGGTCCCAGAGAGATCGGCCCATCCGATTGGAGCAGGTTCGAATGGACGGTTTTGCGTGAGGAGCTAAGCGTAACCAGCCAGCTAGCGAGAGAACTCAAGCTGTGGACGGTATTTGGCTCGGTCCATCAACTCACGCCACCACATTGCCCGCATAACAGCCTTTATGTCGTTTCCGATCACGGAGAACTGGTGACGCGCTACGACGAGCGCATGCTGTCGAACACGAAGATCTCGTTCATGTACGCGCCAGGGAAAATCCCGGTGACATTTGAGGTTGATGGCGTCCGCTTCGGATGCGCACTGGGTATGGAAACGCATTATCCCGAAATCTTCCGAGAATATGAAGGGCTGGACGTCGATTGCGTCCTCTTCTCAACGACAGGCGAAGTCCCTTCCGCTGCGCCGGCTTTCGCGGCTGAGGTGCTGGGCCATGCCGCGAGCAACGCATTTTGGGTCAGCTATTCCGCCCATGCGCGCCAAAGTGTAGTCGTTCCCTCGGGAATAGCCGCGCCCGACGCTCAATGGGCCGCGCAATCTTCGTCAGACGGCACCCCCGCAATCGCTATCGCGGATATCAATCCCAATCCGGAGCATCCTGCACGGCTATGGAGACGAACGGCCGGGCCGATCTTTACATGCCGCATCAGATCCACAGTGATCCAAGGAGCGACGGCCGCAACACATTCTAAGCGGCGTTCTCCGCCGCCCGTTTACCAAGCCTCAATCCTCGCTGGATTTCGCCTGATCGATCATCATGTAGTCGAGCGGAAGCTCGGTCGTGTACTTGATCTGCTCCATCGCGAAAGCTGAGGAGACGTCACGGATCTCGATCTTGGCGATCAGCCGCTTGTAGAAGGCGTCATAGGCGGCGATATCGGGAACGACAACCCGCAGCAGGTAGTCGACGTCGCCGCTCATGCGGTAGAACTCGACGACTTCGGGGAATTCGCCGACCACTTCCGAGAAGCGCCGGAGCCATTCGATCGAATGCGTGTTGGTGCGGATCGACACGAACACCGTAACCTTGGTGTTGATCTTCACCGGATCGAGCAGCGCCACACGGCGGCGGATGACGCCGTCCTCTTCCATCTTCTGGATGCGCCGCCAGCAAGGTGTGGTCGACAGGCCCACCTTCTTGGCGAGGTCAGCAACAGCCAGCGTGGAATCCTCCTGCAACAGGCGCAGGATTTTGCGGTCTAGACGATCCATGATGTCCCTCTCGAATTATTTTTCTTTCTATAGCGTGAAATCGACAAAGATAAAGAATATTTTTTCAGACAATCAACAGACCGACGCGCTCGCGCAGGAACGGCAAAACCTCCGCTTCGAACCACGGATTGCGCTTCAGCCAGCCGGTATTGCGCCAGCTCGGATGCGGCAATGGCAGGATCGCAGGCATGGCGTTGCGCATGGCGTAACGACGCCAGCCGACGACGGTCGCGGTCATTGATTTCGGACAGTCCGGCCCGATATGCCAGCGCTGCGCATAGTGACCGATGGCCAGCACCAGCTCCACCTGCGGCATCGCCGCCATCACGCTCGTGCGCCAATAAGGCGCGCATTCCCGCCGCGGCGGCAGATCGCTGCCATGGGCATCGTAGCCGGGGAAACAGAACCCCATAGGCACGATCGCCAGCTTGTCCCTGTCGTAAAACGTCTCGCGATCGACAGCGAGCCATTGCCGCAGCCGGTCGCCGGAGGCGTCGTTGAAGGGCAATCCGCTTTCATGCACCCGCAGGCCCGGTGCTTGACCCGCGATCAGCACCCGCGCGGAGCTGGAAATGACCGCAACCGGTCGCGGCTCGTGCGGCAGCCGGTCTTCCGCCCCGCGCGCCGGCTGGTCGCGACAGATACGGCAGGCGGCGATAGCGGCGCGAAGTGCTGCGAGATCATCCCGTTCCTCACCCATCGCCGATCCTCGCAAACAGCGCCGATAGGTGGTCGAACAGCCAAAGCCGGATCACCTCAAGCCAACCGTCAACCACATGCGGCGCCTCTTCCGCATGGCGGTTGCTGCGGCGCCAGGCCTGCGGCCGGGTGAACTCGCCGGCCCAAAGCCCGACCCTCTGCCTTTCGGCCGTTGCCTCCTCCTTCTGATAGCGGCCGTAGCTCACGGCATAGCCGGTCGCCACCATCTGGCGCCCGACGTCTCGCCCATTGGTCTCGCAGGTGCCGAGATCGCGGCCATATTTGTCGCGTCCATGCAGGCGACACAGCGTCGTGCCGCCCGAGACCATTGCCTTCAACCGCTTGCGGGCATCCGCCCCACAGTCCCACTCCGCTCCATCGCGTCTGCAGGTCTGGCCGATCTCGGGCGCATCGATGCCTTCTAGGCGTATGCGCCGGCCGTCAAGGCGCAGGCTGTCGCCATCGCTCGCGGTCGCAAACCCCGAGAGTTCTCCTGTCACGGTCCGCTCTGGCGGCGGCAGTTGCGAGGCGACATAGGCGCCGGCGCAGAGCAGCAGGAAAATGACCCAACCGCCGATGGTCCCGATGTGCCCGGCAGGCGCGCCCTTTCCGCCTCCGCCCGTGAACCGATATCTCGATCTGCCCGATCTCAACTTGTCCGCATCCCCTTGTTTTTCGGTGTCTCAAGGCGATCGCCAAACACGATCGCGCCACAATGGTTGTCGAATCCTTCACCTGAGGCAGCAACTTCTTAAGGATTGCTGTCTAGACTGCAACCAGCTGTAACCTTTGCATATATGAGCATGAGTATCGCCGTCAGCACCTCGACAGATAAGATCATCGTCGACAAGTCGCGAAGCCATCGAAACAAGGCTGTTTCGAAGACGGTACGCGCGACGCGCGAACGGCTGCAAGCCGGTTCGTCCGCCCCTTCCGGCTTTGAACGCGAAATGCTCAATCTCTATATCGGGTCCGCCTTGCATGGCGCCATTGCCGTGCCGTTGCTGGTTGCGCTCATCACTGCGGTCGGCATCTACCTTTCTGGCAATCTGAGCATCGTCGTCTGGGCCGTGATGACGCTTTCGACTCACGCCGTCACCGTCTTCCTGGCGCGAAAGGCGCGCAAGGAGGACATCGCCGCCGATAAGGTGCCGGTGTGGCGCCGCCGCTTCCTGATCGGCCAGCTGCTGATGGGCCTTTGCTGGGCGACGTTCGTCACGCAGGACTGCGCAACCTGCGGCGATATCCGCTATGGCCTGTTCGAAGGCGCCGGCCTGTTGATCGCGCTTGCTGCCACCGCGATGGGCACCTTCCTGCTGCGCAATGCCCTGCTCTACACGTTCGTACCTGTCGTCGCCGCTCTCGCCTTTTCCTCGCTGACCACGGCCGATCCGGTTCACGTCGGTCTCACCGGCGTGATCTCGCTGTCTCTGCTGTTCCTCGTCTTCATGACCGACCGCATGAACCGCGCCAATGTGCACATTCTGTCGATGCAATCGGAGAAGGACGACCTGATTGCCGAGCTCGAAGTGGCAAAATCGATGTCGGACGAAGCCCGTCGGCGCGCCGAGGAAGCGAACCTTGCCAAGTCGCGGTTCCTCGCCTCGATGTCGCACGAGCTGCGCACGCCGCTCAACGCCATTCTCGGCTTCTCCGAGGTCATGTCGACCGAAGTTCTCGGGCCGCTCAACAACCCGACCTACAAGGAATATACCAGCGACATCCACCGCTCGGGCGAACATCTCCTGAACCTGATCAACGAGATCCTCGATCTGTCGCGTATCGAGGCCGGCCGCTACGACCTCAACGAAGAGGCCGTCAGCCTGGTCGATATCGCCGACGATTGCATCGGCATGGTCCAGCTTCGCGCCCGCGCCAAGACGATTGCCATCCACGCGCAGTTCGAGCAGGGCATGCCTGCCGTCTGGGTCGACGAAAAGGCCATGCGCCAGGTGATCCTCAACCTGCTGTCGAATGCGGTGAAGTTCACCAGTTCCGGCGGGGAAGTCACCGTCAAGGTCGGCTGGACGGCCGGCGGCGGTCAATATCTTTCGATCAAGGACAATGGCCCGGGCATTCCCGATGAGGAGATCCCGATCGTGCTTTCGGCCTTCGGTCAGGGTTCCATCGCCATCAAGAGCGCCGAACAGGGCACTGGCCTCGGCCTGCCGATCGTGCAGGCGATCCTAGCCAAGCACAATGGCGAGTTCATCCTGCGCTCCAAGCTGCGCGAAGGCACCGAAGCCATCGCCATCCTGCCGGCCCGCCGCGTGCTCGAAAGCCTGCCCGCGGTCGAGGATGTGCCCGCCCCTGCCCGCCGCCGCAAAAGCTTCGCTTGATCCATGCAGATTGAGACACAACGCCTGCGGCTCCGGCCCTGGCAGGAGCGCGACGTCTCGCCTTTTGCGGTCATCAATGCCGATCCTGAAGTCCGGCGCTACTACTATCCCGCCATCCTGACACCTGAAGAAACCGCGGGCGTCATCGCAGAGTGTGATGCCCACTTGCGCCAACACGGCTTTGCCTTCATCGCACTGGAGCGCAACACGGATGCGGCCCTCATCGGCGGGCTCGGCCTTTCCATTGCCGGTAACGAAATTCCTGATGGTCCGCATGTCGAGATCGGCTGGATCCTCGGAAGGCCCTACTGGGGCAACGGCTATGCGCTGGAGGCGGCCTGCGCTTGCATGCAATATGCCTGGACGACGCTCGGACTTGCCGAAGTCATCGGCTACACCTCGCAGATCAACCATCCCTCACGGGCATTGATGGAAAAGCTGGGAATGCGGACCGATCCGGCTGAGGATTTCGACGACGTCACGGTGCCCGAAGGCAATCCGCTGCGGCCGCACGTGCTTTATCGGATCAGTCCGGCTGACCGATGAGCATTCCTTGGAAAAATGCGACGCGTTTTCCGCAATGAAATGTTGAAAAAGGAGATCGAGCGTTTCTACGAGTCCGTGGAAACCGGAAACGCTCTCGTGCTCAGCTCATGAAGCCGACGAAGATCACCACGTAGCCGGCATAGACGGCGTTGGCGACGATGAGGCAGAGGCAGGCGAAGGAGCCGAGGTCCTTGGCATTCTTGCCCATCTCCGAGATTTCCGGCGAGACGCGATCGACGATCTCTTCGATCGCCGTGTTGATCGCCTCGAACGCCATCATCAGCAGGAACAGGATCGCCATGGCGACATACTGGAAGAAGGTGGCGCCGGCGATGGCGAACGCGACCATCGCCACCGCGAAGGCGATCAGCTCGTGCCGGAACGCCGCCTCGCCGATCAGCCGTTTGGCGCCGCCCAGCGAATAGCTGGCGGCAGCGAACAGATGGCGGATCCCGGTCTGCTTTTCGACGGGGCCGGTCTGGCCGCGGCGGGGCGTGGTGTTGTTGGCGTCCATTTCATCTCGACTGGCTATAAACTGCGCTGCTTCGACATCGTCATTGAGGCGAATGCAAGGCGGTCTCGGTTGCAGAGACGCCGGCAGGTGGCTGCGGCGTGCATCTGCGCCTCTGGATAGGCGAGAAGAATGCGGCCAGCAAGGCCCGACACGCGTAGCGAAGCAGCGACGACAGCCAATCGACAGCAAACGGCGGGCCTTTGCTCAAAGGCCCGCCGTTTCTTCGTCAGTTCTTGTTGCTGACGCCGGCCTGCGCAAACGTCGCCATGCCGCCGTGGCAGGCGGCAGCCGCCTTGACGATGCCGGCGGCAAGGGCTGCACCCGTGCCCTCGCCAAGCCGCATGCCGAGCGCCAGCAGCGGCGTCTTGCCGAGCTTCTCGATCGCCCGCATATGCCCGGGCTCGCCGGAGACGTGGCCGATCAGGCAATGGTCGAGCGCCGAAGGATTGGCAGCCTTGAGGATGGCGCCAGCGGCCGTCGCGACGTAACCGTCGATGATGACAGGCACCTGCTGCATGCGGGCTGCCAGGATGGCGCCGGCCATGGCCGCGATCTCACGGCCGCCGAGGCGGCGCATCAACTCGAGCGGGTCGGACAGATGGTTGCGGTGCAGCGCGACTGCCTTTTCGACGGCGGCGATCTTGCGCTTCAGCACCTCTCCTTCCGAACCGGTGCCCGGACCGACCCAGTCTTCGGCAGAACCGCCGTAAAGGCCGAGATTGATCGCCGCGGCGATGGTCGTGTTGCCGATGCCCATCTCGCCGATGCACAAGAGGTCGGTACCGCCGGCGACAGCCTCCATGCCGAAGGCCATCGTTGCCGCGCAGTCGCGCTCGGAAAGTGCTGCCTCCTCGGTGATATCACCGGTCGGATAGTCGAGCGCCAGATCGAAGACCTTCAGGCCGAGATCGTGGCTGACGCAGATCTGATTGATCGCGGCACCGCCTGCGGCAAAGTTCTCGACCATCTGTGCCGTCACCGACGAGGGAAATGGCGTCACGCCCTGGCGGGTGACGCCGTGGTTGCCGGCGAAGATCGCGACGAGCGGCCGGTTGACCGCCGGCGGCTTGCCCGTCCAGGCGGCGAGCCAGAAGGCGATCTCCTCGAGCCGCCCGAGCGCGCCCGGCGGCTTCGTCAGTTGCGCATCGCGATCGCGCGCGGCAACCAGCGCGGCCGAATTCGGGCCTGGCAGGTTGCGCAACAATTCGCGGAAATCATCAAACGGCAGGCCGCTGGCGCTCATGGAGAAGTATCCTTGCATTTCGTGAAGTTCAATCCACGCTCCTCATAGAGGGCGAGGAAATTTCGGGCAACGACATTTGCGCCAATCCGCGTCGCCGGAGCATGATCCGCCGAACGCGCGGCGATTCGGCGCACCGGAATTTGGAGGGGCCATGACCTATCTTCGCGACTTTTGTGACGATGTGGCGCGCTCGGTCGCCTTCCTCAGCCGCATCCACATGCCGCAACGCCATTTCGTTGACTATGACGGCCGGCTCAATCGCGCCGTTCGCGCCTTTCCGCTGGCGGGCATGCTGATCGCCCTGCCCGCAGCCGCGGTCGCCTCCTTGCTGATTGCGCTTCAGGTCAGCTCCCTCTTCACCGCTTTCGTGGTCGTCGCGGTGCAGGCGCTCATCACCGGCTGCCTGCACGAGGACGGGCTCGGCGACACCGCCGATGGTTTCGGCGGCGGGCGAGACCGGGAGGCGGCGCTGGTGATCATGAAGGACAGCCGCATCGGCTCCTATGGCGCCGTGGCGCTGATCCTTTCCTTCGGCCTTCGCGTGTCGGCGCTTGCATCCTTCCTGCCGCTGTTCACGCCGACTGGCGCAGGCCTCATGATCCTCGGTGCCGCCGCCCTCAGCCGTGCGGCCATGGTCTGGCACTGGTCACGGCTGCCGCCGGCACGCCGCGACGGGGTTGCCGCCTCGGCCGGCGAACCGGACCCGGCAGCGACATCCTTCGCGCTTACCTCGGGCGTGCTCGCCGCCATGCTGCTCTTCTATTTCGCCAAGGCCCCGGCCCTTGCCCTCATCCTCTCGCTCGTCGCTTTCATCGCAACCGTTGCCGCCTTCGGCCGTCTGGCCACCCGCAAGATCGGCGGCCACACCGGCGACACCATCGGCGCTACCCAGCAACTGACGGAGATCGCTGTTCTCAGCGCCCTTGCGCTGACAGTTTGAAACGCCGATATAATCATTCGAAACAACGCTACAGTGCCGCACGTCTTGTCAGACGTGCAAAGGTCGCTGTAGCACTTTGAAATGCTGCATGTTTCCCCAAACCGGATGGGATTTGAGGAACATGCAGTCCCATTCGCCGCAACCCGGGACCGTCAGTTCAGGACCATGGAATCTCCCTGCATTCTCGTCTGTTCTATCGATGAAAAGACCGGCTACTGTTTCGGCTGCGGTCGCACACGAAACGAGATCGGCGCCTGGACGCTCTACACCGATGCCGACAGACACGCGATCATGCTGGCGCTCCCGGCAAGGCTTGAAACAATGGTGCGAAAGCCCCGGCGCGAAACGCGCCGCGCGCGCATGGCCAGGGAACGCGGCGACGCATGACACGTCTTTTGATCCTGCTCTCGATCCTTGCGATCGGCCTCCTGCTGCTGATCGTCAATCACGACGTCGGCCGCACCTTCGGACTGGCAAATGACGATTTCGGCCAGCTCGTTTCACTCGGCGCAATTGCCACGCTCTTGAGTGCCGGCATCTGGCAAAGCCGCCGCCGCTTTGGCGAAGGCGCCCGACAGGCTGCGATCTGGCTGCTCATCGTGCTGGCGCTCGTCTCGGCCTATGTCTACCGCTTCGAGTTTCAGGGCTTCGGCAACCGGGTGCTCTCCGGTCTGATGCCGGGCCGCGCGACTGTGATCACCGACAGCGAGGGTCGTCAGGAAGTGGTGCTGCAGAAGATGATCAACGGTCATTTCGAGACCAATGCCGCGGTCAACGGCAAGGAAATCAACATGCTGGTCGATACCGGCGCCAGCAGCATTGCGCTGACCTATGAAGATGCTGAGCGTATCGGTCTCGATCCGGCGAATCTGAGCTACACGATGACGGTCATGACCGCCAATGGGCAGGCGATGGCCGCACCCGTATTGCTTTCCGAGGTCGCGATCGGCCCGATCGTGCGCAACGACATCCGTGCGACGGTCGCCGCTGAAGGCAAGCTCGACCAGAGCCTGCTCGGCATGACCTTCCTCTCGACGCTCGACTTCCTGCAGATGCGCACCGACGAGCTTCGACTGCGCGATTGATCGGGCATTTGCGGCGAACGCGTCTTCGTGCATGTTGGCGAGATCCGGCCTGCGCCTATCGCCATCGCAAAACCGCCGATTATTTTTGCACGACAGACGTCAAGGAGAAGCGCCTCATGGATTTCATGCGATTGCTGAAGTCGATCGAAGAGCTTCTCTATGAACTCGTGTCATGGCTGCTGTTCTATCCGCTGACGATGTGGCGCACACTGCGGCAACCGCAGGCGATGATGCGCTATGCTGATGTGGAGCTGACGGACGATGTGTCCGAGCAATATACCGAGACGCTGAGCCCGCCACTCTTTCTGCTGATCACGCTGCTGCTCGCCCACGGCGTCGAACTCGGGCTTGTCAACCAGACGACGCCTTGGGCACCGCCGCCGCTGCTTGCAAGCCATTCCAATCTGTTGATGTTTCGCGCCGTCGCCTTCAGCATTCTGCCGCTGCTGATGGCAGTCAAGTTGCTGCACCGCAAGGGCGTGCGGCTGACCAGACACACGCTGAGGGCGCCCTTCTACAGCCAATGTTACATCACGGCGCCGTTCGCGCTTGCACTCAGCATCGGTACGCTGCTCTCCCGAGCGGAAAACCAGAAGGCGCTTGCCGCAGGCCTCGCCTTCATCCTTGTCGCGTTCGTCTGGTACGTGATCGTCGAAACGCGCTGGTTCAAGTCCGACCTCGGTCTGTCGACATCACAGGCGGCCCTGCGCGTCGTGTGGACTTTGTTTCAAGCGCTGATCGCTATTTTCCTGGTTGGCGCCGCTATCGTCTTCGGCACAGGCGCAACGCCCGCCTGATATCGGCTGGCGCCCGCAGGTTTTGGCTCTCCGCCGTCAGTTCCGCAGCCGGTAGCCGGTGCGGAAGATCCAAGCGAGAACCGACAGGCAGATCGTCAGGAACACCAGGATGATCGCGGCGCTGAAGACTGGGTTGACGTCGGACACTTCAAAGAAGCTCCAACGGAAACCGCTGATGAGATAGAGCACCGGGTTGAAGTGGCTGACCGCCTGCCAGAACGGCGGCAGCATGTCGATCGAGTAGAAGCTGCCGCCCAGGAACACCAGCGGCGGAATGACCAGCATCGGGATCAGGTTCAACTGCTCGAAGTCCTTGGCCCAGATACCGATGATGAAGCCGAACAGGCTGAACGACACGGCTGTCAGCACGAAGAAGAACACCATCGCGATGGGATGGGCGATCGAAAGATCGACGAACAGCGAAGCCGTCAACAGGATGATCGTGCCGATCATCAACCCCTTGGTCGCCGCCGCGCCGACATAGCCGAGCACGATCTCGATCATCGAGACCGGCGAGGACAGCACCTCGTAGATCGTGCCGGTGAACTTCGGAAAATAGATGCCGAACGAGCCGTTGCCGATGCACTGCGTCAGAAGCGTCAGCATGATCAGGCCCGGCGTGATGAAGGCGCCATAGGAGACGCCGTTGATCTCCTGGATGCGCGCGCCGATCGCCGCGCCGAAGACGATGAAGTAGAGCGAGGTGGAAATGACCGGCGACACCACGCTCTGCAACAGGGTGCGCCGCGTGCGCGCCATCTCGAAGAAATAGATCGACTTGATCGCTTCGATGTTCATCGTCCTGCTCCCACGATCTCGACGAAAATATCCTCCAGCGAGCTCTGCCGCGTGGAAATATCCTTGAGGCGCACGCCGGCCTCGGCAAGAGCCGCCAGCAGCGAGGTTATGCCGGTGCGGTCGGCGCTGGTGTCATAATCGTAGATCAGACAATGACCATCACCCTCAAGCATCAGGTTGTAGCCCGAGAGCGTTTCGGGCACGGCTTCCAGCGGATGCGACAGGTCGACCCGCAACTGCTTGCGCCCAAGCTTCGACATCAGCGCCGTCTTGTCCTCGACCAGCAGAATCTCGCCGCCGTTGATCACCCCGATGCGGTCGGCGATCTCTTCTGCCTCTTCGATGTAGTGCGTCGTCAGGATGATCGTCACGCCCGAGGCGCGCAGCCGCTCGACGACTTCCCACATGCTCTTGCGCAGGCTGACGTCGACGCCGGCCGTCGGCTCGTCGAGGAAGAGCACGCGCGGTTCATGCGACAGCGCCTTGGCGATCAGCACACGACGCTTCATGCCGCCGGAAAGCTCGCGCAGCATGTTGTCCTTCTTGTCCCACAGCGACAGATCCTTCAGCACCTTTTCGATATGGGCCGGGTTCGGCTTCTTGCCGTGCAGGCCGCGCGAAAAGGTGACGGTGTTCCAGACGGTCTCGAAGGCGTCCGTCGTCAGTTCCTGCGGCACCAGACCGATCATCGACCGCGTCTCGCGAAAATCGCGCACGACGTCATGGCCGTTGACCGTCACGGTACCACCACTCGGGTTGACGATGCCGCAGATGATCGAGATCAGCGTGGTCTTGCCCGCCCCGTTCGGACCAAGCAGGGCCAGGATCTCGCCCTGCTCGATATCGAGGCTAACGCCTTTCAGCGCCTTGAAGCCCGAGGCATAGGTCTTCGAAAGATTGGAAACGGAAACGATTGGTGCCATGAAGCTGATCCGGAATGCGGGGGGCGAAGTCGGCAGGTCACGCCTATATGGGCCGTTTCATCACGATTTGCAGCCCGCGCCCCGCAAAAAACAAGGTGACAGAGCGTCAACATCAGGACAATCGGCCGCTTTCCATTCCGATCGGACCTCGGCCCTCACCTTGCTGACGCGATCCCACCCGCGGCAACCGGTCGTGCAGCACCATGCCGGCAAGCATGGCGACCACGAAGAGTGCCGTCGCCGGCAACCCGAGCGACAGCGATGCCAGCGCGGGGCCAGGACATAGGCCGACAAGGCCCCAGCCGACACCGAAGATCGCCGAGCCTATGATCAAGCGACGGTCGATCACGCGGTTCGAAGGCAGATGAAAGGCATCGTCGAGCAGCGGGCGCCGCATGCGCCGGGTCAAGAGAACGCCAAGCGCCGAGACGGCGACAGCGCCTCCGAGCACGAAGGCAAGGCTCGGGTTCCAGTCGCGCGTGACGTCGAGAAAGCCGCGAACGCGGGCCGGATCCAACATGCCGGAGAGCGACAGGCCGATACCGAAGATCACGCCGGAGGCAAGCGTTGCCAACAGGCGCGGGAAGGCGCTGCCGTTCATTGGACGAAACCTTGGAGATAGACGGTGACGACGGCAGCGATCATGAAGGTCGCAACCGCTGCAATCGACCGGCGGGAAAGCCGGGCGAGACCGACGACACCATGTCCGCTGGTGCAGCCTGAACCCATGCGCGAGCCAAAGCCGACAAGCAACCCGCCGACCACCAGCAACGGCCAGGAGGAGGTGACGGTGACGGTTGGCCAGATGCCGGAGAAAAGACGGTAGATCACCGGGCCAGCCAGCAGGCCAAGAACGAAGACGATGCCGGTCGAGGCCTGCACACCCTGCAGCAGCCTGCCGGCAATTCCGCTGACACCGGCCACACGTCCGTTTGCCACCATCAGTATTGCCGCCGAAAGCCCGATCAGCAGGCCTCCGGCAAGCGCATTCCAGTACTCATTCATTTTTTCGCGCCTTCGCGACAGAAGATTTGACAAACCGTGCCCACGAGCCGGGCGACCTTATCATGGCTCAGGCGATAGAAAACCTGCTTGGCCTGCCGCCGCGTCGAAACGACGCCGGCTTCCCGCAGCACAGTCAGTTGCTGTGAGAGCGTCGGCTGTCGGATTCCGAGCAATTCCTCAAGTGCCGCCACCGAATGCTCCCCTTCGAGAAGCGTCGTCACGATCAGCAGTCTGTTGCGATTGGCAAGCGTGCGCAGGATCTTCGAAACTTCTGTGGCATGCGCGGTCATGTCGGCGCGCACGCCGGGAAATCGCATCACAGTTCCCATGCCGTCCTCCCGTCGTATCAAGGAGTGAGTAGAACCCTAAAACAATGCGTCCGGGACAAGCCCGGATTCTATCCATGATTGTTATATGAAGTAATATAATATCATATTACTTATACGCAAGCCAGACGACACACAAACGCGTTACCGACCCACTTCGGCCCGCACCGATCCTCACAGAGAAAATAATACCGCAAATTCAGCTTGTTACAATTGCGCACCACGGGAGAACGACGCGCCAAAGTTGGGTCGATTCCTGAAATCAACCATGAGGAAGCGCTAAAACCTACGGTATAAAAACGGCTTAACCGTACAGGCTGTAGAAAAAACGGGCTGCAATCAGAATCATGAAAATGCCGAATCCGACCTCGAGCTGCCGGCGGTTCATGGCGTGAGCGGCGCGCACGCCGAGTGGCGCAACCAGCAGGGTGATCGGTATGATCAGGCCAACGGCGATCCAGTTGATGAAGCCGGTCGAAAACGGCGGCAGGCCCGGCATGCCCCACCCGGCCCAGACGTAGCCGAACAGACCAGGGATAGAGATCAACACACCGACGCCCGCAGACGTCGCGACCGCCTGGTGAATCGGGCGGTTATAGAGCGTCATGAAGGTGTTGTTGAGAACGCCGCCACCGATGCCCATCAGCCCCGAGAGGATGCCGATCGCCACGCCGACCAGCCATTTCACCGGATTGGCCGGCAGGTCGGATCCAAGCCGCCAGCTCGCGCGGTTGAGCAGCATGCGAAAGGCGACGGCAAGCGCGATCACCGCAAAGATCAGCCGAAGCGTTCCGCTGCTGATAGAAGCCGCGATGACCGACGCAAGGATCGCGCCAAGCGGCACGGCAATGGTCCAGTTTCGCAACAGCGCCATGTCGACGACGCCGCGTTTGTAGTGCGACAGGAAGGACCGCACCGAGGTCGGCACGATGATGGCAAGCGACGTCCCGACCGAAAGATGCATGCGAACCGCATCGTCGATGCCGAGCAGCCCAAAGACCTGGTAAAAGACGGGAACGAGGATCGCTCCGCCGCCAATGCCAAAGAGACCGGCAAGCAGCCCTGCGACCACGCCGGCGGCGGCCAGCGCCAGGGCAAACATCATCAGTTCCGAAACCGGCGGCACGGCGTGCTCCATCGTAATAGTGGGAATCCGGCGAACGAACGCAACATTGCCGCCGACGCGGCAGTTCTGTCACAAAACGGTGATGCTTTTCAATCAGTTTGGCGTGGCACGCGGCACGCCCGCCACGTGATTTGCACGCATCACTTGATCTCCGGAGCCTCCCCCTTTCTCCGGATACAGGCCGGCACCACCTCCGCCGGCCTCTTTTTTTGCCGGCTCACGATAGGCGCGATGCTGACGGATGCTCAATCACAGTGACGATAACCGGTCTTGCGCGTCCGCAGGTCGAAGTGGAAATGATCCTTGTGAAAGGGATCGCTGCCGGGGCCGAGAACCGTATTGAAGTATTTGCAGCTGTCGGTGCGAACGGCCTTCAAAAGCCCCTTCTCGCGAAAGGCGAAGAAGCCCTTCTTGCGCACGTCGATTTCCTTGCCGTTCTTCAGCACGAACTTGCCGACATCGATGGCGTTGCCATGCGCATGCTCGGACATCGGGTTGCCCCGGCGCGAGTTCATGGTGCGGCAGGAGTAGCCGCCGAGCGGCTTGATCGTCTTGACGCCGGACCAGTAGCGATAGCGCGACGATGGCGCCAGCTCGTATTTCACCCACTTCGCGAAGGCTTCGGTCACTTCGCAGTTGAGCTTGACGGCGGGCTTGACGTCGATGCCGCCCGACAGACCGCCGAGTTCGATCGGATAGTCGATGCCGCAGGAAGGGCCGTTGCTGATGCGCGGGATATCGCGGAACTCGACGCCGAGCTTGCGCAGCCGCTGGCGGCAGGCGACTTCAGAGCGAGGCATCTGGCCGGTATATTGTGATTCCGGCTCCGCCATCGGATTGCGGGTGCGCGGCAGCATCGCCACCTGCTGCGGCTCCTGAGCGCGCTGCATCGCCTTTTGCCGCTCGAAGGCACGGATACGCTCAGCCTCTTCGGCTGCAATCTGTTCTTCCGTCAGCGGTGGCAGATCCGGGTCGCCGCCAAGGCTCGCCTGCGCCTCGTTCAAGGTCTGCGGCGGACTGCCAAGTTGGCGGACATTGTCCTCGCCGATACCACCGACGACAGGCTGGCTGGCATTGCCCTCGGCGATCTCGTTGCTCTGCTCCTCCGCCAGCCCGACCACCGGCTCCACGCCAAGCATCTGATCCATGTTGACGCCTTCGGACGGAATGGCGGTCGAACCAGTGTTGACCTGCTGGGCGCCCGAACGCGCCGCCTCCTCGCTGTCGATCATCGGCAAGGCGCGGCGTTTCTGCTGATGCGTCGAGGCAGGCATTGTTGTGCCGCCGCTGTTGCTGAAAGTCGAAACCGGCTCTCCGGAAGGATAGGCGGCTACCTCCTGCTCGGGCACGGCATCGACAGGAACGGGCCTGATCGCACCGACGCGTTCGCCGCCGTCGATACGGGCCGAGGGCGTCAATACATCGGTCGTGCAGGCGACAAGAGAGAGCGACAGCGCGAGCGCCGCCAACGGACGATGGAGTGAGGAAACATACGCCATACCGATTTGCCGCCTTCATCCAGCGTATGCGCCCGAAAATCGGCATCGATTTTCGAAGAAGCCCATACGTGCGCACCCACCCGAAATCAAAACGGTGCAGGCCGCCTGTGTCGCAAACCGGGCACGCCGCCGAAAAAGCCCGATTTGGAACCTATTTTATGCAAACACGGTAAATGAAGCCTTGCGAGGCACACCCAACATCAAGCAGGTCGGCAGTCGAAATCGTGTCGGGCTTACAGCGCCGCGCTGACGCGCAAAGGACGCTGTAACGCATGAAACCTGCGGCATGATTTTCTCCGCGGCGACGCCGGCATCAGCGATACCGATGGCATGCCGACGCAAAAAGGCCCGCGCAGATTGCTCGACGCGGGCCTTTGTTCTTACAGCTTACAGCGCCGCGCGTCTTATTAGACGCGCAAAGGTCGCTGTAGCACTTTGAATTGCTGCATGTTTTTATCCTTAAATCGAATACGATTTGAGGAAACATGCAGTAGGCGTGCTTAGCGGCACTCACCGGGGTGTACGACCCGGAAGCCGGCGCCGCCCGCTTCGCAGGAATTCGGGAAGGTCTGAACTCTGCTGCCGCGTTGACCGCAGACCGGTGCGTATTCGCGGGTGCAGAACTGGCCCTGCGGCGGACGGTCGTCGTCGCGGCGGCATTCGCCTGGCGAAACCACCCGGAAGCCATCGGCCCGCGCCATGCAGGCATTCGAGAACGTCTGCTGCTGGCGACCGCGCTGGCCGCACACCGGAGCATATTCACGCGTGCAGGCCTGCGGCTGCGGCTCCGGCGGACGGTAATCCGGGCGGCACTCGCCGCGGTGGATTACGTTGAAGCCGTCGGCCCGCGCCTGGCACGAATTCGAGAAGGTACGCGTGCGGTTGCCCCGCGCCCCGCAGACCGGCGCATATTCCATCGTGCACATCGGCGGACGGATCGGCCCCGGACCGGGCCTCGGCTCGTCAACCACGACGGTACACGCGGACAGAAATCCGAATGCCAACAGAATTGCCGCCCCCGGCCGCGTAAAAAGAAGTCTGAGAAGCGCCATCAATATCCCTCTAACACCGGCAGACAGGCGACCCGGCGCCATGCCGCGTCATTCCACCTCCCGTTCAGCCGTATCTATCTCCGCACACGGATTGGTCAAGCCCGCTCCCGCTTCGACAAACCAATGGTTGAACTGCTCGGTCGTCAACGAACGGGAGCAAGCCGAACCCGCCTCACACCGCACTCAAATTTCAGCTTGATCGGCGCGTGCCGCATACAGTCCGAAATGCAGAAAGGCCCGCGTGCTGCCGCACACAGGCCCTTCATTGATCACGCTGGCGTCGTGCTCAGGCAGCGCGACCGTAAGCGGTCTGCCTTGCTGTTTCCCGCAACCGGAACTTGGTCAGCAGCATCTTCAGTTCGCGGCTCTCGGCTGCGAGCGTCTGGCTTGCTGCCGTCGTCTCCTCCACCATGGCGGCGTTCTGCTGGGTCATCTGGTCCATGCTGTTGACGGCGGTATTGACCTCCGCCAGGCCGGTCGCCTGTTCGCGGGCTGCCGTTGCAATCAAGGCGACCTGTTCGTTGACGCGGTTGACCAGCGCTTCGATCTCCGTCAGCGCATCGCCGGTCGAGCGCACGAGCTCGACGCCGGCGCCAACTTCGCGCACCGATGTTCCGATCAGTGCCTTGATCTCCTTGGCGGCACCGGCAGAACGTTGCGCCAGTTCGCGCACTTCCTGCGCAACCACGGCAAAGCCACGGCCGGCTTCGCCTGCCCGCGCCGCTTCGACGCCGGCGTTCAGCGCCAGAAGGTTGGTCTGGAAGGCGATCTCGTCGATCACGCCGATGATCTGGCTGATCCGGCTCGATGAGGTCTCGATCCGCCCCATGGCGTCGATGGCATTGCGCACGATGCCGCCGGATTTCGCAGCACTCGCCCTGGTCTCATCGACCATGTTGCGCGCTTCGTTGGCCCGGTCGGAGGAATGACGCACCGTCGACGTAATCTCGTCGAGGGCAGCTGCCGTCTCTTCCAGTGCCGCCGCCTGCTGTTCGGTACGGCGCGACAGGTTGTTGGCCGCCTCCGAAATGTCTCCAGCGCTGGCGGTGACGATCTCGGTCGAATGCGAGATTGAACCGATGACATCGCGCAGAGCAGCAACGGCCGTGTTGAAGTCCTGCCTCAGCTTGCCGTACTCAGGGGCGATATCGCCAATTTCAGCCGTCAGGTCACCGCTTGCCAGCAGTTCGAGGGCGGCACCGACTGTCTCCATCGCATCGGCCTGTGCGTCGGCCGTTGCCCGCTGGCGCTGCTCATTGCCGCGCCGCTCGGACGCCAGCCTGTCCTGTTGCTCGGCCTCACGGAAGCGCAGCTCCAGTCGCTCGCGCACCGAGTCGCGCAGCACGACGAGAACCTTGGCCATCTGGCCGATCTCGTCTCCGCGGTCGGTTTCCGGCACTTCGGATGACAGGTCCTCATCGGCAATCGACCGCATCGAGGCCTTCAGCTTTTCGACCGGCTTGACGACGCTGCGCACGATCGCCAGCGCCGCCATCACGATCGCCAGCGCCGCGGCGAGAAGAATGCCGGCCACCTGCCACGCGCGTTCACGGAACATGGCGGTGAGGTCGTCGGAATAGACGCCGGTGCCGACCACCCAGCCCCAGGGCCTGAAGCCGGCGAGGTGCGAATACTTCAGCACAGGCTCGTCGGCGCCCGGCTTCGGCCAGTAGTAGTCGACGAAGCCCTGCCCGCTCTTTTCCACCGTCTTCACAAATTCGACAAAGAGGTGCTTGCCATTGGGATCCTTGTTGGCGGAAAGATCCCTGCCATCCAGTTCCGGCTTGATCGGATGCATGATCATCGTCGGATGCATGTCGTTGATCCAGAAGTAACCGCTGCCCTGGTAGCGCATCGCCTTGATCGCTTCGAGGGCGCGCTTCTGCGCGTCTTCGCGCGACAGCGTGCCGGCCACTTCCTGTTTGTGGTAGGCGTCGAACACCGCAATGGCGTTCTCGTTCATTGCCGACAGCATCGCCTTGCGTTCGCCCACGAGCTTGTCCTGCGCCTGAAGCAGACCGAAGGTCAGCGCCGCCGCCATGGTCAAAAGTGCGAACGCGACGAGCGCGTAGAGCCGCACCGAAATCCTGAATCGTTTCATCCCCAGTCCCCTGCCTCCAGTAGAAGCGTGCAGGATAGGGACCGCGCTTTGCAAAGCCCCTAACAAACGATCCCTAATTTTTACAATTCTGAATTATCACCTTCGAAAGGAATGGCGTTCGCCATCATGGACTAACGCGATTTGTCGCCCGCCGCTCTTCCCTGACGAAGCAACCATGCGCTACATCTTTCCCGACACAGGGAGACAGGCCGCATGACCGCAGACAACAAACCGACCGGCGAACTGACCTTGCGCACGCTCGCAATGCCTGCCGACGCCAATGCCGCCGGCGATATTTTCGGCGGCTGGGTCATGGCGCAGATGGACCTTTCCTGCGGCATTCGCGCCGCCGAGCGGGCCCGTGGCCGCGTGGTGACGGCAGCGGTGAAGGAAATGGCCTTCGCGCTACCGATCAAGATCGGCGATACGCTCTGCATCTACACCGATGTCGTCAAGGTCGGACGCACATCGATGACGCTCAAGGTCGAGGCCTGGGCGCAGCGCTATCTCTCGCATCTGATGGAAAAGGTGACCGACGCGATCTTCGTCATGGTCGCGCTCGACGAAAATGGCAAGCCGAAGGCGGTACCGGAGGAATAGGAGGAGCGTTCATGGATCCGACCCTACCTGATCCGGCGATTTTCTCGCATATCCGCGTCGTCATGGGCATGGTCGTCAGTCTCAGCCTTGCGAGACTGCTGAGCGGGCTTGCCCTCTTCGTGCAGCATCCGGGAAAGACCGGGGTCTACTGGATCCACCTCGGCTGGGTCCTGTTCATGTTCGTCTTTCTCGTGCACTTCTGGTGGTGGGAATTCCACCTCCATGCCCTGCCTGTGCTTGACGTCACCGTCTATCTCTTTCTCATCCTCTATTGCTGCGTCTTCTTCTTTCTTTGCGTGCTCTTGTTTCCGACGACACTGGAGGATTACAGCGACTACGAGCATTACTTCATGTCGCGGCGAAGCTGGTTCTTTGCGTTTCTGGCACTCGCCTTTGCCGTCGACCTCGTCGACACCGCGCTCAAGGGCAAGGCCTATTTCACGTCCTACGGACTGGAATACCCGATCCGCAACGTGACCTACATTGTGCTCTGCCTGATCGCCGCCTGGACGCCGAACCGGCGTTTCCATGCCGCGTTCCTCATCGGCGCCGTCACCTATCAGCTTGTCTGGATGTACCGCGCCTTCGACCTCTTGGATTGAACACCGCCAAGGCTGTTCTTGACCACCACAATGACGTTATTCCCGAGCTGCCTCTCCTGCCGCAAAAGCGTTCCGCAAAATGCGCCGACAACAAAACAAACAAACTCCATAAATTTTATATTCTTCTCTTACACTGATCCCAGTTCACCGGACGGCGCCCTAGGCCCGCCAGCAAACAGGAGCGGGACAGATGTTCAAACTGACCAGACGGCTTTTCGGCACCGGCCTCTTCACCGCCGCAGTACTGGCCTCCTTCGGCGTCATGGCCGAAGAGCTGAAGGAATTCCGCATCGGCTTCCAAAAGACCGGCCTGCCTGTTGTCGCCCAGCAGCAGAAGGTTATCGAGAAAGCGCTGGAGCCGAAAGGCATCGCCGTTTCCTGGGTGGAGTTCACCGCCGGGCCACCGCTGGTCGAAGCGTTGAACGTCGGTTCCATCGATGTCGGCTGGACCGGCGACGCACCGCCGATCTTCGGCCAGGCCGCCGGCTCGGCGATCGTCTATGCCGCTGCACTTCCGTCGAACGGCAAGGGCGAAGCGATCTTCGTCAAGCCGGGCTCGCCGATCCAGACGCTCGCGGATCTCAAGGGCAAGAAGATCGGTGTCGGCAAGGGCACCAGCGCCCACAATCTGGTGGTCGCTGCTCTGGAGAAGGCAGGCATCGGCTTCGGCGACGTTACCCCTGTTTATCTGAGCCCCGCCGATGCGGCGGCCGCCTTCGCCAGCGACAAGATCGATGCCTGGGCTGTCTGGGATCCATTCTTCGCCATCGCCGAAACGCGCTACAAGCCACGCATTCTGACGACGTCGGCCGAGACCTTGAAGGTCAACACCTATTTCCTCGCCAACCGCGACTTCGCTGCCAACCATGCAGACGCCGTCACCACCACGATTGCAGCGCTGAAGGAGGCCTCCGTCTGGGCCGACGCCAACCGCGACAAGGTGGCGGCCGCCTTGCATGAGGTGACCGGCGTGCCGCTTGAGGCACAGACGATCGCGGCGAACCGCAGCGTCTTTTCGATCGGGCCGATCACCGACGATATCGTCGCCGGCCAGCAGCAGACCGCCGATCGCTTCTTCAAGCTCGGGCTCATCCCCAAGCAGATCACCATTTCCGATGCTGTCTGGACGGCGCCGGGCAACTGATCCCTCTCCCTCCCAAGGCGAGAACCGGCCGGCGTCGAGACGGAAGTTTCGGCGCCGGCGCCGCGAAGACAGAAGGCCCCGAACAGACGAGGACCTAAGCCATGGTGAGAACCGCACCGAACACCGTCGCGCGCAACCTTGCGGGCTGGCTGCTGCCCGCCGCCCTGATCCTTGCCTGGGAAGCGGCTTCCCGCGCGGGCCTGATTTCCGAGAGCGTGATGGCGCCGCCCTCGGCCGTGCTTGCCGCCTTCGTCCGTCTCCTCGCCTCGGGAGAGCTTGTCGAAAACATCGGCATCAGCACGCTGCGGGCACTTTCGGGTTTTGTCATCGGCGGTTCGATCGGTTTTGCGTTCGGACTTGCCAACGGCCTGTCACGCTTGAGCCGGGATCTGACCGACACGACGCTGCAGATGGTGCGCAACATTCCGCATCTGGCACTGATCCCGCTGGTCATCCTGTGGTTCGGCATCGACGAAGAGGCCAAGCTGTTCCTCGTCGCGCTCGGCGTCTTCTTCCCGATCTACGTCAACACGCTGCTCGGCATCCAGGGAGTCGACCCGCAGCTCGTGGAGATGGGCCGGATCTACGGCATGTCGAGGCGCGAACTCTTCTTCCGCGTCATCCTGCCAGGCGCCCTGCCGGCAATCTTCGTCGGCCTGCGCTATGCGCTCGGCATCATGTGGCTGACGCTGATTGTGGCCGAGACGATCGCGGCCTCCTCAGGCCTCGGCTACATGGCGATGCAGGCACGGGAGTTCCTGCTGATCGATGTCGTCATCCTGTCGATCCTGATCTACGCGCTGCTCGGCAAACTCGCAGATAGCTTCGCACGGTTGCTCGAGCGACTGACGCTGCAATGGCACCCGGCCTTCCAGCCGGCCTGATTGCCGTTGAACTGGACGAGCCCGATCCCGAGGAAAAATGGAGCAATCCCGATGTCCGTCATCGCCCTACATCCAAAACAGAAACAGGAAGCGAGCGACACCCCCGCGACCAGCCTGGGTCCCACCTCGCCGTCACCAGTTTCGACAAACGCTCCGCTCGACTTCTCGCTCCGCGGCATCACCAAACGCTTCGGTGACAAGACCGTTCTCGACGGCATCGATCTCGATGTACCGCAGGGGCAGTTCGTCGCCGTTATCGGCAAGAGCGGCTGCGGCAAGAGCACCTTGCTGCGCATCCTCGCCGGGCTGGATAGCCCAACGAGTGGCACCCTGACCGTTGCCGGCGGCAGGGCGTCGGAGCGGCGCAGCCGCATCATGTTTCAGGAGCCGCGGCTTTTGCCCTGGGCGAGGATCGGCCGCAATGTCGAAATCGGCCTCACCGGCATCGCCAAGGGCGAAGTCGCCCGCGACCTCTCGCTCCAGATCCTTAAAGACGTCGGTCTTGTCGACCGCGCTGAGGAATGGCCGTCGGTGCTGTCGGGTGGGCAGAAGCAGCGCGTGGCGCTGGCCCGGGCGCTGGTCGCTCACCCCTTCATCCTGGCGCTTGACGAGCCGCTTGGCGCACTCGACGCCCTGACGCGCATCGAGATGCAGCAGCTCCTGGAGCGCATCTGGCAACAACAGAACTTTACCGCCGTACTTGTCACCCACGATGTGGCCGAGGCCGTGGCGCTTGCCGACCGCGTCGTCGTCATCGATGAAGGCCGCATTGCGCTCGACCTGTCGATCCCGCTCGCCCGCCCGCGCCGACATGGCAGCCCCGAAACCGCCCGGCTCGAAGGGCAAATCCTGGATCGATCGTTCGGCCGGGGATAAGGTGCCGCTTTCGATCGCTGTTTGGGACGATGCCCATTGACGAACACAACCCTCCGTGGAAGCAATGCAATCATTGCCCGCATAGTAGGTTGGAACATGAACTCAGCGACCGCCGATACCGTTCCTCCGCGTTTCTTCTGGCGCCGCTTCGCAGCCTTTGTGATTGACACTCTGCTCTTTTACGTCGTCGCAATCGTTATTGCGGTCACCCTTGCGTTCGTTCTTCCCTGAGCGCCACGCTTCTTCGTTTCCGCGACAACCCAATGCGAACCTGCCGGGCAGAGCGCGCTTGCAGATAGAATCGACCGCGAATGGCCGCTCGCCACAGGACAGACGCGTGAGAACCAGATCTGCATGACGTCCATATGGGGAGTGCCCGAAGGCAGGGCGTTCGTTTCAACATTGATCGATGTTGATGACAAACCGGCACAACGCTCGATCAGTCTTGCGATCGACGAGACCGGCAAGCCGATTGAATTTGAATCCATGCAGGTCGGACGCGGCGTTCTGGACCAACTCGCGCCGCTGGTTTTCTTCTGCTTGTGCAGTGCCGGCTTCATAGCACGCTTCGGCACCACGCCCGGCAAACGGCTGCTCGCCTTGCGCGTGGTTCAGGGCAACGGCGAACCGCTGCCGTTTGCCTCGGCCGCCAAGCGAGAGACGTTACGGATGCTGCCGTCAATACTGCTCACTGTATTCGGTGCGCCGATGATGCTCCTGTCGGCGTTAGCGATCTTTGGCACCGGCGACATTCTGATGGATGCAGTCGAAACCGTGACTGTTTTCGGCGCTCCCGCCCAGGTCATCCTGTTGGCCAGCTTTCTGGTCTTCACGCTTTTCGCTCTGATCTGGTGGGTTTTTCCCTTCATGCGCTGGCGCGGCCAGACAATCTACGATCGTCTGACTGGCTCCCATGTCGCGTCAGGCGAACCGTTCAGCGAACGGCGGGTTCACCTGCAGCGACAGCGTCCTGACGGACAGATGACGCCATTACAGCGCCGCGCGTCAAACAGGACGCGCCAAGAACGCTGTAACGCTTTGAACTAGCTGCATAATTTTACCGCTAAAGCAGATTCGATTTAAGGAATTATGCAGTAGGCTGACCCGCTCACCCCTTGAAGATGAACGAGGCACCGATGGCGATCAGGGAGAAGCCGACGAGATGGTTCCAGCCGATCGATTCCTTCAGCCAGAAGACCGAGAACGCCGCGAACACCAAGAGCGTGATTACCTCCTGCATCGTCTTCAACTGTGCCGCGGAGTAGACCTCGTGGCCGATACGATTTGCCGGCACGGCCAGACAATATTCGAAGAAGGCAATGCCCCAACTGGCGACGATCGCCATGTACAGCGGCGACGACGTGTATTTCAGGTGCCCATACCAGGCGAATGTCATGAAGACGTTGGAGATCAGGAGCAGCAGGATCGGCCAGAGATAGGCCGGATTGATGGAGAACGACATGAGGATCCTCGAAGGCGCGAATCGTTCCGGCAGGATGATCTTGCCGCTCGCGCTATGACAAGCGCAAACATCATCTGAGACGCGCGATCGGCAGCGCACGAGACCTGAATTTGTCGTTGACAAAATCCCGGTAAACTGCTGTAAAGACGTTAATTTGCGCCGGTCGGCGCAGCTATGCCGCTGATCGTCGTCGCATGGAGTTATGCGTTCGAGGAACAGCGACGCGCCGGCATCCATCAACTTCTGCCGCCCGACCTCCGGCGCCTTGGTGCGCGGTCGCCCGACCTTTGCGGCCGCCCGCGTCGATTCCTGTTCCTTTCCATGGCTTTGCCCGTTCTGCCGCATTCGGCTACAATTGACATTGCTGCCTTAATTAGGGCCCGAAGATGCGATCAATGGATCGCGGTGCCTGCGCCAGGGGCCAGGCAGAACACAAAAATAACGCACCAAACCCAGAAAACACGGCGATATCTAACCCAAATGGATTAGATTGCGCACGAATATTCGTATTTTTTGCCCTTTGCCACAATTTTGCACCAGACGGTGAGCAAAGTCCGCGCACCGTCCGACGGGACAGGCAGGGGAATACCACACTCCGACGGCAATCGCCGTGAAGTTGGCACCGCGTTTCATCGCGGTTCGCCGACGCGCTGATGCTGCGTTCAAGGTGCAACGCACGAGGCGCGAACCGCCGATATCCCCGAAAACAGTGATCGATGCAGATGAAAACCGGGGGCAGTGTTCGGCGATCGCCAGGCACATCCGGGATGCACGCACCAAACAACTTGGCAAGGAGACCTGACCATGAAGGTCCTGGCGTTTCTCGCGGCTGCCTATGTCGCGCTTTTGACACCGGATGTGGCCACGGCGGGCATGTTGGCCCAGGCCCAGCAATATAACGGCCTGCACGAGGTCAAGAACAACAAGCGGCTCCGGACCGCGCTCGGCATCAATCCGGCCCGCACCCCCTGGTGCGGCCACTTCATGGGCTTGATAGCCCGTAAGGCTGGCCGAACACCGCCACAAAGCTTCGGCATCGCCCGCTCCTGGCTGCGTTTCGGCGCGCCGGTCAAGCTGTCCTATGCCCGTCCCGGCGACATCATCGTTGTGCGCACCGGCCGCAGCTATCACGTCGGCATCATCTCCGCCCTGTCCAAATCGACGGCGAAGGTGATTGGCGGCAACCAATCGGGTCGCGTCACGGTTTCGCAGTTCACCCGCGGTCAGGTGGTCGCAGTTAGACGTTAGCCGACGACGGAAAGATCTGCGGTCAACGAACGAGGCTATCGTCGCGCATGTCCGGCTGCGCACCGTCGAGCGACAGGCGCATCGCGCAGCGCCGCTCGGCCGGTAGGCCGTTTGTCGCCTCCTTCGCCAGGATCTGGGCCAGCCGCGAGCCGAGCTCTTCTTCGCCGAGCGTCAGGAAGCCGAGCTTGCGATAGAAGCGCTCGTTCCAGACGAGTTCGCGGAACGTGGTCAGCGTCACCTCGCCAAGCGAGCGGTCGCGCGCATGCGCGATAGCGGCTGCGAACAAGGCGCGCCCAAGTCCAAGGCCTTGCCGCTCGTGCAGCACCGCGAGCTGCCAGATGTGCAGAGCACCATCGCTGATCTCGGCGCAAAGAAATCCAAGCGGGCGGTCGCGATCGTCGACCGCAACCCAGGAAAGACCGGAGCGAACGAATTCCAGATGCGATGCGACCGACTGGACGTCGTCGTCAGCAATCCAGGCAAGCTCGGGCACGGTGCGAAATGCCTCACCCGACGATCTCTCGATATCGGGCAGCGCTGGCGCATCGTCTTCACGGGTCAGTCGTATCAGGGCGTTCATGGCGGCATCCTATCGACGGAATTTGGTCCGTCGAAACAGTCTTTCGATAGAACGCCCAAGTAAGCGATAACGACGATACGTTTCTAGAGTTTTCTCCATGAAGACAAACGCTTATCCCCATATCTTCGCCAACCACACGCGATCCGCCCCCGGCGGAACCGTCAGGCGCATAACGCACAAGCCCGCCGGCAGCATCGAAACCGCCAATGACCGTGGCGATGGTCAGCCGGTTGACGAACCAGTCGAGCGGCTGCTTCGCCTCATCTTCAAAGGCGGCGCCGAACGCCTCTGGATGGCGCGAATGACCATCGAGGCATAGCGCCCGATGGAGGTCGACGTCTGGGGCAATCAAGCCGGCGGGGTTGAAAGGAAGACAGCACGGTTCCAAAATTGGCTGCTGGGCGAAAGATCCTCTCCGCATAGACCCGCCGCGTCACGGCAATCCGTGACGCCGGCAACCGGATTCCGAATTTTAAATCTTCGCCCTAAACACTTGAATCAACAATCAAACACTCTACTCATCGCGCAACCCGCGAGGCCATCTGCGCGATCTGTTCCAACGCGGCGCTCAGCCCCGCAGACGGGCTCGTCAAGGGGCGCGTTCCTCGACGCACAAGCTCGGCCGCCCCGGCCATGGAGGCTTGAGCGAGAGCGACAATCGCCGCGCCATCGTTATAGGCGGCGTCGGCTGCATCGGCGATTGCGGCGAGATAGCCATCGCGGTCACCGGCCTTGAACAGACCCCATGCGCCTGCGACGAGACGCACCTCGAGCGCCACACCCTTTCGCTTCGTGGCCTCGGCAAAAAGCGCAGTGGTCGGCGCCACGGTCGTTTCGACGGCGCAGAGCGCCACCACCTTTTCTCCGATCGACGCTGCCTTTTCGGCAAGCGCGGCATCAGTCCGCAACACCGGCACCGGCGCTTCACGCACGATCGCGGTACTCGGCCCGAGCGTCGAACAGGTGAGGAGCACGGCGTCGGCGCCGCCTGCAAGCGCCGTCAGCGCTGCAGCCGTCTCCTCGGCTATATCGTCGGTGAGCCCGCCTGCCCGTTCCGCAGCCTCGAGCAGGTCCGGCCGCACCGCATGGCGAAGCACGCCCGCGGCAAGGCCGAGTTCGCGCGCGGCGGCTTCGAAGACGGCGACGTTGCTGTCGGCGGTATGCAGGCACGCGATGATCAAGATGCTTTCCCTCACGCTGGATTCGCGCTTTGCGGTCGCCGTCGGCCACTCGCTGCCGGTAAACTTCGCACGTTACGTCGCCGGCTGGAAACAGGGATTGAGGCCCCCAACACAACGCAGGTCCTTCCATCGCTTCAAACGTGCAATCCACGGGCGAAAGCGCCTTCGGCCCGCAAATGGCCCCAAAATCGGCGCAGCAATCGATGCCGACACACGATCGCCGCGCTTTTCGCGCTTCTAGATATTGCTAAATTACGTTACCCTTAATTTCCTCTAGCTGTACGCCGCGGGAGGGGCTTGCCCCTTTGGAACGGAAGCTCGCAGTCATCCTCGCTGCCGATGTCGCTGGCTATAGTCGCCTCGTCGCGACCGACGAGGAAGGTACGCTTGCGACGCTGGGCACCTATTGCGCCACGATCGGCGACCTCGTCGCCGAGCATGGCGGTCGCATTTTCAGCACTGCCGGTGACAGCGTCGTCGCCGAGTTCCACAGCGCCGTCCAGGGGGTCCGCGCCGCCGTTGCTATCCAGCGCGCCCTGCAACGCCGCAATGCCGATCTGGCGCCGGAGAAACGCATGGAGTTCCGCATCGGCATCAATCTCGGCGACGTCGTGGTCGAAGGCACAAACCTGTTGGGCGACGGCGTCAACGTCGCAGCGCGGCTGCAGCAGGTGGCGCGACCGGCCGGCGTCTGCATCTCGGGAACGCTGCACGACCAGATCGAGGGCAAGCTCGACTTCCCCATGGTCAAGCTCGGCGAGCAGACGCTCAAGAACATGCCGCGGCCGGTGCTGGTGCACAGCGTCGACTGGCGCGAAGACCCGACGGTGCCCGACCTGCCCGGCATGCCGCTCCGCCTGCCGAACAAGCCGTCGATCGCCGTGCTCCCCTTCCTCAACATGTCGGACGATCCCGGCCAGGACTACTTCGCCGACGGGTTGACCGAGGACATCATCACCGGGCTCTCGCTCTGTCGCTGGTTCTTCGTCATCGCGCGGAACTCCTCCTTCGCCTACAAGGGGCACGCAGCGGACGCGAAGCAGATCGGCCGCGATCTCGGCGTGCGCTACATCGTCGAGGGCAGCGTGCGCCGATCAGGAAGCCGCGTGCGTGTCACCGGGCAATTGATCGAGGCCGAGACCGGCGTGCATCTCTGGGCGCAGCGCTTCGATCGCGAAGTGGCGGACATCTTCGCCATCCAGGACGAACTCACCCAGCACGTCGTCGCCGCCATCGAGCCGGAAATTCTGATCGGCGAAAATCGGCGAGCGCTGTTGCGCGGCACCGAGAACCTCGACGCCTACGAATGCCATATGCGCGGCACGCTGCTGCACAACGCCCAGGACACGGCCGCGCATTTCTCCGAGGCGATCGACTGGCATCGTCGTGCCATCGCGCTCGATCCGGATTTCGGCCGCGCCCATATGATGCTGGCGCGTTCGCTCTACGCCCGATGTTTCTTCGGCTTCAGCGACGATATCGACCGCGACAGGACTGAACTGCTCGCCGCAGCCGAGCGCGCCATCGCGCTCGAAGATCGGGATCCCTATTCGCACTACGTCATGTGCCTTGCCAATTTCGCAGCCCATCGTCCGCATGCGGCCGTTGCCGAAGCGCAGCAGGCGATCGATCTCAACCCCAATCTCGCATTGGCCTATATGGCACTCGGCTGGGCCCGCATTTTCATCGGCCGCTTCGCCGAAGCGCTCGATCCACTGCACAAGGCCTTGCGTCTGAGCCCGCACGATCCGCTGACCTATCTCTTCCTTAACCGGCTCGCGCTTGCCCACTATCATCTCGGCAATTACGAGGAGGCGCAGCACCATGCCGAGCGCGGACTGCTGTTGCGGCGCACCTATTTCAATCTGGTCGTTGTGCTCGCCTGCCTCGGCCAGCTCGGGCGCACGGAGGATACCTGCAAGCTTATCGACGAGGCGATCGCCAACGCCCCCTCTGATCTCAAGCGCTACTGGCAGATCCTCACCGCCTATGTCGATCCCGCCGACTACGCGCATTTCACCGACGGGCTGCGCAAGGCGGGCCTGCCCGCTATACCGTGAGGCGCCATGACACGTGCGCAACAGCTCGGCGTCGTGATCGGTCTGGCCGTCGTGGTAGTCCTGACATTGCTGCGCGCCAGCGATCCGCAGCTTCTGAAACAGGCGCGCGACGTCACCTTCGACGAATATCAGCGGCTGTCCCCGCGCGCCTACGAGCCGATGCCGGTCAAGGTCGTCGATATCGACGAAGCCTCGCTGCGCGCCTTCGGGCAATGGCCCTGGCCGCGAGACCGGCTGGCGAAGCTGACGGACAGGCTGGCGGAGATGGGGGCGTCGGCGATCGCCTTCGACATCCTGTTTGCCGAGCCGGATCGGCTGTCGCCACGCAACGTATTGCGCGACGTGCCGGAGATCGATCCCACGCTGCTTGAGCGCCTGCCCGACAATGACGAGGTCTTTGCACAGTCGATCGCGGAAAAGCCCGTCGTCCTCGGCTTCGGGTTGACCAACGAAGGAAGCTACCTGCCGCCGGTCAAGGCGGGCTTCGCCTTCACCGGCGAAAGTCCGATCGGCGCACCGCCGCGCATTCTGTCGGCCACGCCGCTGCGACCGCAACTGGAGAGCAATGCCGCCGGTCTTGGCCATATCAGCCTCAACCCCAGCGACTCCTCGGCCGTCGTGCGAGCGGTGCCCCTGTTCCTGAGCGACGGCCAGCAACTCTACCCTAGTCTCGCAATGGAGGCGCTGCGTGTGGCGCAAGGCGCATCGACCTATGTCATCGCCGGCGCGCCCGACCTGCCCGATACGATGACGGCTGCCAAGATCGGCGATTTCGTCGTGCCCTTGACCGCCGCCGGCGAACTCTGGCTCTACGTCAGTCCCGATACAACCGAGCGCTATGTCTCCGCACGGCGCATTCTCGAGGATGGAGACATGTCTCCCGACGTCAGCGCGGCAATCGAAGGCAGCATCGTGTTCATCGGCACCTCCGCCGCCGGCCTGCAGGACGTTCGCACGACGGCGCTCGGCCAGAACGTTCCCGGCGTCTCGCTGCATGCCCAGATCGTCGAGCAGATCCTCTCCGGCCACTATCTCTCTCGCCCGGACTGGGCCAATGGCCTGGAAATCCTGGCGATTGCGATTGCCGGCTGCCTGCTCGTGCTGTTGACGACTTTCGTCAGTCCCGTCATGGCGCTTGCCTGCGGCATGGCGATCACGGCGCTGGCGCTCGTCGCCTCATGGGTCGCGTTCGCCTATGCCGGCCTGCTCTTCGATCCGCTGGCGCCGATCCTTGCGGCGTCCATCACCCATTTTTCGGCCACGGCGTTCCGCTTCCTCGTCACCGACCGCGAGCGCCGCGAGGTTCGCCAGGCCTTCGGCCGCTATCTCTCACCGTCGTTGCTCTATCGGATCGAACACAATCGCAACGCCCTTCGGCTCGGCGGCGACGATCGAGAACTGACGGTCATGTTCGTCGACGTGCGCAGCTTCACCGAGATCAGCGAGCGCATGGCGCCGACCGATGTCGTTACCTTTCTCAACACCCTGCTCGATGCGCTGAGCCGGCACGTCATTGCCAATGAGGGCACGCTCGACAAGTTCATCGGCGATTCGATCATGGCCTTCTGGAACGCACCGGTCGATGTCGCCAACCATCCGCGAAAGGCGCTGCGGGCAGCGCTCGGCATGCGTGAGACCTTGGCGCGGCTCAATGCCGACGACGCCTTCGGTTTCGGCGCGACGCAGGCGGTCGGTATCGGCATCGGTATCCATACGGGGATCGCCTGTGTCGGCAACATGGGCGCCGAGACGCGCTTCAACTATTCGGCTGTTGGCGACACGGTCAACATCGCCGCCCGCATCGAGGCGGCGTGCAAGGAGGTGAGCTTCGACATTCTCGTATCGGAAGCGACGGCGCAGGCGCTGCCCGGTTGCGCGCTGCTGGAAGCAGGCGCCCTGGGGCTGAAGGGAAAGACGACGCGAACCCGGCTCTTTGCCGTCGCCGGCGACGAAGGCGTCGCCTCTTCGCTCGACTTCGGTGAGTTGCACAGACTACATTCGAGGCTGATCGAAAACCTGCGTGCACGCGCCTCGACCAGCCGCAGCCTGGCCAATGCCGCCAAGCTCAAGGCGGCGGCGATCACGCCGGGTCTGGTGACCTTCTACGGCAGGATCACTCGCCGGGCGGAGCATTTCATCGATGTTCCCGCCGAGCAGGAAAGCCGAATCGCCGAGTAGCGATCAATCGTCATTGTCACCATCAAGGACGCGTTTGGCAGCCCGGTGGGGCACCTATTGCGCGGTCTCCTGCTACTCACCGGTGTTGCGACCACGGTCGCCACCGCCGCGTTTGCCGCCATCCTGGCTGTTGCCGCCACTCTGGGCGCCGACGTTCTGGCCGGCGCTGCTCTGAGTGCCGTTGGTCTGATTGCCGCTGCTCTGTTCCGTGCTGCCAGGTCCGGTGTCGTTGTTGTCGCCGCCCTGATCCTGATTGTCGCCGCCTTGATCCTGCTTGTCGCGGCCCTGGTCGTGCTTCTCGCCACCGCGATCATGCTTCTCACCTCGATCGTGCTTCACACCTCGATCATGCTTGTCATGGCCCTGTTCGCGAAGCTGCTTTTGTGGTCGCGGCGTTTCCGGCTTAGGCTCTTCGCGGACGACCGGATCCGGTTGCTGCGCCGGAGAACTCTCGCGCTGGATTGCAGCCCGTAGCCCGCAGCCGCCTCCGGCCCAACCCATGGCGCCGGAAAGCCGCTGGCCGCCAGACAAGAACGGCAAGGCCTGGGCGTTGCCGAGTGCTTGCAGCGTACGGCGGTTGACACGGCTGGCCTGGCTGACGGCGCCGCCGGGCTTTGCCACCACACAGTCGCAGCGCTGCGTCAGCTGGCGACATCCGCCGGCGCCGCAGAAGCTCGCCGCGCCGCTGAGCAGCACCATCGCGGTCGTTCCATCGCTGCCGACATAAAAATCGAACGCCGTGCCGCGCACGCCGATGGTGCCGGCCGGCGTGACGATTTCGTAAGCCGAATGTTTGGATTTGCCGCTGACCCAGCGAAAGGTTCCCTTGGCGGCCATGATCGTCAGTTTCTTCACCGACTTGCTGCCGTCATAGACGAACTGATCGATGACCACGGATGATCCCCAGCCGACAGCCAGCTTGGTCCCGTCCTGAAAGACGAATTGTCCAAGGCCGGACTTTGACGTCCGGATCCGTTCATCCCGGTAGACCGGGTCCCTGACCGCCAACGGACCACTCTTGCCGGAGACTTCCGTCCTGATCGAGACTGCCTGGCCAATGGGCTCGGCAGTAAAGCTCGGCACTGGACAAAAAAGCGTGGCACTAACAGCGATGAGTGCGGCACTGCGCAAACGCGACATGAGCCCCTCCAAACCACTCTTTTTACCACGCGGCATGGCCGGATGTCTGCTCGCCCATTCGAGGTAACCGGCGGCAACCAGAACTAGCAAAAGCTAACCCCTCCCCGTTGCCGGCGCGAAAACAATACGTCCAAAACGCCAGATGCGCCGGGCATGTTGCCTCACGAACGGCAGGCGCAAATACAACGCCAGATAGACAACTCAATGCACCGACACACCGGAAGCCACCCGTCGAAAGCTGCCGTGAGCCGACAGGAAGACGAGGAAACGGTGGGCATTGCCTGGCCAAGGCGAACGGGCTGGTAGTCTGCTTCCGCCGGGCCATAGGGAAGCCAAGATGCACACGATGCAAGCGTCGCGCTTTCAGCTGCGACTGGCGTCATTGCCGGCTGTTTTCTTGAGCCGGAACCGATGACGGCAAGATGCAGCAGTTGGAACGACTGCAAGCTCCAGTTGATCTTGCTAGATCGGGGGTCGCACATGCGCCCGCAGACTACCTCTCCCCGTTGGCGGGCAAGCTCGGCCACCGACATGGGCAAACCGTCGCCCCAGGACCGGTAAACACCCGGAAGAATCCATGCATTTCGTTTCCCTTTTGTACTCATTCCCCCTTTATTTTCGTTATGACTCTGTCCATATTCCCGCCATGGCCCAGGATCCGAAGACGTCTGCAAAAAATCCCCCCAGGAAAACCACAGTGCCCGGCGGCTTCGAGGAAGTCCCGCAGGCGCCGCTGTCGGGAACGCCGCTATCCGGCAACGTCTCCGATTGGGTGAAACAGCTCGAGGCCGATGCCGAGGCTTCCGCCTTCGAGAGCCAGCGCGAGGTCGCCTCCAAGGCCGGCAAGCACCGCAAGAAGGTGGAGATCGCCGCGAAATCGGCCGCAGGCCGCAAGCCCGAAGGGGCGTCCGAGCCAATGCGAGGCCCACGCGGAGCGAAGGCGCAAGGCGCCGACAGCGTGAGCGGAAGGACGTCCCGCGGGACGTCCATGGGCGGCACGACCGACCCGAAGACGCGCGCCGCGGCGGGCCTCAATCCGGTCGCCGGCCTCGACGTGTCGCTTGAGGATGCCGACAAGCTGTCCACTTCCGGCGTCACCGCCACCGTGGAGGCGCTGTCGGCGCTGATCGAGAGCGGCAATCCGCTGTTCAAGGACGGCAAGCTCTGGACGCCGCACCGCCCTGCCCGGCCGCCGAAATCCGAAGGCGGCATCGAGATCCGCATGGTCTCCGACTACGAGCCCGCCGGCGATCAGCCGACGGCGATCGCCGATCTCGTCGAGGGCCTTGCCTCCGGCGAGCGCAGCCAGGTGCTGCTCGGCGTCACCGGCTCGGGCAAGACCTTCACCATGGCCAAGGTGATCGAGGCGACCCAGCGCCCCGCCGTCATCCTCGCGCCCAACAAGACCTTGGCCGCCCAGCTCTATTCCGAGTTCAAGAACTTCTTCCCCGACAACGCGGTCGAGTACTTCGTCTCCTATTACGACTACTACCAGCCGGAAGCCTACGTGCCGCGCTCGGACACCTTCATCGAGAAGGAATCCTCGATCAACGAGCAGATCGACCGCATGCGCCACTCGGCCACCCGCTCGCTGCTGGAGCGCGACGACTGCATCATCGTCGCCTCGGTCTCGTGCATCTACGGTATCGGCTCGGTCGAGACCTATACCGCCATGACCTTCCAGATGAGCGTCGGTGACACGCTCGACCAGCGGCAGCTGCTGGCCGACCTGGTGGCGCAGCAATACAAGCGCCGCGACATGGATTTCCAGCGCGGCTCGTTTCGCGTGCGCGGTGATACCATCGAAATCTTTCCGGCCCACTTGGAAGATGCCGCCTGGCGCATCTCCATGTTCGGCGACGAGATCGACGCCATCACCGAGTTCGATCCGCTGACCGGCCAGAAGACCGGCGACCTGAAATCGGTAAAAATCTACGCCAACTCGCACTACGTCACCCCGCGCCCGACGCTGAACGGCGCCATCAAGGCGATCAAGGAAGAGCTGAAGCACCGGCTGGCCGAGTTGGAAAAGGGCGGCCGCCTCCTCGAAGCCCAGCGGCTGGAGCAGCGCACCCGCTACGACATCGAAATGCTGGAGGCCACCGGCTCCTGCGCCGGCATCGAGAACTATTCGCGATACCTCACCGGCCGCAATCCCGGCGAGCCGCCGCCGACGCTGTTCGAATACATCCCCGACAACGCGCTGCTGTTCATCGACGAGAGCCACGTCTCCGTCAGCCAGATCGGTGGCATGTATCGCGGCGACTTCCGCCGAAAGGCGACGCTGGCCGAATACGGCTTCCGCCTGCCCTCGTGCATGGACAACCGTCCGCTGCGCTTCGAGGAATGGGACGCCATGCGCCCCGACACCGTCGCGGTTTCGGCCACGCCCGGCAGCTGGGAAATGGAGCAGTCCGGCGGTGTCTTTGCCGAACAGGTCATCCGCCCGACCGGCCTGATCGATCCGCCGGTGGAAGTGCGCTCGGCGAAAACCCAGGTCGACGACGTGCTGGGCGAAATCCGCGAGACGGCCGCTGCCGGCTACCGCACGCTGGTGACGGTGCTGACCAAGCGCATGGCCGAGGACCTGACCGAATACCTGCACGAACAGGGCATTCGCGTCCGCTACATGCACTCCGACATCGACACGCTGGAGCGCATCGAGATCATCCGCGATCTTCGTTTGGGTGCTTTCGACGTGCTCGTCGGCATCAACCTCCTGCGCGAAGGCCTCGACATTCCCGAATGCGGCTTCGTCGCCATCCTCGACGCCGACAAGGAAGGCTTTTTGCGCTCGGAGACGTCGCTGGTGCAGACCATCGGCCGTGCCGCGCGTAACGTCGACGGCAAGGTCATCCTCTATGCCGACCAGATCACCGGGTCGATGCAGCGCGCCATGGACGAAACCAGCCGCCGCCGCGAAAAGCAGATGGCCTTTAACGAGGCCAACGGCATCACGCCGGAATCAGTAAAGGCAAAGATCTCCGACATCCTCGACTCGGTCTACGAGAAGGACCACGTGCGCGCCGACATCTCCGGCGTCGCCGGCAAGGGCTTTGCCGATGGCGGCCACCTCGTCGGCAACAACCTCCAGGCGCACCTCAACGCGCTGGAAAAGCAGATGCGCGACGCCGCCGCCGACCTCGACTTCGAAAAGGCCGCCCGCCTGCGCGACGAGATCAAGCGCCTCAAAGCCGCCGAACTCGCCGCCATGGACGACCCGATGGCACGGGAAGAAGCCAAGGCGATCGAAGGTGGAACGGGGCGGAAAAAGGCAACGGCACCAAATAGCGGTAAGGCCTCCCCCTCGCCGTCATCCTCAGCCTTGAGCCGAGGACCCACCACCATCGCGGACGACAATTCCCTGTTCCAGAAACCGTCGCTCGACGACATGGGTCCGGGCACCGACACCGAACGCCCGCTGTTTCGCAAGCCCGAACTCGACGAAATGGGCCGCGACGTGGCAACGCCGGCCGGCCGCAAGGATGCCGAGAGCCAATCGCTCTTCCGCAAGAACAGCCTCGACGAAATGACTGTCGGCCGCACCGAAAAACCCGTCATCGGCAAGCTGCCGGACAAGCCGCTCATCCGCGCCAAACCGGGCGTCGGTTCCTATGAAGACCCCGTCGACGAAAAGCGTCAGAAGGGGCGGACGAAGGGCAAGACGGGGCGGCCGGGGAAGTAGCGTCGGCAACGGCGAACAAGTTTGCGTTATCCCGGCGCAGCTCTCATCACACCACGCCCAGTATGCGCGAACCAGACGCGCCAAGGATAGGACCTTTCTCAAGGCGCAGCGCCATTCAATGTGAGGGCGGCGCGGGTTGCAAAGCCTATCGCTGGCGTCAAGCTTGGGATCCACTTCTATGAGTATCTTGTCGACGTGACCTGACCAGACGAGATGACCGCGCGGCGAGGATGATATGCAGAAAGTTAAATTGGCACTCCAGAAACTGAGAGGTTCCGGTCGAATCAAACCCGTAAATGAGAACGCATCTGCGTTTAACTTCCGCTACATCAAAGCATAGTTCTTTTTGGGAGAGCAGCCGCAGAGTCGTCAATCATTCGGCAGAACTGAACTCATCCAGTTCCGTCGCCTCAGGCGGCCTGGCCAAACAGGACTGCCTTATGCGGCCACGTGGGCTTCCTCTGCTTTAGCTTTCCATAAGACCGCGCTCCGGCCCGATGGCTTGAGTACCCCCGCACGTCTTAATCGAATGATGGGCTGGCTAATTCAACTCCACCCCCCCTGTGCCTATCAAGCTCCTGCATCATCAGGCCCTTGAGGTCGCGCGGCTCGGCGAGTTGCGGATCGTAGCCGGTGTCGGCATGGATCTTCCGGCGCACCAGATCCTTCAGGAGAACGCAGGCCGCCTGCAGCCGGGCAAATTGCCCGGAATCGCGCAAAGCTTTGCGGACGGCAGCGGCTAGCCCAGCATGCATCACCGCTCCGCGCTACAGCTTCATCTCCGCCAGCGCCCTATGCAGGGGCGCATCTGAAATCAGGATCGCGCCGGTGAACGGAATGTCCATGTCGAGCACGACATAGACAGAGGCGGCGATGAACATCGCCGAAACCACGAACATGGCGACGACCACGACGTTTTGCGGCGCGCGATAGCCGAAGCTGGCGAAGATCAGCGTCATCCACGCCATCAGCATGCCGATGACGGGCATCGGTATTGCGCCTTCCGATTGCTCGACGATCGTCCAGCGCTGTTCGACGATGCGGTTATATTGCTGGCGGGCACTCACCAGCATGGATTCATGCAGGCTGTCGGCGGGCTGAATGGCCGCGAGGCTGCTACCGACCGTATCCAGCCGCTGTTGCGTGGAATTGGGTCCCTGGTGCTGCACATTGTCGACCCTTTCGGGATCGGCAATCACCCCCTCTACATAGGCGATCAGATATTGCCGCGCATCGTTGCCGGCGAGGCCATAGGTCCTGAGCGTCCGGTCGAGAAGGATCAGATTGATGGCGAAGGAATGCACATTGTCGTCGATCCCCTCGAACGTATTCTTGGCCGAATTGATCATCAGGCCGAAGACCAACGACGCCATGACCACGAAGATATTGGCAACGAGCCGCACGACGGTATTGGTGTCATCATCGCGATGACGCGCCGGCAGCTTCGGATAGAGGTGCATCATGCCAAGCGCCGCCACACTCAGGCAAAGGAACGCGGCAACGGCAATCAAGATCGCACTCATTCCGGCCCCGTTCCCGTTATTCCACTGCCCTCTGTCCGTCTGGCGCGTCCCATGGGCGGCTACTGCATGTTTCCTTAAATCCTATTCGCTTTAAAGAAACATGCAGCAGTTCAAAGTGCTACAGCGACCTTTGCCCATCTAGTCAGATGCGCGGCGCTGTAGGATAGGAACTTTATCAAAGTCCGCAACGGCTGAGGTGTTGGCCGACGGTCTCGAATCCGCGGCAGCCCGGTCGTCAGTTCACGACATCGCCGAGCTTGAGCCATCGTCTTGCGGGCCACGCTTTAGCCGCCAGTGCCAGCCGTCACCTGCCCCAGCACTCCAACCAGCGCCTTGCCATCGGTAAAATAGGGATCGCCACCGCCGTTGCGGCCGGTCGTGGTGGCGCCTATGCCGGGGATGTCGTAGGTCGAGGAAACCTGTCCGGCCTTTTGCAAATCGCCGATGACCAAGTCTCGCTCTGCGTCCAGGTTCGGGCCGATATGGTGGGTGATCTGGCCGGTGTCGTGGCTGAAGCCGACACCGCGGTCGAAGCTGGCCGAGCCGAGCCAAAGCGGCTTGCCATCCGAGCCGGTATGTTTGGTCTGCCAGAAGCGCACGTGGTTTCGCTCGTCGGCGCTGTTACCGACGGGCTTTTCAAACGCCAGATCCTGTTTCCGGCCCTCGAAGAACAAAGGGCTGACCGGTGCATCGAGGTCCGGCCGATCGAGCACCACGCTCAATCCGATGTCGACGGAGGATCGCAGGGTTATCTTGTCGGCCGGATCCCAGCCGGCCGCGGCGAAGGCGCGGATCACCTGTTCCTTGGAGCCAACGAGGCCGACGTTGATAGGGTCGCCGGGAATATCCTGCTCGGTGGTGGTGACCATGGCGCTAAAATCGTCAACCCGGCTCCTGTCGTGAAAGATCCAGAGCTCCGGCAGCAGGAAATAGCTGACCAGCAGATAGGCGACCAGCACAACCGCCAGGACGCTCAGAGATGCATGAAGTTTCCTGCGACGGGTCATCTGCGTTCACCCTAGTCCCGGTGCGGTGATATCAGCTAAAGGCGATATCAGCTAAACCTGAAACAGCCAGGAAAGCAACGTGTGGTTATGGTCATGCCGATCCTGCACCAGCCCGTCTCCGTTCCGCCACCACCGCCGCAAACTCATTCCCTGCGCTCTGAACCGACGCGACCGCCTTGCGTGTCCCAAAAACGACCGTCGAGTATGGTGCAGACGGCTGCAGCTGCACGCCGTTGACGAGTATTCCTGCATCTCGCAAAGCCCATAGCAAAACAGGCGGCCATTCAAAGTGCTGCAGCGACTTTGCGCGTCTGATTAAGACGCGCGGCGCTGTACGCGAACCGGATCGCCGCGTTTTCAAGCGCAGTGACGGCCAGTTGGAGGCAGAACGTCCGCAGGCTGCCGGCGTCGGGCCGCGAGTGGCGAGCGGCACGGCTCCCTTGCCTTCTGCGGCAAGATGCGAGCAGCGCTACTCCGCGGCGTGCGCCTTTACCTCCAGCGCCTCCAGCTCGTAGGAATAGCCTTCCAGCATTTCATAGGCCTGCTCGATCGTCTTGATCTGCTCTTCGGTGGTCTTGATCGCCTCGGCGATCGAGCGTGAGCGGGCGCGCAGCATCGAGCCGAGGACGTCGGTTTCCGGCCGGCGGCCGAGGCGGTCGAGGTGTTTTCGCACGCGGGCGCGGTGGCGCTCCAGCTCGAGGATGTGGAAGCGGCTCTTGACGATATCGTCGGAAAGCTTGCGGCGCATGGCGGCGACGGGGTCGAAGCTGCCGGGCTCGCGCTCGTCGAGAATGAAGTCGTTGACCAGGGTCTCCAGCATCATCAGGCCCTTGAGGTCGCGCGGCTCGGCGAGCTGCGGGTCGTAGCCGGTGTCGTCAAAGACCTTGCGGCGCACCGGATCCTTCAGGAGATCATAGACCGCCTGCAGCCGGGCGAATTGCTCGGCATCGCCGCCCGAGTCGGGATGGGCCGCCTTGGCCGCCTTGCGATAGGCCGTGCGGATGGCCTGGTCGTTCGCGTCGCGGTCCACGCCAAGCATCTCGTAGGGATCGATCACGCTGCCCCCTGTTCGTCTCGCATTCCGATTTCTCCGCCTGACCTAACGCACGCAACCGAAGACCGGAACCAATCACCGGTAAAGCCTGCGCGTTATCCCAAACTTGTTCAAGTGCTGATGCGGCGTGATGGGATCATCACCGCATCCGGGCGCCGCGTTCATCAAGTCGAGGCGCGCCGAAGCACTCGCCCTTCCGACGCGGCGGCGCGCACGTTCGTCCGTGGTCGGGACGAAATTGTGGTCGGAAACGGGCCGTCCCCGATTTTTCCATGCAGGACCAATGGTTACGGCGCAAACCGACCACGTGACCTGCGTCGCCCGCAACAGGAGCGATGGCCGGAAGGCGGCCCATCGAAGGGCGACGCACCTTGGCGCACGCGGAAACCGATGCGCGTTCGGCCCGCTTGTTCGGCTGCTTATCGGCCCGCGCGTGGCCGCGACAATCAACGGACGTCGCCATCAACGGCCCTCACACGCACTCCGCCCGCCGCGGGTGACCTTCGCTCTTTTCTGCGGCACGCGCCTGCCCCAAAACCTTGGTCGCCTCTTCCACTTTTGCCGATAGCGGCGATGGTTGCCCGCTGAGGAATGACACCAAGATCGCGATCATCCAGCGGCCGGAACGCGGCAGTCTGCAACATGCTCGCCGATAGCCCGCCCGGCTCTGCGTCCCCTCGCCGTTCGTCTGCACCAAGCGGCAGCCGCTACAGCGCCGCGCGTCTAATCAGACGCGCCAAGGTCGCTGTGGCGCTTTGAATTGCAGAAGCCCAAAACCCCTGAGAATGCTGTGGTTGGCGGCACATTTTCCCGAAATAAGCCGCGCGAATGGCTCTTGCGTTTTTTTGCAAATACTGTCACTGCTGCTACCGTTCGGGCGTTTTCAATCCCGGAGACTGGACTTTCTCTTTTGTGCCCGGCTTGCCGGGCCGGCCGGAAGCGGCAAATGGACGTTCTTTCCCCGTTATCGTGACTACTCGACGCCTATCCGCTTGTATGCGGAAGACGACACACCCACATCCTCACGGGGGCGCGGGTATAGCTTTAAGACTGAAGGAAAAGGACTTCTTCCATGGCCACTAAGGGCACCGTAAAATTCTTCAACCAGGACAAGGGTTTTGGTTTCATCACGCCGGACGGCGGCGCTAAGGACGTATTCGTCCACATCTCCGCTGTACAGGACGCTGGCCTTGCTACGCTGAAGGACGGCCAGGTTGTCACGTTCGACACCGAAGCTGACCGCATGGGCAAGGGCCCGAAGGCCGTCAACATCCAGGCTTCGTAAGCCGGATCGTCCGACTGGACTTTTTGGAAGCGGCGCTCCCCAGGGGGCGCCGTTTTCGTTTGGGCTGTTGGTTTGTGTCGGGGCGGGTGCCGACGCATTGGCCGGAAGCCGCCTTCGCTTCGACCGAGGAGACCTCGGCATCCGCATCCGCAAGTATTCGCGGGGCGGCCAGGGGGATCATCGGCTCAAGGCCGAGGATGACAGCGGTTCAAGGCTGAGTATGGCGCCGGCTCAAATGAGAGACTCGCGTCGGTGTGAGGACGACGGCCGATGTTGGCGGGTCCGCCAGCTCTTTTCATTTGGCCTCAGGCGTTCTCGATCACCGTGAGGATCGACAACACACCATGTGGCCAGCAAGCGGGGCCACCGCTCTGCCTCGAACAAGTCGCCCCTCATTTCTGTGCTCGTCACAGAAATCCAGCAGCGCCGCGTCCGCGGCGCAAGGTTGCAGCTGTAGGCGCAGTCCCTAGTCGCCATGTGAGACATTCCGGCCGTGCCGACGCTGGCCCTCTGCGACATGCAGAGGATGACGTTCCGCGACGTCTCCGGACCTACTCGGCCGCCTGCTTTGCGGCTGCCGCCTCGAACACGGCATCGAAGGCGGCGTGGATGACCTCCGGCCCAGCCCCTTGGCGGGTGGCGTCAGACGACAGGATCTGGCGGTAGCGCCGTGCACCCGGCCAGCCCTGGAACAGCCCGACCATATGCCGCGTGACATGGGCGAGCCGGCCGCCATTGGCGATGTGGCCGGCCGCATAATCGGCCATCGCTTCGCGCAATTCCGCCCAGAAGGACAGGTCCAGCCGGTGGCCGCGCTCTGAGAAGTCGGCAGCGTCGTGAATCAGCGTCGGCGCGCCGGTCAGCGGATGCGGGAAAAAGCCATCGACCGACGAAAGCATGGCGCTGTCGTGATAGGCGGCCCGACCGAGCATCACGCCATCGAGATGCTTGAGCTCGTCAAGCGACTGATTCAAAGTCTGAAGTCCGCCGTTGAGGCCGATGAAAAGATTAGGGTTTTCAGCCTTCAGCCGGTGCACGAGAGCGTAGTCGAGCGGCGGGATGTCGCGGTTTTCCTTGGGCGAGAGCCCCTGCAGCCAGGCTTTGCGGGCATGGACCCAGACCGCGTCCGTACCGGCGTCGACGACGCGCGACACCAGATCGCGCAACGCCACTTCCGGATCCTGCTCGTCGACGCCGATGCGGCATTTCACCGTCACCGGGATCGTGACCGTGGCCTTCATCGCCGCCACGCATTCCGCCACCACGCCAGGCTCCTGCATCAGGCAGGCGCCAAAAGTGCCGGATTGCACCCGGTCGGACGGGCAGCCGACATTCATGTTGATTTCGTCATAGCCGAACGCTTCGGCAATGCGGGCCGCCTCCGCCATCTTGCGCGGATCGCTGCCGCCCAGCTGCAGCGCCACCGGATGCTCCGACGCATCAAAACCGAGCAGCTTCACCCGATCGCCCCTGAGGATCGCGTCGGCGACGATCATCTCGGTATAGAGCAGCGCATGCCGCGAAAGCCGGCGCGCAAAAAACCGGTAGTGCCGATCGGTCCAGTCGATCATCGGCGCCACGGCGAAGATCGGAGCCTTGAAATACGCTCTTCCGGCCGCAGATTTTGCTGCGTTCTCAGTCATTTCTTCTGTCTCTTGTTCGCTCGCGGCGGCAAAGGGCAGCGCGATGGCCACGCGCCCGCCGACGGCCAGCGTCTTGTACCGTTGCCGGCTTATATAATGGCGCAGGCAAGAAAGCGAGCCTTTGACGGGCAGCAAGGCTCCTGGCTGCGGATCGCCGTCATCGGGCGTGGCTGCTCACGCGAACGGCACGGCGGGACGCTTCGGATCAGAAATGCCGGCAACGCCACGGGCTGTTGCGACAGACGCTTCATTTCGCGCCAGAGTTTCTGGCAGACTTTGATGGCTTGCGCCCTGCCGCCTGCAAGACTTGCGTCGCGACATCCGAAGCCTTCGTCGGGCGGAGGCAGTTCGGCGGGGCCGGAAAGCCGGGCGCAAAAACGCACCAAAAATGGCTCACGCTCGAGCCGTCATCCTTGATAAAAAATCACAGGCGACTCGATCGGGGACCATTCATGCAAAATGTCATATTTGCTTTTGTGCTGGGGCTTGCGACGGCGGTTGCAACAGGCGCCTGGGCTCAGCCATTCAGGTCCCCGACCGCGCTCATCGAGGCGCTCTATGCGCCATATCTTGGCGACGGCGACACCTCGGAGCGCGACGCGTTTTTCTCCAACGATCTCACCAAGCTTTACGAGACCGACGCGGAGAAGAGCCAGGGTGAGGTCGGCGCCATCGGCTTTGACCCCGTCATCAACGGGCAGGATTGGGACATCGCCAACCTGCGCATCGGCAAGGCCGAAATCACCGGCCCATCCGCTGTCGTCACCGTGCGCTTCGAGAATTTTTCGGCGCCCGTCACCCTGCGCTACAGTCTGATGAACGAAGCCGGAAACTGGCAGGTCGACGACATCGAAAGCACCGAGGGCGATACCCGGTGGACGTTGAGCGAGATCTTCGCCAACGCGCAATATTGAAGCGGTAGATATGGCTCGAACCGCAGCACGGAAACGAATTCGCAGGTGGCCGGGCCGCGCAAACAACCAGACGCAAGCATCTTCGGCTTGACAGGCGGTATCACAGGCGATTAGGGCAGCGTCCCTGTATCGATACAGAAGGCAGGAACAAGGGAAGACGGCATGAAACGTGCGATCGTGGCACTCCTCACCCTCCAGCTCGCGGGTTGCCAGTCAGTGGCGCTCGAGGATCAGGAGATCGCGAAGCCGAAACCGCCTTCCGTGCCGACGCTCTCCGGCACCGATCTTCGGGCCCTTATCGTCGGCAAGTCGCTGCGCTACACCATTAACGGCGTCGTCTCCTCCTATTTTGCCGACGGCCGATATGGCTACCGCGATTACGAAGTGCGCGACGGCGGAACCTACACGATTGCGGGCGACGAAGTCTGCATCACCTTCGAGGATGGTGGCAGGCGCTGCGACCAATTCGCCCGGATCGGACCCGACTATGTCAGGATCGAGGAAGGCGGCCGCCAGACCAAGGTGGCAGGCGTCGGACCGGCCTGAACCGGCGACAGCGCTGCGGGCACCAGCGTCGCGGCAATGCTTCAGAAAGGCGGAGATGCCCGCGCTCGAAATTCGCCCTGCCCGTCCAGACGAGCGCCTGGCGCTGATCGAGCTTTCTCTCCAATCCGCTTCGCGAATCCCTTATTCCCAAGGGGTTCTATTATGGGGGGTTATGGCATAGTTCGCCGGGCACCGGGGCTTGGGTGCCGGGGGAGAAAGACGTGAACCCTTTGTGCTCGACACAATGTATCGCGCTGTCGCAGCCCTGATATCGACACGCTGCAGCGCGTCTTCGACAACATCTGCGCCGAGCAACACTGGCCGCGCGACAGCGCCCGTGCCCGCCGCCATGCACGCATGCTGATCGACGAATATCTGGCCGGCACGACCAATGAGCAATTGCTGCTTGTCGTCGGCCGCTTGTTCGCCTCACGCTTGGCGGAGACATCGACCTCGGCCTAGGGGCGAAGTCCAGCGGTTGTGCTTCGGCAAGACGCACCCGGAAAAGCTGCTTACAAAAGCGTTATCCTGCGCTACATTAGCACAGTTGACCCTTGCCGCGTGGGAGGAGCCCTGTCGCAAGCAGTCGCGATGCCGACATTCATTGAGATGATCTCGAGGAGGAGACGCATGCATCAAATCATCTGGAACCAGCCGATCGAACTCGACTTCGTGACGGGCGATGTCCGCACCGTCAAGGGCCCGTCAGACGCGCTTGCCTGCCTTGCCGACCATTGGCCGCGGCGCGGACCGAGTTACGTCGCCGCCCGCAGCGCCTGCCGCGCCGCCATCGACGGCCGTCGCACGGTGGAAGAAGCGCGATCGCTGTTCATCTCGGCTGCAAATGAAGCCGAATTGAAAGCGCATTAAGAGGCATTTGCCACCCGCATTGAGTGCCCTGCACTCGCCCCTTGCCGTTGGCATGCGAAGAGCACGCCGGAGGGCCTGTTGATTGGCATCTGCGCCCTCTTGGAAGAAATGACTTGCGGCGGCGCGATCGCGCCCCAGACAGTGCCTGAGCATGGCATCCGGTGGTGGAGTTACCGTGCCGATTCGGCGCAGCATCTTCAAATAGCACGCAAATTTCCCGGAAATGGCCCGATTTCTGTCGTGAAGCCTTCATTTCTCTGCGCTATATCATGAGGTGCCTCACAAAAACCAATTTCGAAGCGTCTGAGTCCCATCAAGGGAAAAAGCATAATGTCCCAGAAAAAAGGGACGACGAAAACGGGAGAGATATCATGAGCGAGCAGAATCTCTATCGCATCGTTGAAGTCAGTGTGAAGCGCGACGGCGATCGTCGCGATGTCGGCATCATGACCGTGCGCCAAGCCCTGGAACTTCAAGTACCGAGCCTCGAATACAGCCATCCGGAACTGAACTCTCGGTCGGATGGACGGTTTCTCACGCGCGCCCAGTTGCAAGCCTACGCCTGCTGCGCCTGAGATAAACCCTTGCAGCACCCGAACAGGGTGTTAACGTCCGGCTGGGATTCGAAACAGCCGGACAATCATGCAAACAGTCATTCCACCTTCACCACCCGTCCTGTTGCCGATCGCCGGTAGCCTCGTGGGTTTTCCGGTGCGCCGGGTCTATTGCGTGGGCCGCAACTATGCGGCCCACGCCATCGAGATGGGTCACGACCCGGATCGCGAACCGCCGTTCTTCTTCCAGAAGAACCCGGACAACCTGCTGGTGGCCGATAAGACCTTCCCCTATCCGCCGCGCACGGCCGATGTGCACCATGAGGTCGAGCTGGTTGTCGCCTTGAAAAGCGGCGGCGCCGACATCCCTGTCGAACAGGCGCTCGACTGCGTCTACGGCTATGCTGTTGGCATCGACTTCACCCGCCGCGACCTGCAGGCCGAGGCCAAGAAGGCGGGCAAGCCCTGGGCAGCGGCCAAGGCCTTCGAACATTCGGCGCCTGTTTCCGAGATCGTGCCGGTCGAGGCGATCGGTCATCCCGTCAACGGCAATATCTGGCTGAAGGTCAATGGCGAGCTACGCCAGCAGGGCGATCTCGAGCAGATGATCTGGAAGATACCCGAAGTCATCTCGGAGCTTTCACGGCTGTTCACGCTCGCCCCCGGCGACATCATCATGACCGGGACCCCTTCGGGTGTCGGTCCGGTGGTGCGCGGCGACGCGGTGACCTGCGGCGTCGATGGCGTCGCGGCGCTTGCCGTTACCGTTCTCTAAGATCGGAGCGCTTCCGCTTTCGTTTCGGAACGCATCGCGGAAGCGCCCCATCGCATTGTCTTGACGCATCTCCCGATAAAGGAAGCGCTGCACGCGGTTTCAGGGAATGCTCCAACAACAAGGATTGCCCGATGCCGCTCTATGCCCTTGGACCGCTGCGTCCGCAAACGCCTACTGAGGGCAGCTACTGGGTGGCGCCTGATGCCAACATCATCGGCCAGGTGGAAATCGGCGAGGATGTCGGCATCTGGTTCGGCGCCACGCTGCGCGGCGACAACGAGCTGATCCGGCTCGGCGCCCGCACCAATATCCAGGAAAACACCGTCATTCACGTCGACCCCGGCTTTCCCGTGACCATCGGCGAAGGCTGCACCATCGGTCATGGCGCCATCATCCACGGCTGCACCATCGGCGACAACTCGCTGATCGGCATGGGCGCAACGGTGCTGAACGGTGCGAAGATCGGCCGCAACTGCCTGGTCGGCGCAAATGCGCTGGTGACCGAGGGCAAGGAGTTCCCCGACAATTCGCTGATCGTCGGCGCGCCCGCCAAGGCCATCCGCACGCTTGACGATGCCGCCGTCGAAGGGCTGAAGCGCTCGGCCAGCCACTACGTCAAGAACTGGCAGCGCTATGCGATGCAGCTGACGAAGCTCGACTAGAGCGTTTCCGGTTTAAACGGAGTCACAAAACGCTGACGGAAAACCGCTTCGCACTTTTCCTGGAATTGCTCTAAGCGCGACGAGCCCGCCGCGCTCAGTCAGGCGCAGCTCTGGCAGTGACCACGGATCTCGATGGTGGTCTTTTCCGTCTTGAAGTTCTGTGCACGCGTCAGCGCCGACAACCGCTGCTCGATCGCGGTGTCGTGGAACTCGGTTACCTGCCCACACCCCTCGCAGATCGTAAACGCCGTGACCCCGTGATCATGCTCGTGCTCGTGCGGGCATGTGCAGGCAACGAAGGCGTTGAGGCTTTCGAGCCGGTGCACGAGGCCATACTCGAGCAGCTTGTCGAGCGCGCGATAGACCTGCAGTGGCGCGCGAAACCCCTGGTCGCGCAGCTTGTCGAGGATTGTGTAGGCGCTCAAGGGGCCTTCGGAATGGCTGAGCGCATTCATCACCATCGTCTGGTTCTTGGTCAGTTGCGGGGTCGTCATCAATGATGCCCTCCAGGCGTGGAATGAGACGCTGTCTCCAACCGACGCCGCCCGATCGGCAGCAGACTCAGTACGAAAAGCGCAAGTGCAGCAACGACGATAGACGGTCCCGACGGCGTGTCCCAGTGCAGCGAACCGAAAAGCCCACCGGTAACGGCAAGCGCACCGATCACCGAGGCAAGAACCGCCATTATTTCCGGCGACGTCGCAAAGCGGCGGGCTGTGGCCGCCGGGATGATCAGCAGCGAGGTGATCAAGAGGATGCCGACGATCTTCATGGCGATGGCGATCACCAGCGCCATCAACAGCATGAAGAACAACCGCGCCCGCTCCGGCTTCATGCCCTCGGCCTCGGCGAGTTCAGGATTGACCGTGGAGGCCAGCAGCGGCCGCCAGAGATAGACGATCGCGAAGATCACCAGGATGCCGCCGCCCCAGATGATGTCGATGTCGGATTCCGACACAGCGAGAATGTCGCCGAAGAGAAAGCCGACGAGATCGATGCGCACCCAGGTCATGAAGGCGACGATGACGAGGCCGATCGACAGCGCCGAATGCGACAGGATGCCGAGCAGCGCATCGGTCGACAGCGCCCCGCGCCGCTGCAGGAACAGCAGTAATATCGACACGGCAGCCGCAACGATGAACACCGCCACCATCAGGTTGAGATCGAGAAGCAGCGACAGCGCCACACCCAGCAGCGCCGAATGCGCCATGGTATCGCCGAAATAGGCCATGCGCCGCCAGATGACGAAGCAGCCGAGCGGCCCCGCCATCACGGCGATACCGATGCCGGCGATCAGCGCCCGGACGAAGAAATCGTCAAGCATCGCGCTTCTCCTTCACCTCGAAGCCATGCAGGCGGGTGTGGTGGCCGCAGCCGCAATCCTCGCCATGGTCATGCACGTTGTCGTCCTCGTCGTGGTGATGGCCGTCGCCCGGGTAACAGTGCTCGGTGATCGAACCATCAGCATGCAGCACGCGCCCGTCAGGCAGATGCGTGTGGTCGTGATTGTGGCTGTAGACCGCAAGCGTGCTGGCAGCGCGCCTGCCGAACAGCTTCTGGTACTCCGGGCTCTGGCTGACGGCCTGCGGCGTGCCGCGGCAGCAGACATGGCCATTGAGGCAGACGACCGTGTCGGTTTCGGCCATGACGATATGCAGATCGTGCGAGATCAGCAGGATGCCGCAGCCGGTGCGGTTGCGGATCTGCTTGATCAGTTCGTAGAGCGCGATCTCACCGCTGAAGTCGACGCCCTGCACCGGTTCGTCGAGCACCAGCAGGTCCGGCTTGCGGGCGATCGCCCGCGCGAGCAACGCCCGCTGGAATTCACCGCCCGACAGATGCTGCACCTCGGCTTTCGCCAGATGCAGAACGCCGGTCGCCGACAGCGCCTCCTCGATCTCCCTGCCCTTCAGCGGGCCGGTCAGCGTCATCAGCCGTTCGACTGTCAAGGGCAGCGTCCAGTCGACTGCAAGCTTCTGCGGGACATAGCCGACCTTCAGGCCCGGCTTGCGCTCGACAAAACCTTCGTCGGCCTTCAGCACGCCGATCGCCGTCTTCGCGGTCGTTGACTTGCCAGAGCCATTGGGGCCGATCAGCGTGACGATCTCGCCCGGGCTGATGGAAAACTCCACGCCACGCACCAGCCAGCGGCCGTTGCGGCTGACGCCGGCATTGTTCAACCGCACCAGCGGTGTCGTTTCTGGGGATCGGAAATTCAGCATCAAAAAATTCCGGATTGGCGGTTGCCACTGGCTATCGCACACGTTATAGCATAACGCAATTGATGTAATAACATTACATTGAAACATCGACACGTTCAACCGGACGTATGCTCGGTGTTTCAAGTGTCCGAACTGCGCCTGTCCCTGGCCGAAAACGATAGTCGGTTCAGGGCCTTGCGTGACATTCAAGCCCGGAGAAACCGATGAAATCGTCTTCCGCCCTGCTCTTTGCCTCCACAATCCTGCTGTCTTCGCCCGTTGCAGCGGCCGGCCCCAATGTGGTGGCTTCGATCAAGCCTGTCCACTCGCTCGTCGCTTCGATCATGCAGGGCGTCGGCGAACCGTCGCTGATCGTCGAGGGTGCTGCTTCGCCCCATACCTACAACATGAAACCGTCGAACGCCGCGGCGCTGCAGGCGGCCAAGGTGGTCTTCTGGGTCGGCCCGGGGCTCGAAGCCTTCCTCGACAAGCCGCTCGATGCGCTGAGCGGCGGCGCCAAGGTGGTGGAGCTCAGCGAAGCGCCGGGTCTTGAGAAGCTGAAGTTCCGCGAAGGCGGCGCCTTCGAGGCGCATGATCACGACGACGAGGGCCATGGTGAGGAGGGCCACAAGCACGCCGAGGGCGAAGCGGAACACGACGATGCCGCAGCTCCCGAGGCTGCTGCCGCAGATGACCACGATCATGCGCATGAGGGCCATGATCACGAAGGCTTCGACATGCACCTGTGGCTCGACCCGCAAAATGCTAGGGCGATGGCAGCCGAGATCGAAAAGACGCTCACAGAGGCCGACCCGGACAATGCCGGCGCCTACAAGGCCAATCTCGAGAAACTCAACCAGCGCCTCGACGCGCTGGACAAGAGCCTGGTCGCAACCGTCGCGCCGGTGAAGGACAAGCCCTTCGTCGTCTTCCACGATGCCTATCAGTATTTCGAGCATCGCTACCAGGTGCGGGTGGCGGGCTCGATCACGGTCAGCCCGGAGGTTCTGCCCGGCGCCGATCGGCTGTCGCAGATCCACGCCAAGATCAAGGAACTGGGTGCGACCTGCGTCTTTGCCGAACCGCAGTTCGAACCGAAACTGATCAATGTGGTGATCGAAGGCACGCCGGCGAAATCCGGGACGCTCGATCCAGAGGCGGCCACGCTCGATGCCGGGCCGGACCTCTACTTCCAGCTGATGGAAGGTATCGGCACGTCGCTCAAGACCTGCCTCGCCTCGGCAAGCTGATCCGTGCTCCCAAGGCGGCATAGCCGTCCTCCCAAGGCGGCAAAGGCGCGCCACGCGCCGCCCCTCTCCGTCATGCTCGGGCTTGACCCGAGCATCCAGCGTGCCTCCCTGTGGGGCTTTCAGCCGCTGGATCCTCGGGTCAAGCCCGAGGATGACGAAAGGACAGATCAAGCCCCGGAAGTGACCGGCGGACAGGTCTAACCGATGACTGAGACCGGTCGAGGCAGGACCGGCGCACAAGGCCGAAGCCTCGCGGCCGATGGCAAAGCCAGTCCACGAGCGACCGGATTGTTCAGGCGGGCGTAAGCGTCCGCCTTTTATAGGCGCGTCAAGCGTAATGGTATAACATACAGGAAACAACGATGGAAAGACTTCCCGTAACCGTGCTGTCCGGCTTCCTTGGCGCCGGCAAGACGACGCTGCTCAACCATGTGCTGTCCAACCGCGACGGCTTGCGTGTAGCCGTCATCGTCAACGATATGAGCGAGATCAATATCGACGCCGCGTTGATCCGCGACGGCGGCGCCAACCTGTCGCGCACCGAAGAGCAGCTCGTTGAAATGACCAATGGCTGCATCTGTTGCACGCTGCGCGACGATCTGCTGCGCGAAGTCCGCGATCTCGCCGAACAGAACCGCTTCGACTACCTGCTGATCGAATCGAGCGGCATTTCCGAACCCCTGCCCGTCGCAACCACCTTCGATTTTCGCGACGAGGATGGCGAAAGCCTTACCGACGTCGCCCGCCTCGACACCATGGTCACCGTGGTCGATGCCGCCAATCTGCTTGCTGACTACTCCTCGCTCGATTTCCTTGCCGATCGCGGCGAGACGGCAGGCGAAGGCGATACCCGCACATTGGTCGACTTGCTTGTCGAGCAGATCGAGTTCGCCGATGTCGTCGTGCTCAACAAGATCGGCACGGCTACATCAGAGCAGCGCGATGCCGCACGCAAGATCATCGTCGGGCTGAACCCGGATGCGCAGCTGGTGGAAGTGGATTTCGGCCAGGTGGAACTGCGCGACGTGCTCGGCACCGGCCGCTTCGACCTTGCCAAGGCCGAACAGCACCCGCTCTGGTACAAGGAGCTGCATGGTTTCAAGGATCATATTCCGGAAACCGAGGAATACGGCATCCGCTCCTTCGTCTACAAGGCCCGCCGCCCGTTCGATCCCACCCGGTTCCAGGCGTTTCTCAATCGCTCCTGGCAGGGCGTGGTGCGGGCCAAGGGTTTCTTCTGGCTGGCGACGCGACCCTATCATGTCGGCGAACTGAGCCAGGCCGGGCCGCTGGTCAGAACATCAAAGATGGGCCCGTGGTGGGCGGCAGTGCCTAGGGAGCAATGGCCGCGCGACCCGGGCTTCCTGAAGGCTGTCGGTCCCTACATCGATCCCGTCTGGGGCGATCGCCGCCAGGAGATCGTCTTCATCGGCGCCGACCCCATGGATCAGGCGATGCTGACGGCCGAACTCGACGCCTGCCTGGTCAATGACACCAGCTTCCAGCCGGACCGTTGGCGGGATCTGCCCGATCCCTTCGCGAACTGGTCGCAGCGGGCGGCCTGATGCAGGCGGCCGGTCCAAGACCACGTCGACCGCGCTTCACCTGCATGGGCCTCAATGCCGCCGGCAGGCCCGTGCCGATGTTCGATCCGTTCTTTGATGGACAGGATAATGGGGAGGAGGCACTCGCCCCGCCCGGCCCGCTGGAGCGACTGCTTTTCGGAGAGCGGGGTCGGACTGAAGCCGCGGACATTCCGTCGCTGCGTCGAACGACGGTGTAGGGAAAATCGAAGGGGTAGCCATAAAGCGCCCCCGGACTGCTGACAAAGTTGCCGCTGGTTATCTGCCGACCATTGGCAAGCTCAAGGCGATCGGAAACTTCCTTCATTCCTGTGCCTGTCACAGGAATCCAGTCAGCCCAAGTCCTTGGGCTAAAGGGTCTTTTGGCCCGACAGACGTCGGGCCACTGGATCCCCGCCACAAGGGCGAGGATGAGGAGAGCGGGTTTCGCCCTTCGTCAATAGATTCTTTCAGAGGCTGTAATAAGTTTGAAGGGGCAGCCCGAAAGGCTGCCCTCGATCAAATCGTTCAACGCGCAGACGTCAGGCCGACGATGACGCCGGTCGCAAGGCTGATCAGCAGGAAGTCGTTGTCGACACGCACCCACTGCTGGCCGCGCGGCGGCTGGCGCAGCTTGTAGCGGCGATAATCGCGCACCTGCGCCATGTGGCGGCGCTCGGCGGGGCTCAACCGATGGCCGCGCGACCAGCGTTCCTTCTTCTTGACGATGACACGCTTTTCGATTGTCACGTGCTTGTCGACATGCCGGTCCACGTGGCGGTCGACAGGTCGACGCTGATAGCGGTCGTAGTTCTGTGCGACCTCGAAGGAACCTGCCGGCTGGGCAAAGGCTGCTACCGGTGTGATCAGGAAGGAGCTGGCGACCAGAGCGGTCAGGAGACGTTTCATCGGGGTATCCTTTCGTTATTTGCACCCCGAAAATAGGTCCGGCTTCCTGAACCGAATATGAAACGCTACATTACAAATACGTAATGATATCGAGTACTTATAAGCGTTACCTTACAGACTGATATTCTCACTCTGAGAGGCTGACGTAACGGAACAGATCGAAATCCGCCGCCAGTCCCGCACCCGACGTGTCGAAGGCGAACATGCCGGCGAAAGCGCCGGTAAACGATCCATGTTCGCCGCGGCCGCCCTCGTCCGACACCACGCCAGCGTCGAGCACCGGGCCGAGGGCCTGCCAATCGACCGCCCCGTCTGCGCGCCAGAAGAACTGCAGGTCATTGTCGCGGATCTCCATGGCAAGCCCGATCGGCCCTCCGGGCACGGCGATGCCGCTTCCGACAGGAAACTGCAGCCGGCCAAGCGGGAAGTCGCCCGGGCAGGACAGGATCGTCAGCGTCCGCCCAAGAGTCTCGTGCCAGGTGAGGCCGAGCGCATGAAACTTGTGGCGGTTGTAGTAGTGCGTCAGCCCGGCGACCTGCTGATAGGTCTCCGGCGCGAAGTCGACCAAGGTTTCAGCGCGGAAAGAATGATGCTCCTGCCGGCGGGCGACCAAAGCCTGCTCGAACCAGCTGCCGATGCTTTCGCGGGCAAAGAGCCTCAAGTGCCCTGCCCGCCTTTCCAGCGAAAAGATCCGCTCCGGCAGCGGCGTGCGCAGCCACTGGAACTCGGCCGGAAGCGCGGCCCCATCGAAATCGGTTTCGACCACGCGCGGCTCCACCAAGGCCCCGACCGGGCCTGGAGCTGCGACCAGGACTTCGGGAACCGGCCCGCCGTTTTCGAGATAGAGCCAGCCGTCATCGCGCCAGACGCATTTCTGCAGTGCCGTCTCGCGGCCAAGCGTGCAGCGACGCTCCGGCGGCAGCGGCCGGCCGCAGAGATGGGTGTGATAGGCTTGCCCGTCCGGCGTCTCGACATATTGCCCGTGCCCTGCGCGCTGCAGCGGCGCATCAGGGTGATCCTTTGACGTGATTAGGTAGGTATCGGGATGGATTTCGTAGGGACCGTCGATCGTGCGCGACCGCGCCATGGTCACGGCATGGTCGTATCCCGTGCCGCCTTCCGCCGTCGTCAGATAGTACCAGCCATTGCGCTTGAAGAGATGCGGCCCTTCGACCAGACCGAGCGGCGAGCCGGCAAAGATGTTCTTCACCGGCCCGGCCAGCCTGCGCGCGCGCTCGTCCCATTCCTGCAAGAGGATACCGTCGAAGGCCGGATGTTTCGGCGAGCCGCCTCTGCGATGGTTCCACTGCATGTTGAGGAACCATTTTCGCCCATCGTCGTCATGGAACAGCGACGGGTCGAAGCCGGAGGAATTGACGTAGACAGGATCGGACCAGACGGCTTCGATCGCCTCTGCCGTGACGATGTAGTTGTGTGCGTCCTTGAAGTTGCCGTCGAAGCGCTTGACGTCGGTATAAACAAGGAAGAACAGGCCGTCGTTATAGGAAAGGCACGGCGCCCAGACGCCGCAGCTATCCGGGTTGCCACGCATGTCCAGCTGGCTTGCCCGCTCCAGCGGCCGGCGCACCAGACGCCAGTTCACCAGATCGCGCGAATGGTGGATCTGCACGCCCGGATACCACTCGAAGGTGGACGTGGCGATGTAATAGTCATCGCCCACCCGGCAGATGGACGGGTCCGGGTTGAAGCCGGGCAGGATCGGATTGCGAATCAGGGCAGTCATTCCTCGGGCATCCTCCAATTGTCGGCCGCATCCAGCCCCAAACCGCCGTGATTTTCAAGACTGCAACGTTACAGTTGGTGACGTAGCCCACGACGCGGCACGAGTGGTTCACGCAGTATTGCCATTTGCGCCCTTCACATCTGCAGTGAAACCCACTGGCGATACTGGTTGGCACCCTGTTGTGCACAATGATTGGGCAATCGCCTGACAGCTCCATTCGACTTTAGTCTGGGGTGGCGGAACTAACCGGGAAAATCGAGCCTCGGACTTGAACGCTGGCTTGAAATCGGCACTCTGGTTGTGCTTGGCACAAAAACCAAAACAGCCACTGCGGGGAGGAAATCGATGAAAGCGTTACTCGGCTTCAGCCGACTCATAGACACGACGACCGAGTTCATCGGCAAATCGGTGTCCTGGCTCATTCTGGTCGCTGTGCTCGTCAGCGCCGGCAATGCCATCATCCGGAAAATGTTCAACATGTCGTCGAACGCCTGGCTCGAGGCGCAGTGGTATCTCTTCGGGGCGGCCTTCATGTTCGCCGCCGCCTATACACTGAGCCAGAACGAACACATCCGCATCGACGTCGTCTACGGCCAGTTCTCGCGCCGCGTGCAGCACTGGATCGACCTGTTCGGTCACGTCTTCTTCCTGATGCCGTTCGTGCTGCTGATGCTCTATTACTTCGTGCCCTACGTGAAGATGTCCTACATCTCGGGCGAGGGCTCCTCCAGCGCCGGTGGCCTGATCATCTGGCCGGCCAAGGCCATCCTGCTCTTCGGCTTCCTGCTGCTCGCCTTCCAGGGCGTATCCGAAATCATCAAGAAGGTCGCGATCATGACCGGCAACATGGACGACCCGACACCCTATGTGCCGACCCATGCACCGCTTGACGACGTCGTCGCTCCGGAGGCCCGTCCATGATCGAATTCATTGCTGAAAACCTGGCACCGATCATGTTCGTCTCGCTGATCGTGTTCCTGCTGCTGGGCTATCCCGTCGCCTTCTCGCTCGCCGCCAACGGCCTCCTGTTCTTCATCATCGGCGTGGAGCTCGCTCCGCTGTCGGATTCGATCAACCTGTCCTGGCCATTGCTCAACGCGCTTCCCGACCGGTTCTGGGGGGTGATGTCGAACGACACATTGCTTGCCATCCCCTTCTTCACCTTCATGGGGATCGTGCTCGAGAAATCGGGCATGGCGGAAGACCTGCTCGACACAATCGGCCAGCTCTTCGGCCCGATCCGCGGTGGTCTCGCCTATGCGGTCATCTTCGTCGGCGCGCTGCTTGCAGCCACCACCGGCGTGGTTGCAGCCTCGGTCATCGCCATGGGCCTGATCTCGCTGCCGATCATGCTGCGCTACGGCTACGACCGCAGGGTCGCATCGGGCGTCATCGCTGCCTCCGGCACGCTCGCCCAGATCATCCCGCCATCGCTCGTTCTGATCGTTCTCGCCGACCAGCTCGGCCGCTCAGTCGGCGACATGTATGCCGGCGCGCTTATCCCGGGCCTGGTCCTGACCGGCCTCTACATGATCTATATCCTGATCATGACCTTCGTCCGGCGTGACTCGATGCCGGCCCTGCCGCTGGCCGCCCGCACACTCGGCTCCGGCGTCACCTCACTGATCGTCGCGCTCATCGTCGCCGGCGCCTTTGCCTACGCGGCGCATATCTATCTCTATCCGACCCATGGCGAGAACGCCGACATCCTCGGCGCCACCGTTGGCGTCGGCTTCATCTACGTCGTCGCTCTTCTGGATCGCGGCTTGAAGATCAATGCGATGTCGCGGCTTGCCCAGCAGGTCATCATCGTGCTGATCCCACCGCTGGCGCTGATCTTCCTCGTGCTCGGCACCATCTTCCTCGGTATCGCCACGCCGACAGAAGGCGGCGCCATGGGTGCGGTCGGTGCACTGATCATGGCGGCGGCCAAGGGCCGCCTGAGCATGGACGTCGTTCGCTCGGCCCTGGCGGCAACCACCCGGCTTTCCGCTTTCGTGCTGTTCATCCTCATCGGCGCCCGCGTGTTTTCGCTGACCTTCTACGGCGTCAACGGCCACATCTGGGTCGAACACCTGCTGACGGCGATGCCGGGCGGCGAGACCGGCTTCCTGATCACGGTCAACCTGCTCGTCTTCTTCCTGGCGTTCTTCCTCGACTTCTTCGAGCTTGCCTTCATCATCGTGCCGCTCTTGGCTCCGGCCGCCGACAAGCTCGGCATCGACCTGATCTGGTTCGGCGTGCTGCTCGGCATCAACATGCAGACCAGCTTCATGCATCCGCCGTTCGGCTTCGCGCTCTTCTATCTGCGCTCGGTCGCGGCCAAGGTGCCCTATCTCGACAGGGTCACCGGAAAGATGACACAACCGGTGACGACAGGGCAGATTTACTGGGGGGCTGTGCCCTTCGTCGGCATCCAGATCATCATGGTGGCGCTGACGATCATGTTCCCGCAGATGGTCATGCACTACAAGGGAAGCGGCGAAGTCATCGATCCGAACACCATCAAGATCGAGGTGCCCGGATTCGGGACCGGTGGCGGCGGGCTTACGCTCCCCGACAACGGCGGCGGCCTCGGCCTTCCCGGCGGTCTCCAGCTTCCGGGCGGCAGCCCGCTCGACCAGAAGCCGGCGGACCAGAACGGCGGGGCTGGCGCACAACCGCAGACGGCGCCGTCAAACGACCTGAGCCAGCCGCCTTCGTTCAAGTAACGTTCGGCTTATGCAGACAGAGGGCGGCCCCGTAAAGGGCCGCCCTCTCAGCTTGCTGCCCCCCGAAGATCGCTTTCTGGCAAACGGGCATCCCATTTTCCCTCATCCTCGCCGTTGTGGCGGGGATCCAGCGACCTGACGTCCGTCGGGCCAAAAGACTCTTTTCAGCCCAAGGACGTGGGCTGACTGGATTCCTGTGACAAGCACAGGAATGATGGAGGTTTTGGATGGCGTTCGGGCTTTCCCCCGCAAACTTGCGATGATCGAACATGCCCTTGTCGGCAGTCAGGGCTGGCCCCACAAGGGCCGCCCTCTTCATGTGGCAACAAGCCTGCTCCAGCCACCGATGTCCGCTCAATCCAGCCGCTTGGCCGGATTGTCGCGATACCAGTCGACGATCATCGGCATCATCTCCTCGAACGGGCCGCCGACGAAAACATTGAGCAGGCCCATGCGCGACGTGCTCTCGTTGCGGAAGTCGTGCATCGTTCCGCGCGGGATGACACAGATCGATCCCTTCTCCATTTGGTGCCAGGTGTCGCCGACCAGGATGCTGGCGGTCCCCTCGATCACGTAGAAGATTTCGTCATTGTCGTCGTGCTTATGCGCCCCCGGCCCTTCGCGCCGCGCCTCCACCCACCATTCGGAAATCGAGAACCGACCTTGGGTCTCCGGGCCGTCGGCTTTGAACACGGCCTGTATCGCGCCCATGTCGTAGCGCCGGCCGCCGTCCGGCCCGTGCACGATCGATTGGCTTTCGCTCGGCATGGCATCCTCCTCATCGAGCGTTAAGACAGCAACCTTACCACGAAATCTGGAGACCGCGTCCACCCGCAAGCCGGAACGAAAAAGCCGCCCGCAACCGAAGTTGCAAGCGGCTTTCATTCCGGTTCGATGCCGCTTCCCATCAGCGATGGAAAGCGCTGTAGCCAGTCGCAGGCTTAGAGCTTGCCGCCCCGCTGCAGGATCATCATGAAGGTGTCGTAGTTGTATTCGGCGATCTGGGCGTTGAGGTAGTACTCGCCGCGGAATGCCTTGATCGAGTCCCAGATCTTCTTGAAGGTCGGGTTCGAAGCTTCCATTTCGGCATAGACTTCGTTCGCCTTTTCGAAGCACGCCGACAGGATTTCCGGGCTGAACGGGCTGAGCTTGGCGCCCGAAGCCACCAGGCGCTTGATCGCCGACGGGTTCAGGTAGTCGTACTTCTGCAGCATGTTTGCGTCGGTTGCGTGGCAGGCGGTGCGCAGCAGCGACTGGTAGTTCTTCGGCAGGCCGTCGAACGCCGCTTTGTTGAACATGGCGTGGACCGTCGGGCCACCTTCCCACCAGCCGGGATAGTAGTAGTAGGGCGCGACCTTGTAGAAGCCGAGTTTCTCGTCGTCATAGGGGCCGACCCATTCGGCAGCGTCGATGGTGCCCTTTTCGAGCGCCGGGTAGATGTCGCCGCCGGCGATCTGCTGCGGCACGACGCCGAGCTTTTCGACCACCTTGCCGGCGAAGCCGCCGATGCGCATCTTCAGGCCCTGCATGTCGGCAACGGTCTTGATTTCCTTGCGGAACCAGCCGCCCATCTGCACGCCGGTGTTGCCGCCGGGGTAGCCGACGAGACCCTGGGTCGCCAGGAACTCGTTGAATAGTTCGATGCCGCCGCCATGGTAGTGCCAGGCGTTCATGCCGCGCGCGTTGAGCGCGAAAGGAACGGCAGCGCCAAGCGCCCAGGTCGGGTCCTTGCCCCAGTAATAGTAGGCGACCGTGTGGCAGGCCTCGACCGTACCGGCAGCGGCAGCATCCGCAGCCTGCAGGCCGGGCACGATTTCACCGGCTGCAAAGACCTGGATCTGGAAATTGCCGTCGGTTGCTTCAGAGACATATTTCGAAAGGACTTCGCCGCCGCCATAGATCGTGTCCAGCGACTTGGGGAACGACGAGGCAAGGCGCCAGTTGATCTTGGGATTTGCCTGCGCGATCGCAGGCGATGCGAGCGCCGATGCGCCAGCCGCAGCCAGGCCACCGAGGCTTGCGTTTTTAATGAATGAACGGCGATCCATGGTTCCTCCCTATTTCCGCCGAGGCAGAATCCGGCGCAACCGTGGTCGCGCCTCCGCCCAATGGAACCTCACCGCCTTTGCGGCACGTGCGAGGCCCCGCTCCTCCTCCCAAAGCGTCGCGATCTCCAGGATTCGCTCGCTGCGCTTTAAGCTCTACTGCAGTTTCCTTAAATCCTATTCGATTTAAGAATAAAAACATGCAGCAATTCAAAGTGCTACAGCGACCTTTGCGTGTCTCATAAGACGCGCGGCGCTGTAGTTTCTGCAAAGCCGCTGCGCACGGCATGCTTTGGAGCCATCCGTGTCGCAGCGCGAACCGGTGGCATCGACGCACCTTACACGCTCACTTATGCATGTCCAGCGGACGCTTTCCGGCGCATATTCGACTTTTGTCTAATGCGCCGGAAAGTAATCGGAATTGCTCAAAATCGAGGCAAATCAATGTATTCGCAGGATCAGAGCTCGGCCGAAGAGGCCCAGAGATTGACGTCGGCTTCGCGCGCGTAAAGGTCGATCTCGGCCAGCTCTTCCGCCGTGAACGTGTCGTTTTCAAGCGCCTTGACGCAATCGACGATCTGCTCGGAACGGCTGGCACCGATCAGCGCCGAGGTGATGCGCCCGCCGCGCAGCACCCAGGCGAGCGCCATCTGCGCCAACGTCTGGCCGCGCTTTTCGGCAATGCCGTTGAGCTTGCGGATGTTGTCGATGATCGCCGGACGGATGAAGTCCTTCTTGAGGAAGTGGTTCTGTGCGGCGCGGCTGTCCTGCGGAATGCCGCCGAGATACTTCGTCGTCAGCATGCCCTGGGCGAGCGGCGAGAAGACGATCGAGCCGATGCCGAGATCTTCGAGCGTGTGCACGAGGCCGTCGTCCTCGATCCAGCGGTTGAGCATGGAATAGCTCGGCTGATGGATCACGCAGGGTGTGCCGAGTTCCTTCAGGATCGCGGCCGCCTCGCGGGTGCGCTGCGAGTTGTAGGAGGAAATCCCGACATAAAGCGCCCGGCCCGACCGCACGATATGGTCGAGGGCGCCGCAGGTCTCTTCCAGCGGCGTGTCCGGATCGAAGCGGTGCGAATAGAAGATATCGACATAGTCGAGCCCCATGCGCTTCAGGCTCTGGTCGCAGGACGCGATCAGATACTTGCGGCTGCCCCACTCGCCATAGGGACCCGGCCACATGTCGTAGCCGGCCTTGGATGAGATGATCAACTCGTCGCGCAGATGCGCGAAGTCCGTGCGCATGATCTCGCCAAAAGCGGTTTCGGCCGATCCCGGAGGCGGACCGTAATTGTTGGCGAGATCGAAATGGGTGATGCCCAGATCGAAGGCAGTACGGCACATGTCGACCTTGCGGTCGTGCGGGGTGTCGCCGCCGAAATTGTGCCAAAGCCCCAGCGAGATCGCCGGCAGCTTCAGGCCGGACCGTCCGACGCGGTTGTACTTCATGGTGTCGTAGCGGTTTTCCGCCGGTAGCCAGGTCATCGCAATTCCTCCGCGATCGGGTTTTGATGGCGAATAAGAGACCGCCATCCTGCAAATGAGAAAGGTTTCCGCGGCTGCGGAAACCTCTGTTCAGAAACGTCTAAACTGGTCCGATGCAGCTATGAAGCGGCAGCGGCACGATTTCCCGATATTTCTTCTTGAGGTTCGATGAGCAGCGCCCGCGCCTCCTCGATCCCGAGGGCTGCCGGCTGGGTGCAGGTGGTACTGAGTTCGATGAACCGCCCTTCCTCGCCCGACTTCAGAATCGATACCATCACGTCGACGCCGTGCAGCGCGCGGTCAAGCGAGCAGCGGGCATCGCGACCCTCGAGAATGGCGATCGCCATGTCGGCAAGGCCAGCCGTGCGGTAGTTCGCCATCGGGCCCTGCGGGTGCTCCTGGCTTTCGACGGCAAAGGGATGATCCCACATTTCCAGCGGCTGGATGTTCTTGTCCCGGCCGCTCGCTTCGACCTTGCCGCCGAAGAAGTTGGGATCAGGGACGAAAATCGAGCCCTCCGTGCCGTAGAGCTCCATATTGGCGTGGCGATGCGACCAGACATCCCAGCTCGCCGACAGGGTGATCGTTGCGCCGTTTGCGAACTCCAGCAGCGCATGGATGTTGGTCGGCGTCTTCACCGGGATGACCTCGCCGTTGCGCGGCTCGCTGGTAATGGTGCGTGTCGGATTGGCCATCGAAGACAGCGCTGCCACGCGCTTCACCGGACCGATGAGGTTGATCAGGTTGGCGATGTAGTAGGGCCCGAGATCGAGGATCGGACCGCCGCCGGGAAGAAAGAAGAAGTCCGGGTTCGGATGCCACATCTCCATGCCGGGGCTGAGAACGTGGCAGGTGCCCGACGTCACGCGGCCGATCTTGCCGGCGTCGATATAGCTGCGGGCAAGCTGGTGGGCGCCACCGAGGAAGGTGTCGGGGGCGCAACCGACCGTCAGGCCCTTGGCCTTGGCAAGGGCGCGGAGTTCCTCACCCTGCTCCAGCGAGAGCACCAGCGGCTTTTCCGAGTAGACGTGTTTTCCCGCTTCGAGAATACTCTTGGATACCGGGAAATGCGCATCAGGGATCGTCAGGTTGACGACGATATCGACATCCGGGTTGGCGAGAAGCGCTTCGATGCTCTGCGCTTTGACGCCATACTCAGTCGCCCGTGCTTCGGCTGCCGCCGGATTGATATCCGCGCAGGCGACGACTTTGATGCCCCTGAAAAGCGGGGCAAGCTTGAAATAGGTGGTGGAGATGTTGCCGCATCCGATGATGCCGACGCCAAGTTCCTTGGTCATGGATCTACCTGTTTTTCAGTAGGATTGGATGGAGGCGAGCGAGCGCTTGGCGAAGCGCTGGAAGTCACTCGGATTGTCGTGCTCGGCAATGAAATAGCGCGCCTTGGTGCCGGAGAGCGCCTGGAACAGGCCCTTCCAGTCGACCGTACCCTCGCCGACATCGGCCCAGCCGTCTTCGTCCTTTTTCTCGCCCGTCGGCGCGATGTCCTTCACATGCACGGCAGTGATCCGGTTGGCATATTTCTTGATCCAGGCGATCGGGTCGGCGCCGCCGCGGATGATCCAGGCGATGTCGGCCTCCCAGGAAAGATCCGGCCCACCCTCGAAGATCAGGTCCTGCGGAATGCTGCCATCCGGCAGGGCGAAGAATTCGAAGTCGTGGTTGTGCCAGCCGAAGATGAGGCCGGCATCGCGGTAGGGCTTGCCCGCCGCCTGCAGGCGCTCGCCGAAGGCGCGCCAGCCGGCCGCGTTCGTCGGGCGATGCTCGGGCAGGAGATAAGGGCAATAGATCGCCCGGATGCCGAGCGCCTTGGCGATTTCAAGCACCCGTGCCGGATCGCTTTCGAGCATATCCAGGCCGAAATGCGCCGTCGGCATGGCGAGGCCGTTCTCGTCGAGACCGTGCTTGAAGCTTGCGATCTCCGCATCGCTGAGCGCCGCATAGAGCGCGCCGTAACCTTCGACCTGGCTATATCCTGCCTCGCCGATCGCCTTCAGCACATCGGCGAAGGGCGGGAAGTTGCGGGCGCTATAGAGCTGAAAACTGACGTCTTTCATCGAAAATCCTCCTCGGGAAATCATCGTGATCGGTCTGATCGGCCAGGGGCGGGACGAGACCCGGCCGGGTTTTTCGTCATCCGGCCCTGAGCCAGGCGTCGTAATCCGACACCAGCAGATGGACGGGGGCTGTGTCCTCCTCGATCGCCGAGAAGCGACCAACGGGTTCGCGGAAGTAATTGTCGGTAAGGTCGTCGTTGACGGTCGAAACCTCGCCCATCAACACGTCTCCGTCTTCCGCCCAGAAGGCGTGCCAGTTGCCGGGCAAAAGCGTCACGCTTTCGCCGGGCATGAGTTTCAGGAGGTCGCCGGCCTTCAGCCGACGCAGGCGCGCATCGGTCGCTACCTCGACGTCGCTTTCGTCGTCGACAGAGCCGTCGGAGTGCGAATTGTACATCTGCAGCACCAGCGTGCCACCGCCACGGTTGATGATGTCCTCGGTCTTGGCGGCGTGGCGATGCAGCGGGTTGACCTGACCGTTGCGGGTGATCATCAGTTTCTCGGCATAGACCATGCCCTGCCCCGTCGTCAGGTTCGAGGCATCGCCATTGCGCAGCGTGAAGAGCACGAGACCGACCTCATCGAAGCGGCCCTTGCCGTAATCGGTGATGTCCCATCCGAGCCGGGCATCGAAGATCGTCGGGCAATCCGAAGCGACGCGCGACTTCATTTCTTCCGGCGACCAATAGGCAAAGGGCGGAAGCACGAAGCCGAAGCTGCGCATGAAGGCATCGCTGCTGGCGATGATGTCATTGACGTGGCTGCGTTTCACGGTGGGTCACCCCTTTCCCTGGCAGGATTCAAGATCGAAGGCGGCAAAGCGCGGCACCGTGCCTTCGGCAAGTGATGTCTTCGGCGTGAAGCGGATGACCTTCGTTTCACCTGATGTGAGATCGAAGGCATTGTCGGCGTAGCGCCCGGCGACGTCGGCCTCGATCATCACATGCAGCGCCAGGCCACTCGCCTTGATCGAGACGTCGTAGGCGCCGTCGCCGATTGGCAAGACCTCAAGCGACAGCTTGGAGGGCTGAAGATCGAGAGCCTTATAGGTGCCCGGCACGTGATGGCCTTCGCCACGCATGCCGTTCGACGCCTCGAACGACCAGAACAACAGTGCGTTTTCGGGAATGTCGCGCGCCGCGATGCTCACCAAGGTCGCCGCGCGGTCCGGCGAGCAGGTGCCTGCTGCCGCCATCAGCGGCGTGCGCGCACCGTCAAGCGTAACGACGAAGGCCTGCAGTTCCACAGTCACCGGCGCGGCGGTGTCGTTGACCATCGAAAAGGTGATTTCCTTGCCGTCGGCGGACGGAATGGCGGCAACGGCCACCGGCTGGAAGAAGCGGCGCACCATGTAATGCATGGCCTTCCAGCTGCCGCCGTAGTCGAGGCTCGACCAGGAAGCGACCGGCCAGGTGTCGTTGAGCTGCCAGTAGAGCGTGCCCATGCAATGGGGCTTGAGCGAGCGCCAGTAATCGACGGCCGTGCGGATCGCCAGGCCCTGCTGGATCTGGCTGAGATAGACGAAGCTTGGGAAGTCCTTGGGGAAGCGGAAATAGCGGAACATCGTGCCGGCAATGCGCTCGTTGCCGCCGACGTTCTTCTGGTGGCTCTCGATCACCGGCGACGCGATGTTGAGGTCCTTCTCGGCAGCAAACTGCCGGATGACGGGCATGGAGGTATAGGACTGGAAACCGAACTCCGAGCAGAAGCGCGGGCGCACGGACCGGTAATTGTCGAAGGATTTGTTCTCGTGCCAGACCGACCAATAGTGCATGTCGCCGGAACCGTCGGAATGCCAGGCGTCGCCGAAATCGAGATAGCCGGAGGCCGGGCTTGAGGGCCACCACAGTGCGTCCGGCAGCGCCGCCTTCAGCGCAACTTCGACCGTACGGTTCAGGCGGTCATAGGAGACGAGATAACGGTCGCGATCCTTGCGCGGCTCGTCGAACCAGGTGAGCGCGCCCACCAGCTCGTTGTCGCCGCACCAGAGCGCGATCGACGGATGGGACGACAGGCGCTTGACCTGGTAGTCGACCTCGGCCGCGACGTTGTCGAGGAAATCGGGCGTCGAGGGATAGAGGTTGCAGGCGAACATGAAGTCCTGCCAGACCATCAGGCCCAGCCGGTCGCAGAGATCGTAGAACCAGTCCGGCTCGTAGAAGCCGCCGCCCCAGACGCGGATCATGTTCATGTTGGCGTCAAACGCTGAGCGCAGCAGGTCCTCGACACCATCAGGCGTCACCCGTGACATCAGCGCGTCGGCCGGGATCCAGTTGGCGCCCCGACAGAAGATCTCGCGGCCATTGACGCGAAAGGCAAAGCGGCTTCCCGCCTCGTCCTTGTCGGTCAGAAGCTCGATCGTGCGAAAGCCGATCTGACGCGTCACCTGCTCCTGTGGCACTTCCACGGTCAGCATCGAAAGGTTCTGCTCGCCGCTGCCGGCCGGCCACCAGCGTTTCGGCTCACTGACGGTAAAGACGTGGGTGATGCGGGTCTCGCCGGTGCCGACGGCGCAATCGAGCCGCTCCCTTTGGCCGTCGAGAGAGAAATGAACCGGGACGATGCCCGGACCATCGGCAAAGAGCGTGACCGTTACCTGCAGATCGACCGAGCCGTCGCCGAGCCAGATCTGCTTTGTCGTCACATGCTCGATGCGGGCGATCTCCAGCCGGCGCAGCGCCAGCGTACCGTAGACACCGAGCGGCGCAATCGCGATGTTCCAGTCCCAGCCGAAATGGCACTGGGGCTTCCTCAGCATGTTGCCGTTGGCGATCGGCGAATTTCCGGGGTGGTAGGGCACGTAGAAGGGCTGCGCCCTCTGCCGGCGTGCACCCTCTGATATCGAGGACGGCAGCACGATGCGGATACGGTTTTCACCGGCGACCAGCGTACGGGAGACATCGGGCCGATGACGGCGGAAGCAATTGTCGGCCTCGAGCACGAGCCGGTCGTTGACGAAGACCGAGGCGACCGTGTCGATGCATTCGAGGTCGAGATACCAGTAGCCGCCGAGATCATCCGCATCGATCGACACTGTGCGCTCGATCACCCAATCCTCGTGCGCCACCCATTGCACGTCATCCTCGTTGCGACCCACATAAGGGTCGTCGATGATGCCGGCCCTTTGCAAAGCCGTGTGCACGTCGCCCGGCAGCGCCATGGTCGTCGCGTGGCTTTTATCGCTGGAAGCGAGCTGCCATTCTCCCGCGAGGTCGAGATAGCAAGCGGTTCGATTCGGGTCCTGGGAGAGCATTTCCATATTCCGTTGATTGCCGGCGAAACTGCCGGCATGCCAGTGTGTCGAAACGCGCCGGATGATGAAAGCCGGCGCGTTTCCCCGTTGTTCAGAGACGATTTTCGCTGACCGCGTCGAAGATCGAGGCGACCGCCATGTCGAAGGAAAGCGTCACCGCCGTTCCCGGCTTGTAGCGGCGCTGGCCGCCGATGCGCACCGACATCGACTGGCCGGCAAGTTTCAGCCAGAGCAGGTTGTCGGCGCCCATCGGCTCCTCGATATCGACGACCGCCTGGTGCGACGGCTGGCCGTTCGGTGCCTCGTCGACACGCACATGCTCCGGCCTCAGGCCAAGGACGACCTTTTGGCCAGATTTGAACGGCCCGCGCGACGGATAGGCCGACACGTCGAAATCGACGCCATTGGCGCGCACGAAGGCCCGCCCATCCTTCAATTGCAGCTCGCCGCGGAAGAAGTTCATCGACGGCGAGCCGATGAAGCCGGCGACGAACAGGTTTTCCGGCGCGTTGTAGATCGTCATCGGATCGGCAAGCTGCTGGATGACACCGCTCTTCATCACCGCGATGCGGTCGGCTAGCGTCAGCGCCTCGATCTGGTCGTGGGTGACGTAGATCATCGTGTTCTTCAGGGACTGATGCAGCCGCTTGATCTCGACGCGCAGTTCCGAACGCAGCTTGGCGTCGAGGTTCGACAGTGGCTCGTCGAACAGGAACACGTCGACATCGCGCACCAGTGCCCGGCCGATCGCCACGCGCTGGCGCTGGCCGCCGGAAAGCTCGGCGGGCTTGCGCTTCAACAGCGGCTGGATCTGCAGGATCTCGGCGGCGCGGCTGACGCGCTTGTCGATCTCGGCCTTTTCGACCTTGGCCACCTTGAGCCCGAAGGAGAGGTTCTTCTCCACCGACATCTGCGGATAGAGCGCGTAGGACTGGAACACCATGCCGATACCACGGTCCTTCGGCTCCTCCCAGGTGACGTTCTTGCTCTTGATGAAGATCTGGCCGTCGCTGACGTCCAGGAGCCCGGCGATGCAGTTGAGCAAGGTCGACTTGCCGCAGCCGGATGAGCCGAGCAGCACCAGGAATTCGCCATCCTTGATGTCGAGGTTGAGCGTGTCGAGCACAGTGACGGCACCGAAGCTCAACGACAGATCCTTGACCGATACGCTGACGTTTTCCATGCCCTTACCCTTTCACTGCGCCGGCGGCGATGCCGCGGACAAAAAGCCGCCCGGAGACGAAGTAGACGAAAAGCGGCACGGCACCGGTGAGGATGGTTGCCGCCATGTTGACGTTGTATTCCTTCACGCCCTGTACCGAATTGACGATGTTGTTGAGCTGGACGGTCATCGGGTAATATTCCGGCCGGGTGAACACCACGCCGAACAGGAAGTCGTTCCAGATGCCGGTCACCTGCAGGATCATCGCCACCACGAAGATCGGCATCGACATCGGCAGCATGATGCGGAAATAGATGGTCCAGAACCCAGCGCCGTCGACGCGCGCCGCCTTGAACAATTCTTCCGGCAGCCCGGCGAAATAGTTGCGGAACAGAAGCGTCAGGATCGGCATGCCGAAGATGGTGTGAACGATGATCAGGCCGGTCAGCGAGCCATAGACGCCGAGCTCGCGCAGCACGATGACGATCGGATAGATCATCACCTGATAGGGGATGAAGGCGCCGACGATCAGGATAGTGAAGAACAGGTCGGCGCCCTTGAAGCGCCAGTTGGCCAGCGCATAGCCGTTGATCGAGGCAATCGCGATCGAGACGATGGTCGAGGGAACGGTGATGCGCACCGAGTTCCAGAAGCCGCGCGAAAGGCCATCGCAGTTGAGGCCGGTGCAGGCGCTCGACCAGGCCTTCACCCAGGGCTCGAAGGTGATTTCGAGCGGCGGCGCGAAGATGTTGCCGAGTCGGATTTCCGGCATGCCCTTCAGCGAGGTCATGACCATGACGTAGAGTGGCAGCAGGTAGTAGAGTGCCACGACAATCAGGGTGCCGTAGACCATGATGTTGCGGCCCGAAAGCGCCCGGCGCGGCTTGCGGCCCCGCGGGCCTGAAAGGGCAACGGAGGTCTTTTCCGCCTCGGGGTCGATACCGGCGGCGATGGCGTTGAAAGCGACGATCTCAGGCACGCTTGCGCCCTCCCCCAAATTCGAGATAGGCCCAGGGCACGATGATGATGGCGACGGTGATGAGCATCATGGTCGAGGCGGCAAATCCCTGGCCGAGATTCTGCGCCTGGAACATGTAGTCGTAGACGTATTTGGCCGGCACTTCCGAGGCGATGCCCGGGCCGCCGCTCGTCTGCGCCACCACGAGATCGTAAACCTTGACGATGCCGCTTGCGATGATCACCAGCGTGGTGATGAAGACGCCGCGCATCATCGGGATGATGACGAAGACATAGGTCTTCCACATCGGAATGCCGTCAACGCGCGACGCCTTCCAGATATCCTCGTCGATCCCACGCAAGCCGGCGAGCATCAGGCACATGACGAGCCCGGTCCCTTGCCACAGCGCCGCGATCAGGATGCCGTAAATGACGATATTGGAATTGTAGAGCGGGTCGAAGGCAAAACTCGTCCAGCCGAGAGAGCGCACCACCGACTGGATGCCGTATTCCGGGTTGAGCAGCCATTGCCACACGAGGCCCGTCACGATGAAGGACAGGGCGAAGGGATAGAGCATGATCGTGCGGAACGTGTTCTCGAAGCGGATCTTTTGGTCCATCAGCGCCGCCAGCAGGAAGCCGATGACCAGGCTGAAAATCAGCGAAAACAAGCCGTAGATCGCCAGGTTCTGCACCGACATCAGCCAGCGCGGCGCGGCCCACAGCCGCTCATACTGGTCGAGGCCAACGAAGGAAAGCCGCGGCAAGAGCTTGGAATTGGTGAAGGAATAGACCACGGTCCAGACCGTGCCGCCGAGGAAAATGACCACGGCCGTCAGGATCATCGGGATCGAGGCCAGCTTCGCATTCAGATTCCGCAGCCACTGGTTCGGCCGACCCGAACCGCGTGTGTGACCCATGTTTCGTTCCTCCGGAACTGCATTGGATTGCCGATGGCAGGCGGCGTCGATGACGAACGGATGTGCCGTCGCTCGAAAACCGCCTCGCCACGTTGAAGCCGTTCTCCCAATACGCCTGCCAGGCAAAGGCACGCTGGTCCGCCTGAACGTGTCGTGCCGAATGGGAGCCTTGGCCGACCCCGCCGAGGGCGGGGCCGACGGATCAAGGAAGCTCCATCAGTCCGCCGAAGCGATGATGTCGGCAAAGCGCTTCTGCGCTTCCTCCGGCGTCATGGAGGGGTTGGCGAAGAACTCGGAGAAGAGATCTTCCTTCTGTTTCTGGCTGTCAGCCGACAGAAGCTGGTCGGTCCACTGGATGACGTTGCCCTTGGCGAGGATGTCCAGGCCCTTCTTCATGCAGTCGTTGGCGGCAGCCAGATCGACATCGCCGCGCACCGGCAGCGAACCCTTCTTCAGGTTGAACGCCACCTGCGTCGCCGGGTTCAGGAGCGTCGATGCCAGCACTTCCTGGGCCTTGGATTTCTCCTCATCCTTCAGCACCGGGAAATAGAAAGCGTCGCCGCCCGTCGCGATGACTTCGTTGACGCCGAGGCCCGGCAGGCAGGTGTAATCGGTTCCGGCCTTCTGGCCGGCGAGCTGGAATTCGCCTTGCGCCCAGTCGCCCATGATCTGGCCGCCGGCCTTGCCGGTGATGACCATGTTGGTCGCCTGGTTCCAGTCCTGGACATTGGTGCCCTTGGACATGCGACGCGCGTCATCCGCAGCCTTGAACACCTTGGCAATTTCAGGACCGGCGGCCACTTCCTCGTCCTTGTCGCCAAAGACCTTGAGGAACGTGTCCTTGCCGGCAAGAGCGACGATGAGAACGTCGAAGGCACCGGCCGACTGCCACGGCTGTCCGCCGACGGCGAGCGGCACGATGCCGGCTTTTTCAAGTGCCGGTGCCGCTGCGACAAACTCGTCCCAGTTCTTCGGCACATCGACGCCGGCCTTCTTGAAGGCAGCGTTCGACAGCCAGAGCCACTGCCAGGAATGAATGTTGACCGGCGCGCAATAGACCTTGCCGTCGATGGTGCAGGAATCGAGCAGGCTCGCCGGCCTGATGATCTCTTTCCAGTTCTCCTTGGAGGCGACATCGGTCAGGTCGCGCATCAGCCCAGCCTCGACCAGTTCCTCTGCCTGGCGTCCATGGTTGAATTGCGTGGCACCCATCGGATCGCCACCGGTCAGGCGGCTGACCATGATCGGCCGCGCCGTGCTGCCGGCGCCGGCAATGGCACCGTCAACCCAGTGATTTCCGGTGGCATCGAACGCTTTTGCAAGCTCGGCGACCGCAGCAGCCTCCCCGCCCGACGTCCACCAATGCGTCACCTCGAGATCGGTTGCGTTTGCTGCACCAAATGGCAGCGCCACCGTCACCGCCAAAGCGGCCGCGAAAGAACGTAAATTCATGAGTCTCCTCCCTCACTGTAACGTTACCGTAAAAAACTTAGAGGAAACGATCCCGGTCCGCAACTCCCACCCCAATGAATTTAAACAGAAACATTTTCTGCAATCTACAGGCGTACTTTCGGACATCAAAGAGACGTGAACTGATCACGGGCAAGACCATGAAGATCCGGCATAGCGGGTTGATAACGCGCTGATTTTGATATTTTTTGTGCAGAAATGCTGGTATTTTGCTGCATATGCTCTCTCGCAGACGCAAAAAGCCCGCTGCAACACAGCACACTCAACCAGAGTGTTTCATTCACCGCAGCGCAGCAACGAAAATGCTCGACAGCGCTACTGTATCGTTACAGATTTGCCTCGGTGCCGTACGCCCATAGCAGGATAGCTCCCCGTCACATTTCGTATATAAGGCGGGAAGTGACGCTAAATGGGGCGGCGGGCGGCAACGGCAAGGGCGAGCGGGTGACAGCGATGGACAGCAAGACGAAAAACAGACCGCTGACGCCGCCGCCGGATGGCGGCAGGCCCACGCTGAAGACGATCGCCTTCATGACCGGGCTCGGCATCACCACCGTCTCGCGCGCCTTGAAGGATGCGCCCGATATCGGCGCCGAAACCAAGGAGCGCGTGCGCCTCGTCGCCAAGCAGATCGGCTACCAGCCGAACCGCGCCGGGGTGCGCCTGAGAACCGGCAAGACCAATGTCATCAGCCTGGTACTGACATTGGAAGAAGAAATCATGGGCATCACCAGCCCCATGGTCGTCGGCATCACCGAGGTTCTCGCCGGCACCCCCTATCATCTGGTGGTCACGCCCTATAGCGCTACCAAGGATGCGCTGGCGCCGATCCGCTATATCCTCGACACCGGCGCGGCCGACGGCGTGATCATTTCGCGCACCGAGCCGCACGACCCGCGCGTGGCGCTTCTGACGGAGCGCGGCCTGCCCTTCGTCACCCACGGCCGCACCGAGATGGGCGTCGTCCACCCCTATCACGACTTCGACAACGAGCGTTTTGCCTATGAGGCCGTGCGCGAGCTGGTGGAGCGCGGCCGCAAGCGCCTGGTGCTGCTGGAGCCGCCGCCGCACCTGACCTTCTATTCGCACATGCGCGCCGGCTTCGAGCGCGGCCTTCGCGATTTCCAGGCGGATGCGGTCAGCTTCCACCACATCAATATCGATCACACGCTGGTCGAGATCCGCGACGCCTTCGAGACGCTGATGCGCTCGGACAATCCGCCTGACGGCATCGTGTCGGGCAGCGGCTCCGGCGCGATCGCACTGATCGCCGGCCTTGAGGCCGCCAACAGGACACTCGGCAAGGATGCCGACATGGTGTCCAAGGTGCCGAGCGATTTCCTGCGCTGGCTTCGCCCCGAAGTGGTGACCATGTACGAGGACATCCGGGTTGCCGGGCGCGAACTCGCCAAGGCGGTGATCGGCCATATCGACGGCCAGCCGTCCGAAACGCTGCAGAGCCTCAGTCAGCCGGAGCTTCAGTCCGCCGTGCCGGTATCGATCAAACGGTAGGAACAGGGCAGTCCAGGTCACCGTCGGTGCATTTCAGGTAAACCTTGAGGTTTTCGATACGGACTTTGGTCATGCCATCACGGCACGAGTTGAAAATGAACGAATACAAGCTGCCCGTGACCACGGAACTCGAAAAGTTGCATCGGCATCGCGGAACGCCACCCACGCCCTCTGCGCTGTTAGCAGCAGCCTTGTGGTGTCTGCGTCGTTCTTTAGTCGTGCCTCGATCTGCTTGTAGAGAGTGTTCAGTTCGGTGTCGGATTTGTCATAGGCCTTCCCGGCGCATATGTTCATGTCCGCTTGGTTCGTCAGGTCGCCGCAGCTTTGCTCCGCATATGCCGACGTGGACGTTGCCAAGACCAGGGCGGCAGTCAACAATGAAGCCTTCATGGAACTCAGTCTCCGTTTTTGAAACGACTCTGTTTCGCGCTTGGAACGAATAAATCCCTTACTGCAATTGGCCGTCTTATCAGCAACGGCGCACCGGGCGCGCTGCCGCCGCCGTTATCCGCAGCTCTCATGACAGTCTGATCATGGGCGCTCTCTTCGGTTTCATCGGCGATTCAATCACCGGTCGCACCAAGGACGGCCGTCTACTGCATACTGGTCTTCCTGCTCGATACAACCGTGTGAATAGATGGGGATCGATGACCAAACGAAACGGGGCGACCTACCGCATGTTGCCTTAAATCGCATTCGATTTAAGGATAAAAACATGCAGCAATTCAAAGTGCTACAGCGCCGCGCGTCTAATAAGACGCGCGGCGCTGTAGGCCGCCCCGTTCGAAATTCCGATTTTGCCCGCTCAGGCGTTGAGGCCGCTGCCCCACGGGCCGTGGTGGGCATCGGCGCCATCGACGCGGTCGAAGCCGTGGGCGCCGAAGAAGTCGCGCTGGGCCTGGATCACGTTGGCAGTGCCGCGGCCGCGGCGGTAGCTGTCGAAGTAGCCGAGTGCCGAGGCCAGCGCCGGCGCCGGCAGGCCACCGAGCATGGCTGCCGAAACGACACGGCGCAGTGCCCCGTCGGTTTCCTTGACCATGGCGGCAAAGGCCGGGGTGACGATCAGGTTGGCGGCATCGGGCGCCTTGGTGAAGGCGGTGGTGATTTCATCCAGGAACTGCGAGCGGATGATGCAGCCGGCGCGCCAGATCTTGGCAATCGTTGGCATCGGCAGCGACCAGTTGAATTCCTTCGAGGCGGCGGACATGACGGCAAAGCCTTGAGCATAGGCGCCGATCTTGGCGGCCAGCAGCGCGTTTTCCAGGTCCTTGATGAAGGCAGCCTTATCAGTGACCTTTAACTCGCCGACATCAGGCAGGCCGAGGATCTTCTCGGCGGCTTCGCGCTCATCCTTGGCGGACGAGATGCTGCGCGCGGCAACGGCCGCTTCGATCGCGGTTGCCGGAACGCCCATGTTCTGCGCTTCGATCACCGACCACTTGCCGGTGCCCTTCTGGCCGGCCTTGTCGAGGATCAGGTCGACGATCGGCTTGCCGGTCAGCGGATCCGCTGCCTTCAAGACCTTTTCGGTGATCTCGATCAGGTAGGAATTCAGGCGACCCTTGTTCCAGGCGCCAAAGACTTCGCCGATTTCGCCGGCCGTCATCTTCAAGCCGTCGCGCAGGATACCGTAGATTTCGGCGATCATCTGCATATCGGCATATTCGATGCCGTTGTGGATGGTCTTGACGAAGTGGCCGGCGCCGTTTTCGCCGAGCCAGGCAACGCACGGATCATTGTCGTATTTCGCGGCGATCGAGGTCAGCACCGTCTCGACGCGCTTGTAGGAATCTTCCGTGCCGCCGACCATGATCGACGGGCCATGGCGCGCGCCCTCTTCACCGCCGGAAACACCCATGCCGATGAAGGTCAGACCTGAGTCCTTCAGCGCATCGAAGCGGCGCATCGTGTCGCGGAAGTTGGCGTTGCCGGCATCGATCATGATGTCGCCCTTGGCGAGGTACGGCTTGAGGATTTCCATCTGCTGATCGACCGGCTCGCCGGCCTTGATCATGATGATGATCGGACGTGGCGGGCGGATGGCGGCGACGAACTCTTCGATGGTGTCGCAGGGCACGATCTGGCCCTGGAGTTCGCCGGCTTCCGCGTAGAATTTGTGCGTCGCTTCGACGGTGCGGTTGAAGACCGCTATCTTGTTGCCTTTTTCAGCGATGTTGAGCGCCAGGTTCGAGCCCATGACGCCGAGACCGATAAGGCCGATTTCCGCCTGTGACACGTGATTGCCTCCATTGGACAGGAGAGCCGGACGCGATCAGGATAAACGCGTGGGAGCCGGCCCCTCGAATTAAACTTCGCGCGCTCGCATTGCCCCTCGGGAAAGGGGCGGACGCGAGATGCGACGGCGGAGGCTGTTTTGGCATTCAAATCGATTAACGACAAGCGATTCTTGAGAAAATCACTCCTTTTCGGGCTTGCCGTCGCCATCGTCGAGCACGCGCCAGGAGGCGCCGTCGAGGTCTTCGTACTGGCCGCTCTTCAGCGCCCAGAGGAAGGCGACGAGACCGAGTCCCCCTAAGAACAATGCGATCGGAATGAGATAGATCAGCGTGTTCATGAGGCGCTTCCGATCGCGCCCAGCGTCGTCGGCGCCTGTCGCTCGATCGCTGCGGCAGACTTCGCCACCTTCGCGCGCAGCCGCAAAGCGTTGGCAACGACGATGATCGACGATGTCGACATGGCGATGGCTGCAATCAACGGCGTCGCGTAGCCCATGATGGCGATCGGGACGGCGATGACGTTGTAGCCGATCGCCAGCGCGAAGTTCTGGCGGATCAGCCGGCCTGCCCGGCGCGAGGTGTCGATCGCCATCGGCACGGCGTCGAGGCCCTGGTGCAGGAAGACGAAATCGGCAGCCTGCCGGCCGACGTCGGCAGCCGTTGCCGGCGCCATCGAGACGTGGGCTGCACGCAGCGCCGGCGCATCATTGATACCGTCGCCGACCATCAGCACGCGATGACCGCCTTCGGCCGCAGCCGCGCATTCGTCGACCTTGCCGCGCGGCGACAGTTCGGAACGCCAGCGGATGATGCCGAGCCTGCGGGCAAGCGCTGCCACGACCGGCTCGCGGTCGCCCGAGAGAATGCCGGTTGCAAAGCCCATGCGTGTCAGCTTGTCGACGCTTTCGCGCGCCTGTGGCCGCAGCCGGTCTTCAAAGCGGAAGCAGGCAAGCTCGCGTCCGTCGAGCGAGAGGATGACCTCCGACTGGCCGCTCGCCTCACCGGCGTCGCCACAGGCAAAGGCGCGGCTGCCGAGACGATAGATGCCGTCGGTCGTCTGTGCCTCGATGCCCGCGCCCGGGATTTCACGGATATCGCCGGAGAGAACCGGCGCGATCGCAGCCGCATCGTGGATGGCCATGGCCAGCGGGTGGCGCGAATGCACGGCAAGGCCGGCAGCGGTCGCCAGCACCGCCGGCTTGATCTCGGCCCCGTTGGTCAGGCGCGGTTCCCCGGCGGTCAGCGTGCCGGTCTTGTCGAACAGCACCGTGTCGATCTCGGCCAGCCGCTCCATGGCCGATCCGTCCTTTACCATGACGCCGTTCTGGAAGAGCCGGCCTGCGGCAATGACCTGCACCACCGGCACCGCCAGGCCAAGGGCGCATGGGCAGGTGATGATCAGCACAGCAACGGCCACCAGCATGGCGTGATGGAAATCGCCGTCGACGAACATCCAGCCGATAAAGCTCAGGAAGGCCAACAGGTGAACCGCTGGCGAATAATATTGCGCTGCCCGATCGGCGATGCGGCGATAACGCGCCCTGCCCCCTTCGGCCGCCTCCATCAGGCCCATGATTTCCGCGAGCAGCGAGTCGCGGGCAGCAGCCGTCGCCTCGATCGTCAGCGGTCCCGTCAGGTTGAGCGTGCCGGCCTCGACCGTGTCGCCAATATGCACCGGCGCGGGTGCGCTTTCGCCGTTGACGATCGAGCGGTCCAGGTCGCTCGAGCCGACGAGAATCCGGCCATCGACAGGAATACGCTCGCCGGCCGCAATCGCCAGCCGTTCGCCCGGCTTGATCTCGTCCACCGGACGGTATTCGCGGCTGCCGTCGGCATCGATGACCATCGCCCCGCGCGGCGACAGGCGCGCCAGGCTGCTGATCGCCGAGCGGGCGCGGCCGCGCATCATGTGGTCGAGCGTGCGGCCGATAAGCAGGAAGAACAGAAGCATCACCGTGCCGTCGAACCAGGCATGGGTGCCGTGAGTGATCGTCTCATAAAGCGAGATGCCGTAGGAGAGCGTGATCGCCAGGGCGATCGGCACGTCCATGTTCGTGCGGCCGTGCTTCAGCGCATTCCAGGCGGAGGCATAGAAGAACCGGCCGGCATAGATCAGCGTCGGCGCGGCGATCAGCGCCGAAATCCAATGGAAGAGATCGCGCGTTGCCGCCTCGGCGCCCGACCAGACCGAGACCGAGAGCAGCATGATGTTGGTCGAGGCAAAGCCGGCGACGGCAACGGCGCGGACCAGCTGCTTCAACAGCGTGTCGCCCTCTTCCTCGCCGGGTGCAAACAGATGCGTTTCGTAGCCGCGCTCGCGGATCGCGCGCGCCAGTTCGCGCGGATCGCTGCGCTGCCCCGCGACCTCTTCCTTCCAGACGACTGAGACCCGGCGCGAGGACAGGTTGACGCGGGCGCGCTCCACCTCCGGCCGGCTCTTCAGGGCAGCCTCGATCGTCGTGATGCAGGCGCCGCAGTGGATGCCGGGCACGCTGAGGTCGGTCTGGCGAAGGCCACTGCCGAGCGTGCGGCTGGTCAGCCACAGCTCTTCCGAACTCGGCAGGCCTTGCGCACTCCTGTCGATCTCCAGCGCGGTTTCGGCGCCGGCAGCGCAGCAACTCATGGACGCTCTCCCGGCGCGATGAAGCGAATGGCCTGGCGATAGACGACCTTGTCGCCCGACGTCGCGGTGATATCGGCAATCCATTGTCCGCGCTTAAGGTCGGTTGCGGCAACGAAGACGCCGTTGCCCTGATGCGCCATCTCGATCTGCACGTCCTCATGCTCCTCGACCGGACGCTTGAACACGGCAACGACCTTGTCGGCCGACGTTTCAGCCTTGCCTTGTCGCGTCAGCGTGTAGCGCACCGCGCCCGGCTCCAGGCTGAGCTTGCCGTCGAGGCCGCTCGCTGCAAAGGCGCGCGCCTCCTTCACCTTGCCGTTGAACTGCTGGCTGGCGACATAGGTGTTCTGGACGACGAGCCCGCTCCAGCTGTGGCTGGCGTTCCAGGCCATGATCAGGTTGACGGTGATGATGGTGCCGAAGAACAGCACCATCACGCCGAGCATGTGCCATCCGGTGAAGACACGGGGTTGCCTGCCTTGGTCAGCGGTCATTTCGCGGCTCCCGGTTGGTTGAAGTTGGCCTGGTATTCGTCGCGCTCATGGCTCGACGGGTCTTCTGCAATCAGGCTGAAGCCGTCTTGCGCTTCGCCGAGTTTATCCTTCGGCAGCGTCACGAACACTTTCAGCGCCGTCACCTTGTCCGGATCGACGCCGACGGCAAAGCTGCGGCCGTCGCCCGGTGCCTGGCCGGCAATGCGCATCATCGCCGACGGCATGCCGTCGATGGTGAGTGTGATCGTGCGCTGTTCGGGGATCATGTTCAAGAGCTTGACCATGTAGCCGTTGCGCACCGATCCATCCGATTCGAGCACGAATTGCGGGTTGCGATCGTGCAGCACGTTGAGCTCCAGCCGATCGCGCGCCAGGAGCGCATAGAGCAGGCCGATACCAACCAGCGTCCAGACGCCGAGATACACAAGCACGCGCGGCCGGAAGACGATCTTCCAGTTGAAATGCCTGACCTTGTCGACGAAGGTGCCGTCGGCGTCACGCACCCGGCCCGGGTCGATCGCCGTCGTGCCGCCGTCGGTGGCAAGCGCCATGTTGGAGGCATAATCGCTCAGCGTCGCATAGGCGATCAGCCCGCGCTCGCGCCCAAGCTTGTCCATGACGTTATCGCAGGCGTCGATGCAGAGCGCGCAGGTGATGCATTCGAGCTGCTGGCCGTCGCGGATGTCGATGCCCATCGGACAGACGACGACGCAGGCATTGCAATCGACGCAGTCGCCGACGCTCTCGCCCGCGGCTGCCGCCTTCTTCTGGTGGCGCGAGCGCGGTTCGCCACGCCAGTCGTTATAGGTGACGACCAGCGAGTTTTCGTCGAGCATCGCCGCCTGGATGCGCGGCCACGGGCACATATAGGTGCAGACCTGCTCCCGCATCAGCCCGCCGAACACATAGGTCGTGGCGGTGAGAATCGCGACGGTCATATAGGCGATCGTCGGCGCCTCGAGCGAGACGAAGCTCTTCAGCAAGGCCGGCGCGTCGGCAAAATAGAAGATCCAGGCGCCGCCGGTGGCAATGCCGATCAGAATCCAGATCGAATGTTTCGTCACCCGCTTGACGATCTTGGCCGCTGTCCATGGTCCGGCATCGAGCTTCATGCGCGCGTTGCGGTCGCCTTCAATGTAGCGCTCGACGACAAGGAACAGGTCGACCCAGACGGTCTGAGGACAGGTGTAGCCGCACCAGGCGCGCCCGACGGCTGACGTGACCAGGAAGAGGCCGAAACCCGCCATCACGAGAAGCCCGGCCACGAAGAAGAATTCCTGCGGCCAGATCTCGATGAAGAAGAAATAGAAGCGACGGGCGGCGATATCGACAAGCACCGCCTGGTCGGGCGCATGCTCGCCGCGGTCCCAGCGGATCCACGGCGTCAGATAGTAGATGCCGAGCGTGACCAGCATCACCAGCCACTTGAACTGGCGGAATCGTCCCTCGGCGCGCTTCGGGAAGATCTTCTTGCGCTTTTCGTAAAGCGGCTTGCGCACATGCGCCGCGTTGACCGCCTCGGCCTCGTGGCGTTCGACGATGGGGGCGTTTGTGGCGGATTGAGGCTGCATCTGTGGGATATCCCCGAATATATCGCGTATTGAACGCTGTTTTGCCCGATCTGGCGGCCGGAAACGTTGATCTGTGTCAAGTTTGCGGGCTAAAGCGGCCGCATGCGTCGAAACGTCCGGGCTTCATGCCGCGCGACTTGATGGCAATTGCCACACCACGACATCCCGCCAAACCTACGAGGACCGCATGGACACGATCATCGGCTTTTTGAACACGATCTTCTGGGGCTATGTGCTCATTTATGGCCTGCTCGCCGTCGGCATCTTCTTCACCATCCGGCTTGGCTTTCCTCAGATCGTGCATTTCGGCGAGATGTTTCGTGTGTTGAGCAGCGGCGGGTCGAAGGATGCGGCGGGCATCAGTCCGTTCCAGGCGCTGACCGTGAGCCTTGCCTCGCGCGTCGGCACCGGCAATCTCGCCGGCGTTGCCGTTGCGCTCTATCTCGGCGGACCGGGCGCCACCTTCTGGATGTGGATGGTCGCGCTCGTCGGCATGGCGACGGCCTATGCGGAAAGCGCGCTGGCCCAGCTCTACAAGGTCAAGAACGAAAACGGCCAGTATCGCGGCGGTCCGGCCTTCTACATCGCCCGTGGCCTCAATGCGCCGTGGGCGGCAACGATCTTCTCCGTCTGCCTCATCCTTTCCTTCGGTCTCGTCTTCAATGCGGTTCAGGCCAATTCGATCGCCGATGCCGTACAGGGCGCCTTCGGCATTCCGAAGATCGTGGTCGGCATCGCCGTTGCAGCGCTCTCGGGCATCGTCATCTTCGGCGGTATCCGCCAGATTGCGCGCGTTGCCGAAATCGTCGTGCCGTTCATGGCCGTCGCCTATCTGCTGATGGCGATCTATGTGCTGATCGCCAACGCCTCGCTGGTGCCAACGGTGCTCTGGACCATCATTTCCAGCGCCTTCGGCCTGCAGGAAGCGGCAGGCGGCATCACCGGCGGGGTCGCTGCCGCCATGCTCAACGGCGTCAAGCGCGGCCTGTTCTCCAACGAAGCCGGCATGGGCTCCGCCCCGAATATCGCAGCCGTCGCCACCCCGGTTCCGCATCACCCGGCCTCGCAAGGGTTCGTACAATCGCTCGGCGTCTTCATCGACACGATCCTGATCTGCACCGCGACATCGGTGATGATCCTCTTGTCCGGCACGCTGGAGCCCGGCTCCGGCATCACCGGCACGCAACTGACCCAGGCCGCCATGAACGTCCATATCGGCTGGGCGGGCAGCTATTTCATCGCCATTGCGATCTTCTTCTTCGCCTTCACCTCGATCATCGGCAACTATTCCTACGCGGAGAACGCGCTGACCTATCTCGGCGGCGCCAACCGTCTCGGCATCACCCTCATGCGATGCGCCGTTCTCGCCATGGTCGTCTGGGGCGCCTATGAGAGCATCGCCACCGTGTTCGACGCCGCCGACGCCTCGATGGGCCTGATGGCGACGATCAACCTGATTGCCATCCTGCTCCTGTCGGGTACCATTGCCAAGCTGACGAAGGACTATTTCGCCCAGCGCAAGCAGGGTGTCGAGCCGGTCTTCCACGCCGCCGACTACCCGGAACTGCAAGGGCAGATCGACGGCAAGATCTGGTCGCGCGATTAGGGCGGCAAGAGACAGGTAACCGGAAGCGGGAGACCTCGGAGGGCAAGGCATGCATGGTACCTTGCGGCCACTGACGCTTGCCAAGCGCTGCGGCATCTACCGCGAGCGCTCGGCGCCTGCCTCGCTTGCGGGCCATGTGGAGTGCCTTTGGAGCCATACCATGCCCGAGGGCCCGCCCTCGCCCATGGCTGTCGTTCCCGATGGCTGCGTCGATATCATCTGGTCGAGCCGGGGTCTGGCTGTTGCCGGCCCAGACAGGGTCGCAGCCTTTCCGGTCATCGGCCCCGGCGAGACCGTGGTCGGCCTGCGCTTTCGGGCCGGTATTGCCGCCTCCTGGCTGCGCACGCCGCTTTGCGAGCTGACCGGTACGGTCGTGCCGCTCGATGCCTTCTGGGGTGCCGCCGCCGATGAACTCCATGCGCGGATGACTGAGGCCGGTAGCGCAGCAGCGCGTGCCGCGATGCTTGCTCACGCGGTTGAGAAAAGGCTGGCGGCGGTCGCAGCCCCGCCTGCCGACATCGCCGCTTGCCTGGCTGAGTTGCGCCAGAGGCAACCGATGTCTGACAACCCGATCCGGCTGCTGGCGCAGACGACAGGAACCAGCGAGCGCACGCTGCGCCGCCGCTGCCACGAACATTTCGGCTATGGCGCCAAGACGCTCGACCGCATCCTCCGCCTGCAGCGTTTTCTCGCCACCTGCCGAAGCGACGTTGAGGCGAGCCTGAGCGCGCTTGCGCTTGATACCGGCTACGCCGACCAAGCCCACCTGACGCGCGAGACCAGGGAGCTGACCTCGCTCTCGCCGCGCGAAATCCGGCGCCAGCTCGCGAACTGACTGGCCGTTTCATTCAAGACGGCGACGCCCTGTGGTGCTACCCCTTGATTGCAACGGCAATGGCAAGGCGACGAAACGCATGACGACACTGGCAGCGAAAATCATCCACATCTCGATCGAGCGCGACTGGCACGAGGTCTATGTTTTCATGGCCAAGCCTGAAAACATGCCGCTCTGGGCATCGGGCCTTTCGTCCGGCCTGACGCGCGACGGGGAAGAATGGGTCGCTCCGGGACCGCTCGGCAACGCGCGCGTGCGTTTTGCCCCCGACAATGCCTTCGGCGTCGTCGATCATCTGGTGACGCTGGAAAACGGCGTGAAGGTGCACAACGCCCTGCGCGTCGTGTCGAACGACGATGGCGCCGAGGTGATGTTCACGCTGCTGCGGCAGGCCGACATGAGCGACGAGCAATTCGCCGGCGATGCCGAATGGGTGGCGAAGGATCTCGCCGCCCTTAAGTCAATCTTGGAATCAGAAAGCGACAGGACACATCATGGGTAACAAGGGCAACGATCGCCGCATCGACTATGTCGAGTTCAACGTCTCCGACATCGCCGCCAGTAAGGCGTTCTATGGCGGCGCCTTCGGCTGGACCTTCACGGATTACGGCCCCGAATATTGCGAGTTCCAGGACGGAAGATTGACCGGCGGCTTCACCACGACAGGGCCAGTCCGGGCCGGAGGGCCGCTGATCATCATCTATGCCGACAATCTGGAAGAGAGCTTGAGGAAGGTCGAGGCGGCCGGCGGAAAAATCCTGCAACCGATCTTCCCCTTCCCCGGCGGCCGGCGCTTCCACTTCGCCGATCCTGACGGCTACGAGCTGGCGGTTTGGTCGGCGCAATAACCATCCCTCGCGCCGGTTTCCGCCACCTGTGGACAACCGGCGTCTGCGCCTGCAGATTTTACCCAGACTTAATCTTTGCATCCCAAGATTGCGCGCGAAAACAAGAAGCGGCAAAGGGCGCTGGGCAATGTCAGACGATCACGAGTTTCTGCGGAATTCCGTCATCATCGGCGCCCACCCCGACGACGAACTGCTGTGGTTCACCTCGATCCTGAAAAAGGTCGACGAGGTCATCATCCTTTATCGCGATATCTGGTCGGAGCCGCAGATGGGCGACGCCCGCGTTGCCGCCATCAAGGCCTATCCCCGCGGCAACGTCCGGTTCCTCGAGATGGAGGAGACCGGCTCCTTCGACTGCGCCGATTGGACGAGCCCGAAGCCTGGCCCCTACGGCATGGAGTTCGGAACCGAAGGCACGCGTCGCGAGGCCAAGCGCGTGGTGAAGAAATCGCTGTCGCAACTGATGCCCGGCAGCTTCCGCCACTCGACGCGGCCGATCGCCCAGGCCTACCGTGAAAACTACGAAACGCTCTATCGCACGCTGCAGCCGCGGTTGAAGCCCGACATGAACGTCTTCACCCACAATCCCTGGGGCGAGTACGGTCACGAGGATCATGTGCAGGTGTTTCGCGTGCTCGACCGGCTTCGCGACGAAATCGGCTTCAAGCTCTGGATGTCGAACTATTGCACCGAACGCTCGATGCCGCTGGCGATGCAGTATTTTAGCCGCAAGCCGGTCAACTACATCAGGCTGCCGGCCGATAAGGCCTTCGCCGAGGAGGTTGCCGCCGTCTATCGCGACAAGGGCTGCTGGACCTGGCGCAATGACTGGATCTGGTTCGACGACGAATGTTTCATGGAAGCCCCACGCAGCAAACCCGAGGGCGGCGGCTTTCACCTGTTGCCGATGAACCTGTTCAATTTCGGCACCGTCGTGCGCCGACCGGTCAACGCGCCGCTGCTTTTGGGCGCCGCCCTTTCAAGCGTCATGGTCGGCGCCACCATCGCCGCTGCGCTGGAATGAAGATAGGCCGCGTCTTTCGACGCGGCCATTTTCTTAACTTGACGATTGGTACCGCCCCTCATCCGCCTGCCAGCACCTTCTCCCCGCCAGCGGGGCGAAGGTAGCAAGCCGGGCCGGCACCGCACCCATCAACGCCGATGTTCGGCGAAAGCGTCGCTCCCAACGGCTCTCTCCCCGCTGGCGGGGAGAGATGTCCGGCAGGACAGTGAGGGGCAAACCTTAGCTCGGGGCGCGAGCGTTCCCCTACTCGCCGCCGCCGAGCGAATGCACGAACACGGCAAGCTGCTTGACTGTGGTGTCGCCGAGGCGTGGCAGCCAGGCCGGCATGACGCCGTGCTTGGGCGCCTTCATCTGCGCGACGATTGCCTGCTCGCTTGAGCCATTGAGCCAGAGCGCATCGGCAAGATCCGGCGCGCCGAACTCGCGATTGCCCTTGGCGTCGGCGCCGTGGCACGAGGCGCAATTGGCCTCGAACAGCGCCTTGCCCGGTTCGACCAGCGCCGCATCCGAAGGCGTGCCGGTGAGGCTGACGACATAGGCGGCGGTCTGCTTGATCTCTTCCGGCTTGAGGATCTCGGCAAAGGACGGCATTTCGGAGACGCGCGTCTCGTCGTCGCCGGTATAGCGGATGCCGTGCGCCACCGTCTGGTAGATCTCCTCAGGTTTGCCGCCCCACAGCCAGTCGTCGTCGTTGAGGTTGGGGAAGCCGGCCGAACCGGCGGCACCCGAACCGTGGCACTGGGCGCAGTTGACCTTGAAGGCCGAGGCGCCGGCCGCAACTGCGAACTGGTGAAGCTGCGGATCGGCGATGATCTGGTCGAGTGAGCTCGCGGCGATCTTTTCCAGATTGCCGGCCTGCGCCGCCTTGGCATCGGCAAGCTCGACGCTGAGTTCCGCACGGCTGGAGTAGCCGAGCACGCCCTTGGTCGCATCGGTTAGCAGCGGCACGGCCGGATAGACGATCATGTAACCGATCGCCCAGACGATGGTGGCGTAGAAGGTATAGACCCACCAGCGCGGCATCGGGTTGTTGAGCTCGCGGATCCCGTCCCATTCGTGGCCGGTTGTCTCGACGCCGCTGATCTCGTCGACATGTTTGTCCGACATGGATCAATCCTCCTTACGAGCGGAATGAGGAAAAGTGTTTTGCGGTTTTCCGCCCGCATTCCGCTCTGATTTCTGAGTCTCGATCACATCGTGATCGAAGGGGATGGCTGCGGCCCGATCGGCGGCCTTCTTGGCGCCGGGCCTAAAGATGAAGGCGACGACGCCGAGGAAGAAGAGCGTCATGGCAAGCAGCGCCCAGCTGTCGGCGAACTGGCGCATGGCCGTGTAGGTTTCCATGTCCGTGCCCTCCCTTAGCGATAGCCCGTGGTGTCGTCGTAGGTGGAGAAGTCGACCAGCGTGCCGAGCATCTGGAGATAGGCGACGAGCGCGTCCATCTCCGTCAGCTTCTGCGGATCGCCGTCGAAATCGCCGAGCTTGGCCGTGGGATAGCGCGCCTCGACACCCGACGTGTCCGCATTCGGGTCGGCCTGCGCCTTGATGTCGGCGGCGGCGTTCTCGATCATCTCGTCCGAATAGGGCACGCCGACGGCCCTGTTGGCCTTCAGCTGTCCGGCGACGTTCCTCACGTCGAGCGGCGTCGACTTCAGGAACGCATAGCTCGGCATCACCGATTCCGGCACCACCGAGCGCGGCTCGGTCATATGCTGCACGTGCCACTCGTTCGAATAGCGGTCGCCGACGCGGGCGAGATCCGGCCCGGTGCGCTTCGATCCCCACTGGAACGGATGGTCGTACATGGATTCTGCCGCCAGCGAGTAGTGCCCGTAGCGCTCCACCTCGTCGCGGAACGGCCGGATCATCTGGCTGTGACAGACGTAGCAGCCTTCGCGAACGTAGATGTCGCGGCCCGCGAGTTCCAGCGGCGAATAGGGCCGCATGCCTTCGACCTTCTCGATGGTGTTTTCGAGATAGAACAGCGGCGCGATTTCAACGATGCCGCCGATCGAGACGACGAGAAGCGAGCCGACGAGCAGCAGCGTTGCGTTGCGTTCCAGGGTGGCGTGTTTGTCGAGAATGGACATGGGTACTGCCCTCCTATTCCGCAGCCTTGAGCACGGGCGTCGAACCGAAGATCGGGGCTTCGTCACGCACGCGGCCGAGGATGGTCATTGTTACGTTGAAGGCCATGAGCAGAGCGCCGGCGAGGAACAGGGCACCGCCCAGCGCACGCAGCACGTAGTAGGGCAGCATGGCCGCGACCGATTCCGCGAAGGAATAGACGAGGAAACCCTGGTCGTCGTATTCGCGCCACATCAGGCCCTGCTGGATACCGGCAACCCACATGACAGCGGCGTAGACGACGATGCCGAGCGTGGCGAACCAGAAGTGCCAGTTGACCATGCGCACGCTATAGAGCCGCTCGCGGTTCCACAGCTTCGGCGTGAGGTAGTAGATGGCGCCGAAGGTGATCAGTCCGTTCCAGCCGAGCGCACCCGAATGCACGTGGCCGATCGTCCAGTCGGTATAGTGACTGAGCGAGTTGACCGTCTTGATCGACATCATCGGACCCTCGAAGGTCGCCATGCCGTAGAAGGCGACGGCCATGACCATCATGCGGATGATCGGGTCGGTGCGGATCTTGTCCCAGGCGCCCGAGAGCGTCATCAGGCCGTTGATCATGCCGCCCCAGGACGGCATCCACAGCATGATGGAGAAGACCATGCCGAGCGTCTGCGCCCAGTCCGGCAGAGCCGTATAGTGCAGGTGGTGCGGACCGGCCCAGATGTACATGAAGATCAGCGACCAGAAGTGAATGATCGACAGGCGGTAGGAATAGACGGGGCGGTTGGCCTGTTTCGGAATGAAGTAATACATCATGCCGAGGAAGCCGGCCGTCAGGAAGAAGCCGACGGCGTTGTGGCCGTACCACCATTGCGTCAGCGCGTCCTGCACGCCGGCAAAGGCCGAATAGCTCTTGGAGCCCAGGAACGACACCGGAACCGCCAGGTTGTTGACGATGTGCAGCATCGCGATGGTGACGATGAAGGCGAGATAGAACCAGTTCGCCACATAGATATGCGGCTCCTTGCGCACCAGCAGCGTGCCGAGGAACACGGCGAGATAGGCGACCCAGACGATCGTCAGCCACAGGTCGACATACCATTCCGGCTCCGCATATTCCTTCGACTGGGTGATCCCCAGCAGATAGCCGGTGGCGGCCAGGACGATGAAGAGCTGGTAGCCCCAGAACACGAACCAGGCGAGATTGCCGCCGAACAGGCGCGCACGGCTGGTGCGCTGGACGATGTAGAACGAGGTCGCGATCAGCGCGTTGCCGCCGAAGGCGAAGATCACCGCCGAGGTGTGCAGCGGCCGCATGCGACCGAAGTTGAACCACGGCTCGATGTTGAGATCCGGAAAGCCCAGTTGGAGCGCAACCACGACGCCCACGAGGAAGCCGACGACACCCCAGAAGACGGTGGCGATGACGCCATACTTCACGACTTCGTCGAAATATTCCGACTGCGGTGCGGCCGCCTTGCCTGCTGACGCCGTGCTGAAGTCGAGGCGCCGCATCATAACGATCGTGCCGCCGAGCAGCACGAAGAACAGCACCCACATATGGGCTTCGAACTGCCGGTCCTGTGCGAATCCGGCGCCTAGAAGCGCCAGGAAAGCACCGACCCCGAGCAGGATCGTCTCGAAAGTGTATTTCATGGTTGGGTCCCCAACTTTATCCAGATGCAGACGCGTGCACACGCCTAAAGGCGGCATGCCCAGCGCAGCTTGCCGGAAAGTGTCAGAATCGGGGCACCCTCACCTTGATTCAGATCAAGGCCGGGGGCCTCCACTTGCTTCACCCTCAGGAAACAATGAGGGAGCGCCATAGGAGCTGGCGTCAGAACAGCATGAAGAGAACGAATGATAGTGGAATGATCCGGGTGTGGACGGGTTTGCGAGCGCGCCCTGCCCCGATGGGCGAACCGCGGGCCTGGCTGGCACGTGCGCATCAGGAACAGCTTGCGCTCTGCAACAGCCTGGAGGAAATCGCCGACAGCCTGCCGGCTGAAATCGACCGGCAGAAATGCGCCTATGCCGCCAAGATGCTGGAGCCGCTCATACGCGAACTGCATTCGGGCGAAGAGAGCGCGGTGTTTCGCTGGGTCGAGCAGAATTTCGGCGACGACCCGTCGATCGCGGCAACGCTCGCGCGGCTCAAATACGAACATTGCGAAGATGAGTGCTTTGCCGAAGAGCTCACGGAGATGCTGGTGAAGCTCGGCGCTGCCGACGAGAGCGTCAATGCGGAGACAGCCGGCTACATGCTGCGCGGCTTCTTCACCAATCTGCGAAGGCACATCGGCTTCGAGCAGGAATGTCTTCGCACGCTGCTTCCAGTCGACCCGGACATCAATTGAACGAACGGCGGCTCGAAAGGGCCGCCGTTTCTGTATCCGGCTCAACTGCATGTTTTCTTAAATCCTATTCGATTTAAGGAAACATGCAGCAATTCAAAGTGCTACAGCGACCTTTGTGCGTCCAATAAGACGCGCGGCGCTCTAGGCGACAGGGATCAGGCGGCGATGGCGCGGCGTCGGTCCGCATGCTCCTGGATCACCAGGATCGCACCGATGAGCTTGCCGTTGCTCGACATGCACGGCGTCAGCCGGCAGCGCACCACGACGGTTCGCGCGTCGACGGTCTTGGCGAAGGTATAGTCGACCACCTCGCCCGCAAAACAGCGATCGAGATAGCTCTTCACGCGCAGCTCGAAGCGCTGGATGCCAATGAATTCGACGATATGCCGACCGATGAGATCCATCGGGCGGCTTTCGAGATGGTTGGCGTTGAGCGGATTGGTATAGAGATACCGATAATCCGGCGTGATCACGGCGATGCGGTCAGGGAAGCTGTCGAGAATCGCCTCGTTGAGAAGCCCCTCGTCCGCCCGCCCCTTGTGTGGTGCAGCCGGCGTGCGCTCCAGTCGCAAGTCGGCAGCGTTGACCGCGCCCGTGGCTGCGAAATAGCGATTGATCAGCGACTGCAAAAGCTGCGAATGGCGCAGCACGCAGGAAATATCGTCGGCCTCGACGCGCAGAATATCGATCAGAAACTGGAACTGAAGGCGGGCATCTTCGACGCTCACGGCCTTCTCATCATAGACCGACTTCAAGATGGGATCGAGCTCGCGATCCAGAAGTCCGATCAGATGTTCGTCTGCTGTACGTACTGCATACTGCAGTTGTGAATACTTGAACCAGAACAGCTCAATCAGTGCGTTCAATTCGAAACCCCAATCCCCCACGGCCGAGGCCGCGCCGATGCACTTATATGACAGGCTTTGATGATGTAGATGCTGATCTACAGCGCCGCGCGTCTTATTAGACGCGCAAAGGTCGCTGTAGCACTTCGAATTACTGCATGTTTTTATTCCTAAATCGAATAGGATTTAAGGAAACATGCAGGCGTTGACGTTTCCCCCACATCCTCAGCGAAAACCACAAAGACTTGGCCACCCAAAGCGCTTGCAGTCTGCCCCTCGCAATACAACGGTGAGTTTACACTCATTACCGCCCCGTTCAACATCAGAAAGGGAAGCTTGCGGTTTCGAAACGACTTCAACGGCGCAAAGACGGCGATTTTCTCCAGCAAATGCCTTAGGCATAGACAAAAAGGGCGTTAATGCCTGCGGCGGCAACGCCTTTTGCGGTTCGAAGAGAATCAGTCTTACAGGTAGCGCTTGATGTGCCAGCGGTCGTGGTACCACAACCATTGCCCGGGATACTCCCTCACCCAGCTCTCCACCTTGTCGTTGAGAACCTGTGCCGTGGCGTTGACGTCGACAGCGCCATCGGGCTTGCGCGGAATGTCGATCGCCGGCTCCAGCTCCAGCCGAAAACGGTTGCCGGGCAGCCGGATGCAGCGGGCGGGATAGACCTCGCAATTGAACTGCCGCACGAGCTTGGCGAGCAGCGGGTTGGTCTGCACGTCCTGGCCGAAGAATTTGGTCTTCAGGCCCTTGCGGAATTTCTGGTCGACCAGAACGCCGACGCCGTTGCCGCGCTCTAGCTGGCGGGCGAGTGCGAAGGACGAACCCGCATGCGACGGCACGAGATTGCCCATGCGCTCCTTGCGGAACTCGAAGACCTTCTCGGCGACGTAAGGGTTGTTCGGCGGACGGAAGAGCACCGTCACCTCCAGCCCGAAGGCGGAGCCAGCGACCGGCAGCATCTCGAAATTGCCGCTGTGGGCGGTAAAGACGATAAAGGGTCGCGGGTTGTCGCGCAGCTCGAGAAAGAGCGGAACGCCGGAGACTTCGACGCGGCCGGGCTTGGTCGCCTCGGGATCGAAATCGAACAGCCGGTCGAGGAAGACATATTCCGCCGCCATGCGGCCCATATTGCCCCAGCTCTCCATGGCGATCGCTTCGATCTCGGCCTCCCGCTTCTCGGGAAAGGCGTTGCGCAGATTGGTCAGCGTCAGCTTGTGCCGGCTGGTCTTCGGGCCGATGAAGCGTGCGGCGCGATCCATGAAGCGGATCGCGCCGTCAGCCGGAAACAGCTTCAGGATCGTCAGAAGCAGAAAGACGAGTTGCGCAATCAGCCACTGCCGGAAATGATCCGCCGTCAGAACCAGCCGTGTGATCAGCATGCGCACGTGGATCAATCCATCTTCAGGATGATCTTGCCGAAGATCTGGCGCGATTCCATCCGCTCCAGTGCCCGGTCGATCTCGTCGAAACCGACCTGCGTATCGATGACCGGATGCACCAGGCCGCGCGCCATCTTCTGCATGGCGTTGGCCATGTTTTCCATGCGGCAGCCGAAGGAGCCGAGCAGCTTCAGCTGCTGCTGGAACAGCATCATCAGGTTCATGTCGGTCGACACACCGGAGGTCGAGCCGCAGGTGACCAGGCGGCCTCCCCGCTTCATGCAGAGCATTGAGCCGGCCCAGGTGTCCTTGCCGACGTGTTCGAACACGACGTCGACGCCCTTCTTCTTGGTGAGCTTGCGCACGACACCTTCGAAGCGGTCGGTGCGGTAGTTGATGACGTGATCGGCGCCGAGCGCCTTGGCCTTCTCGATCTTGTCGTCGGATCCGACGGTAGTGATAACCGTGCAGCCGATCTTCTTGGCAAGCTGGATTGCCGCCGAGCCGATGCCGGAGCCGCCGGCATGGACGAGAATGGTTTCGCCTGGCTCAAGCTTGGCGTTGTCGAACAGCATGTGCTCGACCGTGCCGAAGGTGACCGGTGCAAGCGCTGCGGCCACGGCATCGATGCCCGAAGGTGCCGGCACCAGCAGGCGTGCGGGAAGATTGATCTTCTCCTGCGCGAAGCCGTCGAGGTGGAAGCCATGCACGCCGCCCACATGTTCGCAGAGATTGTCGCGACCTTCGCGGCACGGGCGGCAGAGGCCGCAGGTGCGCGCGCCATAGATCGAAACGAGCTGCCCCGGAAGCACGCTTGAAACGCCCGGGCCGATGCTTTCGACCACACCGGCCGCCTCGGCGCCGATGACGAGCGGCATCTTGCGCTTGGCAAAGGCCATGCCGCGCCAGCCCCACACGTCGATGTGGTTGAGTGCGACGGCCTTGACCCGGAGCGTCACTTCGCCCGGGCCTGGCGCTTCCGGCTCGGGAACGTCGGTGATTTCGAGCTTGCGGTCATCGAGCAGTTGCAGGGCGCGCATGATCTTTCCTCTGCCTTGAGCGGCATCATTTCGTCTGAAGTTTCTGCGGCGTGCTTCCTTAGATCGGATCCGGTTCAAGGAAGCGTGCAGCAGGCTTAAAGCGTTACAGCGTCGCTTGCGCGTCATGTTCGACGCGCGGCGCTGTGACCGCCGACTTAGGCCGGCTCGGCGGTCATGACAAGGCTGGCGTTCTGTCCGCCGAAGCCGAAGGAGTTCGACAGCACGGCAGAGACCTGCTGGCTGCGCTTCACGTTCGGCACGACGTCGAGCACGATGGCCGGGTCGGGATTCTGGTAGTTGATCGTCGGCGGCAAGGTGCCGGTCAGCATCGTCTGGATCGAGAACACTGCCTCGACTGCGCCTGCAGCCGTCAGCGTGTGGCCGATCATCGACTTGTTCGACGAAACCGGGATCGACGGCAGATGTTCGCCGAAGACGGCCGACATCGACAGATATTCCATCTTGTCGTTTTCCGGCGTCGAAGTGCCATGGGCGTTGATGTAGCCGATGCCACCTTCGTCGATGCCGGCGTCGGCAAGGGCCGCGCGGATCGTCGCGATCGCCGGGCCGCCATCGGGCGACGAGCGCGTGCGGTGGAAGAGATCGGCCTTCTCGCCGCACCCCTTCAGGATGCCGTAGACACGGGCGCCACGAGCGACCGCTGCTTCCAGCGATTCCAGCACCAGGGTTGCCGCGCCTTCGGCGATGACGAAGCCGTCACGGTCCTTGGTGAAGGGCTTGGAGGCCTTTTCCGGCGGGTCGTTCTGGGTCGACAGCGCCGAGAGCAGCGCAAAGCGGATCAGCGCCTCGGCACTGACCGAACCGTCGGTCGCGACTGTCAGCGCGCGATCGGTGCGGCCCTGGCGAATGGCCTCGACGCCGAGCTGGATTGCAGTTGCGCCCGAGGCGCAGGCCGTCGACAGCGTCACCGGCAGGCCGCGGGTGCCGAAGCGATCGGCAAGGCGTTCGGAGATCGCGCCGAAAAGCACGGCCTCGTGAAACACCGGATCGGCCTTCTCGCGCATCGCGGCAAGGAAGCGATTGTAGGCGTCGCCCGGCTGGGTCGACGGTGGCGAGCGGTCGGCCAGTTCAAAGCGCGCGCTCCATTCCGGCTCGATCGGCGGAGCGGCGAGAAACAGCGGGCCGTTGAAATCGCCGGAAAGACCGGCCTGCGCCAACGCCTCAAGCGTCGTTTCGCGCGCCATGGCGTAGGAGCGCTCGACCGAATTGGCCGCCGGGACCTCGATGAAATCGACCATGCCCGAAATGCGCGTGTTCAGGCCTTCCGTCGGGAAACGGGTGATCTTGCGGATGCCGGAGACGCCGCCGGTCAGCGCCGCCCAGTTGTCTTCGAGACCCTGGCCGAGCGAGGTGATGACGCCCATGCCGGTGACGGCGACGATCGGACGACCGAGATGATCCTTGTAAGCGTTGCTCATCAATCGTTCCTCTTATTCGGCCGAAAGGACCGCGACGCCTTCGCCGCGTGAATGACCAATGGTCGTCACGACCGCCGTTCTGGCGCCCGCCGTCATCGGTTTTTCGAAGCTTGCGTCGAAAGCCGGAACCTTGGCGCCGTGGCCGAGCGCCAGTGCGGCAAGCGCGAGGCCCGCCGGAAACTGCGCTTCGATGCTGTGGCCGACAAGCCCGCCATAGGCGCGCACCGGCGCGCCGGCGAGCTTTGCTTCCAGAAAGGTCTTTTCGTGGGCAACGAGATCATGCAGGCCCGAGGTGCCGGAGAAGACCACTGTCTGCGCCGGATCGAGCGTTTCGGCCGGTTTTGCCAGATCGGCAAGGCGCGCCTCCAGCTTGCCGTCGCTGCGGCTGCCACGGTCGCTGCCGATCGCGTCGATCGTGGCATAGATGCGGGCGCCTCGGGCTTCGGCATATTCGCGCGATTCCAGCATCAGGAAGGCGCCGACGGAACCGAGGATCATTCCGCCGCCATCCTGGCGCTTGCGCGACCAGATCGGCTGCCAGTCGCCGACCGTCTGCGCCTGGATGGCCTCCGTCATCAGCATGATGTCGAGACGTTCGGCCGAAAATGCGCCGCCCGCCAGCGTATGTGTCGACTGTCCCGCCTTGATGCGGAAGAACGCCGTTTCGATCGCCGAAATGCCGGCCGCCTCTTCGCCCATGAAGGTGCGCGACGATCCCGTCACCTTGTGCACGATCGAGATGTTACCGGCGAGAAGGTTGGAGAGCTGGGCGAGGAACAGCGTCGGGCGCAGTTCGGTCGTCAGCTTCTCGTTCAGCAGCTGCTCGCGGTCGTTGCGCTTCAGCGCCTCGTCGACGATCAGCGAATCGACATTGATGTCGCGCTCGCCGCCGCCGGCGGCCACGATCATGTCCATGCTGCCGCAGGCGTCGAGATTGTCCTTGAGGCCGGCGTCGTCGAGCGCCAGGCCTGCTGCAAACACGCCGAGGCGCTGCCAGTTTTCCATCTGGCGCTGGTCGCCACGCTTGGCGATCTGCTGCGACCAGTCGATCTGCGGCAGCGGATGCACCGGATAGGGCTTGAACTTTTCGGCCTCGACGCGTGGCTCCGGCGCCTCGGCCGCGTTCAGAAACGCCACATGCGGCTCGACGCCGACACCCTGGCTTGTGACGATACCGACGCCGGTGATCACCACGTCGTTTGCGGATTTGCTCATCTTCACTTCTCCGAAGCGGCATCCGCCGCAAGTGCCGTCATCAGGCCCACCTCGCCGGCGCGCCTGCGCACGATATCGCCGAGCGGCACCTGATCGAACGGCATCGTTCTGAGTTTCAATTGTGCGTCACAGACCTTCTTGCCCGCAGACGTGATCTTCGCCTTGGTGACGGCGAAACCGGAGCCATCGTGCTCGAGGAAGGCTTCGATATCGAGTTCTGCCGACGGCTCGACGAAGGCCCGCATCTTGGCGCCATCGACCGACATCAGAAACGGCATTGCCGCAAAATTGGTCGCGGCCAGCACCAGAAATCCCGAAGCCTGCGCCATCGTCTCGATCAGAAGCACACCCGGCACCAGCGGATAGCCTGGAAAGTGGCCCTCGAATACCGGGCTCTTTTCGGGAACGACGGATCGCGCCGTCAGCCGGCCAGCCGACAGATCGACCGTTTCGACACGATCGATCATCTGGAAGTATTCAAGGAGCATGGAGGCTCACCCCGTTTGGTTTCGGGCTCAAGTAAAAACGCCAATGCCGCCTGTCAAGCGCGAGGCGCGACCGGCGGCATTGGAAATCGAGTGGAAAGGCTTGAACCTTGGCCCGATCAGGCCTTGGCAGCCCGCAGCTCGTCGATCTTGGCGCAGAGGTTCTTGAGCACGAAGTATTCTTCGGTCGAAACCTTGCCTTCGTTGACTTCCTGCGTCCACTGTTCCAGCGGAATCTTGATACCGAAATCCTTGTCGATCGCAAAGACGATGTCCAGGAAGTCCAGGCTGTCGATGCCGAGATCGTCGATCGTGTGGCTTTCCGGCGTAATCGTCTCGCGATCGATCTCGCTCGTTTCAGCGATGATGTCGGCAACCTTGTCGAATGTAGCAGTCACGCGCATACCTCTTTATTATTTTATTCCGAGTCTCGGCGATCCTATAGGTAAATGCGCCGCAAAAGCCAATGGCCTTGATGGCAACCTCTGCGATTTGAAATGCGGTGTTGCTAAACGGCGACCGAATGGCGCCCCCGTCCTGACTGAAGATGAGTGTCGAAAATGGCCGCCACCGACCGGGCAAACGGCCGGCCGCGTTCGGTAAGGCTGAAGACGCCGTCCTCGATCGTCGTCAGCCCGTCCACATCCCTTGCGCGCCAGAGCTTTGCCTCCTCGACGACCGCTCCGGCGAGTTCAGGAAACTCCGCCTTGATTCGCGAGAACGAGAAGGCGAAATCGCACATGATGGATGCGATCACCCGCGCCCGCAGGCGATCATCAGGCGTCAGCATGTAGCCGCGCACCGCGGCCAGGCCTGCGTTCTCCACCTGGCGCAGATATTCGCCGGTTGCCGGCATATTCTGCACATAACCTTGACGGAACTGGCCGATCGCCGAGGCGCCAAGACCGATCAGGGTTTCGGCGCTGTCACATGTATAGCCCTGGAAATTCCGGCGCAGGCGCCCTTCCCGGTTGGCAACGGCCAGACTGTCGCCGGGCCTGGCGAAATGGTCGATGCCGATCGCCTCGTAGCCGGCGGCAACAAGCATGTCGGCCGCCCGGCTCATCTGGGCAAAACGTTCGACGATACCTGGCAGGCTCTCGTCTGATATCATCGACTGGTGCTTCTTCATCCACGGCACATGGGCATAGCCGAAGAGCGCGACGCGATCCGGCGCCAGCGACACGACGGCGTCGATCGTTGCCTCCAGCGACGACAGGCTCTGGTAGGGCAAGCCGTAAAGCACGTCGCAATTGACCGAACCCACGCCGCGGGCTCGCGAAGCCTCGATCGCATCACGCGTCTGCTCATAGGTCTGGATGCGGTTGATCGACTTCTGTACCACGGGGTCGAAATCCTGGACGCCGAAGCTCGCCCGCGTCATGCCGATCGCTGCCAGCGCGTCGTGGCGCGCCGCGTCGAGGTCGTTCGGGTCCATCTCGATGCTGATTTCGCAATCGCTGGAAAATTCGAAGTGACTGCTGAAGGCGCGCTTGAGCGCGATCAGATCGTCCGGCCTGACCAGTGTCGGCGATCCGCCGCCCAGATGCAGCGCCGTGACCTTCGCTTGGCGGTTCACCCGCCCGCCGATCGTGGCGATTTCGCGGTGCAGTCCGTTCAGGTAGCTCGCCACCGGCTCGTAGCGTAACGTCTGCTTGGTGTGACAGGCACAGAACCAGCACAGCCGGTCGCAATAGGGCACATGGGCGTAAAGCGACAGCGCCTCACCCGGCCCGATGGCCTCTAGCCAGGACTGGTACTCAGCCTGACCGACCGCCTCCGAAAAATGCGGCGCGGTGGGGTAACTGGTATAGCGCGGCACGGGGCTCGCATATTTCAGGATCAGAGCGTCGTCCATCGGTCTCTCCGTCAAGATGGCAAACGCATAGGACGGATGGGAAAGCACGCCGTTGATTTTGATCAAGCCGTCGAATTAACACGTTAAAATTGACAATGCTCAATTCAACATGAGACATTGTTTCGCGCTTCCGGAATTAGCACCTGTCAACTCTTGATTTAACCGCCCGCATCCTCTTTGGTCCCTCGAACAAACCCGATGCAGGGAAGAAAGATTTGCAGATCGTGACCGAACATCGCCGCAAGGATATCCACAATTCGGACATTCCAGCCGTCTGTGCTGCCTGCGAGGCGCGCCACGGCGGCGTCTGCGGCACGCTGACTGCTGACCAGCTTCTCGACCTCAGCCGGCATTCGACCCGCAGGCGTGTCGAACCCGGTCGCGAGGTCGTCGGCCAGGGCGAAATGACTGACAGCTACGCCAACATCATCAGCGGCGTCGTCAAGCTGAGCAAGGTTCTCTCCGACGGACGCCAGCAGATCGTCGGCCTGCAGTTCGCTCCCGATTTCATGGGCCGGCCGTTCACGCGTGAAAGCGCGCTGACCGCCGAAGCGGCGATCGACACCGACATCTGTTCGTTCCCGCGCAATGTCATCGAGCGGCTCGTTGCCGATGCGCCGGGCCTTGAACACCGCCTGCACGAACAGGCGCTGAAGGAACTGGACGAAGCGCGCGACTGGATGCTGACGCTCGGCCGCAAGACCGCGCAGGAAAAGGTGGCGAGCTTTCTCTATATCATCGCCACTCACATCGATCCGGAAAACGGCACGGCAACAGCATTCGATCTGCCACTGTCGCGCGCCGATATCGCCGACTATCTCGGCCTGACGATCGAGACCGTCAGCCGGCAGGTGACCAAGCTGCGCAAGGACAATGTCATCCACATCGAAAACAGCCGTCACGTCACCGTGCCAAGCATGGACCGGTTGATGCAGGTGGCCGGCATCGACTGAGTCCGCCGTCCAAGGTTCAGCGCGTTTCCGCTTTAAAGAAGTCGCGGAAAACCGCTGCGCACTTCTCCGGGAAATGCTCTATCTCTTTGTTTTATGCATTCTCCGACGGAAAACCGCTCCGCACTTTTCCTGGAAATGCTTTTAACGCGTGATGACGATGCGCGTGTTTTTCAGCCCGTGTTCACGGGCAAGCGCGAAGAACTCCGCGGCATTGTTGGGATGCAACCGCACGCATCCGTGTGAGGCAGGGCGGCCCAGGCGCTTGACATCATAGGTCGCGTGAACAGCATAGCCACCGTTGAAGAACACGGCGTAAGGCATTGGCGCATCATCATATTTTTTCGAGCGATGATTGCGCGAAAGCCACTTGGCCTTCCAGCTCCCCTTCGGCGTGACATAGCCCTTGCGCGCGGTGGAAACCTTCCAGCGATACATCACGACGCCGTTCTGCTTTACCACCATCGTCTGGGAGGAGAGGCTGATCTTGGCAACGAGATTGGCGGCGTTCAGCGGCTGAACGGAAAACTGCATCAGAACGGCAATCACCACAATCAGGGATGTGTGTCGCATGCTTCACTCCCCGCGTGTGAAACCTCGACTGCATGCCTCCGATCAGCGGAGAAAATCCCGCAGCAGGCTTCAGGCGCGTTGCAGCATCCTTTGCGCGTCATATTTGACCCGCAAGGCCGCAATCAGTGGAACCAAACGTCCGCAGAGAATAACCGGCCCGTAATGTTGCAAGTTTAATACATATGGAAAGAAAAGTCTTAATGCCAAGATCAACTTGCCGTGGATACGCGGTAGAAACCGATCAAATCATGGCGATCAGAAGAACAGCCAAGGTCATTGCCGAACAAGCACCATAGAATACAGCGATACCGGCGTCGATGTCTTCGCTTTCGGCAACGGCGCGGCCAGGCCCATTGATCATCGGTTCGCTGACCATGACCCCGCCATAGACGCGCGGACCCGCTAGCTGCAGGTCCAGCGCGCCGGCCATCGCCGCTTCCGGCCAACCTGAGTTGGGGGAGCGGTGCAGGCCGTGATCGCGAAACGCCACTCCGATCGCATCGGCCGCCGCGGGGCGCCCACGATGCAGCCAGGCGCCGGCAGCGATCAACAGGACGGATAGTCTCGCTGCCGGCAGGTTGGCGACATCGTCGAGCCGGGCGGAGGCCCAGCCGAAATTGAGGTATTTCGGCGATTTGTGGCCGATCATCGAATCGGCGGTGTTCAGCATCTTGTAGGCGAGCAGCCCGGGAAGACCGGCAACCGCATACCAGAAGGCAGGCGCCACCACCCCATCGGAAAAGTTCTCGGCAAGGCTTTCGATCGCGGCGCGGCAGACGGCGGGCGCATCGAGCGTCTTCGGGTCGCGCCCGACGATCATCGACACGGCGTTTCGGCCGCCTTCCAGCCCCCCCAACCGCAAGCCTTCGGCAACGCGCCGGACATGATCGCCAAGGCTCTTCTGCGCCAGGAACACCGCAACGACGACAGCCTCGAGCAGGTAGCCGATGGGGGCCATCACCGAGAACAAGCGGTGCAGGATGCTGCCGGCAAGCACGCTGGCAAGCAGCAGCACGCCGATCGTCAGGATACCGCGTATTTTCAGGGCGCCGGCACCGAGGCTCTCATGCCTGTTCAGCGCCCCATCAAAAACCGCGATCGCCTTGCCGAAAAACACCACGGGATGCGGCAGGCGTGACCAGAGCCAGTCCGGATCACCGACGACACGATCAAGCAGCAGGGCAGCCACAAGGATGAGAAGAATCTCGCTCGACACTCAGCACTCCCCTGGGCGCAACGCGTCCCCAGGGCGCAACGCGTCCCCACGGCGCAGGGCGTCCGCCAGTCGCCGGTCACCTTCCGCATCGGGCGCAAGCCCGATCCTGAGCCAGCGAGAATCGTAGTCGAATTTGCGCGTCAGGATCTGCGCCTCGCAGAGATGACGGTGCAAGGCATGGGCATCGGCATGTTCCACCAGCACGAACAGCCCGGTTCCACCGATGCGCTTGAGACCGGCCTCATCAAGAACCGCATCGAGCCCGGCGCGACGCTCAAGAATGCCCGCGGCGATCGCTTGCGTATCGCCGGACATCAATGCCTTGGAGATAACCAGCGCCGGCCCGGACACTGCCCAGGGGCCGAGCCACTCACGAAATGCATCGAGCACGGTATCGGCTGCCACGACGAAGCCCAGGCGCAGGCCAGCCAGACCGAAAAATTTCCCGAAGGAGCGGAAGACGATGAGATTGTCGTGGGCGCCGACTTGGCCGGCGACACTGAAGTCCGGCTCCAGATCGCCGAAGGCCTCGTCGACGACCAGCACGCCGCCATTCGCCGCCATCGTCGCCGCCATCGCCAGGATTCCTGCCGGCTGGAAGGCGCGGCCGGTCGGGTTGTTGGGGTTGACCACAACTGCAAGGCCGTGGTCGACGCCAAGATCCTCGGCACGCTCCACCCGATCGACGGCAAAGCCTGCCGCGGCCAGCACGCGTGCGTATTCGCCATAGGTCGGGCCGAAGACCGCGACGCGGCGACCGGTAGGAACCAGCCGCGGCAACAGCTGGATCACCGACTGGGTGCCGGGAACCGGCAAGGGCTGGATACCATCGGTTCGGTAGTAGCTGGCGGCGGCAGCGCGCGCGCCATCGATCGTCAGTTTGTCGGGCAGCCGGTGCCAGGCCTGCTGCGGCACCGGCGGCAATTCGACCGGGCGCGGATTGATGCCGGTCGACAGGTCAAGCCAGTCCTCGAAGCGGCCGCCGAAACGGGCAGCGGCTTCGGTGACGCCGCCGCCATGCACGATCGGCGCGCTCATGGCCTGCCCGCAATATCGATGAGATGCATGAACGAGCCGGCGACATTATCGCGCTTCAAACCCGCCTGCCCCAGATCTACGCTGGCGGCATCGCTGACGGAAAACAGCCGATCGGCTGCCCCTTCCGAGACGATGGTCGCATAGTGGAATTCGTGCGCCGTCATGGGTCCATCGAAGAATGTGTTGTCGAGGGGCACGACGCGGCGGTAGCCGAGGTGCCGCCTGCGCTCGGCAAAACTTGTGGTGAGCGGCAGCAGGCCGAGCATTTCGTAGCGCGCACCGTCGGCCGCGACAAGCCCCTCGCCCAGCACCATGTAGCCGCCGCACTCGCCGAAGATCCGCGCGCCACGCCTGGCCGCCGTCCCGATACCGGATCGGAAGGCTGCCGCCGCCTGCAGGCGTCCAGCATGAAGCTCGGGATAGCCGCCCGGCAGATAGACCGCATCGGCCGCCACGTCCGGGCCTTCGTCGGCAAGTGGCGAAAAGAAGGAGATTTCCGCCCCGGCGCGGCGCCAGCCGAAGAGCAGGTGTTCGTAGCAGAAGGCGAAGGCCACATCCCGTGCCACGGCGATATGCTGGCCGAGCGGTTTGAACCGGGTGACCTCGGCCATCACCCGCTCTTCCGGTGAAAGTGCTGACGCAGCGCGGATCGCGTCGAGATCGCAGGTCGCCTCGACCCGGTCCGCCGCATAGTCGATGAAAGTTTCAAGCGTGCCGTGTTCTCCTGCCTGCACCAGGCCGAGGTGCCGCTCGGGCAGCTTCAGGGCACCATCCTGCCGCAGCACGCCGAAGACAGGCATGGCCACGCGCGTCAGCGCATCGCGCAGCATCATCTCATGCCGATCGCTGCCGACCTTGTTGAGAATGACGCCGGCAACGCGGATATCTTTGCGGTGATCGGCATAACCGCGCACCAGTGCCGCCACCGAATGCGACATGCGGGCACAATCGACCACCAGGATGACGGCGAGATCGAGTGCCGCGGCAAGATCGGCCGGCGCACCGCTGCCGTCGGCGGCACCGTCATGCAGGCCCATCATCGCCTCGACGACGAGCGTGCGCCCATCGGCGGCGTAGGCCGCATTTGTCGCGAGAAGCGCGGGGCGCATGGCCCAAGGGTCATAGTTGAGGCAGGGCTCGCCGCTCGCCGCGGTATGAAATGCCGGGTCGATATAATCAGGACCTGCCTTTCCCGGCGCGATCGCCATGCCGCGCCGTCGCATGGCGCGCATCAGCCCGAGTGTCACCGTGGTCTTGCCGGAGCCCGAACAGGGCGCGGCGATCAGCAATCCGCTCATGCGGGATCCCTGAGCCCGCGGCTTGCAAGAGGATCGGCCACAAGCTGCCGCCCATCAAGCGCCCCGATCCAGTCGAGCGACGCCCGCAGGCGCACGACCTCGCCGACGACGACGATCGCCGGCGGCTCCAGACCGGAAGCGATAACATCGGCTTCGGCGCGCGCCAGCGTCGTTTCGAGCACCGTCTGCTCCGGCGTTGCCGCATTGCAGACGAAGGCCACCGGCTCTTCCGGCGAGCGCCCGGCACCAATGAGATTGGCGGCGATGGCGCCGATATGTTTCATCGCCATGTACATCACGATCACGGGCGAGCCCGAGGCAATGCCTTGCCAATTGATGCGGTCCGGCACTAGGCCGGAGGAGTCGTGACCGGTCAGGAACGTGACGGCGTGGTTGACCTCGCGGTGGGTGACGGGAATGCCGGCATAGGCAAGCCCACCAATCCCGGCAGTAATGCCCGGCACGATGCGAAACGGGATGCGGTTTTCGACCAGCGTCAGCGCCTCCTCGCCACCCCGCCCGAAGACGAAGGGATCGCCGCCCTTGAGACGCAGGACGCGCTGGCCGGCGCGCGCCAGCTCGACGAGCCGGAGAGAAATATCGCGCTGTTTCGGCGAAGGCTTGCCACCGCGCTTGCCGGCAAACTCCAGCACGGCGCCCGGCCGGGCGAGCTTCAGGCAGTCCTCGTTGACCAGCGCGTCGTGAACGATGACATCCGCCTGCCGCAGCGCATTGGCGGCATGAAGCGTCAGCAGGCCGGGGTCGCCCGGGCCAGCGCCGACGAGCCAGACGGTACCGGGCTCAAGCGCAGGCAGGCCGGAAAAAATCGTGTCGTTCATGCCGTTTCTCCCGCCACGCGCTTAAAGCCTACCGCTGAACTGCCTTGGCACCGAGCGGATTCAGATTCACAGGAATTCCGCATAGTTATTTGAAATATCTTGCATATCTTTACCAAAACGCGATCCGAGAAATAGCTCATGATGCGGCCGCCAGGGTTGCCGGCATGATTGCCAGACGGTGATCGGCAGGCCCGGCAATCGCTGCCGTTGCATGTGAAGACGTGAGCTTGGCAACCAGCAACACGCTTGCCGAGCCGGCGCCGACAAGAGCGGCGCCCTCGGCAACACCGTGGCAGCCGGTATGGGCAAAGACAATCGCCGAGGGATTTTGCAGCCGGGGCGCTTCGGCTTCAAGCGTCGCCGCATCGAAGAAGCGTGCGGCCACGGCAAAGTGCTCGGCGGCAGCGTGGATCGCCGGCTCGCCGCGCCTCGCGTCGAGCGAGGCGACGAAGCCGATATCGGCTTTGTCAGCGCCGGCCTGCGCCAACGCCTTTTCGGCAAGCGCAATCACTTCATCAATCGGCGTGCCGCGCTCGCAGCCAAGACCGAGGACGAGTGGTCCCGGCGGTCGCCGCGCTATGCTGGATGATTTCATGGTCGACCTCGGCCCCCTTCGCGGCAATCCACACGAAGCGCCGCCCGGCTCAAATCCCGGGTCGGTCTGGACAGCACCGATTCCAGCCCCCTGCCTGGGTCGGCCGCATCGGACGCTCTTTCAGTCCGCCAGAAGCGGACGCCGTCGCACATCCGTCATTTTTACCGGAGGCAACCGCACGGGTCAAACCGGATTGCGCCATCGCCATGTCGCGTTTGACGAAACCCACCACTCGCCTTCGGCGCGCGCATACCGCCAGAACCGGCAATCGACGGAAGACAGCAAACGCCCATCCGAGTACCCATAGTCTCAGAATAAGGCACTGATTTCTTGAGAGAATTCTCATCTTGCGACGAGCATCGCAGATGCACCACGACAGAAGGCTTTGCATTTCGCCGCGGCCTCTGACACAAGGCGAGAAAGGCCTGCATACTCCTCCCTCCTCGAGTCTCTCCCGTGCAAGATCTCGCTTTCCACCTGCTCGTGTTCCTGTTCGTTGCCGCCTTCATTGCCGGCTTCATCGATTCGATCGCCGGCGGTGGCGGCATGATTACCATTCCCGCCATGCTGATTGCCGGCATCCCGCCGCTCCAGACGCTGGGCACCAACAAGCTGCAGGGGCTGTTCGGCTCGGGCTCGGCAACCCTTTCCTATGCCCGGCGCGGTCACGTGAACCTGAAAGAGCAATTGCCGATGGCGCTGATGTCGGCGGCGGGCTCCGTGTTGGGCGCGCTGCTCGCGACCGTCGTTCCCGGCGACGTTCTGAAGGCGATCCTACCCTTCCTGCTGATTGCCATCGCGCTCTATTTCGGCCTCAAGCCGAACATGGGCGACGTCGACCAGCACCGCCGCATCACGCCGTTCGTGTTCACGCTGACGCTCGTGCCGCTGATCGGCTTCTACGACGGCGTCTTCGGTCCCGGCACCGGCTCGTTCTTCATGCTCGGCTTCGTCACGCTTGCCGGATTCGGCGTCTTGAAGGCGACGGCACATACGAAATTCCTGAACTTCGGCTCGAATGTCGGCGCCTTCGCCGTCTTCCTGTTCTTCGGCGCCATCCTGTGGAAGATCGGCCTGATGATGGGCGTCGCCCAGTTCCTCGGCGCCCAGGTCGGCTCGCGCTATGCCATGGCCAAAGGCGCCAAGATCATCAAGCCGCTGCTCGTCGTCGTCTCGATCGCGCTGGCCGCCCGGTTGCTGGCCGACCCGACACATCCGCTGCGCATCTGGCTGGGGCTCTGAGGCGGGACCCACCTACGCGCTGTTTGCCTGTGCTGCCGAGCGCAGGCGGCCAACGTCATCCTCACGCGACCGGTCAAAGGCTCGGATCTGAAGAGCTGGGCGTTGGCGGTCGCCTGACGTGCGGGTCCCAGAAAGGCGCGTGTCGCACTGGCCCGCAAGCTGGCGGTGGTGTTGCACCACATGCTCATGGACAGAACCAACTTCATTCCCCACAAGGTGACGCCAGCCATGGCCGCTTGAGCCGGAAGGAGACAACAACACAGGTTTCGGGTGGGCACTGCCATCAGCCCCCCCGAGCGAGGTCCCTTCGCCGGGACGATGGATGGGTTAGGCCGCAGACTTGGGCGCAGCACTCAGGTGACTGCGCGCCCCTAGATTGGCCAGCCGGTCCTCAGCAGACCCCATAGAGCAGCGGCCCAGCGTCGACTGCGAACAGAAGCAAGCACTCGGCGAGGGATTAAGCTCACAAGGGATTGACTCAAGGCCCGTTACAGAAGGCCAAGTCTCCCGCACTCCTTGGCGGGAGGTTCGAACTTAGGAGATTACAATGAAAATTATTATCGCCGCAGTGGCATCACTCGCGTTTGCGACTTCCGCTATTGCTGCTGTGCCGTCGACGCCAACCGAGAAGAAGCCCACTGTCAAAACTGCAGGCCAAGTTGAACTGGCATGGGGCAAAAACCGCTCGGGCCAAACCACGACATCGTCCGACAAGTACTCGAACGGCAGGACCTTTCGCTGATCCAGCCTAATGCAAAAAGGGCGGCTGCGGCCGCCCTGAATTTTGGCAATATGCGGCTATGGCGGGAAGCGGTGACGTCCTCCCCAAGGCCCCCGCGGGTGTCACCTCTCACCGTCGGCTCGCCGGTGAAATTCCCGTAACCAAGACGAAAGTCGAGCAAGGCCGCACCTTGAGCCTCTAGTCGCTAGAGATTTCAGAGTGCCACTCATGCTTCGCCAGTCAGGGGCCGCATGGGGCCGCCTGCCCGCGAAGCGTCGTGCTGTCCTTCGCTCGCCTTGAGGTTCCAATGTTTACCACCCTGCCCGCCATCCTGATGCTTGTCGTCGGCCTGTTCACCCTGGCGCTGGCGATCCTGCGCCGCGTGCAGTCTGGCCGCTCGCCCGTTGTGCTGACCTATGGCAACGACGCGGAAGGTTTTGCCGGCAAGCTCTTTCGGATGATCGTGGCGGCGCTGGTGGTTCATCTCCTGGCGATCGCCGCCTTTCCCGATGCGGTCGGCGCCACGCTCGGCCGGATCCCGATGCTCGACAAGCCGCTCCTTCACGCCGTTGGCCTCGTGCTCATGACGCTCGGCGGCGGGTTGACGATGCTGTCGCAATGGGCGATGCGCCACTCGTGGAAGATCGGCATACCGGAGGAGCAGGACGCGCCGCTGGTCACCTCCGGCCTCTACGCGTTTTCCCGCAACCCGATTTATGTCGGCATGGTCACGGCGCTGACCGGCACCGTGCTGGCCGTGCCGAACGTCGCCTCGGTGGCGCTCACTCTCTCAGCCTGGATATCGATCTCCTATCAGATCCACATGGAGGAAACGTACCTCTCCCGCGCTTTTGGCGAGGCGTATGGCGCCTATTGCAAGCGCGTCCGGCGGTGGATCTGAAATCACGCGGATTGCGCGCCAATGGAACCTGCGGCGGCTGGACCCGCACCCGACCTCAAAACACCGCCAGCAGCAGCGCGCCGGCGGCAATGAAAACGACACCGAGCCAGTTCATCAGGTTGAGCTTTTCGCCGAGGAACAGCACGCCGAAGATGGCGACCATGACGATCGACAGCTTGTCGATCGGCGCCACCCGCGCCGCATCGCCGAGCTTCAGGGCGCGGAAATAGGCAAGCCAGGAGGCGCCGGTGGCAAGGCCGGAAAGTGCCAGAAACAGCCATGTCCGCCCCGGGATTTCCGAAGGCTTCTGCCATTGCCCCGTTGCCGCGACGATGCCGGCCAACACGAGGAGGATGACGACGGTGCGGATCAGCGTGGCGAAGTCGGAGTTGATCTGGGCAACCCCGACCTTGGCAAACACTGCCGTGAGCGCCGCAAAGGCAGCCGAAAGCAGAGCCCAGAACTGCCAGCTCTGGCTCATCAGAACTCGACGCCCTTCTGCGCCTTGATGCCGGAGCGGAACGGATGCTTGATCAATTCCATCTCGGTCACCAGATCGGCGGCTTCGATCAGGTCTTCCTTGGCGTTGCGGCCGGTCAGGACCACATGGGTCATGTGCGGCTTTTCTTCCTTCAGGAAGCGCACGACTTCGGCCACGTCGATATAGTCGTAGCGCAGCGCGATGTTGATTTCGTCGAGCAGCACCATCGAGTTGCGCTCGTCGCGGATCAGTTCCTTGGCCTTCTCCCAGGCCTTTTCCGCCATCGCCACGTCGCGGGCGCGGTCCTGCGTTTCCCAGGTAAAACCCTCGCCGAGCGTATAGAACTGGCAGACATCGCCGAAATGCTTCTCGATCAGGTCGCGCTCTCCGGTTTCCCAGGCGCCCTTGATGAACTGCACGACGGCGCAGGGCATGCCATGGGCGATATGGCGGAAGATCATGCCGAAGCCGGCGGTCGACTTGCCCTTGCCCTTGCCGGTGTTGACAATGATCAGACCCTTCTCGTCGGTCTTCGTCGCCATGATCTTTTCGCGTGCGGTCTTCTTCTTCGCCATCTTCATCGCATGGCGGGCATCATCCTTTTCGGCGACACCTTCACCCGTGCTCACCACTTCTTCGCTCATGACGTTCTCCTCAATCATATGAATCTATCGTGGGATGCGGACGTAGTACCGCCCGCGATCTCACTCTTTGCAATTGCGCAACTCCGGACGGAAAACCGTTTCAAGCTTTCCCCGGAGCTGCTCTATTCGTTTCCGGCGCGAAGCCGCACCGCAGCCGTTGTGCGGCCGCTCAGTTCAAAGCGTGCCGAGTTGGAGCGCGGGATCCAGAGATTACGGTCGATCGCCTCCAGCAACCGCTCCGAGAGCTCGGCGAGTGCCGCCGGGTTCTTGTCGCGCAGGAAGCCTGACACCCGCTCGTCGACGATGAAAGCCTGGTAGGCAGCCTCGAAATGATGGTCGCGCACGGCACCCGTGGTTGCGGCAAAGGCAAACATGTAGTCGACCGTCGCGGCGATCTCGAAGGCGCCCTTGTAGCCGTGGCGCATGACGCCATCGATCCACTTGGGGTTGACGACGCGCGCGCGCACCACACGGCCGATCTCTTCCTCCAGCGAGCGGATGACCGGCTTTTCCGGCCGGGAGTGGTCATTGTGGTAAATCGCCGGCCGGGCGCCGCTCAGGTGCTCGGCGGCAAGGCTCATGCCGCCTTCGAACTGGTAGTAGTCGTCGCTGTCGAGCAGGTCGTGTTCGCGGTTGTCCTGGTTCTGGACCACCGCTTCGATCGTGCGCAGCCGCTCCTCGAAGAGCTCCCGTCCCGCCTTGCCCTCCTCGCCGGCGCCATAGGCATAGGCGCCCCAGGTGAGATAGGCATCGGCGAGATCGGCTTTGCTGTCCCAGCCCTTCTCGTCGATCAGCGCCTGCAGGCCGGCGCCGTAGGCTCCGGGCTTGGCACCGAAGACGCGGTAGGAGGCGCGGCGCGCGGCTTCCGCCGGCTCGACGCCCGACGCCTCCAGCCGCTGCGTCTCGGCGCGCATGCGCGCGGCGATCATATTGTCGGCATCGTCTTCCTCAAGCGCCCCGACGGCACGGATCGCCTTGTCGAACAGCGCGATCTGGTCCGGGAAGGCATCGCGGAAGAAGCCTGATATCCGCAGCGTCACGTCGACGCGCGGGCGGCCAAGCATCGCCAGAGGCACGATTTCATAGCCCATCACCCGGCGCGAGACCATGTCCCAGGTGGGCTTGGTGCCGATCAGCGCCAGGGCCTGGGCGATGTCGTCACCGCCGGTGCGCATGTTCGCCGTGCCCCAGGCCGTCAGGCCGAATGAGGACGGCCATTCGCCGTGATCCTGCAGATAGCGGCGGATCAGCAGTTCGGCGGATTTCTTGCCAAGTTCAAAGGCCGCCGGCGTCGGCACCGAGCGGCTGTCGACGGAGTAGAAATTGCGGCCGGTCGGCAGCACGTCGGGACGGCCGCGGGTCGGCGCGCCGGAAGGCCCCGGCGCCACGAAGCGGCCATCAAGGCCGGTGAGAAAGCCGGCCATCTCGGCAGCGCCGGAGTTGATGATCGATGGCTTCAGTCGCGCCTCGATCTCGCCAAGCACGGTGCGGGTGGCAGGCCAGTCCTCGGGCGCGAGCGTCTCGCCAGAAACGAACGCCGCCGCCAGCAGCTCGATGCGCTCGACAGTATCGCCGGCCGTCCGCCACGGTGCATCGGAAATGGAGGAAAGCATGTCCGGCCGTGCGCCTTCCCAGGGATCGGACATCACGCAATCGAGCGGATCGAAGCCGAGCCCGGCATCCGCGGCCATCGCCCGCTGCAGGCTCTGGTCGGCGCCTTCGCCAAGGCTGCGCGGCACCCGCGCCAGCGCCACGGTCAGGTCGGTCAGCAACCGCCCCTCCGGTGCAACGCCAAAAATGTGCAGGCCATCGCGGATCTGCATTTCCTTGAGGTCGCAGAGATAGGCGTCGAGCTTCTCCAGCGCCTTGTCGTCGCTGTCGCCCTTGTCGATACCGGCATCGTGGTCGAGGCCGATGTCACGCACGAGGTCGAGGATCTGCCGGCTGAGCAGCCTGAGCCGGCGCGGATCGCCGCCGGCCGCGTCGTAATATTCGTCGACCAGCGCTTCGAGATCCTTCAGCGGCCCATAGGATTCCGCCCTCGTCAGCGGCGGCGTCAAATGGTCGATGATGACGGCGCTGGTGCGGCGCTTGGCTTGCGTGCCCTCGCCGGGATCGTTGACGATGAAGGGGTAGACATGCGGTAGCGGCCCAAAGATCGCCTCGGGATAACAGGTCTCCGACAGCGCTAAGGCCTTGCCGGGCAGCCATTCCAGATTGCCGTGCTTGCCCATATGCACAATGGCCTGCGCGCCGAACTGGTTGCGCAGGAAAGCGTAGAAGGCGAGATATCCGTGCGGCGGCACCAGATCCGGCGAATGGTAGCTTTCCTTCGGATCGATGTTGTAGCCGCGCGCCGGCTGGATGCCGACGACAATCTCGCCGAAGCGGGCAAGCGGCAGCGCGAAGGCGCCATCGAGGAAGAACGGGTCGGTTTCCGGCGCACCCCAGCGGTCGCTGACCTCATCCTGAATCTGTTTCGGAAGCGAATCGAAGAACGTATTGTAATCGCTGAACGAAAGAACTTCGCGGATCTCGCGATCGCGGCTCGCCGCGTTGGTCGGCCCAGCCATCAGGTAGCCGATCAGTGCATCGCCATCCTCAGGCACGCCGGCGACGGGATAACCTTCGCTCGCCATGGCGCGCAGCACTTCAACCGTGCCCGCCGGCGTATCGAGCCCGACGCCATTGCCGAGTCGGCCATCGCGATTGGGGTAATTGGCCATGATGATGGCGATCCGCCGTTCGGCCGGACGGGCGCGGCGCAGTTTTGCCCAATTGACCGCAAGCCTGGCGGCAAAGCGGACCCGGTCGGAAAGCGGTTCGTGCCCGACGATGTTGGCTTCGACCTTGGGATCGTAGATCGAGGCCGCCTTGAAGGAGACGGCGCGCGCCAGAATGCGGCCATCGACCTCCGGCAAGGCAACGTTCATGGCGAGATCGCGCGCCATCAGCCCCTGCGGCGAGGCCTGCCATTGCGCGCGCGACGATCCGGAGAAGATCACCTGCAGCACCGGCGCGCCGGTTGATTCCAACACGGTCGGCTGCCTGTCGGCACCGGGCGAGGAAACGGCAAAGCCGGTGGCGTTCATCACCACGTCGGGTGCCGCCTCGGAAAAAATCGATTGCAGCGTGCCGACCGAAACGGCATCCTTGAGGCTGGAGACAAACAGCGGCAACACGCGCATGCCTTCGGCGGCAAGCGCCTCGATCAGCGCTTCGACCGGCCGGGTCTCGCCGCTCTGGACCAGGGCGCGATAAAAGCAGATCCCGACTGTCGGGGGTTCGAATCCCTCCCCCGCGACCATCCGCTCTTGGACACGTGCCTTCCATTCGCTGACGCCGATGACGCCCGCGCCCGGCCACCAGATGCCGGCCTTGAGCAGCGGTTTTGCCGGCTGCGGCTTTTCCGCGTCTGAGATCAACGCCTCGGCGTAGTCGAGGAACAGGCCGGCATTGTCAGCGCCGCCCTCGGTGAAATAGGCCCAGAGGCGCTGGCGGTCGTCGGCCTCAACGGTCGAAAACGGCTCGAGGCCGGGATCGGGCTTGTCGTCGCCGGGCAGCACCGCGATCTGGAAGCGGTGGGTGACGGCGGCGGCATGCAATGCTTCCAGCACATAACGGAAATAGCTGGCGCCACCGAGCGGCCTGACCACGATGAGTTTTGCATGCCTTGCCGTGCGCTCGACATAGGTGTCGACCGACATCGGGTGCATCAGGTTCATCAGGCTGGCGATGCGCAGGCTCAGCTCCCCGTCGCGCCGGCCATGGGCCGCCGCGATCGACGAAAGCTCGGTGTCGGCGGCCGACAGGAAAAGCACGTCGGCCGGCGTTTGCCCCAGGTCGATCGCCTCGTTGCCGTCGGCGATCGTTCCTTTCTGGGCGAGAAGCAGATGCATGTTTCTGTCCGTTCGAGCAATTCCAGGAAAAGCGTGAAATGGCTTTCCTGGAATTGCGTTGCTTCAAGGAGTTAGGCGAGTGCGGTGATGGCGGCGCGCACCGCAGCTTCGTCCATGTCGTGCAGGCCGATGACGACGAGGCGCGTACCGCGCTTCTCGCCAGCCGCCCAGGCACGGTCGTAATACTGGTCGATGCGGGCGCCAACGGCCTGGATCAGCAGGCGCATCGGCTTGCCGGGCACGTCGGCAAAGCCCTTGAGGCGCAGCACGTCATGCTCTGATATCACGCCCTTGAGGCGATCGATGAAACCTGCCGGATCGGCAATCGCGCCGAGCTCGACGACGAAGCTGTCGAACTCGTCATGAGAGTGCTCCTCGCCGGCCTCATGTTCCATCTCGTGGTGAGACTTGCGGTTGGCGATATCGCTTTCCGTGCCGACGCCGAGGCCGAGCAGGATGGCAGCGGCAACTTCGCCGTTCTTCGCCTCGATCATTGTTGGCTTGCGGTTAGTGCGCGAAGCGACCTCGTCGCGCACGGCCTTGAGGCCGGAGGCGTCGATCAGATCGGTCTTGTTGAGCACGATCAGGTCGGCGGCGGTCAACTGGTCCTCGAACAGTTCCTCGATCGGGCTTTCGTGGTCGAGATTGTCGTCCTCGACACGCAACGCATCGACCTTGTCATGGTCGTCGGCAAAACGGCCGGCGGCAACGGCGGCACTGTCGACCACGGTGACGACGCCATCGACGGTGACTTCGCTGCGGATATCAGGCCAGTTGAAGGCGGCGATCAGCGGCTGCGGCAAAGCGAGGCCCGAGGTTTCAATGATGATATGGTCAGGACGATTTTCGCGCTCGAGCAGCTTGGTCATGGTCGGGATGAAATCATCGGCAACCGTGCAGCAGATGCAGCCATTGGTAAGCTCAATGATATCGTCTTCCGAGCAGGCTTCTGCGCCGCAGCCCTTCAGCACGTCGCCGTCGACGCCGAGATCGCCGAACTCGTTGATGATGAGCGCAATGCGCTTGCCATCGGCGTTCTGCAGCAGATTGCGGATCATCGTCGTCTTGCCGGCACCGAGGAAGCCGGTGATGACGGTCGCCGGGATCTTGCCCTGGTTGGCTCTGGCAGTGGTCATGGATCAACCCTTCATTTTCAGCGGCAATCCGGCCGCGACAAAGTAAACTTCCGCGGATTTCTCCGCAACGATCTGGTGAAGCCGGCCGGCATGGTCGCGGAAATCGCGGACCATGCGGTTCTCGGGCACGATGCCGAGGCCGACTTCGTTGGAAACAAGGATGAGGCGCGCCCGCGCCTCCGGCAGGAAAGCGGCAAGGGCCGCGAACTCTGCCGCCATGTCGCGCCCTTCCATCATCAGGTTGGTGACCCACAGCGTCAGGCAGTCGACGAGCACCACGCGGTTCTCGTCATCGATGCGCGTCAGCAGCGAAACGAGGTCGAGCGGCTCTTCATGCGTCGTCCAGCCTTCGCCGCGCCTTGCCCGGTGATGGTCGATGCGCTCGCGCATCTCGTCGTCCCAGGCACGGCCGGTCGCGACATAGTGCATGCCGAGCCCGGAGGCTTCGACGAGCCTTTCGGAAAAGCTGGATTTGCCGGAACGGGCACCGCCGAGGACCAGAACCGGCCCGGCATGGGAAATGCTCATGTGCGTTGCAGCCTCACGCGCTTGGTCGCGAATTCGAGCGGCAACAGGATTTCACCGCGCCGACGGCGCGTTCGGGAAACGATCGATGAGCCAAGACAACCTCCGTGATGGCGTGGGAAGCGGGCTTCCCTTCGGGCGGAATGCCCCTGTCGGACGGCAGGTCTCCTGGCTCACGGCGTCACGAGCCCACCACATCGCGCCCCGCGTGATCACGCGAAGACCGATGCTTGGGCCCGAACGGCCCGCCTCACCTTCCCGGCGTTTTCTGGTTTCGTGAAAGGCGGACGATTCGTAGAAGAAGAGGCGTCCAACCCGGCTGATCACGAAGCCACGCCAGTGGCTTTTCCGGCTGAATTCCAAACCGCCTTCGATTGCCCCATGCAATCGAAAGGAAGCCGGCTATCAGCCCGATGGCGAACCCTGACCGTTCTACAGTCGCGGGGTCGGCTGCGATAAGGATGCCCGATTTGGGTCCATCCGTCACATTCCCAATTATTCCCCCGCATCGCCACGATCCGGGGAAACCATCCAACGTCAGATGATTAGGAAGCGGGCGCCGCAAAGTCAATCGACGCGTGCGACACGCCACCCGTCGAGATGCGGCGCGCGACAATTTGCCGGCAGCAGGCCGCAAAGGCCACTCCTGCATGTTTTTATCCTTAGATGGTATTCGACCTAAGGATAAAAACATGCAGCAATTCAAAGTGTTACAGCGACCTTTGCGCGTCCAGTAAGACGCGCGGCGCTGTAGTCGACGTCGGAGCGGACGCTCCACGGCAACTGAACTTTATTTTAGCAACGTCAGATATTGCGATAGAGTAGCCGAAAGTCGTTTCGATTATCCGGAAGGCAGATGGAACGCAGGCTCACCGCCGTGATGATTGCCGACGTTTCCGGCTATGGACTGCTCACCCAAGCCGACGAAGAGGGTACGTGTGCCCGCTTTCAGGCCGATCTGCACGGCCTGTTCGAACAAAGGATTGCCGCACATCGCGGGCGGTTGATCAAGACCATGGGCGACGGGTTATTGGTCGAGTTCCAGAGTGTCGTCGAGGCGGTCCGTTGTGCGGTGGAGGTTCAGCGCGCGAAATCCGAAAGCCGCGGCTCCGATCAGGGTCGACTGGAATTCCGCATCGGCATCAATCTTGGCGACGTCATCGTTGAAGGCGACGACATTCACGGCGATGGAGTGATCATTGCCGAGCGCCTGCAGAGCCTCGCCGAACCGGGTGGGATCATCATCTCCGGCACCGCCTACGACCAGGTCGAGAAGCACCTCGATGTCGGCTTCGTCTTTCTCGGCGAACAACGCCTGAAGCATATCGAAAAGCCGGTGCGGACTTACCGGCTGGGGCTGAACGAAGCCCGCCCCGGCAGCGTAAAGGTCGCTGGGCGCCACGCGAAGCGCTGGGCGGCACTCGTTACGTCTGCTGTCGTGCTCGGCGCTGCTGCCGGCGTGGCCTGGTGGCGGCCCTGGGAGTCGCCTGTGGAAACGGTCCAGATACAACCACCGAACCTGACCGCGCCGGACAAGCCGTCGATCGCGGTGCTTCCGTTTGCCAACGTGAGCGACGATCCCAGGCAGGAGTATTTCGCCGATGGCATGACCGATGGCCTTGTCACCGAGCTGGCTCAGGTATCCGGCTTGTTCGTTATCGCGCGTAACTCGACCTTCACCTACAAGGGCAGGGCGGTGACACCCAGGCAGGTGTCCAAGGAACTCGGTGTCCGATACGTCCTCGAAGGCAGTGTGCAGCGTGCCGGAGAACAGCTACGGATCAATGCTCAGCTCATAGATTCTCTCAGCGGCGGCCACGTTTGGGCCGGCAAGTTCGACGGTTCACTTTCCGATGTCTTTGCGCTGCAGGACGAAGTGATGCGCGGCATTGCCGACGCGCTTGCGCTTCGGTTGAATCCTGACGAGCAGATGGCCTTCGGACGCAAGGAAACGACGGTCCCGGCGGCCTTCGATGCGTTCCTGCGCGGCTGGGAGCATCACCGGCGCACGACCCCCGAAGATTTTGCAAAGGCAGTGCCTTTTTTCGAGCAGGCGATTGCGCTCGATCCTGCCTATGGACGAGCCTATGCCGCCGCCGCCATGGTCTACGCGCGCGTCTACCTGTGGCGTTGGCATTATCGGCTTGATATCTCGCGGATCGAAGCTAGAGCCAAGGCGCTACAATTTCTAAGGACCGCGCAGAAACACAAAACAGCGCTCGCCTATCAGGCGGCCGCTCTCCTGTCCGAAGCGGCCTGGCAGCATGCCGATGCGCTCGCCGAACTCAAGGAAGCGATCGCGCTCGAACCCGGCGATTCCTGGAGCTACGCGCTGACGGCCTTCGTGCTGACCTCCGCCGGCCGCCCAGCGGAGGCCCTGCCCTATATCCGTACGGCCATGCGCCTCGATCCGCACTCTCCGTCCTTCTTCATTTACGTTCTTGGACTGACGCAGTTCAGCCTGGAGGATTTCGAGGCGTCGGTGGCTGCGGTGAAGCGCAGCATCGAACTCAATCCTCAGGATGACGGTTCTTTCCTTCTTCTCGCCTCCGCTTACGCGCACCTCGGCCGGAACACGGAAGCGCAGGCAGCGATCACTCGTTTCAACGCGCTTCGCCTCGCACGCGGTGGCACTGCCGCCACCATCTCGACCAGCCCGCCCATGGATCTGGCAAAGCTGGCGGATAGCGAGCTCTTCTACCGGGGACTGCGCCTGGCCGGCGTGCCTGAGACCTTGATGAACGCCGACTTCGTAGGCAGGAACAGACTGGAAGCCGACGAAGCCCGCTCACTATTCCTGGGGCATCGGCTGCATGGACGCATGCTGGACTCGGGCGAGGAACATGAGGCTGTCATTTCAACCGGGGGCGTGGCCACTCTGACAGGAGGCTGGGCTTCCATCGGCGCTGGTCGCATGACCGATGTCGAGGTCAAGTTTGACAGGGACGAGGTTTGCTTCCTGTGGCTCAAGACAACGAACCTCTGCGGAATGGTGCTGCGAAATCCCGGAGGACTTAGCGGCAAGGAAAACGAATTCATATGGTACCACGGCGACAGGGCGTTCACGTTCTCGCAGGTCCGCTAGCCCCTTGCGCTCGCCCATGCTACCGCTACCGTACCCGCTGCAGCGCGCTGAACTGAAAAGCCTGCACTGAATTCCATGGCGTCTTATGCTGGTGCCTGATCGCTTCGACCAGCCGGAAGGACGGCCCGATTACTTCGGCAAGCGCCGCCGGGTCGTAGCGCATCACCGGCAAACCGCTGCAGCGGTTCGGCCCATCCGGCGCAAAGGTGGCGATGATGGCGTGTCCGGAAGGCTTCACGGCAGCACAAAGACGTTCGACATAGGCCGCGCGCTCTGCCGCACCGGTCAGGAAGTGAAACGCGGCGCGGTCGTGCCAGATATCGTATTGCCGCGAAGGCGACCAGTCGGTCACGTCGGCGGCGATCCACTCTACCGCTTCGCCGCGCGCGCCGAGCCGGGCTCGTGCGGCGCCAAGCGCGGTTGGAGACAGGTCAAGCACCGCGACCGACCATCCGCCCTCCTCCAGCAGCCGATCGACCAATCTAGACGCACCGCCGCCGATATCGATCAGCGATGCCGGCAAGCCCCGCCCGTACTCGTGAATGAGCCGCAGCGACACCTCGGGCGTGCCTTCGAACCAGCTGACGCCCGCCTCGTCCTTGGAGGCATAGGCAGCATCCCAATGCGCACGCCGCTCGTCGTCACTCATTGCAAACCGCCTGTTGCGCCGGTCATCCCGTGGTCAGAAGTCTGCATGTGTCGGCGCCTGCGGCACGCAGTCCGCGACGCATCTTAACGCCCCGCGCGCGTGCTGCAAATGCTGCGGGCGGGCCTCAATTGCCGAGCAGTTGATGGAGCCACGTCGGGTCAAGCACCGCCTCGAGCTCCGCGGCGACGTCATCGAGCGCCGCATCGACCGACTGGCGGTAGTTGCCGATGCCGCCTTCGATGCCGAAGCTTTTGAGCAGGGCAGCACGGTAGGCATCGCTGGAAAACAACCCATGCAGGTAGGTTCCCATCACCCGTCCGTCGGCCGAAAGGGCGCCATCGGCGCGATCGTCGATGCGGATCGAAGGGCGGTCGCAGTCAGGACCCGTGGTGCGGCCGAGATGGATTTCATAGCCTTCGAGCGGCACGTCGTGTTCCAGCGACCAGGCACGGCTGTTGCGCAGGGTCTTTTCCGGCGCCATTTCCGTTTCGACGTCGAGCAGCCCAAGTCCCTTGATTTCCCGCTCGTTGCCCTCGATGCCGAGAGGGTCGGTGACGCGCGCGCCCAGCATCTGGTAGCCGCCGCAGATGCCGATCACCCGGCCACCGCGCCGCACATGGCGCTTGAGGTCCTCATCCCAACCCTGCGCCCTGAAATCCTTGAGATCGCCGATGGTCGATTTCGACCCAGGGATGACGACGAGAGCGGCATCGGCGGGGATCGGGCTGCCCGGTTTGACGAGGACGAGATCGACCTCCGGCTCGGCGGCGAGCGGATCGAGGTCGTCGAAATTGGCAATTCTCGACAACACCGGAACTGCAACCTTGAGCGCCCGCCCCTCGCCGCGGGCCAGCTTTTCGAGCACGACCGAATCCTCTGCCGGCAGCCGCCCGGCCGCCTTCAGCCACGGCACTACGCCGAAACAGGGCCAGCCGGTGTAGCGGCCGACCGCGGCGATGCCGTCGTCGAACAGCGTGACGTCCCCACGGAACTTGTTGATCAAATAGCCCGTCACCATGCGCCGGTCCTCGTCGGGCAGGATCGCATGGGTGCCGACCAACGAGGCGATGACGCCGCCGCGATCGATGTCGCCAACGAGCACAACGGGGACATCGGCGCGGGTCGCAAAACCCATATTGGCGATGTCGCCTGCTCTCAAGTTGATTTCGGCAGGTGACCCCGCCCCCTCGACGACCACGAGATCGGCACCGGCCGAAATCTGCTCGAAGCTTTCCATCACCGCCCCGAGCAGCTTCGGCTTCAGTGCCTGATATTCCCGCCCCTTCGCCTGGCCTGCGACCTTGCCCTGCACGACGATCTGGCTGCCGACATCCGACTGCGGCTTCAAGAGCACCGGGTTCATGTGCACCGAAGACGGCACGCGGGCGGCTAGCGCCTGCAGCCATTGCGCCCGGCCGATTTCGCCGCCGTCATGCGACACGGCGGCGTTGTTCGACATGTTCTGCGGCTTGAACGGCCTGACCTTCAACCCGTGATTGGAGGCGAGCCGGCAGAGGCCTGCCACCAATACCGATTTTCCGACATCCGAGCCGGTTCCCTGAAGCATGATCTTGCGTGTCATGCGGCCACCGGTAACACCGAATTGACCGGCCGCAAAGAGCTGTATTGACACGTTTTCGCCGCATTTGCGGCGCGTCGATGACGGACTGTTTCGGCCGCTCATCAAGCTTGTCGAGTTTCCCTCCGAAACTAGCATAAATGCGACATCCCGTGACGAGTTTGGCATTCAATTCCATAAGGCGCGAGCCTATATCAGCGCCATCGAAACACACACCGGACGACAAACGTCCGGCCTCTCAAGGTCCATGCCCATGCTGTACATATTCAGCAAACCAAATTTCGTTCAGATCGCCTGGAATTCCAAGGCACCGGTCAGCCAGTCGCGCGTTCGCAACGTCGTTCTCGACGCTCCCTTCGGCCCGCTCGGCTTCATCCGCACGTCCAACGTCGGCTGACCCATCAGGCCCATAGGATCGGGCCCCTATCGGCCACGGCTTCGCATTCCGGCAGCTGACGCCTTCTCCTCCAGCCGTCTCCCTTCGTGGAGGCGGTTTTTTTTGGCCATACGGCGCATGTGAGGCGCTGGGTTTGCGCATGTCGTCGCCGCAGAACCGCCACGCACTTTTGTGCGACACGCCCTTAAACGCGAAAACCGCATCGACCTCTTATCGAGGGATGCGGCTTCCAAAAAACGCTGGTCACTCCGGAAAAACACACCGGAGGTTCGCTCAAACCCGGGACGCTATACCTTGATCCGGGTCGACGGCCGTTTCCCGCCGCGCAACAACAATTAGCCGGACATCGTTACCGGATGGTTATCGAGGATTTAACGAAAGATGAATCGCGGCATTTTTTGAATTTTTTTCGCGACATTTACAAAATGTGCGCGTGGCGCATTCACGACAGGAAAGGTCCTGATTGCAACAGATCGAAAACAAGCATTGCGGCGACCGCTATATTTTACGGCACTAATTGTCGCGAATGCTTAAATTTGGCCCGATGGAAGCCAAAAAAATCCCCTTCCATCATGTCGCAGACAGACGCTGCCCGCAGCCCGGCGCGGCCGTTTTCCGATTCAAGAGGTTGATTTCCCAACGAGAATACTTAGGCTTGCGGAGCGGTATAGAGGAGATCCGGCCGGCGACAGGGTTCCGCGGCCAGGACCAGATCGAACTCCCACACCGCCGCAGCAGGGGCTACCCTTGGCTTGTCTTTTGCCGAACCCCAGGCTGCTCATTTGGCTCGGGTGACCGGGATGCACGGCGTCCCCACGACGCCCGTTTGATCGTAGGCTGCAGTTAAAGACTGGGAGGTCTTGCAACATGAAGAAACTCCTCGCTTCCACCATTCTCGCCGCGGGTCTGTACGCGCTGGCGGGTTCCGCGCAGGCCGCGGAATGCGGTGAAGTCAGCATTGCCGAGATGAACTGGGCGTCGGCGGGCGTTGCCGCTCACGTGGACAAGTTCATTCTGGAAAACGGTTACGGTTGCACCGTGACGCTGGTCACCGGCGACACCATGCCGACCTTTGCCTCCATGAACGAAAAGGCCCAGCCGGATATGGCGCCGGAACTCTGGGTCAACGCCGTTCGCACGCCGCTCGACGCGGCCATCAAGGAAGGCCGGCTGATCGAAGCCGCCAAGATCCTGAGCGAAGGCGGCGTCGAAGGCTGGTGGATCCCGAAATTCGTCGCCGATGCCAACCCCGATATCAAGACGGTGCAGGATGCGCTGAAACACCCCGATCTCTTCCCGGCACCGGAAGACCCGTCCAAAGCCGCCATTCACAATTGCCCGTCTGGCTGGAACTGCCAGGTTTCGACCGCCAATCTCTACAAGGCGATCGATGCCGAGAAGGCCGGCTTCCAGCTGATCGACACCGGCTCTGCGGCCGGCCTCGACGGCTCGATCGCCAACGCCTTTGCCAAGAAGACCGGCTGGCTCGGCTACTACTGGGCACCGACTGCCATCCTCGGCAAGTACGAAATGACCCGCCTCTCCTTCGGCGTTGATCACGACAAGAAGGAATGGGACGCCTGCTCGGCCGTTCCGGATTGCCCGAGCCCGAAGGTCAACTCCTACCCGGTCTCCGACGTCTTCACTGTCGTGACCAAGTCGTTTGCCGACAAGGCCGGCGTTGCCATGGACTATGTCAAGGCGCGCAAGTGGGACAATGGCACCGTCAACAAGGTCCTTGCCTGGATGGATGAGAACCAGGGCACCAACGAGGATGCAGCAAAGCACTTCCTCGAAGAGTTCCCGGACATGTGGACCACATGGGTAAGCCCTGATGTGGCCGAGAAGGTCAAGGCGGCACTCTGATTTTCGCTGACGATGCAGGCGGCCCGCGTGAAAAGCGGTCGCCTGCATCGGCGTCTTCGCCAGCCGGAAAAAATTGTCGGACATGGCAAGCAATACCGGCGACGACGAACAGGTTCAGTTCGCTTCGCATGTCGCATTCAGTAAAGCGGGCGTCACGTTCCGCTGTCACATTCCTCACGCCGGGACCCGAAGAGGTCACCGCAAAGTCTGCGCAGGGATCGGCAACGACCGGTCTGAAGACGCAGTCGGCGTCATAAGACTTCAGGCCAAGAAGGGGAAAAATATGGCATCCATCTGCAGTGTCTTGCCAGAGTTGCTCTGCAAGTTCCCTGCCATTGACGACGGAACGATCCGCCTGGCTCGCAAGACCATCGACGATGGTTTCAAGGGTTTCGTCCGCACCTATGGCGACGCCATCGACACGGTCGTCCAGCCGCTTCAATGGTTTCTGAACTATCTCGAAAGCCTGTTCGTCAGCTCGCCGTGGATCGTCATCCTCGCGCTCATGGTGGCGATCGTCTATTTCGGCAGCCGCAACATCAACATCACCATCGGCACGGCGCTGTCGATGATCGCCATCGGCCTCGTCGGCCTGTGGAACGACACGATGGTCACGCTCGCAATGGTCACCGTCTGCACGCTGATCTCGATCCTGATCGGCATTCCGATCGGCATTCTGATGGCGCGCTCCGAGCGGGTGCAGTCGGTCGTCAATCCGGCGCTCGACGTGATGCAGACGATGCCGAGCTTCGTCTATCTTATTCCGGTCGTGATGATCTTCGGCATCGGCAAGGTTCCGGGCCTCATCGCCGTCGTCATCTATGCCGTGCCGCCGATGATCCGGCTCACCAATCTCGGCATCCGCCTCGTCGACAAGGAAGTGCTCGAAGCCGCCGACGCCTTCGGGTCGTCGGCCTGGCAGAAGCTCAAGAACGTGCAGATGCCGCTGGCGCTGCCCACCATCATGGCCGGCATCAACCAGACCATCATGATGTCGCTGGCGATGGTCGTCGTCGCATCGATGATCGGCGTGGGCGGCCTCGGCAAGAACGTGCTGCAGGCGATCGCCAACCAGTTCTTCACCGTCGGTTTCCTCAACGGCTTCGCCCTTGTCGGTATCGCCATCATTTTCGACCGTACCAGCCAGGCCTTCGGCAGGCGGCTACAGAAGCATTCGGAGGTTATCCATGGCTAGTCACGCGATCGAGGTGAAGAACCTCTACAAGATCTTCGGCCCCAATGGCGGCAACTATGTCGATGCCGTCAAGCGGGGCCTGGGCAAGGCGGAACTCAACGAAAAGCACGGCCACGTGCTCGGTCTGCAGGACATCAACATCTCGATGCCGGCCGGTGGCGTCATGGTGGTCATGGGGCTTTCGGGCTCGGGCAAGTCGACGCTGATCCGCCACATCAACCGGCTGATCGACCCGACCGCAGGCGAAGTGCTCTATGACGGCGTCGACGTCTGCAAGATGAACGACAACGACCTGCGCGAATTCCGTCGCCACAAGACGGCGATGGTGTTCCAGAAATTCGCGCTGCTGCCGCACCGGACCGTGCTCGACAACACCGTTTACGGCCTGGAGATCCAGGGCGTCGGCAAGGCCGAGAGCGAAAAGCGCGCGCGCGGCTGGATCGACCGGGTCGGTCTCCAGGGCTTTGAGAACCACTACCCCAACCAGCTTTCCGGCGGCATGCAGCAACGCGTCGGCCTCGCCCGGGCGCTCACCAACGATGCCGACATCCTGCTGATGGACGAAGCCTATTCGGCACTCGATCCGCTGATCCGCGTCGATATGCAGAGCGTGCTTCTCGACCTACAGAAAGAGCTGAAGAAGACCGTCGTCTTCATCACCCACGATCTCGACGAGGCGCTCAGGCTCGGCGACAAGATCGCCATCCTGCGGGATGGCCGCGTGGTGCAGCAGGGAACGGGCCAGGAAATCGTGCTGTCGCCCGCCGACGACTACATCAGCGCCTTCGTCAAGGAAGTGAACCGCGGACGCGTCATCAATGTCGAGACGATCATGCGGCCGCTTTCCGGCAACCCGGAAGGCATGCCGCTGACGATGGGCACGGTGCTGGAATCGGCGGCCCGCGCCATGACCGGCGCTCATCTCAACGTGGCCCATGTCGTCGACGAAAACGGCCGCCCGATCGGCGCGCTCGATCTGCCGACGATCATCTCGGCCATGGTGACGCCCACCAGTCACGAGGACAAGAGAGCCGCATAGACAGGCCAATCGGCAGCAAGGGCGCTCGGCACCTCCCATCGCGGGAACAGGCCGCAGCGCCCTTCGCATGTCAGGCGGGTCGTATCGTCTGCGGGGTGCAACTCGGAAGACGCACGCTGTCGGCGCTCATGCAGCAATTCAAAGTGCTACAGCGACCTTTGCGCGTCTAATAAGACGCGCGGCGCTGTAGGCCGATGTCAGCCTCGCATTCGCACCAAGTGCTCTACGGCGCTGTTCAGTTGGTCTTCGTCGTTTCGGCTGCAGCCGGCTCGACGGTGCTTGCGGACGAAAGCGTATCGCTGGTCGCCGGGAAATACTTGTCGAGCAGGCCCATCATCTGGGTGTCGCGCTTTTCGGCGGTCTCGCCGCCCATGACGACGCCGACGAGGCGCTTGCCGTCGCGCGTCGCCGACGTCACCACGTTATAGCCAGACGCCGTGGTGTAGCCGGTCTTGATGCCGTCAGCGCCTGCATAGCGGTTCATCACGCCGTTGTGGCCGCGAAGCTTCATGCCCCTGAATTCGATCTTGCGGTTCGAAAACAGCGCAAACTCTTCCGGGAAATCGCGCATCAGCGCAATGCCGAGCGTCGCCATGTCACGCGCCGTCGTCACCTGCTCCGGATCCGGCAGGCCGTTGGCGTTCTTGAACACGGTGCTGGCCATGCCGAGCTGGTGCGCCTTCTCGGTCATCACCTTGGCAAACCCGGTTTCAGTGCCGGCCAGCTGTTCGCCGATGGCAACGGAAGCATCATTGGCCGACAGCACGATCATGCCCATCACGGCTTCGCGGACGGAGACGGTGCGCCCGACGCCGACGGCCAGCTTGAAGGGCTCCTTGCCATTGGCATTTTCCGACATCGTCAGTCGCTGGTCCCACGTCAGCTTGCCGTCGCGAAGCGCTTCGAACGCAAGATAGATCGTCATCATCTTGGTCAAGGACGCGGGATAGTTCAGCTCGTCGGCATTCTCGGCTTCGAGAACGGTGCCGGTCTGCGCGTCCAGAACCAGATGGGCTTTTCCGGCGAACGCGTAGGACGCACCGCCGAGCAACAGACCGAGTGAAACCGCCGCCGACGCGAGTGTCCGGATAGTGAAATGCATGATGTTCTTCTCGTTTGAGGCTATCGATCAGCGCGCGATACCCGCGGGCAAGCTAGCGACTACATAAGTGCCGCCTTTTACAGCGATCACAAGCGAGCCGCAATCGCCTATCGGCTGCGGCTTTTCGTCGTGAGCAATCGCCCCGCTTCCGCCACAATGGCGTCAACGGACAACCTGGCTTCGGCGCCAGATCGAACCTGCCTAACCCTCACGCGCCGCGACAGCCCTCGCCCCAAAAGGCCAGCCTGACAGAAAGGGTTTTTCGATGAAACGGAAGGTCAGAGTAGAGACAACCAGCACCCCACCTATCGCAGCGAGCGTCACCAGCGTCGCGAAGCCCTGGTCGAGCGTCAGAACCGTGTCCCCATCGGGAGCGACGTGGGTCGGAACCTTCAGGCCGAAGCGCAGAATCTGGGTGACCGCCCAGCCGACAATGGAATGGGTCAGGTAGACGCTGTAGCTGACGGTGCCCAACCAGACGAAGGACGGCCACTCGAGAAAGCGGCGAAGACTCGTGTCCTCCTGCAGGTTCGCCACGGCCACAACCGTGACCGCAAAAAGAGGCGGCAGAAGGATTTCCGCGCGGCCGCCGCCGAGGCCCCAGATTGCCAAAACGACGAGCGTCAGCGCCGCTGCAGCCATCGGCGCCGCCGCCTTTCGGGGCAATCGGACGTGGAGCGAAGCGGCCCACGCCCCCAGGAAAAAAGAGAATACGCAGCGGATGATCGCAAAGATCGGATCGGTTTCGAGCCGTCCGCCCTCCAGAGCGAGCAGGATGATGGCCGCTCCACCCGCCAGAACAAGGCACCAGCGCACCGGTAACCGCAGGAGACCCACCGTCAAAGCGAAGATCAGATAGGTCCAGAACTCGACCGAAATGGACCAGCTCGGAATATTGAACCCGAGTTCGCTCAGAACCACGCCCTGCAGCAGAAAAAGATTGGCAAGGAACGCCTTTGCGTCGGACACCACAAAGGCGGGGTTATTGGAGATGATGCCGGTCTTCTGTTCAAAGATGTATTTGAGACACTCTATGCCGAGGAAGATCAGCAGCGTGAACAGATGAAGCGGATAGAGGCGCCAGAACCGCCGGCGCTGGAAGCTTGCGAGCTCTGCGGGGCTCGACAATCTGTTGGCATAGTTGAGAGCAATCACGAAGCCGCTGAGCACGAAGAAGAAGTCGACCATGAGGTAGCCGTGCCGGATGAAGGCATTCTCACTCAGCAGGCTGCCGTAACGGAAATGGTGCAGGACAACCGCAAGGGCCGCGAAACCCCGCAAGGATTCGAGCGCCAGGAGTTTGGGTTTCTTCACCATTGCGGAGAATGCTCCATCGCTGGCGGCAAGCGCCGCCATTTCGTCACGTTGCGCCCGTCGTTTAGACGGTCTGCTTCGAGAAGACAGGTCCCGCAAGGACGATTGGAAGCTACCTTCGCCCGGGAAGCCTTAAAATCCGGTAATGGGCATTCTGCGTTGAGCCAAAGACATTTGGCTTCTGTTGTCGGGGCAAGGCAAAACTGCCCGCTTTGGCAAAAGATGCCCGATTGAACCGAGCCGCCGTTTCATTCGACCTTAACCCGATTGCGCCATGCTTGATGGCAGGTCCCGGCCCTCTGGGGGCAACTGCAGACGGGAACCGCAAACCCGGAGGTGGCGCCGTGTCGGCGACGCCCCAGCAATCTCGGCGCCCTGATGCAAGTACCCCCCGCCACGGCAGACTTACCCACACGTCGGCATCCAGTGCCGGCGCGGGTAGGCTACGACGTTGGGCTCGCACAGCTGACGCGCCATTTGGCTTCGCTGCTATCCGGCCTCGGGCTCTTCCTCATGGTCTTCACGCTGATGCCCTTTCAGGGCGCCATGGAGACGGACCCGAATGCCGCCAACGATGGCAACATCATCAACCAGGTCGGCTACATCGTGCTTGGTGCGGTCTATCTGTTTGCGATGCTGCTCGTGGTCGACAAGCGGGTGCTGGCGCGGCTGGCCTCGCCGGCCTGGGTGGCGATCTTCGCCATCGCCTACTTCTCCTGCCTGCAGTCCTACGATCCGGCCGCCTCCGCCCGTGGTCTGACGCTCAGCCTTGTGGCGATGATCATGGTGGCCGGCGTGCTGGTGCTGCCGCGCAGCGAGGAGGATTTCGTTCATGCCGGGGCAAATGCCATACTGCTCCTCATCCTGATCGACTATGCCGCGCTCATCGTGGCGCCGGACCTGGCCATTCACTCGGCCGCCGGCGGCGAGCCCTGGCATGCCGGCTTCTGGCGCGGCCATCTCCTACACAAGAACGTCTCGGCGCCGGTGTTTTCGATCCTGTGCATGTTCGGGATCTATTGCCTGCGCTCCGGCGCCACGCTTCGCGGCTGGGCCATCACCCTGCTCTCGGTCAACTTCGTGCTGCACACCGGCTCGAAGACCACCATCGGCTTCCTGCCAATCGCCATAACGCTGGTGCTTGCCGGTCGCGCCGTTCGCAGCCCCGGCCTGATGATCGTCGCGCATCTGGTCATGTCGGTCGTCGTCTTCGGCCTGACGCTCGGCACGATCTATTCAGACACCCTGCTTTCGTTCACCAGGGCGATCATCGACGATGCCACCTTCACCGGACGCGACGACATCTGGAAGTTCGCCAGCGCCAGCATCGCCGAGCACCCATGGCTAGGTCAGGGTTACTCCAGCTTCTGGCTCTCGCCCGTCATCATGGGCCTTGAGGCCAACTTCGAGGCGAACTGGGACGTGCGTGGCATCGTTGCCGGCCACAACAGCTATCTCGACGCGGCGCTGACATTTGGCCTGCCCGGCGGTATCCTCATAAGCCTGCTGCTCTTCGTCAAACCGCTCCTCGACTACATCCGCGCCTCGCGCCGGCCGGAGGGTCGGGCCTTTGCCGACTTCTGCGTCATGGTCGTCATTTTCATGACTTACAACGCCATGCTCGAAAGCTTCTTCCTCAACCGCGCCGACCCGATGTGGCTGCTGACGGCGCTGGCCATCTTCGGGCTCGGCCTTGCCGGGCGCTTGGGCCTGCGCCACCAACAATAGTCCCGGCCACCCACGCCGACGCTTGCAAAGACATAAAGATATCTTTATATCTTATTGCATTCATTCTAGCCGGGAAAAGCCGATGACCGCTGCAGCCAACGTTCTCTCCGACCTTATCGCCGAAAAAGGCGTTCTTCTTGCCGATGGCGCCACCGGAACCTCGCTGTTCGCGATGGGCCTCGAAGCCGGCGAAGCGCCGGAAATCTGGAACGAGACCAGGCCCGAGAACATCGCCAAGCTGCACCAGGACTTCGTCGACGCCGGCGCCGACATCATCCTGACCAACTCCTTCGGCGGCACCCGCCACCGCCTGAAGCTGCACCACGCCCAGGATCGCGTGCACGAACTCAACAGGCGCGCGGCCGAAATCGCCCGCGCCGTCGCCGACCAGGCACCGCGCAAGGTCATCACCGCCGGTTCTGTCGGCCCGACCGGCGAACTGCTGATCCCGCTTGGCGCGCTGTCCTATGAGGACGCGGTCTCGGCCTTCGTCGAACAGATCGAAGGCCTGAAGGCCGGCGGCGCCGAAGTCGCCTGGATCGAGACCATGTCGTCGCCGGACGAGATCCGCGCGGCCGCCGAGGCCGCCGCCAAGGTCGGCATGCCCTATGTCTATACCGGCTCCTTCGACACCGCCGGCAAGACCATGATGGGCCTGCACCCCAAGGATATTCACGATGTCGCCAAGGATCTGGGCAATGGCCCGGTCGCCGTCGGGGCCAATTGCGGCGTCGGCGCGTCCGACATCCTGTCCTCGCTGCTCGACATGACCGCGGCAAAGCCCGAGGCGACCGTGATCGTCAAGGGCAATTGCGGCATTCCGGAATTCCGCGGCTCGGAAATCCATTACTCCGGCACGCCGCCGCTGATGGCGGAATATGCTCGGCTCGCGGCCGACGCCGGCGCCAAGATCATCGGCGGCTGCTGCGGCACCACCTGCGGGCACCTCGCCGCCATGCGCGTGGCCCTCGACGAGCATTCGCCGCGCGAACGCCCGACGCTCGATGTGATCATCGAAAGGATCGGCCCGCTGCGCAACAAGTCGGCCAATGAAGCTCCATCGGCCCCGGCCCGGGAACGGCGCAGCCGCCGCGGCTAAAAGCACTTCCAGGGGAAGTGCGAAAAGCACGCAAGATCGACAAAATAACGAAACGCTCCGGCATCATCTGATCCCGGAGCGTTTTCATTTGTAGCGTTCGCTATGGCTCTCGCAACGAGCGGGAATGCCCCCGAAAATCAGGCGCTGCGCTTGATCGCACTGTCCGCCCGAAGATGCTGCCGCCAGGCCTCAAGCCCGATCTCGATGTTCTTGCGACCGAAGCCGACACGGAAGCGATCCTCAGCGACCGGCAGCAGGTCGGACACGAACAGGCTGGATGGCAGCAGCAGCACGCCCGCCTCTTCCACCAGGCGGCGGCAATGGGTCTCGACCCCATCGGCTCCGAGATAGCGGGCAAAACCGACGCAGCCGCCATCCGGCTCCCGCCATTCATAGAGGGCGGGGAATTCGGCAAAGAAGGCTCCGAGCTTTTCGAGGTTCGAGGCGCAAAGCGCCCGATTGCGTGTCAGCAGTTGCTCGCGCGCCTTGAGTGCGATCGTTGCCAGAACCTCGGACGGACGCGAATTGCAGATCGACAGATAGTGCTTCATCTTCTCCATGCGCTCGATCAGCGCATGATCGCGGCAGGCGATCCAGCCGATGCGCAAGCCCGGCAGGCCATAGGCCTTGGACATGACGTTGAGCGAGATGCCGCGCTCGAACAACTCGGCCGCCTGCGACAGCCTCAGCGCCGGGTCGCGCTCGAGCCCACGATAGACCTCGTCGCTGAAGAGATGGATGCCGCGTTCGGCGCAGAGCTCGGCCAGCGCCTTAAAGGTCTGCTGATCGGCGATCGAGCCGGTAGGGTTGTTGGGGAAGTTGACTGCAATCAGCCTGGTGTTCGGCTTCAGCGCCGCACGCACGTCGGCAATATCGAGGCGCCAGTTGTTTTCCGGGCGCAGCGGCACGCCGGTGACCGAAGCGGCGATCGTGACCGGCAGCGTTTCCATCGACTGATAGTTTGGCACGGTGACGATGGCGTGGTCCTGAGGGCCGAGCAGCGCCAGCATGGCGCAGTAAAGCCCCTCCTCCGCCCCGGCAAAGCAGAGAATGTCTTCAGCCGAGAGCCCCTGATAGGTCGACGCAATGGCCGCGCGCAAGGCCGGTGCGCCATAGGTTTCGGTGTAGCCGAGCGTCAGCTTGTCCCAGGCTTCCCGGTCCGCGTCGTCGGCCAGCGCCAGCAGTTCGCCCATGCCGATGGTTTCGCTGTCGCTGGCGGTCATGTGGTGGCGCGCCTTGAACTCCCAGCGGGAGAAATGCGTTTCGAGGCGGAAGTCTGGCAAGGTGGTCATATCGGGTCCTCCAATCGCTGCGTCCGGCGGACGGGCGAAACCATTGTCTTCGTCGTGATCAGGAAGCGTCGCCGCGGGCGGCAGTGAGATAGTTGTAGATCGAGGCGCGCGAGGTGCCGATCAGGCTGGCAAGATGGTCGACGGCGTTGCGGGTCTTGAACAGGCCGCGCTCCTCCAGCGCCGCCACCAGCGCCACCCGGTCCGCCCGTTTCAGCGCTGAAAGCGCGAGCCCCCGCTCCTTCAGCCAGTCATGCAGCGACGCGTTGATCTCTTCGCGCCAGTCACGCGAAAACAGCACCTGCGGCCGCGGCTGCGCAGCACCGGCAAAGGCGGAAAGCAGCTTCACGGCATTGTCGATCATCGAGACATCGAGATTGATGCAGAGCAGGCCTGCCGCGTCGCCCTTGGCGTCGCGCAACACCGCCGAGATGGACTTGATGCGCCGACCGTCGACTCCAGTCTTCTCGTATGGCCCGAGCACGTTTTCCGCGCCCGAAACCACGCCGAACTCTTCCTCGATCAGCGAATCCTCGCCGACCGCCCGGCCGGAGGAGGCATTCCAGATGGCAACGACGGTGCCGCGCTTAAGGTCATGCAGCACCACCTCCGCATGCGGATAGAGCAAGGCGCTGATGGCCGCAGCCGTTGGCGCGTGCATGGCAATGTCGAAGGCAATGGCGGGCTTTATGTTCATGTCACTGGAATGACCGATTCTGGACTTTTTGTCAATTCTAGACGTTTCGTTTAAGTGCATCATTCACCGATGCTTGCGCGCCCTGCCGGCCTGTCCTATCCCGAAGAAAACGAGATTCGCCTGGAGACACTGACATGAATGCCGGACCCGCTTCCTTCCCCGACAGGGACACCGTTGCCGACAAGCTTTCGGCTTTTGGCGAAGCGGATCAGGCCTTTATCCGCCTGCTGGCGGAAAACCCCGAGCAGGACGAGCAACTGATGGAAGGCCTCCATCGCTGCCTCGACATCGCCTCCGAAGCCCGCTTCCTCAACACGTTGAAGCTCGAAAAGCTTGGCCATTGGCTCGGCAGCGAGGCCCCGGCGCGGCTGCAGATGCGCCTGATGGAAGCCGCCCGCTCCAGCCAGCACCCGGCCTACCAGGCGTTCAGAACGGGTTTGACGAAATCAGGCGGCCTGGAGCGCGCGTTTCCGAAGGGTTGAGGTTAGGCGTTTAAAGAGCGCCATGGGGCTCGGCGCGATCACAATGAATCTTTGACCTAGCTGGTTGGTCCGCTGCACCTTGCTGCCCGAGTGGGATTTCTCGCCCTCATTCCTGTGCTTGTCACAGGAATCCAGCAGCGCCGTGTCTACGGCGCGGAAGAGCTTGAGGAAGAAGGGCCACTGGAAGGATCCTTAACTGCGCAGACGCGCCGTTACTGGATTCCTGTGACAAGCACAGGAATGAGGGAAGTGGTACCGTCCGAGGACAAGGAGACGGCACCTTTAGTCAGGACGATGGTTGCCGGGCATCGGACTATCCCTTTCGGCAACGGGGTCCTTGAACTCCCCGACGCCTACCAAACGGACCACGCGCAGAACAGGTTACGTCAGACGAAGGCAGCGCCGTATATCCCTTCTCCCCGCAAGCGGGGAGAAGGTGGCGGCAGCCGGATGATGGGCCACGCCGCGGTAACGGCGCAGCCTCATCCTCCCGCCCGACCCTCAATTGGCCGAGCCGCCGCCCGAAAGCCCCTTGGCGAGCCGCACCAGATTGACGAATTCGCCGCGATAACCGAACGGGTCCGCCCCCTTGGCCGCTGCCGCCAGATCGACGACGGCATCATAGGAATAGTCCGACAGCGCCGTCACACCCGAAAGCTTCTGCCCGAAGGCGGCCACGGCGACCGAGAAGCGCACGTCATTGGGCGCCTCTGCGAGCGATGGCACGGCGTTCGCCTCGGTAACCGGCGTTGTGATCAGTTCGCTTTGGTCGCCATCCGGTTTCTTGTAGCGGATTTTGAGGAAAGCGAGTTCGCCGGTTTTCGTCGTCGCATCGGCTGCCGGCTTCTCCGCCGCCGCGTAGCGCAGGTCGTCGTTCAGCACCGCCGGACTGCCCTTCGGCGTCACCTCGTAGATCGCCGTGACGCTGTGGCCGGAGCCGATGTCGCCGGCATCGACCTTGTCGTTGTTGAAGTCCTCGCGCTTCAGGGCCCGGGTCTCGTAGCCGATCAGGCGGTATTCGGCGATTGCATCCGGGTTGAATTCCACCTGCAGCTTGACGTCCTTGGCGATCGGGAACAGCGATGAGCCCGCCTCTTCCACCAGCGTCTTCTGCGCCTCGGCCAGCGTATCGATATAGGCGGCCGTACCGTTGCCGTTCTGGGCAATCGTCTGCATCAGCGCATCGTTGTAGTTGCCGCGGCCGAAGCCGAGCACCGACAGGAAGATGCCGCTCCTGCGCTTGGCCTCGATCATCTGCTTGAGCTCGTCGTCGCTGGCGGGACCGACATTGAAGTCACCGTCGGTCGCCAGCATGATGCGGTTGACGCCACCCTTGACGAAGGCCTTCTCCGCCAGCCGGTAGGCAGCGTCGATGCCCTCGGCACCGGCGGTCGAGCCGCCGGGCTGCAACGTGTCGATCGCCGACAGGATCTTCGCCTTGTCCTTGACCGCGGTCGGTTCCAGCACCGTGCCGGCATTGCCGGCATAGGTGACGATCGAAACCGTATCCTCGGGCTTCAGTTTCTCGACCAGCAGCCGGAAGGCGCCTTTCAAGAGCGGCAGCTTGTCCGGCTCGTCCATGGAGCCGGAAACGTCGATCAGGAACACCAGGTTCGCCTTCGGTGCCTGCGCCGGCACGACGTCATAGCCCTTGATCGCCACGTGCATCAGCCGTGTGCCGCCATTCCACGGCGTCGGCGTCACCGTCACCGTCGCCTTGAACGGCTCAGTGGCGCTCGCCGGGCGCGGCCAATCATAAGGAAAATAGTTGACCATCTCCTCGACCCGCACCGCATCGCGCTCCGGCATCTGACCCTCCATTAGCGAGCGGCGCACGAAGGCGTAGGAAGCCGTATCGACATCGACCGAGAAGGTGGAGACCGGGTCGGTGGCGACGCTCTTGACCGGATTGCTGTCGGCCTTGTTGAAGCGCTCGCGGTTTTCCTGAGGAGCCGGAGCCATCTCCTCGGCAACAACGGGCGCCGGCATAAAGGTCATCCGTGTCTCAGCGCCCGGAGCTGCAGAAAGCGGTGCTGCGCTATCGCTCATCATCTGGTTGCCCAAAGCATCCGCCTCGGCCTCGGCAGTGGGCGCCGGGTTCTCGGCTCGCGCCGCAGATTGAACCTCGACGGTCTTCTGTTCGCGGGCGCGGGCAAGCGCCTCGGCGGCTGGCTTATCGGCCGGTGGCCGACCCTCAGCATCAACGGCAACCGACCCGCCGACTGCAAAGCCGGAGGTCTCCTGCCTCTTCGCAGCAGCTAGGTTTTCGTCCACCGCCGACGCAGTCGGAGCTGACTTCGGCCGTGGCGCTGCCTTCTGTTTCGGCTCTCCCTTCACCGCGATCTCTGCCCCGGTGTCGCCGGGCAGCACGGAGTTGCGCGTCAGTTCCAGCGTCAGGAACGTGGCGGCGGGGATGACCAGCAGCGTGGCGAGTGCCGATCCGGCAAGCAGTTTCCTGTTCATGATGGGGCTCCATATCCGGTTGAAGATGGAGCTTTGACGAACCGGCAGCATTGATCCTTGGGTGATGGTCGAATTTTCTTCTGCCATGTCGAAAGCCTGCATGGCGGCCGCGAGCGCACGCGCGCGTGCCTCGTTCGAAGCCTTTGGCGGGGTCAGCCCGGAGAGCTTGTCGAAATCGTCGGTCATGATCACACGGCCTCCTTGCCAAGCAATGTCTTCAGCCGCTTGCGCGCCTCGTGCACGTGCCAGGACACGGTCGCCTCGGAACATCCAAGCACATCGGCGGCCGCGGCATGGCTCATCCCCTCGGCATAGACGAGCAGCACTGCGTCGCATTGTTTTTCCGGCAGCGCCCTGACGGCCGTCCAGAGCGCCTCCTGGCGATCGTCTTCGGCCGTCTCGCCGCCGCCAAGAACGGCCTGCTCGTTGGCATAGGCCTGTATCCTGCTGGTGTCGCGCATCTGTCGGCGCTTGTGGTCGCGCGCCGCGTTGAGCGTTAGGGTGTAGAGCCAGGTGCGAAACCGGCTGGTGCCGCGAAAGCCGCGAACGGCGGTACCCAGCCGTACGCAGACGTCCTGGGCGATGTCTTCCGCATCCGCGGCATTGCCCGACCAGCGCCAGGCGACGGCATGGACAAAATCATAGTGCCGCTCGACCAATTGGCCGAACGCCCGTCTGTCTCCAGACACCGCTTTCTCGACGAGTTCAGCGTCCAATGGCGTGCCCGCTCCTAGCTGTTTTGAACCTTAGACGTTGCACGACGACAATTCCTTGGGGCCGCGACGAAAAAAATCGCATCGGCCCCAAAGAAAAAACTAGCGCGGGAATTTTCCGACGACGGCGATCATCGGCCCCATCGGGAACAGCCGGTCGTGCCGGTTGATATCAGGCGCATAGAGGCTGGAGATCGTGCCGTCGAGGAAAAGCGCGTTGGGGCAATCGAGCTCGTCGCGGAAAAGCGTCGCGAAGTCGTGAAACCGCACCGGCCTTTTCGAGACGACGAACACCACCTCGCCCGCAGCCGTCACGCCGACGCCGTTGCGGGTCTTGAGGCTGATGCTGTCGGGCAGGAAGCGCGGATGCAGCTCGCCATCGATCACCAGCATCGGGCCGGACTGCGTGGCAAACCGGGGCCGGATATTGGCGGCGCGATAGGCGTCCGCCGACATCACCCCCGCCTTGCCGCCATCGACATAGAAGACGCCGTTAGGAAGAAGGTGGAAATTGCGCCAGCCGGTATTGGTGTTGAGCGGCGCCTGCTCGCGCCCCTCCTCGATATGCAGGCCGACCGGCGACAGGTCGTCGTGATACATGCCGCCGTTCATGGCAAAGAGCATGTATTCGTCGCGATGGCGCAGTTCCAGCGACAGCGCCCGGAACGAGCGGAAGGGAACGCCGGCCTGATCTTTGTTGTAAAGACGGATGTCGTTATCGGCGGGGTCGACGGTGCAGGCGATATAGTCCTGCCCGAGATGGCTGACGTCACGGCAGGCGCCGAGCGCCGGGCCGGCAAGGCCGGCCGAGAGAACGGCACCGACGAGAAATGGTTTTGGAAAAAGCGGCATGAAAAACATCCAATGGAATCAGTCGCCCAGCATCATCGAGATTGCGGCGGTTCTGGCGCAGGAGCGAGGAAAATGCTGATGGCAGGCCCGGCCTCGCCGTAGACGGACAGGCCAACCGTGCTCTCCCCCTCACCCCTGTGCTCGTCACAGGGGTCCAGCCACAGCGCGTCTGCGCCGTGAAGGAACCAAAACCTCGCTGTCTGCTGCATGACGCGGTCTTTGCGCGCCGCCGACGCGGGCGGCTGGATCTCTGTGACAAGCACAGAGATGAGGGAGAGGAGAAATCGGCATCCGTAGCCGCAGCCAAACATGGCATCGTCGCGGTGTAGGTAGGTCGCCGTCGCAATTCTGTGCGCACAGGGATGAGGTAAGGAAAGTACAGGGCCTTACGGCCGCGACAGTTCCGCTCAGCCGCCAGCCATAATCCCGGCAATGCCGGCCAGCACAAAACAGCCGGCCGCCGCCGCAAGGCCGAAGATCGCCGCCAGACAGGCAAGGCCGGCAACGCCGCTGCGCAGGTAAGAGTTGGGATTACCGGTGAGGATCTCGCTCGACAGCCTGGTCAGCAATCGCTTTTCCTGCAGCGTGAAGCGCAGGTTGCTGGCGTGCTGGCGCGCCACCCGCTGCACCTCGCCGTAATTGTTGGCGATGGCAAAGAAAGTGAGCAGCAGGCCAATGCAGCCGACGACCAGGGCGGCCTTGCGTAGAAAATCGATCGCCTCCGGCAGCAAGCTCGCGCCCAATATGGAGCTGTCGAACAGACCGTCGAAGCCGGCGATGCAGGCCGCAACCACCGCGGCATGGGCGGCGGCAATCGCCAGCAGGCGCTTGTACGCCTCGTCGAGAAGCTGCGAATTGGCGGCATGAATACTGTCCAGACGCGATACCTGCGCGTCGACTTCCTCCCGCGACAAGCGCGGGGGAAAGTTGCTCACGGATACCACTGGGCTGCGCGTCATGAGATGGTCTCCAATGCCACACCGTCCAAATCGGTATAAATTCGGAAATTTTACGTTTCCAGAACACCTGCAATTTTAGTCATTTTGGAGATTTACACCATCTTTGCGTGCCGGAGCGGAACAGCGAAACAGGCGCTCGGTTTTCCATGCGCACCCAGCTGCGGGGACAGCACCAGTCAATCAGCGCCGGAAGGTGACGGCGCAGGTCGTGTGGATGCCTGTGCCGGCGGTGCCTTGGGATTGTGCGTTACGCACGTCACTTCCTGCTGTGTATGCGGCTGTGGAAAGTATGCCCGAGCGGCCATCGGTGGATGGGCAGGCTGGACCTTGCCGTGTCATTCACGGCCCCGGCCGACGCTTTACCGTCCTCTATTTCATTGGAGGCTTCGGCGCAGGTGAAAACGCCAGCGTCAGCCACACATTCCAGCCTTCCGGGCGGTTTTTGGCCCCGAACTCGTAGTATCCCTTGAGGTTCACATAGCCCGCCGTTTCATCGCCGGCGTCGAACTTGCAACCGAGCTGGGGACCGACCCCGAACACGCGGGACTTGAAATCACCAAGGGTCGCGCCTTCGCCGCTGTCCCCCGTAAGCTGCTGATAGGCGTATCCAACGACGCCGACATGGACATGCTCGTTCAGGAATTGCGATGCGGCCCAGTCGACGTGCCCATCAATGCCGTTCCGATAGTCCGTATCGGGGTTTTTGAAGTTGTAGGTCAGGCCGCCGACAATCGAAAACTCGCGACCCGTGTCCGGATTGAGATAGGTGTATCCGACCCCGCCATCCATGGCACCGTGGCCGAGCCCCAGGTTCGCCAGGCGATCAGGATCGTAGGAACCAACGGGAATGCCGCCGGTCATATAGACGAGATAGTTGTCGACGTCGTCGTTCCATTTAAGTGCCGCCTGGGGAAGGACATCGCCAAACGCGGTTAGAGAATCGCATCTTTCGCCGGAGACCGAACCGCCGAGCGGCCCAGTCAAGGTGGCGTCTACGCAGGCGTGGCTTCGTCCCGCAACGCCCAACAGGCTGAGGGCGAGCTGCCCACCCCATACGGGCTGATCGAAGGTGTAGGTCGGTCCGAAGGCAACCAGGTCGCCGCGCCCGCTCATGCCGACATCGACTTGCCCGGCCCCGCCGCGTGGAAAAGCCTCGCTCGCACCCGCGCTGATGGAGGAGTGGTGTAGATCGAAGCGAAGGACCAGCCGGGTTTACCCGGCACCGCAGCAAAACTGCCGTATAGGCCAGGCAGCCAGAAACTGACGCCAAATTCATCCGCGCTGGCCTGTGACGCGGCAAACGCAACCACGAACACCAGCGAACCGGCGCACATCTTTCGAATCATGCGACCCCCTGCATTAGCCTACACACACTAGGTTACAATCGGGGCAATTCAACCGCATGTTTCCCGCAACGGCGGCATGTGACGGAGGCTTCAAATGCGCAGGTTCGCCATGGCGATTCTGAGCCTGTTGATCGCGGCGGCCCCGGCCAGCGCCGACGACAAGCTGGTCAAAGACCTTGACGCAAGGACAATCGAGAGCCGAGCGATCGAGGCCGTCAACTGGGGCATGCCTGTCGTCAACTTCGACCTGATGCTGCAGGCGATGATCACGGGCGCCAAAGGCAAGCCCAATCAGATCGTCTACTGGTCTCGCCTGCCGGACTGAAAGAACCAGACACTCACCCCCAATCCGGACGTCATGCATGGCAGTTCCCCCTGGAGGATGTCGGCCCGGCCGGGGTCGACAAGGGCAAGGGCGGAAAATACCTCATCCTGCCACCTGACCACTCCGGCGCGATCCCGGACGGATACATCGTGCTGCCGTCATCGACCTATCAGGGTTACGCCCTGCTGCGCTCCATTCTGAACAGCGGCAGCGAAGCCGACGTTGCCAAGGCGTCGATTACGCCAAACGGATCAGGCTCTATCCATTGTCGCAGGCCGTAAATCCGCCGACGACTTTTGTCGATGCCATCGACGTTGTCTACGATTCGACCATTCCCTACGATCTGCGCTTCTTCCAGTCTTTGAACCGCGTGGTCCAGGCTGAGCCCTGGCTCCGCCCATCAGGCCATAGTTTCGGCAGCGGCGACAGATCAAAGGTCCAGTGCGGACATGTGGAAGCGAAGCTGCGCCGGCGGATAGCGATAGTCCTGCCCGACGGGACAGGCGTCGCGGGCCAGGCATCCGTGCTCGAGACAGCCACTCCTGCCCGCCTCCGTCCTCAGATAGCTGCGACAACGGCCGACATCGAATTGCAGGCGCTCGAGCGCGCCGGCCGGACAGGCGGAAATGCATGGTTTATCCACGCAAGTGTCGCAGGGATGGCTGGCCAACCGCTCGCTATCGGCAGCCAAGGGTTCGTCGAAGGCGAGCGCGCCACGATAGCCGTGCCAGAGCCCGTAGCGCGGATGAATGAGAATGCCGAGCGGCGAAGTCTTCAGCCCCTCCGCCCGCATCGCCCATTGCTGGAATGGCTGCCAGGGTGGATCCGACGGGAAGTAGGCCGTCGCCCCACTGCCTCGAGCGATTTCCCCAATCACCGACTTCGACCACGTATCGAGCGGATCGTTGCCGCCATGGTCCGGCGCACTTTCGCGCCAGCGCACGAAGGGCTGCCACAGCGAGCCGCCGACATTGCCGATCAGCGCGACGCTTGCAGCCGGCCGACCATCCGAAAGCAACGGCGCGGCATCGCCGGAAGCAAAGTTCAGCGTGCCGCGCAAAAAAAGTCCGTGCGGCTCAAGAGCCGCACGGACGGTTTCAAGTCGAGTTTCCGCAGATGCGGAAGGCGCCGTCATTTCGGTTTCGGCCCCTGTAGATCGTAATGCGGGCGCCAGACTTCCTTCTGGATCATGTCAGCCACCTGCGCCGCGCCGCCTTGCTCCCTGGCTCGCTCGGGACCCTTTCAGGTGAAAGCGTCGGGCATCGAGTCCTTGCGCTCGGCGATAAAGGCCTTGAGCGCCTCGTCAATATCAGGATCGAGGTAAGGCGCCTCGTAGTGCTCCAGCCAGCTGCGGGCCAGCGCATTGGCGCGCTGCTCGATGCGCTTTTCGCCTTCCACTTCCCACTGTTCGTAGGAATTGTTGTCGGCGAGCGGCGAACGGTAGAAGGCGGTCTGGAAATTGGCCTGGGTGTGGGCGCAGCCGAGGTAGTGACTGCCCGGACCGACTTCGCGGATGGCGTCGAGCGCCTGCGCGTCTTCCGAGAGGTCGATGCCTTCGGCCATCTTCTGCATCATGCCGAGCTGGTCCTGGTCGATCATGAACTTCTCGTAGGACGAGACGAGACCCCCCTCGAGCCAGCCGGCCGCATGCAGCACGAAGTTGGTGCCGGCAAGCAGCGTCATGTTCAGCGTATTGGCCGATTCATGCGCGGCTTGAGCGTCCGGAACCTTCGAGCCGCAGAGTGAACCGCCGGTGCGGAACGGCAGCTTCAAGCGGCGGGCAAGCTGTGCCGCGCCATAGGAAACCAGCGACGGCTCCGGCGTGCCGAAGGTCGGCGCGCCCGACTGCATCGAGATCGAGGCGGCAAAGGTGCCGAACAGCACCGGCGCGCCCTTGCGGATCAGCTGGGTGAACGAGGCACCGGCCAGCACTTCGGCGAGAATCTGCGTCAGCGTGCCGGCAACAGTGACCGGGCTCATGGCGCCCGACAGGATGAACGGCGAAAGCACACAGGCCTGGTTGTGGCGGGCATAAACCTTGAGTGCGCCCACCATGGTCTCGTCGAAGACCATCGGCGAGTTGGCGTTGATCAGGTTGAGCGTGACGCAATTGTTCTCGACGAACTCGTCGCCGAAAACGAGTTTCGCCATGGCGATCGTGTCTTCGGCGCGCTCGGGTGCCGTGACCGAGCCCATGAACGGCTTGTCGGAATATTTGATGTGGCTGTAGACCATGTCGAGGTGACGCTTGTTCACCGGAATGTCCACCGGCTCGCAGACCGTGCCGCCGGACGAATGCATCGACGGCGCCATATAGGCGAGCTTCACGAAGTTGCGGAAATCCTCGATGGTCGCGTAACGGCGGTTACCCTCGAGATCGCGCACGAAGGGCGGGCCATAGACCGGTGCGAAGATCGTCGCCTTGCCGCCGACCTGGGCGCTGCGCGCGGGATTGCGGGCGTGCCAGGTAAATTCGGACGGCGCCGTTTTCAGAAGCTCGCGGCAAAGACCCTTGGGAAAGTGAACGCGCTGGCCGCGCACGTCGGCACCAGCCTGTTTCCACAGTTCGAGTGCTTCGGCGTCGTCGCGGAATTCGATGCCGATTTCCTCGAGGATCGTATCGGCATTGCGCTCGATGAGCTCAAGACCCTCCTCGTCGAGAACCTCGTATTCGCGAATCTTGCGCTGGATATAGGGCAGAGACGGCCCCGGGCCGCCGCCGGTGCGCGAGGCACGCCGCGCCGCTGCTCCCCGTCCCTCGCCACGCGAGCGGCGACCGCCACCCTCAACCGCGTCCTGTTCTGTCACGTCGCTCATTTACTCATTCCTCTCCCGCGCATTTCGTGCGCCTTCAAGCACCATTTGGCCCTAATGCTACCAAGCCGCAGGGACTGTACGGGTCTCAATGCGCCAACAAGTGGCGCAACTCGAACACTGCGACCTGCGTCATCGCCGGCCAAAAACCGCATGGCGCGAATATATTGTTTTTGTTAAGAATATACAGGCCTCGAAAGAAGGTGCCCTGCCGTCGCTTTTTGTCATATGCGACGTCGCTTTCGAAAACAGATTTTTACGCGTCGACCGCTATTGATTGTTGAACGTGTCCGGATTTTAGCCCGGCCGTGCCAGGAACCGAGGAACCCTACTATGGCAGACGATGAAATCATTCTCGAGGACCTTTCCGACGAGGAACTTGTGCAGCAGATGCATGACGACCTCTATGACGGCCTCAAGGAGGAGATCGAGGACGGAACCAACATCCTGCTCAAGCGTGGCTGGACGCCCTACGACGTCCTGACCCAGGCACTGGTCGAAGGCATGCGGATCGTCGGCGTCGATTTCCGCGACGGCATCCTGTTCGTGCCGGAAGTTCTGCTGTCGGCCAATGCGATGAAGGCAGGCATGTTCATCCTGCGGCCGCTGCTCGTCGAAACCGGCGCGCCGAAGCTCGGCAAGATGGTGATCGGCACCGTCAAGGGCGACATTCACGACATCGGCAAGAACCTCGTCGGCATGATGATGGAAGGCGCCGGCTTCGATGTCGTCGACCTCGGCATCAACAACCCGGTCGAAAACTACCTGGAAGCGATCGAGCGCGAGCAGCCCGACATCCTCGGCATGTCGGCGCTTTTGACCACCACCATGCCCTACATGAAGGTCGTCATCGACACGCTGAAGGAAAAGGGACTGCGTGACGACTATGTCGTGCTCGTCGGCGGCGCGCCGCTCAACGAGGAATTCGGCAAGGCCGTCGGCGCCGACGCCTATTGCCGCGACGCGGCAGTCGCGGTCGAAACCGCCAAGGACTTCATGAAGCGCAAGCACAACCTGCTCGCTGCCGGCTGAGCCCGCTTCACGAACACGAAAGCCGGCCGCAGCAATGACGCTTGCGGCCGGCTTTTCATTTGCTGGCATGAAAACGGAGGGCTGCGCAACCGCGGCGTCTGCTGATGTTCCACGTCGCGACCGCCGCGGAACACCAGGCTGGACACCAGGGGATCAAAGCGTCTCTGGCACAGCCGAATTCGACGCGCGGCGCTTCAGGTCACGGCTCAGTTGGCGGCGTTGGCCACCTTCTTGCCGGCCGACTGTGTCGCGTTGACGGTGTTTGCGGTATCCTGACCGATGCCGCGGATTGTGTTGCCGCAGGCGCTCAACGTCATAAGCGCGATGAGCACGGCTCCGACGGTCGCAACAGTTTGTGTTTTCATGGCCAGCTTCCTTCACGTTGATCACTGGGTGGAATCGAGATGGAAAACGTATCGCGCACAATAGAACGCGCACAACCGGAAAAAGTTCACGTCATCGGTTGCGGCGCAATCGCGCGCGAAATTCTGGCCATCTGCCAGGCCAACAGGCTCGACCATGTCGACCTCTCCTGTCTGCCCGCCATCTGGCACAACACGCCGGAAAAGATCACGCCGGGGGTCAAGGAGGCGATTGCCAAGGCACGTGCAGCCGGCTTCGAGCGCATCTTCGTCGCCTATGCCGATTGCGGCACCGGGGGCCACCTCGACCGGCTCTGCGAAGAAGAATGCGTCGAGCGCATTCCCGGCCCGCACTGCTATTCCTTCTTCGCCGGCAACGATGCCTTTGCCAGCCGCTGGGACGACGATCTGACCGCCTTTTTCCTCACCGACTTCCTCGCCCGCCAGTTCGAGGCCTTCGTCATCGAGCCGCTCGGCCTCAAGCGCCATCCGGAACTCCGGGATATGTATTTTGGCCATTACCGCAAGCTCGTCTACCTCTCGCAGCAGGAAGACGAAGCGCTGCAGGCAAAGGCCAAAGAAGCCGCCGATTACCTCGGCCTCGAATACGAATACCGCTTCACCGGCTATGGCGACCTGACGAAATCACTGCTGAGCGCCTGATCCCGCAGAAGGTATGTGGCGCCCAGCTCAGGTAGAAAAGACCGAGGGAAAGCTCCGCCAACAGGATGAGCTCGGATCTGGCAGCATACACAACCCGCCTCAATTGAAACTCAATCGACGCGCTATGCTGTGGCAAGTTGATTTGGCCGATGTGGCTTTCGCGGTATCAGAACTTCGAACCGCCCCAATCCCCTAAATTCTCGACAGACAGGCAGGCTCGGCGTCAGTGCTTGCGGCCAACGCGTCTCGAAACAGATCTCGAGCCGTCTGTCCGGCCCATCGCAACGAGCATTTGATCCGTCTACGCCAGCGCGAAATGCGGAGCGGCTGTTGCAGCCGAATTACTCTTACCAACGCTTGAGGAGGACTGAGACCACTATGAACGCTCTATCTTTCACGAAACGCATCATCCGCGGCCCGCGCGACACGTTACCGATCCACCGCTTCCATGTTGGCCAACTTGTCCGCTCCAAGGGGGCGCTGACGAGAGAGTCAATATCTGGAGAAACGTATCGCATCGTTGCGACGCTGCCGATCCGCGACAATGCGCTCCAGTATCGCATCCGCAGCAGCCGCGAAACCCATGAGCGTGTAACGGATGAAGGCAATCTCGAATTGATTGTCAGTGCCGGCAAGGATGGGATGGCATTGGCCGAGCGAGCCTTCAGAACGGCACATATCCTATAACGACCATGCCAAACCGGCCGAACAGATCAGCCACGGGAGGCGATCATGAAATACCACATACCGGCTCAGATCTATCTCTTCGACTATCGCGGTCTGTTTGCCTGGATTGCTCTTTCGGTCGCGGTCTTTGTGGTCATCACCACGATCCTCTTCGGCCGGATCTTGTGATGGCGCGGCACGGAGCCAAACGCCCATCCTCACTCGTCCGCCCGGCCGACCGCTGGCCGAGCTGGCTTATCGCTAAAAAGGATCACACGATGCCACTAAGCTTCCCCAACCAAAGCCGAAGCTTCGACGATACCAGGAACGCTGTTCGCTTCCTTGGCCACGATGGCATGTTCGAAGTGCCCTTCTATGTCGAGGCGGAGGCGCTCTCGCGTGGCGCGCCGACCCGGACGACAGAAGCGGCCTGCCTTCTGGCATTCGACGCTGCACGCAACAAGATCTACGAAGTCGCAAAGGCAGCATATGCCCACGGTCGCAAGACGATCTATGTCCTGACCGCCGCGGACTTCCGTTAGACCGGACAAGCCGGCGCCTTATCTGCCACCATCGAACGAACACGCTCGTCGCGACGCGCTCGGGGTCCGATGCCCCAGCCTCGGCCAAACCGTCTCCCGATGCCACTTCTGGCATCTGCTTCCCAAATACCCGCCATTAAGTCGCCGGTAACGCGCCAGCCGCCATATCTGTTGCGACCAACGCTTCAGGGGCCGGCATGGCGGACGCAGACAATGAGACCAACACCGCGGCCAGGCAGCCGAGCCGCGTCGTCGTGGTGACGGCGGGCGGAGAAAATCCCTGGATCATGATCAATGCGCTCGCCGCACGCTTTGACGATATCGTCGTTCTCCAGGAGCAGCCGGAATCCAAGAGCCTCTTCCTGCGCCGGCGGGCGCGAAAGCTCGGGTGGCCGACAGCGATCGGGCAATTGGCGACAATGATCGCCTCGCGCTTCGGCAAGCGCTTTACCCGGAAGAGAGCGGAAGGCATCCTTAGGCACTACGGTGTATCGGGCGCGCCGGATCCGAGCGTACCGGTTTGCCAGATCACGTCCGTGAACGACGCTGAGGCTGTGTCGCAGATCCGGCAGCTCGCGCCAAAAGTCGTCTTTCTCATCAGTTGCCGCCTGTTGAAGGCCCATACCCTGGCGCAGATCCCCTGCCCGGTCGTCAACTTCCATGCCGGCATCAATCCGGGCTATCGCGGGCTGATGGGCGGCTACTGGGCGCAGGTCAACGACGATGTCATCAATTTCGGCGCGACCGTGCATCTCGTCGACGAAGGCGTCGATACCGGCGGCATTCTCTACCAGTCGCGCCAGACGCCCGACCGCCGCGATACGATGCATACCTATCCGCTGCTGCAGACGGCGGCCTCCACCGGCATCGCCATTGCCGCCGTCGACGATGCCCTCAAGGGCAAGCTGCAACCGCTCGATGTCGCAGGCCCGTCGCAACAGTGGTACCACCCGCCGATCTGACATGGCTCTGGAATGGAATTCGGCGCGGCATCTGGTAGGAAAACCGGGCGCAGATTCGCCGATGAGGACACGCCGCCTGTGGCCGTCAGAAGGCCCTAAGGCCCTGAAATTTCTGACACTCCTCAACCGATGGATATCCCGAAGTGTGGACTTGCCCGCATTGCGGCAACGCGTAGAGTGCCGGGGGTCTTCGACGTTCTGCGCCGGCGTCGTTTTTGGACACATCCAACGTCGTGGCGAGGTGAGCCACAGCGCCCGGACATAAGCATTGTCGCAGGAAGAGGAGAACGACACCCGATGGCAGATCGCATAATCGTCTACTGGCGCGACATCCCGGCCCAGGTCATCATCAAGAAGGGCCGCACGACCGCCAAGCGCGAGCTTTCGCTGCGCTTCACCGAGGCGATCGACATGTGCGCCATGCGCACCGGCGCTGCCGAAACCGACGATTATCTCGCCGAATGGCGCAAGGCCGAGCCAGAACCCGTCTCCGACGAACTGGAAGCGGAAGCAGACCGTGCGGCCGCCGAGCTCGAAGCCGCCTATGACCGCGAGCGCCTGGTTGCCCTCGTCAAAGCAGGAGGCCGCGACAATGGCTGAGCCGAAGCTCGCAGGTGCAGCGGAGGCGAAGATCGTCAAGGGCAATGCCGCGCCTGCCGCCAAGGCCGCGACCGGCGCCTATACCCCCGCCGGCGTTTCGCCGAGCCGCCGCTCGCGCCACAAATATACCGTCCGCCTCTGGGCCGTGCGCCATTCGCGCTTCCTCGAATGGTTCTACAACCGCTTTGCCGATCTCTTCCTGCTGTTGCACCCGCTGTGGAACGCAATTGGCTACGGCCGCGTCGAGCGGCCGGTGACCTTCGTCGAACGCCACGTCAAAGGCTTTCTTTTCGACTGTCGCATGTGCGGCCAGTGCGCGCTGTCGTCGACCGGCATGTCCTGCCCGATGAACTGTCCGAAGCAGCTGCGCAACGGCCCCTGCGGCGGCGTCAGGGCCAACGGCAATTGCGAGGTCGAGCCGGATATGCCCTGCGTCTGGGTGCAGGCGTGGAAAGGTTCGCAGAACATGACGAAGGGCGATGCGATCATGAACGTGCAGAAGCCGGTCAACCAGTCGCTGCGCGAGACCTCGTCGTGGCTGCGGGTGACGGCGGAAGCCGCCGCCCGCCGCGAAGCCCAGGCAAAAGAGAACCAGGCATGAGCCCCGATTACAATCCATACGACCCCGGCGCGCCGCTCGATCCTCTGCCCGGCCACTCCTCGCGCGGACGGCTCGAGCGCGTTTTGCGTCGCGGCGAATTTGCCGTCACCGCCGAACTCAACCCGCCCGACAGCGCCAACCCGCAGGACGTCTACGAGCGCGCCGCAATCTTCGATGGCTGGGTCGACGGCATCAATGCGGTCGATGCCTCCGGCGCCAACTGCCACATGTCATCTGTCGGCATCTGCGCACTGCTGACGCGCATGGGCTATGCCCCGATCATGCAGATCGCCTGCCGCGACAAGAACCGCATCGCCATCCAGGGCGACGTGCTCGGCGCGTCCGCCATGGGCGTGCAGAACGTCATGTGCCTGACCGGCGACGGCGTGCAGGCCGGCGACCAGCCGGGCGCCAAGCCGGTGTTCGACCTCGACTGCATGTCGCTGCTCGAGACCGTGCGCATCATGCGCGACAATTCCAAGTTCCTCTCCGGCCGCAAGCTGACGACGCCGCCACAGGTGTTTCTCGGCGCCGCCATCAACCCCTTTGCGCCTCCCTACGACTTCCGCCCCTATCGGCTGGCCAAGAAGATCGAGGCCGGCGCGCAGTTCGTCCAGAGCCAGTACTGCTTCGACGTGCCGATGTTCCGCGAATACATGAAGAAGGTGCGCGATCTCGGCCTGCACGAAAAATGCTTCATCCTCGTCGGCGTCGGACCGATGGCGTCGGCGAAAACCGCCCGCTGGATCCGCTCCAACGTGCCGGGCATCCACATTCCCGACAGCATCATCACGCGGCTGGAAGGTGCGCAGGATCAGAAAAAGGAAGGTAAGCAGCTCTGCATCGACATCATCAACGAGGTCAAGGAGATCGAAGGCGTCTCCGGCGTCCACGTCATGGCCTATCGCCAGGAAGAATATGTCGCAGAGATCGTGCATGAATCGGGCGTGTTGAAGGGTCGCAAGCCCTGGAAACACGAAACGCTGCCGACCGATGCGCTTGTCGCCTCCCGCATGGAGCACATTCGCGAAGGCAAGGAAGAAAACCAGCAGGAGATGGCCGAGGCCGCGGCCCACCATCCCCACTGAGGCAATCGCAGACAAAACCGGCGCCGGCCCGTCCGGCCGCCTCCATCGCTTAACGGGTGAGATAACGAAACCCGACGCCACAGGATCAAAGGATCTTACATGACCCGTACCATCGTCGCTTCCGCCACCCGCGAAATCATCATCGGCTTCGACCAGCCCTTCTGCGTCATCGGCGAGCGCATCAATCCGACCGGCCGCAAGAAGCTGGCCGCGGAAATGATCGAAGGCAATTTCGACACCGTCATCAAGGACGCGCTGGAGCAGGTCGCCGCCGGTGCGACGATGCTCGACGTCAACGCCGGCGTCACCGCCGTCAACCCGAACGAGACCGAACCGCCGTTGCTGGTCAAGACGCTGGAAATCGTCCAGGGCCTTGTCGACGTGCCGCTGTCGATTGACAGCTCCGTGTCGGCGGCAATCGAGGCGGCGTTGAAGGTCGCCAAGGGCCGGCCGCTCGTCAATTCCGTCACCGGCGAAGAGGAAAAGCTGGAAGCGATCCTGCCGCTCTGCAAGAAATACGACGTGCCGGTTGTCGCCATCTCCAACGACGAAACCGGCATTTCGATGGATCCGGACGTGCGCTTCGCCGTTGCCAAGAAGATCGTCGAGCGCGCCATGGATCATGGCATCAAGCCACACGACATCGTCGTCGATCCGCTGGTCATGCCGATCGGCGCCCTGGGCGACGCCGGCCGGCAGGTGTTTGCGCTTCTGCGCCGTCTGCGCGAAGAGCTGAAGGTCAACACCACCTGCGGCCTCTCCAACATCTCCTTCGGCCTGCCGCATCGCCACGGCATCAATGCCGGCTTCATCCCCATGGTCATCGGCGCCGGTATGACGTCCGCGATCATGAACCCCTGCCGTCCGCAGGAGATGGAGGCCGTTCGCGCTGCAAACGTTCTGAACGGCACCGACGCCAACTGCACCAACTGGATCAGGACCTACCGCGACCACAAGCCGGCAGAAGGCGGCCATGCCGTGGCGGCGGCCGCAGCACCGGCAGCCTCCGGCGGTCGTCGCGGCGGGCGCGCCGCGCGCACCGGCGGAGCTGCGGCGAGCGAATAGGCTTTTGCTCGGCGCCGTACTGCACATCGAAAGGACAACCAGGTCATGAGTTGCCCTGGTTGTCCTTTGGCTCTCCTTGTCAGATATGCGCTCTTTGAGGATGCGGGCGAGTTCAAAAGGCTCTACGGTGCGCTCAGGACCTAAGGCATGTCGCGCAAAAGTGCGCAGCGGTTTTGCGATAACGACATGGGCAAAAACAAGAACTTAAAGCGCAGCAAGCGAATCCTGGAGATCGCGACGCGCTTTAAGTCCTGCCGGTCCTGTTCGCAAACCTCGCGGTGCTTGCCGTCACTTTCGTTGCGGTTGTCACGAGGAGGATCAACTTTGGTTCCCAGGAACGGGTCATGAACGTCTGTTTCTGGGGTAGCTCGACGACACTGGCGGCGGCGTTTGTCTGGGCAATAGCAGCTGCGAAACTGACCACGGCTCCATAGTCAAGCATCCGACCGTCGCTGTCGCAGCACAAGAGTAGGGATCATCGATGACAACGCGCCGACTTCACCTCGACACTTTCACGCTCTGGTTCGAAGCCCCTTTCGTCATGGCGCTGCGGCTGCACGAAATGCAACTGGCGGCACTGACCGGGAAAACGCAGGATCCGACCGAGCTTAGCCGCATGGTCTCCGAGAAGATCGCGGCCACCGCGGAAAGTGCCATGGCCGTGAACATGGCGCTGTGGCGCACCGGTTTCGATAATGCGGTGCGGCTGATGACCGGCGGCGGCGCATCGCTTGGCCTGGGTGGAACGGCGATCGCTGCCGCCGCCCTTAAACCCTACGGCAAGCGCGTGCGCGTCAATGCCCGGCGCCTGTCGCGCAAGACGTCATGAACGGATACGCCCCGCGAGCGCAACCCTGACGAAATGATGCTCGCAGATCTTTCCATGTCGGGATCTGACAACTATCAGGCAGCATTCCGGTGCAGTCTGAAGACGTTTACCCATGCCTCGGTCCATCGGGCAGAAGCAGGCTTTAGGAAAGACAGAACAGAATGCGCATCGAAGGCACTTCCGAAATCGAGACCAACATGACCGAAGCCGCGCACAAGGATCCCCTCGTTCTGTTCATGCCATCGGGCAAGCGCGGCCGCTTCCCGGTCGGCACGCCGGTTCTCGATGCCGCCCGCTCGCTCGGGGTCTATGTCGAAAGTGTTTGCGGCGGCCGCGCCACCTGCGGGCGCTGTCAGATCGAGGTGCAGGAAGGCAACTTCGCCAAGCACAAGATCGTCTCCTCCAACGACCATATTTCGCCTGTTGGCCCGAAGGAACAGCGCTACGCCTCCGTGCGCGAACTGCCTGACGGTCGCCGGCTTTCCTGTTCCGCCCAGATTCTCGGCGATCTCGTCATCGACGTGCCGCAGGATACCGTCATCAACGCCCAGGTGGTGCGCAAGGCCGCAAGCGACCGGGTGATCGAGCGCAACGCCGCCATCCAGCTTTGCTATGTCGAGGTCGATGAGCCCGACATGCACAAGCCGCTCGGCGATCTCGACCGGCTGAAGGTGATGCTGGAGAAGGACTGGGGCTGGAAGGACCTGCTGATCGCGCCGCACCTGATTCCGCAGGTCCAGGGCATCCTGCGCAAGGGCAATTGGGCCGTGACCGCCGCCATCCACCGCGACATGGACAGTTCACGCCCCTTCATCGTCGGCCTGTGGCCGGGCCTCAAGAACGAGGCCTATGGCGTTGCCTGCGACATCGGCTCGACGACGATCGCCATGCATCTCGTCTCGCTGCTCTCCGGCCGTATCGTCGGCTCCTCGGGCACCTCGAACCCGCAGATCCGCTTCGGCGAGGATCTGATGAGCCGCGTCTCCTATGTGATGATGAATCCCGATGGCCGCGAGGCGATGACCAAGGCGGTGCGCGAGGCGGTCAACGGCCTGATCGGCAAGGTCTGCGCCGAAGGTGAGGTCGACCGCCACGACATCCTCGACATGGTCTTCGTCGGCAACCCGATCATGCACCACCTGTTCCTTGGCATCGACCCGACCGAGCTCGGCCAGGCGCCGTTTGCGCTCGCTGTCTCCGGCGCGCTGCAATATTGGGCGCACGAGATCGACATCGACGTCAACCGCGGCGCCCGGCTCTACATGCTGCCCTGCATCGCCGGCCATGTCGGCGCCGATGCCGCCGGCGCCACGCTGTCGGAAGGCCCTTACCGGCAGGACAAGATGATGCTGCTCGTCGATGTCGGCACCAATGCCGAGATCGTGCTCGGCAACAAGGATCGCGTCGTTGCCGCCTCCTCGCCCACCGGCCCGGCCTTCGAAGGGGCTGAAATCTCCTCCGGCCAGCGTGCCGCACCGGGCGCGATCGAGCGCGTGCGCATTGATCCCGAGACGCTCGAGCCGCGGTTCCGCGTCATCGGCGTCGACAAATGGTCTGATGAGGACGGCTTTGCCGAGGCGGCCGCCGCCGTTGGCGTCACCGGCATCTGCGGCTCGGCGATCATCGAAATCGTCGCGGAGATGTATCTCTCAGGCATCATCTCGCAGGATGGCGTCGTCGATGGCGCGATGGCGGCGAAAAGCCCGCGCATCATCCCGAACGGCCGCACCTTCTCCTACCTGCTGCACGAGGGCCAGCAGCGCATCACCGTGACGCAGAACGATATCCGCGCCATCCAGCTCGCCAAGGCGGCGCTCTATGCCGGCATCAAGCTGCTGATGGAAAAGCTGGATATCGACCATGTCGACACCATCCGCTTTGCCGGGGCCTTCGGTTCCTTCATCGATCCGAAATACGCCATGGTGCTGGGCCTGATCCCGGACTGCGACCTCGACGAGGTGAAGGCCGTCGGCAACGCCGCCGGCACCGGCGCGCTGATGGCGCTCCTGAACCGCGGCCACCGTCGCGAGATCGAGCAAACCGTCAGCAAAATCGAGAAGATAGAGACCGCTCTTGAATCAAAATTTCAGGAGCATTTCATCAACGCGATGGCAATGCCGAACAAGGTCGACGCCTTCCCGAAACTGTCTGCAGTCGTCACCCTGCCGGAGCGCAAGGTGGCGGCAGATGATGGCGAGGGCGGCGGCAGACGGCGGAGGCGTAGCCGGGAGTAGGGCCGAAAAGAAGCAAGCGGACACACTGCGCCCTTTAGAATGGTCTTCAGCGCATCAACGTATGACGTCCATCAGCGTCCTGCGCAGCGGCCCGCCGCGTTCGTCATGAACCACGAGGGAGACCGTCTCGAACAGAACGTCGATCGTGACGTCGTGGAAGGATATGATCCAAAATCGTGGACTGAGGACTTCCCACCGGGCTGTTTCCTCGCCACCAGAGACTTCATTGAACGCCCACGGAAGGACCGGGTATCTGCATCCTGGCAGGCCATCGACATTCATCGGCGTGACTCGGAAATCGATAACGTCACCGAACCTCAGGACCACGTTGCCACCGCCAACCGGGGGCGAGGTCTCGTAGCAAACCAGGGCGTCAATGCCGTCATAGAACACTACGGGGTTTGCGACTGATCCCAATTCGGGAAAAGCCTCCAATGGCGTTGATACCTGCATAATTGATCGCGCGTTGCTTCGGTTGAACGTCATGGCATGCTTGCGTTCAAGTCACTGCATAGTCAAATGTTTTGGCCCAACGGCAAGTGAGGGCGGTGACAGTGCCAAGCATCCCTCCCCCCGCCTGCGGGGGAAGGTGCCGGCAAGCGGATGAGGGCTGCAACAACGCACCAGGGAGCGCGTTCGAGAAAGGCGGTGACGCTTAGAATCTCACGCGGCCCTCGCCGCAAATGCCCCCAGCAGTCCCGTCCATCCATCTTCTGAATCAAGCGCCACGCGGGCTTCATTCGCCTTCGCACCATAATTGGCGAGATCGCGATGTTCGAGCAGTACGGTGGTGCCGCCATCGACTGCGGGCTCGAAGATGACCTCCACCGCGGTCTCAAACTCCGGATCGAACACCCAGTCGGCATTCAGTTGCCAGGCAAGGAGGATGCGCCTCGGCCGCTCGCAGGCAAGCACCCGCCCCCATTCCTTCTCCTCGCCGCCATTGCCGATTTCGTACCAGCGGCCGCCCGCAAACGGCTCGACCACGACGGTCCTCTGTCCGCTTGCCGTCAGGCTATGGCTCTTCAGCCACCATTCGCCCATGCCGGCGACGAAGATGTCGAAGGCGCGCTCCGGCGTCGCGCGGACTGTCACGGTTTTGCGCACAGGGGCAGGCTCGATGTGATGCATTTCACAAACTCCCGTTTGCCTCATGGACCGCACCACAAACCATGCCGATATGTCAGATGGCTTCGTCGCGGTCCGCCACTGCCTTGAGGGCGGCGAGTTGATCACCCCAGAAGCGATCGAGCCATTGCCGCAGCGGACCAAGGCCAGCGGGGTCGATCGAATAGATACGGCGCGTGCCTGAAGGCGTGTCGTGAACAAGGCCCGCCTCTTTCAACACTTTCAGGTGCTGCGATATTGCCGGCTGCGACACCGGCAACGACCGTGCGAGATCGGCAACCGAGCAACGACCGGTACCCAGCCTCTCGAAAATCTGGCGCCGCGTCGGGTCTGCCAACGCCGCAAGCACTCTGCCTTCATAAGTCATTACTTATTATAAGCCTACGCTTATGGAAGGGCAAGCACCGCTTGAGCCCGGCGGCAAGACAGCGGGATTGGCACAATGGAACGGCACAAAGTCATGCTGTTTCATGGCGATAAGCTGCGAACGTGATTCAAAATATCAGCAGCGGGTCGGCGCGCTTCACCATCGGACCGAACGTGCTGCGCCCTCTACCCACCAAGCGCGATCGTCACTGCGACAAGTACGGCACCGATCGCTGCCATGGCGAAGGCCATCGGCCAGGGGCTTCGCCCCATATAGCTGCCGAGCCGTGCTCCGACGATAAAAAGCATGATGAGCGCGATGGCGTTCGAAACGCGCATGGCGACGTCGATCTGCTCGATGAACAGGAAGGGAATGCTCGGCGGCAGCGTCGAGATGACGACGAGCGCGAAGATGGCAAGCGCGGCCTTGAGGTCTCCGCCTGTGACCACGGAATGCTGACCGTTGGACGGCAAGGCCCGTACGCGCAGAAGCAGCGCCTCGATTTCGCTTTGCGCTGACACCAACCTGATATCATCAGGGAGGTTGTCGAGAAAGATCTGGCGGGCGCGATCGAGAGGTTCGCGCTGCAGAGCGTCGACCAGGCCGCGACGTCGCACCCGCTCGACCGCGGTCGTTACCACATGCATGACGCCATCGACGATGCCCCAGGCCAGATTGCAGCCGAAAGCGGCGACAAGCACCGCATTCACTTTCTCGCCGCCACCGACGGCCGCACTCATCGTACCGGTGAAGGACAGCGCCATCAGCAGCCCGAAAATGATCTCCGAGAGGCGATCGATCGGATCCAAAATGCGTCGCGACTGGTCATCTCGCGCCATGGCACGCCTTCCCCTTGCGCCGAGATCAACGCATGACGATCGGGTCGCTTTCGGCCGGTTTGTCAGGCAACCGCTGTTGCAAGCCGCGCCTCTCCCGACTGGATCCTCAGTTCCGCGAATGCGTCGCGAACATGATCTGCGACAGCCAGCACCGGCGCCGGCGCATCGTCGATCACCTGCAAGCCGATGTCGTAATGGCCGAGATCCGGTAGGCCGTCACGCTCGCCGAGCTGCACCATCTCACCCTGGACGAGGTAGCGCGGCAGCGGGGCAATCGCGAGGCCCGCGAGCACGGCGGCACGCTGGCCCGTGGTATAGGCGCTGAGAAAGGCAATGCGGAACCGGCGGCCGGCGCGCGACAGCTTTTCCACCGCATCGGCCCGCCAGACGCAACCGTCCTCCCACATCGACACCGGCAGCGGATCCTTAAGATGCGCATTGCCGCATTTGACGCCGGCCCAGACCAGCTTCTCCTGCATCAGGATCTCGCCGTTCTTCGGCGCGACGTCGGTCAGGCTGTTGAAGATCGCGATGTCGAGACGGTGCTCGTCGACGCGCTTGCGCATGGCGCCGCTCATGCCGATCGAGACGTCGACCGTGACGTTCGGATAGGATTCGGCAAAGCGCTTCAACACTTCCGGCAGAATGCGCTCGCCGACATCCTCGGGCGCGCCGACACGCACGACGCCGTTCATGTCGGGCAGCAGGAAGCGAGACACCGTCTCGTTGTTGAGCGCCAGCAGGCGGCGGGCAAAGCCCAAGAGCATCTCGCCCTTGGGCGTCAGCGACACCGAACGCGCATCGCGCAGGAACAGCGTGCAGCCGAGCTGCTCTTCCAGCTTCTTGATCTGCATCGAGACCGCCGACGGCGTGCGATAGACCGTTTCGGCCGCGGTGGTGAAGTTGCCCGTTTCGGCGATGGCGACGAAGGTTTTCAACACATCCATTTCCAGGAGCGGAAGCGCATGGCGCAGCATCATGTTCATGGCGGCATCCTTGTTCAATAAAACTGACAGAATGGTTCACTTCATTTCGTTTGATTGAACATCAGCAAAGACCGATAGTCAAGTTGCAAGGACGCCAAAGGAAGGAAACCAGTCATGTCCGCGACAACAATGGCCTTCTCTGCCCCGCAGGACATCCGGCACGTGAGCAAGGTGAAGCCCAAGATGAACCGCACTCCGGATCATGCCGTGCAAATGGCAAAGGCCCTGCCTGTGAGACAGGTCAATGCCGACGGCGATCTCGTCCTGTCGTTCCTCTCCCGCGTGCAAACGCTGATCGACGGCATTGCACGAAAACGACAGGCAAAACGCATCGCCCGGAATCGGGTGGAAGCCCACCGCGAATTGGCGAAACTACCCAAGCGGGTCCGCAACGACCTCATCTTCGCCGAGACGCTGATTGATCACCATGTTTGATGGAAAACATCAAACATATTCGTTTGAATGATGATTAGGGTTGCGACATATATAGATCGTGGTCGCGACCTCTGAGGCACTCAGAAGGAGCCATGAAATGTCTACTATCCATCTATCACAGACCTCGGAGCGGGCACCCTCCCTCTCGTCCATCCCGGGTCTCTTCAATCTGCGTGCACGCGCCTGGGCTGCCTGGAAGCGCTATGCCAACGAGCGCGCACTTGAAAACCTGTCCTACGACACGATGAAGGACATCGGCTTCCCATCCGTCGACGACGCGGTGCACAAGACCGAACAATGAATGACCGCCTGACCTGTTCTCGGGGACCCAAGACCCCGAGCGCGAACCGCTGAAGGGCATCGTCGAGAAGGCGATGCCCTTCTTCTTTTGTGGTTTCGCCAGATGCCGTCGGGCGTCGAAACGCCCCAAACCGGCCCTTGCGCGAACTTGTCCGATACCGACACCTGGCCCTTTCACCGCCGGCGCGTCGCAATCGGCAAACACAACCCAAAGGCTGTCTTTCTGAAAATTGCGCATCTCTGGCGTTTCTTGTCAGATTACGTCAACGACGCCGGTAAATCTGTCGCATTCCTTACAAAAGCCGCAAAGCCGGCTCGACAGCGGCTTTCCCGCCCCATGTCGCAATGCGAAATGTCTTTGCGGTCGCTGCTTTCCATGTCAATGTCGCAAACAGACAAGCCGGATGGTATCTTCCAAGCGACGAATATACGGCATCGCCAAGCACGGGAAGCCTCATGAACAAGCCCTTGACCAAAAAGCGTTCTCTCGTCTTCTTCCTGGTACCGAACTTTTCCATGCTGCCGTTTTCGGCCGCCATCGAAACGCTCCGCATCGCCAACCGCATGCTCGGCTACGAGGCCTATACATGGCGCCTCACATCGACCGACGGCGAAAAGGTTCTCTCCTCAAGCGGCATCGCGCTTGAGGTCAACTCGTCTCTCGCCGACGAACGCAAGTTCCTGGGCGGGGAAAACCGTCCGTCGATGGTGCTGGTCTGTTCCGGCATCTATGTCGAGGATTTCAACAACAAGTCGGTCAATGCCTGGCTGCGCGAAGTCTACAACCGCGGCGTCGCCGTCGGCAGCCTCTGTACGGGCGCCCATGTGCTGGCCTCGGCCGGCCTGTTGACGGGCAAGCGCTGCGCCATCCACTGGGAAAACCTGCCCGGCTTCTCCGAGAACTTCCCGCAGGTCGACGTCTATGCCGACCTCTATGAGATCGACAGCAACATCTACACCTGCGCCGGCGGCACCGCCTCGCTCGACATGATGCTGAACCTGATCGACCAGGATTTTGGCGAGAACCTCGTCAACCGCGTCTGCGAACAGGCGCTGACCGACCGCGTGCGCGGCCCTCACGACCGCCAGCGGCTGCCGCTGCGCGCCCGTCTCGGCGTCCAGAACGCCAAGGTGCTGTCGATCATCGAGCTGATGGAAGGCAATCTTGCCGAACCGCTGTCGCTCCTGGAGATCGCCGAGGGCGCCGACCTGTCGCGCCGGCAGATCGAGCGACTATTCCGCCAGGAGATGGGGCGGTCCCCTGCCCGCTACTATCTGGAGATCCGGCTCGACCGCGCTCGACACCTCCTCATCCAGTCGTCGATGCCGGTCGTCGAAGTCGCCGTCGCCTGCGGCTTCGTCTCGGCGTCGCACTTCTCCAAGTGTTATCGCGAACTCTACAACCGCTCGCCGCAGCAGGAGCGCGCCGACCGCAAGCTGACGCTGCAGATGGCGCGATAGGAACTGGTGCGAACACACAAAAAGTGCGGGTCATCCGCCCTTTTTGTTGGCAACAGGCCGTCCCTTCTTAACCTATCCGGCGATGTGAGCCCGCCAGCCGCCAAAACTTCCCTCATTCCTGTGCCTGTCACAGGAATCCAGCCAGCCCAAGTCCTTGGGCTGAAATGCCCCCTAACCCGACAGACGTCGGGTCGCTGGATCCCTGCCACAGGGGCGAGGATGAGGAGAACGGGGTGCAAACCTCGTTGAAGACGGTATCGGTCCGAATTTCAGATGGAACCGTCCGCCCAATTTGCGGTTGCGCTTGCCGCCGCAGCGATACCACAGACCACCTGGCCCGCTTTGTCGCCCCTCATTTCCCGCCATTCTGGAACCCGCTCCACCCACGTTCGCGCTTGCGTCGATCCGCATTTTTCGCTTGAACGGAAAAGGAGAACGCGTGGCCGCGCCGCAGCCGGAACGTGCTGGCACGCCTCCGCCGCTTGAACATCAGGAGCATTTCACCCCATGGCACCCGTGATCATCGATCCGAGCAAGGTCCACGAGTTCGAAGACAAAGAGCGTTTCTATGTCTGGCTCGGCGCCAACCATGCCGGCGAAACCGAGGTCTGGATCAAGATCCACAAGGTAAGCTCCGGCCTCAAATCGATCACGCCGAAGGAGGCGATCGACGTGATCCTGTGCTGGGGCTGGATCGATGGCGTGCGCAAGAGCCACGACGACCAGAGTTACATGCAGCGCTACACCCCGCGCGGCAAGAAAAGCATCTGGAGCCAGATCAACGTCGACAATGTGGCCCGGCTGATCGCCGAAGGCCGGATGACCCCGTATGGGCTGAAAGAGGTCGACAAGGCCAAGGCCGACGGCCGCTGGGATCGCGCCTATGGCAGCGGCAAGGAAATGAAGATCCCCGACGACCTGCAGGCAGCGATCGACGCCGAGCCGCAGGCGCGAGAAATGCTGGCAAAACTCAGCGCGCAGAACCGCTTCGCGCTTGCCTTCCGCACGCACAATATGAAGACCGAGGCCGGCCGCCGGAAAAAGATCGAGACCTTCGTCGAGATGCTGAAGCGCGGCGAGACGATCTACCCGCAGGCGCGGAAATAGCGCAGGCCACACCGTCAACCCTTGTCCATGAGCGCACCTGTTCAGCCGGATCTGGCTCAGGTCCGGGCGTGGAAGGCGCGCTCCAGTTCGGCGATATCGAGCTTGATCATGCCCAGCATGGCCTCGGTCACACGCCGGGCGCGCTCGCGGTCGGTATGGGCAACCATGTCGCCGAGCGCTCTCGGCACGATCTGCCAGCAAAGACCCCAGCGGTCCCGCAGCCAACCGCATTGCTCGGCCTGCCCGCCGTTTTCAAGCAGCGCATTCCACAGGCGATCGATCTCCTCCTGACTGTCGCATTGGATCATGATCGAGAAGGAATGGTTGAACGGGTCCAGCGGTCCGGCTTCGAGCGCGGTGAAGTTCTGGTTTCCCAGGGTGAACTCGATCACCTTGACGCTGCCCGCCGGCCCGCTCGGCGAATCCGCCGGCATCACCGTCGTGCGGACGATCGCCGAATTGGGCACGAGCGAGACGTAGAGTTCGACGGCCCTGAGGGCGTCCTTTTCGAACCAGAGATTTGAGACAACTTTGGTCATATGCGGCTCCTCTTCGCAGGCCCGGATCATGTCCGGCTGCTTGGAAGACGTTTCGCCGATGCCGAAACCGACAATGCTTCGCGATTCATTGCAATCATCGCGGCTAGCGGCACTAGCTCGCCACCATGCAGGAACAGGTCCTTGGCCGGACAGCGTCGCGGATTGCGGCTCGCTACGACGCCAGTGCGTCGAGCAGTGCGAGCTCCGAAATCACCCGGTTTCGCCCGGCGTGCTTGGCCATGTAGAGAAACTGGTCGGCCGCATGCAGGTAGTTCTCGAAGGACTCCGGCGCCTCGATGGTCGCAAGACCGATCGACACTGTAATCGACAGTTCCTCGTCATCCGCAACGATGCGCGATCTCGCAAGCTCGATGCGCAGCTTCTCGCAGAACGTGAAGGCGCGCTGGACGTCGAAGCCGTTGAACAGGATGCCGAACTCCTCGCCGCCGAGGCGGGCAAGCAGGTGTTCGTCGCCGACCAGCGTCGTCAACCGCTTGGCCACATGCTTCAACACGACGTCGCCGATCTCGTGGCCATAGGTGTCGTTGAGGCGTTTGAAGTGGTCGATGTCGAGAATGGCGATGGCCGTGGTCTCGCCGCGGCGCAGGCACTGCTCGACGAGGCGCGGGCCGGTCAGGAAGAAATGGCGGCGATTGTAGATATCGGTGAGATAGTCGCTCGCTGCCTGTCGCTGCAGCGTCTGCAACCGTTTCTGGATGCCGGCGGCATAGGCGATGCGACCGTTGAACTCTGCCTCAAGGAATGGCTTCTGGATGAAGTCCGTCCCGCCGGCCTCAAGGAACCGCGCTCCGATCCGGCGGTCGCCGCTGTCGGAAAGCGCGATCACCGGCAGCGCCTCATCGCCCTGGCGCCGGCGCACCTCGGCAAGCAGCGCTGCCCCAGTCATGTCGGACAAATCAAGATCGGTGACGACGATATCGATCGCCTCGCCGGAATCGAGCACCAGCAGCGCATCGGCGGAGCAAGCGACCTCGCACACCGAAATCCGCTGCCGGCGCAGGATGCCCGCAAGCTCGACCCGCGACGGCGTGTCGGAATCGGCAAGCAGCACCGTCGTCTTGCCATTGGTCAAGGCCCGGTCCACGGCGCCGATCAGGAGATTGATCGATTCCGGCTGGTTCTTGATGACACAATCGAGCGCGCCGCGACCGAGGATCTGGTCGCGCGTGTTGTCGTTGAAGGCCGCGGTGAAGACGACGGCCGGAACGTTGTTGGCGAGGATGAAGTCGAGCGCCTCACAATTGGGCGCGTCGGGAAGATTGAGGTCGAGCACGGCGAGCGAGAAGCTATCCGGCGCTGCGGTCATTTCCTGGCGCAGCGCCTCCAGCGAGGCGCAATGGGTGACACGAATACCATGCACCGTTTCCAGGCCGTATTTCAGCGCGGTGGCAAACATGCGGGAATCTTCGATCAGCAACATGCGCTTGTCGCTGTGCTTCTGCACAGAATTGATCCGACCTGGCGTGCGGCGCAATCTCACGTCCCTGCAAATCCCGATTTCGAGCCGCAGGCGTGCTGTCCCAAAAAGGGCGACGCTGGCTCCCAATATACAATTATACCCGGCACGGATCGCGCCAGACATTTTGTCTTGGCATGACCAGGCGTTACCGGGCTCCCCACTTTTGTTGCGGCCGATTGAAGACGGTCCGGATTGCAATTTCGTTAATGCGGCAACCGTAAGAGGGCTTTTCTCGCGACCCCGGCAATTTTAGGGGTCGCAAGCGCAGGAAAGCGGCAGATGCGCCGGCGTGTGTAGCCGACGGATGAGCGCCACCGCCTCGAAACGGAGGTGGCGGGCGGGATCAAGGCGCCGACAAACGGCGCATCCGGCAGCCAGGTTCGCGGAGTTCGCAGGCGCGTTAAAGCGCGTCGCGATCTTTCAGATTCGCTTGCCGCGCTTCAATTTCTTGTTTTTACGCATGTCGTTATCGCAAAACCGCAGCACACTTTTGCGCGACATGCTTTAGGCCGGAACTTTCACCTTTTCGCTCAAGGTCTTGATCTTGATCAGCGTGTCGAGGTTCTGGTTGACGCGGCAATAGAACTCTTCGTTGACGAAGGGGCGCACGACGAAATCGTTGCCGCCGGCCTTGAGGAAGCGTGCCGACAAGAGCCGGTTGGTCGAGGACGAGACGCCGATGATGCGCAACTGGTGCGGCCCATAGGTGCCGCGAATGCGCCGCGTCAGCTCGAAGCCGTCGATGTCGGGCATGTTGTAGTCGGTGATGACGAGGCCGATATCCGGATGGTTCTTGAGGATTTCGAGCGCCGTCGCACCGTTTTCTGCCGTGCTGGTGCGGAAATTGTAGCGTTTCAGCTGCGTCGTCAGCAGCGCGCGCGCCGTCGGGCTGTCGTCGACGATGAGCACATGGTGCTTGTGGTTGGTGAGAAACCGGCAAACCGATTCCGCCAGCATGTCGACGGCAAAGACGCTGTCCTTGATGACATAGTCGACGATCTCCTTGGCCAGGATCTTCTCGCGCGTACTTTCCTGGAAGGAGCCGGTGAAGACCACGGTCGGCACGCTCATCTCGATGAGATAATTCAGCGCCTCGCCATTCTCGGCACCGGGCAGGTTGATGTTGGAAATGGCCAGCGACGCCGGGAATGTCGCATTTTCGACGGCAAACTGCAGATCGTCATAATCGCGGCAGACGATGACGTCGATGTCGAACAGCTCTTTCAGCCGCTTCGAGACCATCGACGAAAACAGATTGGAGTCCTCGGCAAGCACGATGCGGTGCTCAGCAAGAGATTCACCGGAATAGTACATTCCGGAAACGCCGAAAAATGACATTGATCGCCTATAAGAAAGAGTGTCCCCGAAGCCATGCTAGAGGAGAAAGACTTTCCCGGCTGTTAATGAGGTAGCCGTGAAATGCTGCTTGGCGCGCTTGCATTCAGGTCTGCGCATACGACCCAATAGCCCTGCGGGGCCGTCAAGCCTTCGGCGTCGCTCCGCGCCGCTCGAGCGCAGTCTTGCGGATGATGTCCGCGATCTCCGGGTTGCTGCTGGACAGCATCTGGAAATCCTCCGAATACAGCGACAACAGCGAGACCTCGGTCGCCGCGCTGACGGTCGCCGAGCGGGGCTCGCCCGTAATCAGCGCCATCTCGCCGAAGAAGCTGCCAGCGTCTAGCTCCACCGGGTTCGGTGTCGCGATACTGACGCGTCCCTCGACGATGAAGAACATCTGGTCGCCGGCCTCGCCCTTGCGGCATATGACAGCGCCCGCCGGCACGACGCGAGGCCTCAGCGCCCGCACGATCTCGACGAGCGCCGACGAGCCAAGCCTCTGAAACAGTGGCACGGTCGCCACCAACTGCCAATTGCGCACGAAGTCCCGGCGACGGACCTCTTCGTAGAAGCCGGTGGCGAGGATGCCGGCCCAGAGCGCAAAGATGCCGATGCCGCACATCATGACCAGCCCGGCAAGGACGCGGCCGGCGAAGCTTTGCGGAATCTCGTCTCCATAGCCGGTGGTCGACAGCGTCACCACCGCCCACCACATCGCCTGGGGGATGCTGCCGAACGTGTTAGGCTGGACGTCGCGCTCGATGAGATAGGCCGTGAGCGCCGCACCAAAAAGAACGATGCCGAAGATCGAGGTGATGCCGATCAGGTTACGTGCCTGTTTGGTCAGGACGCTGCCCATAAGCCGGAAGAAGGGCGATCCGCGCAGAGGCTTCAGCAGCCAGATGGCACAGTAGAGGGTCTGATCGCGCGTGCCGACAAACAGCACCGCGGCGAAAGGAACCAAGACAGCAAGCACATCGATAGCAATCGCCGGCAGCCTGTCCCAAAAGTCTCTCTCGCGCGCGGCGATCAGCGTCACGATCAGTTGCAGGACATAGATGGCCCAGATGAGAGCAAGCAGGACCTCCAAATTGAGCCTGGTTCGTCCGGTCATGTCCGGCGTCGTGAGTGCAGCGACCGCCACGAGCCCAACCACGGCGAGCAGCCCGCCGAGCGGCGCAGAAATCTTCGAGAACGGCCGTGCCGACATTCAACGCTCCCGCGGCCTACCACCCTCTTAGCATAAGATGCTTCAGGCCAAGCGCAATGGGGCCAACGAGACGACCCTGGAGCAGAGTTGACCTTGGCAAAAGCGTCGACGCGGCGCCGGCTCCCATCGGCTGGTCGAAGAGCCGGCTCAGTTTCTCAGCCCGCCAAGACAAGGCGCTGACCGCGCGCCCATTTCAGTATAAGATACCACCATGAGCGAAATCCAGGCCCTCTTCGACGTCCTGCGCCAGTCGGCGGCACCCGCCTTCGCCGATGCCATCGAGCGGCACGTGCGCGACGCGCCGGACCGCAAGCTCGGCCGCATCAATGCGCTCGCCTTTGCCGCCGAGCACGGGCTGGACGAAGAAAAGACGATCGCCGGTTTCCTGCACGCCTCGCGGCTTGGTCTGTTCGAACTGTCCTGGAATGTGCTCTGCCCCGGCTGCGGCGGGGTGCTCGACGCCAACACCTCGCTGAAAACCGTGCAGAGCGAGGCCTATACCTGCGCGCTTTGCGCAGCCGGCTACGAGCCGACGCTGGACGAGATGATCGAGGTGACGTTTACCGTCAGCCCGCGCGTCCGCCATATCGAGGCCCACAATCCGCACGAGCTTCCAGCCGCCGAATATTTCCGCCAGGTCTACTGGGGCTCCGGTGTCGACCTGCCTGAAGACGATTACGAGGCGAAGGCCGAGGAGTTCATTCTCGAGACTCTCGAACTGCCGCCCGGCGAAAAGGCCGTCATCGCGCTGCAGCTTCCGGCCGAGTTCATCATCATCTTCGAGCCGGTGACACACGCAGCGCAGTTCATCGACGTGTCGGGAGAACCGACGAAGGAAAAGCGCAACCTATCCCTGGTGTTCGATCGCACCCATCGGCATAACGAGACCATCAGCATGCAGCCGGGTCCGCTGCGGATCCAGGTGGAGAACCATGCGGAGGTGCGCACGCTGCCCACGGTCTGCGTCGCCGGCGAAGCGCTGCATGCGCTGCTCGGGCGCCGTCGTCCTTTCCTGACGGCCAAGCGGCTGCTGTCCAACCAGACATTCCGCGACATCTACCGCACCGATACGATCGACGTAGACCAGCGCCTGAAGATCACCAGCATGACATTCCTGTTCACGGACCTTCGCGGCTCGACCGAGCTTTACGAGCGTGTCGGTGATCTCGCCGCCTTCGATCTGGTCAAGACCCATTTCACCGTGCTCAACGAGATCGTTGCCGCCGAAGCCGGCGCCGTGGTCAAGACGATCGGCGACGCCGTCATGGCAACCTTCCCGACGCCCGATCGGGCGATCGCCGCGGCCATGCGGATGCGCGACGCCATGCGCGAGCTCAATCACGAGCGCAGCAGCGAGGACCTGCTGTTGAAGATCGGCATCCATGAAGGCCCCTGCATCGCCGTCAGCCTCAACGAGAGGCAGGACTATTTCGGCCAGACGGTCAACATCGCCTCGCGCGTGCAGCACCTCGCCACCGCCCAGGAGATCTTCGCCACCAGCACGGTGCTGCGCAATCCGGCCGCCGCCGACCTGCTCAGCGAGCGCGGCCTCAACCCGATGACACACAACGTCACGCTGCGCGGCATCACCAACGAGATCAGCATCTTCGCCATACCTTGATCGTGATGTCGGCAAGCGCGTTCAGCGCGCGCTCAGGATCCCAACAACTCCAGGAAATCGAAAAACATCGAGGGCGAGTAGGCGAACAAAACGCCGCTGCCGTAACCGATCAGCCCGTACAGGCTCGCCCCGACCCAGCCGTGGCTTTGCCACCCATAGACAATACCTACAGATGTCGCCGCGCTGATGATGGCAAGGACCCAAACACCGTGAATGAAGGACTGGAACGTCCTAGCCATTCTTGCCTCTTCCAAAGCGCCGCCTATTACTTGGCGCAAACGAACGTCGCGGCCACGAGACGGATTTGCGGGCGCCGATTTTCGTCTCTGCATTGTAGGTAGGTACGCCTGCACGCTTTGACCAGAGGTTCGGCGCGTGAGCGTTGCATCGCTGAAGCCGGCCTGACAATTCGTTGAGCCGGCACCGATTTGAAAAGAGACTTCGGCAACTGATGCAAGACGTTACGGCGTCCTTGTCGCGTCAGCGTAGGCACGCGACGCCGCGACGAGGCGACAAGGCGCTCTGCTATTCCTCACGATGCGCGGGACATAGAGAGAGCGTGGATTATTTGCTTCTGGCGCTGCGGTCGGCGGCCTCCGCCCGCTTCGGCCGGCGGATGGCTCTGACCTTGCCGCTTGCGCCTCCGCCGCAGAAGAAACGGTCGCCGCCATCGGCCTCAAGCCCCGACACGCCCATGCCGGCCGGCATGTCGAGCCGCTCCAGCACCTCGCCCGTTTGCGGATCGATGCGCCTGACATCGCTGTCGTCGCCTTCCCAGGTGCCGTGCCACAGGTCGCCATCGACCCAGGTGACGCCGGTAACGACACGGTTTGACTCGATCGTGCGCAGGATGGCCCCCGTCTCGGGATCGATCTGATGGATTTTTCGCCCCCGATGCTGGCCCACCCACAGCGTACCTTCCGCCCATGCAAGGCCGGAGTCGCCACCGTTGCCCGGCGCCGGGATCGTCGAAAGTACGCGGCCGGTCTTCGGATCGATCTTCTGGATGCAATCCTCGGCGATCTGGAACAGGTGCTCCCCGTCGAAGGCCGTGCCCGCATGGGCGGCGACATCGATGGAACGCACCGTCTCACCGCTCTCGGGGTCGAGCGCATTCAATTTGTCGCCGGTGGCAAACCAGACGTGATGGCCGTCGAACGTCACGCCATGCACCTGCTCGGCACCGGGAAAGGGACCATATTCGCGGAGAATTTCGGCTGAGGCTTTTTTCATGGTTTCATCCTAATCGCTCGGCAGCGGCCCGGGGAGTAACAACACTGTCGGGAAACCCGGCACCGGCGGCGTCATCCATCGGCGTGCACGTCCCCGCCCGATCGGCTGCACCTTGCCAGCCGCGCAAAGCGCGTCAAGCGCCCGCTGCACCGTGCGCGGGCTCGCCCCAAGCGCAATCGCCAGCGCCGAACTCGCCCACGCCTCGCCATCAGCGAGCAAGGCAAGCACCGCGCCGTGCTGTCCCTCGACGGGCGGCGCCAGCACGGCGACCTCGCGAGCGTGCCGCGGCACCAGCACAAAGCCGCGCGCTGTCGCGCTTACCTCGGCCACATCCCGTAGCTCAGCGCGAAGCCGTCCGATTTCGACGCGCAGTCGCGCCCGGTGCGATTCGTCTGCGTGCCTCGCCCGGAAGGCGCGGGCGAGAAGCGCGCTCCTCGAAGCATCCCCCGGCCAGGCTTCAGCCAGCGTCCTGGCAAGCGCAAAGAGAACCGGGCGCGTCGAGAGTGATGCTAACCTATCACCTGCCCGCACGACATGCCGGCATGCATCGATGACCAGCGCGCCGGATGCCAGCAGCGCCGCGACCTCTTCGAGCAGCAACGCCCTCTCCTCGCCACGGGCGATCAGGCGCGCAGCCGGCTTGGAGAGCGCTAAAAAGGCGCCGTCGACTTCGGCGGTCAATGCCGGGATACCGGCTTCACGCGCCGCCTCGCGCGCCAGCGCCAGCTGAGCGCGCGCCGTCTTCGTCTGCAGGCGCCTGACGGCGATGCCGGCGACAATGAGAGCGTTGGCGGCGCGTGATGCGGGCGGCAGCGGCATCGGGTCGAAGCCGTCAAGCGCCTGCTCGGCTTCATCGAGGCGGCCGATCAGGACGAGACGTCGGACCTGGAGATTGCGCGCATGGGCGGCGTTGACGCGGTCGCCATGGGCCTCGAGCACAGCCCGCGCCGTCTCAAGCGCCTTCTCCGGCCAGCCAAGGTCGCGTGAAACCAGCGCAATCTCGGCGTCAGCCACGACACATCGCGCCCGTGCCACCGCTTCCCTTGGGCCGAATGCACGCGCGGCACTTTTCAGCAGGGCTTTTGCGCGTGGGAAGTCGCCGAGCTGCGCCATCGCGATCCCGCGCAGCGCCAGCGCCGGCGCGTCGTCGCGCAGTGCGACGCGTTTCAGCGCGCCGAGCGGATCGCCCGCCGCCAGCGCCCGCGCCGCAGCCGTGATCAGCGAGTCCATCGCAATCCCGTCAAACTTGTAACTCCCGCACTCTCAGCTTCGGACGCTAACTGTATTCGCAGACCCGCAACGACCTGCGCAACCGCCGAACAAATGGATAGCCGAAAATGTCGACGCACAGAACCGGAACGATTGAAGGGTCGCGAAGGGCGATAGCTCGTGGCGCGGCCGATCGGCTCCCTCTCCTCGCCAGTCCGACCTTTGCGTTCATGGCGCTTTTGACCGGCGTTCTGAGCATCGGCGAGCCGGACATGCTCTGCACGACCTCAGCCGCGTCCCCGCTGACGGGAATGGTGGCGATGTACGGGCTGATGAGCGCCTTCCATTCCGGGCCGTGGCTGCGGCTGCTCTCCGGACGGCGAAACTCTACCCATCGGCCGTGAGCCCCGATCGTTGCCACCAGACAAACATCTCAACACCAAGGAGGTGGCATGAAAGCAGCCGCGTCCCAGGAGAGAACGGACCATTGAGATGCAGGTGATGATCGAGGGACAGTCACGCTTCCGGCCTTTCGGCTTACCTTATTGGGGTTTCGAAGATCTCAACAAGGGAGTTGGAAGCATGACTGCCTCTTATGATTACCATATTGGCGTCGACTACCACAAATCCTATAGTCATCTGGTGGTGCAGGACAGCAGCGGCAAGACGCTCAGATCGGGCCGGGTGAAGAACGATCGCCAGTCGCTCGGTGGGTTTCTGGAACGCTACCGCGAGAACTCGCATGCTGTGGTCGAGGCGACGCGCAACTGGATGGTGATGTACGACTGGCTCGACGACATTTGCGATGATGTCGTTCTCGCCCATCCCTTGAAGGTCAAGGCGATTGCCGACGCCAAGATCAAGACCGACAAGATCGATGCGACGGTGCTCGCGCATCTGCTCAGGGCCGACCTGGTGCCGGAGGCCTGGGCGCCCAGCGAACGAGCAAGAGACCTGCGCGTCGCCCTGCGCGAGCGGATGTTTTACGTGCGGCTGCGCACGATGACGAAGAACCGCATTGTCACGGTGTTTGATCGCTATCCGGAGCAGACGGCACAGCTGAAGAAGCTCGGGGATCTGTTTGGCAAGGCCGGCCGCGTCCAGCTGGCGCAAGTCAACGTCTCGGAGATCGACCGCATCCAGATCGACCGTGGCCTCGCCTTCATCGGCGACATTGACGTGCGGATCAAGCAGTCGGAAGCAACGATCCGGGCGATGACCAAGGCCAATGCCAACGTCAAGCTGTTGAAGACGATCCCCGGCATCGGCGAGTTCTTCGCCCGGCTGATCGACGCGGAGATTGACGATGTATCCCGCTTTCGCAATCCGAAGAAGCTCGCCGCCTATGCCGGACTGGTGCCCTCGACCTATTCCTCCGGCGGCAAGACCTTTCACGGCAAGATCATCAAGCAGGGCAACAAGTGGCTGCGCTGGGCTTTCGTCGAAGCCGTCACCCCCGCCATCGCCAGCGATGCGCAACTTCATGACCAGTACGAGCATCTGAAGATCAGAGGAACCAACAAGGCGCGTGTGGCGATCGCGCGCAAGCTTTTGACGATCGCCTTCCAGATCCTGCGTGACCAGCGCGCTTACGAGCCGCGCGGCACCAGCACCACGGAAGGCGCGTCGACGATATCCCGGCTGTCCTGATTGTCGTCTAGCGAGCCCGGCAGGACTGGGCTGCGCTCCTCAAGGAGAATGGGAAGCCGGGAGCCGAACGCCACTCTGTGACCGAAGCCAGCACGGCATCAGGGTCACGCATTGGAGACTGGTTCAAGAACCGAACGGCAGATGCCTGTCGCGCGGAAGGAAGAGATTTAGCCGATCGGCGAAAATGCCGATCAATAACCAACCGAACCCAAGGAAAAGCCGCCAATCGAAGGCGTTTCGCCCTTGTGTTCTTTCATTGGAGACCACGATGCAGAACGAAATCGTTTCACCCGAGGCGTGGCTGAAGGCGCGCCTGGACCTGCTTGCCGCCGAAAAGGAATTCTCCCGTCAACGGGAGGCGCTGACGCGCCGCCGCATGGAAATGCCCTGGGAGCGCGTGGAAAAATCCTACCAGTTCGACGGGCCGAACGGCGCCCTGTCGCTCACCGATCTCTTCGACGGCCGCTCGCAGCTGATCGTCTACCACTTCATGCTTGGTCCCGACTGGCAGGAAGGCTGCAAGCACTGCTCGTTCTGGGCCGACAATTTCAACGGCATCCCGGTTCATCTCAACCATCGCGACGTGACCTTCACCGCCGTATCGCGCGCACCGCTCACCCAGATCGAGGCTTACAGGAAGCGGCTGGGCTGGAGCTTCCCATGGGTGTCATCCTTCGGCAGCGACTTCAACTTCGACTATCAGGCATCCCGGACGCCCGAACAGCTCGCCAAGGGCGAGGCCTACTACAACTACAAGATCCAGCCGAGCACCGTGTCGGAACAGGTGGGCATCAGCGTATTCTACAGGGACGACAGGAACGAGCTGTTCCACACCTATTCCTGCTACTCGCGCGGCGTCGAGATGCTGAACGGCGCCTACCATTTCCTCGACCTCGTACCCAAGGGCCGCGACGAGGACAGCTTGAATTACCCGATGGAATGGGTGCGCCGCTGCGACCAGTACTGAGGCCACGATCAATACCGAGGCAAGGTGACCGGCCGCAGTGCAGCCGGTCGCCACCTATCGCGGCGTGTGGTGCGACGCGCGAGTTCTCCACCGCAAGGGGCACACGACGCGCAGCCACATGACGGCTGCCCCGGTTACCGATCCCGGATCATTCGCGTACCGGCTCGACGTCCGGCAGCACCCACGTCTTTTCGAACAAGGCCTTTGTCGGCGCGTAGAGGCGGAACATAAGTTCGAAGTCGCGCTGCGAATCGGTCGGGATCCAATTCGACTCTTTTCCATCAGGAGCTTTCGGACCAAGGTAGATATCGACCGAGCCGTCGGCATTCTTCTGCAGTTCGGCGACCTGCGAGGAACGGCTGGCGTGCGGCATATTGCGGATCAGCGCGTGGGTCTGGCGATCGTAGGCGGTCAGCGACCAGTATTGCTCGACCGGGACATTGGCCGGTACCGTCAGCCGGTAGGTCTTCGACCCCTCGAAAGCCTGGCCGTCCTTGTCCTTGATGGCAATAAGGTAGAACTGCCCCGCCCCCAGGCGCTTGATGCCGACATAGGCATAGCTGTAGGTGACGCCGCGAATATCGACGGGATAGGCATCCGGCTCATCGTACGACGCCTGCGCCGCCTTGACGAGCTCCGGGTCGGCCGGGAAATTCCAGCGTCCTTTGTCATAGAAGGGTTTCAAGCCGGCATCGTATTTCAACTCGAGCCATTCGCGGGCCTCCTCTATTCCTACCGCGAGCGCCTCGGTGGTCGTGGCTTCCGGCCTGAACGGCTTTCCCTTCTCGATGCCGAGAGACCGCAGCTGATCGATCATCGCCCGGTCCCGCGCCAGCCATGGTTCGCTCTGGACAATGCGATCGAGCGACTGGAAGAAGCTGACATCGTAGCGGATGGTACTGTCGAACAGCACGTCCCTGGCATCGGTAAACACCGTCTCCGGCGGAGATGCCGCCTGGGACAGCGGATAGACCTTCAGCCTCTTGGCGTAGGCCACGGACTTTTCGATATCAGCGTCGGCGTGGCTGGCGAGGTTGGACCGCAACAGCGCATAACCGCCATAGGTATTCGACTTCAGTGGTATGTAGCCTTCGGGGATCGTCCCGACATAGCCCGGCGGCAGAACGAGGTACTTTCCGCCCTCGCCCTGGTCGGCGCCGGACGGACCGGCATCCTCCAGGGGCATCTGCCACACATCGACAATGTTGCCGTTGATCGATCCACCCTCGGCAGGGGGCACCTCGATGACCACCGGCCCGACATCACGGGTATCGGTGAAGGTCATCAGATAGATCGCATCCGGGTTGGGCGTCAGCGTCTGATTTTGCCAATCGAGCGGACGGGACCAGTAGACGATCTCGTTGACCTTGCCCTTGGTCTTGGTGAGCATTTCCTGGAGCATCAGATCATAATTGACCGCTGGCATGCCCCAGATCACTGCCTCCACCGCACGACGCTCGATCGTCCGCCGTGCGAGTTCATCGGGTGAAAGTGCTGCGGCGGCCGACGACATCGCCGCCAGAGCCATCGCCGCAAAAAACAACCGCCTCATGCTGCCCTCCTGCCAATTGGCCGTGGAGCTACAGCATTGTCCGAATCGATCGCAGACGTAAGTGCGTTACTGTAAATGCAGACGCGAGAGCGGAGTTAGACGGCGGCAGCCGTCTGCGAATGCGAGAGCCGCCTTTCCGCTGAGGGCCAGCATGACTCGCGATGGCGCCCGCGCTCGAAATTATGTCGCAGCCCCTTCAAGAACCAGGACATCACCATCGGCCGGGATTCGCAGCTTCATCGCCGAAATCCCGCTGTTATCAGCAGCTTCGCGCAGGTCATGCCGGGTGATCGTGGCGTGGTCGAGCGCCTCCATATGCGTGGCGACGACCACGGCATCGCCGGATGTTTCGCAGACGGCAACGGTTTCCTGCGCATCCATGACGATGAGGTCGCCGTCCCAGCGGGCACCGCAGGAATGGGTGACGATGATGTCGGGCTTCGTCTCGGCGATCACGCTTGCCACCGGCGGATAGAGCACGGTGTCGCCGGCCCAGTAGATCGACGGTTCGCCCGCAGCTTCAAGCGTGAAGCCCATGACCGAGCCCATCAGCTCGACGACGGCCCCAAGGCCGTGGCTGCCTTCGCGCCGCGTCAGCGTCAGCCCCTGCCAGCTGGCGCGGTCGACAAGCGGGATCACGTCGGTAAAGCCCGCGGCGCGGATCTCGCCTTCATCGCCAGGCTGACAGAAGATCGGCAGATGCTTCGGCAGCCGTTCCTTGGCCACATCGTCGAAATGGTCGGAATGCAGGTGCGAAACGATGACCAGTTCCACGCCATCAAGGATCGCCTCGATCGACACCGGCAGCTCGACCATCGGGTTCTCGGACCGGTTGGCAAAGGACGGCAGGCTGTGTTTCGGCGCCAGATAGGGATCGATCAGCACCGTGCGGCCGGCATAGTCGAGCTTCAAGGTGGCGTTGCGGATCAGCTGCAGTTTCATGGGGCGCATCCTCTGGCGACATCAGGTGTTTGACGGTCGCCGGATGGTTACGATTGCGGCGACAAAATCAAGCCCCGAAATGCGACCACGGCCGGGCGAGCCGGACACGCGGCGTGGTCCCGACGACGCGGATGGGGCTGGGAGCGCCGACCGCGGGAACTGCCCGCGTTCGCAATTACCACCGCCAAAGGAGACAATCCCTAAAGTTGCATTGTTCTACCGAGCAGAACTTTAACGACCTATCGCCAAACGTGGCGACAAGCACGAGCAATCGGGAGAGACATCGTGGAAAACGTCATTAGCGGCGGAGCCTACGCGCGGGCATGGGCATGGCGTTTTGGCCTTTTCGTCGTCGTCACCCTGGCATTTCCGTTTATCGTGTATGCCCTGGTCCATATGAGCGGCGCCGCCAGAACTGATGCTGCCGGCGCCTTCGCCGTGGTGCTTGGCGTCTATTTGAAGCCGATCATCTACCTGACCTTCGCAGCGTCGCTTGCACGCATCTCGATCGCCCGGAGCAAGGTAGTCGGCATGCCGGGCAAGATCGGCATCTACATCGTCCTGCTTGCCCTGTCCGATCTTCCCTTTGCGCTCATTTTCGGGGCGCACTGGGGCGTCGCTTTCTTTTTCGGCTTCGCCGGCCCGCAATTACCCACTTCGCTCCTGAGCGCGGTCATTGCCATCATCACGCTGAGTCTTGCACGCGCACCAAGCGGTCCGATGAACGAGGGCCACGCCGCCGCGTATCGCGTCTGGTCCACCCTGCTCGTTCTCATGATGGCGTACGGCCTGCTCGGGCTTGCGATAATGCTGTGGCCATTTTTCTTTGGCCTGCATGGCTTTGGTCTCTACGGTGCGCTGACCTGGGCCAAGGTCTACCTGCACCGTTTCACCCTTTATCCCGGCCTGCCGCTGTCGCTGTTCATCGCTGCCTCGGTCTATCTCATCTACGCCAGCCGAAAACACACGGGCGGACCGGCCGAGACAGGCCAGCCCCAGCGCGGCGCAACAACAAGCTTCGGTCTTCGGCGCGACTGAAACATCACGCATGCAGGAGCGCGGTTGATTTCGCCACGGCAGCATCCATCATCGCGGCCCCTGGTTGGCGGAGGAAACCGCCACATCTCCTGCGGCGGCAATGATCTGCTCGGCGGTCGGCAAGGTTCCAAGGCCCTCGGGGCCGTTGCGTGCCTCGACCTCGGCCCAGGCAATATGGCCTGACCCATCGACAAGGAAATGGCCGACAAGCTGGGTGCCATGGTTCTCGAAGATGGACCGGTCGACGTCATTCAGCTCGAAGCCATCCTTGGTGTTGAGCACGGTATTGGCCTCCATCGGGTGTGCCGGCTCGGCCATCTCGTCGTTCGGATTGATGCGCGCTGCGGCAAACTGTTCGAAGCTGGCGTGAAAGGGCCATTGCTTCTTTTCCTCACCGTCGGCCGGGGCGAAGACCACGCGCGGCACGCCGAAGTCACGATGCGTGCGGCACTCCGGATCGCACAACACCGTCACCGGCGTCGGCTGAAACTGGAGATAGAGCCTTGCCCGCTCGAGCGGCGTGTTGATCACGGCCAGTGTCTCGACGCCCGCCTCGCGCAAGGCGGGCTGGAGCGCGGAAAATTGCCGCAGCTGGCGCCGGCAGAACGGGCAATGCAGGCCGCGAAACAGCCCGATCAGAAACGGGCGTCCGCGCAGGTCCGCGAGCGAAACCACGCCCCCGACGTTGGCGGCGGGTAGCGAGAAGGCCGGAGCAGGCTCGCCCGGTTGCAGTGCGCGGATCGCTTGGCTCATGCTGACTATCCTCCATCTGGGTCCGAAGATCACGCTGTTGTGTGGCCGCGACGCCGTTCCGGTCGGTCGCCATGCCGCGGCCCTGTCACCGCCAGCTGCAGTCCCAGGGCTGCCCGCGGGCGGCGCGGTGGCACACGAAGGTGCGGCCGCAGGAATGCATGGCGGATCTCATCGTGCGTCCGCGCCCCGTGCCGCGCTCCAGGGTCTGGCGGGCTGCGAGCTGGGCACTGGCCGGGCAGTTGGCAAAACTCTTTTTCTTGGCGTCGTCAGGCGCCGTAATGGTGTTCGATGGCGCTTTCCTGGTCGGCGTCTCGTCGGTGCTGCGCGTCTTCGCCGGCTCCGGCAGCTTCGCCTCGCGCTTGATATCGACGCAGCGGCCGCTCTTCAGCTGCTGGTTCTGGGCGCAGACGAGCGGGCAGATCCGCGCCTTCTGCGACCGCAATCGTTCCAGCACGCCATCAGACGGCTCAAGGGCCGCAAGCTCGACCTTGATCAGTTTGGCGAACTGCTCCAGCGCCCTGCGGCTTCCGAGACCCCAGAGCCCGTCTTCGCTGCCGGCGCGGCAGCCGACGCGGTTCAACTCCTTCTGGATCGAGCGCACCAGCTCCCGGTCGGGCGAGGCGGTTTCAAGCGTCGGGGTTTGGTTGGCCAGCGGCTGGGTCAATGCAGCCACCTGCTCCGTTGCGGTGGGCAGCCCCCCGACAGGCGGTGCTTGCTGTTTCGCCCCCTCGGCTTCCAGCTGCGCAGCCGCAACGTCGGCCGCCGCACGCTCGATGATCCTGATTTTCGCCTTCGCCAGCGAGACGAAGGCACCACCAGGATATTGCTGCAGATAGGCGTCGAACAGGTCTCGGTCGCTCGATCCCTTGATCGTGTCCCAATAGGCAAGCTCGGCGGCGTTGTCGCCCTTGTCGCCGCCGGCCGACGCCGCAGGCTCCGTCGATGTCGATGGCTTCAGCACCACCTCGCCGGTCAGCGAGGAATTGTCCCAGGGCACCTGCTTGCCATCGGTCGCCTCCAGCACGTCACGGCGCACGTCGATCAGCTCACGGGTGATGTCGCGTCCGGGCTTGCCGAGGTGGCGCAGCAGCGCCGCCGTGAACGGTGAGTTGCGCCCGGCGCCGTCGAGCGCAACGTTGCCGGGCTGGGTGGCAAAGGCGATCAGCGAGCCGATGCCGGTACCGACCTTCGCCAGCCCCCGGCCGATCGAGCTGGAGCGCGTGCCCATCGAGCGGGCAAGATTGACTGCCAGCGGATTGTCGCGGCAGGCATCGAGGAACACCAGATTGACCCGCGTCTCGCGCTCCATCGCCGAAAGGATCAGGTTCATCGGTACCGCCTCGAATTCAAGGTCGATATAGGAGAGAAGCTTGGCGTCGATGGGAGCGATATAGTTCTCGCCGTTCACCTGCAGGCCGTGGCCGGCATAGTAGAACAACGCGAGGTCCGCACCGTCGAGCTTGCCGACGAAGTCGCGGATCGTGTTGCGCACGCCGGCAAGATCAAGATCGCGACCGACGACGACCTCGAATCCCAGCGCTTCAAGCTTGGCGGCCATGTCGCCTGCGTCGTTGTCGGGGTTGGGAGGCTCTGGCACATATTGGTAGGCCGAGTTACCGATGACCAGCGCCACCCGCCTTTCGGCAAGCGCCTGCGAACATATCAGCACCAGGAAGACCGCGATGACGATGCGAAGCCAATGCATGCCATACCCCCCGGGCATGCCCATGCATGCCCCCCGCTGCACGTGTCCTTAAATCGTTGTCGATTTAGGGATAAAACCTGCAGCAATTCAAAGCGCTACAGCGACCTTTGCGCGTCTGATAAGACGCGCGGCGCTGTCTTAACTCGCCTGCCCCGCCGCCGCACAGCGCCTGTTGTCGCAAGGGTGCGATCCATTGCCGGCCCTGTCAATGCCGCCGACCCGCCCTTGCGTCACCCGGTCTGCGCGAAACCTTGTGGACGCTTCGTCTCTGGAATAACGGGCGATCGCCGCATTTCATTCAATTGCCAAATGGGATTAGCGCGTCCTCACCCCTTCGGTTTAGGGCTGCGCGCAGGCCGCTTTTGCCGGCGAGGTCGCGCACCGATGCATCTGGCGCGATGTCGTGAAACGGAAAACGGCGCCGGGTGATCCCGACGCCGTTTCGAATTCCGTTTGAAGAGCTGCGCTTACTTGACGATCGCCGAACCGTTGACGATCTCGACATTCTCGTCGCCCTGCAGGCCGATACGGTCGCCGCTCGGCGTGGTGACGAAGCAGCCGCTGGGGCAGATCATCTCGGTGGCGCCGGCGCTGATCGCCACTTCCATGCGGCTTTCGCCCTCGACGACAACCAGAACAGCAGTCTCGCCATCCTTGTTCGTGACAGTCGCGGCCGAAACCGCCCCTGCCGCCAGCACGCCGGAAAGCAAAGCAATCACAAATGTCTTCATCGCCCATCGACGCCCGCGGCGCCGCCCTTTTGCACAGCCGTCCGCCCCGTCGGATAAGCGACGGTGGCTCCGGCCACCTCTTCAGCCCATGACAGCCTAGACCGTCAAAAGAAGAATTGCATGCTTTTTATCGCGGGCAGGCTGAATAGCGGCTGAACGCTCCGTTTATCAGCGGTTGGGGTTTGAGCGGCGGCTGGAAGCGCGGCGCTTGCCGCCTTCCTCTTCATTTTCCTCGTCAAGCGGCGCCGCGGAAGCGGTTTCCTTTTTCGAGGCTGTGGCCCTCGCCTCGGCCGACGTTGCGCCCTTTGGCTCGCCGACGGTTTCCGGCTCGTGGCTCTCGATGCCGGTCTGATCTTCGATCGGCACGTCCTCGATCTTCAAGGGGAACGGTGCACCGATGCCCTCGTCGCGGAAGCGCTCGTAGATGGCCACACGCAGATCGTTGCGCACGCCGCCGCCGGTCAACACATCGGCCACGTAGATCCGGAGTTCGAAGGTCATGCGGTCATCGCCAAAGGAGGTGAAGCCGACGCTTGGCGACGGGTTCTTCAGCACCATCGGATGGGCGGCGGCAATCTCGGCCAAGAGATCCATGATCCGCCGGGGCTCGCTGGCATAGGTGACGGTGACGGCTATTTCCGAACGGCCGAGCTTGTTGCGGTGCGTCCAGTTGCCGACCGACGCGTTGATCAGCAGCGAGTTCGGCATCATGATCGACTGGTGCTGGAAGGTCTCGATCTCGGTGGCGCGCACCGAGATGCGCTTGACGAAGCCTTCCGTCGTGCCGCTGACGATCCAGTCGCCGACCTTGAACGGACGCTCGACCAGGAGAATGAGGCCCGAGACGAAGTTCGAAACGATGTTCTGCAGACCGAAACCGACGCCGAGCGAGAGGGCACCGGCGACGAGCGCGAGATTGGAAAGGTCGATACCGGCAGCCGAAAGGCCGATCAGGCACGCGAGCCCAACGCCGATATAGCCGATGCCGGTGCGGATAGAGTTTCTGACGCCCGCATCCACCCGGCTGCGCGCCATGATGTTGCCGTCGATCCAGCGCTGCACCCAGCGGGTGACGATGTAACCAAGAATGAAGAACAGGATGCCCGCCATGATGCCCATGAGCGAGATGGTGATGGTGCCGATCTTGATCTCGGTGATGGCGCGATAGGTCCAGGATTCGATGTCGGCGACCTGGAAGCCCCATTGCAGCAGGATCAGCGGAATGAAGAACAGGGTCACCAGCGCGTAAATGCTGAGGCCTGCCACCAGGCCCACCTGATCGAGCCCGACCTGTTCAAGTTTGAAGCGGCGCTCGAGATAGCGCCCGGCTGCCGTTTCGGCGAACGCCCCCTGGCGCGAGACCGCCTTGCCGGTGAGGAAGCCGATATACATCATCACCAGGATCGCGCCTGTAATGATGATCTGCGTGGCGATGAAGCGGGACAGGCCGACATAGCCGGTAGCGGCGGCGATGATGAGCGACGCGCCAGTCAGGATCAGAACGATGGAGACCAGGCGCGGCCACGGGCGACCCGGCGCATCGAAAGGCTCATCGTGCTTGAGCGTCGGCTTGATCCAGGCCGAAGCAATGATGATCAGACCGATGATGACAGAGGCGGTGAAGCTCTTCACCACCGTCAGCACGACCGGCGAGCCGAGCGCTTCGCTGACGCCGCCGAACATGTAGTCAAGGCCGTTGACCAGCGCCATGGCGAAGATGGTGACCAAAAGCACCTTGGCGCCGCGATCCGACACGCGCACGAGGCGCCAGCGCGAGTCCGACGGCGACAGCACCGCATTGGCGAGCGTGGTCACGAAGAACCCGACCACCGTGACCGCAAGCGCAATCGCGATGATCGGCGTGATATCCGAACGCAGCACGTTGAAACTGTGCAGGAAGAAGAAGCTCGACAGCGCAAAGGCGCCTGTCGAAATGGTCGGAATGAATGTCGACCAGAAGGCAACCGACAGACGCCGGAAATAGCTCGGCTCCTCGTCCGACTTGTCGTGGTGGATATAGGGTGAAAACAGCTTGTTACTGCCGACGAGGAAGACGAGTGCGGCACAGATCGACAGGAAGATCGCGGTCAGCAAGGGAATCCGCTTGTATTTCCAGACGAAGGTCAGCCAGCTCATCGTGCTGCGCGACAGCACCTTGGTTTCATTGGCCGTTGCCGACAGCGCCTCGTCGAACATTTCGACCGAAACGTCGGTGTTCTTCAACAGCGTGTTGGAAAACAGCGCGCGTCGCGTCGCCGTGATGCCGTTCGACAGTTTCGTCGCCTGGACCGAAAGGCCCTCGGCCTCCCCCGTCAGCGCATTGATCTCGCCGCGTTCGGCAAGCAGCCGCTTGCGCTCGGCCGTGACGATATCGGCTTCCGGTGGCTGCCCCGCGCCCGGTGGATCGCCGAGTTCGGTCAGCCGCGCCTTGATCTCGTCCAGCCGCGGACGCGTGGCGATCGAGGTCGAGATGATCTGCTTGGCGACGGCATCGACCTGCACCTTGAGCTCGGCAAGCGCAATGTCGTCGTCACTGGCCTTGGCAATGAGGTCCCTCAGCCGCGCCAGTTCCTTGCCGGCGTGAGCCAGTTGCTCCGCCGTCTGGCTCTGGCCGGCTTCGGCAGCAACGGCTGCGTCGGTCGGCTGCGCTGGCGTCGCGGCGTTTTGCGCCGGTTGGGCAGCACCCGCTGCAGGCTGCTGCACGTTCGCTGCCGGCTGCGCCTTGCCGTCGGCGGCCGGTTGTGTGTTCTGGGCAGGCTGCGCGCCGCCCTCGGCAGGCACTGCCGGAGCTTGAGCGGGCTTCTCGCCGGGTTGCGTCGTCGTCTGCACCGGTTGGGCGTTTTGCGCCACGACAGTGCCGGCACCGGCCAGCGACAGCAGGCAGACAGAAACAGCGAACAACTTTGCCACGAAATGCAATTTCAAAACCCTCGGAAGCCCAGACCTCGCCCGGATGCGGAATCGCCCCGGCAGCCGTCACAATGCGGTTTGAATACGAAAGACGGCGGAAAGATGCAAAGACACGGTAAAACATGCCTTCACAGCCCGTAAAACTGTCAGAATCCTGCGCCCGGCTGCGCCAGATAGGTCAGTTCCGCCGCCGTCGACGTCCGACCGACGAAGGCGTTGCGGTGCGGGAAGCGACCATAGGTCTCGATCACCTCCCGGTGCCGGATTGCATAATCGATATACATGGGATCGCCGAGCTCGGTGAAAAGCTTCACCGCCATCGTCTGATCCGTCAGGTTCTCCGAGTGCTCGAACGGCATGTAGAAGAACGCCCGCCACTCCGGCCGGACCGCCATGTCGGCGCCGGCGCCGACGGCGAGCTTGGCTTCCCGGAGCGCCAGGCCGTCGGTCGCAAAGGCAAGCGGCGTCCCCCGATACATGTTGCGCGGCAACTGATCGAGAAGCACGATTGCCGCCAGCCGGTTTTCCGGCGTCGCCCGCCAGATGTCGCCGATCTCCCTGGCAAGGGCGAGGTGCGACGCCTGGAAGCGCAGGAAGCAATGTTCGTCCAGCTCGCGCGACGGCTTGAACCAGTGGTCGAGCGACAGTTCCTCGAACCAGAATTTCAGCACTTCATCCGGGGTGCAGGCCTCAGCTTGATGGGTCATTCGCTCCTCATGTCATGCCGTGGGGACGGTCGACCTATCAGATAGGCGGCAATCGCACCGTGTCCATGCCGCTGGCTTACGCGCGACGCTTCAAAATGGCAATAAAAGCCATGCCGCCGACAAGCCCGGTGATGACGCCGATCGGCATATCCTCGGGCGCCATGACGACGCGGGAAAAGAGGTCCGCCCAGATCAGCACCAGCGCCCCGACGAAGGCCGAAAGCGGGATGACCCGGACATTGTCGCTGCCGGCAAACAGCCGCACGAAATGCGGCACCATCAGGCCGACAAAGCCGATCGCGCCGGAAAAAGCGACCATGACCCCGGTCAGAAGTGCGGTGACGACGAAGAGGACGAGGCGGAACCGGCGAACGGGAATGCCGAGCGTCGTTGCCGTCTCGTCGCCCATGGCAAGCGCATTGATCTCGCGCGCCCTCAGCACGAGGTAGCCGAGGCAGGCTGTCAGCACCACCGCGGGATAGACAAGATGCGGCCATTGCGCGAGCCCGAGACCGCCGAGCATCCAGAAAATCACCGTATGCACCGCCCTTGGATCCCCGAGGAAAATCATCAGGTTGCCGACAGACGTCAAGGTGAAGGCAACGGCCACGCCTGATAGCACCAGCCGGTCGGCATTGGTGCCGAGCACCCTTGTCACGAGCGCAACAAGTGCGGTCGCAGCCAGCGCGCCGGCAAAGGCAAACAGCGGCACCGTGGCAAGGCCGAGAATGAGTCCGGTGTGCAGTAGCGCGATGATCGCGCCGAGCGCGCCGCCGGAGGACACACCGAGCAGATGCGGATCGGCAAGCGGATTGCGGGTAACCGCCTGCAGCACGGCGCCGGTCAAGGCCAGCCCGGCTCCAACCAGCCCGGCAAGCACGACACGCGGCAGGCGCACGTCCCAGACAATGCTTTCGCGCCCCGCCGACCAGACGACGTCGACGCTGCCGGGCGACAGCTTCGAGGCGATGATCGACCAGACGGTCGAGACCGGGATGGGCGCTGAACCCCATGAGACGGCGGCAGTGATCGTCAGGCACAGCAACAGCAGCGCCGCGAGAATGGCGGTCGTGGTTTTCACAGTCCGTCCCTGGTCAATTATTGGAATGGAAAGGCGGGAGCATGCGAAACGGCATGCTCCCGCAGGCCGCCTCGGTTACATCGCCTGCCCGTGAAAGGCCCTGGCAAGGCGCGCAATGGCATCGATGTTGCGTGGACCCGGTGTCGCCTCGACATAATCGAGCACGACGAAGCGGTCATTCCTGACGGCATCGATGTTCTTGAAGGCGGGGTTGCTCTTCATGAAGGCGATCTTCTGCTCGGCGGTGACCTCGCCATAGTTGACGATCACCACCACCTCAGGGTTCTTGTCGATCACCGGCTCCCAGGAAATCTCGGTCCAGCTCTTCTCGATGTCGTCCATGACGTTGACGCCGCCCGCCGCCTCGATCATTGCCGTCGGGATACCGAACCGGCCTGACGTGAACGGCTTCTCCTCGCCGGAATCATAGACGAAGACGCGGGTCGGGCGTTCGATGCCGCCGGTGTCTGCAGTGATCTTGTCGAGATCGCGGCGATAACCGTCGACCAGCGCCTGCGCCCGATCCTCGACGCCGAAGATGCGGCCGAGATTGAGGATATCGACGAACATGTCGTCCATGACAGGCTTGCCCTTGGCCATGACGTGAATGCAGGATTCGGTCAGCTCATAGACGTTGATCTTGAAGGGTTCGAGCGTTTCCGGCGTCACCTCGCCCCCGACCTTCATGCCGTAGTTCCAGCCGGCGAAGTAGAAGTCGGCGTCGGCATTGAGCAGCACTTCCTTGGTCGGATATTTTTCCGAAAGCTCCGGCAGCGCCTTGACGCCTTCGCGCAGCTTTTCGTCCAGCGTCTTCCAGCCGGATACGCCGGTATAGCCGACCATGCGGTCCTGCAATTTCAGAGCCAGCATCATTTCAGTGAGGTTGACGTCGTTGGAAACGGCGCGCTTCGGTGCTGAATCGAAGGTCACCTCGCGGTTGCAGCTCTTGACGGTCACGGGATAGGCGAGCGCCGGCGTTGCCGCCAGAACCAGCAGGGCAAAGGCGGAATGGGCAATGAAGGTCTTCATGAAATCAGTTCCTGTCGAGCAAGTGAAAAGGAAAAGCGTGCGCCGCTCGAAACGGCATTGTTGTGGGCAGTGGCGGTGACGCCGAAGGCGGCGGAAAGCGCTTGTGGGTTGAGCACGTCTTCGGGCGGGCCGAAGGCCGTCATGCGTCCCTCCGTCAGGATCGCCACATCGGTCGCGAACTCGGCTGCCAGGTTGATGTCGTGCAGCGTGGTGACGATCGTCAGCTGCAGCGTCTGCAACAACTCGAGAATTTCGAGCTGGTGGCGGATATCGAGATGGTTTGTCGGCTCGTCGAGAATGATGATGCGCGGCTGCTGGGCAAGCGCCCGGGCGATCAGCACCCGCTGCTTCTCGCCGCCCGAAAGCGTCGCGAATTGCCGCCCGGCAAGGTGGGTGAGATCGAGATGCTCGAGCGCGTGCGCAACCGTCTCGCGGTCCCTCGCGGTCCAGCCGCTCATGCCCTCACGCCGGGGGATGCGGCCCATCATCACCACGTCGCGCACGCTGAAGGGAAAGTCGCTCGGCATTTCCTGCAGCACGACGGCAATGATCTTTGCCGCCTCGCGCGCCGTCATCGCCCAGATGTCGACGCCATCGACCTCGATTGCGCCCGCTATCGGCTGGGCCGAGCGATAGAGGCAGCGCAGCAGCGAGGTCTTGCCGGCACCGTTCGGCCCGAGAATGGCAAGCCGGCTGCCGGGCGCAATGGCAAAGTCGATCTCGCGGACCAGCCGCAGGTCCGGGCGCGGTCCCCAATCCAGGGCGTGGACCCGAAGCCCGGCCCCTGTCGCGGTGCAGCTCATCGGCTCGTCCCTCCCCGCGCCATCATTGGAAATGCCAGCCGATGTCTTCGGAGACCAGCATCGCTGCCGGGATGCGCGCCAGCGTCTTGCCGTTGAGCCCGCGCGGCCTCTCGGCCGCCCGCGTCATGCCATCGCCCCTTCCGGCATAGGTGGTCGCGAACGAGACGAGATCATCGATATCCTCCTCGGGCGAGATATCGCCAAAGAGGTAGGTCGCCTTGCCGGTTGCCTGGAAAGCGATGGTGCAAGGCCTGGTACACGCGGCCATGCAGACCGTCCCAGTAATGGAGAAATCCCGGTCGAGCGGCTCGCCGAGCGCGGCAATACTGCGGTTCAGCCGCTGGATCAGATCCGCTCCCGGACGGCATGGGCCGCCGGTGAAACGGCAATCGGTGCAGACCGTTATCGTGTGCTGTCGGGAAACCGGATTGGCCATGTCTCTTCTCCTCCGGATTGGTCCGGAGAGAATGTGGCAACGCGGCATGATGACGGATGACCGTCGCGCAAAAACCAGTTCTTTTCCATCGGAACACCCCGTCCGTTGTGGTTGATCGGTTCGATGGCAGGTCTCCTGGCTCGCGGGTCGCGGCGCATCCACGTCTTCCCGGCTGATCGCCAGTGACATGGTGTGAATGCGCTTTCCGCTCACAGTTGCGGGGGCAGCCACGGTTTCGGCCCCATTTGGGTCGTCCGCTCCGTGTTCCCTTTTCAGCCGCTTCCGCATTGTCGCGGTTGCAGCACCATCAAAGCCTTCGTCGCACACTTCGGCGGAGGTGACAACCGCCGCGACAGCACGGCCTTGGCCTATCAACATGTCGCATTTTTTCATGCGCATTTGTTATGTGATAACATAACATTATTCAACACAAAAATATGTTGACCAACTCGCCCGCACCGACCAACGGGCGTATCCTTCGATGGCGCCTGTGTGGAAAAGGAGATCTGCCATGGCCGCCTATCTGATTGCGGATGTCGAGGTCACCGATGCCGCGGCCTTTGAAGAATACATACGGGAAGTGCCGGCAACGGAGGCGCGCTATGGTGGCCGATATTTGGGGCGCGGTGGCGCTACCCGGGTGCTCGAGGGAGACTGGGAGCCGCACCGGCTCGTCATTGTCGAGTTCCCGGACATGCACTCCTTGCTCGAGTGGTACAACTCGCCGGCGTATCAACGCCTCAAGGCGATCCGAGAGCGCTGCGCCAAGACGCGGATCATGACGCTGGAAGGCGTTGCCACCTAAGCAGTCGGGCCGTCATTGTTCCAGCAGCTTCCGACGTTTACCGCAAAGGTGCGGCATTGGCATATCAACATGCGGCATATTTTCATATTCATCTGTTATGTAATATCATAATACAACACAAGCTAACGAATGATGCCTGCGACGCACATTGGCAGAGCACTTCTCACGCCATCAGGACGATCGATCGCGACTGTCAACCGGACCTATTAATCTGGCATCAGCGTTTGCCGGCGACGGTCATAAGACATTGCTCGACCAACGGACCGGCAACTCTGTGCTGGAAGCGATTTCAAGAGGCGTTGTCAGGCGATACTTCATCTGCCTGGGGTGCCTCATTCCGGTGCGGCGATACGAATGGGACGTGTCCCGACTGGAGCGCCGGTCGCCCGGTCGATGGTGACGGGATCGATCTCCGTTCCGGTCTCGGCGTCGAAGAACCGGGTTACCTCGCCCCCGCCGCGATGCTTGCGTCCCCACGCGCCGATGGCAAACAGAACCGGCAGGAAGTCTTGGCCAGCTTCGGTCAGGACATATTCGTCTCGTGGCGGACGATCGGAATAGCGGCGTTTCTCCAGCAGCCCCTCCTCCGTCAGCGCTGAAAGCCGCCCCGTCAGCATCGTCGGCGCGATACCAAGACTTTTGCGGAAATCATCGAAGCGGGTCAGGCCCGCATGGGCATCTCGCATGATCAGCATGCTCCAGGCATCCCCCACAAGCGCAAGGCTCCTGGCGATCAGGCATGGCTGGCTCGACAGATTTTTCATGTTAGTATCTTTTTGATAGTGACTAACTACTAATTTAATAGTAACTGAATGTTCAGCGATATTCCATGATAAAATGAAAGCACAAGCCGATGAGCAAGACAGAACGCGGCATTGCCCTGGTCACGGGCGCTTCCTCAGGCATTGGGTTGGTGACAGCACGAGCGCTGCGGCACGATGGCTACCGTGTCTTCGGTACCAGCCGAAAGCCGATGCCCGATACCCCGGACGGGATCACGATGCTGATCTGCGATGTAACCGATGACGCATCGGTGCAGACAACCGTCGACGAGGTTCTAAGTCGCGCAGGACGGATTGATCTTCTTGTCAACAATGCCGGGATCGGACTGCTCGGCGGCGCTGAGGAATCCACGACGAAACAGGCGAAAGCCGTCTTCGACGTAAACGTGTTCGGCATCATACGCATGACAAATGCGGTGCTGCCCACGATGAGACGGCAGCATCGAGGACGGATCGTCAACCTCAGCTCCATACTCGGGCTGATCCCCGCCCCCTACAATGCGCTCTACGCATCGACCAAACATGCCATCGAAGGCTATTCGGAGTCTCTTGACCACGAAGTGCGAACGCAAGGCATCCGCATCGTGCTTGTCGAGCCCGGCGTAACCCGCACATCCTTCGAAGAGAACATCACGCGACCGGACCGCCCGCTTGCCGTTTACGACACGGTTCGCGCCGACGCGGAGAGGCTGATGCGCGACATCGTCGCGAAGGGCGATGCACCCGAGGTGGTCGCCGAAGCCGTCGTAAGGGCCGCCAATGCGGCATCGCCCAAACGACGCTACACCGCCGGAAAAGCTGCAGGACAAGTCCGTTTCATGCGTCGCTTCCTGCCCGAGTCCATCGTCGACAAGAACCTTCGGAAGTTCAGCAGACTTCCCGATTGAGCTGTCGCCGCCGCACTGCTGGCGCTGCCGGCTCACCATAGAAACGAAAGTTAGTCTGATGAAATCATTCCTGATCGATCGCTATCTGAAAGGCGGCGCTCTCCGGCTCGGCGAAGGCCCACAGCCGGAGTTGCGTGAGAACGATGTCATGGTTGAGATTCATGCCGCCGGCGTGAACCCCTTGGACAATAAGATCAGGGACGGAGAGTTCAAGGTCATCCTTCCCTACCGCCTTCCACTGGTGCTGGGCAACGATGTAGCGGGCGTGGTGGTCAGGGTCGGGGCCAATGTCCGGCGATTTAAGCCTGGTGACGAGGTCTATGCACGCCCGGCCCAGGATCGCATCGGGACATTTGCAGAGTACATCGCCATGGACGAGGCCGATGTAGCGATGAAGCCGAACAATCTGAGTATGAACGAGGCCGCATCCATTCCGCTTGTTGCCCTGACAGCATGGCAGGTGCTTGTCGAGCGGGCCAACTTGCAAAAGGGACAGAAGGTCCTGATCCATGCCGGCTCCGGTGGTGTGGGCGCGATCGCGATCCAGCTTGCCAAGCATCTTGGGGCATATGTGGCGACGACCACGAGCACACCAAATATCGCTCTTGTGAAAAGTCTCGGCGCAGACGTCGTCGTCGACTACAAGAAGGATGACTTCGAGAAAGTGCTGCAGGGCTATGACGTCGTGCTGAACAGCCTAGGGAGGGAAACGCTGGAGAAATCCCTTGCTGTTCTGAAGCCGGGCGGGAAGCTGATTTCGATTTCCGGTCCGCCCGATCCGGACTTCGCGCGGCAGAACGGTTCTGGCTGGCTGCTTCAACAGGTCATGCGCCTGCTGAGTTTCGGCATCAGGAGAAAATCGAAGCGCCGAAGGATCAGCTACTCCTTCCACTTCATGACGGCCAACGGTGGGCAGCTTGGTCAGATCACCTCCCTGATCGACACAGGTGCCATACGACCGGTAGTGGATCGGGTCTTCCCGTTCGAGAGGACCAACGAGGCGCTGGACTATGTCGAAACGGGGCGTGCCAAGGGGAAAGTCGTCGTCGCTGTGAAGTGACGTCTGGGGTCCGGTCCGATTGCCGTTAGAGGAAGCAACTACCTTTAGGAAGGCGATTAGCGCAGCGGCCAGACGGCGATCAGCGCCGGCACACTGACGATGACAATCACCACCGAAAGCGGCAGGCCGAGGCGCGGATAGTCGCTGAACTTGTAGCCGCCCGGGCCCATGACCAGCGTGTTGCACTGGTGGCCGATCGGGGTCAGGAAATCGCAGCCTGCGCCAATGGCAACCGCCATCAGGAAGGCTTCGGGGCGGTAGCCAAGCGTGGTCGCGAAACTGGCGGCGATCGGCGCCATGACCAGGACGGTCGCGGCATTGTTGAGGAACGGCGTCACTGCCATGGCGGCGAGCAGGATCAGCGTCAGCGCCCCGGCCGGCGGCAGGCCCGCGGCAATCGTGCCGAGCCAGCTGGCGATCACGTCGGTGCCCCCTGTCGTGCGCAGCGAATCGCTGACCGGGATCAGCGCTGCCAGCATCACCAAAATCGGCCCGTCGACCGACCGGTAGACGTCGCGCAGCGGAATGATGCGGAAGATCACCATGGCAAGGGCCGCGGCGAAGAAGGCGATCGGGATCGGCACGAGGCCGACGGCCGTCGAGCCCATGGCGGCGGCAAGAACGAGGAGCGGCAGCGTCGCCTTGCGGATGGTGCCAAGCAGGATCTCGCGCTGCGCCAGCGGCAGGCAGCCGAAGTCCTGCAGGAACGACGGCAGTTCACGGCGCGCGCCCTGCAGCACGACGATATCGCCGGCCCTTAAGCGAATGTTGCCGAGCCGCTGCTTCAGCCGCTCGCCCTGCCGGCTGACGGCAAGCAGGTTGATGTTGTGGTTGCTGAACAGCGCCAGGCGCTGCGCGGTCATGCCTTCGAGCGGCGAGCCGCCGCCGATCACAGCCTCGACCGCCTCGATCTCCGCGCCGGTCTTTTCGCTGGATGACGGCGAACGGTCGCCGGAGATCTTCAGCTTGGCCTGCGAGACGATACGATCGAGCGCATCCGGCCCGCCTTCGAGCAGCAGGATATCGTCGGCCTCGAGCTTGACGTCAGGCAATGGCGCCACATGCAGGCCGCGCCGGAACATCGCGGTGACGACGGCACCGCCGTCGGCAATCTTGACGAGTTGGCTCAGCGACTTGCCGATCATGGGCGTACCGGCGGCAACCACCGCCTCCGAGGTATAGTCTGTGATCTCGATCGCCGCCTGCACCGAGACATGCTGGCTCGTGCGCTGCGGCACCAGCTTGTAGGCAAACAGCAGGAAGACGACACCGACGGCAGCAAGCGTGGCGCCGACGGGGGTGAAATCGAACATGGTGAAGCTCTCGCCCGTCAACTCCTGGCGCACGCGCGAAACGACGATATTGGGCGAGGTTCCGACCTGGGTCATCAGCCCGCCGATCAGCGAGCCGAAGGCCATCGGCATCAGGAACACCGAGGGCTGGACGCCGGAACGGCGGGCAAACTGGAACGCCACCGGGATCATGATCGCCAGCGCGCCGATATTCTTGATGAAGGCGGAAAGCACCGTGACCGTGATGACCAGCAGCGCAAGCTGCGCCCGGACCGAGGAAATGTTCGGCAGAAACCGCTGGATCGCCGCATCCACGACACCGGAGCGCGCCACCCCGGCGCTGACGATAAGGGCGCTACCGACGATGATGACGATATCGTCGCTGAAACCATCAAAGGCGTGATCGAAAGGCACGATGCCAACGGCGACCGAAAGCATCAGGGCGGAACAGGCAATCACGTCATATCGAAACCGCCCCCAGATGAAGAATGCCATCATGGCGCCGATGACTATAAACGCGAGGGACTGTTCGGCGGTCATGCAATACCTGGGTTCGGCAGAAGGACTGGGCGACAGCAGAGCGCGCGACAGGCGCTTGGGGCCTGACGCACAATCCGACGGGAAGTTCACCCAAGGACTACCGCATGTTTCGCCAAATCGGAATTCGCCGCAGCGACAAATCTGGGTATGAGCGCGAAACGCATCGGGTTGGCGCGGCGAACTCGCAACCTGCCCTCTTCCCACAGCTGACGGTGGAAGGCTTGTACCAATGGGCCAGCGTGGCCATCAACGGCGAAGCTGTGGGCAAGCTGCATGTTGCCGCCGGGCCGTTCGGAAGACGGAAGGTCCTGCCCAGCAAACACGGCCGGGAGATCCCTCTCCCGCCCCTCAGACTGATGACAAAGTCATCCATATGACCTGTTCGACATTCGGGCGCCTTCACGGCGCTCAAAGCACCCTCATTCCTGTGCCCGTCACAGGAATCCAGTCAGCCCAAGTCCTTGGGCTGAAAGGTCTTTCGACCTGACAGACGTCAGCTCGCTGGATTCCGGCACAGGGCCGGAATGAGGGAGAACTGGGTGAGCCTCCCGTTAGACAGGATTCTCTGGGGTATGTCGGCAATCTAGAGCATGTCGTGCAAAAGTGCGCAGCGGCTTTGTGATGACGACATGCGCAAAAACAAGAGCTTAAAGGGCAGCAAGCGAATCCTGGAGATCGCGACGCGCTTTAGAGCCGGGAGATCCCTCTCCCGGCCCTGTGTTGGTCGATTGTTGCTGTGTCGTTCGTCGCCGACGATCAGTTGGCGGTTTCCGCCGCCTTCTCGATGAGATCGGCGACCGCCTTCGGATTGGAGACATAGACGGCGTGGCTGCCGGGCACTTCGACGACGGTTGAGCCGGCGCGTTTGGCCATCATCTGCTGGGCAGCCGGCGGGATCATGCGATCTTCACCCGCAACCAGATAGTAGCTCGGCTTGGTCTTCCAAGCAGGCTCGGTGACGGCGCCGGCCAGCGCTTCGACGCCCCACGGAACCTGGGAGTCTGCCATGAAGGCGGCCGTCTCGGCATCGACGTCAGCAGCAAACGATGCGGCGAACTTTGCCTTGTCGAGGAACAGGAAGCCATCGACCGGCGGCAGGATTGGCGGCACCGGCGCGCCGGCCGGCGGGTTGGCAATCAAGGACGAGACCGACTCGCCCTTATCCGGGGCGAACGCGGCGATGTAGACGACCGACTGCACCTTCTCATGGGTGCCGGCTTCGCTGATGACGACGCCGCCATAGGAATGCCCGACCAGCACCACCGATCCATCAGCCTTGTCGATCGCCTGCCTTGTGGCAGCGACGTCGGCGGCAAGCGAGGTCGTCGGGTTCTGGACGATGCTGACGGTGTAGCCGTCCTTCTTCAGGATGTCGTAGACACCCTTCCAGCCGGCGCCATCGACGAAACCGCCATGGACGAGAACGACGTTCTTTGCGCCTGCATCAGCGGCAAACGCGGTGGTGCCGGTGGCGGCCAGGGTGAGCGAGGCGGCGGCGGCAAGCAGAGATGTCTTCAACATTTGCGCAACTCCTTAATTTGTTAGCGCGATAGTTGTTATCGCGGTAATCATTAGATATGCCTTACGCGATCACCTGTCCAGCATTTTATTATCGCAATAATGGTTTTCGTGCTAAGCTCATGAAAAGCCACGGACTTAAATATTGGAGACGACCATGACCGAACCCGCACCGCTTCCGCTCGACAGCCAGCTCTGCTTCTCGATCTACTCGGCAGCGATCGCCATCAATCGCGCCTACAAGCCGATGCTGGACGCGCTCGGCGTCACCTACACGCAGTATCTGGCCGTCAGTACACTGTGGGAACAGGACGGCTTGAGCATATCGGCGATTGCCGATCGGCTCGGCCTGGAACCGAGCACCATCACCCCGGCAGTCAAGCGGCTCGAGGCGGCCGGTTTCCTTTCAAGACGCAGAAGCACCGTCGACGAACGGCTGGTCGAGGTTTTCCTGACAGAGAAGGGCAAGGAGCTTCACCCCAAGACCGCATGCCTCACCGACACGCTGCTGCGTCGTTCCGGATTTACCGTGCCCGAGATGATCGATCTCAACGAAAAGGTCCAGATGCTGCGCGACGGCCTCACCCGCGAAGAAGCGTAGAAACATGCAGCAATTCAAAGTGCTACAGCGAGCTTTGCGCGTCTAATGAGACACGCGGCCACCGAGGGTCCTGTCGCCATCGGCAATCGCCGCACGGAAACTTGGAAATTTCCGTTGAAGCGCTACACTTTAGAGAAAGGTGCTGGATTATCGCCCGCAGGCGCCAAAGTAAGTCGTAACGCCCTGGAAGTTGCGCATGGCGTCGGGCAGAACTCCGATCCGCCTTCTGCATAGTCGAGGACCATCGATATGAAACATGCTCTTGCCGCCCTTTCCGTCGTCCTCCTTCTCAGTGGTTGCACCACTGGTGTTCAGACCTACGGCTACTCGCCGAACCTTCAGCCGATCCCCGGCAGCATCACCTATGGCGGCCAGCCTCGCACCAAGTTGAAGAAGGCGCCGGTCGGCAGTATCGTGCCGCACCAGTTCTTCGACCAATTCGGCCGTCAGGTCTTTGAGACCTACGTGATCGAACCGGATCGCTCGCTGCGCCTCGTCAGCCGCCGCTGGAGGAGCCTCGACGTCTTCGGTGACTTCGACTGATTGCGGGGCCTACCTTGCGGCAATTGAGCTTGCCGAGGCGATCGGCTGCCTCGCCTCTTACTGGCTTCCGCCGTTGAACTGCTGCAGTACCCAATCCCTCAGCACCTGCGTTGCCGGCCGCTCGGCAGCCCGCGGACTATAGACCAGATCGTAGCGGTAGCTTTCGAGCGACAGTGCAAACGGCTGGACGAGTATGCCGGAGGCAAGTTCCTCGGCAACCAGGGTCAGGCTCAAGAGACCGATGCCCTGCCCGGCCACGACCGATTGCACCGCATGGATCTCGTCGGTGAAGGAGAGGCCGCCAGCCGGGTCGATATCGGTGACGCCTGCGTGCCTCAGCCATTGCCGCCAGACCGGCGCCCGCTCGTCGTCGCGCCGCGCCGGCCCCCAATCGAAGTGAATGAGTGTCGCCTCTCGCAGCGCATCGAGGGACATCGGCGCCAACCGCGGCGCACAGACCGGCGCGAAACGATCGGCGAAAAGCGGCTCGGAAAGCAGGCCGGGATACTGCCCGTCGCCATAGCGGATGGCCGCGTCGGCATCGGCATCCAGATCCACCGTCCTGTTCGAGGCGTCGAGGCGCAGGTTCCAGTCCGGATGAGCGTCGCGAAAGCTGCCGGCGAGCGGTGCCAGCCGCTTGGCGACGAAGGCGACGGTTGAGGTGAGCCGCGCCACCTTGGTGTCACGGCTGCGGCGCAGTTCGCCGATCGCCTGCTCGAAGCGGTCGAGCCCATCGCGTAGCACCGGAAACAGCGTCTGCCCAGCCGGCGTCAGCCGCACCTGGCGCGTGCCGCGCTCGAACAGCTTCAGCTCCAGCAGATCTTCAAGCTGGCGGATCTGATGGCTGACGGCCGTCGCCGACACGTTCAGCTCGTCGGCCGCCTGCTTGAAGCTCAAGCGGCGGGCGGCCGCTTCGAAAACCCGCAATGCGCCGAGCGGCGGCAATTTTCTCATGACGGCAACAAATGACTTGAATTCATCTGTCGGCTGAAAAATGGTCTTTTGTCAGCCGGGCGAAGCCTCATCATATTGAGTTCAGCAGCCAAGGCAACGCCGCCAAGCTGAGTTGAACTCAAGCATAGAGGGATTCCCCGTGTTTCTCGAACAGGTCATCACCAAGCCCGATCCTTACGCGCCATTCCTGCTTTCGCAGGCGATCAAGGCCAACGGTTTCGTCTTCGTCTCCGGCCAGGCCGCAATCGGCGACGATGGCGAAATCGTCGGTGAGAACGATTTCGACCGTCAGGCCGAGCAGGCCTTCCGCAATCTCGACCGCGTCCTGACTGCTGCCGGCTCCAGCCTTTCCAAGGTCGTGAAGGTAACGATCTTCCTGCGCTCGATGGAAAACTTCGGGAAGATCGTCGAGCTGCGCCGCAAATGGTTCTCGGCACCCTATCCCGCCGACAGCATCATCGAGGTCTCCTCGCTCTATTCGCCGAAGGCGATGATCGAGATCGAGGCGATTGCGCTGACCGAGGATCGTTGAGATGAACGCGCACAGCACGGTCGCCTCGCCGATCCTGACCGGAACGACGCTCAAAGGGCTGGCCTTCGGCAACCGGCTTTCCGTCGCGCCGATGACCCGCATCAGCGCCACTGCCGAGGGCGTACCGACCGAAAGGATGGCGCACTACTACCGGCGCTTCGCAAAGGGCGGCTTCAGCCTCCTGACAACTGAAGGCATCTATCCCGACAAGGCCTATGCGCAAACCTATAGGGACCAACCGGGACTTGCCGACCGGAAACAGGCGGAAGGCTGGAAGGCGGTCGTCGATGCGGTGCACGCCGCGGGCGGCCGCATCTTTGCCCAGCTTATGCATGGCGGTGCGCTCGCCCAGGGCAATCGCTTCCGCAGCGACACAGTCGGACCCTCGGCACTGCAGCCGAGAGGCAAACAGATGGTCTCCTACCACGGTGAGGGTCTCTATGCCGAGCCGCGGGAGATGGATGGGACGGAGATTGCCGAAGCGATATCAGGCTTTGCGCAAGCCGCCAGGCTTTCCATCGATGTCGCCGGTTTCGACGGCATCGAGATCCATGGCGCCAACGGCTATCTGCTCGACCAGTTCTTCACCGATTACACCAACCGGCGGCAGGATCGCTGGGGCGGCGACATCGGCAAGCGGTTGGGCCTGAGCCTCGCAGTGCTGGACGCGGTTCGCAGCGCCGTCGGCGATAAGGTGCCCGTCGGCATCCGCCTGTCCCAGGGCAAGGTCAACGACCCCTTACATAAATGGGCGGAGGGCGAAGAAGGTGCTGCCATCGTTTTCAAGGCGCTGGCCACCAGTCCCGCCGACTTCGTACACGTGACTGAGTTCGAAGCCTGGCAACCGGCCTTTGCTTCCGGCGGCAGATCGCTGGTCTCCCTTGCCCGCCAGCATGCGCCCGATCTGTTCGTCATTGCCAATGGCGGTCTGCACGATATCGCCCGCGCCGAGCAGGTGCTGCAGGCCGGCGCCGATATGATCGCGCTCGGTCGCGGCGCGCTCGCCAATCCCGATTGGCCGCGCATCGCCACTGAGAAGCGCGAGGCCCGCCCGCTGAAGCTGGAAATGCTGTCGCCGATCAGCGACATCAAGGACAGCGAGCTTCAGCTTTGAGCCAAGAGAGGCGGCGCCACAACAAGGCGCCGCCCTGGCCTGGCAGCTGACAGGCCTGCTTTGAGCGTAGGAACATCCCCAGTCCCTCATTCCGGCCTTGTGCCGGAATCCAGCGACCCGACGTCTGTCGAGTCAAAAGACCCTTCAGCCCAAAGACTTGGGCTGGTCCCGCAGTTCCTACGGAACTGCGCGAGATCTCTGTGACAAGCACAGAGATGAGGACGGTTTAGGCATTGCCATGGCAAGAACCCCTGATCCAACGTTGGCCATTGCGCCTGGTGGCGACAGCGGCCTCGCCCCCTACGCGCCCGCGACGAAGCGATACGCGGCACCGTTCCGTTCGGCCCGCCCGATGCCGGGATAGCCCCAGTGGTAGCCGAGCAGCGTCAGCTTTTCCGTTGCTGCCCGGTCGATCAGCGTCTTGCGGGTTTTCAGCGCCTGCTCCGGATCGGTATCGAAACCGAAGTGCCAGTCCGGGTGCTCGAAGAAGACAATATTGCTGGTTGCCGCATCGCCTGAGATGACGAGCCCGTTGTCGCCGGCAAGTTCCAGCGAGATATGGCCCGGCGTGTGGCCGCGCGTGTCGAGCACCTGCATGCCGGTCACGATCTCGTCGCCCGGCTTGACCAGCGTCAGGCGCTCCTTGACCGCGAAAAGATCGCGCTGCGCACCGCGGGCAAAGCCGTGCAGCGCCTTCGGCATGACCTTCTCGTAGTCGGGGTTCGTCCAGAATGCCCATTCGCGCTCCGAGACGAAATATTGCGCATTCGGAAAGGTGAGCTTGCCGTCTGCCCCGACCGTGCCGCCGGCATGATCCGGGTGGGCATGGGTAAAGACCACCTTGGTCACATCCGCCGGATTAATACCTGCAGTCGCCAGATTGGCCGCAAGCTTGCCGGCACTCGCCTGGAAATTGCCGCCCGATCCGTTGTCGACGACGATCAGGTCCCTGCCGGTGCGGATGAACGGGATGTTGGTGTGGAAGGGTGCGCCCTCAGGCGTGCCGCCGAGCCGGCGCATGATTCCGTCGCGCTCCTCCGGCGCCGCATCCGGTAGCACGATGCTGACCGGCAGCGTCAGGAAGCCGTCGCTGACGACGGCGATATCGAAAGCCCCATGGGTGAAGCGGTGGGTGTCTGCGGCGTAAACGCCCTTCGGCAGCAGCGGCAATACAGCGCCCGCTACGGAGCCGGCGAGAAAGGAACGGCGGTTGAGGCCGGAGGTTTTGTCGTCTGTGCAGGTCATGGATCGGTTCCTTCTGTTTTGAGCGAGAGCAACCGGCCGGCAGCGCGTTTCCGCGGCACCGGCCGGGGGCCGAGGGTCAAGACCGTGCAAATTCGAGCAGGTCAGCGTTGAGCTGGTCCTTGTGGGTGTCGGTGATGCCGTGCGGCGCGCCGGGATAAACCTTCAGGGTGGCGCTCGGCACCAGCTGCTTCGAAGCGCGGGCGGCCGCATCGATCGGCACGATCTGGTCGTCGTCGCCATGGATGATCAGCGTCGGCACGTCGAACTTCTTCAGGTCCTCGGTAAAGTCGGTCTGCGAGAAGGCGACGATCGAGTCATAGGTGTTCTTGTGCCCGCCCATCATGCCCTGCAGCCAGAAGCTGTCGATCATGCCCTGCGAAGCCACGGCACCCGGCCGGTTGAAGCCGAAGAACGGACCCGAGGCGATATCGCGATAGAGCTTGGAGCGATCCTTCAGGCTTGCCGCCTGCAACCCGTCGAACACCTCCTTCGGCAGCCCTCCGGGATTGCTGTCGGTCTTGACCATCAGCGGCGGCACCGCCGAGATCAATCCGGCCTTGGCGATACGGCTTGTTCCGTGACGGCCGATATAGCGGGTGATTTCGCCACCGCCGGTGGAGAACCCGGCGAGGAATATGTCCTTCAGATCAAGCGCATTGATCAGGTCGGCAAGATCGTCGGCATAGTGATCCATGTCGTTGCCGTCCCAGGGCTGAGAGGAGCGGCCATGGCCGCGCCGGTCATGGGTGATGACGCGGAAGCCGTTACTGGCGAGGTGGAAGGCCTGCGCCTCCCAGCTGTCCGATGACAATGGCCAGCCGTGGCTGAGCACGACCACCGGGCTCTCCTTTGAGCCCCAGTCCTTGTAGTAGATCTCGACGCCATCGCGGGTGATGATGCGGCTGCCCATGGTCGTTACTCCCAATGTGTCGGATGTGGTGCTTGATGCGGTTTCGGCTTTCGCCGGGCGAATGACGGCTGGAACGGCGGCGGCTGTGGCCGCGGCGCCAAAGGCAGCCGAAAGAACTGTGCGGCGCGAAAGGCCAGTGGAGACTGCTGTGGAAACTGCTTCTGCTTCAATCATTGTCCTGCCCTCTTCCATCTCGGTTGACCGGCGATCTCCGTTCCGGAGCGCTGGTTGAATTGATAGAATGACCGGCCTACCCTCTCGACCGGCAAAGCTGACAACGATGGGGGGCAGAAGTGACAAAACCACTCGAAAGCGAACCGGCGGAGATCGGCATCGTCGTTTATCCGCGCGCGCTGAAGTCGGCGGTCCATGGGCTGACCGACATGTTCCAGGTGGCCGGCATGCAGGCGACAGAACAGGGCGGCGCACGCGCACCTCGCATCCGCGTCAGCCACTGGCAGCTTCAGGAGGATGGCTCGGTCGAAAAGACGCTCGACACCCACCCCGGCCCCTCCTCGGGTCTCGTCGCGCTGATCCTGCCGCCGACGCTGGCGGAGCTGCCCGTAGGCGGGCGCATGGGCCAGCTGCCCGCCTTCGTGCGCGAGCAGCATGCCGGTGGCACCACTGTCTGCTCGGTCTGCGGCGGCGCCTATCTGCTGGCGGAATCCGGGCTCGCCGCAGGTCGCACGATCACCACCCATTGGTCGCACCAGGACCTGATCGCCGATCGCTACCGCGATGTCCGTGTCGATACCGACAAGCTATTGATCGACGAAGGCGATATCATCACTGCCGGTGGCATGATGGCCTGGATCGATCTGGGGCTGAAACTCGTCGACCGGTTCCTTGGAACCAATGTGATGCTGGCAACCGCCCGCTTCATGATCATCGATCCCGGTGCCCGCGAACAGAGCTACTACAGCGTCTTTGCGCCCAAGCTCGACCACGGCGACAGCACGATCCTGAAAATCCAGCACTGGCTGCACGGCGCCAACACCAAGGGCGTGACGCTGCAGATGATGGCTGAGCGCGCCGGGCTCGGCGACCGCACTTTTCTCCGGCGCTTCCAGAAGGCGACCGGCTTCAACCCGACGGAATATTGCCAGCGGTTGAGGATCGCCAAATCACGCGACCTGCTCGAGCGCTCGCACCTGTCGATCGAGCAGGTTGCCTGGCAGAGCGGCTACGACGACACCAACGCCTACCGCAAGATCTTCCGCAAGATCCTCGGCCTGTCGCCGCGGGAGTACCGGTTGCGCTTCTCGGTGTCGGACGGCACGCGACGGCCGGCCATGGCAGGACTTGCAGCCGCCGCGCCCGCCTGATCTGCACGGCGTCGACGCCGGCATGTTTCGCCAACACGTTTTCCGGGCGCCGTTAATCGCCGCTCGGCTTTCGCCCCAAGATCTGGCGCGCGCCGCTCTTTGAAAAAGGCTGCACCAGCTGGCCGACAAAGCTGCGCGACACCTTGCCGGTGATGCCGATGTCGGTGGAGGATGGCCGGTCGGGATTGAAGTAGGTGCCGAACAGCTGGTCCCAAAGCACGATGTTTTCGCCGTAGTTGCTGTTGCCCTCGGCCATGTCCTTCGAATGGTGCCAGCGGTGAAGCCGTGGCGTCGAGAAGACCCAGTCAAGCGGGCCGGTGCGCATCTGGACATTGCAATGGGTCAGAAGGCCGGTAAAGGCGGTGACGGCACCGATCCAGAGGAAGACCTGCAGCGGCGCCCCGAGCAGATAGAGCGGCAGCTGGCTGAGGCCCACCTTCAGCAGGGAATCGACGACGTGAAAGCGGCCGGTGTTCAGCACCCAAAGCCGCGTGACACTGTGATGCAGCGCGTGGAAGCGCCAGAGCCCAAGCCGCTCATGCGCCAGGCGGTGAGCGGCATAGAGCCCGAACTCGGCAACGACCAGCCCGAGCACGACCTGGGCGAACATCGACCAATGTGCCGGCCAGATATGCGGCTGCGACCCGAAGAACGGCTGCGCGAAAATGGCGACCAGTAATGGAAAGGATGCACCGAACGCCGCCGCGATCTGCACGATCCCCTTCGTCAACATCGTATGGCCGAGATTGTTGAGCGTCTCGCCATCCGGAGCAAGCCAGGTCGGCTCATAGGGCATGATGCGCTCGAACAGCGCGATGATCGCCACCACCGAGAGGTAGACGACGTTGAACCAGGGCACCGGCGAGGATGTGGCAAAAGCCAATCCGGCTGCGGCCAGTCCGCCGAAATAAAGCGCCGGCCACAACAGGATGGAGACCAAGTATCGTAGCGGCGATGAAGAGCTAGCTTGATGAAAGACCATTATTTTTCGACCACTTTCCAGAAAATCGGAGGGATGCAATACGGCAGGGGGTTATCTCAGGAAATGTTCTAATCCTCGTCCTGCGGATGGTATCGCTCCATCAGCTCGTCGCAGGTATGCGCATGGCCATCGCTGAAACGTCCGTCGGTGCAGATCCGCCGGCGACGCTCGGCCCAACTCAATCCCTCCCGGTGCTTTCGCCAGCCGGGGTCGCCGCCGTCGTCAAGCCAGCGGCGAAGCTCCGCGCAGCTGCGCGGCCGGCCGTCACTGAAACGCCCGTCGCGGCAGGGATCCGGGCGATACTGAACGAACTGTCGCTCGAGTGCAAAGCGATCGTCGCCGCTCGCTTCGAGGCGGCTGTGTTCCATCTGGGATGACGCCCCGAGCAGGTGACATGCCAGCAGACCGATCCTGAGAAAACACATGGGATGACGCCAATCCTCATCGTTGGAGCATTGGCGGCAAACTCTACTGATTTCATTACACCAGCATTGCACTGATCCGGGGGCCGATTTCGCCCGTGCCTGCCTGGCCGTCGGCCCGGCCTGCCCCTTCTAGCATCGGCATTGCCGATCAGGCGCGGGTGATCACTACTGCATGTTTCCTCAAATCCTATTTGATTTAAGGATAAAAACAGGCAGCCATTCAAAGTGCTACAGCGACCTTTGCGCGTCTGATAAGACGCGCGGCGCTGTAGGCGCCTGACAGGAATACGACGCGAGCGGGCATCAAGGAAACGCCAGCGCGACAGCCCTGCCCTAGATCCAGCGGTCGTTCTGCGCTGTGCGCTCGCCGCCGGCATGACCGGTGTTCAAAACGCCACGCGGTTCTATCAGCAGCATCCGCACCTCGCTCTCTGCAAACGGCTTGTGCTCGACGCCTCGAGGCACGACGAACATCTCGCCAGGGCCAATCTGTACAGATCCATCGCGGAAATCGATCCGCAGGATGCCATCGAGCACGATGAACGTCTCATCCGTCTCGGGGTGGTCGTGCCAGATGAAATCGCCCTCGATGCGCACGAGTTTGAACTGGTAGTCGTTCATCTCGGCGATCACGCGCGGTTGCCACAGTTCCGCGATCATCTCCAGCTTCTCGGAGAATTTGATGGGCTTGCGGTCGGACGTCTCGATGCTTTCCGTCATGTCTTTCCTCATTTCGATGAAGTGCCAACATGCATGGAGCGCGGGCATCGATCTTGAACGATCGTGCGCAGATGGCGCGGTCTACCGCGCCGCGCGTCTTATTAGACGCGCTAAGGTCGCCGTAGGACTTGGAATTGCTGCCGACACCACGTCCGGGATGCAGGCGAATATTTCCGTATTGCCCGATAAGACGGCTGATGTATCTTGTCTCCCTTCGGCACTGGCTATGGACGTCCATGAAGGAGGTTCGAATGCATGATCTCCCGCAGACCTCGGGCAGACAATTAAGTCCGGATGACATCGAAATGCTGCAGCGGGTCTTCGACGCGACCTGCTTTGCCGCCCGCGTCCCACGCCGCGGCGAACGCGCCAACCGGCTGGCCAAATTCATCATGGATGAATTTTGCATCGGCAATGGCGACGAGCGCACGCTGCTGGAATGCGCGCTGTGGCGCGAACGGCGCCGGGTACCGCCAAGGACAGAAGAGACCGAAACCGTCGACATCTGGGTTGCCAGACCCGGCCGGCGCAGTCCGCATCAGCGCTGAGGCCGCCACAAAAAAATGCGGCCTCTCCGTGGATAACCGAGACCGCATTCAAGATTGATGTGCAATGGCTTACTCTACGCCTGTCTTGCCCGCAGGACCACAACTGCAACGGGTCGCGTGTGGCGATTTCTGACCTGCCACAGACGTTTCTCTATAACTGTCTGGTCGCGAGGCCGTCGCGGCGGCGCCCGAACGATGCAAGCTGAGAAAACAGGGCCGGCACATCCCAGAAGACGGAATTTTCAGCACCGTGGAACCACCGTTCGCGTCGCGAATTTAGCCTGCAGAACGGGAGGTTCATCATGTTTGCGTCAGATACGAAAAGACAGTTCGGCCGGATCGTCAAAAACTGGAATACACGATACGACCTGGAGGAATTCATCGCCGCCTCCGGCCTGCCGCCGCTGGAGGCACGCGAGATTTTCGCGAAGCACGGCCCCTATAAGGTGGAACTTGACCACCTGATACATGCGTGCACGACGATACAAGCCGACAGTGAGAAATGAAGGCTCCCGCAGTCGCACCTACAGCGCCGTGCGTCTTATCAGACGCGGAAAAGGTCGCTGTAGCACTTTGAATTGCTGCATGTTTTCATCCTTAAATCGAAAACGATTTATGGAAATATGCAGTAGGGAGGTCAAAATGCAGCATCATTCCAAACACTTCGATTGTGCATTCAATCCAGCTGAGATCGCCATGCTCCAGCGGGTTCTCAACACGGCCTGCCTTGCAGCAAGGATGCCGCGCAGTGACTACCGTGCCAATCGCCTGGCGAAATTCATCATCGGCGAATTCCGCTCCGGCACACGCGACGAGGCGGCCCTGTGCGAGCGGGCTCTGTGGTTCGAGCGCAGAAGCGAGCCGTGGTCGTTGGCTCCCGAGCAGTGACGTTGCAAGGCAACAAGGATGACCGGCGCCGGCATGACCTGCTATCGCTGTCGCGCTTTGAATTACTGCATGTTTCCTTAAATCGAATAGGATTTAAGGAAACATGCAGTAGCGATCCGGGATCGTTTCGCTATTGCCGCCATCTTGACGTGCAAAAGACGCCGGGGTTGCAAAGCAACCCCGGCCAAACCTATCCTATTGTATGGCAATCGCCTTTCGGCCTATCAAGGCGTCAAACGCCCTCACCTACAGCGCCGCGCGTCTCATCAGACGCGCAAAGGTTGCTGTAGCACTTTGAATTACGGCATGTTTCCTTAAATCGAATAGGATTTAAGGAAACATGCAGTAATCGGCTACGCAAACGTAGCCTTCGTACGCAGGCAAAGGCCAGGAACCGCCACAAGATTGGTTCGCTCACTCAGGACATGTTATAAACGCTCATGACCCAAACAGAAGAAGACCTGGAGCTTTCGGAATTGTCCGGCGAGTTTGCCGACGACGACGTCGTTGTTCATATCCGCATCTCGCGCCCGACGGGCTCCAATCTCGACTGGACGCTCGAGGTGATCGACGAGGAGGGCTACTCCACCGTCTGGGAAGATTCCTTCCCCACCGACCGCGACGCCTACGAAGAATTCCTCGCCACGATCGAACGCGATGGCATCCACACGTTCACCGAACATCCCGTCCAGACGCTTCATTAGGCTGGCCCGGTTGGACTGAGCCAATCGAACCATTTCCGCGGCCCCCTTCACGCCTCATGCTCTCACGCGCACATCAGTGACAGCGGCAGCTTGCCGCTGTCACGTTGCTTGGCTCACCCCTGTTCGGCCAAGGCAGAGCAGCAGCTGCGAACGACACCATCACCCCTTTCCGACAATGACGAATATGATCCGCCTTATCGCCTCGGCAAAGCTGACGCCAAGCGCCATCGCCGCTATGCCGGTAACACCAAGGGCGCCGATGCCCATCAGCTTCCAGCGTTTGACGTCGTCGGTCACCGGCTTCATCTCTGCAACGTCACCACCAAGCGTCGAGACCGAAGCCTCGAGATCACCGACGCGATCGACCAACTGGTCCATCCGCTGATGGACGCCCGCCCGACTGCTCGTCGCCTTATCCTCGGCACGTTGTGCGCCCTCCTCGATCCGCCGGATCGATTCCTGCAGACCGCGCATGCCCGCGACCAGCTCTCCGAGCTGGCGGTGCACGCTGACATCGATTTCAGCTGGAGACATCTTGACGCCCTCCGTGCCTTGCGCAGTCCGCCTTTGACCAGACTGCCGCGGCGCAGAGACCGACGACAGTGCGGTCGATCTTGCGCTGATCTGCCGGCGTCGCGCCGCGCGCGCCGACAAGGTCGACGCCGACGACGCTTTTAAGGCCGGTCACAGTCTTCGGCGCCGAAATCCCATAGCCCGCCAGCGCGAAGACAGGAATCGTAATCAAGGCGCATCTTTCGAGCGCGGTTCGCAGCGTCATCATTCTGCCTTTCAATCGCATGAAGAACGGACCGGGCGCCGTCCGCCCGGATCTCGAGTACGGCCCAGGTGACGGCAGCGAGCACAAGCCCGCCGAAAAGGATCTTTGGCCGGGCGATCATGCCGGATCGAGCCGCTTGCGAACGAAGAGGAAGGCGCCGATTGCGAAGGCAGCAACAATGATGCCGGCAAACACCCATTGCAGCGGGCCACTTCCGGTCAACGCAAAGCCGAGCGAGGACAGAATGCCCGCGAGCCAGGAGATATTCTCCTTTGTTCCGCTTCGGGCGGCTTCGGCGCGGCGATAACGGTGTTGGAGGCCACGAACTCGCCCTTGGCCCAAAGCCCGGCTTCGGCAGCTCGGCGATTGACCAACCCCTTCACGCGCTTGCCGCCGGCATTGACCCATTTCATAAGCTCGCCCGGCACAGCGTCATAGTCGCCGCCATTCAGTTTGTTCAGCAAAGTCGATTTGCCGAGGCGACCGGTGTTGAAATCGAACGAGACAAGCACGGCGAACTGGTTGTCGGAAAGCGGCACCTTAACGAGACGCAAGACCCGTTCCTCGAATGTCGCCAAATCCGCCCTCAGGATATCGTCTGCCTGCGCCTCGGAGATCACCATTCCCGGCGTCACCGCCGGAGCGCCCGCGGCGCTGGTATGGCCATAGCCGATGGTCCACACACCGGCGACGTCCCGATAGGCCTTCGTCTTCAGACCTTCCCACTGCTTGACGAGCGCAAGGCCCGCCGCGTTGATGCGTCGGTTCATGTTCATGTCGTTTGTCCTGTTTAGATTGGGAACCAGAAGCAACGGTAATGTGTTGCTACAGCGCCGCGCGTCTTATTAGAGGCGCAAAGATTGCTGCAGCACTTTGAATTGCTGCATGTTTCCTTAAATCGAATGGGATTTAAGGAAACGATCAAAGGGGAGATCTAGCCATGATGGATGCCGCATTCGTGAAGATGACCGCTTTGGTCATCGTGCTTGTCAGCTGTGTCATCATGGTGCAGCCCTACTGACAAGCGGCAATTCGCGGACAACATCTGTCGCGGCGCCTGCATCGCAGGGTCGCCGGTAACAGCCGCGTCCGACCGAATAGGACATGCGGACTCTCGCCGGTTTGGAGCCTTCCCAGGAAAAGTGCGAAGCGGTTTTCCGTCAGGAAATGCGTCGAGACAAAGAGATAGAGCGTTTCTACGACTCCGTTTAGACCGGAAACGCACTAGGAGACAGAGGGGGGCTTGGACGGCGACAACGAACCCAGCAACGTCTTGAGGCTTTCGCTGTCGGGTAGGCGTTTCTCGCCTCGGTCGTCACCGCATCTCGAGCGCAGGCCACGCAAGAACTGGGCGACATCGACGAGTTCACCGATCTCCACCCGCACCTGCGCCTCGATCGTCCTGTAGATCTCTTCGAGCTCTGCCGCTTCCCCCACATCGACAGAGCCGGAAAGGGTTGAAACCCTCGCCTTGAAATCATCCAGCAGCCCATCGAACTCGCTGGCGTCACGCGCAGCCTTGGCCTCCAGGCTCGCAATCAGCATGTCGAGAATATCCAAGTGCCGCCGCTCCACCGATTGCAGGTCGAAGGCCGCACGCAGGTCCTTGCGGGTGCGTTCGCCCTTGCGCAGATGGGCCTTGAGGCGGACGCCGTTCTCCGCGCAACGCCTCCTGATTTCATCAACGGAGAATTGGCCCTCCGCCAACTGGTCGAGAAAGGGCCGGATAAGCGCCGGTGGCGCAGTGATGTTCAGCGCTGCCGAATAGAGCGCCAAGTCGATCGAAGCATCCGGCATACGCTACCTCCGCCTCATAGGGGCCTCTGGACGCCAGACTAACAGCATCCCCAAAACGCAAGCGCAGTTTTGTCGACAATGCTTTCCTATTTGTTAAGCAGAATCACCGATCGTCCGCGTCGCGACATGAAAGTCGTCGGAGCAAGACCATGAGCTACGATTGGACCGGCGGACGCCGCCGCCGCATCACAGTGGCCAAGTACGGAGCCGCTCTCGCACTCGCGACACTTCTGGCAGTGCTTGCGGCCTCAATCGCCGTTTAGGCTCTGGACCCAATAATTTTGGCTGACATCTGATTTAGATTCTTCGCTGAAGGATCCGATGAGTGGTTTGTTCTTGTGGCTCTAGGGTCAAAACCCAATCAAGCCATTGAACATTCTTCGTTGCCATGATTCAATCACTCAACCAAAGGAGGACCATCTACAACCGGTTTCATCGCTGGTCGGCACGGGGAATATGGCGGCGGCTGGTTGAGGCTTTGGTCAAGTGTGGCGATGCGGATATTCATATGATCGATAGTACGACCGCCAAAGCGCATCGATCGGCAGCCGGAGGAAAAGGGGGGGCAGATGCGCATCCGTCATCTCGCCGATCTGGTTGACATTGACATTCACGTCCTTCGGCATCAGCGAGGCCACGGCCTTGAGAAAATCGTGCGGACTCTTTTCGATCAGCGCGTGGATCGCGGCCGCCCCCCGGCTCTCCCAGGCAACAAGCATGTCTTCGAGAAACAGCTCGCCGAGCTTGGTGCGCACCGCCTTGCGGGCGCGTGTCCGGACTGGTGTCGCCGCCCCCGGCACACGCGGCAGGAAGCGCCCGGTCTTCGGGTCCTTGGCTGGCTTACCGATGCTCATGATGATGGCTCCCATGCAGCGCCACGCGTCGATTTAAGGAAACATGCAGTAGCGCCGCAAAGCTCTCTAATGTCGCCCACGCACCCACGCGCCCGGCCATCGGCAATCAGGCAACAGCCACCCGATATCCACGGGGAATTGCATTCACCTACTTGACCTTAGGTTGTATTCTGTCACCAATACTAATTTACACGCAGCGCATTCGCGGCACGCTGGGCGGCCAAAGGCGCCTCGCAGCGGATATGACAGGCAGGTTGAAGACATAACACTTTCAAATCGCAGCATAATTTATCCGTTCGATCGATGCCGACTTTGAGGAATTATGCGATGAATAAGACGGGTGTCTGATGATCCAAAATGCAGTCAGAAGGTTGAAGACCATTTTTAAGCCGCGGCTCTCCGCCGCAAATGTCTCGCCAAGGTTGCTCGAACTCGCCACGTCAGGAAATCTCGACGCCCAGGCGGCGCTCGGCGAAATCTATTTCAACGATGGCCGCAAGGAAAACTACGCTGCGTCCTACCACTGGAACGGCCAAGCCGCCCGCCAGGGCGACGCCGCATCGCAAGCCCGCCTGGCAGCGATCTACCACAAGGGCATCGGTGTCGAGCCCGACCAGCAGGAGGCACTTCGCTGGTTGCGGAGCGCCGCGCGCAAGGGTCATCACGGCGCCCGCCAGGTGATCGACAGGCGCAATCAGGACGACGGTGGCCCCGAACAGAACACGGCATCGGCCAGCCTGTGCGCAGCACTCGATCCCCGCGAAAGGCGCGAAGGACCCGTCGAAAGAAAGCCTGCGGAAAGCCTGTCAAATCAGGCGCTGGAGAGGGTCGAAGACGAACAGAGAGAAACTGGGCGCCGTTGAGTACAACGAGAGGTGTTGAGTACAACGAGAGGTGTTGAGTACAACGAGAGGTGTCGCCCGGAAGGGCCGCCTGCCCCGCTAAAATGAAAAAGGCCGCTTCGATTACGAAACGACCATCCTGTAATATCCTTAGCCCGGTTCTAGGCGAATGGCAACCCTCTCGGACAAACTTTGTTCTATTTTCGTTCTTTTTTTAAGGCCGCACATTCCGGACCATGCCATCACGTGCGGCCAGGCGGTCTCAACGCGAAACTGACAAAGTCCCATCGACTTCGCCGACGGCTCCAAACGCAGATCGGACAACCAAAGCCCGCGTCCGGCCGATTAAACCGGATATCTTCAAACCGCTCGGAACAACCCACGCCCCGCCCTCGTTGTCCCTTCGGGCTCGACTTTTGCCTGCAGCCAATGCCGGTTCTCGAGGATGTGCAGGAATTTGGTTGTGCGCGTCCGATTGTGTTATCATCGCTGCCGGGAGGAGAATGTCATGGAGAATTTCTTCGCACTACTCGCCGTCGTCATCGGTTCTGCCGTGCTGGGGCTTGCCCTCGCCTACGGGATGCGCCGCCAGAGAGACAGCCACCCGCCACCCAAACACGACGACGCCACGCTGAAATTCTAGGCGCTTGCGCAAAAGTGTGAAGCGGTTTTGCGATAACGACATGCGCAAAAACAACGCTGAAACCGGAGTTGACCGCAACGTCGGTCCACATGACGCAAAAGCCGCGCCCGCCCGGATGAATTAGCCGCGGCCATCAACCAGGCAGCATTGTGCGCGAGCATCAGCACCTGCTTCGGTCGACATCGTGTCGTCGCCCCGGGCGGAAATGCGCGTCAGCGAAAAGTCCGTCGCTCGAAGCTCATCACCCGCTGGGTCGTCGTCTTCCTCTGAGAGAAGGTCGATCATTTCCGCGCGGTGATATTTCGTCCCGGACGCTCCGAACTCGACAAAGCCCTCGGCCAGCAGCACCTCGACGGCCGCTCTTGAGCGACGCAGCTCCGGACGATGAAGCGCCTCCTCGAGTGCCCGGATCTCGTCAATATGAACGGCAAAATCGGCCATGTCTCACGCGCTTCCATCAGGGGTCATCGGGGACACCATGCACTCTACAGCGCCGCGCGTATTATCAGACGCGCAAAGGTCGCTGTAACACTTTGAGTTACTGCATGTTTTTATCCTTAAATCGAATAGGATTTAAGGAAACATGCAGTAGGTCACCGGCAATCCAGCGAGGAGGCGCGTCCATCGTCTGTGGGGCTCGGTTCGGCCTGGCAGCTCAAGTAAAAGCGCGCGCCGCGACCGAACGAAGCGTCTGGCAGGTCCCGAGGAAACCCGCCGATCGCAGCCGATCGGCGGGTTCTCTTTCAGCTCAATAATACGGCGAGTAGCACTGCTGCCGCGGTCCGCCATAGGGCTGGAACGAGTTGTCCCAGGCGCGGTAGGAGCGGTAGCGGTCATAGCACCAGCTGGCATGACGCTGGTTCACACCGGACTCGACGCGGCGTGGCGGAGCAGCGATCGCACCGCCGATGATGGCGCCGGCGCCGAAGGCTGCCAGCGGATACCACCAGCCGTCATTGTGGCGACGATAGCCGTCGCGATAGCCTCGGTAGCCGCGGTGACCATTGTACCAGCCATAGCGGTATCCGCCGCCATGCCAGCCCGGCCGCGGGCGGTAGCCGCCATCCCAGTGCGGACGCGGACGGTAGCCGCCGTGCCAACCTGGGCGCGGCCGATATCCGCCATGGTTCCAACCCGGCCGCGGACGATGTCTGTCGCCGCCCCATTCGCGATTCTGTACCCTGTCCATGTCACTCTGCTGCGTCAGCTGAACGGCTGCAACCGGCATGGCATTCGCAGGCGTGTAGCTCGTCAGAGCCGTCACCGCCGCAAGGATCACAATGCCTATCTTCTTCATCTCGATACCTATCCGTTTCGAACAGGCGCAAGCTATGTCCCCCTGACGTGAACCCATGGTGAATGCGTCCTTCGTCATATTATCATTTAAAAACATAGAGATATGAACGACAGGTCATCACACTCGGAAACCAGCGCGACAGCGCAGCCGATCTCGTCGCCAGCGCATCTCGCCATCCGCGGCAATCGCCATATCTTTACGAAGATGTCTTCCCTGCGCTGGTCGACGACACCACCTGAGCACTCGGCCAGGCGTTGCGGAAACGCTGCGCTCCCTCTCTGCGTGGGGTTCACGCAGTGCCGCGACGGTGTGCGGAAAAAAGTTTCGGCGAAATGTCGGCCCCGTCGTCGGCCGATCGTCATTCAGGCAGAGAGGTCGTTGTGGCTTCGTCGATCAAAGGAGAAAAGACCATGCGCGTGATAGTTATGGTGAAGGCGACCGAGGATAGCGAAGCGGGCAAGATGCCTTCGACCGAGTTGCTCGATGCCATGGGCAAGTTCAACGAAGAACTGGTCAACGCCGGCATCATGCAGGCGGGCGAAGGCCTGCATCCCTCGTCCAGGGGCAAGCGCGTCGCCTTCGACGGCGCAAGCCGCCTCGTCATCGACGGCCCCTTCACCGAGACCAAGGAGCTGGTCGCCGGCTTCTGGATCTGGCAGGTCAAGGACATGGACGAGGCGATCGCCTGGGTGAAGCGCTGCCCCAACCCGATGCCGGGCCCGAGCGAAATCGAAATCCGCCCAGTCTTCGAGGCCGCCGATTTCGGCGACCTGATCACCCCGGAGATCGCCGAGCGCGACGACCGCCTGCGCGAACGCATCGGCGGCAATTGAGAGCGTCTTAGACCGGCAATGCATTGCGGAGAGCTGGGGTTCTAACGAATCCCGGCTGTCGACACCAGCATTGAGCACGCCATCTTCCCGGGTACGTCTTTGCCGCCTGTGCCTGGCTATCATCTGACGGCAAATCCGCCGCCGCTCGGGCCTGCGCCGTCAGCCTGCTGTACCGTTTCTCACAATCGTGTGCCAGGCAACAAGCCGTTTTAGTTGTTCCTTATTTCACCAACGTGTTCTTGTAGATGATGCCGTCCTTCATGATGATCTTGAAGTTGTTGGCGGGATCGGCCACCAGGTCGATGTTGCCCAACGGGTCGCCGTCGACGAGCAGGAGATCGGCAAGCGCGCCCTCCTCGATCACGCCGAGCTTTCCCGGATAGGGATTGCGCGGGCCGGATAGCGCCAGCAACTCCGCATTAGTCCCAGTCGCCATGGAGAGCGCTTCGGCAGGCGTGTACCAGCGAACGAGGGAGGCGAGGATCGCCCCCTGCTGCTGCGCCAATGCGCGGGAGAACAAGACATCGGTGCCCCACGCCGTCTTGATCTTGTACTTCTTCGCCAGCTCGTAGGTTCTGCCGATGCCGGGCCACACCTCATCTGCCTTGGCCCGCTCGACCGATCCCTCAGGAAAGCCTTGCCGCAACAACTCGGGAAGCGGTTGCAGGCTTAGCCAGATGCCCTTGTCGGCAATCAGCTTGGCGGTTTCCTCATCCATGAGGAAGCCGTGTTCGATGCACTTCACGCCGGCGGCAATCGCTGTCTTGATCGCATGCGACGTGAAGGCGTGTGCCGCAACGTAGGTGCCCCAATTGTCGGCTATTTCGACCGCGGCCCGCAGCTCAGCCTCGGTAAAGGTAGTTACATCCAGCGGGCTGTGGGGTGACGACACGCCGCCACCTGCCGTCATCTTGACCAGCGCCGCGCCCTGCATCAGTTGCTCACGGACCCGCATGCGCACCTCGTCGGGGCTGTCGACGACGATGCTCCCGCCGATCTGCTCCATGCGGGTGAGCGGGCCGCCGATCACCCGCGGCAGGTCGGTCATCTGGCGGAAGTCTCCATGCCCGCTGGTCACGGTGATCATGGCGCCGGAGGGGTAGATGCGCGGGCCCTCGACAATACCGGCGTCTATCGCGCGCTTCAGACCGAACACCGGCCCTCCAACATCGCGGACGGTGGTGAAGCCACGCATCAGTGTGTCCGTCGCCTCGTCGCCGGCCACAAGATTGTTGAAGCCGACGTCGCCGAACGATTCTGCAGGAGTGGACCGGGCCAGCATTGCGTGCCAATGCGCATCGATAAGACCCGGCATCAGCGTTCGGCCGTTCCCGGCAATGCGCTGGGCACCCTCCGCTTCGACAGGGCTTGTCGAGATCCGAGTGATCACATTGCCTTTGACCAGTACATTCGACGGAGCCGAAAGCGAGGTCGCTCCTTTTCCATCGAAAATGCGGACGTTCTCGAAAAGCACATCATCCGCCCACGCAGCCGGGCAGGCTCCGAGCACGAGAACTGCCGCAATCCACCGCCTGCGGGACAGCAGCACCATGAAAGCTGTGCGGACACAAGCGTACACGGCTACGGCGTGGGACAAGGCACGCGTCACAAACGTGGCTTTCATCAACTCCTGCGATTCGAAAGAATTGATACACACGGCGATTCTCCAACCTTGAGGAAGGGATGGGTCGTGGCACACGAGAGAAAGTTGCAGCATCCATTGCGATGGGCCGAGGCGCGAGCCACCGCTCGTCCATGCACTTGCAAGGCCATGTTCGCAGTCAGGCCGATCGCCATTCGGCACCAAACAATATCAACGTCTGCTTTTAGGTACAAGCAGACGTTGATGACGCAAGCCGAAGCGTCGCCATGGATCATGGTTGCACCAAGGCCATCGCGGCGCGATTCCGCCTCACCCTACAGCCCAGCGCGCCTTATCAGACGCGCAAAGGTCGCTGGATCCCGGCCACAGGGACGAGGATAAGGTCAACGGGGTCACTCCCAGGCATTATCAGCAATTGCCCGGAGCCTAGGGGGCCTGCCTGAGACCGCTCCCTCGGCAACAGGCGCGCGCCACTCAAACCGCCTCCCTCTCCCTGGAAAGCCCGAGATGCCAGTGCAGTTCGGTCAGGCCGCGCTTCAGCCAGGCCAGTTGCGGTTCCGGCATGGTGCGCAGCACCTCGTAGTCCATGACGCAGACGTTGAAGACCGTGGTCTTCACCCGCGGCCCTTCCGGCAGCTTCAGAAGCACGCCCTCGAGCTCCATCATCCGGTTGGTCGCAGCCATTGCGGCCCGGGTGCGCTCGGTCGTCTCGCCTTCGAAACCCTTGACGCTGAACAGCGACTGCGCCCGCACGCTTGGGAAGGGAATGCCGGTCAGGCTGTAATAGCGCGCCATCTGCCGGGCATACTCGTCGCCAGCCGCGCGTTCGTGTGCGGTCAGCTTGCCGTCGAGAAACATCCGGCCGAGTGTGTAGCCGGCAAAGGGACTGCCGACATCGACGCCCTTCGCTCCTGAAAAGTGGTGACTTTGCCGTGCGGCGATGGCGACCGAGCGCACCTCTCTTTCGGTTTCGCCATGCTTGATCTGCCCGCCGGGATAGCGCGCCACATCGGCCTTGCGCGGCCGGCCCGCCTTGCCTGCCCGCTTGGCCGCGGCAATGCGGGTGCTCGCCTCGAAAATACGTGTTCGTCAGTGCGTCCATCGTGCACCGGGCCTGGCACCGCCACACCCGCCCGATGGCGACGGCGAGCAGAGACTGCAGCCCGCCACCGGCGATAGCCGGCGACCCACCAGCCGAAGCTGGCGATAGTCCGCCGCCCAAGCCACCCCGTCCCGTCGCCGCCGATCGCGATCGCCCGTGGACCGGGCCACGATCCGTCAGGCCGACCGCTCAGAGAGCGGCTCATCGCTTCGCCCTGCCCTTGTTGACCGCGTGCAGCACCGAGGTGTGGTCGCGCCGGAAGATGCGGCCGAGCGCCGGAAGCGAAAGGTCCTCCCGCTCGTCATAAACCGCCGCCATGCAGCGGTGGCGCGGCTCCACCAGCCGGCGCTCCCGGCGAACCCCGATCACATCGGCCCAGCCGATGCCGGGATAGGCAATGAGCACCTCCTCGACGATCTCGCGCACCGGTCGGCGGCTGAAGAGGCCGCCCTCGCCGTCGGCATTCGTGCCGCAGAGCAGCTGCGCTTGCGACAGGATCCGCGCTTCAGCGTCGGCAAGCGCAAGCTCCAGCTCCAGCACCCGCAGCCGCTGCGCCTTCACATGGGCGCTGAGCGCGCCGAGCAACGCGTCGGGCGTTGGCGCCTGCGGCGGCTCGCTTTCGCCGGCATTTCCGCTGGTCGTGCAGTCCGCCGTCCGCGTTTCCAAAGAATGCGGCTCGGCATCCGGCCCGCCCCTCCTGCCGCGCGCGGTGCCGACGCTGCCGGACCCCTTCTGGGCGAGCTGCTCGCCCGTCGGCATCGTCGAATATCTCGTTTCAGGCTGCATCGCTCGCCACCTCCATGGTCAAATCCATCGCCGCCCCACGCCCTGCGGGATGGGCCATCTCGCGTTCCAGCCTCACTCGATAGGCGCGCTGTTCGGTCGTAATGGTGGCTGCATCGGGAAGCCCGATCATCTCAGCCAGCACCCCGGCCCGCGAGACCGCTGGCGCCTCGCTTGGCATGGCCTTGGCCGCCTTGACCGCCGCCTGCTCGGCACGAAACTGGCGAAGCCGCACCCTCACCCGCTCGCGGATCTCGGGCGAGCGCTCAGGCACTGGCCCTGTCGGGTTCAGCGCCACGGCGAGGTCGCGTCTGCGCGCCAGTTCGGCGCGCGTCGCTGCTGCCTCGCTCTTGGCCAGCGCCGCCAGCACTGGCGGCTTCGGAATCGTGCCCAGAAGCACGTTGGCGTTGGCGGCATAGTCGCCGCGGATCAGCTTCTGCGTCGCTACCGAAAGCCCGCAAGCGGGCACCCCCGCCAGCGCATATTGGTAGACAGGCAGAAGTTTTCGGGGATCGATGCCCTGCGGCATGGTCATGCCGGCCGTCTGCATCACGTTGAGGCTGCGCAGGATCGCATCGTCGCTTGCCGGCGCCAGCCGTTCAGTGAGCGCGGTAATCTCCCGGCTCAAGGTCGAATATCGGTTTGTTGATAAGGTCGTCATTTCCAAGGTTTCCATTGAGTTCTCGCTCTATCGCTTGTCGGCATTCCCGCTGGTGGCGGGCAAAGGCGCTTTCGCGCGGCGGCGCCTGTGGCCTGTGATCCTTGCGCGGCCTTGCGGCATTGCGCATCCGGTTGCGCCAGGTGGCGAGCCAGTCGAGCTTGGCCGCGTCCCGACCGGATTTCGCCGTCCAGTAATCGCGGAATTTTTCAAGCTCCAGCTCCACCTGGGCCGCGCCGAAGCCCAGCCGGGCGGCAAAATCCCGGTCCGGCTCGAATTGCTCGGGAAGGCGCGTGGCGCGCCTGCCACCTGGCACAGGACGCCGCGGCGCAAGGGTTTGGGTGTTGTCGGGAGAGTTAATTTCTTTAGGGGGTGCGGGGGATCTTTCTTTATCAGAGAGGGGGACGCCGTCCGTCGCCGTGACGACCTGTGACGTCACGTGAGCGCGGCGGCGCTGTTGCCGTTCGCGATCGCTGGCCCGGCGTTTGTCGATGTCCGATTGCTGGCCGGCCTCCGCCGCACGCACCGCACACAGGATCATCTCCGGCGTCGCGCCGCACTGGACCAGAGCCTCGACGATCGATGTGATGCGCATCGCCTAGTCCTCGCTCGCAAGGGCTAGAGAATTTCCAGGAAAAGTACGAAGCGGTTTTCCGTCAGGAAATGCGTAAAAACAAAGAGATAGAGCGTTTGTTCGGTTCCGTTTAAATCGGAAACGCTCTAGCGCCACGCGGACGAAAACACCGCGATGCCGCTGCGGCAAAGGCCGCTGCACAAACCTGTTGATCCGGCCGGCGATGGCGCGCGGTCGAACAGGCTGGGCAAGCGTCGCCAAGATCCCGCTCGCAGACGAAAGGACACGACCATCCACCGGCACGACAACGGCAGGCACGCCGCCTCGCCGCAACGACCGGTCCGCCATGGCGCTACGGTCGTGCACGCGCCGGCTCGACCAAACGCTCGCACCCGCCACCCATCTCCGCGGCCATTTCTCCGCCGACAGGACCGACGCACAAAGAAATCTCTGCAAACTCACTTCTCGCATCACGTCGCTCCTCATGATTGTCGGCACAGGTTCGCGTCGCCCAAACCGACGATCGCTCTTCGTGCCCTGCACCTGGTCTGACTTTCCTCCGCGCCCTCGCCGGCAAGCCGTCTGAAACCCCGCCTGCAGCCTGCTGGGCGGGACTGGGTTCGGCCACGTGACCGTGGCGCTGGAGCGCTGCGCGTCCGGTATGCCCCGGCATCCACGATGCCCTGGCACCCCCCATGACGCACAAACCGCTCCAGCCTTTCGAACCCGCGCATGATCACGCACCGAGATCGCATCCGATCGTCGGGGGCATGCGTCAGAAACGGTTTGCCGGCGCCGAAATGGAAGCGAGGGGCCACCGGGGAGGAGGTGGGCAGCAGCCCCTCGCTGTGATCGCCGCTGCGGCTGCGCCCGCGCGCCGGATCGGCACGCAAGGGACGCTGCAGCCGCGCCGCATGGCACCGAAAAGATCGGGGGCAGCAGCAGGACGACGATCAGTCTCTTCCACAGCGCCGCGCGTCTTGTTAGACGCGCAAATGTCGCTGTATCCCTTTGAATTGCTGCATGTTTTCGTCCCTAATCGAATACGATTTAAGGAACATGCAGTAGGGCCTCACCCGTCGTTGCCGACGAACCAATGGCCTACAATTCCCTGGCCTCTTCCCGTTCACCTGAGGGAGGGAGCCATTCCCCACCTCGCCTTCAGCCGGCGACAGAGCCACCGACAAAGGCGATGACGACTGTCGGACCGGACATCACGATTTCCTCCTGTCTCGCCAGACCGGCGCGAACGCCTCGTCGAGCTCGCGTTGCAATGCCTCGAAGTCGAGACCCGGCAGGTCCTCCTTGCCCGGCAGGTCCCTCTTGCCCGGTGCGTCCCCCTTGCCGATCAGCTCGAGCCCCGGCGCCAGCTTCATCCGGCCCGCGAGAAGCGCCATGCCCCACCGCCTAAGCCGGCCGGCCAGCCCGGCCTCACCGACCGCCCTCCTCCTGCCCGTGCGCTGCCTGCCGCAGCCAAGCGCCGGGCTGGCAGCCCAGCTGAAGGCGGCGAGCGTCACCGAGGTGGCGGAAAAGGCTGCAAGCCCGGCGAAAACAGGATTGCCGAGAAGCGTGTCCGTCACGTGCTCAAGCATGTGCCACCTCCACCACGACGATTGCCCTTGCCCGGTTTTTCAGCCGGCGGATAACGCCGCGCTCCTCCATCGCCGCCACCATCCGCGAGATGCCGGATTTCGATGACAGACCCAGATGGTCCTTCATCTCGTCGAACGTCGGCGAGACCCCGCCCTTGTCGGCGCTGTAGCAGCGAATGAATCTGAGCAGCTCGTTCTGCCGCAGCGTCAGGCCGAGCGGCTGGCGCGTGGCGCGCCTGGTTGTCCTTGATGCGATTCTGGTGGCAGTCATCGGCTCACTCCAGCAAGCAGGCAGTCATCGTCGATGCGGCCCGCCGCGTTACCTCGTCGGTCACACCCGCCCGCGAAGCACGAGGCGTCGCGCCTGGCATGCCCGGCAAAGTGCCAGCCGGCCCGCTCCAGGCTGGAGCCGCGACCGAAAATGTCGGCCTCGTAAAGTTCGATTGACTGTTCGTTTCCGTTCATATCCTATCAATAATAGGATCGTATCGTTTTATCAAGAGGAAAAATCCTATTGGACGTAGGAAGCGGAATCTGGGATGCCATTGCCATGGATCAATTGCGGCGCCTTATCCGGGAAGCAGTCGACGCGAAGAGGACGACCTACAAGGATCTGTCCATCGCGATCGGGAAGAACCACGCCTATATCCAGCAGTTCGTCGAGCGCGAGAGCCCGCGCGAACTGCGCGAACGTGACGTGCGCACCATCACCGACCTGATCAGCGCGACGCCGGACGCGGGCGAAACCGGCCAACCCCGCAACGCCACCGGTTTCAATCCGCAGATCGTGCCCGGCGAGCAGCTCGTCGGCCATCGCGACCTGCCGATTTTCGTTGCCGCCCAGGGCGGCGACGGCCATGTGATCGTCACCTTCGATGCGGTCGAATACGTCAAGCGCCCCTCGGTGCTCGAAGGCGTCAAGGGCGCCTATGGCATCTACCTCACCGGCACCTCGATGATTCCGGCCTATGAGCCCGGCGACATGGCGCTGGTGCATCCGCACCTGCCGCCGGCGCGCGACAAGGATGTCGTGCTCTACCACGTGCCACCCGCCAACGACGCCGAGGCGATCATCAAGCGCCTGGTGTCGTTCAACGACCGGGAATGGACGCTGAAGCAGTACAATCCCTATCTGGAATTCACCGAGAGCCGGGTGGAATGGTCCTTCTGCCACCGGGTCGTGGGCAAATACAGCGCCCGCTGACGCTGCGCAGGCATCGCCCGCCAGCCGCCGCCCGGAACACCGCTCCGCAACAGCTTCAAAAGTAATAGCTTTTCGAAAATGGCGCCTGCTTGACGCTACGTCATGCGCGAGAGCAGCCGGCGATAAGGATAAAAACATGCAGCAATTCAAAGCGCTACAGCGACCTTTGCGCGTCTAATAAGACGCGCGGCGCTGGAGTGCACTGTCAGCAGCGGAGCACGCAGCCGAAATGGCACGCCGCCGAGAGGAAGCCGGCACGCAGTAAAAATCCCGGGAACCGGCGCGTGCAACGTGGCCGCCGGCAGACACGGCGCCGGCTCGCATGACAGTTGGGAAGCCTTAAGCGGCCCACCGGCGCCCAAGCGCCCGCCCACACAACGCACCCCGCCGCCTGGGACACCGGAAAAGAACGCGAGACCGACGGACAGGCCCGTCTCACGCAATTGCCGATCCGTCTATGCGGCCATGATCTCCTGCATCTCGGACGGCAGGTCGCCGCCGATAAAAAGGATGGTCGCGTCTTCGAATTCGCCGGTCGACAGATCCCCTGCCCGGCTGAATGCGACAACGCCCACCTTGGTCGATGCCAGCCTTTCGGCCAGCCGGAGCGCGTGATCGGCCCCTGTCGCCTGCACCGGAGTGTCGGCGAGCAAGGCACCCCGATTTCCCCGCGTAAAGCTCTGAACGACGAAGTTTGTGACCATGTCATGCTCCTCTCTGCCACCTGCAATGGCAGCCCTAAGCTGACTCAATCTTCCGAACAAAACAAGAACAAACAGAAGGATATCGACAGGCCAGTCAGAAAAATCCTGCCGAATATATTTTTCCTATTGATGGATAAATAGGATTTTCCCTATTATGTGACCATCAATTGAAAACGAGGAAAGCCGGATCCGGCAGCGCGCCTCAAGGCTCGTGCCGGCCCTTCCTGCTGTTTCGCCAGGGAGAAGGCATGACAGTGACATCAGTACGAGAAGGTAAGCTTGTCAGCCCCTTCACCCAGAGCCGCGAGATCATCCTCGCGGTCACCATGCTCGGGCGCGGCCATTTCATCGAGGAAAGCGATTGCATCGGCACCATCTTTGCGACTGCCGCCGATTGGCTGAGGGCCCATGACGGCGAGCACGCCACCAAGCTCATCCGCTTCGATCTCGAAGCGCTCTCCGGCGAAGACATCTCCGAGACCGTCGCCGACGCCTGGCTCGACGATTTCGATCGCACCCCTGACGATGAACACCTCCTGCCCGCCTTCGTGCGCACGTCTGAGGCGTGGGAACGCTGGTGCGCGGATTTCGAGGCGCCGGGTGGTGGCCTCCGCCAGGCCGCTCCCTTCTGCCAGCCGGGCCACGGCACGCTCAATCACCGCCAGCAGTTCGGACCCCAGCCCTGATGGATATCGCACTCGACAAATCGGCCCTCTTCGCCGCCATGGAAGCCTTCTGGCAAACGGAAGACGGCAACGACAAGGGCGTCGAGGCAGCCGTAACAGCCTATATCGAGCGCATGGGCCTTGCCCCATTCAACGAGATGGCCACCCGCAAGCGCGCCACCCTTGCCGCCGCCACTGCTCGCCAGCCTGATGCGGCGCGGCGCTGATCACTCGTTCGCATCTGTTCCACCACTTGAGGGTCGAGCAACGACCCGCCCTCATCACCCAAAATGCCAGCTCAAATACCGATCTTGGCTGCCCGTGCGATCGCTCTTCATTCCCGTCTCAGACATTCGTCCCGCTGTACGCTTCTGAAAATCCGCCATGGAAAAAGATGCGCTGGCCGCCTAAAGCTAGGCGTCGTGCCCGCATCTCGCTCGGCGGATTCTTTACGCCCTGACTCGACCACATCCGGATTCGTTGATGAAAATCAGAAGCGCCACCATCGCCGACTACGACAGCCTGGTCGCCCTCGATACGATTGCGGCTGGCGACCCCGAGCGCCGTGATCATATCAGGGCGTGGATAGAGACAGGCTGCTGCTACGTGGCCGAGACGGACAAATCCGTCGGAGCCTATGGTGTCCTGGCCTACCATTTCTTCGGCAACGGCTTCATTGAAATGGTCATGGTCGGCGCGCAGTTTCGTCGCCAGGGCCTCGGAATGGCGCTCGTCGAACATTTCAAGAGCATATGCGCAACGCCGAAGATCTTCACATCGACGAACCAGTCCAACAGGCAAATGCAGCAGCTCCTGAGCGGCGCCGGTTTTCACACAAGCGGGTACATCGACAACCTCGATGAAAACGACCCCGAAATCGTGTTCTGTTTCCGCGCCGCATAGAGCATTTCCAGGAAATGTGCGAAGCGGTTTTCCGTCAGGAAATGCGTGAAAACAAAGCGCTGCAGCGGTTCTGAGACTAGAAACACCCTTGGCCGGCCGTAGAGAGGCGTTGAACGTGACAGCCTTTGGGGGACGCTCCACGCCACGCCCTGATATTGCCGAAATCCCCCGCTTCATCGAAACAGACATCGACACGCCCATCGCGCCGGGACCGCAGATGATGCCCATCGAAACGAATCCGCCACTGCTGAACGAAGAAGACCTGCGCAATATTGCGCTCTGGGCTGCCGTTTGCGCCGAACGCGCCCTCCCCATTTTCGAGACGGAGGCCCCTGATGATACCCGCCCGCGCGCAGCTCTCTCGGCCATCCGCGCCTTTGCGCAAGGCGGTGCGCGGACTGCAGCGCTGCGCAAGCTAGCCTGGGCGGCCAATTCCGCTGCACGCGAGGCCGGCGATCCCGCAGCCTCCGCCGCCGCCCGCGCCGCAATGGCTGCCGCCGGATCCGCCTACGCCCATCCGATCGCCACCCCTCACCAGGTCAACCACATCCTTGGCCCGGCAGCCTACGGCGCGCAAGCCGCAGCGCTCGCCGCCGTCGATCCGGCCGGCATCATCGAAGCGGAAGTCCGCTGGGCGATCGCGCAGGCACCACCCGAAGTCCGGCACATCGTGCAGCGAATGCCGGCGCGCGCACCAAGCAAGGGCCAGTTCCACGCGCTGCTCTACCGGCTTGATAGGGGCTTGCGCCAATGACAAAAGTTGCGTCGCGCCCGACGGAGTAAGCGGTATGGAAACAGTAGAACACAAGGTCCCCTATTTCAGCCAATGGGAAAGCCCGGAGATGACATTGGCGGTTCTGTCGGAGGGTGCGGCGGCCCTTCACCGCGATCCGCTCTGGCGCAACTCGGGCGCTGAGACGATTGAGGAATATGCGCGCTGGGCGGTGAATGTCTGCGGCATGGCCTGCCTGAAGATGATCCTGGCCGCACGCGGCGAGTTGCACCCGATCCTGTCGCTTGCGCGCGGCTGCACCGACTATGGCGGCTATGTCGTCAACGAGGCCGATGCCTCGATCAAGGGACTGATCTACGCTCCCTTCGTGTCTTTCGTCGGCGAGCGCTTCGGGCTTGCCGCCGAAACGCTGACCAACATCCCGACGACGGACATTCCGGAGGTGCTTTCCGAAGGCCGCTTCTTCATCGCTTCGGTCAGCAGCGCCATACGGTGGCCGCAGCGCGAGCCGCCTTCAAAAGGCGGACACCTCGTGCTGGTAACGGCCGCCTCGCGCGAGAGCGTCCGGTTTCACAATCCTTCCGGCCATGACCGGGCCAATCAAGCCGATGTCGTCGTGCCGCTTTCCACCTTCGACCGTTTCTTCGCCAATCGCGGTATCGCCGTCAGCTTCTGATCTCGCACCCAGCCCAAAGAACTACCCAATAAAGGCAGGCAGCAATCATCTGCGAAAATGCTAATAATCAGGTGGGGCAGGAACAGAGGGGAATTACTTTATGCCACGCCTAGCACAATTGTATTTCAAGACAGCGATCATCTTTCTGATCATCGGCATATCGATGGGCCTGCACATGGCCATCGGCCAGGATCACAGCGCGATCGGCGCCCACGCCCATGCAAACCTTTTGGGATGGGTGACGATGGCGATCTTCGGTGGTTACCACGCGCTGAACCCGGCCAAGGCGCAGAAGCGTCTGGCGATGATCCAGTACTGCGTCTACACCGCCGGCGTCGCGCTGCTGGTGCCGTCGCTGTACCTGATGCTGACCGGCAGCCCGCAACTGGAGCCGGTGGTCGCCATCGCGTCGGTCATCACCTTCATCGGCGTGCTCCTGTTTGCGGCCATCATCTTTGGCAGCAGCGAGACGGTGACGCGGCCGACCGCGGTGCCGTCGCGCTAAAGCATTTCAAGGAAAAGTGCGAAGCGGTTTTCGTAAAAAACAAGGAGCTAGCGCGTTTCCGTCTTTACCGGAACCGCGCTGGCTCGCAAAGACGCGCGGCCGTCTCCCGGTGGCAAGGCCGGGCGCTCTTTACTGAGCGCTCGCCTTCAGCACCCGATACGTCGCATTGTCGAGAGCAAGGCCGGTCTCGGTGCCGTCCTTCTGGAATCCGCGCACCGTGTTCCCGCAGGCCGTCAGCGAAAGCAGCACCGGACACACCAGCGCGATGGTGGCCCTGGACATCCTCATCTCCGTCTTGATTTGCCTCGCCTGACGAGATGACGCGCCCGCTGGTAAAATCAACGTGTCCGACAACAAAAACAAGGACTAAACCAGTTTCGTGCCGGCACCGCCCACTCGACACCTTCCGAAACTTGGAGCACTCTTAAACCTGTCGTTCGAGAGGATTTCATGATCAGGCTTATGCGAAGGAGTGGCACCCCTTTGGAGCTAGAGGCAAGCCAGGTGCTGCGCATCCGCAAGACGGATCCGCGCCTCGATGACGGTCTCGGCAACACGCTGATCAATGCCGGCCAGACCTTTTTCGTCCAGGAGGAGGCAGCGGCCGTCGCCGCTGCCGTCAAGGCCGAGCTGCCATCCCTCTATCGTTTCACCCATCGCATCGGCGCGCCGGTCTGGGTCAATGTGCACGCGGCCAAGGGGCCAATGCCGCTTGCGCCCAACCACCGCGTGCCTGGCCTAGGGTCAGCGCTGGATATCGGCGGCAAGCGCCAATATGTCCGCGAAAGCCCGGAAGAGGTCAGAAGCGCGATCGCGGCGGCGGGCGGTGATGTGCAGCCGATCCCGGACGAAGGCCTCTGGGTTCAGGGAAGAGAGACGCTGAGGGAGATCCTGGGCAGCCTCGAGGCCTGGGACGAGGAATTGACGACGCCGGAATAGGCCCGCCACCTGTCTCGCCCCGGCGGCCCTGAGCCGTACTGCCGGCCCGCGCAACCGCGCCGCTACAGCTCGCCCGTCGTATTTATTTCATCAGGCGTACCGGAATCGCCGAATCGGACCTTCCCCAGCCCAAGGTCGGCATAGTATTTACCGTACCGCGCAGTACGTTCCTTTATGAACTGCGCTTCCCCGCACCCTGAGCCATTTTGGGTGCTTGCTTGCCCCGCCATCGCGCGGGGCTTTTTCTTACCGGGCGCAGAACCTTTCCAGGAAAAGTGCGAAGCGGTTTTCCGTTAGGAAATGCGAAAAACAAAGAGACCGAGCCCTTCCAGGAAAAATGCGAAGCGGTTTTCGTCCGTCGATGACGGAAACATTTCAATCGACCTTGAAGACGGCATCGCCGGCGAAGACGATGACATATTGCCCCTCCGTCGTCGGCTCGCTTGCCCAGTCCGAAAGCTGCCGCCAATAGGGCTCGCGTCTCCAGATATCGGGGAAGTCCGGATCGACAAGCACGGTGATCTGCGGCCCCTGCCGATAGATCATCATGTGCGAATTCGCAGGATCCCATTCGGGCCCGAGCCGCTCATCCGTCATCCATAGACAGAGAAAATCGCGGCAAAGCTGCGGCCGCCGCTGATAGATCCGGCAGCCCTTGCCCTCGACGCAATTCTCACACCATTCGTTGGCCGGCTTTGCCAGCGCATCGATATCCGGCAGCCGGCAACAGAGCGTGCAGGTGCCGCAGGCGCGATCGGCAAGGAAGGTCTGGTTCATGCGCGGGTCCGTATCATCTCGCTGACGGCGGCGACAGAAAATTCGATATGTCCGCCAGTGTCGGCGCCGCAGCCCTCGTCACCTCAAACGACAACGCTACCGGCCATGAACGCCAGCACCAGGAAGATCAGGAAGACGATCAAAGCAAGATAGAACAGGATCTTGGCGATGCCCGCCGTTGCCGACGAAACGCCGGAGAAGCCGAGAAAGCCGGCGATCAATGAAACGACGAAGAAGATCAGCGCCCACTTGAGCATCGCAAATACTCCTGTTTGGTTGTCGCTACGGAAAGTCGAATCCCGGCAAAAAGTTCCCGTCCGCGTGGCATTCCCGGTGATGCGCTTTACCTCGCAAAGCGTCGGAGATACGGCCCTTGCCCTTGCGTTACTCCGCAGGCTTAGTCAGCAAACGGGGTCGATACTCAGATAAGGCTAATGTCCCGGTTCCGCCCCGCATTGTAGGATATGCCCACGGTTGCGACCCTGGGGGCGGCAATGTTTCTGCAACGAACCGAAATCCGCGAGCACACGATAGAGGTGCGGGAGTTCGTTGGCGAAGGCAGCGTCGAAATCGACGAGCGCATCCTGTTCGATGACGAGGATTCCCACATCGTTCTGCTTCTGGAGATCCTGGCCGGCGACGTCACCTTCACGCTCAGGGGCCCGGATGTCGCAAACCTGGCCAGGGATTTCGCCGATCGCGTGCGGCTCTATATCATACCCCCCGCGCGGCGGGCCTACGATGCCTTTCTGGAGATCCGCGCCCGACCCGGCAGCCGGTTTCGCGCCATCATCGCTCGCATCGGCAGCGCCTTTGTCAGTGCCGCCAGCGAGTTGTCCTGCCGCGCCTGCAAGCAGGTCTGCAAGCTCCTGGCTTCCACCGTGCTCGCCTATGTCGGCGTCCCCAACCCGGAAGATCTGACGCGGGGTGAGGTGCTGCACATCACCGCCGAGCAGTCGTACGAACTCGACGAGGGGCTCGGTCATGCCGCCATCCACGGCCCGCTGGCGGAAGGCCCGATCGGAACGTTCCTTGCCCTATTTGCCGACAACGTCAGGAGTGTCGTCTGGTCCGCATTGCAGTCCGCGCAGCAAGTCTTCGAGCCGCCCGACAGGACCTATACATTCGCCTGCAGACGCCTCGGTTGCTGCCCATAAACCGCTGAACGCCGGCGCCGTGGGCGCAACGGCGCCTCGCGGTCCGGAAAGCCGCCGCCCGCGATCGCGGCCCGACAATGGAAAGCCGGCGTCGGCGCTCGCCATTGGTCTATCATTCCAGCGATTTTCCGATTTCATTGCTACCGCATGTTTCCTTAAACCCTATCCGGCTTAGGGACAAAAACATGCAGCATTCAAAGCTACAGCGACCTTTGCGCGTCCAACAGGATGCGCGGCGCTGTAGGGCCCAACCAGCATTGCAAGACGCTGCTCCGCCCCAGACCCGGAGCCCAGCCCCGGAGCCATGAGAACTTAACGAACAGTTCCAATGAACGCACGTGTCGTCAGTCCCTTGAGAACCCTTCGATCAAACCTGTCCTTCGTCCATGATGGCCCTTCGGCTTGCGCCTACCGGGGCCATCATGGATTATCAGACGATGCTCTTTCACGCATGCGCATGCGGATCGTGGCGATGCGCCCAAACCGCCCAGGCCGACACGGCGGCCACGAGCAGCCCGAGGACGGCGTGCGTCCACATCACGCTCATATTGACCGCATAGCCGAGCACCCAGGGCGACACGACCAGCCATGCCCCAAGCGCCAGATTGGCCCACTCCTCCCACTCTGCGAAGACGGAGAGAGTAGCGTAGGCCAGCACAGCAAGCGCAAGCCCAACAATCCAGGCATTCCAAGCCGGAACGGTTTCCATGCTATACCCGATCACCCAGGGAGAAAGGAAAAGGCACACTGCCAGCGCAAGATTGCACCAATCCTGCCCTCTTTTGCCTTCCATGAAATGGTACGCCATTTGATAACCTCCACGAATGAAGTTTCACCAAGGCGTCACTGCCAGCGCGCAGTTGCACGCCCTGGATTCGAGATGGTTGTTGCAAGGTGAAACTTCAAGTGGCTGTTCGCAAAGGACGTTCTGCCCGCTGCCGCAGGAAGGCCGCATCGGAAGGCGAACCGGCGAGAGCAATGGCGATCGCATAGGCTTTTGCCGCTTCGTCCGCTTGCCCCATCCGCGACAGGAGCTCCGCTCGCGCCGCATGATAGGGCTGGTAGTCCCGAAGCTCGGCCGAAAGCGCGTCGAGCGAGCGCATCGCCGGTTCCTGCCACCCCGCCTCGCACAGCGCCACCGCCCGGTTGAGCCGCACGACAGGCGTCGGCTCCAGCCGCAGCAGGCTGTCATAGAGCAGTACGATCTGCGCCCAGTCGGATGCCTCGCCCTGAACGTGGCAGGCGGCAATGGCGGCCTTGATCTGGTATGGCCCCGGCGCGCGCCGCCGCATGGCGGTATCGATCAACCCGAGCCCCTCGTCGATCTGCCCCCGGTTCCATTTCGTCCGGTCCTGCTCGCCGAGCGGCACGGTGACGCCATCGCCGTCGACGCGCGCCAGGCAGCGCGCATGCGTGATCAGCACAAGCGCAAGGCACCCCTCGATCTCTGGATCTTCAGGGCGAAGCCGGTTCAGCAGCCGGCACAGAAACAGGGCCTCCTCGGCGAGATCCCGGCCCTGCGCCGGAGGGCGTTACTCACCCTGATCCAGAGAACGAACCAGATTGGGATGAGCAGGAGGGCGTAGAGGGAAGTGGTCGTCAGCATCATGGGGATATCCCCGGTTTGAGTTGCGTACGACCCAAGAACGGAAGCCGCCGTCGGATTTCGACATGCGTCCGAAATATTTTTGGAGGATCGGCGAGAGAGGCTCGAGCGCGGCGGCCTGTTGGCATGCCGGCAAGGCCTGAAGGTGAGGATGCAGTGGATTGCGTCTGTCGAAACGGAAGCGCTGCCGACAAAAAAGACCCCATCAACCGAACACGGCTGATGGAGCCAGACAGATCACTTGATAGTGCACGGTCAACAATAGGGCGAGATGCACCACGCCCTTACCCCTGCCCTCGGCACATAGGCGCAGAGATTCGCGGCGGCCGGGACAGATTGCCTCTCGCTACTTGACGGTCACGCCCATTGCGGGCGAGCCCTCGTTCGACCAGCACGAACACGGCTCGCCGGCCGGACCTGCGCCATAGCCGCACTGCTGTCTCGGGGTCTTGCACTGTCTTGGGCTCTTCGCATCAGCCAGCGCCTTCGCCTCGGCCGCAGTTGCAGTCTTGGCCTTCTTGCCGCTCGCAGGCTTCGCCTTGGCCTTTTCGCTCAGATGGGCATTTTCGACGCCAGCCCGGGAATCCCCGGACGGACCAGTTTCGCTGCAGGACGAAACAAGCAAGAGGGTAGCAACAGCAAACGCAATTCCGGAGAAGATCTTCATGAGATATCCGGTAATCCGACAATTGCGATTTTTCAAGATGGGTGGCGCGCGGATTTACCTCCAGAGCGGCTGGCCTTGGCCAGCGCACGGCTCCGATCGGCGCTGCGAGACGAACCTTCGCCTGACGATCGAACGAGCGGATGGCGAACCATCCGCTCGTTCGACTGTTTTCCCCTATTTCACCAGTTCGATCTCACCAGGCCGCCAGGAATTGTTGAACCAAGGTTCCAGCGGACCGTACAGGCGAAGGATCATGAACCAGCCCTTGCCCGGGATTGTCTGCACCCAGTTGTTCTCCATTCCCGCCGGGGCTTTCGGTCCGAAATAGACATCCACCGAACCATCCGCATTGGCCTTGACGCCCTTGTTCTGGCTACTGACGCTTGGGGCTTGCTGGTCGGTCTGCACCATCGACCGGGTCTGGTTGTCGTAGACGATGACCGACCAGAAATCCTTGACCGGGACATTTGGCGGCAGGCGCAGCTTGTAGGTCTTGCCGCCATTAAAGGGATTGCCCTCCGAATCCTGAACCGACCACGGATATTGCGAGCCCTCGCCCACCATCTTCTCTTCCATCGCCGGTGTCACGCCGATGGCGAAGTAATAGTAGAAGACAGCACCATCCAGGTTGCTGACACCGGGCGCCGACTCGAACTTGTAGCCGCCAAAAAACGGCAGGCGCCACGTACTGTCAGGATAGAAATACGCATCCTTCGCGCGAACCTTGAAAGCGATCGTCCGGGCCGTCACGGCGCCGATGTTGGCGGCATCGGTGAGGATCTTCTTCATCCGCTCATCGGGATTGAAGGGCTTGCCCTTGACGATGCCGATCGAGGCGAACAGGCCCAAGGTGGTGGGATCGGAACCGTCCGCCGGCTCTTCCTGGATGACCTGGTTCAACAGGCTCCAGAACGAATAGTCGCCTGGCGAGACGAAATTCGCCGGAATTCCGGAGGCATTGACGAATTTCATCGGCGGCGGGTTGGCGGCCTCGTCCAGGCGATAGATCCGCAGGTGCTTCTTGACCGAGTCAACCCCGGGCTGGGTGGAACCGTCTACAACGAAGGCGCGAAAGACGAGGTAGCTGCCGAAAGTGCTCGGCCGCACCACGTGATACCCCGATGGTATGTCGCCCTTGAATCCAGGCGGCAACAGGAGGTACTTGCCGCCTTTGCCCTTATCGGCCCCGGTGATGCCGATGTCGGCCACCCACTTGTACCAGAAGTCGTCGACCATCCCCAGCACCTTGGGCGGTATCTCGGCCACCAACGGTCCCTTGCTCGTGTCGACCCAAACGTAGTTGTAGATCGTGTTATCGTTGGCCGTCAGCTCCACGGACTTCGGATCGACCAGATTTTCCCAGATCACGTCGGTCTGGTTATCAGGCCCGAACTTGCGTATCGAGTCGCGCATGCCGGCCTGATTTACGATCGGAATCGCCAGCAGATAAGCCTGCAGCGCGCGCGAACGGTCGAGGTTGTCGTAGATTTTGTCGACGGTATCGGCCGACGGGTAGCCGTAATTGAGATTCAGCGTCCCGATCGAGGACTCGATCTTATCCGGAACCGCGACGCCCGACGCAAAGGGCGTCGTCATCTTGTAGGTCTGCGCCGTATCGGCAGCAGAAGCAGTACTCAAGCCTATCAGGACTGCCGCGGCGGCGGCGCAAAGCAGTCTCGTCGTACGTATCATTGCTCTCATGGCCGAACCTTTAAAATTGCGTTGGATCTGTGAAATAGAATTCCCTCAGTGCACCACTTACGCTGCGTCGCTTCCGGGCTTAGAGCAACGTAAATTACTGTTACGAGCGTGTAACTAAACCTCGAACGCGATGCGCCCTTCGGGGCAACGAGGCTTCAGTGGCGGGCGTATCGGACGACGTGCTGCGGTCTGAGTGGCACTTCCGTCGCTGCGACGGCTGTGGCTGCCAGCAGGAGATTCCGTCTGGTCGTCATGGTCTGCCCCTCGCTAATGCAGTAGGACGTGTGTGTTGCACGCCGTCGCAAGACGGCTTTGCTTGCGCGACATTCATATTTCTACGGTACTGAGCAGCAAACAGAGTTCGAAACCACTCATTTTACGCCAGGGCTCTGTTATTTCTGGAGTTTTTTGCACGATGTCTACTTAAGGGAACCGGCGGAGCTGTCCTCAATGGTCAACATGAGACGCGAAACGGTCGACCAAAGCCAGCCGATCGATTCTTACAGAGCAGGACTTTTGGAAATAAATCAGCAGCTTAAGGAAGTTTTGGTGGGTGATCACGGGCTCTAACCGTGGACCCGCTGATTAAGAGTAATTGACTTTAGGCTGAAAACGCCACCGCCCAAGTAAAGCTGTTTCCAATGTGCTTAGGACAAAGCACGAGAAACGCCGGAACATATCGCGAATTGGCAACCGATTCTGATCGCTATTTAGATTATTTTCTGTAATTCCACAAACGACCGACACACATTGCCAATGCCGTTCGGCGTTTGGTGAACTAAGGAATTCGATCGGCTGCAGTGCGATGGCGCAACCGATAGAGAACATAAATCGTGGCATTCGGAAGATTTGGAGACGAAGAAGGTCCTTCAGAAATTGAACCGCACGCCAAGGACATTTGCATTGGAGCCTCCGTGCATGTCGCCGAGCGTCCCCCAGGCTCCGGACCGGTGGTGAACCCGCCAGAAGAAATCAACGTCGGGCATGGTTTCGAAGGAAAGGTTCAACTCGGGGCCGAGATAGAACAGGGTTCTGGCATTCCCGTTGCGTTCCAGCTCGTTCTGGCGCTCCCGTCCCTCCTGGGCATGCGTGACATAGCTGATGCCAAACGTAAGGGCTGGCGAGATACGGACAGCATCGCCAATCTCGAAACCGTCGTAGCGACCGACGACGCCGCCCCAGAATTCCGCATTCGGATGCCCGCCGAATCTTCCGGCGAGCCCCGCTTCCAGTCCAAACCTGAAGGAGCCCATCCTTACCGGGAAGTACTGGTAGCCGAGGCCGACGATCGGGAGGTCGGCGTATTTGACGCCGAAAGGATTGGCTGACTGGAACATGTCCGCGTCGACCATCGTGCCGCCGAAGGCGAATACCGACTGATCGACGTCGCGGTTCTGTGCCTGCGCGTCGGTTGTTCCCAAGAACGGCATCGTGGCAGCGCCGAGCAGCAGAGCAAGCGGGATGGCAGTTGAAGCCTTCATATCGGACTATTCCTGCACTTCATGTTTTCTCCGGCGCGCGCGTGCATCCACTTTGCGGAAGTCCGCCTAAGATTTCTTGAATAGGCAGGTTCAAAAGGTCGACGTCAAGTTTTGCGGTACAGACCTCCGGGAATGACGCCTGACGTTGATCGCGCTAGTGGCAGCCTTGCGTGTGAGCCGTGCGACGCTACCCTCGGCATCACAGCGCCTGGGGCCGGAGGGGAAACCCTCCGGCCAATTCTTCGATCCGTGCTCTTGTCGAGTCGACTACCCCGAAAAATCACTATCACTAGTGAGAGTAGCCAACCGCAACCGATGCGCCTTAGCCTCCGATCAAAGGAGACCATCATGGAAGCAACCCCCTTCATCACCGAGCTTGACGACGACGATTTGCGTGAGTTTTGCCTAGTGGGCATCTTCCACCTTGCTCATGCAAATTGGGTCAACGGGGTCGACGACGACGTGTCGTGCGACGTGCTCGAAGAGGCCTACCAGCGCGGTTGGACCGACATGCACATCGTGTTCGAGAAGGCATCAGTGAATTAGCTAGGCCTTGAGAACGGCAACCCGCGCCCTACCATCTTCTGCGGGAGGACACGCCATGCCGAAAATCGCCGCGCCGAAGCATCCCAAATGCCATCCAGATCGCGACCTCCATTGCCAGGAGGCGATAGAAGCCGAATTTCAGTCGATTGCCGATCGGGCCTTCCAGGCCGGACGGTCACGCGAGGAAGTGGCGACGGCGCTGATGGAACTTGCCGACAACAATTTCCTCGCGATGAATTCGAATGCCGAGATGTTCGAGATTGGCGCCGGTGTCGTGTTGCTCGCACGCAAGCGGCACTCGCCTCTCCTGCAGGAGGACACGCCACGTGGACATTAGCTGGCTGCAAGTGCTCACCCTGCTTATACCAACTTTGCACATGGCGACCATAGCTGCTGCGGTATGGTCACAGAGCGATCCGGCGCAAGACGACCCTGATGCGCGTGTGATAGAGACTATTTGTTTCTGAGACGAGGAACTTCCGATGACCGAGAAGACCTTCTTGACGATTGCGGCCGCAATATTCGGGATCGTTGCAATGGTGCACTTGGTTCGCATTCTCATAGGTTTTTCGGTTGTCATCGACGGCTGGACAGTTCCTATGTGGGTAAGTTGGGTCGGCCTCATCGTCAGCGGTGGCTTGAGCTACTACGGCGCCAAGCTCGCCAAGTTGATCTAATCTGGTGGGCTTTCCGTGGCCGTTTCGATCTCCAGCCACATGTAGTGGGCCGCCCCAGGCCCCCTCCTATAAGTCGGCCGACGGTTTCCGGACCGAATGGCAGAAGCTGATGAAGAAGCACGAGTTCACACGGTTCCGCGACGAGCGGATTGACTTTCACGGATTGCGCAAAAACGCGGTCATCAATCTGCTGGAAGTTGGGTGCACCGAGAACCAGGTCGGGGCGATCTGCAACATGTCGGCGCAGATGGTTCAGCACTACGGCCGAGAGGTCGCGCTGCGGTCATTGGCGAAGGACGCAATGAAGCTGATGGAGGCTCGTTGGAGCGAGATTGAACCGGCTGCTTTCCGGAACAAGAACGCAATGTAAATTGGAATCCGTTTCCAAATTCTTGGAAACCGGCAACTTCTTACAGAGCAGGAATTTTGGAAATAAATCAGCGGCTTAAGGAAGTTTTGGTGGGTGATCACGGGCTCGAACCGTGGACCCGCTGATTAAGAGTCAGCTGCTCTACCAACTGAGCTAATCACCCATCCGGACCGCTTCGGTGTTTGTCGCTGCGGTCTGGAGGGGCGTATAAAGGCGTTCTTTCGGCTTGTCTAGCGTCCTTTGTAAAATTCTTGGGAAAAAATTTCAGACGGGCGGAAAACAGGCTTTTTCCACAGGATCTGCCGCCCTTCTCGCCAACTGCGTTGGATGCACCCACCATAAGCCTCTGAAACAACACGCCGTCTTTTCCCCTGCCCGACCTTGAACGCCGCGTCTGTGGCGAATGCATGCCTCCCAAAGCATATCGCGGCCTCGGGACGACGACATGCATCAGGCTAAATACATCGAGGACAAGAACCCAAGCGCATGTCGCGCAAAAGCGTGCAGCCGGTTTGCGGGTAGCGACACGCCTAAAGTCCGACTGGCCAACCCCAGGGATCGCGGCACGCTACAAGCGCCCTGACATCCGCCCCTGCGCCATGCTCCCTTAAAGCAGCAGCTCGCCGGCGGCGATCTTCACTGCATGGCCGCCGATGCGCGCCGTGTTGATCTGGCCGCCCGCCACATCGAGATGCAGGTGGATGAAGGACGGCCGCCCCATCTCCACCCCTTGCTCGATCAGAAAGGGGTGGTGGCCATCGACCAGCTGGTCGAAGTGGTGGATGGCACCGGAAAGTGCTGCCGCCGCCGCACCCGTTGCCGGGTCCTCGGCAAGGCCCATCTCGGGCCTGAACATGCGGGTGTGGAACCGCGCCGTGTGGTTGATGCCGCCGCGACAATAGAGATAGGCAGACGCTAGGCGTCCTTCGGCAAGCGGCGCCAGATGCTCCCAGCGCTGCGGGTCGAATTCGACGGTAGCGGCCGCGGATACATCGTGCAGCGGCACCATGACGAAGGGAACGCCGGCGCTCCAGAAGGACGGCGCATGGTTCTCGAAGCCGATCTGCGAGGTCTTCAGGCTCAGCGCGTCGGCAAGCGCCTGCTTGTCGAAGCGGGCGTCGAGCCGGGTCGATCTGCGCGGCAGGTCGAATTCGGCAAAGCTCGCCTCGCCCGGCTTGATGCGCACGGCGCAGCGCACCGGCCCCACCTTCTCCTCCAGTACCTGCACGAGATCGGCGCTCTCCTCAGCCATGCCGTGGGCTCTTTCGGCGATCGCCACCGCAGCACCTACGGTCGGATGCCCGGCAAAGGGAAGCTCGCGCCCCGGCGTGAAGATGCGCAGCCGCGCCGTATGCGCCGCCCCGCCCGGCCGGCGGATGAACACCGTCTCCGAAAGGTTGAACTCCTGCGCGATCGTCTGCATCGCCTGATCGTCGAGTGCATCCGCCCCGAAGACGACGGCCAGCGGATTGCCCTCCAGCCGGTTCTGCGTGAAGACATCGTAGATCGCGTAGCTGAGCGGCATTTATTCCCCCTTGCGAATATAGTCCGGCCACGAACTTGCAATGTCATCGCCCGGGCGGCAAGCGCAAAAACGCCATCGTGCACCACACCCATCGTTATCCGATCCCCCTCGCCACTGGGCCGAAAACAAGGCCGCCGTTGACCGCATGGGACACCCGTCAGCGGCACGACTGCGCAAGAACGCCCCTGCCGGTGCCGGAAAAGTGATCGCCGCGGCCGCCAATGCGCGACCGTGCCGCGGATTTGGTGCTGATCTCATGCATGGCGCCCGAAAATGTCCCGCGCTTCCGCGTCACGACGTGCATAGGGCGAGAAGCCAAAGCACTTCCAGGAAAAGTGCGAAGCGGATTTCCGTCAGGAAAAGCTAAGAACAAAGAGGTAGAGCGCTTCTGCGACCCCGTCGAAACGGGCAACACTTCAAAACACAACGCAGCAAACCGATCTTGAACGACGTGATCTACAGCGCCGCGCATCTATTAGACGCGCAAAGGTCGCTGTAGCACTTTGAATGGCTGCATGTTTTTATCCTTAAATCGAATAGGATTTAAGGAGCGGGCAGTAGCGCATGCAGCAAACGATGCGACGGGCGGATGACACGACGATCTGGTGGGCCTTGGCGCTTGCGCTGGTGCTGCATGCCTTCGCCTTCGCCGCATTCTCGCGCCTGCCGCCGAAGCTGATGCCCCCGCCGGGCGCCGTAGACAGCATCGAGGTCGAAATCCTGGCCGGCGTGCCGGAAAAGCCGAAACCTGCCGTGCCCGCGTCGGAAGCGAGCCTGCCGGTGCCAGAACCGCAGCGCGAAAATCTGAAGACGCCGGCCAAGACGACCGACGAGCGCCCCCGCGGCAACCAGCCCGCGCCGCAGGCCCCAGGCATGGTGCACGCCCAAAACCTCTATTCCGCCGGCATCCTCGCCTCGCCGCGTAGCCGCCAGGCGCGTAAGGGTCTGGCGCAGCTGGCGCCCGAAGAGCGCGTGGTGCAGCTCTGCAATCTCGAAGCGATGGAACAGGTCCACCGCTGGAAGGCCGACCTCGATCCGGATTACCTCGTCGCCTATGCCCTGTCGGGCGTGAAGTTCTCCGGGGAAACGCTGAAGACCAATGGCGGAGCGTTTCGCAGCAAACGGCAATGGTGGCGCATCGCCTATTCCTGCTCGGTCACGCCGGATCGAACGACAGTGGTCGGCTTCGACTTCAAGGTCGGCGATGCCATCCCGCGCGAGCAATGGCAGGACCTTGGGCTTCCCATCGCCGACACTGCCGCCGACTGATGGTCGCGAACCATCTGACACATACCGACCGTATGGTATGTTGGTTAAATGCCCAGACCAACAAAGCAATCACCCGAACGCGGCAACGCACGGATCCGGCTTCTCGATGCGGCGCGCGATGTCATTCGCGCAAAAGGCTTTGCGGCCACCAGCGTCGACGACCTCTGCCGTGCGGCTGACGTCACCAAGGGCGCGTTCTTCCACCATTTCGCCAGCAAGGACGCGCTCGGCGTCGCTGCGGCCGATTACTGGGCGGAAACGACGACCGACTTTTTCGCCGCCGCCCCCTATCACGGACCGCCCGATCCGCTGGCGCGCGTTCTCGCCTACGTCGCCTTCCGCAAGGCGATCATCCTCGGTGAAATCACCGAGTTCACCTGTCTGGTCGGCACGCTGGCGCAGGAGGTCTATGCCAGCGCGCCCGACATTCGCGAGGCTTGCGCCCGCAGCATCTTCGGTCATACCGCCACGCTCGAAGCCGACATCGAGGCCGCACGCAGCGACCGCGGCATTGTCGACGCCTGGACGGCCGAAAGCCTGGCCCGGCACACGCAGGCCGTCATCCAGGGCGGCTTCGTGCTCGCCAAGGCCGGCAACGACCCCGAGCTTGCGCGCGAAAGCCTCGACCATCTCGACCGGTACATCCGGCACCTGTTTCACGTCACTTGAGGAGGATGCGACATGAGCGATACCACCCATATCGGATGCGCCTGCGGACAGACACGGCTGAAAGTGCAGGGAGCGCCGATCCTTGTTTCCGAATGCCTTTGCGACAGCTGCAGGGCGGCCGCCGCCCGCCTTGGCGCCCTGCCCGGCGCCCGCAACATCCTGACTTCCTATGAGGCCACCCCCAGCGCCGAATACCGCAAGGACCGGATCACGATTGTCTCCGGCGAGGAGAACCTCAGCGAATTCCGGCTGTCAGAGGGTGCGGGCTCACGCCGCGTCGTCGCCACCTGCTGCAACACGCCGATGTTTTTGGAAATGAAGGGCGCGCACTGGCTCAGCCTCTATCTGCACCTCTGGCCGGCCGAGACGCGGCCGAAGGCCGAGCTGCGCACCATGGTCGGCGACCTGCCCGACGCTTCCTGGCTGCCCAAGGACATCCCCAACCTGAAGACCCACACCGTATCCTTCTACGCCAAGCTTCTCTGGGCCTGGATCGCCATGGGCTTCCGCAACCCGAAGATCGCAATAGCGCGCAAGATCGAGGCCTGACGCCGGCGTGCGGATGGGTCGGCACATGTCGGCCTTCCGTCTCGCGCCCCTGCCAGCGGCGCTGCACCAGCAACGCGACATCATGCCCACCAGCCCGGACCCCGCATCTGGCGAGCGCTGCTGACTGCATATCTGCGCACCCAACCACAGCAATCAACCGCGCGATGCGAGCATCGTCATGAAAATGGGCGTCCCGACCACGACGCCGGCGAAGACAAACAACGGTCCGTAAATCAGCGCGCTCAGCGGGATGATGGAGACACACGCCCGCAAACCGTCATTCAGGCAGTTGTGCGTCCCGCCCTCGAAAATGCCGTAGACGGGTAGAAACAACCCCGCGATGATCAGGCTGGAAGCAAACGCCAATGCGGCGGATAGGATGAGGCAAGCGAGTGTCTTCATGCTTTACGGCTATAGGATTTTGGTGATCCGAGCCAACGCCCGACCATTGGGCACCATCGGGGTCGGATACGCATTGAATGCGGCTACGCGGAAGAGTTGCCTTTACCTTGCCGAAACTGCTCTTGCGATAATCTCGGATGAAATCCTGTCACGACGCCCATCAACATCGACAAATGCCCAGCACAACAAAGCGGCTACTCAACAAGCTCAGGGAGATGGAGGCGCGGCGCGGCGTCGAACGCCCACCGTCTCGGGGGCTTTTGTCGCCGTTCGCCAGGGGATTGGCGGAATTCCTGCAGGACTATCGCCGCATCACCTCGTTTTATGCCGGGTCGTTTTCCATCGTCATCTATTGTGCATTCGCCAGCTACGTGGGTGCCATCGTCGCACTGCTGTTCCAGTGGCCCGCGATCTATCCGGCCGCAGCCGCCTGCCTAGCCACGATCATTCTTCGGCATTGGGTCCGAAACGCCAAAAAGAGGCACGATCGACATTATCGACCGTGACGCCGTGTCCTCCCTGACGACCGATGTGCAGGCGCCGCCGCACCGCCACAATGCGGATTGTACCGATAGCTTTGCCATGTAATGTGCCGGCCATGGATAAGACCACGACATTCCCGATCTCGCTCTCCGGTTTTGAGATCGAAGGGCTGATTGAAGCGGATGCACCGCGACTGATGCCGCTTTACCAGAACTGTCAGGACTATGTGGTTTTGGAGCGCGGCCATCCACCGGATGCAACCGTGGCGATCGAAGAATTTCAAAGCTTTCCGCCGGGCAGAACCGAGGCCGACAAGTTCGTCTTCGGATTGAAATCGGGCGCCGGGAACCTCATCGGCATGCTCGCCTGCGACCGCAATTATCCGCAGGAGAAGTCCTGGTGGATCGCCTTGCTGATGATCGATCCGGCCTTTCGCCGGCACGGCGCGGCGAAAACACTCTGCGACGACTTCTTCAGCTGGCTGAAGACACAAGGCGCGGACCGCGTGGAGCTCGCCGTCTTCGCAGAGAATGAACAGGGCCTTCGCTTCTGGGAAGGCCAGGGCTTCGAGATGGTGCGCACCGCAGGGCCGGTCCCCATCGGGACAAAGCAGCACAGAATGGAAGTCTTGGGTCGATCGCTGTGAGCGTCTCAATTCCGCACGGTTGACGGTTGCGCCGATCGTTCGCCGAAAAGCCAACGCCGACCGTTTGAATCAGCCCCTGCCATTTTCCGGCATACGCCAAGCAGCCGCGCGCCGCCCATGGATAGGGCCGCCGTTCGCCGCCTGCCGACGAACAGGGCCGCTCCGCGCACCGGTTGACCACATCTCAAAGACGACGCGCTCCGCCGCCGCACAGCGCAATGGCCATGCCCCCGAGACATCGTCACCGCTTTCCGTCAAACAGCCAGGTGAGGATCGGCAAAATGAACGGCGGATAGTTGTGCGCACCCGGATCCGGCCCCCAGATGGCGATCGCCTCGTCGATCTCCGGCTCGGGATCGCCGGCGATATGGGCGGCCACCCTTGCAACCAGCGCTTCCGCCGTTTCCGCCACCCGGTAGAGCCGGAACACCGTCACCGCCCGCCCCATGTGCAGCACGTGATAGCCGGGTTCGGCAGTCGCGGCATCGAGGTCGATGCCGGTTTCCTCCAGCGCCTCGCGGCGGATATTGCCTGGAATGTCGCAGCGGCCGTCGACCACGTCATCAGGCTCCAGCGAGCCCGAGGGGCTGTAGACCCGGGCCGGATTGGCCGTGTGCGATCCCATGCGCACCAGGATCAGGGCACCATCGGACGACACGATCACCGGCATGGCGAACAGGTGGAAGGCGGCGTCCGCGCGGGTCTTGCGCCACCACAGAAAGGTCGAATAGGGCACCACATGCCCCTCGCCGACCACGCGGCCGTCCTCGATCCGGAGCGCCCGCTGCAGCACCATCTGCCCGTCGAAGAGATGCGGGTTAGCGGCGATCTCCGCCCGCCAGTTTTCCTGCGCGGTATCCACCTGATCGAGATGGAAGGGATGCGGGCCCTCCTTCACCCGGATATCGACGCCTGAGATCGGCAGGATCTCGCCTTCTTCGGGCCAGTGGGCAAGGTTGCTTTCGAGAGTATCCATCGTCACACGTCCAGTGTCATGGCCACGGGGCAATGGTCCGATGCCTTCGGCCGGTCCCAGCCGGTGCGCGGATAGCGCTCCACCTCCTGCCCCGGCGGAAAGATCGTGCGGAAGGGCTGGCCGCCGCGGATGATTTCCGGCACTTGGGCTGCATTGCGCTGCGCGAGCGCCGGCGACAGCCAGATATAGTCGAGCTGGCAGAGGTGCCGCTCCTGCGGCCCGCGGCTGTGAAACAGCGTCCAGCGGTCGAGCACCGGCCGGCGCAGCATCGGGTTTTCGACAAAACCGTCTGCAGTCAGCACATCGAGCGCGCTTTCCTCCTCCTCGCGCGGCACGAACTCGTAGCCGTTGCGCCGGTCGCCAAGGATGTCGACCTTCTCCTGATAATCATTCATGTCGCCGCAGATCGCGAACATCTTGTCAGCCGTATGCCCGCGACCAAAGCGGCTTTCGATGATATGGCGCACGGCCTTGGCCTCGGCCACCCGCACCGGCATCGTCGCCTGGCGCCCGTCGAGCCCGTCGCGTGCCGGCCCCATGGATTTGAAATGCACGACATAAAGCGTCAGCGGCCGCCCGCCGATCCGCAGGTCCAGTTCCAGGCAATCACGCTTGAAGATCCGGTCGTTCGGCCGGCTGGAGGCAGCGAGCGCATCGTTGAAGATATCGAGATCCGCATAGGTCAGCCCCGCATGGCTCTTCACCTCGAGGCACTCGATCGGCTGGCCATCGCGCGTTTCCTCGCGCATCAGCACCGCCACGTCGATCCCGCGCGAATCATTGCCCTCGATCAGGTATTTCTGGCGATAGCCGTTGCCGACCATGCGGAAGAGATAGTTGTACTCAAACGCCTGCAGCGACGCCATGTTGTCGGCCTCCTGCAAACACAGAATATCCGCATCGCAATCGGCAATCGCCAGCGCCGACATCTGCCGCGTATCATCCGTATGCGCGATCGTCCGCGCCTCCTCCAGCCGCTGATACTCCGCCTCGCTCTTCACCTCGAAGAGTCTGAGCACCCGGTCCTGCTTGAGCTGATTGCGGAAGCCGGAAAAATCGAAGCGGCTCATGAGATTTTCAATATTGAAGGTGGCAAGTCGAAGGGACATCAAGCAATTCCATAACTGAATTGCCGCGGAGATTAGGCATTGAAGCGCAAATGTCGAGGGCGATTTCCCGGCAGGTGCGGGAGCCTCTCCTGAGTGGCCCCCAACGCTTGTTGTCCAGCGAACGGTCAGTGATGTGGAAAGCACACGCCTGCGTGTCTTCGAAACAACCGAAGACCACCGTGAAGGCGAAAACCAAGAGTTTTTTCGTGCCGACAAAGGCGACCGCATGAGAAACCGCCGGAATACAGCAAATGAAGCGGATGGATTTCTGCCCGCTGCTTGATGCAGCAGCCATGGCCCAGCGTTGTTTCCGCGCCGGTGTCGAGCTGGTCTATTCGCGGTCCCAAGCCTGACGGCGGTGGGCGCATGGCCAACGTGCCGAGCGCCGGCACGTTGGCGTTCCTAGGCACCGCGCGAATTCCTCGCTGCATGAAAGCTTTTGCCGCGTTAGCCCGATTTTCGTTCTGGCTGGATATTCTGGTTGAGCCGGAAGAGATTGCCAGGATCGTACTTGGCTTTAAGCGCCGCCAGCCGTGCATGGTTGCCACCATAGGCCTGGGCGACCCTTTCGGTTTCATCCTCCGGCATGAAGTTGACGTAGACGCCACCTGTCGCATGTGGCGCAGCCGCGGCAAAGATTGCCCGCGCCCAATCGATGGAGGGTTGTTCGTCGGCCTGGTCACGCCACCTGGTGTGAACGTTCATGACAAACTTGGCCTCGCGATGCGGATAGGCGGTCGCGTCGGGTGCCACGCGGCTGCTGGCACCACCGAGCTGCCCGATGAAGATTTCACATTCATCAGTCGGCAACGTCCCTATATGTTCGCTCAGGATCTCAAACAACCCGTCGCTCAGGGCCGTGAAATTGTGCGACTTCCAATAGTTGAATGCCCCTGGCGTGAGAAGCGGATCGAATGCCGTCTGCCATGCGGAATATGGCTGCACGCCGACGACGTCGGCGATCGGTTCGCCAAGCGAACGCAGTGGTTCAAGTGCCTCCTCGGCTCTGCTCGGCTCACCGGCATAGCAGACGGCGAAGACGAGGATTTCCTTGCCGTGCACCTCTTCGGGCAGGAACGGCAATGGCGGCGCCTTACGCAGGACCACCCAAATGGTAAGATCGTCGGACGCAGCGGCCGCCACGCGGCGATACCCCGCAAGAAGTTCACGGGCGTGGGCAAACGGATGAACGATCAGCCCGGATACCAGATCGGGACCGACCGGATGCAGCTTGAACTCGAACGACGTGACCACGCCAAAATTTCCACCGCCGCCGCGAAGAGCCCAGAATAGGTCCGGATTTTCCGTTGTGTTTGCATGGACAAGCTCGCCGTCGGCGGTCACCACATCGGCCGAAATCAGATTGTCTACCGTGAATCCGTATTTGCGACTGAGCCACCCGAAACCACCCCCAAGCGTGAGACCGGCCACCCCTGTGGTTGAGTTGATACCGAGCGGGGTGGCAAGACCGAACGCCTGCGCCTCTTTGTCGAACTCTCCGAGCGTCGCGCCAGGCTCGACCCTCGCGGTGCGTGCCTTGTCATCGACCCGGACAGAACGCATCGGCGAAAGATCGATCAAAAGTCCGCCTTCGCAGACGGCATTGCCGGATATGTTGTGACCGCCACCGCGTACAGAGAGGAGCAATCCGTTGTCGCGGGCAAACTGCACCGCCTTTACGACATCTCCTGCGCCATGGCAGCGCACCACAGCCCCAGGCCGCCGATCGATCATGGCGTTCCAGATTGTCCTGGCCTCGTCGTAACCAGCCTGGCCGGCCAAACACACGTTCCCGCGACACCGAGTTCCCAACATCTCCAAAAGGTCGGTTGAAAGGGTGACCGTTTCGCCCTGAAGCCCACTAAATTGAACATCTGTCATTTCATCCTCCCTGCCGGCACGGATGTACGAGACGCCTCTTGGGGCGCAGACGGACGAACCGGCCCTTGCTTAGTTCAGTTGCACCGACAGCTTGTCGATGGTTCCCGTGAACTGAAATGGCACCTGGTAATCCCCGTCCTCGACGCCAGTGCGGGTATCGACGCCGACATCGAAGGTCTCGTCAATCGTCATGAGGAAGGGCACGGTGTTTGCGACCTTTTGACTGGCGACTTCTTTGCCGTCGACGTTCAGGACTCCGCTGCCGCCCTTGCCGGGGCCGCCACCATCGTATTTGAAGGTAAAGACGATGGTATGCTTGCCCGGAGTGAGCGCGTCCTGGCCTTCCCAACGGAATTTTTCCAGTGCCAGAAGGTTGTAAAGGAAGACCGGCTTGCCCTTCAGCAGGTAGAGCCCGTACCCGCCGAAGCGACCGCCTTGGGTGACCAGCATGCCATCGCCGCCGCCTTGCGGCACGTCTACCTCAGCCGTGACAGTGTAGCTTTTATTGACGATGTCGGGCGCGTTTCCGGATGGAAGACCGGATATTTCGCCTGAGTACGTAAACAAGGTTTTTCCGGCCGTGGCACTCGGGCGGGGTGCGAGAACGCGCTGGAGAAAGTCGTTGTCGAGCGGAAACACACCATACTTCGCCGCCTCGACGAGGAACAGTTCCTTCAACTCCTGAAGCTTGTCAGGCATCTTGGCCGCGAGGTCGTTGTTCTGCGAATAGTCCTCGTTGAGATTGTAGAGTTCCCAGGTGTAGCCATTGACCACTTCGGGCATCTTACCCAAACCGAGCAACCACGGCGCAAGCGGCGGCGTTGTGGATGCCATCCAGCCGTCGTGGTAGATGGCGCGGTTGGCCAGCATTTCGAAATACTGCGTCGTACGCCGAGACGCAGTATTGGCGTTCTCCTTGTCCCAGCTATAGGCCATGGAAACGCCTTCAATCCGCTTCTGCGCCACGCCGTTGACCATCACGGGAGCCTGAATGCCGGTCGCCTCGAGGATCGTCGGGACGATGTCGATCAAATGGTGGAATTGTGTGCGGATTCCACCGGCATCCTTGATACGGGCCGGCCAGGCCATGGCCATGCCTTGCCGGGTGCCGCCAAAGTGCGATGCCACCTGCTTCGTCCACTTGAATGGGGTGTCGAAGGCCCAGGACCACGCCACCGACATGTGCGGCTGGGTCTTGTCCGAACCCCAGACATCGTAATATTTCAACTGTTCCTTGACCGGAACATTGATGCCTTCGATCGCGGCCAGGTCGAACGGCGTGCCAACGGTGGAACCTTCGGCACTGGTACCATTGTCGCCTTCGATGTAGATGACGAGCGTATTGTCGAGCTTGCCCAAATCGTCCACCGCCTGGATCACCCGTCCGATCTCATTGTCGGTGTAGGCCACATAGGCGGCATAGACTTCCGCCTGGCGCGCGAAGAGCTTCTTGCTGTCGGCGTCGAGCGTATCCCACTTGGGCAGATCGTTGGGCCACGGCGTCAGTTGGGCGTTCGCCGGAATGACGCCCAGCTTCTTCTGATTGGCGAATATCTGGTCGCGCATGGCATTCCAGCCCATGTCGAACTTGCCCTTGAACTTATCGACCCATTCCTGGGTTGGATGATGGGGGGCGTGGGTGCCGCCCGGCACGTAATAGAGGAAGAACGGCTTATCAGGCGCAACGACGCTGAGTTGTCGCATGTAGCCGATCGCCTCATCCGCCATGTCAGTCGTGAGGTTGTAGCCGGGCTTTCCGATCCATGGAAAAATCTGTGTGTGATCGCGGAACAGGTAGGGTGTCCACTGGTCGGTCTCGCCGCCCATGAAGCCATAGAAGTATTCGAAACCCATCCCAGAGGGCCATTGGTCGTAGGGGCCCGCCAAGCTGTACTGATAGCTCGGCGTGTTGTGGTTCTTGCCGAACCAGGACGTCGCATAGCCGTTGTCTTTCAGGATTTCACCGACGCTGGCGTTATCGAGACCGAGGATGGAATCATAACCTGGATAACCGGTGGCCTGCTCGGAGATCACACCGAAACCCACGGAGTGATGATTGCGGCCGGTAATCAGAGCCGCGCGCGAGGGCGAGCAGAGCGCCGTCGAGTTGAACTGGGTGTAGCGGAGCCCCGCCTGCGCGATCCGGTCCAATGCAGGCGTGGGGACAACACCGCCGAAGGTACCAGGGACACCGTAGCCCGCGTCGTCGGTCATGATCAAAAGGATGTTCGGCGCGCCTTTTGGGGGCACGATCTGCGGCGGCCAATAGGGCTTCGAGTCTTTCGCGCTGAGCCCGATCGCACCACCGAATGTCGGCGGGGGGTTGGGGAGATATCGCCCGTCGACCGTCGTCGTGGCATCCGGGTTGCCCGGTGTGCCGGTGATCTGTTGTGCGCTCGCCGCACCAAACCCCATCAGGATTGTGATGATGGCGGTCGATGCAATCGCGGTCGATTTCATGCTACGCATGTCAACACCCTCCCCTCGTGGCAGCTCCGTCCGAGGGCGGACGCGCACTGCACCATTTCGATCTCGCTCGGCGGCCATTCCATACTGAAGAAAGGTTCGATCGGACTGTAGAGACGTAGGACTGTGCCCTTGGTCGCCTTGGGCACGGCCGGCAACATCGGCGGAGCTTTCAGAATCGGCACCTTGATTATTTCAGCGATGACGCTTCTGAGCAGGACGACGTGACGGCAGTGATTGCAGCGAATGCGAGCAACCGGACGGCGTCATTGATGCGCCGCTTGGATCAGTCTTCCGGATGTGGCGGAATACTACCACACAGATTGCGCTCTTGATACTGACTCAACCGCTCACGACCCGGCGTGGCTCGCCCCCGACCGTCGAGTAGCCGGGTGAAAGGCAGCGGCAGCTTTTGGCCGATACCGTTGAAAAACACCCCCGATGTGAAGTGGCTCAACGTCGGCGAGATATTAAGTTATCAGTTGCAAAAGCAGCGAAGGCGAACTTAGGAAGCCGCCAACAAAGAGGCCAACGAATCCAAGAGCTAGCGCTCCGACAAGTCCATGGTTCTCCCAGCCAGTCGAAGCTCCCACCGCTGTCGCTGCGACGATGATCGACACTGACCATACGATCTTGATGAGCACGACCGTGCGCCGCATGACTGTAGGTTTTTCTTGCGCCATGGCAAAACCAGTTTGTTTCGAGGCCTTTGTTGATTGAATATAATATCGAATTCTCTTTCCACGATAGCCGTGATTGATAGCCATCGTCCCATCCCGGGCCAGTAGCAGCCAAGCCAGCGCCTCTAGCTGTGAACTTTCAGGAGGTTGTCCATTTGGAGCAGATTTAGGAGACTGGAGTTACCACACCTCAGTTTTCCAGGATCGCACCGAATGAACATTCACAAGAATGCCCGACTGACGCCGTTGCATCGAGAGGAAATGGCCGTCGGACAAAACGCCCGCCCTATGAAATCCCCGTAATATCCAGCTCGTGTCCGCCCATGGCAGCCACATCGCCGACCCCCTTGCCCATGAGGATCCGGGCCACCGGGGAAACGTAGGAAATCGATCCGGCCTTCGGGTCCGCCTCGTCCTCGCCGACGATGCGATAGGTCTGCACCCGGCCGTCGTCGCGGCTGAAGGTGACGGTGCTGCCGAAGGCGACGATGTCAGTCGAGGTCGGGGCGGCGACGAGCTGGGCGGTGCGCAGCCGTTCGGCAAGATAGCGCAGGTCGCGCAAGGGGCCGGCCGCCTGCCGCCGGCGCTCGTTGACGTCTTCGATCCCGCTGGTCGCATCATAGGCCGCGCGCGCTTCGCGCTGCTGCTGCTCCAGCACCTTGAGGCCCGCTTCGGTGACAAGGTTGGGATGCGGCGAAACCGGGCGGTCGGGCAAAAGGGTTTCCGCCGCGGTTTCGGCACTTTCTTCCTTGGTGAAGGCAACGCTCACGATCGAACTCCGTTTGGACGCGGCAGGCTCTTACAATGCCTCCGCGCGAAAGCCCACTGTCGGTGAGGCACCGCGCTGGGGATGACAAGAGTAATCGCTGATATTGCCCCATCCGCGGGCGGCGGTCACCCCGCATTATCTGACGTCATCCGCTGGCATGAGGCACTTGGAAACCGGCACCAGGCAGAGGCGCGGATCGGCCATCCATGACAGTCCGAAGCCCGAATGAGTAAGGGCCATCGCCGCACCGGACGCCTCCTCTTGTCCGCAAAACCCGCGACGCGCCTCGCCACCCTTGCAATCAGCGGCTGCCCGCCTTCGCCGCCACGCACCCCATCAGGTGGCGAGCAACGGCCGCATCAATCCCTCCAGCCACTCGGCAAACACCTGGAAGCGACGGGAAAGATGCTGGCGGTGCGGGTAGAGCAGCGCCAGCGGCATCGGCTCGGCGCAATGGCCGGGCATGACCTCGACGAGGTCTCCGGCCTGCAGATGCGCCTTGACGTCATAGGCCGGGATCTGGATGAGGCCGAGATCCGCCAGGCAGCAGGCGATGCTGCCCTCGGCGCTGTTGACGGTAACGCGGCCGGCCATCGCCACGGTCCGTGTCTCGCCACCTTCGATCCACTCCCACTCCTCCACCCGGCCGGTTGAGGGCGACGCGTAGTTGACGGCGAAATGCCGGGCCAGGTCTTCCGGTTTTTCGGGCGTGCCATAGCGCGTGAGATAGCCGGGCTTGCGACATTGACGAGCTTGAGGTTACCGATCGGCCGGGCGATCAGGGCGGAATCACTGCGCGGCCCGACCCGCAGCGCGCAATCGACGCTTTCCTCGATCAGGTTCACCGCCCGGTCGGTCATGCCAAGGTCGACGTCGATACCGGGATATCGCTCGAGGAAGCTGGCGAGTTCAGGGCGACGATCAGCCGGCCGATCCGGCTCGGCAGCTCGACGCGCAGCCGGCCGGTCGGCCAGTCCTCTCCCTGGCGAAACAGGTTTTCCGTCTCGTCGACATCGGCGATCAGCCGCATGCAGCGCTCGTAGAAGGCCGCCCCATCCTGGGTCGGCGAAACCTTGCGGGTGGTGCGATGCAGGAGCCGCGTGCCCACCCGGGTTTCCAGCGCCTGCACCGCCGCCGACACCGACGAGCGCGGCATATCCAGCGTGTCGGCGGCGCGAGTGAAGCTGGCGCAGTCGACGACGCGTGTGAAAATGCGAAAAAGCTCGATCCGGTCCATGGTCAGCCGCTTATTGTTCGAGATTCCTGACAGGTTATGTCACGGACGGCGGCTTTATAACAGAGATGCCGACGATATGCTTCGGGTGGAAAGACGGCCGCAGCGGGCGGCCTTCAAGCACCGAAAAGGTTCTGGCCATGACCGATCACAGCATCAGAGGTAAATCCGTTCTCATCGCCGGCGGCGCGAAAAACCTCGGCGGTTTGTTGGCGCGCGATTTTGCCGAACAGGGCGCCCGCGCCGTCGCCATCCATTACAACAGCGCCGCAACTAAGGCCCCCTCCGAGGAGACCGTGGCTGCGATCAAGGCGGCTGGTGCCAATGCCTTCGCCTTCCAGGCCGACCTGACCGGCGCCAGCGCGGTGGAAAAGCTGTTTGCCGATGCCAAGGCCGCGCTCGGTGGCATCGATATCGCCGTCAACACGGTCGGCAAGGTGGTGAAGAAGCCGCTCGTCGACATCACCGAGGCCGAGTATGACGAGATGACCGCGGTCAATTCCAAGTCCGCCTTCTTCTTCCTGAAGGAAGCCGGCAAAAATGTCAGCGACAACGGCAAGGTCTGCACGCTGGTCACCTCGCTGCTCGGCGCCTTCACGCCGTTTTACGCCGCCTATGCCGGCACCAAGGCGCCGGTTGAACACTTCACCCGCGCCGCCGCCAAGGAATTCGGCGATCGCGGCATCTCGGTGACGGCGATCGGCGCGGGGCCGATGGATACGCCCTTCTTCTATCCTGCCGAAGGCGCCGATGCCGTTGCCTATCACAAGACTGCTTCCGCGCTGTCGAAGTTCTCGACCACAGGCCTTACCGATATCGAGGACATCGTGCCTTTCATCCGCTTCCTCGTCTCCGACGGCTGGTGGATGACCGGCCAGACCATCCTCGTCAATGGCGGCTACACCACGAAGTGACCGGCAAAGGGCGGTGCTGGCGCCGCCCGTCGACAGGACAGAAATTTCACAATAGCCTCATAAACGAGCCGCCCTGCTCCGCCGACGGAAGATCGACCGGAGCGGGCGGCCGTTCGACCTGCTGCGGCATCCAACGCCCCGGCGCTTCACGGATGGATTTCATGGCGTCTTTCCTGCCCACGTCGTCTCGCCTGCCTGCGCTGCTCGCCCTTCTCGTCATGCTCCTTCCGCCGCTCTACGCCCGGGCGCAGACGCCGCCGGCCCCCGTGACCGTCGTTCTCACCCATGGTCAGCCAAGCGAGGAGATCGAAAGCACGCTGCGGGCAGCAGCCGCTTCCGGCCGGCCGGTCACCGTCGAATGGCGCGATGCGCCGGACACCGCACCAAAGGCACCGATCGACGCCACCACAGCCGCCGCCACAACGCCTCAGCCCCAGTCGCCCGCGGCCGACGACGCGCTCGAGGGACTATCGGCTCGCTTCGTCAATGGCCTGCAGATGGGCCTGAATGGCACCTCGGCCATCGCTGCCGTCATGGGCGATGTCGCAGCCAGCGTGCGCGCCGAGGGACGGTCTATCCTTTCGGTCACCTCGGTGGCGCTGGCGGCCATTCTTGCCGGCCTCGCCGCCGCCGGCCTGCTCGGCTTTGTCTTCCACCGCCTCATCGGCAGCCATTTCGCCATCGTCGACGTGCTGCACCGCGTGCGCGCTTCGCTGGTGCGGCTGGGTCTCGACATCATCCATCTCGTCATCTTCGCAGGCGTCGCGCATGCGATGCTAAGGTTCTTCCTCACCGCCGGCACTGCCTCGCAAGAGCTGGCCCGCGCGCTGGTAACCGTCGCCGTCACCACGGCCGCCTATGCGGTCTGCGGCCGCTTTCTCTTCGCCCCGTCGCGGCCGCAGACGCGGTTGCTGCCCATCGCCCGGCCACGCTTCCATTTCGCCATGCTGGTTGCCTATGGCGCCATCGGTGCCGTCGTCGGCGCCAGCGTGCGCTTCGCCAACGAGCGTGCCCTGGAGCCCGCCGCCATCGAGGGCTGGTTTCTGATCGGCGTCACCGCAGTGACGTTCCTGAAGCTCTACTGGTTCATCGCCGGCCGCACCGATATCCGCAATCTCTTTGCCGGCGAAGCGCCCGGCGCCGTCCGCCGCGCCATCGCATTCGTCGTTCCCGAGTTCTATGCGCTGAGTGCGCTGACGCTCTGGCTCATGGGCTGCATCGTCGCCGGCAGCCCCAACAGCGCTCAGTGGAGCTTTGCCGGCGGCACGACGCAGGTCATCCTGCTCGGCCTTCCCATCCTCGCCTTCGGCATCCATTCGCTGGCGGGTGCGGCCGCCGATCGCCGGCGCACGCCCGCCTCCTCGCCGCTGCACCTGGCCATCGCCGGCAGCGTGCAGACCGCCCTTGCCGGCGCCGTGTGGCTGATCGGGCTGCATATCATCATCGTGCTGTGGAGGCCGATCATGATCCAGGGCGATACCACCGCCGCCGTCGACTGGATCGTCATTCTAGAGCGCGTCAGCCTTGCCGTCGTCGCCAGCTGGGTGATCTGCAGCTTCCTCTGGCGCAGTTTTGAGGCCTTTGCGCCCACCGCCCGCGTCTCCATGCCCGGCGAGACCGAGGAGGAGGCGCAGATCCATCAGACAAGCCGGCTTTCGACCATCCTGCCGCTGATCCGCAATCTCGTCTTCGGCGGTATCTTCGCCGTCACCAGCCTCGTCGTGCTTTCGGCGCTCGGCATTAACATCGCGCCGCTGCTTGCCGGCTTCGGCGTGCTTGGCCTGGCGCTTTCCTTCGGCTCGCAGACGCTGGTCAAGGATGTGGTATCCGGCATCTTCTTCATCGCCGACGACGCATTTCGCGTCGGCGAATATGTCGACACCGGCAAGCTCAAGGGAACGGTCGAGCGCATTTCGCTCCGCTCGCTGCGCCTGCGCCACCAGAACGGCCAGATCCACACCATTCCCTATGGCCAGCTTCAGGCCGTCACCAACTACAGCCGCGACTGGAGCACGGTGAAGTTCGAGCTGAAATTCGAGCGCTAGGACGATCCGGAAATAATCCGCAAGACCATCAAGAAGGTTGGCCTTGCCATGCTGGAGGACGAGGAGTTCGGGCCGGAGTTCCTGGTACCCTTGAAGATGCAGGGCATCCAGGACGTCACCGAAAACTCGCTGGTCGTGCGGCTGAAATTCACCGCCCGGCCGGGCAACCCCAGCATCCTGCAGCGCGAGGCGATGAAACGGCTGCTGCCCGCGCTGCGCGAGGCCGGCCTCAGCCTCGCCTCCAATGCCGTCACCGTGCGCTCCGGCCCCGGTGGCCTGAGCGACGCCGATGTGGCTGCGGCGAATGCGAGGCTGGCGAAAAAGCCGATCGATCCCGAAGCGGCCGCCGCCGAGACATAACGCTTGTCGCGCAAACGTGCGCAGCGACATGCTGCTAATACACGAGCTTGAAGCGCACCCTGGAAATCGCGGCGCGCCGTGCCACGGCATTTCCTGGCGGAAAACCGCTTCGCACTTTTCCTGGAGATGCTCTAGCCCGAAAGCCCACCCTGCCGCCGTGCAGTCTGCGGCGCATCGCGGCGATCACCGTCAAACAGCGGCCCACCCTGGCGCTCGAGCTCGTCCTGCGCCAGAGTCACCAGCACATCTGGCTGCGCCTCGCCAGCCAACCGGAAAGCGTCGTCGAAGCGCTGCGCCAGCGCGGGGTCAAGACGCTGGAGGAGCCGCGGCAGCCATTTGCCCTTGCCCGACCAGTGGCCGCGCCCGAGCAGCGCCAGGTCGCATAGCGGCTGGTGGAGGGCCGCGGCGATCGCCCGCATTTCCGCCGTCGGCCGCCTATCCCTGAGGTCGTCAAGCAGGTCGGTGATCTGGTAGCGAAGCATGTCCCGCCGCTCCGCCTTGAGCGGACCCGGCCCGCATGAAAGCCTGGCCTTTGCCTCGTTCTGGAGGGCCAGGCCGCGATCGATGTCCCGGCCGACAACTGTTCCGCCTGCGACCATGTCGAGCAGCACGGGATAGCCGCTGGCAAGATCCTGATCGACAAACCAGTTCAGCGTCTCGAAATCGTGGACGAAAGCCTCGACCGGAAATCCGCCGGCGATGAAGCTCTCGCGCCAGGCATTGCTCAAGTGTTCGTGCAGCACCACCAGATCGATATCGGAGGATGGCGTGCCCTCGCCGCGCAGGATCGAGCCGGCAACGATGGCAAACAGCGCGCCTGGATAGCGCTCGTTCAGGATCGTTTCGGCCGTGCGAACCGCCCGCACGCGCTGGGCGGCCGTGGCGTCGTTGTCGGGCAAACCCGCCTGACCGTCTCGTTCCGCGTCCATCATGCCCCTCTCGTCCATACGAAAAATCCCCCCGGGCGGCTGTCATCGCACGGGAGGATTTTCAAAGAAAGGCAGAAGGCTTCGATGCCGCCAGGAACCTGGCAGCGCGTGAGGCCGAGCCGTTACTGCAGCGTGCGGGTCGGCGCCTGGCCGGGCTGGCCGGGCTGGCCGGCGTTCGCCGCAGCACTTGCCGGGTCTGCCGCGTTGCGCTGGCTGTCGAGGCCGGTTGCCACCACCGACACGCGGAAGGTGCCGTCGAGCGTGCGGTCGAAGATCGAGCCGACGACGATGTCGGCCTCGTCATAGACTTCCTCGCGAATGCGGGTGGCCGCTTCGTCGACTTCGAACAACGTCATGTCCATGCCGCCGGAGATCGAGATCAGCACGCCCTTGGCGCCGCGCATCGACACTTCGTCGAGCAGCGGGTTGGCGATCGCCGCTTCCGCCGCCATCAGCGCGCGGCCCTCGCCGGTCGCCTCGCCGGTACCCATCATCGCCCGGCCCATGCCCTTCATGACGGATTTCACGTCGGCGAAGTCGAGGTTGATCAGGCCTTCCTTGACGATCAGGTCGGTGATGCAGCCGACGCCGGAATAGAGCACGCGGTCGGCGATCACGAAGGCATCGGCAAAGGTGGTCTTGGCGTCGGCGATGCGGAAGAGGTTCTGGTTGGGGATGACGATAACGGTGTCGGCCGCTTCGCGCAGGCGCTCGACACCCTCTTCAGCCATCTGCATGCGGCGCTTGCCTTCGAAGCTGAACGGCTTGGTGACGACGCCGACCGTCAGGATGCCGGCCTTGCGGGCTGCCGCCGCGATCACCGGCGCAGCACCGGTGCCGGTGCCGCCGCCCATGCCGGCGGTGACGAAACACATATGCGTGCCGCCGAGGTGATCCATGATCTCGTCGATCGATTCTTCCGCCGCCGCGCGCCCGACTTCCGGCAGCGAACCTGCACCAAGGCCCTCGGTCACATGCGCACCGAGCTGGATCAACCGCGACGCCTTCGACATCGCCAGTGCCTGGGCGTCCGTATTCGCCACGATGAAATCGACCCCCTGGAGCCCTTCGGTGATCATGTTGTTGATGGCATTGCCGCCGCCGCCGCCGACACCGATGACGGTGATCTTCGGGCGCATTTCGGTGATCGTGGGCTTCTTGAAATCGTTCATGGCTTTGTCTCCTAGGGCGAACGCCGCCAAAACAACGGATCGGGGCGAATCGGGCAGCTGTTATTTTAGGAATTGAAAAAAGCCACGGAGAAGGCAAGAGAAAAGGCTGATGCCACTTTCCACACATGATTTGTCATTTGCCGTTCGAGTGGGATTTCAGTCCTTCGCCCAGTTCGTCGTGGCGACCAAATTAATTCTTTTTATCAATGACTTGCTACATTTCCACATAGGCAACCGCCATTTGCCTCGGATCGAGCCGGCGCCACCCTCTTCTTGCTTCAATGGACCGAAACGGCGCGGCGCATCTCTTCCCACTCTATGTCGACAGGGCGGATCGGCCAATACAAGTGCCAATCGGGGGCAAACGTGAACTGCAAATTGGAGTGCGCCCCTGAGGGTGGACAGATAGGCATGATGAATTGACCGGGCTGGCCGGGTTTCCGAAAGTGGAACCCATGGCAAAACATCGCATTCACAGTATGGAATTCAAACGGCAGGTCGCGCAGGAGTTTGTCGCGGGCGAGACCTTGCATGGCCTGTCAAAGCGCCACGACGTGTCGCGCAACTTGATCCGGATTTGGGTGAGCAAGTATGAGCAAGGTGCGTTCGACGACGACGCTCAGGCCGCCGACCTTATTCAGGAATACGGCCCGGATTGCAGCGCTTGAACGCCTCGTTGGCAAACAGGCGCTGGAACTGGAGTTTCTAAAGGGGGCTCTGAAAAACGCACCGCGGCCGAGAAGCGGAGCTACATCCGCCATCACCGGCCCGCTGGTATCTCCGTCGCCGAAGGATGCGAGCTGATGGGTATCGCACGCTCGACCTATTATGACCGCCCGGAAATGCCTGTCGACGATACCTCTATCGTCGAGGCGATGTTTGCCATCTGCGATGAATTTGAATTCTACGGCTACCGTCGCGTTGGTGCCGCGCTACGCCAGCAGGGTTGGGTCATCAACCACAAGAAGATCAGACGGTTAATGCGTCAACACGATCTGCATCCGAAGATTCGCCGCAGGTTCGTCGCCACCACCGACAGCAATCATGATGGCCTGATCTTCCCGAACCTGGCGAAGGACATCGTGCCGACCGGCCCCAACCAGCTCTGGGTTTCCGACATCACTTACGTCGCGCTGCCAACCCGCTTCATCTATGTCGCGGTCATCCTCGATGCCTGGTCACGGTTGATCGTCGGTTACGCCGTCAATCGGAGTATCGACGCGCGTCTGACGGTTGCAGCATTAAAGGCAGCGATAGAGCGTCGGCGGCCGCCATCGGGCTGCATACATCATTCCGACCGCGGTTCCCAATACGCAGCTCAGGTCTACAGGGATGCACTGGCTGGCGGTGGTCTCGTCGGCTCAATGGGCCGCAGGGGGAATCCCTATGACAATGCCAAAGCCGAAAGCTTCATGAAGACGCTGAAGGTCGAAGCGGTGTACCCGATGGCCTATGAAACTTTCGAAGAGGTGACCGAACACCTTCCCCACTTCATCGAGGAGGTTTACAACACACGCAGACTTCATTCAGCGCTCGGCTATCTGAGCCCGCAGCAGTTCGAGGATCAACACATCCGGCAGACTGGCAAAACAGCGGCCTGATCACTGTCCACCCTCAGGGGCGCACTCCAAATGGCGGCCAGATTTGCCCCTCACCCCAGCCCTCTCCCCGCGTGCGGGGAGAGGGAGAACCGAGCGTGCGGCCCCCTCCAATTCTCCGCACGTCCAATTCCATCCCTCTTGCGGAATGCGTCTCGGCGGGTGCCGCAAAGTCCCTTCTCCCCGCCAGCGGGGAGAAGGTCCCGGCAGGGGGATGAGGGGCGGATCACCGCGATAACCCCGTCCCTCGACGGGCGGTCTAAGCCTCAAAGCTCGGCCGCGCCCGCACCCTTTCCAGCCAGCGCTGGACATTCCTGAGATCTCCCGGCACCTCCATGCCGAAGACGTCGCCAAGCCAGGCGCAGACGCCGGCGGTGATGTCCGCGATCGAGAACTTGTCGCCGGCAAGGAACGGCCGGCCATCGGCAAGCTCCCGGTCGAGCCAACCCCATTTCCTCGGCACCGCCTGCCGCTCGGTCTCGGCGAAGGCGGGAAACTGCCTCAGGCGGTCCTTGAAGAAAGCATCGGAATGCAGCGCGACATTGCCGATGGTGCCAAAAATCACCAGCTCGGCCCGCCGGTTCCACATTTCCACTTTGGCACCGCTGACGGCGTCGCTGCCGAAAAGCTGCGGTTCGCGGTGCGTCTCCTCGAGATAGCGGCAGATGGCGACGCTCTCGGTGATGACGGTGCCGTCATCCAGTTCCAGCACCGGGATCTGGCCAAGCGAATTGAGCGCGAGGAACTCGGGCCCCCTGTGCTCCGCCTTGGCGAAATCGACGTCCACCATCGGCAATTCGATGCCCTTCTCCGCCATGAAGATACGCACCCGGTACGAATTCGGTCCCATGCCCTGATAAAGTTTCATCGCTTCCTCCCATCGGCTCGCACGGCATGATTGCCGCCCCGTCGTGATGCAGCCACTATGCCATACCAGTTGTTTTTAGCAACCAGTTTTATTTAACTATATAGTTTATTTCGAGCCGCGGTTGCGCAAGCCGACTGCGTCAAAGTCGCCAGGCGCAAAGGTAACCCGACTTGAACACCGCCGGGCTCCGTGGACTGCTGCTGCAACAGGAGCCGCGCATGCAGATCAGAGCCCTGGCCCTTTCGGCTGTCGCGCTTCTCGGCGCCGGCGCTTCCCATGCCGCCCTTGCGCCGAACTATCAGCGCGCCAACGAACTGACCGCGATCATCAGCGCCGTTGCCGCAGCAGTGCCGAAATATCCGATCGACAAGATCATCAGCCAGGGGCGCGACCGCTATACGGTGGTCGCCGGCAAATGCACCGTCATCGCCCACATCGTCGGCCTGCCGGCAGAGCCGGGGCTGGTCGGACCAAGACAGTTCAAGGTGGAGCTCGACAGACCGCGTTGCGATTGATGTTTCTGCCTGCCTGTCGACCCGGCGCAGATGCTGCCTACCGTCGGTCGCGATCGGCGCTTATCCTATGCCCTCAAAGCCGCCAGCTGCTGGCAATCGCGAAGGTCGCTTTCTGTCCAACAGGAATGGCCGTGCCGCCATAGGCCTTCAGTGCCTGCCCGTCCGGCAGCGCCAGCGTCAGCGCAAAGCGTTCGCCCTCGTAGACGCAAGCCTTGACCTCGAGCGCGATGCCGTCGGCGGTGAGCCGCACATGCTCGGGCCGCACCAGCACGTCGCGACGAAGGCCGCTGTCGGTGGAGCCGATTGCCTGGCGGAGCATCGGCCACTCCAGCGCCCTCGGCGCGCCCTCTGGTAGTGGTAGCCTGAGGATCGAGCCGCGGCCGATCAGCCCGCCGACAACACTGCCTTCCGGGCGGGTATAGATTTCCGCCGGCGGCGCCAGTTGCACCAGCCGCCCCTCCGACATCACGGCAACATCGGTCGCCAGCGCCATCGCTTCCGACTGGTCGTGCGTAACATAGACCATCGTTGCGCCGGAGCGCTCATGGAAGATGCGGAAGGTCTCCTCCATCGATTTACGCAGGTGCTGGTCGAGATTGGCGAGCGGCTCGTCGAGCAGCACCACATCGGGCGACGTCACCAGGCAGCGCGCCAGCGCCACCCGCTGCCGCTCTCCGCCGGAAAGGGCCGCAGGTCGGCGCTCGGCATAATCGGTGAGTTTTACCAGCGCCAGCGCCTCGCCGACGCGGCTGCGCCAGGTCTCGCCGGAAATGCCGCGCACCTTCAGGGGATAGCCGACATTTTCCGCCACGGTCATATGCGGCCAGAGCGCATAGGACTGGAACACCATCGCCATGTTGCGCTTTTCCGGCGGCAGCGCCCGCGAGGCATCCGATAGCCGGCGCTCGCCATAGTCGATCGAGCCGTCGGTCGGCTGCTCGAAGCCGGCGATCATGCGCAGCACCGTGGTCTTGCCGCAGCCAGATGGCCCAAGCAGCGCCAGAAACCCGCCTTCGCGCACCGTCAGCGACACGTCGGAGACGGCAGGACGACCGCCGCCGAAATCCTTGGTCAGGTGATTGAGGATCAGTTGCGCCACGGCAGCACGCCTTCCGGTAGATAGTTTGCAAGGGCCTCGAGCGCCGCCATCAGTACCATCACCATGATGACGACCAGCACCGAGAGCGCCGACGCCAGATCGGATGAGCCGCTGTCGTCGAGGTTGAAGATCGCCACCCCCAGCGTCTGCGTACCCGCCGACCACAGCAGGGCTGAAACCGTCAGCTCATTGGCGGCTATCAGAAAGACGAGGATGATCGAAGCGCCCGCCGCCGGCGCCACCAGCGGCAGGATGACGTCGCGCATGCGTCGGAAGAAACCGGCGCCCGACAGCCGCGCCGCCTCCTCCAGCGATGGGTCCATCTGCAGGAAGGCGCTCATAACCGGCTTCAGGCTGACGGCAAGGAACGAGGAGAAATACGCAATCAGGATGATCCAGATGGTGCCGTAGAGCGATACCTTGAGGATCGGCAGCGGCGCTGCAAAGGTGAGGATGAAAGCAACCGCCAAAACAATGCCGGGCAGCGCATAGGGAATCTCGATCAGGATGCCGATCGTGCTTGAAAGCGCACCCTTGCGCCGGTTCATGAGATAGGCGGCCGGCACCGCGACGACGAGCAGCCCGAGCGCCGCCGTGCTCGCCAGGAACAGCGAATTGCCAAAGGCGCTCAGCGTCATCGTCTGGCGAAAGAGAATTTCTTCATAGGCGCGCAGCGAGACGGTCTGAAGGTTGAGCGGCACGCCATAGGCCGGAACCAGCGAGCTGGCGATCAGCGCCGCCAGCGGCGCTACCAACACCAGAAACAGGATCGCCGAAAGCGCCAGTTCGACAGCCACACGAAAGCGCCCGAGCGAAAAGGCGGCGCTGGCGCCGGAAAGGCCGATGATGCGGTAGTCCCTGCCCGCCAGCGCGCGCTGTTGAAGGATCAGCCCGGCGGCCGCGATCACAGCGATCAGGCTGGAGAGCAGCGCGATCTCGCCGAAGGTGCCGGTGCCGAAGCTCGCGAGCCGCGTGTAGATCAGCGTCGGCAGCACCGAAATCCCGGCGGGAATGCCGAGGATCGCCGGAATGCCGAAATTGCCGACGCCGGAGACGAAGGCGATTGCGGCACCGGCGATCAGCCCGGGGGCGGCCAGTGGCGCAACGATATCGAGAAAGACGCGAAACGGCGACGCGCCGGAAAGTCTTGCCGCCTCCACCCCGTCGCGCGGCGACGCAGCCAGCCCCGCCTTCAGCGCCAGGAACACCAGCGGCGCGTGCTGCACCCCGAGAAGCAGAGAGATGCCAAACAGCGAATAGAGCGGCTGCGGGCTGCCGAGCGGCGGTGCGATCCCCAGCGTTTTCAGGAGCGGGCTTGCCGGCCCGGTCATCTCCACCCAGGCAAGGGCCGTCACCTGCGGCGGGATCATCATCGGCAACATGAAGGCAAAACTCAAAAACAGTTTGCCCCTGACATCGGTGAGCGCCACGGCAAAGGCAAAGAGCGCGCCGATCACAAGCGAGATCAGCATGCCGCCTGTCGCCGTCACCAGAGTGTTGCGGATGGCCGCATAGGTCGCAGGCTCGGTCAAGACAGCGATGGAATTGCCATTGATCACTCCCGCAAAGCCGGCTTTGGCGAGGCTGATGAGCGGCAGCGCGCAGAGGAAGAAAAGGCAGGCGAGCACGAAGGGCACCAGCCAGCGCGGCTCGCCGGCGGGCGAAGCACCCGGTCTCGCGCGACCCGACCCTGGCTCGCTTGACCTCACCCGCCCCGGACGCTGCAGCCCCGCAATGGGAAAGCGCAGCCAGCGGTGCCGGCTGCGCATGGTTTCACCCTGTTCGGACATTCAGGCGATCAGTTCGTACCGAAGATGCCGGAGAAGGTCTTGAGGTCGGCGTCGGAATTCTTCACGGCCGAAGCAGCATTGATCGGCAGAACCTTGATCGTCTCGCGCGCCGGATAACCTTCGGGCAGCGCCACGCCGTTGCGTGCCGGGATATAGCCCATCTTCACCGCCGTCTTCTGGCCCTCCACCGAGATCAGGAAGTCGACGAATTTTTTGGCGGCGTCAGGGTTCTTGGCGGTCTTCAGGATGCCGACCGGCTCGGTGACGGCGGAAACGCCCTCGGCCGGGAAGACGAACTCGACCGGCGCGCCCTTGGCCTTCTCGCGGATCGCCATGAAGTCGACGATCATGCCGTAGGCCTTCTCGCCGGTGGCGACCGCCTTCAGCACGCCGCCATTGCCGCCGGCAGCCGTGGCACCGTTTTCGGCCAGCGCCTTGTAATAATCCCAGCCGAGGCCGTCGATGCCGGCAAGCGTCTGGGCGTGGATGAGGGCCGCACCCGAGGTCAGCGGGCTCGGCATCGTCACCAGGCCTTTGGCGTCGGCCTTCGCCAGATCCTGCCAACCCTGAGGCTTCGTCGAGGCCGAGGTGTTGTAGATGATGCCGGTGGTGATCATCTTGGTGGAGTAATAGGCGCCGTCGGCGTCATAGAGCGCCGCGTCGTAGTTGGCCGCTTCCGGCGACTTGTAGGCGAGCAGCTGGCCGGCTTCCTTCAGGCGCTGCATCGTCACGGTGTCGGCGATCAGAAGCACGTCGGCAACCGGGTTGCCGGCCTCGATCTCGGCCATCAGCTTGGCCATCAGCTTCGTCGTGCCTTCGCGCACCCACTCCACCTCGACACTGGGATTGGCCGCCTTGAAGGCGTCGACCGTCGCCTGCGCATCCTCGTTCGGCTGGCTGGTGTAAAGCACCAGGCTCTCGGCAAAGGCGGCGGTGGAAAGCAGCGAAGCGACAAGCGCGCCGGCAACGACGGAAACAAACGATTTCATCGGCATATCCTCGGTTCAAGATGGCGCCGAGCCTTAGAGCCGGTGTTTTACAGGGGTGTGACAGGGCCGCCGGCTGACACACCCTTGACAGCACCGGCAAGCCGCGAAATCGTGCGCCCCAAACGGATGGAGAATTGTGATGGATACTTTGCTGAAAGTGGCCGGCGCTCTGGTCATCCTGGTATCGGCTGGCGCGGCCGTTGCCGTAACCCTGCCGTCCTTCGGCGCACCGGCGGTGATGTGGGCGCTGCAATGGGCGCTTCCGGGCATCGGCATCGGCATCGCCCTTGCCGCCTTCGGCTCGATGCTCGGCCAATTGAAGCGCATTCGCCTTGCCGCCGAGCGCCAGGCCGATCTGTTCCAATCCATTCTGGAACGCCGTCAGCCCGCGAAATAACGGTACCGCTTGCGATCGGCGACGACCCTATCCCGCAGCCATCGGGTGAGACCGTGGGCTCTCGCCGCAGGTCTCTTCGACGTGCGGGAAACACGTCACGCCCATAGACAGGCAAACACGTTTCCAGCTTGGCCGCGGCGAAGATGGCGGCAAGGCTCAAGCGCAACCATCTGCTCACCACCCTTCAAAGGTGCAGCACGCACCCCGCCTGCGGGCCTGCCAGAAAAAATTCGCGAAAAAATCTGCGTCGATGTCACAGGGGCCAATCCTGGCTCGTCATGTAGTCGGAACCAACGAAAGGAAACGGAACCATGACTGCCAAGATCGACCTTTTCGCCGCCGCTCCGCAACTGATGAAGAGCTGGACCAGCGTCTCTATGTCCGTCGCCGCCAGCCTCGAGTCTGATCTCATCGAACTCGTCAAGATCCGCGCATCCCAGATCAACGGCTGCGCCAACTGCATCAACATGCACACCCAGGAAGCGCGCGCCAAGGGCGAGACCGAGCAGCGTATCTACCTGCTGTCGGCCTGGCGCGAAGCCCCCTGCTATTCCGAACGCGAGCGCGCCGCGCTAGGCTGGACCGAGGCGCTCACTCGCCTGTCGGAGGGCCATACCCACGAAAGCGCTCGTCAGGCTCTGCAGAACCATTTCACCGAGGAGGAGCAGGTGAAGCTCACGCTCATGATCAACGTCATCAACGGCTGGAACCGCCTGGCCGTCGGCTTCGGCCTCTGGATCGAGCCGGCAGCGGCAAAGGCAGTCGCCGAGGTCGCCGCCTGATGACGGGCAACGCCCAGCTCGACGCAGCGGCCGGTTTCGACCCGCTGCGTCCGAAACTCATGCGCGTTGCCTATCGCATGCTCGGCTCGGTCGCCGACGCCGAGGACATAGTGCAGGAGGCCTTCATCCGCTGGATGGGGGCCGACCGCTCCGCGGTGCGCGAGCCCGAAGCGTTCCTGCGAAGCACCGTCACCCGGCTCTGTCTCGACCAGCTGAAGTCGGCGCGGCGCCAGCGCGAGACTTATGTCGGCCCCTGGCTTCCCGACCCCGTCGTCGAGGAGGAACCGGAAGAGGACGTCACCCTGCCCCTGATGCTCGCTCTGGAGCGCCTGTCGCCGCTCGAGCGCGCCGCCTTCCTGCTGCACGACGTCTTCGGCCTCAGCTTCGAGGAAGTCGCCGCGACGATCGAGCGCGACCCGGCCGCCTGCCGCCAGCTCGCCGCCCGCGCCCGCACCCATGTCCGCGAGGCGCGGCCCCGCTTCCATGTCGAGCAGGCGCGCGGCGTCGAACTTGCCGAAGCCTTCTTCACCGCCTCGCGCAGCGGCGACCTGAAGACGCTCGGCGCCATGCTCGCCTCCGATGTCAGCATCCACGCCGACGGCGGCGGCAAGCGCCCCGCAGCGATGCGCCCCATCCTCGGCTTCGAGGCGGTTCTCGGCGTGCACGAAAAACTGGCGGTCGCCTTCCGCACGCAGATCTCGACGCTCGTGCGCTCCGGCTTCATCAACGGCCTGCCCGGCTTCGTCACTCGCGAAGCCGACGGCGAACTGCAGTCGACAGCACTAGAGATCGAGGACGGTAAGGTCGTGGCGATCTACATCGTGCGCAATCCCGACAAGCTGGGGCATCTGCACTAAGAGCATTTCCAGGAAAAGCGCGAAGCGGCTTTCCGTCAGGAAATGCTAAAAAACAGAGAGATAGAGCGTTTTCGTCTAAATCGGAAACGTTCTACAGCGCCGCGCGTCTTAGGTCGCTGTAGCACTTTGAATTGCTGCATGTTTTTGTCCTTAAATCGAATAGGATCTAAGGATAAAAACATGCAGTAGGAGTTGTGGATCGCATGCTCGGACGTGGTCACGCCGGCCGATAAATCTGCGCCACCGAGCCCCCCGGAAACGCTGTTGAGCTGATCAGCTTGAGGCGCTTTGGCGGGGCGACGTCAGAGAAGATCGGCAAACCCCTGCCGAGCACCACCGGATGCACCAGCAGGGCGTATTGATCGACCAGACCTTTCGCGATGAGACTGCGCGCGAAGGCGGCGCCGCCGTGGGCGAGGATCGGCTTGCCGTCCCGGGACTTCAACCTGGCGATCTCGTCGGCCAGATCGCCGCTCGCCACATAGGCCTCACTCCAACTGTCCGCGCCGGGCTGCAGCTTCCCCGAATGCGTGCTTCCCGCGTCGGTCCGGGCATCTTCGAGCGCCCTGGTCGCTTCAGCCGCTTTCAGGACCGCCGGCCCTTGTTTTGAGAAGACGGCCTTCGGAATCCGGTTCATCGGCGGCGCGAATACCTGTGTGGAGGTCGGCCAAAATGCCGCCATGTCCTTAAAGGTGCGGCTGCCCATGATGTGTAGGCTGGCGTTCCCCACCGTCTCCACCGACCAGGCAATGGCCTCTTGATCGCCGCTGAACACCCATTCGATTTCGCCCTCGGGCCCGCCGACAAAGCCATCGAGCGACACGGACATCTTCAGGATCAACTCTCTCATTGCTTCTTCCTCACGCTGGTCCGACCCAAGGACGGGCGAGATCAATCGGTTCCGACAATTCGCATTCGCCAAGCCGAAAAAATCTCGACCAACTCCGTGTCGCTTCTTCGGCCTGCGCAGGACGATCGGAATTACCGGTTGAGCGCAACCGGTATGGTTCCTGTTGCCGCGCCTCGGTCACCCACGCCGCCATTGTCCCGTGGCCCGTTAGCGGCTCCCAGGAAGGGCGAAACGATTTCCCGTCAGGAAATGCGTAAAAACAAGGGCTTAAAGCGCAGAAGGCGAATCTGAAAGATCGCGACGTGTATCAATGCATGTCGCGCAAAAGCGTGCAGCGGTGTTGCGGGAAACCGTGTCGTCGCGCGCTCATCGTCTCGGGCCGAGGCCATCGAGCAGGAAGTCGAGGCCTTTCCTGAAAGCACCGTCCCAGTCGTTATCCAATAGCAGACGAGAGCGTTCAATCGTCGGGTAGTGTTCGCTGAGACCTGCAAGGCGCTGCTGCCCGGCGGCCCTGTCCTCGTCCGAGAGGTCGAAGCTCGCCCGAGTGATGGTAGCGCCCATCACATAGTTCCAGAGCGACCATATCGCGACGTTCAAGTCCGCGTCCGAAACACCGGCTCCCGACAGGGTCCTGCTCAGGAGTTCCAGGCGATTGAGCATGTTCGGGCCGAGCGCCCGGCGCGGCAATAGCGATGCCGACCAGGGATGGCGCAGCATGACGGCGCGCCAGTCTTCGAGCATATGAACGACGTCCCCGCGCCAGTCTTGAGCCTCGACCCTATGCGACGGCCCGCGATATTCGAGCACCGCGTCGAGCGCCAGATCAAAGACCTCGTCCTTGTTGCCGACATGCCAATAGAGGCTCATCGCGCCGGCGCCGAGGCGATCGGCCAGCCGACGCATCTTCAATCCGTCGACCCCTTCGGCATCAAGCAGGTCTACCGCGGTCGCCACGATCCGTTCCAGGGAGAGCGGCGCTTCACCGCGTGGCTCCTGCACAGGCTGGAGTGACGCAGCCTTCCGCTGAGGCCGTTTGCTCTGAGTGCCGCTGCGTTTGGCTGCCATCGTTTTTCCTTGCTGATCAGAGCGTCGTTTTAAGCCGACAATCCGCCGAATGTCGATCCTGACCAATTGACGCGTACGTTGTACGATGCAATTTAATCGTACAACGTACGAGTCAATCGCATCGGCAATGCGTTCAAGTTCAATCCTGCAGGCCGTGAGCGTCGGTTGCTCACGGTCCTCTCGGAGCCAAGAGAAAATCATGTCACGCGACAGCAAGCATCTGCTTATCGGAGGGCTAATCATCATGAGCATGGCAGTTCCCACTGCGACGACAGCGAATGAGAATGATCTCAAGCTGACCATCGTCAATCCGCAAAACCTCTACGACCCGACGCCGAACGGCTACAGCACGGCGGTGATCGTGCCCCGTGAAGGCCGGGTTGCCTACATCTCCGGACAGGGCGGCCAGGACAGCACCGGCGCCCTGTCGCCCGACTTTGCCGTCCAGGTCAGGCAGGCCTACGCAAATCTGCGCACCGCCCTCGATGCGCTCGGCGCCAAACCGGATCAGGTCGCCAAACTCACGGTCTTCGTGGTCGATCACGACATGTCCAAGCTCGAGGTCCTGACCAAAAACGTCAAGGAAATGTTCGGCGCGTCCCTGCCGGCGCAGACGCTGATCCCCGTCCCCAAGCTTGCCATCGACCCCATGCTCTTCGAGGTCGAAGCCGTCGTCATGCTGAAATAGCGGCGGCGACGCATGAGGCGCGATTGGCAACTGTGTGAGCGGATACCAATGGGTACTTACGGGGACCGTCGTCGCGCCAACAGGCACGCAACTGCTCTAAGAGGCGCGTCTGCGGAGATTCTTCCATGCTTCAGCGCGCGCTCACGTCGTCGCGCCGTTTACGGCCCAGCAATGCCGGGACGTCAGGCTGCACGCCGGTCGCAAAGCGATCGGCGTCAAACTTGCGAGTCGATCGGCAGGAGTTTCACGAGGTCGGCGATGAGCCGCCGGCGGAATCCCGTTTCGGGCTCGTCGCCGTAGCTGACGATCTCGCCGTCCCGCACCGTCTTCCAGACGATCGCGCCATTAGGATCAAGGAAGACGTGGTAGCTGTTGGCGGGCGCGACGCCGGTCGCCATATAGGCCGTCAGCCTCGAGGCAAGCTCCGAACTCTCGATATACAGGCCGGCTTCCGTGTTGATTACCGCGGATCGCGGGTCGAGGTTGAAACTGCCGATGAACACGGCCTTGTTGTCGAAGACCATGGCCTTGGTGTGCAAGGCCGCCCGCGACCGCCCGGAATGGTGCGACCAGCCTGACCGGAATGCGTCGGTGTCCGCGCGCAGTTCGTAGAGCTCCAGGCCGTTCTCGAGAAGGCGCCTGCGGGTCTTGGCATAGACCGAATGCGCGGCGATCTGGTTGTTCGAAGCGAGCGAGTTGGTCAGCACGCGCACCCGAACATGGCGCTCGTGCAGCGCCTTGACGATCGCCTGCGCCCCGGCGGGCAAGGCGAAATAGGGCGCCTCGACGAGCAGTTCCTCCTTCAACTCGGTGACCCGCCCGCGAATGAAGGCGGTAACGTCGTCGGCCGCCTTGCCGCTGGCGATTGCTTCCGGGTCGTCGGCGATGATCCGCCCTGGCGCCCACACGAGACCGTCGCGCAGCTCGGCGCTCCGGGTCGCCAGCTCGCCGAGATCCTGGTCGATCGGATAGGGGTATTCGGCGGCGGCAATCTCCTGGCGCAAGCGGGTCAGAATGGCGTCGAGATCGGCGGCGCCATAGGTGCGCTTGACGATGGTCGCGATCGGCCTCGTCGAGGCGCTGTTCCAGTATCGGTCGAACACCCCCGACAGATCGTCCACAACGGGCCCGACCGCCAGCACATCCAGATCGCGAAAATTGGCGACGGTGTTCACGCCATAGTAGTCGTCGCCGATATTGCGGCCGCCAACGATCGCCGCCGAATTGTCGGCCACCATCAGCTTGTTGTGCATGCGGCGGTTGACCCGGCGGAAGTCGACAAGGAAGTCTAGCCTGGACCACCTCCGGTTCTTGGTCGGGTTGAACAGACGGATTTCGACGTTGGGGTGGGCGTCGAGGGCAGCTTTGACCTGATCACTGGCCTTGTAATAGGGATCGTCGACCAGGAGCCGCACCCTGACCCCGCGATCGGCCGCCCGCATCACCCGGTCGACGATGATCCGGCCGGTTGTATCGCCGTCCCACACATAATACTGCATGTCGAGATGTTTCTCGGCCAGGTCGGCCAGCGCCAGACGCGTGATGAAGGCATGTCGCGCCTCGCTCAAGAGGCTAAAGCCGGAGAGGCCAGGATGCGCGGCAGCGGCCGGGCTGAAGAACTGGCTCAACCGGGTTAACGCGGTATGCTCGAACCCCGTCATGGCCTTCATCTCTGGTTAGCGGCGGCGGCGCCTAACGCATGTCGCGCAAAAGTGCGCCGCGGTTTTGCGATAACGACATGCGTAAAAGCAAGAACTTAGAGCGCGGCAAGCGAATCCTAGAGATTGCTACGCGCTTTAGCCCTCTTCAAGAAGCTTCATGATCTCCGCCTTCATCGTCGCGTCGTCTTGGGAGGCGAGAATCGATTGATGTAGCCGGTTTTGCGCAGATCGAATTCGACCAATCCACGTCGCCAGAGTTGACCAATCTCGGTATCGACACGTCGGCAGTCGACCCAGTCATCGCTCTGGACGCACCCAATTTGGCGTCAGGGAAAATGCGCCAATGGACAGTGGGCGCGGCATGTTTTCCCCGTCTATATTGGGCTGAAACGATAACACGGTTCAGATGCAATGTCGTCACCGTTCACTGTGGGCGGTGCGAGCGAGGGTGCCGACTGGGGGATGATGGCGATTCGCGGCTGGCGATCGTCGTGCAGCGAAGGTGACGGGATCACGCGGCGAGATCAATGCGCTTGCTGAGCGAGGCCTCGGCGCTGCCCTCCCTTCCAGCCGAACTCAATGACTTTTCCGCTCGATGCAGGAAGGAGGCGAGGCTGAAATTGTCGCAAGCCACCGCTCGCTGTCCGCCCCCTTTTATCAAAATACTAACGCCCTGGTTGCTAAATGGACGAACGCGCTCGCTCTCGTTACCGGTGGGATCTTCTGCCGCAGGAGTGGCCGGTTGCCGAGGTGCCGATAGCCATGTGGCCATTCGAAGATGACGTGTATCCGGAAGGGTATTTGCTGCCTGTGGATGTGACCGGGACACCACTGCGATGGAGGGACTTCGGGCGGCGGCACGGGGTTGCCGTTCTGCATTATGGGCACTACGGGCTGTTCGCCGCCGACAATGTCCGGCTGCCGGATGGTACGCGCGGTCGGGTGCGCCTTGCGCCCCAAGGCCCTCATTGGCGGCGACCGCTCAACGATCATAATCGCGCCTGGTCCAGCGCCGCCGTGGCAATCCCGGTCCACTGGCGTTGGGGCACGCTGACGATAGGCCCCGACGATGTCGTGTTTGAGGACGATCAATCGTTGCCGGAGTACATGTTGCAAGGCCGCAACGAACGCCTCGATTACGATCTCTGCCAAAGTTCCGAGATCCGAAACCTCGCCCTGACAATGGAAGGGTGCAACGCGCTTTACGGCTTGCTCGTTGAACGACATTGGGCGCGTTCTCCCGACGATGAGAGCTGCTCATATACGCGGAAAGGCGCGGCCAGGCTGCTTGCAAAAATTCGCGGCCTCGGCGAGACATTCTATGATTTCACCAGTCCGGGCTGGCTGTGTTACCGGGGCTATGCGGCCGAGCACGAGAGGATAAGCCGTCAGCTCGAACGGCGCGGTTGGCACGATGTTACCGAGAAACCCGCCTCCCTGTCGGCAGACGGAGCTGGTGCGTCTGACGGGATGCCGGAGCTTCTGCGAACAATGGCGCTTTTCGTTGTCGGCACCATGGTCGCCTTTTTCATCCTGCTCGCCATCACAATACTCGCCCCGGTCTAGCGCGCCGCCACAATCTCTGCCTCCCTATCCAGCGGATAGATCGGCCGGCGCACGCGTTTGAATGCCCGTGCCCCGATATTGGCGGTGCTCAGACCATCGGCGTCGACCTCGATGATATCAGACGCGATCGGGCCGAAGGCGGCGCGGAAATGTTGCTGCGACTTGACGACGACGATGTCGTAGCGGGCGGGCTCGATGCCGACGGCGCGAAACAGGTTCTGGTCGAGCAGCTGCTGCCGCTCGCTCGAAATCAGGATGTCGATGCCTGAGACATGGAAGCGCACGCTTGGGCCGAGCGACGCCGGCAGGCCCTGGAACATCGGCCCTTCGAAGATGATCCGGCCATCGGAGATCGCCTGCACCGTGCCCCTCACCCGGATCGGCCCGCCGCCGACCGCAGGGTCGATCTTGCAGCCGAGCGTCACCTCCCGCTCGGCGCCGAGGCCGGCTTCGATCAGTTCGGCCACCACAGCTGGGTCGCACATCGCCCCGAAGGCTGCGTTTTCGACACCCGCCTGCAGCAGGCCTGTGAGCAGGCAGGTGGAATCGCTGTAGGCGCCGCAGCCGGGATTGTCGGAGAAATCGGCGATCACCAGCGGCCCGGGCTCGCGCTTGGCCGCGAAATGTTTCGCGATGGCGCCCGGCAGCGCGGCAAGCGGCAATTGCTGGTCCTGATGCTCGCGCCGCCGCCAGATCTCGTCGCAGAGCCGCTCGGCGTGCGCAATGGCATCGGCGTCGGCAACCCGCGCCTTGTCGTAGCAGATCACGGCAGAAGGTCCGGTGTTGTGGATGTCGGCGTCGTAGAAGCCGGCATTGATGGAGGTCGCAAGGATCCCATTCTCCTCAGCGATGGCATCGGCGATCTCCAGGAGTTCGGTCATGGCGCAGGCATGGGTCGTGCGGCCGTCGTTGCAGCCATTGATCATCGGCGGCTGGCGGATGGCGATGGCGGGCGTGATCTCCCTGCGCATCGCCGCCTCCAGCAGCGCGCCGGCCTTGTGGCCGCACTCGGCCATGTCGACATGCGGATAGGTGCGGAACGACACGGCAATGTCCAGCAGCGCGGCCATGTCAGGCGCGGAATTGGCATGAAGGTCGAAGGTGGCAGCGATGGGCAGATCGGACCCGACGATGCCTCTGACCGTCTCTAACAACTGGATCTGCGCATCGTCGGCCGTTTCGGTGCACATGGCGCCGTGAAAGACGATGAAGACGCCGTCGAGTTTTTCGCCGTTGAGCGCCGCCGTCACATCTTCGACGAAGCGCAGCCGCGTTTCCTCGTCGACCCTTCCGCCGGGCTCCGCCCGCGCCGCCACCGTATAGACCGACTCCCAGCCATAACGATCGCAACAGTCGATGAAGCCGCCGATTTCCGAATTGGTGCCGCGGCAATTGTCCTCGATCGCCGCGCCCTTGAAGTAGTGGCACATCTGAAAATCTTTAAAGCCGGTCTTCAGCTTCGAGAACGTGTTGGTTTCCTGGTTGAACTCGAGAACGGCGACCTTGAAGCTCATCGCATGCACTTTCATGTTGGGACTGGGAGAAAATCGAGGAAACGGGCGCCGGGGAAGCGCGAACACCCCGGCGCCGCGCCCACCGCTTGCCGCGCCCTGCGCTGAGCGCAACGCACAACACGCGAATTCCTTGTGAGAGGCGTGCAACACACCCTGACCCTCTCCCCGCAGGCGGGGAGAGGGAACGAGGCCGCCACGCGCGCATCACCTTGCGCACTCATTCACTGTTGCGAACGTTGCGGGCGCGGCAGCGACGCCGTCACCTTGTCGTGACAGAAGAGAAAGCTGAGAGGGCTGGCGGCTGTTGGGGTTGCGAGCGGGTGCCGCAATGTCCCTTCCTCCCGCATGCGGGGAGAAGGTGGCCGGCAGGCCGGATGAGGGGCTTCGATGAGCCAATAACGATCCTGCTCTAGCCCCTCGCCTCACCGGAAATATTCGGTCGTGCTCTTCGGCCGCGCCATGATGTCGAAGTCGAAATACTGTTTGCGGATCTTCTCGTAGGTGCCGTTCGCCATGATCGCCTCCAGCCCGGAATTGAGCTTGGAAAGCAGCGCCTCGTTGCCCTTGCGCACCGCCATGGCGTTGCCCTGGGCGGTGTCGAGAATGAAGCTGTCGCCGACGAAATCGCAGCAGCCGCTGTCGTCCTTGGCCAGCCAGTCGGTCAGCGCCATCTGCCCTTCGAGGATCAGGTCGAGGCGGCCGTTGGCCATGTCGAGAAACACTTCGCTGAGCGTTGGATAGAGTTTTATCTCGCTGTCGGGAAAGAACTCCTGCAGCGCCTCGACCGCCACCGAGCCGGACTGCGTGCCGATCACCTTGCCCTTCAGCGCCTCCGGTGAAACTTGCGCCAAGCCCAGGTCCTTGCGGGTGATGAAGCGCATGGCGTTGAAGTAGTAGGGCTTGGTGAAGTCGACTTCCTTCTTGCGGTCCTCGTTGATCGCCATCGAGGCGATCATCACGTCGAACTTCTTTGCCTGAAGGGCGGGAATGATGCCGGACCACTCGTTGGTGCTCCACACGCATTCCATCTTGATCTCGGCGCAGACCGCCTGGCCGATATCGTAGTCGAACCCTTTGATCTCGCCGCTCGCCGTCACATAGTTGAAGGGCGCATAATCGCCTTCCGTGCCGATCGCCAGCTTGTCCGCCGCAAGGCTGGTGCCAGCCATCGCACAGGCGAAGAACATCGCTGCCGCACTCATGAACTTCTTTTGCAACTCGTTCCCTTTATTGTTCTTCTCGGCGCCTCCCGGAATATCGCTCGCAAAGCCGCACACCGGGTTACACCCAATGCGGATTTCGCTTGTTATTCCGTAAACTTGCTGCCGATCGTTGTTGCATTTTCGCTTTATTATTCATCGACAATGGGGGATGCGGCAGCGCTTCGCAATGTCAAAGAAATAATCCCAGCCATCCAAAAAATTCATATATACTTGAGCGATTGAACCGCCTTCCGGAGAAACCCATGCGCGATCTGCCGAGCCTGAAATCCCTGCGCGCCTTCGAAGCGGCGGCGCGCAATGGCAGCCTCACGGCGGCGGCAAACGAGCTCTGCATCGGCCAGGGCGCCATCAGCCACCAGATCCGAATTCTCGAAGACAATCTCGGCCTCAGCGTGTTCGTCCGGAAGCAGCACGGCGTCGAACTGACGCCCGAGGGTGCCCTGCTCTTTGCCTCCTGCAACCGCGCCTTCGACGATCTCGAAGGCGTCGTCCAGCATATCCGCCCGCGCAACACCCAGAAGATCCTGCGGGTCAAGGTCGGGCCGTTCTTTTCGATGAAGCTGATTGCGCCACGCATCTCTGAGTTTCTGGCCGAAAATCCCGGCCTGCAGATCCACCTCTCCCACCTCGAAACCAACACGCCCGCCTCCGGCACCGCCGACGTCATCATCGACTATTGCCTGCACCCGCCACCCGCCCGGTTTTCGCAGCGGCTCTTGCGCGAGCGCCTGGTGCCGGTCTGCGGCAAAGCCACTTGGGAGGGGCAGGCCGACAAGCACGATCTTCTCTCGGGCAACCGCCTGCACTATCGCGGCCTTCAGGAATGGCAGAGCTGGATCGCCTCCTCCGGCCTCCGGCTTTCGCCCAGCCGCCAGGACCTGATCTTCGACGACCAGCACATCATCCTCGAGGCGGTCAAGGAAGGACAGGGCGTCGCCCTCGTCGACCGCACTATGGTCGAATATGAGCTCAGAACCGGACAGATCTGCCTGGTGCACGACCACTATTACGAACCGGCAGAGACCTACCAGTTCGTCTGCCAGGAAGAGCTGTTCCGTACCAAACCGGTGACCAAGAGCTTTCTCGGCTGGCTGCTGCAGGAAATCGACGAGCGCCAACGCCGCTATGCCGAGATTGCCCCGGCCGGCTCCGCTGGCTAAGGCGCGGAGTGGCCGTGACGGGGCAACCGTACCGCTCCGCGACCACTATGCAGCCGACGCGATCTCACCCTCGGGATGACGACGTCGCTGGGCCGGCGTCAGGCAGCGAATGCCCATACCGCAGACCGAGAACCAGGGGCACGGCGATCGCATAGATGACGACGACCGTAAGCCAGATTGCACCGGGCCATTGCTCCCGGACGACGAAATAGAAGCTTGAGAACGCCAGCGGCGCCACGATCGAGGCGAGGCTGACGGCCGACGTCAGCACGCCCTGGAACTGGCCCTGCTGGTCCTCGTCGACCTGCCGGGTCGCCAGGGATTGCAGCGCCGGCGTGCCAATGCCGCCAAGCGCGAAAACCGCCATGATCGCGAAGATCATCCAACCCTCTGTCGCAAACGCCATGACAACAAGCGCAAGACAAACGCCAGCGATGCCCGTCAGGATGGTGGCGCGCTCGCCGAGCAGTTTCACGACCGGACCGGGAAGGAAGGCCTGGGCAAGGGCCTGGCAGACGCCAAAGGCGCCGAGTGAAAGGCCGATCCAGAGCCCGTTCCATTGAAAGGTGTCGCTGCCCCAGAGCGCCCAGCAGGTGCCATAAGCGTCGCCGGTGGCGCTGAAGATGAAGAAGGTGAGGATGACGGGAAAGCAGGCTCTTCACAGAAAACACCCAGCGCAGCGGCCGAAGCGGGTTCAGCGCTGCAAGATCGATCTTCTCCCGGCTCGGCGCGCGCGACTCCGGCAGGATGAAGAACGCCAGCAGCAGATTGAAGCCGTTCAGCACGGCCGCCGCGATGAATGGCAGCCGCAGCCAAGTGTCGCCCAAAACGCCGCCAAGCACTGGGCCGATGATGAAGCCGATACCGAACATGGCGTTGAACAGGCCGAAGCGCCGGGCGCGCTTATCCTCCGGCGAGATGTCGGTGATGTAGGCTGATGCCACCGACATGTTGGCGCTCGTCAGGCCGGCGATCGCGCGGCCGATGAAGAGCATCCAGAGATTGGGTGCAAAAGCCAGGAACAGGTAGTTGATGGCGGCACCGCCAAGCGAAATCAAGAGCACCGGCCGACGGCCCAGCCGATCGCTGAGCGCGCCGAGCACCGGCGCAAAGATGAACTGCATCACCGCGTAAAGTGCGGTCATGATGCCGATATAGGGGGCGACGTTGTCGGCGTGGGTCACCTCCTTGAGCAGCGAGGGCAGGATTGGAAAGATGAGGCCGATGCCGATGGCATCGAGGACAATGGCAGTAAAGATGACGATGAGGGGTCTGGTCATGACAGGTTCCGATGGACGCAAGCATGCGGACGCCGCCAGGCGCCATGAGCTCACGATAAGGCCCGACAGAGGTCAGGCGTTTGATGTTCTGGGAACCGCTGGCCGATCCATACGTCAGGCGTACGGATGGCGTGTGCTTGACCGCCTGGACGTGAATTCGTCCACCTGTTTACTCCGCCACTGAGCGGATCAAGGGAAGCAGTCGCTTTTCGCGATGGGCGATATTTACGCCAGACGATTGCGCGCGGCAAGCCCCCTGCTGCTGGCGCGTGGTGGCTGGCAGCTTCTTGCCAGGCGTCGGTTTGGACCTGGCCCTGCCAAAACGGCGGCACCAATGCGTCCGTCCTAGTCCTGCCTTCTTTTGGAAAGAACGCGCCTCCGGCCCGACAGGGAGGACTTGCGCGCCATGGCCACGACCCGGCATCCTCGGCTGCCGTGGCTGAAAGCCAGATTGTAGGCCGTTGTGTTGAGGTAGCCGGCTGCGTCTACGCAGAGCCGCCATTTGCCGCGGCTGGTGAGGCCGCAGGCGCCTGTTGCGCTCGCGCGGTCCTCTGAAGGTGGATGGAAGGACAGAGCAACCATCTGACCAGCTCGCGCCGCCCGGCGCGCTTCACGCCAGGCGCGTCGCCCGCGAAAGGGATGGTCTCAGCCGCGGCGCGCCGCTTCGATCGCCGCCACGTCAATCTTCCTCATGGTCATCATCGCGTCGAATGCACGCTTGGCCTCAGCACCGCCTATGGCGAGCGCATCGGTCAGCACGCGCGGCGTGATCTGCCAGGACAGGCCCCATTTGTCCTTGCACCAGCCGCATTCGCTTTCCTTGCCACCGTTGCCGACGATGGCGTTCCAGTAGCGGTCGGTTTCTTCCTGACTGTCGGTTGCGATCTGAAAGGAGAAGGCTTCGCTGTGTTTGAACGTGGAGCCACCGTTCAGGCCGATACAGGCAACACCCGCAACCGTGAATTCAACGACCAGCACATCTCCCTGTTTTCCATCCGGATAATCTCCAGGCGCACGGATCACAGCGCCTACTGCGCTGTCGGGAAAGGTCGCGGCATAAAAGCGGGCCGCCTCCTCCGCGTCCTTGTCGTACCATAGGCAGATCGTATTCTTGGCCATTGTGTCGTCCTCTCACTGTTCGTTGCCCAATCCGGCCTGAACGACTTGAAGTAGGAGGAAAACCGCCTGTCTCCAGCCCGGACACCCAATTTGATGGGAAAAATGAGACAAGCCGGCCAGTTTGCCGAACCGTTTGCCTGGCGCGGCCCGGAGCCTCGCCGCATGGGCCGCCGAGGACTATGCCGGAGCGAAAGCCTGGTCCGTGCGCGACCTACCCAGCCTGCGCCGTCCCATGAGAATGGATCACCGCCTCGGCCTCCTTGCCGTAGAGCTCCTCGAAATGGTCGAAGTTCTTGGAGAAGTAGCCGATCCCTTGCGTTGCCGAACGCAACGCCCGCGCCAGCTCGTCGAGCGCCGAGCCCGGCACCAGGGCGCGAAAAACGTCCCAGCCCTTGGCCGCCTCGTCGCGGTCGAAGCCGAGCACCTGGCCCTTGAAGGTCGAGACAACCGGCACCAGGCTGCCGGAATAGATCGACGGGATGTGGATCTCGACGCGCACCACCGGCTGCATCAGCACGGCGGAGGCCTGCGACAGCGCCTGGCGCACGCCCATCTTGGCAGCAGCCCGGAAGGCGAATTCGGAGCTGTCGACCTGATGGTGCTGGCCATCCGTCAGCGTCACGCCGACATCGATCACCTGAAAGCCGAGCGGCCCCTTCTCCATCGCCTCGCGTGCGCCCGCCTCGATCGCCGGGATGAAGTTGCGTGGCACCGCGCCGCCCTTCACCGTCTCGTTGAAGCTGAAGCCGCCGCCGCGCTGGTTGGGGTGAACACTGAGCTTGACGTCGGCAAACTGCCCCGCCCCGCCCGTCTGCTTGCGGTGGCGGTAGTGCACGTCTGAGGGTTTGAGCACCGTCTCGCGATAGGTCGGGCTCGGCGGCCTATCGGTGACGCCGACATGGAAGACATCGGCCAGCGTCTTGCAGAGATCGCGCAGATGCACCGGCCCCTGCACGCAGATCAGCTGCGCGCCTGTGCCCTCCTCCTGCATCACCTTGAGGCTGCGATCGGTCTCCGCCAGCTTCGCAAGCGTACCGGAAAGCTTGGTCTCGTCGCGCTCGCTGTCGGGCACCAGGATGCGCTCCAGCATCGGCGTCGGCGGCACCGTCCAGTCAGGCGCCTCGGATGCGGCAGTGCCGGTCAGAAGCGCCGGCACCGGCAGGTGGTCGGATTTGACGGCGGCAAAGATCGTGCCAGGCTCCGGTGTCCCTGTGGCAAGCGGTTTTCCGGTCGCCGGGTCCTGCACCGAGCCGACACCGCCGCCGCCGAGTGCCGCACCCTGTTTGATGCCGTTTGAAAGCGCGCGGACAAGCACGGTCTTGCCGACATTCTGGCGGTGATAGGCATGAAAGCTGACGGCAGCGAGGTTCGCTTCGGGAACCTTGCTCGCCTCGCCGAGCCTTTTTCGCAGCGTGTCGACCGGCGGCGCCTCGTGCCTCAGCGCCTTCATCAGCCGCAGGATGCCGTTGCTGTGGCTCGCCGCGCCGACGAGAACAGGGATGATCCGGTTTTCCCTGAGCAGCCGCGAGGAGATGGCATAGATCGTGTCGCTGCCGGGCTCGCGATCCTCGATCAGCTCTTCGAGCAGCCAGTCGTCGAATTCCGAGAGATGTTCGAGCAATTCGGTGCGCGCTTCCTTCTCGCGCTCCAGCGTCGTATCCGGGATCTCGATCAGCGCCGAGGTCTGGCCCTCGCGATAGCGCCAGGCCCGCTCGGAGATCAGGTCGCAGCTGCCGACGATCCTGTCGCCTTCGCGGATCGGCACCTGCCGCAGGATCAGCATGTGGCTGGAATAGTCCTGCAGCGCGGCGATGACATCCCGCAACCGGCCGCGCGGCTCGTCCATGCGGTTGACGAAGATGATGCAGGGCGTGCCCGATGCTTCGATCACCTTGAGATAGGGCGCTGCCAGCACCGCCTCCTCCGGCGCCGGCGAGACGCAGAGCACGCAGGCGTCGCTCGCCAGAAGCGCGTGCTGCGCGTGCGCGAGCGCCTCGGTGCCGCCGGGCGCATCGAGCGCGCACCAGGCTTCCTTGCCGATCTCGAATTCGGTGATGTTCAATCCATAAGGTGACGTGGCCTTTCTGGAGCTTTCCCCCAGCGCAGCCAGTTTTTCCACCAGCGTGGATTTTCCGGTCTGCGAAGGCCCAACTACCGTGAAGCAGCGCATCGGCGATCCTCCCCTGTTGCGGAGCGCCGTGCGTTTCGACGCCCTGCCTTCTATTAAGTCTAGCGCATCTTTTGGGCTTTCAATGGCCTTGGGCAAAAACGGAACACGAACCGTGCTTCAAAGCACGCCACTTGGCGTTCGCAACACTCCAAAAACTGATTGCATAAGTGCATCAGTTTTGCCATAAGTTCCCCAGTAAAATCCGACCCATCAGCGTTGCGCCGGGTTACCGGACGCAACGCCCGCCTGAACCGTCAGCATCGGAGATTGTCCGCATGTCGCTCACGCTTTATCTGCATCCGCTCGCCTCATTCTGCCACAAGGTGCTGATCGCGCTCTATGAGAACGATACACCCTTCGAGCCGAGCCTGGTCGATCTTCTGGATCCCGTGGAGGCGGCCCGTTTCGCTGAGCTCTGGCCGGTCGGCAAGATGCCGGTGCTGCGCGACAGCGCCCGCGATGTCACCATCCCGGAGACGTCCATCATCATCGAATATGTCGATCGCCATTACCCCGGCAGCCAGCCGCTGATCCCCAGGGATAGCGACGCGGCGCTACAGGCGCGGCTCTGGGATCGCTTCTTCGATCTCTACATCCATGTGCCGATGCAGAAGATCGTCACCGACACGCTGCGCGCCCAGGGCGAGAACGACCATCGCGGTGTCGCAGATGCCCGCGCTACGCTCGGCGTCGCCTATCGCATGGCCGACCGGCATTTCGCAATCAACGCCTTTGCCGGCGGTGCCGCCTTCAGCCTTGCAGATTGCGCCGCGGCCCCCGCACTCTTTTATGCCGGAATTGTCGAGCCCTTTGCCGACGCCTATCCGCATCTCTCCGCCTATTTCGAACGGCTGCTCGAACGCCCTTCGATGACCCGCGTGCTGGCCGAGGCGCGCCCCTATTTCCACATGTTTCCCTATAAGGATCTCATGCCCGCGCGCTTTCTTGCCGGGGCCTGAAACGGCCTCGAAACCGCCGCCCGCCGTCGGACGCCGCACCCTAGAATTGTGGTTGCGGCTCGGCCTGCCCGCTGCCTTCCGGGCCGCTGTCCCTCGCCTTCGCCGGCTGCAGAACCTCGAGCGTGCGCACCAGCTCCCAGGCCGCCTGAAGTTCGGTTTCAAACAGCGCGATGCTGACATCGATCGGCTCAAGCCTCGCGCGCGAAGACGGTATTTCCCGGCGGCCGATCTCGTCCTGTACCCGGTAGAGATCGGCGCGAAGCGCATCGACATTCAGTCCGAGCGAGTGCAGCACGATGTTGATCTTGCGTTGCAGGTAGCCCCGCGAACCGGCGCTGAGCTCCGAGCGCAAACCCAGGATCGACAGAAAATTGACGAGGAAGAGATAACCGTCGGCCCCGAGATCGGCCTCAGGATAGCGCGGCAAGGCGCGCAACGTCTCGGAAAAGCGTGGCCGCGAGCACAGGAAGATATCGATCCGGAACGCCGTGTCGATCAGCTCGGTCCATTCCGCTTCATCGAGCGGGCCAAGCTCACTCAGTTCATGGTCAAGGTTGAAATAGGGCATCGAGCGCCTGGCGAGGATGAGCGCCAGCCGGACGGTAGAAGGCGACATCGGCGAGCCGCGCGCGGCTTCCGCCTCCGCCAGGCGCACGATGCCGGCGTCCGGCACGCCCCGTTCGATCTCGCCCCGGCTTGCCAGATATTCGTAGCGCAGTATCGACGTCTGGAGATAGGCGAGCCAGGCAAGCCGCACCTGTCTGGATGCGGCCCAGCGCGCCAGAAGATAGCCGCTGCCGACAACGGGCAAGTTGTAGAGGCGCAGATCGTGCCGCTCGAAGCAATTGTGCTCGAAACCGGCAAAGCTCTCCAGCGACAGTTGGGGGCTTGCCACGTCGCTCACCGCAGGCACTCCTCGATGTCGTCGAGTACCCGGCGATAGCCGGCATCGCTCTTGCAGACATCCGTGTGGTTGCGACGATCAACGGTATAGAACGGCGGATCCTGCGCAAAATCGCCGGGTTCGACGATATTTTCATACTGGCCGATCGTGATCTTGGTCGCGACCAGACATCGCAGTCGGCCCCGCGCCAGCCGCGTCAACGTCCCGGCTTCGATATCCCTTATGAAGTCCGATTTAGGCCGAAGGTCTTCCAGGATCGGTGCCTTGTAGAGCAGGCCGCATCGCAGCGCCGCCAGTATCCCGTGCCCCACCATCATCCCGCCCGCGTTGTGCAGCGCGTTCGATCCCTTGTGAGCAGGCGCAAAGAGCAGAAGCTGGATGTGATCCGCATAGGCGTCGTTGGCGCGGGCGAGATCCAGCGCCACCTGCCGCATGATCGCGCCACCCAGCGAATGCGCCACCACGACGACCCGGTCGTAGATGAAGGGCTGCCGCTGCGCTCCGTAATAGATGTAGCGATTGGAAAATTCGGCCGGCTCGGCCAGCAGCTTGCGAAACAGATCGAGCACCCAGCGACTGATCACACGCGCCCGGCTGCGCACGCTGTCATAACCGAGGAAGAGAACGTCCGCAGAGGAAAAAAGCGCATCCCGCCGGATATAGGCACTGGCATTGTGCCACGTCGCCTCCGCGGCGCCGGTAAAACCGTGCAGGAAAACGACCAGCGTTCCGGGCGTATCGAGGCACCAGAAGGCCGAACTGCCCACGCCGAAATCGATCCGGCCGAGACAATAGTGATTGCTCATTGCCCGCCCTTCCAACGCCTCTCCGCCCGCCATGATACAAGGCATTGCCCGATCAAGCGATGCATCTATTATAAGTAGCATTGCGGCGCCGCACGCGCGGACGTTCTCCCGTTCGACGCGGAGCCGACGCCTCATCCGCACCGTCACCTTGTTCCGCCTCGCTCCGCCCCTAATTTGTCACCCAACAGCAAAGGCCGACACCACAGGGAAGAGGAAAGCCAGATGGAATACCGACTGCTTGGCCGCTCCGGCCTGAAAATCTCGACGATCACCATGGGAACGATGACGATCGGTGGCGGCGGCAAGTTCGCGCAGGTCGGCAATGTCGGTCTCGACGAGGCGCGCCGCTATGTCGACATGTGCCTCGATGCCGGCGTCAACCTGATCGACACCGCCGATATCTATTCCACCGGCGGCTCGGAGGAAATTATCGGCGACATCCTCGCCGGCAAGCGCAAGAACGGCGTGCTGGTTGCCACCAAGGCGCGTTTCAACATGGGGCCGGGCCCGAACGACGGCGGCCTCTCCCGCCACCACCTGATTGCCGCCTGCGAAGCGAGCCTCAGGCGGTTGAAGACCGATGTCATCGATCTCTACCAAGTGCACGAATGGGACGGCCAGACGCCGCTCGAAGAAACGATGGAGGCGCTCGACACGCTCGTTCGCCACGGCAAGGTGCGCTACATCGGCTGCTCCAACTATTCCGGCTGGCACATCATGAAGGCGCTCGGCATCAGCGCGCTCGACCGCCGCCACCGCTTCGTCAGCCAGCAGATCCACTACACGCTCGAAGCCCGCGAGGCCGAATACGAACTGCTGCCGATCAGCATCGACCAGGGCCTCGGCGTGCTCGTCTGGAGCCCGCTTGCCGGCGGCCTGCTGTCGGGCAAGCACCGGCGCAACCAGACGCCGGAGGGTACCCGCCAGCTCGCCGGCTGGAACGAGCCGCCGATCCGCGACGAAGAACGGCTGTGGAAGATCGTCGACATGCTGGTAGCGATATCAGGCGAGCGCGGCGTCTCGCCAGCCCAGATCGCCCTTGCCTGGCTGATCGACCGCAAGGGCGTCACCTCCGTCATCATCGGCGGTCGCCGGGAGGAGCAGTTCCGCGACAACCTTGCCGCCGCAAGCCTCAAGCTTACCGATGAGGAGCGCGAACTGCTCGACGCCGTCAGTCTGCCGCCGGTCATCTATCCCTACTGGCACCAGCTGCGCAGCGCCAAGGACCGACTTGGCGAAGCCGATCTTTCGCTGCTGGGCCCGCATGTGTGAGAGCACGCTATTGCCAACGCGGCGAAGCGCGTTGCCCCTCATCCGGCCTGCCGGCCACCTTCTCCCCGCATGCGGGGAGAAGGAAACCCGCGGCGCCCTACCCATTCACATCGCGCCATACCAAAGCCTCCCGATCACCATGAGAGGGATCGCCGAGTTGCAACCCACTCTGTACCGCGTCCCCTCTCCCCGCCTGCGGGGAGAGGGTTAGGGTGAGGGGCCAATCTGCGACAGCAGTGAGTGGCAAAACTGCGAGAGCCCGGCGAGAACCCACCCGGCCACGCGTCGCTGTCGGACACCACACCTCCCCTTGACTTCCAGCTCAAAACCCCCATTTTATATCATATGATACGGCACGGGATTTCATAGGAGACGTTCATGCCCAGCGCACAGCCGGTTCTTGCCCCCGACCGCGACGCGGCAAGACATGAGGAAGCCGTCATCGTCAGGGCGGTGGTGAAGGCCTGCGACCTGTGGAAGCTGACCAACCGGGAAGCGTCGCAGCTCTTCGACGTGCCGATCGCCACCTGGAACCGGATGAAGGCCGGCGACTTCAAGGGCAAGCTCGACCAGGACAAGCGCATGCGTGCCAGCCTGATCGTCGGCATCTTCAAGGGCCTGCGGCTCTATTTCAACGGACCGCTGACCTATCAATGGCCAAAGGCGGTCAACACCGGGCCGGTCTTCGACGGCCAGTCGCCGGTCGACCTGATGATCGAGGGCGGCATACCCGCGATGATGAAGGTGCGCCGCTATCTCGATGGCCTGCGCGGCGGCCTATGATCGCCGAGATCGATTTTACCGATCCGGCCACCATCCGGCTGATCTCGACCGCCTATATCGACGAGCCGGCCGTCAAGCCGCTCTGCGACGACGAGGACGACATCGAGATCCTCAACCGGCTGGAGGCGCTGACATCCGCGCGGCTGAGCCCGCTGGCGCTACCCGCCGGTGTCAACCCGGCGGAGCTTCTGAACGAATCCTTCGGCTACGGCTGGTCGCTGATCAACGCCGCCTTCTGCCACGCCCGCCCGCCGGGCAACCGCTTCAACAACGAGGACCGCGGCGCCTGGTACTGCGCCTTCGGCGACACCGCGCTCGAAACCTGCCAGGCCGAGATCGTCTATCACCGCACCCGCGCGCTTGCCGACGCCGGTATGTTCCAAGACATCGGCGCCTACCGCGAGCTGATCGCCGGCTTCACCTGCCGTTTCCACGATGTCCGCGGCGAAACCGATGCTACCTATCTCGACTCCGACCCGACCCTTGCCTATCCGGCCGGTCAGGCACTCGCCGCCACTGTCTACGCGGAAGGCGGCAACGGCCTGATCTACCCCTCCGCCCGTCACCTCTCAGGCGAATGCATCGCCGTCTTCCGCCCCGCCGTCATCCAGAACATCCGCCAGGGCCAAACGATCACCTTCGAGTGGAAGGGTTCGCCCGAACCGACGATCCGGCGGGAAGGCTGAGGGTGCCGCAGCGGAGCTGCGGACGCAAAGTCATCTGTGATGCGGAAAGATCTAAATCCACTGACTGCCTAAAAACTCCCTCATTCCGGCCTTGTGCCGGAATCCAGCCAGCCCAAGTCCTTGGGCTGAAAGGTCTTTTGACCTGACAGCCGCCAAGTCGCTGGATGCCGGTACACGGCCGGAATGAGGGAGAGCAAGTCGCGCGCTCCGCCCTGAGCGGAACGGTTCGTCGGAACCAACCACTCAGCACCGGGGCTCGGGAATAGGTCGAAACGCCATCAGGCGGTAAGTTTGGAATGCCGGGAATGCGCTACTGCATGTTTCCTTAGATCCTATTCGATTTAAGGATAAAAACATGCAGCAATTCAAAGTGCTACAGCGACCTTTGCGCGTCTAATAAGACGCGCGGCGCTGTAGCAACGCACGCGACATCATCAATGCGCAGATGCACCACGCTCCCGCTCGCGGTCCATTCGAGCTTGTCAGGGCGTGATTACTGAGCGGCCTGGCAAGCCCTCAGGGCCTTGAAGGCTGCGTCGGTTCCGGCCAATTTTACGACAATGGGATTGCCGCCCTGGGGCGTAATCGTCACAGCCTTCTTCTTGGCCAGGTCATAGATGAAGTCAGCATTGTTGACCCATACGAACGCGCCGCGATAGCCGTCTATGGCTTGGCCCTTCGCCTCGCCGCTGAACTGCTGGCCATCGACATCGAACAGGACCGCAAGCTTTTCGTTTGCAGCAACATTAGCATCAGCTTTGGTGTAGAGCGCCATGTAGCCACGCAGCGCGGCCGTTGCATCGATGCCCATCTGAACTTGTGTACCGTCTGCGTTTGATTTTGTGATCAAGCATCCTGGCCCCATGTTGTCCTTCACGAGAATGTCCCAGCCGGCTTCTGAACCGTATTTGGTCTGGGCCATCACACCGGTTGCAAGGAGGGTCGAGAACGCCAGCGTCAGTCCAATTGCAATCTCCGTTTTCATAGCAATCTCCTTATGTTTAACAGGAATTACCAAGCCAAGCGCGGAAGGACGCCGTTTATAGCAGCGCCCAACAGGCTGCGCTGCAACGGCTTCAACACGAGTTTGCGCGCAGGAGAAAAGCGAGCAACTGCGGCTTTCTAATGGAAACGGGCGAAATACTATCGGCGCTGTCGCCTGGATTGCACCGGCAATCAAATAATTCGGTGGATTAACCCTTCATTAATCTTGGAATCGCCGAAAAATTGATAACGTGAACGTGGCTGCTTGCTTTTGGGCACCGCTGCCAATCGTAAGGCATTGAGGCAACCTTAGGGCGTCCGGCAACGGGCGCTCTTTGCGTGTAGCTCTTGAAAAGTTTCAACGATCACGCCTGCTGGAATGACTTGTGACGCGGACCCCGATACCGCAGCGCGTCGGCAATCAATGCAAATGCGGGCGACGTTTGCCGGCGGCTCGGGTAATAGAGGTGGTAGCCGGCAAAGGGCGGGCACCAATCTTCCAGAACCTGCACCAGCTGGCCCGAGGCGAGATAGGGCGCGACGGCATCTTCAGGCAGGTAGGTCAGGCCCAGCCCGCCAAGGGCCGCGTTCAGCCTGAGCGCGATGTTGTTGAAGACGAGTTGGCCCTCGACCCGCACCTTCACCTCGCGGCCTTGCCTCTCGAATTCCCAGGCATAGATGCCGCCATGGGTCGGCAGGCGCAAGTTGATGCAATTGTGCTCCGTCAGGTCCTGCGGCATTAGCGGCATTTTCCGTGTGGCGAAATAGGCGGGTGCGCCGACCACCGCCATGCGCATGTCGGGCCCGATGCGCACGGCGATCATGTCCTTGGCCACCTGCTCGCCGAGGCGCACGCCGGCGTCGTAGCGCTCCGAGACGATATCGGTCAGGCCGTAGTCGACGATCACCTCGACATGAACATCCGGATAATCAGGCAAGAGCCGCTCCAGCGCCGGCCAGAGGATGCGATCGGCCGCATGCTCGCCGGCGGTGATGCGGATCGTACCCGCCGGCTTGTCGCGAAACGCGCTGAGCGCTGCCAGTTCCTGGTCGATCTCATCCAGGCGCGGCCCAATCGACACCAGCAGCCGCTCGCCAGCTTCGGTCGGCGAGACGCTGCGGGTCGTGCGCGTCAGGAGCCTCAAGCCCAGCCGCGCCTCGAGCCCGCGGATGGTGTGGCTCAGCGCCGACTGTGAGACCCCGAGCTGCGCTGCCGCCTTCGTAAAGCTCCGTTCCCTTGCTACAGCAAGGAAGGCGATGAGGTCATTGATCGGCTGGCGCGGCATTCATGAATTCCCCTCATAAGCTCGTGCGATATTTACCATCTAATCCTGATCAATCCCACGCCCTAAATTGCTGCTGCATGTTTCCTGAGATCCTATTCAATCTAGGGATAAAAACACGCAGCAATTCAAAGTGTTACAGCGACCTTTGCGCGTCCAATAAGGCGCGCGGCGCTGTAGTGACGACAGCGACGACGTCAGGCCCGACCACGGCCGCGTCGCCATTTGCAAAGGATCGACGCCATGAACATCAGACGAAGCGGCTCGCAGCCCTCGGCCAAGGGCCCGGCGGATTATTTCACCGGCACGGTGCGCATCGATGCCCCCTTCAACGGCTCGTCCCCTGCCCGCGTCGGTGGCGCCACCGTCACGTTCGAGCCCGCCGCCCGCACCGCCTGGCACACCCATCCGCTCGGCCAGACACTGATCGTCCTATCCGGCCTTGGCCGCGTCCAGCGCGAAGGCGGTCCGGTCGAGGAAATCCGCCCCGGTGATATCGTCTGGTTCGAACCGGGCGAGAAGCATTGGCACGGCGCCTCGCCTTCCGCCGCCATGACCCATGTCGCGATCGCCGAAGCCCTCGACGGCAAGGTCGTCGACTGGATGGAGAAGGTCAGCGATGCGGACTATGGCGCCGAAATCAGGGCCGACTGATCGCCATCTCCCGGAGCGCCCTCGCCAGCCCGGCCGTGTGCGCCATTTCTAGCCCAAAGACATCATCATTCGAGACAAGGAAAAGCCCCATGGAAAAGCGCACACTCGGCAAAAGCGGCCTTGAAGTCTCCGCCCTCGGCCTCGGCTGCATGGGCCTCAGCTACGGCTATGGCCCGGCAACGGAGAAGCAAGCGGCAATCGCCCTCATCCGCACCGCGTTCGAGCGCGGCGTCACCTTCTTCGACACCGCCGAGGCCTATGGCCCCTACCAAAACGAAGAACTGCTCGGCGAGGCGCTCGCGCCGATGCGCAACAAGGTGGTGATCGCCACCAAGTTCGGTTTCGACTTTGACAACCAAGGTGGCCAGAGCGGCATGAACAGCCGGCCGGATCAGATCCGCAAGGTCGCCGATGCGGCACTGAAGCGCCTGAAGACGGACGTCATCGACCTCTTCTACCAGCATCGTGTCGATCCCAATGTGCCGATCGAGGACGTGGCCGGCACGGTGCAGCGGCTGATCAGCGAAGGCAAGGTCAGGCATTTCGGCCTTTCCGAAGCCGGCGCCGAGACCATCCGCAAGGCCCATGCGGAACAGAAGGTCGCTGCACTCCAGAGCGAGTATTCGCTGTGGTGGCGCGAACCGGAGGCCGAAATCCTGCCGCTGCTCGAAGAGCTCGGCATCGGCTTCGTACCCTTCAGCCCGCTCGGCAAGGGGTTCCTGACCGGCGCCATCAACGCCGACACCACCTTCGACGCCAAGGATTTCCGCAATGTCGTGCCGCGCTTCACGCCGGAGGCGCGCAAGGCCAATCAGGCGCTGGTCGATCTCCTGGGCCAGATCGCTGCCCGCAAGGGAAAAACGCCGGCGCAGGTAGCACTCGCCTGGCTGCTGGCGCAACAGCCTTGGATCGTGCCGATCCCCGGCACCACCAAGCTGCCCCGGCTCGAGGAAAACATCGGCGCCGCGGCCGTACGGCTGACCTCGGACGATCGCGGCGAAATCGACGATGCGCTCGCCAAGGTCACCATCGAGGGCGATCGTTATCCGGCCCACCTGCAGGCGCGCGTCGGCCGCTGAAGAAGAGGCAACAATGACAGAGAATATCAAGGACAAGGTGGTCGTCATCACCGGCGCCAGCAGCGGCCTTGGCGAAGCGACGGTGCGGCGGCTTGCCGGTGACGGCGCCAGGCTGGTGCTGGGCGCGCGCCGCATCGACCGGCTGCGGGCGCTTGCCGACGAGCTATCGCTCGGCAAGCAAGCTGCCGTTCAGACCGACGTAACGTCGTTCGAGGAGGTCAAGCGCCTGGTCGATCACGCCGTCCGGCTCCATGGCCGCATCGACGTCATGCTCAACAATGCCGGGCTGATGCCGCACTCGCCATTGGAGCGCTGCAAGGTCGAGGATTGGGACCGCACCATCGACGTCAACCTCAAGGGCGTGCTCTACGGCATCGGTGCTGCACTTCCTCACATGAAGCAGCAGAAGAGCGGCCACATCATCAACGTCTCCTCGGTCGCCGGCCACAAGGTCGGCCCCGGCGGTGCCGTCTATGCCGCCACCAAACACGCCGTACGCGTGATTTCCGAGGGGCTGCGGCAGGAGGTGAAACCCTACAATATCCGCACCACCATCATCTCGCCGGGGGCGGTCGCGACCGAACTGCCCGACAGCGTCACCGAGACTGATGTCGCCGAGAATGTCCGCGCGCTCTACGAGCGTATCGCCATCCCCGCCGACAGCTTTGCCCGCGCCGTGGTCTACGCCATGAGCCAGCCGGAGGATGTCGACATCAACGAGATCCTGTTCCGGCCGACCAGCCAGGAATATTGAAGCCGCGGGAGGGTGGCGCCTTGCCGCCCTCCTCTCGTGATCCCTTCGATCGCGCAAGCTGCTTCCTGCGCAAATACCGCTACAACGACCTCGGCAGCAAGACGCCGCGCCTCTCGACGAGACGCGGCGTTTTTCTTTTGCGGGTGGCGCAACGAGGAGAACCGGGCGAAAGCACCTGTCGAGGCAGCAGCGTCAGCCGGCTGCTACGGAGGCAATTGCCGCCGGTTTCGCTCCCTGGCCAACCTCGCCCAGCATCCAGTCGCAAAACGCCAGAACCCGCGGATCCTGGCCAGAGCTTTCGGGATAGACGAGGTGATAGGCATAGTCCTCGGCGACGCTGACGCCGATGTCGAACAGCTGCACCAGCCGTCCCTCGGCAAGTTCGTTGCGGATCATCGCGAGATCGACAAGGCCGACAGCGCCACCATCGATAACGGCCTCGACCACATGGCTGGTGTCGGTAAAGGCCACGCATCGGCTGTCGTCGAAATCATCGATGCCGGCAGCCGCCATCCACATGCGCCAGTTCGGCCACAGCATGCCTTCGGTATAGCATTCGACATGGCAAAGCGTCTGAGCGAAGAGATCGCGTGGCGTCTTCGGCCGTCCGCTGGCAGCGATCAGCTTCGGGCTGCAGACCGGGGCGATCACCGCCTCGAACAGGCGCTCAGACCGCGTCTGCGCATAACGGCCGGAGCCGAAGCGGATGGCGATATCGACATCGTCGGCGTCGAAATCCCTGACCTCGTCGCTGATGTCGAATGTCAGCTCGATCGTCGGGTTGGCGGCACGAAATTGCGACAGCCGCGGCAACAGCCAGTTGGTGGCAAAACGCGGGCTGAGCGACACGCGCAACTGCTGGGCGCCGCGCGCCATCCGGCGCGCACGGCCGACCGCCCGCTGCAGCGTCTCGAGCGCCTGGACCGCTGCCTCGAACACCACGGCGCCGGCCGGCGTCAGCTGGATGCTGCGGCTGGTGCGGGTGAACAGCACGAGGCCGAGTTGATCCTCGATTTCCTTGATCTGGTAGCTGACCGCCGCCGGCGTCAGCCCGACTTCGTCGGCCGCACGGGTGAAATTGAGATGGCGACCGGCAGCCTCGAAGGTTCTGAGCGCGCGGGTTCCTGGCAGCATTCGGCTCATGGATCTTCAAGCTCCATTTAACAATGCATCGAGAACTACTTGTTTTTCAATGAGCGATCAATCGGTGATGATCGAAAGCATTGATGATCGAAGCCATCGGGACCGCAGATTTCCGTCTCGCGGCGCCCAAATTTCCATGGAGTGAACATATGTCAGTTGGCTTGACCCCGAGCGATGGGCGGGCAGATAGCGCTGCCCTTGCGCCCGGTCAGAACGACGCGCTGCATTGGCCGGCGCGCCTTTGGGTAGCGCTCTTCATCTTCAGCGGGGTGATCCTGCTCGACGGGCTCGATATCTCGATGATTGCCGTAGCGATCCCCGAAATCCAGCATGAGTTCGGTATCAGTGCAGCCACCGCACAATGGCTGGTCAGCGCCTATATCCTCGCCTTCGGCGGCTTCCTGCTTCTGGGCGGGCGCTGTGCGGATCTGTTCGGCCGCAGGCGTGTGTTGGTCGTCGGGCTCGGTGTCTTTGCCGTGGTGTCGCTGTTCGGCATGGTCACCAACGACCCGATCCTTTTGATCGTTTCGCGCTTCATCAAGGGCATGACCGCAGGTTTCACCGGACCGGCGGCCATGTCGTTGCTGACCACGACCTTCCCGGAAGGCCCCCACCGCAACAAGGCTTTCGGCATCTTCAACCTCTTCGAGGCTTCGGGCTACTCCTCCGGCCTGCTCGTCGGCGGGCTGCTCGCCGGGCTGGACTGGCGCTACATCTTCGTGCTGCCGGCGCCGATCGCGGTGCTGTTGATGCTGGCTGCTTTGCGCTTCCTGCCGCCGGATGCGCCGCGCGCCGAGCGCCTGCGGCCGGATGTCGGCGGCGCGGTCACCCTCGTCGCCGGCATGCTGCTGCTCGTCTTCACCGTCGCCTCGACGGCCGATGCCGGCTGGACCTCGCTGCGCACGACCGGTGGCCTTGCGCTCTCCGCCCTGCTGCTCATCACTTTCCTGCTGATCGAGCACCATGTCGAGCAGCCGCTGATCCGGCTCGGCATCTTTCGCAACCGCGGCCTAGTAGCCGCCAATGTCAGCGCCGCCCTGCTCTATGGCGGCGCGATGGGCTTTCAATTCCTGATCGCTCTCTATCTGCAGAACCTCCAGGGTTGGAAACCGATACATATGGCTTTGATGCTCCTGCCGGCCGGTCTCATGGTGGTCATCCTCGGGCCGAAACTGGGGGCATTGATGAACCGTTTCGGCGTCCGTCGCGTGTTGATGGTTGGACTTGTGGCCTTCGTGCCCTGCTATCTCCTGATGCTGCGGATCGGCCCGACGCCTGACCTGTGGACCGTATTGCTGCCGGCATCGCTGCTCTGGGGCATTGGCTTTGCGCTCAGCATCTCGGCGCTGATGGTCGTCGGGACCAGTGGTGTCGCAGACGAGGAACAGGGGCTGGCCGCCGGACTGCTCAACAGCTCGCTGCAGGTCGGCGGCGCCTGCGGACTTGCCGTCGTCACCGCCGCGATCATGCCCGGCACGCAACTCGCCATGCTCTATCCCGGCGTCATCGTCATCCTGGCCTTTGCTATCCTGACGCTGCTGGCGCAATTGATCCATCGCCGCCGCTGAGGAGGCCGGCGCCGGCGCCGACCCGATCAACGGTCGGTCGCCGGCGACTACGTGTAAGGCATAATCTTGCAACCTCCGTCTTTCCTCGCTATGCCCTTCGCCATGGAACAGCTCGTCGAAATCGGAAATACGCGTGTTCTCAGATGCGCAGACGAAGGCGGCCTGCTGCGGGTCGCAGGCGACGCCAATGATTTTCTTGGCGATGCCTGGGCCCATAGTGCCGATATGCTCGCGATCCCGGTCACGCGCCTCGGCCCGGATTTCCTCAACCTCAGCACGCGCGTCGCCGGCGAGGTCTTCCAGAAGTTCGTGAACTACCGCATGAAATGCGCCATCGTCGGCGATATCTCTGGGGCGCTTGAAAGCAGCAAGGCGCTTGGCGACTTCGTTCGCGAAACCAACAAGGGCAATGCGCTCTGGTTTGTGCACGATTTCGATGCGCTTCGCCTCAAGCTCGCCAGCGCCGCCTGACCCAGCTTTCCCGAATGCATGTCGCGCAAAAATGCGCTGCGGTTTTGCAATGACGACATGTGAAAAACCCGGAACTTAAAGCGCGGCAAGCACACCCCGGAGCTCGCGGCGCGCTTCAAGCGAACGGCCCGCCCCGTGGCGGTTACTCAAACTTCTCCGTGCTATCCGCCTTGCCCTTGACCCAATATCCCGATGCCTTGATCCAGGAGAGCGGATAGCCACGTTCCTCGGTGAGATGCGCGCGGATCGCCCGCGTCACCGAGGCTTCGGCCGCGACCCAGACGAAAGTGTTGGGCTCGATGACGACAGAGCTAAGGATGGCGAGAAGCGCCGAGGCGTCGGTCGCCTGATGCAAGGGGCGATAGACCCAGTGGCACGTCAGGTCGGCCTTCGTCTCGAACGCCTGTTGCTCGGCAGCGTCAGCGACGGCGGCAATGCTGGTGATACGGGCGCCGGCAGTGGCCTCCTCGATCCGCCGACCGATCGCCGGCAGCGCTGTCTCGTCGCCGATCAGCAGCCAGCGCTCGACGTTGGAAATAACCGCCGAGCCGCGTGGGCCGCCGACGCTCAAGCCATCGCCCGGGCGCGCGTTCATTGCCCACTCCGTGATCGGCCCGGCCTCGTGCAGCGCGAAATCAAGCACCAGCGTGCGGGCGGCGGCATCGTAGCGGCGCGGCGTATAGTCCCGCCGCTCCTCCGTGCCCTCGGCTGAAGGCACCAGGATCTTGACGTGATCATCGGCGCCAAGGCTGACGAAATCGGCAAGGTCATCGCCAGAGAGCGTGATGCGCAGCATGCCGGGCGTGATCCGCTCGACATCGGTAACAGTGAGCGTGCGTCGCTTGAGATCGTGACGCACACGCTCGATCCTTGGGGTGGAAGCACTGTGGAAAGAGGGTTGGCTGTTGTCCATCTGTATCCTCTGGGGGCTCGCAAATCTCGATCCGCAGGACACAGTCGCGCAGATCGAAACATGAGAGCCGTTCGATCATACGCGTTGAGTGACGTTAACGCTTACGTGGCCGGACAGCGCCCGACCATTTCGCCCGTTGTAGCCGACATGCCGCCCTTCTGCAACGCGTTCTGAACGCGCTACCAAGAGCGACAGCGCCTCTAGAGCGTTCGGACCAAACGGCGTCGCCGAAACGCTCTATCTGTTTGTTTTTGCGCATTTCCCGACGGAAAACCGCTTCGCACTTTTCCTGGAAAGGCTCTATCCCGCCTTGTCGACCGCCGGCGGCGTCCATGTGCCGTCGACAACCGTCGGCTTTGGCCAGTAGGCGCGGATGTAGAGCGAGAAATCCCCGTCCTCCGGCGCCGGCAGCCAGTTGTCGCGAAGGTCCTCCTTCGGCGGCTCGGACTGGACGTAGATCGTCAATGATCCATCGGCATTGTATTTCAGTGACTTGTTCTTGGTGCCGAGAGAATAGCGCTTGATATCGTTCGGCTCGAAGAAGTGGTGCTCGTTGTAGAGCGTCAACGACCAGAATCCATTGACCGCAGGTGCTTCGCCCTTGGCAAAGGTCACGGTGTAGCTGTTCTTGCCGTTCAGGCGTGCGCTCGCCTGATCGAGATCCTGGTAGAAATACTTGGTCTCGGATGGCGCGTTGACGAAGATGTTCGACTTGGCGACGGCCGTACGGGTGTAATAGTCCGTGCCGAACGCCGCGTTGTTCGACGTCGTCGTCCAATTGTGCGTCAAGGGCAGGCCGTAGTTGCGGAACTGGAACAGCGGCTTGACCAGCCGCTCCTCTGCCTCCACAGCCGCCTCGTCCACCGCTTTGCGAATAGCCGGGTCGGCCTTGGCCGCTTCAGCGACCGCAAGCACCTGGGCGTAGCGCGCCTCTTCGCCCGGCAAGGGCGGCGCATCGGCGAGAACCAGCGGCAACTCGTCGATGAATTTCTCCGGCACCACCCATTGCGTTTCCGCCGATCCGTCACCGGAGGCCGGCACCTTCTTGACCGTGCTCCAGTCGACCGACTTCATCGTGCCGTCGAATTCCGACAACGGATAGAGCGTGATGCCCTTCAGCACCTCCTGGATGGCTGCCTTGTCCTCAGGCGTATCGTCCTGGAAGACGCGCGGAATGACGTTGGCGGTGTTGGTCGAGGCGCGGAAAACCTTGGTGATGCCCTTGGGAACCTCCCCCTGCCAGTTCGGCCCGACGAGCAGGTAGAATCCCGGCTGCGTGCCATACATCTTGCCGAGCTGGGCAAAGCTGTCGGTCCTGAGGTCGACGACCTGATAGACCCAGAAGCGATCCTTGAAGTCTGGGACCTGAATGACAACCGGCGATTGGTCGAGCCCCAGCAGCCCTGCGCCATAGACCACGTCCTGGTTCGGGCAGGCCACCAGCCGCTCATCCGGCTCGATATAGTCCGTCAGCATCGTCAGGCTGTTGATCGGCGCCATCGGGGCGGCACCGGAATAGATCCGCTGCGGAATCTTGGAAAAGGCCAGCCGCCGATTGAACATGTTGACCATCGGCCATGCCCAGAAATAGGCATCGCTGACGACGAGCTTTGCATAGTCGGCGGTGATCCGCGTGCCTGAAACCGGGCCGGCGGGCATGGAGGTGGCCCAGGCGGGCGAGATCCGTACCGGTTCTGCCGCTGCTTGGCGAACAGCAAGGATCGCGGCAATCGCGGTCACGGCCAGGATCGGGCGATGGGTTGTGGTGGTGACCATAAGAAATTCCCAGGGAAATGAAGCGACGGGCGCCGATTGGCAGACCGTGGATTACTTGACCTTCTCCAGATCGCCGGGCTTCCAGCTCTTGTCGAAGAAGGCCTTGGTCGGGCCGTAGAGGCGCAGGATCGTGAAGAAGCCCTGGTCGGGAATCGTGGCGATCCAGTTCTTCCCCTCACCCGGCGACTTCGGCCCGAAATAGATATCGGTCGAGCCGTCGGCATTCTGGACCGGCTTGTCCATGGTGTTGAGCGAGGGGAACGGCTGGCCGTTGTCAAGGCCCGATCCGGTGACCGGATCGTAGACCGTCACCGACCAGAAGATCTTGGCCGGGATATCCTTGGGCAGGGTCAGCTTGTAGTTCACGTCGCCCGAGAGATAGTCGCCGTCGGCGTCCCTGAAGGCATTGGGATATTTGGCGCCGACATTCTCCATGTTGATCGCCATGCCCGGGCTGGTCGAATAGGCATAGGTGAAGAAGCTGGAGCGGGCATCAAGCTGGTTGTAGCTGTCGGCGGTGAAATCGGCATTGGTCGAAAACGGGTTCAGCCACTGTCGGTCCTCGTAATATCTCAACGAGGTCGGCCCATAGCCTAGGCCATGCGCCATGCGCGAGGCGGTCTTGGCCGCATCGTCGAGCAGCTTGCGCATCTCTTCGTCGGGCGCAAACGCCTGCCCCTTGATGATGCCGAGATCGGCGGCCATGCCGCGCATCTCGAAATCCTTGGGGTCGACATATTCGTGCTCGACGAAGCGCGCCAGCATGTCGAAGGCCGCGCCATCCTGCGGATAGAGCATGTTGACCGCCACGCCTGAGGCATCGGGGAACTCCATCTTCTTCGCCGTCGCCTCCTTGCCGAGCGGATAGATGCGGGTCTGTTCCATCACCTTCACCGGCTCTTCCAGTTGCTTCGGGTCCTTGAAGAAGCCGCGCCAGAAGACGAAGACGCCATAGGTTCCGGAGCGATAGGTGAAGTAGCCGTCGGGAATTCCGCCCTCATAGTCCGGCGGCAGGATCAGATACTTTCCGCCCTTGCCCTGGTCCGGTCCGGGCAGCCCGACATCACCCGCCCATTTGCGTCCGCCGATCTCGCCTTCAGACGGGATCGGCCGCTGGAAGAAATCGTCGAGGATCCCCTGAAGTCCGGGCGGAACCTCGATCACCATCGGCCCGTCTTGCTTGAGGTCGAGATAGCCGAGCCCATAGATCACATCGGAATTGGGCGTGGTGATCAGCGTCTTGGCATCAAGCCGCTTCTTGAAGATCGGCAGGACATTGTAGCCTTTGCCGAATTTGGCCTCCGAGCCTTCCTTCATGCCGTACATGTTGAGCGCCGGCAGCGCCCAGAGATAGGTCTGCACCGCCCGCTGGAAGATCAACTCTTTCTGCAGCGCGGTGACGCTGTCCGGCGACAGATATCCCTTGGTGTAGGGCGCGCGCGCCAGATCGCGCGCGTCGGCAGCGACAGTGGTTGAGGTCATCGTCGAAAGGGCGAGAAGGCCCGCAGTCAGGCCAGTAGCTAGAATAGTGTATCGTGGCATCGTCCGCTCCTGGAATGCTCGATCACAAGATCACATCGATGGAGATGACAGAAGAACGTAACAGTTACGATGGCGGCGTAACGACAGATTCAGGGCGGGCGGGGCCAATCGCGGCCAGCCAAAGCGTGTCCCGCTAAACAGCATTCCTGTGCCGTCACCAGCCCGGCCGTTTCCGCTCCGCTCAAAGCGGAAGAGACACCACAAAGCTCAGCAAATTCAGGCGGGATTGCTGACAAGCCATGCATTGTCCTCGACAGATCGCTGGGACGGCCTAGCGAGGAACCCTCACTCCTGTGCTTGTCACAGGAGTCCAGTCAGTCCAAGTCCTTGGACGGAAAGGTCTTTCGATCCGACAGACGTCGGATCGCTGGATCCCCGTCACAAGGGCGAGGATGAGGAAGAGTGAGGGGCTCTTCCCATCAAATCAAAAAAGGCGCGCCCGTTTCCGCGGACGCGCCTCTCTAGGAGAAACCGGGTGGCTACCGTCAGGCCGCCAGTGCCGCGGCTTCGCCGCGCACGAGATCGCTGAGACGGCGGATGCCCTCTTCGATCATCTTGTCGTTGGCGCAGGAGAAGGAAACGCGCAGCGTGTTCTCGCCCGAACCGTCGGCAAAGAAGGCGCGGCCGGGCACGAAGGCGACCTTGGCCGTCTCCAGCGATTTCGCCAGAAGCGCCGTTCCGTCCATGCCCTTGGGCAGCGTCACCCAGACGAACATGCCGCCTTCCGGCTTGGTCCAGGTCACGCCATCGGGCATGTACTTTTCAAGGGCTGCCAGCATGGCGCTGCGGCGGTGCTTGTAGACCCTGTGGATCTTGGCGACCTGCGCGTCGAAACCACGCTCGGCAACCGTGCAGATCGCCATCTGGTTGATGGTCGAGGAATGCAGGTCGGCCGCCTGCTTCAAGAGAACGAGCTTGCGGATCACCGTTTCCGAGGCGCAGACCCAGCCGACGCGCAGACCCGGCGCCAGCGTCTTGGAGAACGAACCGCAATAGACGGTGCGGGTGTGGTTGATGTCGCCCTTGCGGGCGATTTCCAACGCCAGGATCGGCGGGATCGCCTCGCCGTCGTAGCGCAGCGACTGGTAGGCGGCGTCTTCGATAACGGCAATGTCGAGCTCTTCGGCAAGGTCGAGCACCCGTTCGCGCCCTGCCCGGTCCACCGTCTCGCCCGTCGGGTTGGAGAAGTCGGCCGAGAGATAGGCGAACTTGACGCGGCCGCCGGCGGCTTTCGCGGCCTCGGCATAGGCCGCAGGCGTGCGGTTGCCGCCCGGGTTCAGCTGGTCATAATGCGGCTCATAGGCGTTGAACGCCTGCAGCGCGCCGAGATACGTCGGCCAGGTCACGAGCGCCGTGTCGTTGGGCGACAGGAACAGCTTGCCGATATAGTCGAGGCCCTGCTGCGAACCCGAGGTGATGAAAATGTTGTCGACACCGGCTGGAATGCCGATCTTTTCCATCTGCTTGGCGAGCCATTCACGCAGCGGCTTGTAGCCTTCGCTGACGGAATACTGCAGCGCAGCGCTGACGGCGGGGCCGGAGAAGATCTCCGCATATGCGTCCTTAAACTCCACATCCGGAAACAGCTCGGGATCGGGAATGCCACCGGCAAACGAGATGATGTCGGGGCGGTCGAGCAGTTTCAACAGTTCGCGGATTTCCGAGGCGCGCATCCTGCTGGCGCGCGTCGCGAATATATGGTCCCAGTCGAGCATTGGGTCGTTTCCTCAAGGATTATTGGAGCGGGGCAGCGCCTCCAGGCTTCGTCCCGCAATCATTCTCATTGTGCTTCGACAGGATCACGGCGGCTAATTTATGTCAATGTTATTGACCTAAATCGGCTTCAATTTCTGCCTCACGCCATCTCACTTGACGTCAATTGAGTGACGGAGCGTAACCCACCGTTCCACCGAACGAGACTGGCCTTCGTAGCCCTGATGTTACTGTTACATCCTTGTCCGCCTCACGCACGGGGCGCAGACTTCCGTTCGTCCACCGATTGCAGACCCAGGCAGCATTTCCGACCCTTCAACGACGTGGAGTAAAGACGCCATGAGCACGCATCCCGACGACGATCAGCAGCAGAACGGACATCCCCTTGGCGTCAGCCGGCGCAATCTTCTGCTTGCCGGCAGTGCGCTTGCGGCAGCGGCGCTGACCACGTCAGGTGGGGCGACGCCGGCCGTCGCGCAGCAATCCGCCCAACCCGCCGCCGCAGGCGCCAAACCGAACATCCTCATGATCATGGGCGACGATATCGGCTGGTTCAACCCGAGCATCTACAACCGCGGCATGATGGGTTACCGCACGCCCAATATCGACCGCATCGGCAATGAAGGCGCTGTCTTCACCGACTGGTATGGCGAGCAGAGCTGCACCGCCGGCCGCGCCGCCTTCATCACCGGCCAGTCGCCGATCCGCACCGGCCTCACCAAGGTCGGCCTGCCCGGCGCCGATGTCGGCCTGCAGCCGGAGGACCCGACGGTCGCCGAATTCCTTAAGGCGCAAGGATATTCGACCGGCCAGTTCGGCAAGAACCACCTGGGCGACAAGGACGAATTCCTGCCGACCAATCATGGCTTTGACGAATTCTTCGGCAACCTCTACCATCTCAACGCCGAGGAAGAGCCTGAGAACCCCGACTATCCGAAGAGCCCCGAGTTCCGCAAACGCTTCGGCCCGCGCGGCGTCATCCACTCCTATGCCGATGGCCGGATCGAAGACACCGGTCCCCTGACGAAGAAACGCATGGAAACGGTCGACGGCGAGTTTCTGGTCGCAGCGCTCGATTTCATCGATCGGCAGAACAATGCCCAGAAACCGTGGTTCTGCTACTTCAACTCCACGCGCATGCACGTTAACACCCACCTGAAGCCCGAGTCCGCAGGCAAGACCGGCAAGGGCGTCTATGCCGATGGCATGGTCGAACATGATGGCATGGTCGGCGAACTCCTGAAGAAGCTCGACGATCTCGGCCTCGTCGAAAACACCATCGTCATCTACACCACCGACAACGGCGCCGAAGTGATGACCTGGCCGGATGGCGGCAACACCCCGTTCCGCGGCGAAAAGGCGACCAATTGGGAAGGCGGCTACCGCGTGCCGACCTGCATCCGCTGGCCTGGTGTGATCAAGCCGAACACCGTCTACAACGACATGTTCTCGCACTACGATTTCATCCCGACCTTCTGCGCGGCCGCGGGAGAGCCGGATATCGTCGCCAAATGCAAGGCCGGCTACGAGGCGGGTACCAAGACCTTCAAGGTGCATCTCGACGGCAACAACCTCATGCCCTTCTTCCGCGGCGAGGTGAAGGACGGGCCGCGGCGCGAATTCCTCTATTGGAACGACGACGGCGAACTGGTCGCCGTGCGCTTCCAGGACTGGAAGGTCGTGTTCAAGGCACAGGAAAGCACCGGCATCGGCGTCTGGCGCGACGAGTTCACCACGCTCCGCGTGCCCAAGCTGTTCAACCTGAGGGCCGATCCATTCGAGCGCGGCGACGAGTCGATCGAATACGAATCCTGGTACTTCGCCCGAGCCTTCGTGGTGGTGCCGTCGCAGGCGATCGTGGCGAATTGGCTGTCGAGCTTCCAGGAGTTCCCGATCCGCCAGAAGCCGGCAAGCTTCAACCTCGACGACGTGATGAACAAGCTGTCCGCTTCCGGCAGCAAATAGCGCCGGGTCATGAGGTCCGGGCCTTCGGGTCCGGGCCTCCTGCCCTGCGAACACCGCTACAGCGCCGCCCGTCAAATATGACGCGCAAAGAACGCTGTAACGCTTTAAACTTGCTGCATAATTTCATCCTTAAATCGAATCCGATTTAAGGGATTATGCAGCAATCAGCCCGCAGCCTCGAGGCTTGCAAGAGCGTCGGCGATCCGCGGCGGCGCCTTGGCGCGCGCATACATTCGCTCGAGATAGGCCTTGAGATTGGGGAACCCGTCGATCAGCCCGACCTCATTGCCCCAGTCGATGACATAGACGGTGACGCAATCGGCGATGCTGATGCGGTCGCCGATGACGAACGTACGCCCGTCCATGTGACGCTCGAGCACCTCAGCCATCGCCACAAACTCCTCCTTGGCAAGCGCAATGTCCTCGGGCAGACGCTTGTCTTCGGGGTATAGGAATGTGTGCTTGGCGATCCGCCATAGCGGCTGCTCCAGCTCGGTGACGGCAAACAGCGTCCAGCGATAGGCCTGCGCCCGCTCGTTCAAGTCGGTGGGCATCAGCCCCTTGTCGGCGTATTTCTCGGCCAGATAGAACACGATCGCGGCGGATTCCGTCAGCACCAGGTCTCCGTCGACCAGTACCGGAACCTTTCCGGCGGGGTTGAGGCGCAGAAAATCGGGGTGACGGTTTTCGCCGCCCAGCAGGTTGACCGGCACGAACTCGAAGTCCGCATCAAGCTCCTGAAGCGCCCAAAGGGCACGAAGCGAACGTGTCGGACCCAATCCATAGAGTTTCATCATCTTGGCTTTCCTCGATTTCAATCAGCCTGCAGCGTCGCTGCACTGTCAAAACGGCGGCCCCGAATGGCTGATCTCATGTTTGCGCACATTCCCTGCATCGAATTTCACATCGGTTTTGGGCGGCTTCGCTATTTTTCTCCAAGCCCTGAGGGCGGCTTCGGATTCCCACAGTTCCATCATGTTAACACGGGAAGGATCGACGGAGTCTTCGCTGATCGACAGGTCGAGGCAGCCTACAGCGCCGCGCGTCTTATTAGATGCGCAAAGGTCGCTGTAGCACTTTGAATTGCCACATGTTTTTATCCTTAAATCGAATAGGTTTTAAGGAAACATGCAGTAAGAGGAATACCAAGTGACGAGCACACGCGACGATACCATGGCCTTCTACCGCGACAACGCCGAGACTTATGCGGCACGCGACCGTCAACCGCCGACGGATCGTCTCGCCGCCTTCATCGCCCGGCTTTCGCCCGGTGCCGCTGTGCTCGATCTCGGCTGCGGTGGCGGCCACGACAGCCTGCATCTGATCGAGGCAGGGCTCGAAGTCACGCCCTGCGACGGATCTGCGGAACTGGCGCGCGCGGCAGAGCGGCGGATCGGCCGCAAGGTCGAGATCGTCACCTTTCAGGACATCGAGCGGAGCCAGAGGTTCGACGCCATCTGGGCGGAAGCCTCGCTGTTGCACGTGCCGCGCACCGAATTGCCTGACGTGCTGGTGCGGGTGCACAGGGCCTTGCGGCCGGGCGGCCTGCTGCAGGCGAGTTTCAAGGCGGGCGAACGGGAAGGCCACGACCGCTTCGGCCGTTACTTCAACTATCCCTCGGCAGCCTGGCTCCGGACCTGTTTCGAATGGGCCGGATGGTCGAACATCCACATCGAAGAAGCGGACGGCGGCGGCTACGACAACCAGCCGACCCGCTGGCTGCATGTGACGGCCACGGCTGACCACGCAACGCCTCGAAGCGGGCTGCTTCCCTCCTGCGCACGCAGACGGACACTCCGCGCGTCGGTCAGCACCATCGATCGAAAAATGAAAGGACCACGCGTTCAGGAGGACTGTACCGCCCGCAGCAACTGCCGCTTTGCGCGGCTACTGCCTGTTTCCTTAAATCCTATTCGATTTAAGGATAAAAACTTGCGGCCATTCAAAGTGCGACAGCGACGTTTGCGCGTCTAAATAAAACGCGCGGCGCTGTAGGGCACGGGCGGATCAGCACCAGAAAGCAAAGGCCGGCGACCCGCTCTAACGACGCGAACAGTTCAAGCCAAAACCTTATCTCAGGCTTCGCGACTAAAGTAACTCAGGATCAGAAGCGTGCAGATCGCGCCGATGATCAGCGCATCGAAAAGTGCAAAGTGCTCCAGAATGTTTGGCATGGTACATCCTCCTTCCCACTAAACCTATGAGAGCATAATTTTGTTCCAATGGAAAGCTTTTCAGGAAAATATACTTTATTGATCAACGTCAATTCAGAAACACAATCTTGCAACGCAACAGAAAAATACTGCAACGCACAAACGGATTACCAGTCAAATTCCACGGAAACCTCAACCAGAAAGAGTATCGCGGAGGTAACAGTCATGGCTCGCAACCGTCCCCAGGCTGGCTGGTTGCGTTACATGGCCGCGCCGACCAGTCCGGCCACGAACGTCTCCCGATAGGCTAAAGCTCAGGTGGGCCCGATGGCCGCCGCACCGTACAGGCAATGATCGCCGCAGGCCGACCCTCAGTCTTGCTGAAAGCTCACCGGGTTAGCGTCCGCGCTCGAATTTCGGTTCTGCCTGACGTGCCGTCCGCCGTGGCTTGAAAAGCATATCCTTGGCGGCAAGCATCGCCCCGACCGTGATCATGACGCAGGCGACCGCGATCGACCAATGGAACATGCCAAACCCTGCCAGCAGCAGGACGATGACCGAGAGCAGCGGCGCGGCATAAGAAACAGCGCCGAGGATCATGATGTCGCCGTGCTTGCAGCCATAGTCCCAGGCGTAGAAACCCGCTCCGAGCGGTATAGCGCCCAGAATGGCGATCGCGGCCCATTGCACCGACGTTTCCGGCCAGACGGTGGTTTCCAGTGTCAGATGCAGCGCAAGCGCAACGACTGCGGTGATCAGGCAATAACCCGCCACCACATCGGTTGGCACCTGGCCGAACCGGCGCGACAGTACGGAATAGCCGGACCAGACGAAGGCGCAGAACAGGGCGATCAGATGGCCAGGCTTCACGCCCTCGGCCAGCCCGACGCTGCCGCCCTTGGTAATCACCAGAATGGCGCCGGCGAGACCGAGGATCACGCCGAGAATGTGGTGCAACTGCAGCCTCTCGCCCGGCAGGAATGCCGCAAACACCACGATCAGCAACGGCCACAGATAGGCGATCAGGCTCACCTCGACCGGCGGCGCCGACTGGATCGCGAAGAAATAGGCGCAGTGGTAGATGCAGAGCCCGGCAGTGCCGAGCGCCCAGACCTGCCATGGCTGGCGCAGCGACTTGATTGCGGCCGGACGAAAGACCCAGCTCGAGGCTCCGACAAGCCCGCCAAGCAGAAACGTCATCGCGGCCAGCTGAAACGGCGGGATCGGCCCGGCAGCGGTGGAAAGAAGCGCAAGGAACGACCAGGTCACGATCGCCAGAAAGCCGATCAGCGTCGGTATCGTCGTCATGTCGCATGGCCTCCATCCGCAAGCGCATGTTTTCGCATGGAAAGGGCGTTCTCCACTGCCGCATACGGTCAATCGCTAACGGAAATGCGACGTGGCGGCGCGTTGGGGCATCGCCCCCTTTGTCACATCAAGCGGATTGATGGTTGCGCGCGCTGCACCGCCTTGAGCTGGCGCCACCTCCAGGAGAAGTCATGCGGAAATTCGAGGCGCGACCAAGAACCATTGCGCCCTATATTGCGGGCCGCCGGCGCGTTGCGCCGAACGATCGCGACCCGAAACCGCGCGGGCGGTTTCGGGTCGTCGATAGGAGGCAACATAAGGCCGGAAGCATTGATCCGTCCTCACGCGCCGTGCGTCAGGCGGCCGGCTGGACCGACTTCACGCTGCCGCTGGTGTCGACGATGCAGTTGAACTTTCGTCCGCCGGCGTCGAGATCGACGCTGTAGGATGTCGCGTCCAGCTGGCGCGAGCTTGTGGGCAGAACCTTGCTGCTATCGACCTTGGCGGTGCCGGCCGCCGCATTGGCGCAGATCAGCTGCAGATCGGCCGGCGCCGTCTGCAAGCTCGTGCGCGCCATTTCCTCCGGCTTCGGGGGCGCCGACTGGCAGCCGCCGAGAATGGCAAGGCCAACGCCTGCCGCGACAAACAAGTTCCTTGAACGCATCGTCCCCTCGATCACAAAAAGTCCTCCCCTTCCAGATCCTGTGGCTTGCTGCCCGGCCTACCCTTGTCTCAAAGGCAGGCTGAGATCAGACACCTGTCGCAACGCAATTTCCTAAACAGTCCGGTTTCATCACGCCTGCGAGACGCACCTGCCCGACACGCCGTCAGGTTCGCTGCCGCCGGTTTGTCTCGTCAAACACCCTTGTAGAGTGCCGCGCCCTGCATCAGCACGATCACCTTCGCCCCGACCTCCACGCGTGAGTGCAGGTCGGTGACGTCATCATTGTTCATGCGGATGCAGCCGGACGACACGTCGAGCCCGATGGTCCAGGGCTCCACCGTCCCGTGGATGCGGTAGATCGTGTCCTGGTCGCCCTCATAGAGATAGAGCGCGCGGGCGCCGAGCGGGTTGTCCGGGCCGCCGGGCATGCCTGCCGCCCATTTCGCAGCGTTCGGATCGCGCGCCACCATTTCGGCCGGCGGCGTCCAGGTCGGCCACTCCGCCGTGCGCCCGACGCGCACGATGCCGGCCCAGCCGAAGCCCTCGCGGCCGACACCGATGCCGTAGCGGATCGCCTGCCCGCCGGGCTGGACCAGATAGAGAAAATGCTGGTTGCCGTCGATGATGATCGTGCCCGGCTTTTCCGCCGTGCGGAACGGCACCACCTGCCGGCGAAAGGCCTCGGGCAGCTGATTGTTGCGGGCAAAATATTGCCGCGCTTTCTTCTTGTCGTAGTTGACCCATTTCTTGGTCCTGGCGTCATAGATCTGGGTCTGCGCCAGCGCCACCAGGGGGCCGAGACAAACGCCTGCGGCCAGCATCACCAGCCCGAGCTTGCGCGCCCGGGTCATGAACCTGGCGCGTCCTGCATCGGCTGCGTTTCGATCCGGTGTTGTCGTCATGGTTTCGCCCACCCGTCGATGCGTGCCGTGTTGTCGTCCACCCATTTCTTCGCGTAGTCGGCCGGCGCCTGCCGCTCGACCTCCAGCGCGTAGCTCATCTTCGTCACTTCTTCCGGCGAGAAATCGACCTGATCCAGGAACTTGGCGATGTCAGGATGTTTCTTGCCGAAGCCGGTGGCGTAGGCGATCTGGAAATGCGCCGCGTCCCAGGAGGTCGCAGCCGTCGACTTGCTGATCCACAAGGGGTCATCCGCACCGACGATCTTCCACTTGGCCGGATCGTGCGGCGGCTCCTCGATGCGCGCAATCTTGTGCAGCTCGAAGACGTGGTGCGGAGCATAGCAGTAAAACACCATCGGCCGCGCCGTCGCGATCGCCGCGTCAACCCCTGCCATTGCCACCTCTTCTTCCGCCTCGAACAGCGTCAGGTTGGCGCCATAGCCATAGCTGTTGGCCCGGGTGCGCTCGATACCGGTCGAAAGCCAGGTCGGCGCGCCGATCCAGAGCTCGCCCTTGCCGTCGCCGTCGGTGTCGAGGATCTTGGTCTTCTCGGGGTCGCTAAGGTCGGCGATCGTCTTGATCGTCGCTGCCGCCTCCGGCGTGGCACAGAGCCCCTGCCAGGCGGGCACGCTGCGTGCGCTGAGCGTTGCCACACCCTTGTCTGTCACATATTTCTTGACGATGTCCCCGAAATTGGGCTGCCAGACTTCCGGCTGGATATCGACATCGCCGGTCTCGAAGCCGACGAAGGCGTTGAGCGTGCCGAGCTCCTTGACCTCGGCATCAAGGCCGAATTTCTTGGCAATGCTGACCTTGAGGATATTGGCCGTCGCCTGGCCGGACGGCCAGTTGGGCATGGCGATCACCAGATCCGCCGCCATCACGGGGGCAGCGGAGCCGAGCAGAAGCACCAGGCAAGCAGACATGCAGAACTCTAGACGTCTCTTCACAGTCCCCTCCGAACAGCATTGACCGATCGACTTGAATGACTTGCGAATGCGTATTGAAAGCGGCACAGGCAGCGGGCGTACCCGCACCCCGGGAGCGGGCGTACCCGCACCCCATCGAATGCAACTGTTCCTGTATCCGGGCCGCTTACCGGCCCCGGCGCCGTTTTCCGCCGCCCTGTCTTCTTTGGCCGGCAGGATGCCTACAGGATCGACATCCGTCAACGCCCGGTTACACCGGACGTTGAAATGGCTGTGATTTTCTCTATCAGCCGGCAGTTGTCCCCAGAGCTGGCGAGCTATGGTCCAACCGTTATTTGACCGCAGGCAGTGCAGCCACCCGGCCGCGCCATCGCCGCCAGTCGAGCGTGGCGGCGACGGCGGCCGAAACCACGATCAGCAGCTCGGCCATGAAGGTCCAGTGGAAGAGGAAGTTGAGATACCAGGGTTTGTAGAGCGCCTGGACGTGCACGAGGTTCACGCGAAGATCCGATAACGGATGGAACCAGCGAATATCGGCGGCGACCGAGTCCAGGAGCAGATGCAACAGCACGTTCGCGAGCCCGACGCTGACGAGAATGAGCTGATTGCGCCTGCCACTCAGCGTCAACGCCAGCGCCAGAGCTGCTGCGGCAGCCAGCCAGAACAGCGGCGTGTGCGTCCAATAGTCATGGTGCGCCGTTCGCCGGCCGTCGACCAGATAGAAATAGGCGAGATCAAAATCCGGCAGCACCGAACAGACAATCCCTGTGGCAATGATCGCGCCGGATTGAGTCGGTCTACCACGCGCGATGAAACGGCTGAGCAGGTAGCCCGCCGGCAAATGAGCAACGAACAAGAACGATCCCCCGGACAATTGACGCATGACGCGAACAGGAACGCGATTGCAACTCATCTGGTCGAATTCGTGGCGACCTTGCGTTAGACGCAATTAAAGCTCACAGTATCTTATCGACATTGGCCATTATGGCTTTTCGCGGCGTCAGAGGCTCTCGACCCGCCATCTTTTCCCATATCGAGCGTTGAAGTGTGCGCGCCAAGCACGCTCGACATCCCTCGAACGCCCATGTGCTGACATGATCACAGGAACGATCATGCGTTTCGACTTCAATCGCGGCTACGGCTTCGTTCAGCCGGAAGACGGTGGTCGCGCAGTCTACGTCGATGCGCGGGCGCTCTATAGGTCAGGCATCAAATCGATCTTTCCCGGGCAGACTTTCCGCTTCGAGATCTGGAAAGACGAAAAGGGGCGCATCGCCGCCCGCAACCTGCGGCTCTGACGCAGTCGAAACAGATCGTCCTACTGCCTGTTTCCTTAAATCCTATTCGATTTAAGGATGAAAACATGCAGCCACTCAAAGGGCTACAGCGACCTTTGCACGTCTAATAAGACGCGCGGCGCTGTAGTCGCAACGCCGCGCAAATGCCGGCGATAGAGCACATTGCGCAAAAGTGCGTAGCGGTTTTGCGATCACGGCATGCGCAAAAACAAGAGCTTGAAACGCAATAAGCGCCCCTCGGAGATCGCGGCCCGCTTTAGAAGGAGACGTCATGTTCAGCCGAACCAAGCACCGCACCGTCCACTTCAGTGAACCCTTCCAATTGCCGGATGTCGAAGGAGTGCTCGCGGCTGGAGACTATGAGGTGGATGATGACGAGGAACTGATCGAAGGCATTTCGTGGCTCGCCTATCATCGCGTCGCCACCTTCATCAAGGTGCCGGCAACCGCGGACAATGACCATCGCATGCGCATGGTCGCAATCGCGCCGGATGAGCTCGATCGCATCATCGCTATCGACCGCGCCAAGCATGCCTTCGTCCCGGCACCCCAACCCTGAAGAGGTCAAGAACCAATGCCCGCACATCGCTTCGCCGTTGGATTATCGGTCCGTCTCAGGGATCGCAGCCATATCTCGCCGATTGCCGCGGAAACCTACCGCATCACCGCCATCATGCCCGTTCGCGACAGCCAGCCCCAGTACAGAATTCGCAACGACGAACTTGGCCAGGACCGCGTCAGCAAAGAGGAAAACCTGGAGCCGATCGAGTGGGGCATGCCCCGCCACTAGATCGCTTCGGAAACGCTCTATCTGTTTGTTTTTACGCATTTCCGGACGGAAAACCGCTTCGCACTTTTCCTGGAAATGCTCCAACCGAGGAACCGCCATGACCTATTACGGAAAACTGAGACAGCTGCTCCAGTGGAAAGGCGCGCCGGCCATGGTGCCCATCACCAAGCCGCCGACGCGAAAACCGTCTCTCCGCAAGCCAAAAACCCTGTCGGACGACGAGCAGAAGGGTGCGAACGAGAGCGCCGTCAAATCGCGGCGCGGCCGCGAAACGCTGGAGCGGCATCGCCTCTTGTGAACGGTGGCAACGGGATTTGTTTGAACACGCGCCACGACGGCAAGGGCGCAGGCAGACGGGCGAGCCCGAGGGCGCGGTCGTCTGTGACGACGGCAATCGCCACGCGTCGCAGTCTTGCGGGCTGAAAAGCGCCCAAAGAAAAAGGCCGGGAAATCCCGACCTTCTCAATATCGTCTCAATGGCCAGTGCCAGTACATCCGTGGTCAAGGACCAGAGACGAAATATCGGTGATTACGCAGCCGACAGGTTGTCGGCAGCGCTCTTGCCCGAACGTGCATCGCGAACGATGTCGAAACGGACCTTCTGGCCTTCAACGAGCGAGCTCATGCCAGCGCGTTCAACAGCAGAAGCGTGCACGAAAACGTCGGTTGCGCCGTCGTCCGGAGCGATGAAGCCAAAACCCTTGGTGGTGTTGAAGAACTTTACGGTTCCAGTATTCATAAGAAATTCCTTTCAATCAAAAGTTCGCCTCCCGACTTTGGGCCGGACAAGGCAGTAAGATCGATTTTGATAGGAAAGGTCAGCTTGAACGCCGGTCGGCGAGAAAACAAAGCTCAGCAAGCAAGATCGATGGCAGACCCTTTACAGGCACATTGTGTTCTTAGCAAGGAGCAAGATCGACTACGGAAATACGTAAGGGCTCCGTACACCATTTTCGATGGCCTAACTTGCGCGCATCCCGCCCGGCCGATGGCAGCCTTGACCGGGCACGCGGCTGGGTTGGTTTGTCGGCCGGGCGTGGCGTCCGCGCCCGCGATGCATTCCTCGGCGAGCGGCGCTGCCTGCCGGCAGATGCGCCTACTTGATCGTGCAGATGCCGTTGGCTCCGCCCTTACCAGTATAGGAGACGGCGGGCGAACCGTCCGGGTTGACGCTGAGCGAAATCGTCACCCCGCCGCCCTTGGCTTCGAAGTAGTTGTCGTTGAATTTCTTCAGCTTGCCTTCCTTGCCGTTGATATAGATCGGCCCGCCCTCATCGGCGTGCACCTCGATATTGCCAGGGCAGGAAGCATTGACCAGCGGAATGCCGGCAACGGCCTCGCCGGCCAGAGCAAATGCAGCGATTGCGGCAGCAGCACGCAGGCACGTCTTCATGACACTCTCCTTGGGAACCGTGGTCGACAGCACCGGGGGCAGAAACCGGCGGCCGGATCGTGGCAGCATGAGAATGGGTGTCAAGCAAGAGTGCAACCGCAGCAAGGCGTTGGCATGCGGCCCATTGCCGCCACCGCGACATCATCGACGGCATGCTCCTTCGTTTGGCATCTGGCTCAGGGAGCAATCCACGGCAGCTTTCAAGCGTCGCAGCGCCGTTCAGGCGTGATCTGTCGCGACGCCACGGCCAAACGAGAAAAGACCCGCCGCGGTCAGCACGCGACGGGTCTTTGGCAGATGCGGATCACCAACGGGGAGGCTCGTTGGGATCACGTGAACCAGCTGACTGGGAGGCGATCAGTTGGTTCGCATTGCTCTTGGCAAAGGTCTTTGCCTTGCATGTGTTGGATATTAGCCGAGCGATCTGCCAGGAGGTGTTCCCAGGGTAACAGGCACGAAAAAATCATCGGAAGCGGCGGGGCATGCTCAGCTTGTCCCTGCCCAATGTTCGCACCGGTCACCCCAACCGCCTCAGGCAACCACAGCATCGTCGACGACGGCCACTGAACCCTTGCCATGCCGACCGCCCTCTTCCCCCCAACGACACAAGGCGGCGGCCGCAACGTTGAGCGCCGCGCCGCGCTCCGTCAGGGAGTAGACAACCTTTGCCGGCAGCGACGAATAAACCGTACGATCGACCAGTCCATCCGCCTCCAGCTCGCGCAGCTGCTGGGCCAGCATCTTTTCGCTGATCGCCGGGATGGACTGGCGTAGGCGGCCAAACCGGCGCGCCGCCTTTCCAAGCTCGCAGAGGATATCGACCTTCCACTTGCCCTCGATCGCCTTGAGTGCGGTGGCAAAGCCGCAATTTTCCATGGTCGGGTTCACGATATCCTCCTTACTATCCGGGGAGTAAGCACTTACCCCACGGTAAGCGCTTACCGGCCGGTGCGTATTGCGCACGTCCGGCGCCACCATACCTCTGGCCAGCGACGGCAAAAAAAGCGTCGCGCCAACGGATATGGAGTTTTGCAATGAAGCCATCAATGAGTGTTTTGGGAACGGGACGCATGGGATCGGCGCTGGCGCGCGCCCTGCTCCAGGCCGGGTATCGCACCACGGTCTGGAACAGGACAAGGGAGAAAGCCGAGCCGCTCACGGCACTCGGCGCCACCTTAGCGCCGACCGTCCGCCAGGCGATTGACGCGTCCGAGATCGTCATCGTCAATGTCAGCGACTATGCCGCCACCGCAGCGTTGCTGCGCGCAAACGACGTTGCGCCCGGCCTGGCAGGCAAGCTGATCGTTGAGTTGACCTCGGGGACGCCTGAGGGCGCGCGCGAAACCAGCGGGTGGGCCGCGACCCATGGCGCCCAATACATCGATGGCGCCATCCTGGCGACGCCCGACTTCATCGGCACCGATGCGGGCACGATCCTGCTATCGGGCGCGCTTGAACCCTTCACCGCCAACGAGACTGTGTTTCGCGCGCTCGGCGGCAATGTCCAGCACATCGGCACCGAACCGGGGCGCGCCAACGCGCTCGATAGCGCCCTCCTCGCGCTGATGTGGGGGGCGCTCTTCGGCGGGCTGCACGCGATCGCCGTCTGCCGAGCCGAAGACATCGACGTTGGCGAACTGGGACGCCAATGGAAGGCGACCGCGCCCGTCGTCGAAGGGCTGGTCGCCGACCTGATCAAGCGGACCGGTGCCGGACGGTTTGCCAGCGACGCGGAAACGCTGTCGTCGATCTCGCCGCATTACGGCGCGTTCCAGCATCTCAAGGACCTGATGGAAGCGCGCAGCATCGATCGGACCGTAGTCGACGGTTATGACGCGATCTTCAGCCGGGCGATTGCATCGGGCCATCTGCATGACGACTTCGCCGCCCTCTCCCAGTTCATGGGCAAGGCGTAGCGCCCTCAAGCAAACAGGGAACATCTCACCTATTCCCGGACCGGCCGCCATTCCGAGCTGGCTAGGGATCAGCCCTTGGATCGGATCCGATCCAAGGAGAAATCATGCAGTAACTTTAAAGCGTTACAGCGTCGTTCGCGCGTCATGTTCGACGCGCGGCGCCTTAGCGCACCAGCGGCCCGTTTGCCTTTTTCCAGGCATCGATGCCGCCCTCGATATGGCAGGCGCTGATCAGTCCGGCGGCTTGCGCCGCCTGGACCGCCATCGCCGAGCGTTCGCCGAAGGCGCAATAAAAAACGATGCGCTTGCCCGTCGCAAGCGCCAGTTCATGCAGCATGCCGCCAGCGCCGATGTTTTCCCGCAGTTCCGGATAGGGTGCGTGCAGCGCACCGGGAATGGCGCCGTGCTTTTCCCGCTCCGCCTTCTCGCGCAGATCGACGATTGCGACATCCGAACGGCCCCTGAGCGCCAGGGCTTCCACCGCCGAAACCGCCCAGCCCTTGGCGGCGATCTCGTCCTGATGCAGGCCGACATGGATATTGGCCGGCACTGCCACATCCATCATCTTCGGGTTCGGCAGGTTGAGATTGTTCATCAGGTCGACATATTCGTCGACCGATTGCACCTTGAGGCGCGGATTGAAGCGCTTTTCCTCGCCGATGGTCGAGACCGTGTCGCCCTTATAGTCGTGGGCCGGATAGACCAGCGTGTCGTCGGGCAGCTTCAAGAGCTTGTTGAAGATCGAATCATATTGCTGGCGCGGGTCGCCGTTCTGGAAATCCGTGCGCCCCGTGCCGCGGATGAGCAGCGTGTCGCCGGTAAACACCCGCCCACCCGTCAGGAACGAATAGCTGTCGTCCGTATGGCCAGGCGTGTAGAGCACGTCGAGGCTGAGGCCCTCGATCGAAACACGGTCGCCCTCGGCCACCCGCATCGAAACCACATCGGCCGCCGTTTGCTCGCCCATGACGGTGATGCAATGGGTGCGATCGCGCAGCGCCCCGAGCCCGGTGATGTGGTCGGCATGCAGATGCGTGTCGACCGCCTTGACCAGTTTCAGGTCAAGCTCGCGCACCAGCTGCAGATAGCGGTCGACCTTTTCCAGAACCGGGTCGATGATCAGCGCCTCTCCCCCCTGCCTGGAGGCAATGAGGTAGGTATAGGTGCCGGACGTACTGTCGAAGAGTTGGCGGAAGATCATCGGTTTCTCCCTAGAGCATGTCGCGCAAAAGTGCTCAGCGGTTTTGCGATGACGACATGCGCAAAAACAAGAGCGTAAAGCGCAGCAAGCGAATCCTAGAGATCGCGACGCGCTTTAGTGCAAGCCCGCTGCATCCCGCGGGACAAATCTCATCCGCGGGATGTCTCGTACTTCAAGAAGCGGCTGCATGATCCTTGCCGAGACCGGCTCCGGCCCAGGGCGTCATGCAGTGGCGCGGGCGCGGCAGGCCGCCTCCCGCGATTACTTCGGCTGCGGCACGATCCGGATATAGGGTTTTGGTGCGCGCCAGCCTTCCGGATACTTCTGCTTGGCTTCCTCGTCGCTGACCGAGCCGGCGATGATCACGTCTTCGCCGTTCTTCCAGTTCACCGGCGTTGCCACCTTGTGCTTGGCCGTCAGCTGCAGCGAATCGATCACCCGCAGCACCTCGTCGAAGTTGCGACCGGTGGTCATCGGATAGATCAGGATCAGCTTGACCTTCTTGTCCGGCCCGACGACGAAGACGTTGCGCACAGTCTGGTTATCGGCGGCGGTGCGCTGCGTCGGGTCGCCCGATACCGGCGCCGGCAGCATGCCGTAGAGCTTCGACACGTTGTAGTCGACGTCGGCGATCATCGGAAAGTTCGGCGTGGCTCCCTGCGTTTCCGCGATGTCGCTGACCCAGCCGGCGTGGCGGTCGAGCGGATCGACGGAGAGCCCGATGATCTTTACCCCGCGCCGGTCGAATTCCGGCTTGATCTTGGCCATGTAGCCAAGCTCGGTGGTGCAGACTGGCGTGAAATCCTTCGGATGCGAGAACAGCACGGCCCAGGAATCGCCGATCCAGTCGTGAAACTGGATCTTGCCTTCCGTGGTTTCCGCCTGGAAATCCGGTGCGATGTCGTTGATTGCAAGTGTCACGATAGACCCCATCATTTGAATATGCTGGCTTCAGCCATACAAGGCGGGAAGTGTGCCACTTTTGGTGCGATAGGCAACTTCTAAAGATGAGGTAGAGAGACGAGAGGCGGCCGCCTTGCCGCTGTGGTAATCTGCGTCATATCAGTCTGTGCTGATATGACCGATTGCGTGGGACCGTGTGCGGTCATCCGGCGAGGAGCAGACCTCGGAGCGATGCCTTGGCATCGGTTAAGGATTGCGACGCGGCCGGTGGTCGACAGGCGGCCCACCCGAAGGGCCGGACACTTTTGGCCCGCTGATGGCGTCGACAATCCTTACCGGACCGCTTGGGTCCGGCTCCGGTTGTCTTCTTGCCGGAGAACAAAATCGCTCCGGCGCAGGAGGTCAATATCGGTGCAGGTTGGTATCAGGTCGGAGCTGCCATGAGCGATACGCGAAAAATTGCGGCCATCCTTGTCGCCGACGTGGTCGGGTACAGCCGGCTCGCCGGCGCCGACGAGGAGCGTATCCTGGCGCGGCTGCGCACGCTGCGCAGCGACCTGATCGACCCCACCATCGCCGTCTACAACGGCCGCATCGTCAAGCGCACCGGCGATGGCAGCCTCATCGAGTTCCGCAGCGTCGTCGATGCCGTGCGCTGCGCCATCGAGGTGCAGAGCGCCATGCTGGAGCGCAACGCCGGCGTGCCCGAGGACCGGCGCATCGAGTTCCGCATTGGCATCCACCTCGGCGATGTCGTCGAGGAAAGCGACGGCGACCTGATGGGCGACGGCGTCAACATCGCCTCGCGGCTGGAAGGCATCGCCCGCCCCGGCGCGATCTGCCTTTCCGAGGATGCCTACCGTCAGGTCAAGGCGCGGCTGGACCTTACGGCAACCGACCTTGGTGCCACGCAGCTGAAGAACATCGTCGAGCCGATCCGGATCTACGCGCTGGAGATCGGCGTTGCCCGCGCGGCCAATGGCCCCGCCCCTGCCCCGACGCCGGCAAAGGCGCAGCCGCCGAGCCCGTACCGCCTGCCGGAAAAGCCTTCGATCGCCGTGCTCGCCTTCGACAACATGAGCGGCGATGCCGAGCAGGAATATTTCTCCGACGGTATCAGCGAGGACATCATCACCGACCTTTCCCGGCTGTCGGAGCTGCATGTCATCGCCCGCAACTCGTCCTTCGTCTACAAGAACGCGGCGGTGTCCGTGCCTGAGGTCGCCAAGGCGCTCGGCGTGCGCTACGTGCTCGAAGGCAGCGTGCGCAAGGCCGGCAACCGCGTGCGCGTCACCGCGCAATTGATCGACGCCAACGATGGCGGCCACGTCTGGGCCAATCGCTTCGACCGCGATCTCACCGATATCTTCGCGGTGCAGGACGAACTGACGCGGGAGATCGTCACTGCGCTGAAAGTCCAGTTGACCGGCGGCGACAAAAGCTCACTTGCCGGCGGCCGCCCGGTCGACGTCAAGGCCTACGAGCTGCTCTTGCGCGGCCGCGAGCAGGCGTCTGCGCACACGCTGCTCGCCAATGCTGCCGCACGCAGCCTCGCCGAAGCCGCTGTTGCCATCGACCCCGACTATGCCGCCGCCCATGCGCTCATCGCCTTCACCCATGTGCTCGACTATATCAACGACTGGAGCGCCGATCCCGAGCAGTCGCTGAGCACCGGCCGTGCGCTTGCCGAACGGGCAGTCGCGATGGCGGACGACCAGCCCGACTGCCACTGCGCGCTCAGCGTCGCCTGCATGTGGATGAGAGAGCTGGACCGGGCGCGGGACGAGGCGCATCTGGGGCTGGCGCTGGCGCCCAACTCGGTGCAGCTCCACATGGCGCTCGCCCATGCGCTGATCTTCTCCGGCGAACCGAAGGCAGCGCTCGACGAACTCGACATCTCCATGCGGCTCGACCCGCTCTATCCCGAAGTGCTTTTACAGTTCCTCGCCGACGCCCACTTTTCGCTCGGCGCTTACGAAACGGCGATCCTGGCGATCGAGGCCCGACTGATGCGAAACCCGCATTCGGAAACCGCCTTTGCCCTGCTCGCCTCCTGCCACGGCCATCTCGGCCATCTGGACCAAAGCCGCCAGGCCTGGAACCGCGCGCTGGAACTCAACCCCAATTTCTCCATCCCCCGCCGCCGCCGCGTCCTGCCCTTCCGCAACCCGGATGATTTTGAGCGTCGAGTGGAAGGGTTGCGCAAGGCGGGGCTGGTGGAGTGAGAGGCCGGGAAGCACTTTGCGTGCCTGGCTCGGCACATTCAAGACATACAGACTGTTTGCGAAAGTAGCGCAGCTAACCGTTCGGGTCACAACACGTGTGAAGGTCATCTCTGCAAGACATTGAACGACTGGATTGCGCCAAAGGTGGTCACAATGATCCGGATTGCGTTTGGTGGCCACATGGTTTCATGTGGCTCTTGCTCAATCTATCTCTTGACCTCGATTACAAGTGGATAGCCCTCGTCGTCCCACTCCAAAAAACCGCCGGCAAAATAGTAGATGTGCGTGTAACCCCAGGCGATCGCCTTGGCCGAAGCATAAGCGGCATAGGTGCAACTCTTGCCCTGACAATAGAAGGCGACCTCACCTTCCTTTCCCCCCACCATGGCAAGGCTTTCCTTTGATAGGCCGGTGACGAGGGATAGGTTGATGGCCTTGGGGATATGGCCATTGTCATAGTTAAGCGAAGCACGCACATCGATGAAGGGCACGCCGCGTGCGAGCAGCGCCTTTGCTTCCGTGACATCGATTTTTATGGTTCTGTCGACACTGAGTTCGCCCTTGGTCAGCGCCATAAACTTCACGTAGTCGTCAAGGGCGAGGTCTGTGCCAGCCCCCTCGGGCAATCCGGCCTTGCGGAGTCCCTCCTGCAGGCGCGTGATGTAAGGCCTATGGTAGCTGAATGCGCTACCATACCAATCATAAGCACTTTCCTGGACGGTGAGCGGATCGCCCAAGAAGGACATGGCCAGCGTGTTATACTGGTCGATCAGCGTCTGAATGCCGTCAGTGCGCCCGAGATGTCCGTAGCTTGCTATCAGGGTGGCGTAATCTGCCCGGAGATCGGACTTTTTGCCGATCACGCGTTCAAAGGTGTCGACGGCTTCGACATATTTTCCCTGGGAAAAGAACGAGACTGCGAGCATGCGCAGCGTTGCACGCGAGGGATGGGGATCGAACCTCATCGCCAGGCGGGCCTGCTGTTCCGCCTCAGTTGCGCGTCCCTTCGCGTTGAGAATCCGCGCCAGGCCGACATGGTTGTCAGGATCATTCGGCGCAAGCTTCATCGCCCGGTCGATGGCAGTGAATGCTTCGTCATAGCGACCCTGCTGCGCAAGCACCTGCGCCGATATCGCATAGGCAAGCGGCGTCGGCTTCTCCATAGCCTTTGCTAGATTTCTGATGAGGTTCTTTGAAGCGGTCTCCCGACGGTAAAAATCCCAGGACAAGATGCTCGTCCGCCAGTTTGCTGCTGCCAGTGACGCATAGGCGCGGCTATAGTTTGGATCGAGTACGATCGCCTTCTGGAAGAAGTCGGAGGCCGTGGCCGTTTCGGCCTCGCTGTCCCGGCGAAGATGATCCCAACCCCGCAACAGCGAATCGTAGGCTTGCGGATTCGTCGTTTCCGGCACCGCTGCCACGCTTCGCTCGGCACTCGTCAGCTTCACTGAAAGAGTTGAAACGATCTGTCCGATCACCCTGTCCTGCAGCCCGAACACGCCGCTCATTTCCCCATCATAGCGCTCGGCCCAGAGGTGATGTCCGTCGATCGCGTCAATCAACTGGGCATTGACACGAACATGGTTTCCCTCTCGACGTACGCTGCCCTCCAGGATGTAATGGACGCCCAGTTCCTCGGCCACCTGCTGAACTTTGGTGGGCTTGCCCTTGTAGGTGAAGGTCGAGTTGCGCGCGATAGATGCCAGACAGTTTTGAGAGTTCGGTGATCAAGTCGTCGGTCATCCCGTCGGCAAAATAGCTCTGCCCCGCATCAGAGCTGAGATTGTCGAATGGCAGGACGGCGATGGAGGGCGTTTGGGGTAGCGGAAAAGCCATCCGCGCAACGGACGCCGCGTCAGCACTTTCGCGCGTTTGGGCCAGCCAAACTGCTGGAACGCTTATCAGGAGCAGGAAGGCCAAAGCAGCCGGGATTCTCCAACGGCGAAAGCTTTTGAGGTTGAAGCGTCGCAGCCGAGTATTTCCCTCGAACCTCACCCGGTAGACACGGACGGGCCGCTGGATATTCTTCACATGCTGCTCGCCGATAAATTCCAGCGGCAATTCGAACTTGCCCTGCAAGTGATCGAAAGCAGTGCCAGATACGAAAAGTCCCCCTGGCTCACACATCTGCTCAAGGCGAGCCGCGACGTTGACGCCATCGCCCAGCAAATCATCCTCGTCGACAACCACATCTCCGAGATTGATGCCCATGCGGAGGAGAAGTCGACGCTGGACTGGGACATCCACTTGGCACGCAGCGACCTTACTTTGTGACGCGACTGCGCAAGCCACGGCGTCGACGACGGAGCCAAATTCCACGATCGCACCATCGCCCATGAGTTTCACGATGCGTCCGTGATAATCTTCCATAAAGGGATCGAAGATTTCGGAACGCCATGCCTTGATTGCAGCCAGGGTCCGGGCCTCGTCGGCTTCGATGAGTCGCGAATAACCGACAATGTCGACGGCAAGAATTGCCACCAGCCGCCGTTCTGCGCGAACTGCTTCCATAGCCACCTCTCCCAAAGGTGTAGAGAAGGCCTCGCTCTTGCGTTGGTCAGGGGCGGGAACTCTAGCTTCCGAAGCTACGCTTGTTTCCTCGCTCGTGCCAGATTTATTGCCTGACTCGGGACCTTGCCGGAATGGCCGCTTCGGGCCGATACTGTTGAAAAACTCGGTATTGCCGGTACTTGGGACGCGTGATTCAATCCTCTGAGTGATTTGCAGGGGATCAGGTGAATGATGGGATGTCAGGCGGCTCCGGCGCAGCTCTTCTACGACTTCTGCCTCAAAGATCACGTCCCTGCTGACCATCTGCTGCGCGGGATAGACCGCCATCTCGACCTCGACAGCGTGCGAGCACCGTTGAAGCCGTTCTACAGCAACACAGGTCGTCCTTCGGTTGCCCCTGAGCTGATGATGCGGATGCTGATCATCGGCTATTCGATGGGTATCCGCTCGGAACGGCGACTTTGCGAGGAAGTCCACCTCAACCTTGCCTATCGTTGGTTCTGCCGCCTCGGACTGGACGGCAAGGTACCGGATCACTCCAGCTTCTCGAAGAACCGTCATGGCCGGTTCCGGCAAAGCGACATCCTGCGGCACCTATTCGAGACGGTGGTGGAACGCTGTCTTGCCCAGGGACTGGTGGGCGCGGAAGGGTTTGCCGTCGATGCCTGATCGCCGCAGACGCCAACAAGCAGCGTTCTGTGCCTGGTGCGGAGTGGGAAGTCAAAGACGATGCCAGCCGCTCGGTCCAGGAATACCTTGCAGTTCTTGATGATGCCGCTTTCGGTGCGGCATCGCCGGTGACGCCGAAGTTCATCTCGCCTTCCGATCCAGCAGCGCAGTGGACGGGTGCCCACAAAGGCCATGCCTTCTTCGCCTACGCCACCAACTATCTGATCGATACCGATCATGGCGTCATTCTGGACGTGGAGGCGACACGTGCGATCCGCCAGGCAGAGGTCGGAGCATCCCGCACAATGCTCGACAGGACCGAGAACCGCTTCGGCTTGAAGCCAGACTATCTGGCAGCCGATAGCGCTTATGGTTCTGCCGACAATCTGGCCTGGCTGGTCAAGGAGAAGAAGATCGCGCCGCACATTCCTGTCTTCGACAAATCGAACCGGACGGACGGGACCTTCTCGCGTTCGGACTTCACCTGGGAGGCCGAGAATGATCGCTACGTCTGCCCTGCGGGAAAGGAATTGAAGCAGTTCCATCGAACCTATGCAACGCCCAGATCAGGGATCACGAGCGAAGGAACACGACTCTATCGCGCCAGCAAAAAGAACTGCGACCCGTGCGAATTAAAGCTTCGCTGCTGCCCGAACATGCCTATGCGCAAGGTGCCGCGTGATCTCAACGAGGATGCCCGCGATGTTGCCCGAGCTATTGCCACCACACCTGAATACGTGCAGTCCGACATCGTCGCAAGAAGGTAGAAATGCTCTTTGCCCACCTCAAGCGCATTCTGCGGATGGCGCGTTTGAGGCTAAGAGGACCGTGCGGTGCGCGAGACGAATTCTTGCTGGCAGCAACCGCCCAAAACCTCAGGAGGCTCGCGAAACTCAGGCCGCAAAGGTCGCTATACCGCGCCATCGCCGCATGAGCGCGGCATACATCGATACCTTGCGCTAAGGCGCAGGGCAGATAACCGATGACCCCGCGCCCAAAAGACCAAATCGGGCGGATGGGCGGAAATCCATCGAGTTTTTCAACGAAATCGGCCGACTGCGGACGTAATGATTGCAAAGCGCCAGAAAGAAAGCCAGTCCGGCAAAGACGACGACAGGCAGATACTGCGGCCGCTTCGCGAATAGGTTGGTGCCATCAGCCGGCTGCGGGCGGGAACTCTCTCCCCACATAAGCCGTATCCCGCATGCCGGACACAGAGAGTGCTTGGCCGTTTCTGGTCACTTCGGCCAAGTCCGACGAGTGGTGCAGCGCTTCCTCAACAAGCCCATGGCAGCAAGTGGTCGGACTGCACCACAATCGTCACTCGATGGCTCACGCCACCTGAGCAGCCGTCGCTTGCCCTTGCGCGACAGAGACAGCCTCCGTTACCGCCAGTTCCGCCATCGCCAGCGCTGCCTCGCGGGTTTTGGCGGCGGCGATGAAGCGGCCGTTGTGGCAGAAGGTGGCGCCCGCAACGCCGCAGGCGGCCTCGAGGTCGGCGTTGGTGAGGCCGGCCCAGGCGGCCGGCAGGTCGGCGCGCAGCTCGAAGCCCTCGTCGGCGCGGCGGATGCCGGTCAGGCACCAGTCCTTGTCGCGCGGGTGGACGACAAACAGCAGGTGATCGGCGCCTGCCTTGACGATGGCGGGACGGAACGGCATGCCCATCGGCAGCTCCAGCACACGGGCCTCGCCGGTATCGACGATCGCCTGGTGCACGACGGCTTCCGCACGCAGTTTTGCGGCGCTACGGCCGATGCTGGCCTCGACGAAACTGCGGGCGATGGCGAGGGCTGAATGGAAGGCGCGATCATCGGCGCCGGGATCGGTCTCGTCGAAAACCGGTTTCAGGGTTTCGAGCAGCGCCGGCAGCGTCAGTCCGGCGAGCGGCCCGGCAACGGAGGGGCTGAGCGCGCCATTGTCCACCAGATCGATTGGCAGCACGAAGCTCTTGTCGAAGGAGGCGTGCACCGCCTCGACATGCGCTTCCGGGACACCGGAGGCGGCGAGATAATCGCGGCCATAATGCTTCCAGATCAGGCCGAACGAGCTGTAGGGCTGGCCATCATCGCGCAGCGGTGCGCCGCGCTGGTGATGGTCGAAGATCCTGGTTTCAGCGTCATAGGCGCCGCCGACGTCGTAGATGATGCGGTCGGTGCCGGGTGTGATCCACTCCGGCGCCCGGCTGCGCACGATCTTCGCCTCAGGGAACAGCCGGGTCAGGATGACGCTCGACATGAGCTCATCGGCATGGAAGCCACCGGAATGGGTGACGAGGAATTCTGGGCTCATGCCGGGATACGCCTTGTGGTTTTCTGAAGAAAGTTCGCCCGAGGGGCGTTTGCGATGGCACCAGATAGCCTTTGCCAGACGCCATCTCAACCCTCTGATCGCTTATTCCGGGGTTCGCGCCCTCATCCGGCACGGCCTTGCGTTTCAGACGGAGGTGCTTTCGGTTCCGGCCCGGAACACCAAGCGGCGGCCCGATCCGGAGGATTTCGCCGCACGCGGATAGGCCGCCGTCAACCCACAACGGATCTGCCGCCGGGGCGCAGCCCCGCGCCGTTGCCCCGCTATGCGGGACGATGGATGGGAACCACGCGGCGCGGACAGAAGACCTGTGCCTCTTATCGCTCGCCGGCCACTTTCCGTTTCACCCCCTGCCCGAGATCGAGCGACCAGGTCTGGCCCACCAGGTCCTTGCCGAAGGAATGGTGCGGCGCCTCCTCGGTGAGCGTGAAGCCGGCGCGCTCGTAGATGCGCCGGGCCGAGGTCAGCACGCTGTTGGTCCACAGCACCAGCGTGTGATAGCCGACAGTGCGGGCGCGCTCGATGCAGGCGGCAACCAGCGCCGCCCCGACGCCGCGTCCGCGCGCATCCGGCTCGACATAGAGCAGCCGCAGCTTGGCCACATCAGGCTTGTCGCCGGCCACGAGGAAGATCGAGCCGACGACGCGGCCGTCGATTTCGGCGATCCAGGCGGCCTCGCGGGCCGGGTCGAAGGATTTTACGAAATCCGCGAGGATGCCCGCAGCCAGCGCCTCATACTCCTGGTTCCAGCCATATTCCTGAACATACAGCACGGTCTGGCGATGGATGATCCAGCCGAGATCGCCCGGCTTCAGATCGCGCAGCATTAAGTCCCCGCCTGCCTTGTCCTCAAGGATCTCGCTGATGGTGCTGGTGGCCGCGATCAACCGCTTGCGCTCGGTCGATGGCAATGTATCCAGCAGCTTGCCGATCGCCTCGCGGGTGTTCTGCTCCAGGGCGGTGAACGCCTTGCGCCCGGCAGGGGTGAGCGAAATCGGCTGGCGGCGGCCACCCTCCGGATGGTCCGACTTCTCGACCAGCCCGCGATCGGAGAACCGCTTTAGCGTGCGGCTGAGCTGGGCACGGTCGACTTGAAGCGTCCGCATCAGCTCGGCCGCCGTCGTCTCTTGCCGATGGGCAAGCTCGTAGAGGATACGCGCTTCGGTGAGCGTGAACGGGCTCTGGTCGAGATGGGCGTTCAACAGGCCCAGACGGTTGGTGTAGAGACGGTTGAAGGCGCGCAGCGCCGCCACATCAGGGTGATCGTTGGTGAGTGCCATGGGAAATGATCCAGCATGAGTTGACTCAATCAACAACGGTTTGTTGATTGAGTCAACATAAAATGGCAATCGGTCGAGGCGTATTAGTTCCTGGCCCCGAGCGCCAGCCGGCAGGCAAGGCCAGCAAAGACGGTGGCGAGCAGATATTGCGGCAGCTTCTTGAAGCGGGTGGGCGACGTGAACCGGCTGCGGATCCGGCCGCCAAGCAGGATCACCGCGCCATTGACGAGAAAGCCGATGCCGTTCAGCACCGTCGCCAGCACCAGCGTCTGCACGATCATCGCGCCGTTTTCGGGCCGAATGAACTGCGGAAACAGCGCCAGCACGAACAGCGCCATCTTCGGGTTGAGCAGGTTGGTGAGCAACCCCTCGCCAAAAATCCGCCGGAGTGACAGCCGCTTCAGCGACGCGGACGGCGAAAAGTCGATCGCCTGCGAGCGCAGGGTCTTGAAGGCGAGATAGAGCAGATAGGCGCAGCCGACCCAGCGCACGATCTCATAGGCGATCGGCACGGTGGCGATCAGCTGCGACAGTCCGAGGGCGGCGGCAAGCGCATGGCAATAGGTGCCGAGCGCGATTCCGGCATAGGTGAGGAACCCCGCCCCCTGCCCCTGGCTGACGCTGCGTGAAGCGATCAGCAGCATATCGGGACCGGGCGTGGCGGTTAGCACCAGCGACGCGGCGGCAAAAAGTGCAAGTGTGGAAAAATCCGGCATGACATCTTCCTTTGAGGTGGCCGGAATTTCGGTTTAGCCGGATTCGTGGGAATGGCAAGGCCGGCGTGAAAGCCGCCTTACGGCCTGTGGGGATGCGGGGTCGGCAAAAGCGGGTGCATCATGCGGTTGCGAGCTCAAGTGCCAGCATTGTGGAATATCGGGCGCAAGGCTGATGATCGCCGTTCGCCCATCACTTGGACGCTTGCTTGCCGCGCGAAGAACCAATGCGGATTTCGGCATTCGACAACAAGACAGATCCAAGTTGTATTCGACATGATTTGACCGTAGGAGACGTTGTCATATTGTAATCAGGGGTTGAAACTTAATGACCATTTCATTCAAGCGATTGCTCGCAGCCACGCTGATCGGCTTTACCCTCATGCCGGGTCTGGCCCACGCGGAATCCTTGGCCCAGCTCGAAAAGCAGGGCTATAAGGTCAGCAAACTCACCAAGAACAAGGCCGGCCTGCATGGCTGGGTCGCATCGAACGGCGACAAGCGCTTCTTCTGCCGCATGAATGTCAGCATAGCCGTTGTCAGCAAGAAAGAGCTGGTCAGCATCACCTCGGCCGGTAACCTGGTCAAGCTGAACCGCGCCACCTTCGAAGCGACATTGGGTGGGCCTGATCCGTCCCTGCCCCTCTGGAGCGACCTTCAGGCCGGCCGCGTCAAGGCGCCTCACGTCAAGGGCTGCACGCCCCTTCGCTGACCGACACGGGGCAGGCCTGCTCCCTGCTCTGGGCGCGGGTCTGCTGCAGGATTGCCCGGCAGTACCCTCCGCAGACAGTGACGACGCAAAGCCAGCCACCGGCGATGTTCCTTTCACCGCAAAAGTCATGCCCGCACCAGTTTTTTTGAGCGGGCACACCCGTCGCCTCAGGCACTATATCATAAGGTTTCCAAACGATTTTTCATTGCGGCAGACGCTTGCCTGCCAACGGGCCCAGCGGCTCTGTCCACTCAAAAATGCCGGGACCAGCTTGCCTTGGCGATCGCCCTGACTATATTAGCGAGGCCTGAACGCCTCTCATTATTCGAGTCGCACGATATTTTCGGGCCCCCTTCACCCGACGAAACTCCTTGTCGGTGGACGAACGAAGGAGACACTTCATGTCCTTTAAGAAAAATCTGAATAAGGCTTCCGACGCCACTGTTTCGCGTGTCAGCATCGGAGCCGCTGTAAAGCGTTCGCGTGAATCCCACGGCTACACCGTCGATGATATGTCGGTAACCACAGGCCTGACGGAAACGGAAATCTCCAAGGTCGAACTTGGTGCCGATACCGATCCCGTCAAGCTGCAGCGCATCGCTGCCGCCCTGCAAGTCTCGCCTACCACCTTCACCGCCACACACTAACGGCGGTGCCGGGCACATAGTGTCCGGGCCGGGCACATGCCCACCCCGAAATGCGACCTACGATAGACCATTCTCTTGCAGCAAGGCTCAACCGCCGCTGCTTCAAGCCGAGAGTCTGGACTGAAATCTGGCCCAGCGGCCATTGGCTCAAAAAGGGAAAGCCGGGGTTTTCGCCCCGGCTTCCTTCGTTTTTGGAAAGCTCTTCCGCAAAGACGTTCATTGCCGCAACGGACCCACCGTCATGCTCACCGCAATGTTTTGCCTCCCGTGACGTCGATCAGTGCTCTCCTCACCGTCCCGGTGAACGGACAAGGCGATTGGATCCCTGGGAGAAAAACGTGGAAACCGGATAAGGCAATGCGAGTGGCGGCATCTCGTCCGGCCCGAAATATCGAAGCGATCTTGTCTCGCTGTCTGTCCACTCCCCGCAGTCGTCAACGATCCGGCACCCGAACAGTGTGACGATGTATTCGACGTGATCGCCATTCGGATAGGTGTAGCGAAATTCCCGCCCACCGAAGACGCCGAGAATGGTTGCAGGCACAACCGTAAGGCCGGTCTCCTCCACCACCTCGCGAATGACGGCCTCCTGCGGCGTTTCGCCGGGCTCGATAGCGCCGGCAGGCAGGCTCCACCCCTCGCCCGAAGATTTCTCCTGCAGCAGCAGATTGCCCGCGTGGTCATGGATGACGGCGGCGACGGAGGGAAGCAGGAGCAAGCGGTTTCCGATCAAACCGCGCAGTTCCGCCAGATACGATCTCATCGGGCTCATCGGGGCGCTTTCCATGAGGTAGCGGGCCAATGTCGAACACCGGGACGAATTAGGCAAGTGCCTCCATGAGGCGTGGTCGCGCCCGACGTCGATCCTGGCATCCGTTTCCTCGACAGCACGCCGCGCAATGGTCGAGCCCGCCTGCGGCGGCGCGGCGACGATCGCTTGCTGCAGCAACGAAAAAAGCCGGAGCATGCGCCCCGGCCTTTCCTATGCATTTGATCGCTAAAACTTAGTTCTTCGCCTTGTCGACCAGCTTGTTCTTGCCGATCCACGGCATCATGCCGCGCAGCTTGGCGCCGACTTCTTCGATCTGGTGGTTGTCGTTGACCCGGCGGATGCCCTTGAAGCGGGCCGCACCCGACTTGTATTCCTGCATCCATTCCGAGGTGAACTTGCCGGTCTGGATGTCGGTGAGAACGCGCTTCATCTCGGCCTTGGTTTCTGCCGTGATGATCCGCGGGCCGGTGACGTATTCGCCCCACTCTGCCGTGTTCGAGATCGAGTAGTTCATGTTGGCGATGCCGCCTTCATAGATCAGGTCGACGATCAGCTTGACTTCGTGCAGGCACTCGAAATAGGCCATTTCCGGCGCGTAGCCGCCTTCGACCAGCGTTTCGAAGCCGGCGCGGATGAGCTCGACGAGACCGCCGCACAGAACTGCCTGTTCGCCGAAGAGGTCGGTTTCGCACTCTTCCTTGAAGTTGGTTTCGATGATGCCCGAACGGCCGCCGCCGACGCCGCAGGCGTAGGAGAGCGCGAGGTCAAGGGCGTTGCCCGAAGCGTCCTGGTGAACGGCAACGAGGCAGGGAACGCCGCCGCCCTTCTGGTATTCGCCGCGAACCGTGTGGCCCGGGCCCTTCGGTGCGATCATGACGACGTCGAGCGTCGCCTTCGGCTCGATCAGGCCGAAGTGAACGTTGAGGCCGTGTGCGAATGCGATGGCAGCACCGTCACGGATGTTGCCGGCGATGTCAGCCGTGTAGATTTCGGCCTGCAGTTCGTCCGGCGTTGCCATCATGATCAGGTCGGCCCACTTGGCAGCTTCGGCGACCGAAAGAACCTGGAGGCCATCGGCCTCGACCTTGGCAGCCGTTGGCGAACCCGGCTTCAGCGCGACGCGGATTTCCTTGGCGCCGGAATCCTTCAGGTTCAGCGCGTGGGCGCGGCCCTGGCTGCCGTAGCCGACGATGGCGACCTTCTTGGACTTGATGAGGTTGATGTCGGCATCACGATCGTAATAGACGCGCATTTGAATGGTCCTTCCCGTTGCTATCAGTTGTATTTCCGCTGCACGATGCCTGAACCGGGATCGATCCAGGCGCCATGCAGCAATTCCGTTTCTGCAGCGGCCTTTGCGCGTCTTCAACACGCGGCGCTGCAATTCAGTTCTGCAGCGGCCTTTGCGTGTCTTCGACACGCGCCGCTGCAGGCGGAGATCTCCCCCGCCGTTAAACCTTCCGGCCGTAGAGCGTGAGAAAGGCGCTGACCGCCTGCTCCGCCTTGCGGCCGAAACTCTTTTTCATCTCGCCGGCCTCTTCGCCGAGCAGCATCTTCAGGTGCCAGTCGGAAACGACCAGCCCGTAAAGCGCGCCATAGGCTTCGTCGGCATCGTCAAACGCGAGCAGCCCCGCCTTGCGGCCGGCCTCCAGCAGAGCGGCAGCACGCCGCCCGATCTGCCGGCGTCCGCGCTCCTGCAGCATGTGGCCGAGCTTGGAGCCTTCGCGGCTCGCCTGGCCGATCGCCAGCCGGTTCAGCGCCAGCGACACGTCGCCGGCAAGAACCTCGAGCAGATCCTTGGCGAAGACAACCAGATGCCGGCTCAGGCTTTCGGCGTCGAGCGCGCTCGCGGCGACATCCAGCGTGCGCACCTTGCTCGCCTGGAAACCGATCATCGCCGATAACAGCCCGTCGCGATCGCCGAACCACTTGTAGAGGCTTTCCTTCGAACAGTTGGCAGCCCGCGCGACACCGGCGGTCGTCAGCGCCTTCTCGCCGCCGTCAACAAGCAGACGCAACGCCTCTTCGAGGACGACACCCTGACGCTCGGTCAGGCCGCTCCCGGCATTCGCCTCTTTTGTCGCAGCAACGCTTTGCACCTGGCTCCACCCATTTGAGTACCGTACGGTACGGTTCGCAGTGTTCTAATCAAGCGCGACGGAAGCGTCAAGGCGATTTTGTCGAGTGGGCGAAATTTCGACAGCGGCAGCGGATGTGGATCCTCATGGGCTGAGGATGCAAAACTGGAAGAGCTCGACGCCCCGCGGGATAGAAGGATGTCGTCGTGATCTTGTGCTTAACCAACGCTCCGAGTTTCAGGGACACCCGCTATTTCCGGCACGACAGCGACGCAATCTCTGCATGCCGCTGCGCGCTTGCCGGCGTTGGTGCGATGGCAACCATGCGCCACCAGCAGACATTCAGGTCCTCGCTTATCTTCGACTGGCTCGGGCCGTTGAACGAACCCGCTGCGCGGGAGGGCGTCTGCGGTTGAGGTAGAGGGCACAGGCTGAAGGTTGCGCCTGGATTGAACGTCGTCCGGCAAGGGCGGAGCATGACGAGCTTCTTCAACAAGGGAGCCTGACCATGCAGTACCCCCATCTCGACACGCCCGTCAGCCCGCTGCGCCAGCGGTTGATCGACGACATGAACATGCGACGTTTCTCACGCGAAACGCAGCGCAACTATCTCCGCGACATCGGTCGCCTGGCAACCTTCCTCGGGCGTTCACCAGACACGGCGACCGCCGACGACCTGCGCCGGTTCCAAATCGAGCAGCAGGAGGATGGCGTTCCCGTTCCGACGATGAACAGCATCGTGTCGGCGCTACGGTTCTTCTTCACCCAGACCCTCGACCGCCCGGACCTGGCGCGCAGGCTCGTCCGGCTGGCGCATCCTCGGAACCTGCCTGTGGTGCTGAGCCGCGACGAGGTTGCCCGGTTACTCAATGCCACCACCTGCCTCAAGCACCAGGCAGCATTGTCGGTCGCCTATGGCGCCGGCCTACGTGTTGCGGAGGTCTCCATGCTGAAGGTCGCCGACGTCGACAGCGAGCGGATGCTGCTGCGCGTCGAACGTGGCAAAGGCGGGCGCTATCGCAATGCCATGCTTTCGGAGGGCCTGCTCACCCTGCTGCGCCAGTGGTGGAAGGTGGGGCGGCAGCAGGGTGTGATGCATCGCGACGGCTGGTTATTCCCTGGCCAACACGCAATGAAGCCGATCAGCACGCGGCAGCTCTATCGCATCGTCGTTGAGGCGGCCCAGGCCGCCGACATCGCCAAGCGGGTCGGGCCGCATACGCTGCGCCACAGCTTCGCCACCCACCTGCTGGAGGACGGCACGGACATTCGGATCATCCAGGTCCTGCTCGGGCACGCAAAACTCAACAACACCGCCCTCTACGCCAAGGTGGCGACCAGGACGGTCCGCACAGTTACGAGTCCGCTCGACAAACTCGGCCTGTTCAAGCCGGAAGAAGCCTTCCCCGACGGTTGAGCCTTGCGTGCCTCGATCGAGGTCGCCGACATCTTCCGTGTTGCCGGGGCAGCGTACCGGCGCGCGCATGCAGGACATCTGAGCCTGCCGCAACTGAAGGTGATGTCGGCGATCGAGAACTGCCGCACTGCGGCCCTCGGCGGTCACGTCGAGGCCTGCGAGGACTGCGGCCAGTGGCGGATCGCCTACAACTCCTGCCGCAATCGGCATTGCCCAAAGTGCCAGGGCGCAGCGGCACGGACATGGCTTGCCGAACGCGAGGCTGATCTGCTTCCAGTCGGCTACTTCCACGTCGTGTTCACCCTGCCGGCCGAGGTCGCCGACATAGCGTTCCAGAACAAGGCGCTTGTCTATGACCTGCTGTTCAAGGCGGCGTCGGAGGCGATGCTGACCATCGCGGCCGATCGCAAGCACCTCGGCGCGCGCATCGGCATCACCGCCGTGCTCCACACCTGGGGATCGGCGATGACGCACCATCCGCATGTGCACATGATCGTTCCGGGCGGCGGCATCACGCCAGACGGAAGCCGATGGATATTATCGCGCCCGGCCTTCCTGCTTCCGGTACGCGTACTCAGCAAACTGTTTCGACGACTGTTCCTCCCCGGCTGGTCGCTCTGCACGACGCCGGGCGGCTCAGATTTTTTGGCGCACTTGCTCATCTCGCCGAGCGGCAGGCATTCTTGCGGCAAAAGAAACGCTGGGTGGTCTATGCGAAGGCGCCGTTCGCGGGTCCTGAGGCCGTCCTTGCCTATCTGTCGCGCTATACCCACCGGGTGGCAATCTCGAACCGCCGCCTGATCACCTTCGACGAAACTGGCGTCACCTTCCGCTACAAGGACTACCGCCGCGGCTGCGCGGACCGGCAGCAGATCATGACGCTCGCGGTCGATGAGTTCATCCGCCGCTTCCTGCTCCATGTCTTGCCGCGTGGCTTCCATCGTATCCGGCACTACGGCCTGCTCGCCGGCTCAGCCCGCAAGACCAGCCTCGCGCTCGCACGCGAACTCCTGCACGTCGCCGCACCAGCCGACAACGGCACACCAGGCGAACCGGATGACTTCCGCCCGCCATGCCCCTGCTGCGGCGGACGAATGATCGTCATCGAGGTGTTTGAACGCTGGAGGCAGCCGCGCGGGCCGCCGGATGCGCCGGCGACGAACCGGGAGACAGCTTCATGACCCGGCATGGCATGGTCAAGACTTCAGTCGCAGGCGCCCCGCCTCCGGCAACCGACCCGCACGCGTCCTTGGTGATCATCGCCGCCGACAGGGTCGCGGCGAGCCTCGGCCAGGCCCGGAAAGCAACGCGGGCGCGCAAAGAAGCGACCTGCCCGCCATCTATCATCCCACTCCCTGACTGCGATCCTGGTACCGCGCACATGAGCCGCAGACTGAAATCTCCATAGCCTTCGACTGGGGTCCGCGGGTTCCTTCCTCGGGGACTTTCGTACGCCTCGCGGCGCCCGAAACTCTTCACGGAAGTGGACGCACTGCTTCCAGCGGTAATCGATGGCAGACATTCCCGCGCAGAAGCGAAGTCCTTGGCTGATCCCTGGAGACCATTGCCTTCGCCCAGTCGGAACGTCGCCAAGGGGCGAGACGTGACACTGGTGGTGGCGGCGCAAAACAGCGGCTGACAATCTGTCGGCCTCTGATCCCGGCCCTGACCGTCAGGAACTTCTTGACCATGCCGAAGGCGGTCACGAATGCCCCGCGATATGGTCGACAAGGCGAGGCGCTTCCTCGGCGATCGCCAGGATGATGCCTGACTTGCGTGTGGAGGCGAAGTCCAGCCCTGCGAAATAGAGGCCCGGCAGGGCGGCCACGCCATCCTCATGAACAGGCTGTCCCGCGCTGTCGAGCACACCGGGAAGCCTCATCCAGCTGAAATCGCCCTTGAACCCGGTGCACCACACCACGCTCGCTATGCCGGAGCGGGAGAGATCGAGCGAACCGATCGGCGGGTTCTGTCGACGCAGCGCGACCGTCTCCGCCGGGTCGGGCTCGGCAGGGGGCGCATCGATCCCGGCGCGGCTGATATAGTCGTCGACATGGCGTTTGACAGTGTCGGAGGCTTCATCCGCAAAGCGGACATTCGCTTCGAGATCGTCGGCAAACGAGAGGTTGCCGCCATCCTCGATGCCGGTGAGACGCCCAAGAAGCGCGACACCTTGGGCGCTCAGCGCCTGAAGGCTTATCGTATGCACCGAGCCGAGCACACCGCGCGGCGGGATGCGTCCCGCAAGTCGAATGACCTCCTCTCGCCGCACGTCGAGAAACCCGCTTTCGAGCAGCCAGACCATGATGTCGCGACCCCGGTAGCGCCGCGGGAGCCGCCCGACACGACTGGTCGCAAGGAAGACCTTTCGGCCCGCTTCCGCCAATTCCTCGGCGATCTGAGCACCCGATTGGCCGCTTCCGACCACCAGTACCGATCCATCTGGCAAATCAGCAGTGCTGCGGTAGCCGGAAGCGTCGATCTGATGGAGAGCCGGCGACAACGCGGGCGCCCAGACCGGGCGCACCGGGCAATTCAAGCAGCCGCTTGCGACGATAACGTTGTGCGCCCAAAGCGTGCCGTGTGAAGTGGTGAGCCGATAGGCGCCATTCTCGTGCGCGAGTTCGCTTACCGCGGTATCCGGTTCGATCGGCAGCGTGTTGCGCCGGGCGAAATCCTCAAGCAGAGCGACGAACTGCTCGCCCGTCATGGCACCATCCGGATCCGGACCGTCATAGCAGTCGCCCGGCATGACGGTCTGCACATTGGGAGTATTCATCCGAAAGCAGTCCCATCGCTGTGTGCGCCAGGTCTCTCCGATGCGGCCCCGCTCCAAGACACTGTGGCGCAGGCCCCGTCGTGCCAGCCAATAGCTGACACCCAGGCCGGCCCAGCCGGCCCCGATGACGACAGCATCGAGAACATCGCCGTCATCAGTCATCTGCTGCGGTGATCCCATAATCGCCCCCGGCAATCCCGCCATCCCCGCGCAGCATTAAGCCCTGTCGACGGCAACGAGTCCAGCACCGCCGATTTCCGCGCGGCTGGCCGTTCGCATTCCGGTTCGCGGCCCTCTCGCCAGACCGCAAGGCGATCCCGCCTGATGCGAAGCAGATCGCTTCGTCGCTGGTGCGGTGACTGTGAAAGAGCTCCCGTCGATCTCCGGTGCGTGACAGGACTCCCCTTACGCGAACCGGGCCGCTGTTCTCGCGCGCGCCCTTGCCGCGACTTCCTCGCGATCGCGAGGGGGTTGAGAAGTCTCCAGCGAATCCAGCAGCTCGCGGGCGCATGCCGCGACTGAATTGACCGCGCGCTCGAACGCAGCCTCATTGCGTTTCGATGGTTTGTTCGTGCCGCTCACCTTGCGCACGAACTGTAGCGCGGCGTCACGAATCTCCTCGTTCGTCGCAGGCGGATCAAAATTGAACAAGGGTTTGATATTCCGGCACATGACTTGCTCCCGGGCGTGTCACTGACAGGAGGGTGGCGAAGCATACGAAAATAGTCGCGTGAGCGCCAATTGCAACGGACGGGCCAAGCCGGGCCGCGTGGGAACGCTGCGCACTGCATGCCCGGAAAACGAGCGTGATCTTGGCTGACGGTTGCAATCGCGCCATGAGCCGGATCAGTTGAAAAGGGTTGAAACGCTTTGCTCCCTGGCGGTGCGAGCGAGGGCTTCGCCGATCAGCGGCGCAATTGTGACGCGTCGGATATTGGCGGTCTGGCGGTGAGCTTCGGTTTCCTGAATGGAATCGGTCACGACCAATTCCTTGAGGTTGCTGGCGCCAATGCGTTCACAGGCGCCTTCGGAAAGCACACCATGGGTGATGTAGGCAGAAACCTCCTTGGCACCAGCCTCCAGCAGGGCTTCCGCCGCATTGATCAGCGTGCCGCCGCTATCTGCGATGTCGTCGATCAGAAGACAACTTTGCCCGGACACATCGCCAATGATGCCCATCACTTCCGAGACACCGGCGCGGGGTCGCCGTTTATCGACAATGGCAAGATCGGCACCAATGCGCTTGGCGATGGCGCGAGCCCGCGCCACGCCGCCCACGTCGGGCGAAACGATCGTCAAGTTCTTGGTGTCGTAGTGCTTTTCAATATCGCGGGTCATCACCGGCGCTGAATAAAGATTATCGGTCGGTATATCGAAAAAGCCCTGAATCTGGTCGGTATGGAGATCGACGGTGATGACGCGGTTAACACCTGCACCGGCAATCATATTGGCGACCAGCTTGGCCGAGATCGGAGTGCGGCCGGTGGCGCGGCGATCCTGGCGAGCATAGCCGAAATACGGGATCACGGCCGTGATCCGGCGGGCAGACGAGCGGCGCAGTGCATCGGTCAGGATCAGCAACTCCATCAGATTGCCGTCGGCGGGGGCGCTCGTTGACTGGAGAATGTACACGTCCTCGCCGCGCACATTCTCATGGATTTGAACGTAGATTTCCTGGTCGGCGAAACGCTTGACCGTACAGTCTATGAGGGGAAGTTCCAGGTGGCTGGCAATAGCCTGGGCCAGGGCGCGGTTCGAGTTACCGGTCACCAGCTTCATCAGCGCGATCCTGTTTCAAGGGGCCTTCGAGAGGAAAAGACCTTCCAGTTTCGCGGGGCACCTTCAGAGCCTTCCCCCAGACTCGCAACACGGCACCTCGCATTGCTTGCGCAATAGGGCGAAAACGTCGGGAGAAATCAAGATTTATCTGCCGCAGAGGCCTGTGCTTCGAGACTGATTTTTGCGGCAGCCCAATGACCGGTTTGGGCTCCACAAGCGGTCGTCAGCATCTCGGTCGATTACCTATCTGCTCAAGCTCAAGGACGTTTCCCTCCGGATCGCGCGCATAAGCAATAAGAAATGGCTTATCCGGCGTCCCAAAGTCCGTGATTTCGCCGATCTGCGCCCCGCCGGCTTGGATGATTTCCGCGAGCACCACGCTGATATCTTCCATCTGGAATGACAGGTGCCCGAAACCGGGCTCATTCACCCTTGGCTGGTCTCGATCATGAGTGACCTTGTGCTCATGTATCTCCAAGAATGGGCGTTCGAGTTCGGGGAATGTCAGCCAGATCGTATATATCTCAGAGTTCGAAATACCATTGCCGCGCGACACTTTTTCCCCGGACACCATCTTGGGTTCACGAAGGGATTCGCATTTCATGACATTCATGTAGAACGCTGCGAGCGCTTCCGCATTTCGGGCTACCAAGTTGATGTGGGCAAGTTTCATGACGGTCGATATCCTCGGCTATGAGGCAACCATATTCATTGGTCGGGAACAACGAAAGAAGTCTCCTTCAGGCCGTCAACGGTCATTGGAGGCATTTGCCAGGCAGGACCGCATTCATGCGCCTGGGGCTCGGCGTTTGTACCCCTGATCCGCCTGCCGGCATCTTCTACAACGAGTGTGGCGAGCTTGTCGCCAGATCCTCGCAACCTGAGCGCAGAGGACAGCCGCGTCCCCTCTTCCCGCCTGAGGCCAGCGCAAATCTCGCAAGGCTTTTGAAGCGCGTCCGCGCCTCAGGCGCCGGTGCGCCGGTGGGCTGGAATGACGCCGCCAAGGATGCCGCGCACCAGAATGCGTACCGCCTGCGCCCGGCCAGCATCATCCGCTGAACGCTCCAGAAGCTGAACCAGCGATAGCCCCTCCAAACCGGCGAGCAAGGCTTGCGCGTGGACGCGCGCCCCGCCCTCGCTCACGCCATCGCCACCCAACCGCTGCAAAACTGCCGCGAGCGCCTCGGTCCCCCGCGCCAGCCGGGCGGAGAAGATCGCTGCAATCCGCTCGCTGCGGTGGCTGGCGCCGACGATCTCGAGCCAGGCCGCCGCCTCGCCGGCGTTCCAATCCCGCATCTGACGGTCTCGGGGCTGAAGGGGTAACACCAGGGGCATCCTGGTTGCGGGGAGCACTCCGCCTCCCCGCAGCCAAAACATTACAATAATATAATGATCTCAATGCTTCCCGCTCCGGCCGTTTGTGCCTATTTGCTGCTAGGATGAATCGCGCCTGGAACGATGGCGCTGGCAAGGCCAGGTATGGGGCCGGGTATGGGCATGAACAAGACAGGCAAGACGGCACGCACCGAGACCACCGCACGCGAGGAAGCGACGCCCAACGTCACCTTCATTCCCGGTGCCACCCCCATCCGGCGCAAGCGACGCACGCGCACCTGGCTGTGGATCCCCGTCGTCCTCGCCGTCCTCGGCGCCGGCTATTATGGCTGGACGCGCTATGCGACCAATCCGACCGGGGCTGCCATGGTCACCCAGGCCGTTATGCGCGGCGACATCGAAAACAGCGTCACCGCCGTCGGCACACTTGATGCGGTCAAATCGGTCGATGCCGGCGCCCAGGTCTCCGGCCAGTTGAAGGCCCTGCATTTCGATATCGGCGACAAGGTCGAGCAGAACCAGCTCGTTGCCGAAATCGACCCCGCCACCATCGAAAACCGGATCGAGATCGACCAGGCCGAGCTTGCCAATCTCCAGGCGCAGCTCGTGTCGAAGAAGGCCCAGCTCGTGTTGAAACAGGCCAATATCGATCGCCAGCGCAATCTGGTCGCCGCCAACAGCATCGCCCAGTCGACGCTCGACCAGGCAATCGCCGATCTTGCCGCCGCCGAGGCCGACGTCAACGCCATCGAAGCGCAGATCCGCAAGCAGCAGGCGACCCTTGCCGGCGACAAGGTCGATCTCGGCTACACCAAGATCTTCGCGCCGATGGGCGGCACCATCGTCGCCAACCCGGCCAAGGAAGGCCAGACGCTGAACGCCAACCAGACGACGCCGACCATCGTCACCATTGCCGATCTCTCGACCATGACCGTCAAGGCGCAGGTGTCTGAGGCCGATGTCGGCAAGCTCAAGGTCGGCATGGACGCCTATTTCACCCTGCTCGGCCAGCCGGGAAAACGCTTCGAAGGCAAGCTGCGCCAGATCCAGCCGATGCCGGACACGGCAAACAACGTCGTGCTTTATTACGCCCTGTTCGACGTTCCCAATCCTGATGGCGAGTTGATGATGTCGATGAGCGCCCAGGTGTTCTTCGTTCAGTCATCAGCCAAGGACGTGCTGATCGTGCCGAGTGCTGCGCTGCGCATGACCGGCGAGAAGGATGGCGGCCAAGCGGCCGGCAAGCGTGGCGGCAATGCGAACGCCGCCGGTGGCAAGGCAGGCGCTGCCGGCGGCAGCGCCGAGCTCACCGTGGTCACACCCTCGGGCGCGCCCGAAACCCGCGCCGTCGACGTCGGCATCCGCAACCGCGTCAACGCCGAGATCACGAGCGGCCTCAATGAAGGCGACACCGTCGTCGTCGCCACCGGCACCGATACCCCGGCGGCGAGCACCCGTGGCAGCCAGCGCGGCATGCGCATGCCGCCGATGTTCTGAGACCGGCCATGACCCCGCTCCTCTCGCTCCGGCACGTCAGCAAGACCTATTTCAACGGCGATCTCGCCGTCGAGGTGCTGCATGGCGTCTCGCTCGACATCGAGGCCGGCGAGTTCGTCGCGATCATCGGCCAGTCCGGCTCGGGCAAGTCGACGCTGATGAACATTCTCGGCTGCCTCGACCAGCCGACCGAGGGCGACTATCTCATCGACGGCGAGCGGGTGTCGGGCTTCGACACCGACGAACTGGCGGCGCTCAGGCGGCGCACCTTCGGCTTCGTCTTCCAGAGCTACAATCTCATCCCCACCGCAAGCGCACAGGAAAACGTCGAGGTGCCGGCCGTCTATGCCGGCATGTCGGCACGAGACCGTCACGATCGCGCAGGCGCCCTGCTGCATCAGCTGAAGCTCGGCGAGCGGCTCGACCACCGCCCAAACCAGCTTTCCGGCGGCCAGCAGCAGCGGGTATCGATCGCCCGCGCGCTGATGAACGGCGGCCGCGTGGTGCTGGCGGACGAACCGACCGGCGCGCTCGACAGCCAGAGCGGCTCCGACGTCATGGCGCTCTTGCGCGACATGAACGACAATGGCCATACGGTCATCGTCATCACCCACTCACGCGAGGTCGCCGAACAGGCCGACCGGCTGATCGAGATCCATGACGGCCGCATCGTCGCCGACCGCACCAAGAAGAGCCGCAGCAATCCGGACGCAGCCCATGCGCTCAGCCGGACGGTGAGCGAGGGCTCGGCTGCGATCGCCGACGTCACCGAAGCGGTGAAGATGGCGTTCCGGGCGTTGCGCGCCAATCTCTTCCGCACCATCCTCACTTTGCTCGGCATCGTCATCGGCGTCGGCTCGGTCGTCGCCATGCTGGCGATCGGCACCGGCGCGCAGGATTCCGTGCTCAGCCGCATTTCCTCCATGGGCTCCGACCTCCTGGTGGTCAGGCCGAGCATGGCCAATTTCCGCGGCAGCGCCGGCGGCAGCAATGTCACCCTTGTTCCTGCCGATGCCGACGCCATCCTCGAGGTACCGAATGTCGCCTTCGCCGTGCCCGAGTTGACCAGCACCGTCACGGTCCGGCGCGGCAATGTCGACTACCAGACCAGTGCCAACGGCACGGTGCCGCAGTTCACCACCGCCAAATCCTGGAAGATACAGCAGGGCGAATTCCTCACCCAGGACGACATGGACACCTATGCGCCGGTGGCGGTCCTCGGTCAGACCGTGGTCAAGACGCTGTTTCCTGAAGGAGACAATCCGCTCGGGCAGTATGTGCTCGTCAACAAGATCCCCTTCCAGGTCATCGGCGTGATGGCGGAAATGGGCGCCACCTCCTTCGGCAACGACCAGGACGACGTCGTGCTCGTGCCGCTGACGACGGGCAGCATGCGCCTCTTCGGCCAGCGCAACGTGCGCACCATCACCGTGCAGGTGAAGGACGCGGCCGCCATCGACATCACGCAGCAGACCATCCAGGCGCTTCTCAACCAGCGGCACAAGCGCGAGGACACCCAGATCACCAACATGTCGTCGGTGCGCGAAGCCTTCACCGAAACCTCCAATACGATGAAGCTGTTTCTCGGCTCGGTCGCCGCCATCTCGCTGCTCGTCGGCGGCATCGGCGTGATGAATATCATGCTGGTCTCGGTCAGCGAGCGCACCCGCGAAATCGGCGTGCGCATGGCAACCGGCGCGCGCCAGCGTGACATCCTCCTGCAGTTCATCATCGAGGCGCTGGTCGTCTCGGCGATCGGCGGCACGCTCGGCGTCGTCCTCGGTCTCGGCACCGGAGCGCTCGCCGGCCAGTTCGGCATGCCCGTTTCGTTCACGCTCGGCCCCGTCGCACTCGCCTTCGCCTGCGCCTTTTTGACTGGCCTCGTCTTCGGCTTCCTCCCCGCCCGCAATGCTTCCCGCCTGCAGCCGGCGGTGGCACTCAGTGCCGATTGAGGCAAGCGGAGATTTTTCAACGAAATCCGCCCATTGCCGACACTCTTGTGTCATGCAACAACAACGCGAAATCCCTTATCAGGCGCATTTAGCACTCGGCATGCAACGCAAGAAACCGCTTTATCGCAAGGTGAACACCCGAACGCACGGTGTGCGGCACGGTGACGGCGGCGAGTGGCGAGAGTCACGAGGCACAAAGGCCGTCAAACTGGATCTGTCTCATAACGGCTCGATGCACTCTCACCACCGGCATGGATTGGACTACACACCGCTGTTCCGGTTTCTCCTTTCACGCGTTGGCAACGATTGGAACGAAACCTACAGCGAAGCCGTCGCTCGGATTGATCGCTCTGATCCCATCTTTTGGCTGGTCGCCCGAAGCGAAGATGAACGACAGCCGTATGTGCGCCTCGGCGAGAGCTCATACTACAGCGGCCTATATGTTGATGAGAACAAGCACCTGGCATTGGTGGACCCGACGCTCACCGTCGACAATATGAAGCCCACTTGCAGATGCTGTACACACACTTTCAACGGGGAACGCTTCACACAGCCGTATGACGAGAGTTGAAGCGGCATCATGTAGCCACCGAGACTTTGCCAATCTTTGCATTCTGACCGGATCGCTTGACAAACCAAGAGGATTACTTGCTCAACCTCATATTCTACAGCGACCAGCTTTTCCCCGAATGTTCGGCAATCGACCTCCGGCTCGTGGACTTGCTGAAGGCCCGCGGCGGCGGAAACCGCATCGCCTATGTCGCCTCCGGCCCGGAACCGGACCGCAGCTTCTTTCTGGCCGGCCAATCCTATTATGGCAGACACGATCTCGATCTCGCGCTGTTCTACGATCTCGACGAGCCGCATCCCGCCGAAGATATCGCCGGGCTCTTCGCCTCAGACGCCATTCACCTCGCGGGCGGCCACACCGGTGAATTTCTGCAACGGCTGAAACGAAGCGGGATGCTCGGGCCGCTCCGCAATTGGGCGCCCTCCGGCGGCATCCTCATCGGCGTCAGCGCCGGCGCCATTCTCATGGGCCCGACGATCGCCACCGACGCGCTCTTCATCGGCCGCAGACCGGAGGAGATAACGGACGGCAATGCCCTCGACCTCATGCCATTCGAGTTCTTCCCGCATCTTAGTGACGAGGACACCTACCTGCCCGACCTGCTGCGTTACAGCACCGGCACGGCGAGGCCGATCGTAGCATGCAACGATGGCGACGGTGTCGTTGTTGCGGGTGGAAAGATTGAGTGCGTGGGAAATCCGCTGTGGATCTCCGGTGGCGCCGTACGCGCGCCAGGCGAAATCGAGCTTGGCGGCTTTTCGATAGCGTAGCCCTCAGTTCGCGGCACTCGCGCTGGCGCTACGGCATGCCGCGCAAAACTGAACAGCGAAAAAACAAGAGCCGCGAGCGCGGCAAGAAGATCCTGAGATCGCGGCGCGTTTTCGCGCCGACGAGGCCGTCGCAGATGCCTTTCGTCGTCTACATCGCCCCCGCACGCGCGGCTTCGGAATATCGCGCAGTCGCTGCGGTTCCTCGCGACGACGCCGGCGCGCTTTCGGTGCGCCTTCCCTGCCACGCTTCGGCAGGTGTGACGCCGATGTCGTCCAGACGCTCCGCGTCCAGTTCGCGCAGATTTTGCAACTGCCAGAGCCGCGAGCGCGGCGAAGCGGCGAGAAAGAGGCCAAGTTCCCTGAGCATGTCGAACACCCATGTTTTGCTGCTGATCATGCTCGCATTGTGCAAGGCATCGATCTATAAATGAAGCTTGGATGTTCTATGCAATGCATAAGGATTTCTTTGGTATGGCAACCCTCAACCTGGACTACCTCAAAACCTTCGCGCTGGTCGCCGAACTCGGCAGCTTCTCCGCCGCCGCGGAGCGCCTGGGGCTGACGCAGCCGGCCATCAGCCTGCAGGTGCGCGCGCTGGAAAAGCAGCTCGGCGTGCGCCTCGTCGAGCGCGTCGGCCGCACTGCAAGGCCAAGTGCCGCCGGCGCCGAACTGCTTGCGCATGTTGGCCGCATCGAGGCCGCGACAAACGAGGCTGTCGACGCGGTGGCACGCCACTCCAAGGGCGTTCTCGGCCGCGTGCGGCTCGGCACCGGCGCCACCCCTTGCGCCTTCATGCTGCCGCCGCTTCTCGCCGATCTCAATTGCCGCTTTCCCGATCTCGACATCACCGTGGCGACGGGCAACAGCGCCGACATTGTCAGGGCTGTCGACGACAATCTGCTCGACATCGGGCTGGTCAGCCTCCCCGTCTCCGGCCGCATGTTCGAAGTCACCCCGCTTTTCGACGAGCGCTTCGTCGCCATCGCTCCGGCGGAGACCTCGCTCCCCGACACCGTGACGGCGGAGACATTGGCGCAACGACCGTTGATCCTTTACGAGCCGGGCGCCAACACCCGCCGGCTCACCGATGAATGGCTGGCGGCAGACGGCGGCACCGCCGTCAAACCGGTGATGGCGCTTGGCAGCGTCGCCGCGATCAAGGAGATGGTCGCCGTCGGCCTCGGCGCGGCGCTCGTTCCGGAGATCGCCTTGCGCGCGCATGATCGCGAACGGCTGGTCGTGCGACCGCTGTCGCCGCCACTCTCGCGCCGCTTCGCCCTCGTGCTGCGCCGCGACAAACGGCTTGATCGAGCCCTGCGCGAAACGCTGGCTGCCTTGAAGACGCTGGCGGCGCTGGAGCCGGAGCCCCTGATATAGGCTGCAAGGTTGCGGCCACGAGACCGGCGCATTGTTCCAGCCTTTCAAATCATGCAAGCGCGTCCAGTTGCCGCAAGAGCTTGAAGCCTACGTAGTCGCTGCACCGGAACTGCCGACGGTAGTAGCAGTCCCAATAGCTCATCACCCGGTCACAGGTGAGCTTATAAAACGCCGGATTTGCCTTGATAAATGTTGAGACAACGTCCCGCTCCAAGTCGGGCAGAGCCGCGTAGATGTCATGGATGATCTCGACGACGTATTCGCCGATCAACGCGATGACGAAAGGAATGGACCAGGGCTTATTGATGTGAAGGATTTCTTGCAGAGCGGCCTGACGTCCGAAGCCATCGGAACTGCGCGTCAGCATGCACAGTGCAATTTGGCGCCGTTGCAGGTTCAGCCCTACAAACTCCGGCTTTGTCGAGGGAAGAACCCGACCAGGTATGTGCAGGATCTCGCCGAGAACGTTGACCGAAAACGGTTCGGAAACGTAGTCGGAATTCAGTTTGAGTGCTGAAACAGCAATCGCGGACTGGGAGCGGAGTGCACTCGGGAAGGCTTCTGGAAACGTCTTTTCCACCATCAATCAACTCCAGAAATGCAGCCCCACCAGGGACATGTGGCCGCAACATTATCCGCGAGGCAATATCCCCGCAAAAGCTGACGGCTGCATCAAGAACTGCGTAACACAAGGGGTCAGGATTTTCAGAAACGAGCCCTACAGATGCCGCACCTCTGATGGTGTCGAGCCCCAGTCATCGTGCAGTCCGTCGAAGTAGGTGACGGGTGCGGCCATCAGTTCGTCGATATCGACGCCGTCGAGGCAGGCGACGTTGATGTTGTAATAGGTGTGTCCCGTCATGTTCGGTGCGTCGATCCGCTCGAACGGGCGCACGCCGCAATGGCTGCAGAAGAAATGATGGGCGACCGGGTTGCGACCGCGATAATCCGCTAGCGCCTCTTCGCCGGCGATCAGACGGAAAGCCGACGGCGCCACCTCCACCGACCACAGCCGCATCTTGGTACAGAGCGTGCAGTTGCACTTGCCGGTCCCGGCGCTGAGATCGACATCTGCCTCGATGTAAACTGCGCCGCAATGGCAGCTGCCAGTGTAGGTCTTCAGCATTCCGCCCCTCCCGCCTTGCCTGAAAATCCCAAATCCAAGGTCCTGCGGCGTGTGTGCGTCCCATCTGACGCGACGCTGCCAAGCCGCGCAAACTATGCCACCGGCCGCCGTTGTTGAAAATCGCGGAACTGTGCAGCAGATGCCTTAAAGCCGGTACAATGCGGCCTGGCCCGTGTCAGCGGTGTCATAAGGCAGATGGCGCCAATGGTTCTTCAACCTGGCTCGTGCAAACGCCGGCGCGATGCTACATTGCCGTGCCTTGGAAAATTCCCTCTCGGCCCAGGGCCACCGCGTGCGCAATGGAGGTTTCTCGTGGTCAATCCTGCACCGGCACCCGCTTCGCTGCGCATCCCGACCTTCGACGATGTCCAGACCGCCCGAGCACGCATCGCCGGCGCGGCGCACCGCACGCCTGTGTTGACATCGCGAACTGCCGACGCCCAAGCCGGAGCGACCGTATTTTTCAAGGCGGAGAACCTGCAGCGTGCGGGCGCTTTCAAATTCCGTGGCGCGTACAACGCCATCGCTGCGCTGGACGCACGCTCCCGGCAGAATGGTGTCGTCGCCTTTTCCTCAGGCAATCACGCCCAGGCACTCGCCTATGCCGCGAGACTCCAGGGTGTTTCGGCGACAGTGGTCATGCCGCGCGACGCTCCGGAGATAAAGGTGGCGGCGACCAGGGGCTATGGAGCCGAGATCGTCTTTTACGATCGATATACGGAAGATCGTGCGGAGATAAGCCTGCGCCTTGCCGCCGACCGGGGCGCAGCGCTGATCCCTCCCTATGACCACCCGGATGTCATCGCCGGACAGGGTACCGCAGCACTGGAACTGATCGAGGATGTCGGGGAGATCGATTTGCTCGTCGTTCCGCTGGGCGGCGGCGGTTTGCTTCCCGGCAGCGCGCTCAGCGCCAGGGCGCTTTTGCCCGCCTGCTCCATTGTTGGCGTCGAGCCCGAGGCGGGAAACGACGGCCAGCAATCATTGCGCAAGGGCGAAGTGGTTCAGATCCCGGTGCCGAAGTCGATCGCTGATGGCGCGCTTGTCACCCATGTCGGCAACCACAACTTCGCCATCCTGAAAGACACAGTCGATGACATCGTCACGGTTACTGATGGGCAACTGGTCGAGACGATGCGGTTCTTTGCCGAGCGCATGAAGATCGTCGTGGAACCGACCGGCTGCCTGGCCGCGGCGGGCGTTTTGCAGGGGGCAATCGCCTGTGGCGGAAAGCGGGTGGGTATTCTGTTGAGCGGCGGCAACATCGATCTGAAAACCTTCAGCGCACTTCTAGAGCGCCGTGCGTTCAGATGAACGCACAAAGGACGCTCTAGCACTTTGATCCTAGAGCATCTTATCCGCTTTCAGCGATTCCACTTGAAAGCAGGATGCTCTAGGCGGGCACTGAAGCGCGCACCCGCTTACCCTTCGGTTGCATCAATGCTAATATGCCCTCGATCGGTGAATGGGGATCGCCGCCATGATCGAGGGTCAAGCTTTCTACTATGTCCTGGTTTGGATGCTGGCTTTTGCCGTCTGGTTTTTCTTCTTCCGATGAATGTGAAGGATAGTCGGCCCTACAGCGCCGCGCGTCTTTTAGGATGCGCCAAGGTCGCTGTAGCACTTTGATTGACTGCATGTTTTTGCCCTTTGATCGGATAGGAGTAAAGGAAACATGCAGGTGCTTGAGCAGTCATCTTTGCCGCGGCGAACTTTCCAGGGTGCAGGGCAAACACGAGATCGTGGCAGATGCTACGCTTCGATCCGCTCAACCCTGACATCCGGACCGACCCTTCAAATTTTCGATGACCACCATCATTCAGTTGTCCCCATCGCAAATCGGGTGGGCGCTGCTTCTTGTCGGCGATACTCAGTGCGCCTCAACCAAGAGGAGCAAGTCCATGTCCATGCTGCAAGATAAGATCGCAATCGTCACCGGCGCGTCGTCGGGTATCGGCCGCGCGGTCGCAGAACTCTTCGCCACCGAAGGCGCGAAGGTGGTTTTGAACGCCCGCACCCAAGCACCACTCAATGCCGTGGTGGAGGCTATCCGTGCCGAGGGCGGCGAAGCGATCGCCGTCAGCGGCGATGTCGCTGACGAAGATACCCATGCCCGGCTGATTGAGGCCGCCATCAGCCGGTTCGGCGGCCTCGACATTGCCGTCAACAATGCCGGCGCCGTCGGCGCGGTCAGGCCGCTTGCCGAGATCACGGCCGCAGAATGGCAGGAGGTGCTGGCCGCCAACTTCACCTCCGCCTTCCTCGGCGCCCGCCACCAGATCCCGGCAATGCTCAAGCGCGGCGGCGGATCGCTGGTCTTCACCTCGACCTTCGTCGGCACCAGCGTCGGCATCCCCGGCATGGGCGCCTATGGCGCCTCCAAGGCGGGGTTGATGGGGCTGGTCAAGGGCATCACCGCCGACTATGGCGCGAGCGGCATCCGCGCCAATGCCCTGCTCCCGGGCGGCGTCGACACGCCGGCTGCCGGCAGCCAGGAGCAGAAGGAATGGGCCGCAGGCCTGCATGCGATGAAGCGGATCGCCCAACCGGAGGAAATCGCCCGGGCGGCGCTATTCCTGGCAAGCCCGATGGCAAGCTTCGTTGCCGGCACCGCGCTCTACGCCGATGGCGGCAACGCCGCGGTCAAATGACCATAGCGGCAACGCCGTTGTTGCGCGCCGGAGTAGATCGCCCCGGCGCCTTCGTTTGATGCCGCAGATCGGGGTGCAGTGCCTGCGAAGCTCGTCCAGTTACATCGAAGCTTCAAAGCGGGATTGCCGTCGTCTCCTTGCCGGTGCGGATCACGAAGCTGGTGTAGTATCGCGCGACATTGCTCCCTTCCCCGAACAGTCGCTCGGTGAGCGCGTCGAGTTCGTCCATGTCCTTCAGGCGCAGCATCAGAAGCGCATCGGTCGCGCCGCTGACGCTATAGGCCTGGGTCACCGCCGCCTCGGCGGCGACCATATCGAGAAAACGGCGCACATATTGTTCGCCGTGGCGCTCCAGCTCGACGGTGATGATCGCCTTCACCCCTCGGCCCGCTTTTGCGGGATTGAGAACGGCAACGACGCGGTCGATGATACCAGCGGATCTTAAGCGCCTGATGCGCCGCAGGCAGCTCGACGGCGACAGCCCGACCTCGGTGGCAAGATCAGCGTTGGTTCGCGACGCATCCTCCTGCATCAGCTTGAGCAGCTTTCTGTCGATCCGATCCATTCCATCCCCCAATTTATGCGCGTGCAATTTTATTGCACATATTCGCATATTTTGACCACAACTGCGAATGGCCCCGCGCTAGTCCTTGGACAACCCATTCAAGGAGGCATCGCCATGACCGTTCACATCATCCTCTACCGCAAGACGCTCGCCACTCTCGAAATCTACTGGGACCTGGTGCGCATCATCGTTCCCGTCACGATCGTCACCCATGTCCTGCAGGAACTCGGCGTGATCCGGGCGGTCGCACCGGCCTTCGAACCGCTGATGACGCTCGTCGGGCTGCCGCCCGAGCTCGCCTTCGCCTGGCTCACCGGCCTCTTGGTCGGCATCTGGGGCGCGGTCGTGGTCGTCTTTGCGCTGGTGCCGGTTTCGGAACTGACGACCGCCGACATGACCATCTTTTCGGCGCTGATGCTGGTGGCCCACGCCATCCCGATCGAACAGCGCATCATCCAAAAAGCAGGCCCTGGCTTCCTGGTCACAGGGGCGCTCAGGATCGGCGGCGGCCTCATCTTCGCGGCACTGCTACACCAGGTCTTCGCGGCAACCGGCTGGCTCGCCACGCCGCTCAACCCCACATGGATACCGGTCAACGAAGGCTCCGGCTGGATCGCTTTCGCGCTCAGCACGCTGAAGACGCTCGCCACCATGCTCGTCGTGCTCTTGGCCTTGAGCTGGACGATCGAGATCCTCAAGCTGGTGGGCCTCCTCGGCTGGCTGAACCGGGGCATGGCGCCGCTCTTCCGCCTTGCGGGCATAAAGCCGCAGACGGTGCCGTTTGCCGCCGTCGGCGTACTCTTGGGGATCTCATATGGCGGCGCGCTGCTGATCCGTGAGGCACGCGAGGCGAATGTCGAGCCGCGCCAGGTCTTCCTCGCGTGCGTCTTCATGGGCTTTGGCCACAGCCTGGTGGAGGATACGCTGGTCGTGGTTGCCCTCGGCGCCGATTTCACCAGCGTGTTCTTCGGTCGCCTAGTCTTTGCCATAGCGGCAACGGCGATCGTCGCCCGGGTCATCGTCTCGGCGCCGGACGCCGTGTTCTTCAAGTCGTACTTCCGCAGGAACGGCAGCGAACTTGCCCCGTCGGAGGCGTAGTGGCAGCAGGGCGCGGTCCGGCTACTCGGCCGCGACCTCGGCCGGCGCACCCGCTTGCGCTGCCACCCGCCCGAACATGGCGCGATAGGCGGCGGGCGTCGTCGAAAGCTGCTGGCGAAAGTGATGCCGCAGCGTCTGGGTCGAGCCGAAGCCCGAGCCTTCGGCCACCTGTTCCATGCCAACAGTGCTTTCCTCCAGCAACTGCCGGGCCCGCGCCAGCCGCTCGCCAAGCAGCCAGCGCGCCGGCGTTGTGCCGGTGGCCGCCTCGAAGCGGCGCAGGAAGGTGCGTTCGCTCATGCCCGCTGCTTTCGCCAGCGCCGCGATCGAGAAATCCTCACCGAGCCGCGCGCGCATCCGGTCGATCAAGGGCCCGAGGCGCGCGCTCTCGTGCACTTCCGGCACCGCCCTTTCGATAAATTGCGCCTGCCCGCCATCGCGGTGTGGCGGCACGACGAGGCGCCGCGCCACCCTGTTTGCCGCCTCGCTGCCGAAATCGCGGCGAATGAGATGCAGGCAGAGATCGATGCCGGCGGCACTGCCGGCAGACGTCAGCACCGCGCCGCTATCGACATAGAGCACGTCGGGCACCACCTCGACATCAGGGTAGAGCGCCCTGAGCTTGTCGGTGTAGCGCCAATGGGTCGTTGCCCTGAGGCCAGAGAGCAGACCGGCCGCCGCCAGCACGAAGACGCCGGAGCAGATGGAGAGAACCCGCGCGCCGCGCGCATGTGCCGCCCGCAGGGCCTGGCACAGGGCTTCAGGCACCGGGGTATCGGCACCGCGCCAGCCGGGCACGATGATGGTTCCGGCCTCAGCCAGGAGATCGAGCCCGCCATCGGCCGTCAGCCTGATGCCGCCGGTGGCCCTCAGTTCCCCCGGTTCGATCGCCGCAACGGCGAAGCAATACCACCCCTCGCCCATCTCAGGCCTGGGCAGGCCGAACATCTCCACCGCCACGCCGAACTCGAAGGTGCAGAGACCATCATAGGCGAGAGCGACGACGAGTGGATTGGCTGGTGATGGCGATGTGACAGACGGTTTTGGCATGATCTTGAGCATATATGGCAAACCTGCCATCTGCCAGCCCCTTTCCGACATTGCTACAACCCTCCTCGTCAACCGCCCAAGGCCAGAGCCACAGGAGAGAAAGATGAGCTACGTCACCGAAACCCAGGCCGCAGCACCCGAGATCGCCATTGCCCATTTCGCCCGCCGCCTGAGCGTCGAGACCGATTGCTCCGACGTTGCCGCCGCGCTGAAGAAGGGCGAACAGGATTTCGTGCTGCTGCACGTGGTCGGAACCGAGGCCGCCTATGCCCGCCGCCATGTGCCGGGCGCGATCCACCTGCCCCACCGCGAGATCAGCGCAGAGCGTTTGGCCGAATGGCCGGCCGACACCCTGTTCGTCCCCTATTGCGCTGGGCCGCATTGCAACGGCGCCGACCAGGCGGCGCTGAAGATCGCCCGGCTCGGACGACCGGTGAAGATCATGATCGGCGGCATTACCGGCTGGGAAGACGAAGGCCTGGCCTTCGCTTCAGGCGCCGCCCCCGGCGAACCCCGGCTGCTGCTTGCCGCCTGAGCGCTACTCCTGCGATGCAGATGGCCCGCGGATCAGGCGGGCCATCGCTGGCTCCCCGGGCCGGATTCGATTGTGCGCGTATCCATGCACTCCACCAAACGGCCACCTTGGCGGATCGGCGCAAACACGCCAAGGTAGCCGGCAGGATCACCCCTGCCAGCCCCCTTGAGGAGCCCTATGACGATTGCCATTTCCACGCGCCCATTCGAGCATCGCGATGTCGCCACGGTGCTGGCGCTGATGCGCGGTCTTGCCGTCTTCGAAGGCTATATCGACAAGTTTGCCGTCACTGAGCGGGACCTGATCGACCACGGCCTTTGCGACAGCCCGCGCTTCGGGGTCTTCGTGGCGGAGCTCGACGGTCGCGTCGTCGGCATCGCCGTCCAGTATGTCATTCCCTGGACCTATGACCTGAAGCCAACGGTGGTTTTGAAGGAACTGTTCGTCGAGGAAACCGCGCGCTCTTCAGGCGCGGGCGCTGCCCTCATCGAAGCGCTGAAGCGCTACGCCGCCGAAATCGGCGCGCCGCGCATCAACTGGACCGTGCTTGCCGGCAACGCCCCGGCCAAACGCTTCTACCGGCGTCACGGCGGCGGGCCCGACGAAGTCTGGGAACCGTGGACGATGCCGGTGCCGTCAGGCAACTAACCGACATCGCGGCAGTGAGCGCGTTCGCAAGCGCACGCAGACGCGGGTGACAGCACCTGTGCGGCGCAACGGCCGCTCGTTGTATGGGATGGTCTATCGTTGCAATTCATGCTGCCCCCTCGACCTAGCGCCCGCCCGCACCATATTGCCGCGCAAGCCGGAAAATGGCGTCACGCGGTGTCCTCCCGTTGCGGAAACGACGGCGCTGCGCTTCACGCCGCAACACATTAATCCCGCTGCATAATACCTTGAATCGATTCCGATTTGAGGCATTGTGCGGTGGCAATTGCGCCGCCCAAGCAGTCGAGGAGCCAGGACGGCGTTTCTGGCACGAGCAAAGTAAGCGCAGTTTTTGCCGGCGGAAGAAACGGAGCCGGAAGTCGGAGGATAGAGGCCCAATGAATGCATCGGAACACATCGACCAGTTGATTGCCGGGATTAGCGACTGGCGCGGCAAGACACTCGCCAGCCTGCGCAAAAGCATCCTTGGAGCAGACAAGGAGATAGCAGAGGAATGGAAGTGGATGGGAAGCCCGGTGTGGTCTCGCGATGGCATCATCGCGGTCGGCAACGCCCACAAGGATAAGGTGAAGCTTACCTTCTCTCACGGCGCGAGCCTGCCGGACCCTGAAAATCTGTTCAACAACGGCTTTGGCGGCAAGGTCTGGCGCGCGATCGACGTCTTTGAAGGTGACGAGATCGACGAGCGCGCGCTGCAGAACCTCGTCCGCGCCGCCATCGACTACAACCAGGCCAAGGCGAAGAAGAAGGCGTCTTCGGGCAGCCGGGCAAAGGCGGCCAAAAACACGGACGCATGATGCGGCCGCTTGTCCCTGCCGGCGCCGACACAGGACTGGCGACAAACCGACTGTTCGCTATTTTGCAAGAATGGAAATGGCGTTGCGAAGCGGCACAAGAATTGCGCTCCGGTGCGTTTGGTCATGCCCGCCGGATCGTTGCCAGGGCGCGCCGCATATCCACCTAGAGCATTTCCAGGAAAAGTGCGAAGCGGTTTTCCGTCAGGGAATGCGCAAAAACAAAGAGATAGAGCGTGTCCGTGACTCCGTTTAAACCGGAAACGCTCTAGCCCCTCCCGCGTGCCGACCGACGGAAAAGGTGGCGCGAACACGCGCCGCGCCGTTTTGCCGTCAACAGATGCGGCGGACCGTCAGTGCCCGCCGAGCACCAGTGTCTGCACCGGCAGCATCAGCGCCTGCATACGCAGGATCATCGCATGCACCAGGCCGACCGTGTCGACAACGTGCAGATAGATCCCGCGCAGCGTGCTGGTGCCGGGTGCTTCCAACTCGTCATGGCTGTTGGTGTAAGCGTTGGCGATGCAACTGCTGCCCGGTGGAAGCCCTTCGAGGCCGCCGGGATAGAGCGGCTCAAGGTAAACGGTGATCGTGCCGGGCGCCGCCAGTTGCGAGAGGTCGATCAGTTGATCGCTCGCCCTCAGCTGTCCGCCGGCGATCACGGCCTGCACCTCCGTCACCACCATCGGGATGATGGTGAAGGGTTTGCCGACGCAGGTGGCCTCGGCAATCATGCCGACTTTCAACACCTGCGCCTCGATCTGGCCGAACCCGGCGATCAGCGCCACGCGACCGGCCTCAGACGGTACCATAATGCCCGCCGGGCGCAGCATCGGGTTGACGACTTCGCCGACCCTGAGCGTGAATTGCTGCAGCGTGCCGGAAAAGCCGGCGCGCACGGTGGTCTTGTCGAGCTCCACCTGAGCCTGTTTGAGGGCTGCCTCGGCGCTTGCCTTCTGCGATGGCAGCAGCGACGCGATCTTCGTTTCCAGCGTGCGCTTGTTGGCAGTGGCCGCGTCGACCGCTCCCCTGCGGCCGTCAGCCGCCACCTGCAGCCGCTCGATCTCACGCGGAGCCACGACATTGGGGTTGCGGCGCATCAGCTCCGTCTGGGTCTCGAGCTGGTCCTGTGCCTGAAGAAAGGCGCCTTGCGCCTGCTGGATCAGCCCGTCGGCGGCGGCAAGCTCAGTCTGCGCCACCGTGGTTTCGGCCTCGACCTCGGCAATCTGCCGACGTGCAAGCTCGATCGCCGCTTCCTGTTCGGTACTGTCGAGCTTGAACAGCGGCGCACCAGCCTCCACCATTTGATGGCGCTGGACATAGACCTCGGCCACACGCCCGCCCGTCTCCGGCAGAATGGTAACGGTGCGGAACACCGAGGTGACGTTCTTGGTCGACGGATGGAAATAGAACACCAGGGTGATCAATGTCAGCGTCAGCATCAGACAGGCGGTGATGCCGTACCGAAGTTCGAACCAGACGGAATAGAGCGTGATTTCGTGGCCGAACCTCTTGCCCTGGACATACCGGCGAAAGAGATAGTCGGGAAGGATGGTCAGCATCGAGCAAAGCAGGAACTCGAACATGGCTCATGCCCTCCCATCATTCGAGGTCGGCTCGACCCTGGTTTCGACAGCCGACGCCGCCGGCTCGGGAACAACAGGGTGATCGACACGGACGTGCCCATGGGCGTCCAGCTCCGGCTCCGGTTCGCGGCCCGACATTTTCTCCAGCGAACGCGCGATCGATCTGAGCGGCGACCAGATGTCGGGCAGATCCACCAGAGCCAAGATCAACCCCGCGATCCAGAAGAGATGATTGTGCGTAAACAGCGCGATCAGCGCCAGCACTGCCACGACCTCGAACTTCGCCTTGCTCCCCCCGTGGGCCATCTGCTCGGGCAGGGCATGCAGGCGCAGGTAGAGCGTGCCGATCCCGAAGATTGCGAGCAGCAGGAACACCACGACGAAATTGAACAGAAGGTCAGACTGCCCGGGCGGCGTGACGAACATCGGCAGATGTTCGATCGCTTTTGGATGTATCAAGTCTGCCATCTCCGTCTCCCCCAACGCATGTCAGGTTATAGTCTCGATTTCAGAGAGTTAGCACACAATTTGCGCTTGTAAGCAAAGTCTTTTTTACCGTATCCCCGATCACGGTTGATATCAGCCGGTCGCGTCCGGCGGGCCTTGCCGGCCACCGCCCCTCCATCATTGCGTCAGGAGCCAGCGAGCCCTTGTAGAGGCACACTCACCTGTAGAGGCACACTCACCACCCGCGATGCTCAGGCCCGCCGGCTGTCATGCCGCACCGCTATTGCCCGTCGCGCAAAGTCTCTTTCTGGGTAATCAACCGGGCGCTGTGCTGGCCACTCAAATAGGTCCAGAACCAGCTCCAGGCGACGGCGAAGCGGCTGCGCGTGCCGATCAGGAAATAGATATGGGCGATGCCCCAGATCCACCAGGCAAGCGCACCCTTGAGCTTGAAGCGGCCGAAATCGATGATCGCCGCCCGCCGACCGATCGTCGCCAGGCTGCCCTGATGGCGGTAGCGAAAATCGCCGGGCGGCTTGCCGCCACCAAGGCGTGCGCGGATGACCTTCGCGACATAGGCACCCTGCTGCTTTGCGGCCGGCGCGATCCCCGGCACCGGCTTGCCTCCGTCATAGGTGACGGAGGCCGTATCGCCGATGACGAAGATATCGTCATGACCTGGCGCCTCAAGATCGGCGCCGACGATCGCGCGGCCGGCCCGATCCTCGGCAATGCCGAGCCAACGGGCGGCGGGCGACGCCTGGACGCCGGCGGCCCAGACGAGCGTCCGGCTGGCAACGAAAGTCTCGCCGATCGTCACCCCTTCGGCGGTGCAGTCCGTCACCGGCGTTCCGGTCCGGACCTCCACGCCCAACCTTTCCAGTTCACGCCGGGCATAATCGGACAGGTCCTCGCTGAAGGCAGCCAGAATGCGCGGCCCCGCCTCCACCAGGATCACCCGGGCCTTTCGGGTATCGATGCGGCGAAACTCGCTCGGCAGCGTGCGGTGGGCCATTTCGGCGATGATGCCGGCAAGCTCGACGCCCGTCGGCCCGGCGCCGATCACGGTGAAGGTCAACAGCGCCTCGCGCACGGCCGGGTCTTCCTCGAGTTCCGCCTTTTCGAAAGCGATGAGCACGCGGCGACGGATGGTGGTCGCGTCCTCCAGCGTCTTCAGACCCGGCGCCACCGGCTCCCATTCGTCATGGCCGAAATAGGCATGCGTCGCGCCGGTGGCGATCGCCAGCGTGTCGTAGCCGATCGCCTGCCCGCCCTTGAGCGTCACCGTCTTGGCGGCAGCATCGACGCCGGTAACCTCGCCCAGAAGCGTCGTTACCTCCGGCCGGTCGCGATAGAGATTGCGGATCGGCCAGGCGATCTCCGACGTAGCGATCAGCGTGGTCGCGACCTGGTAGAGCAGCGGCTGGAATAGATGGTGGTTTCGCCGGTCGATCAGCGTGATACGCACCGGCGCGCCGGCAAGCCCGTTGACGAGCTGCAGCCCGCCAAACCCTCCACCGACGACGACGACATGATGCCTGTCCTGCATGGCCATGATCCCGATTTGACTTTTCTCAAATGTGGAGCGGCGCCGCGCCAACACAACCGCCGGCTTCGTATGCCACCCTTGCAAAATCGGTCATGGCGCTGGCACCGGCGTTGCAATAATGTGTTGGGCTACCGTAGACGGGTGCCGGAAGTCGGTGCTGGCAGGATCGTTTCCCCCTCTCCCTGCGAGGCGGCCTTCGGCGCCGTGTGGCTGGCGCAATGCCGCCCTTCAGCTGCTGCTGGTCATTTGCAGAACGCATTCGAGAGCAGTGGCAGCCTCACCTATTGGGCAACGTCGGCCAAGCATGGGTTCAGCACGCGATTTCCGAAAATGGACTCCGGGCATGGGACATGATTGCTTGCAGCTGGCCGCCCTACGCCCGCAGCCGTTTACACAAGCACTGATCGTTTCGCCCCGATCTAGCCCTCAGTCAGAAGGGGTTGATGTAGTTCGTGATCGCGATCTGCCGAAGCAGGACTTTCCGGATCACATGGGCCGCGCTGACATGTTCGGTAAAGATCGCCGCATCCCCCGTGCTTCCTGCGGGCAGACGATTGGCAAACTCGGCGTCATCAAGTTTTACCCTGACAACGAACGGCAGCGTCTCGATGGTCTTCGATGAAACGGCAGTGCCCGACGTCTGCGTCTGTCCGGTCGCCACCGCCTGGAGAATGCTCTCAACCTTGCCGCCGTAGACTTTTCCGGGCTCGTACTTGAACGTCACCTCAACAGGCTGACCGGGCTCGACATAGCGCGCATCGATCTGCGGCACCTCGACGCCGATGATCGTCTCCGAGGTATCGATGAAGGCCATGACCGGTGATAGCGGCAGATTGGCGACACGCGCGCCCGTGCGCAGCGCTAGGTTCGTCACGTAGCCATCGGCAGGAGCACGGACGATGGTTTTTTCGAGGTTCCAGTTGGCTCCCACCAACTGCGCCTCCAATTGATCGACCTCGGCCTGATATTGTTCGACATCGAACGCGCGTCCGGCGGGAGTCGTCTGCAATCTCGTTTTCTCCGCCAGCCGCAACTGGCTCAACTTGAGCTGGGCCTGCAGAGCATTGACCTGCGACTGATAGGGAGCGGGATCGATACGGAACAGCACGTCACCAACCCTTAGCGGCGAATTCGCCTTGACCGGCACCTCGACCACTTCGCCCGCGACGCTGGGCACTATGGCGACGGAATTGCGCACGACGAGTGCGGGTCCTTGCGGTGCGCCCCAGTTCATCGGGATGAACAGGCCGACCAGCAGGATGAGCAGGACCAGTATCGGTGAGACCTTCCAGAACAGATTGAACGGGACAATCCGAAACTTCACCAGGCAGAACAGGATGACCAGATAGACGTTGAGAAGAACAACGATCATTGTCCAAGCTCCACCTTGGAGACACGGGGAACGTCAACATAGGCCCAGATCAGGACGATCGGCCAAAGGGCGAAACCCAACAGCAGCGTCACCCAACCGCCCACCGTCACCGCTTCGGCCCACGGATGGTTCCGCTTTTTGGCGATCATCCCGGGCAGCATGGCCAGGAAGACGATCACCGCGACGGTGCTTAAGACCAGGACGACAAGCACGATCCACGCAAATAGGTCGATAAGGCTCATGGCCAAATCCCTTCGTTGAGGCGTAAACACTATTGAGCCAGGCATGGCCGTGGCCTCTGGCATGAGCGAGCCGACCCGCGCTGCCGGCAAGGACGCTGAACAGATCGGCTCAGGCTAGCCAATGCCGCTCGCGTGGGAAGTACGTAACAGTTAATCCGATGCCGACGTCGGCACGGCCGAGAAGACGGCATGACGGCCTTGGCCCGTGGCGGGCGCCCTCGCGCAACGACGGGTGCAACCGTGTCTCTTTCACCTTTGAACCGCCCGCACGGGCGGCTCCGCATTGTCCCCGACGACGTTGGTCGAGCATCGGCAACGGCTTTGTCGAGTTCGGCCCGATTGCCAGGCATGCGGGAAAAACCGCCATCGAACCACTAGAATTGCACGGTGGGAGTGCGGCAAGCTTTGAGGAAATATACAAATGGAGTCGGTGCGGCGGGGCAGTCGCCTGCCGCCTCGGGGGCAAGGGGAATAGCGCCAGGAAGCGGCTTGGAGCGATTGACGATACTTCGCTGCGGCAGGAATGTCGCAGAGCGTTTGGGGGAAGCATGCGCAGAGCTGATTTCCATGTCCGACAAGCGGCGTCGATGGCATATCTGGGTGCGGCGCTGATTGCCGGCCTCTGCAGTTTTGGGGCAGCCGGCGACGCATTAGCCGCGAACTGCAGTTCCCGCGGCGGCCTGGCCTATCTCGGCAACACGAAAGGGGCCACCCGCTCTGTCTGGCTTTCCGGAACCAGCGCCGGGTCTTTCGGCCTCGAGGCGGCTCAGGGCAATCAGACAGTCGACACCTGGAGCAAGAGCAAGCGCGGCCTCCATCTCTCGCTTTCGCCGGTCGTTTCAAACGGCAACGGTGGCACGCACAAGCTCTATGACACATCGAGCGGAAAACCGTGCCTGCTCGACACCCAGAACCAGGTGCGTAATATCATCTTTCCGAACATCGACTGGCCCGACGGCCGCCCGGATGTTGGCCCACAGCCGGTGTTTCCGGGTTTCAACTTGCCCGATGGCCGACCGGACGTCGGCCCGCAGCCGGTGTTTCCGGGTTTCAACTTGCCCGATGGCCGACCGGACGTCGGCCCACAGCCGGTGTTTCCGGGTTTCAACTTGCCCGATGGCCGACCGGACGTCGGCCCACAGCCGGTGTTTCCGGGTTTCCACTTGCCCGACGGCCGCCCGGATGTCGGCCCCCAGCCGGTGTTCCCGGGTTTCAACTTGCCCGATGGCCGCCCGGACGTCGGCCCGCAGCCGGTGTTTCCGGGGTTCACGCCGCGCACCCCGACCGCCATCAGAGGCGGCCGCGTGGTCGCAGCCCCCACGCCGGACACCTGTATCGACCCGCGGTCGATAAATTCCAACAAGCAACAGCGCGACCTGCCGATCTGCCGGGACCTCGCTGCCGAAGAAGCCGCCGCCCAAAGCGCCGACCGATCACAGGTGCCGTTGACGCCGGGCCGCGATCTGCCAGCGCCCTCGCTCTGGAACTTCTGGTCGGATATCCAGTTCGCAGACATATCCGACGAACGTTATGACCGCGACAGCGACACGCTCGCCCGCTCGTTGACGATGGGTCTCGATCGCCGCATCACCAACGACCTCGTCGTCGGCATGACCGTTTCCCTTGAGAACAGTTCGACCGATGCGTTCGACGGCACATTGGGCATCGACACCGACGGCTTCAGCTTCGGCCCCTATGCGGCCTACCGTCTGTCGAAACACTGGGCGATCGACGGATCGCTGACATACGGGCGCTACAACAACGATATCGACCTGAGCGTGCTGAGTGGCCGACAGGATTCGGAGCGTCTTGCCGGCGAAATCTCGCTCCACGGCCAATATAAGGTCGATGCCTATTTCATCCGCCCCAAGGTCTCCGTCAATTGGTCCCATATCGACAGCGGCGCCTACGACCTCTCGGGCAGCATCCTCAACATACCGGTCAGCGTTTCCCTTCCCGGCGACAGCTTCAATTATGGCGTCCTCGATCTCTCGACCGAGATCAGCCGTTATTTCCGTCTGCCGGACGGGCAGCCGTTTCTCGCCTTCGCCGAACTCGGTGCCGAATACCAATTCGAGCGGCCCAACGACGGCAAGATCCTGACCGGCGACCTGTCGGAAGTGACGCCCTCGCCCTGGGCGTTTTCGCTTCGCTCGGGCTTCCGAATGCTGGTGAACGACAACCTCCAGATCGAAGCGACGGGCGGCTATTTGAGCTTCGGCCAGAAAGATCTCGATGTCTGGGAGGGCAAGCTCCACGTCGCGTGGAGCTTCTGACAGGTCCTAGAGCATTTCCAGCAAACGTGCGAAGCGGTTTTTCGTCAGGAAATGCGGAAAAACAAAGAGATAGAGCGCTTCCGTGATTCCGCCTAACGCTCTGACTATCTCCTGCAAGCCGACAAGCGGCGAATCTGCCCGGCTCCTGGCTACCGAACGTCATGTTTTCTCAGGATGCGTCGCACGCAACAGGTTGTCGCGCAACTTCACCACGGTTTGCTGCACCACCGGAAAATCGTCTCCGAGACCGATCACATCCGTCAATGCTGCGCCGGGCTCCATTTCGACCAGTTTGCGTCCAGCCGCTGTCAGCGTCACGCGGACCTGCCTTTCATCGGCCGGATCGCGCCGGCGCTGCAGATAGCCCTCGGACTCGAGCTTCTTGAGGATCGGCGTCAGCGTGTTCGACTCCAGGAAGAGCTTCTCGCCGAGCGTGCCCACGGTCTGTTCGTCTTCCTCGGAAAGCGCCACCATGGTCACGTATTGAGTATAGGTCAGACCGAGCTTGTCCAGCAGTGGCTTGTAGGCGCGACCGAAGGCGAGGTTTGCCGAGTAGATCGCAAAGCACAGAAAATTCGAAAGCTTCCTGCCGCCGTATTCGGCCTGCGACGCGGAAACGTCGGCACCTTTTGCTGTTGGGGATTTGGGCATGGGTATATCCTGTTCCATTGTCCTCGTTGTCGACCCTTATATAAATCGCATCCGATTAAATCGCAATGGTATTGACATCCGGTTTGGGTTGGCATATTTACATCGCATCCGATTATAGTGGATGCGATAAAACTTAACCAGAAAGGATTTCACCATGACCGAGAAGCTCCTCTTCACCGGCAAGACCCACAACACCGGCGGCCGCAACGGCGGCACGCGCAGCGACGATGGCATGCTTGACCTCAAGCTGGCGCAGCCGCATCCGGCCGCTGAAAACCTCTTCGGTGCTGCCTGGTCCGCGTGCTACATCGGTGCGATCGAGGTCGCCGCCTCCCAGAGAAAGATCAAGCTTACGGCCGGACCCGAGGTCAACACCGAGATCGATCTGAACGTTAATGACGGCTCCTACTTCCTGCGCGCACGTCTCAATGTCAGCCTGCCGGGCCTCGACCGCGACGTCGCCCATGAACTGATCCATGCAGCCCACGAGATCTGCCCCTATTCCAAGGCGACACGCGGCAACATCGATGTCGAGACCAATCTGGTCTGAAGGCCATCCGGTCAGGTCTGGCCGCTCACCCGGCAGACCTGACCTCCCCTTATGCCCACTTGGAGAACACGGATGAGCAACAGCCACACCCAGCCGCCGCAAGCCTATAGTGAGTTCTCTGATGTGGTCGACCCGGCCATCTATGAGCCATTGCCCGACGATTGGCACATCGCCATTACCGATGTCGTCGACTCGACCTCGGCGATCAGGTCCGGGCGCTATGAGGACGTCAACTTTGCCGGCGCCTCCGCGATCGTCGCCTTCGGCAACGCCCGGGGGACGTTCGATTTTCCCTTCGTGTTTCGTGGCGACGGCGCGGCATTCGCCCTGCCGCCGGAGGCGGCCGCAACCGCGGCATCGACCTTGCGTCAGGTCGCGGCCTTTGCGAGCGACAGCCTTGGCCTGACGCTTCGAACCGGGTTGTTGTCCGTGCGCGAAGTCCGCGCCAACGGAAGCGATGTCAGGATCGCCCGCTACGCGGCATCGCAAGACGCCACCTATACCATGTTTGCCGGTGGCGGATTGAAATGGGCGGAACAGCAGATCAAGCGCGGGCGCTACCTGATAAGGCCGGACAGGGATACGACGCAACCGAACCTGACCGGTCTCCGGTGCGAATGGAAGCCGTTTCCCAGCCAGCGCGGTGAAATTCTCTCCTTGCTGGTAGAGCCGACCGAACAGACCGGCGCTCAGGACTTTGCCGCCCTGGCGAGAAGCGTCCTTGCCGTTCTCGAGGCCGGGCAGCGCCAGGCTCATCCGGTGCCGGAGGCGGTCGCGGTACCAAAGGATGAGCGGATGGATGTCGACCCGGCGCGCTGGTCGACGGTCGCGGCCAATTCGGATTTCCGCAAGTGCGATGACGGCTTGCGCCTGACGCTCGATTGCACGCATGAGCAGATCGACCGGGTCGAAGCCATCCTTGTCGCCGCCAGACAACGCGGCGAAGTCAGTTTCGGTCTACACCGCCAGTCTCATGCGCTGATGACCTGCCTGATCCCATCCGGCAGACCTGATTCACACCTACATTTTCTCGACGGAATGGACGGCGGCTATGCCAGGGCCGCGGAAATGCTGGCACCTGCCAAACAAGCTGCGGCGTGATTATTGGCGGGCGGCAAAGGCCATCCACTTTCATATCCACCTCCAGCAAACCGACATCCAGTAGATTCGCTAGGCAGTTGACAGAAACATCGCAAGCCCCGGACGGGGCCGTCCAAGCCCTCCATATCAAGCTTGCGATGGGCTACCGGATGCCGGCGCCCACAGCCGAGCCCTCACCCCGGTTTACCATTTCATTCTGTCGCGACCGCTCGTGAAGCATTCGACACCAGAGCGCGAGGGTCGCCAAGTGAAACAACCGAAAGCTCAGCCGCGACAGAACGACCCAATGAATGCGATTTTTCCGAATTAATCCAAAGTGATTGCAGAGATATCTTTCGGATGGGCGGGTCGAAAACAGCCACATTCGTAGCATCATTGAAATGAACGTTACCAAACGCAGCAGTGTAGTTGAATATTTGACCCACAAGGGAGGACATCATGCCTACCGTTATGGCTTATCACGATGTCAAAGACACCAAACACTGGCTCGCCTCGCCGCTCCGCAAGCAGATCTTCGAACCGATCGGCGTCACAAACATCCGCACATTTGTAGACCCTCAGGCATCCAACCGCGTCGGCTTGGTCATGGATGTTGCCGACATGGCAAAATTGGAGGCCTTCATGCAGACAAAAGCGGCAGCGGATGCGATGACGCATGATGGCGTGCTGCCCGAAACTCTGGTGTTACTCGTCCAATCCCAGTAACCGGGGTGCCGCATCCGACATCATGCCAAGACGGTCTTAAGGCGCTTGCGCCGATGTCTCGGCATCACAAAGGCCCCTCCGGGCAGGACACTCGTCCCAACCCAACCTGACGCAGGAGGATGATATGACGACATTGTTCGTAAGACACGAAGTCTTCGACTACGCGGCCTGGCGCAGGGTATACGATGCGTTTTCGCCGGTGCAGAAGGCAAACGGCGTTTTGGCGGAGGCGGTTTATCAAGCCCCTGACAATCCCAACGATGTTACCGTAACCCATGAGTTTGCCACGCTTGAAGCGGCTCAGGCGTTCGGCAACCTGGACGAATTGAAAACGGCAATGCGCAACGGCGGTGTGCAAGGCACGCCGACAGTGTGGTTTGCCAACAAGGCATGAGATAGCCCGGAGTGGCATCACCCCGCCTGCGCCATCGCCGGCTCGAAGCCGATTTCGTCGATGGTTCCGACCAGCACGATCTCGTCGCCGAGCGACCATTCGGCGGCCCGCGCCGCCATGTGCGCCGGGACCTTTTCCGAGCCGCCCGGCCCCGGTGGCACGTCATAGGTGGCGTGCGCGTCGTGGGCGAGGATCACCTGGAAGCCGAGGTCCATCGCCCGGCGCGCCGTTGCCGCCAAACACATTTCCGACAGCATGCCGCAGATGGCGATGGTTTCGACCCGATGGCTCCTCAGCCGCGCCTCCAGATCGGTGTCGTGAAAACCATCGTCGACGGACTTGCGCACGACCGTTTCACCGGGGCTCGCATCGAAGAACAACTGCCAGCCGTCCGTGCCCGGCTCGTCCGGCGCACCCTTTTCCCCGTCGTTCTGCACGAAGATGATGGGGACTGCCTTTTCGCGCGCGCGCTCAAGCAGCCGGCCGACGGCCCGCTGCAGCGACAGAAGATCCGGCACCGCATCCGCACCCGATATGAAGGCGCGCTGCACGTCGACGACCACAAGCGCCTCGGCCAGTTTGATGCCGTTCTCGCTCATCGTCTCAATCACTCCGCATAATCGACCGGCACCGCGGTGCCGCTCTTCAGGATCTCCATCGAGATAGACGCGGAAACGTCGAAGAGCTCCACCTTGCGCACGATCTGTTTGTAGACCACGTCGTAGTGTTCGACCCGCGGCAACACGACCTTGACGATATAGTCGTAGTTGCCGGTCAGGCGATGCGCCTCGACGATCTCGGGGATGTCGCTGATCGCCCGGCGAAATGTCTCGATCCACTCGTCGGAGTGATGCGCAGTCTTGATCATCGCGAACACGGTGGTCGGCACGCCCATGCGCTCGCGGTTGAGAACGACGATACGCTTGGCGATGTAACCTGCCTCTTCCAGCCGCTGGATGCGGCGCGAACAGGCGGACAGCGAAAGGTTCACCCGGTCGGCAAGTTCGCCGACGGCCATGCTCCCATCCTGCTGCAACAGCGTCAAAAGCTTCCTGTCTCTCTCGTCCAGCACGCTCACCACTCCCATTTCATCGAAACGATACGCTGCATATTTGCACAATCAACAGTCATTGCGCAATTCATTCGCGCTAAACGACCATTCTCGCGCCATCAAAGCGAACCATTGCGGACGAAGGTCCGGCATAGTTTCCCCATCGAAAACAGCTGGCCGCACTTCGGTGCGGATGGCGACAGGATCAGGGAAAGAAACGATGGAAATGCGCAAGATCGGTCTTATCGGCGGCATGAGCTTCGAAAGCTCGGTGGTCTATTACCGCATGGTCAACGAGGCCGTTCGCGAGCGGCTGGGCGCGCTGCATTCGGCCGAGGTGCTGCTGCACTCCGTCGACTTCCAGTCGATCGTCGACCTGCAGAAGGCCGGCCGCTGGGACGACGCCGCCAGGCGGCTTGCCGATGTTGCCCATGGGCTGAAGACGGCCGGTGCCGACTGCGTGCTGATCTGCACCAACACCATGCACCTGATCGCCGACGCCGTGCAGGCGGCCGTCGACATTCCGCTGATCAACATCATCGACGAGACCGGAGCCCGCCTCAAGGCCGCCGGCGTTCGCAAGCCGCTGCTGCTTGCCACCCGCTACACGATGGAGCACGGCTTTTACGCCGAGCGCATGAAGAGCCACGGCATCGAAGTGATGGTGCCCGACGCTGCTGGCCGCACGCTGACGCACAACATCATCTTCGACGAGCTTTGCGCCGGCAAGGTGCTGAGCCCTTCCCGCAAGGCGCTGATCGACCTGATCGACACGGCGGAGGCCGAAGGGGCCGATGCCGTCATCCTTGGCTGCACCGAGATCTGCCTGATCCTCGACCCGAAGAGCCTGCCGCTGCCGGGCTTCGACTCCACCGCGATCCACGCCGACGCCGCCGTCGAATTCGCCCTCGGCGTCGAGGATTTGCGCCGCGCCGCATAAGCCAGGATCGGGCGTTCCCCGATCCGCACCGACCGCAAACGAAAATGGCCTCCAGCCTGCGCTGTGGGCCATTTTCCGTTGATCCATGCGGCATGCTCGGTCCCTTACAGCGCCGCGCGTCTTATTAGACGCGCAAAGGTCGCTGTAGCACTTTGAATGGCTGCATGTTTTGATCCTTAAATCGAATAGGATTTAAGGAAACATGCAGTAGGCGCAATTGCCGCGCCGCGTGCTTGACGTTTGCCGCCGTTCAGGTGCGTCGGATGTTCAAGCCGTTTCCTGCCCGCTGCGTGGCCCGCGAAGGCCGATGCAGTTGCCCCAGGGGTCGCGAACCTGGCACATCCACAACCCGTCTTCGATCGCAAGCGGGCCGCGATAGAGCGGCGCGCCCAGACCGTTGAAATCGGCAAGCGCCCGGTCGAAATCCTCGACCTGCCAATAGACGACCGAACCGGCCGCGCCGCTCGCCACCTTCTCGTCCGCCGGCACGATTTCCAGATGGGTCGAACCGATCTTCAGATACTCGAAATCGAAGGCGTCCAGACGGCGACGTTCTGCGCTTGGGAAGGCGCGCTGATACCAGGAAAGCCCTGCATCCACATCGGCGACATGCACCAGAACCGCAGCCACAAATTCTGTCATCACAACACCTCGCCAACGCAAAGAACCATTTGAGGGTCGGCATTTCCGTCCCTCTACAGCGCCGCGCGTCCATGACGCGCAAAGGACGCCGTAACACCTTATATTTGCTGCATAATTCCTTAAATCGAATCCAACTTGAGGAATTATGCTGAGCGGGCCTTATACAGGGTTTGCACGCGGATGCGCGGTCTCGCGGTACGCTCAGGCGGGCACGGCGACAGCGCTTTCGGCGACCGGCTGCGCGCATATCGCCTGCCAGTCGCACTCCTTGAGGCCCGCGGCTGCAAAGGGGTCGATCAGCGTGCCCGAAACTATCGAGGCGAGCAGCGCCGGCGAAGGCGGAATGCGCGCGATCGTTGCCACCAGCCGGTCGCGCAGCCAGGCAAGCGCTGCGGAGTCCGATTGGTAGAAGGGCGTGAACGCCAGCGACAGCAGCTGGAACAGCGCCATATGGTTGCGCCTCGCCCGGCCATACGCGGCCAGCGCCGCGTCGATATCGTCGGTAAGCGACAAAGTGTGGGCAAGCGTCGCCGCATCGATCAGCGCCATGTTGGCGCCCTGCCCCAGTTGCGGGCTGGTCGAATGCGCGCTGTCGCCGACAAAAGCGACGCGGCCCGACGTCGGCGGGCGCAAGGTGCGGTGGGCATAGCGCGCCAGCGTCAGTTGGTCCCAATCGTCGATCTGGTCGAGCAGCGGCGCGCAATCCGGCCAGTAGTCGCGAATTGCCGCCTTCCATCTGTCCAGACCCGCCGCCTTCACGGCGTCGGCATCGCCGACCTTGACGCTCCAGAAGAAGGCAACATGGTCTCGCGCCTTCGGTCGCGCCCGGCCCGCCGGCAGGATGCCGATCATCACCTTGGCGCGGTCGTAGCGCTGTGTCAGTGCGTTTGGATCATGGGTCAGGCCGTCACTGTCGAGCGTCGCCCAGAAGGCGCCATAGGCAAGCTCGCGCACGCCGGGCGCCGTCGCGGCACCCGCCGCAATGGTCGAGCGGGCACCGGTCGCGTCGATGACGAGATCATAGCGCCCCGCCTCCTGGCCGGCGGCATCCGTCAGCACCGCCTTTTCGCCCGAGGTCTTGGCCGCGGTCAGCGTCATGCCGGTGCGAATGGCAATGCCGGCCGCTGTAACTGCATCATGCAACACGCCGAACAGCGCTGCGCGCTGAACGGCCAGCCCGAAGCGACCGCCCGCAAGCGCGTCATAGCGCACGTCGAGCACCGTGCGGCCGCTCCTGGCATCGGCGCCGTGCAGCCGGTCGATGCGGCTGCCGAGCGCCATGATCGGCTGAAGCAACCCGAGCGCGGCGAGCGCCGTCAGCCCCGTCGGCTGCAGCATCAGCCCGGAGCCGACCGGCGCGACGTCCGCGAAACGTTCCAGGATTTCAACGCGGTGGCCCTGCCGCGCAAGCAAAAGCGCCGAGGCAAGCCCGGCCGGCCCGGCGCCGGCAATACCGATATCGAGTCTCTTCATGCAGTCAGCAATAGCCGCTCAAGGCGCGCCGTCATAGGCCTGGCGCGAGGCGCGGATTGCCACATGGTTGGCAGCCGACCAATCGACAAAATGCTTCAGCAATTCGTGCAACGAGCGCCCGAGATCGGTCAGCGCATATTCCACGCTCGGCGGCTGCGTCGGAAAGACCGTGCGACTGATATAGCCGTCGCGCTGCAGGTCGCGCAGCGTCTGCGTCAGCATGCGCTGGGAGATATCGGGGATCAGCCGCCGAAGTTCCGAGAAGCGCAACGCCCCGTCGGCCAGCGACAGGATCATCAGCGAGTTCCACTTGCCGCCGATGTTGTCCATGACGTCGCGCACCGGGCAATTCTCGACATCCATCGGCACGCCGCAGACCATCGCCACGCGCTTGCCCTTCACATCACCACTGAGCTTGTTCATGGGCCGGTACCCTTTTTGTAACCACGGCAGAAAAAACTGCCTCCTTTACAGCTCTTACCAGATTACTAGATTAGAGCAACTCTCAAAAAGAGACCAACAACCGGCAGACGTGCTTTCCCTCCCGAAGCGTCGGCTGGCATCACAGAGAAAAAGGAAAAGTTCATGTCCGATACATTGCTCGTGACCGGCGCCACCGGCCAGCTCGGCAAGCTCGTGCTCGATGCGCTGCTTGCATCCGGCAAGGTCCAGCCGGCCAACATCATCGCCACCAGCCGCGATACGGCAAAGCTTTCCGACTATGTCGGCAAGGGCGTGCAGGCACGTGTCGCCGACTTCGACGATCCGGCCTCGCTCGACCGGGCCTTTGCCGGCGCCGACCGCATCCTGATCATCTCCACCGATGCGCTCGACCAGCCGGGCAAGCGCCTGCATCAGCATCTGGCAGCCGTCGCGGCCGCGAAGAAGGCCGGCGCCAAGCACATCCTCTACACCTCGATGCCGAACCCGGAGACCTCGGTCATCCCGTTTGCGCCCGATCATCTCGGCACCGAAAACGCCATCAAGGCAACCGGCATCCCCTACACGATCCTGCGCAACGGCTGGTATATGGAAAACCTGTTCATGGCGCTGCCGCATGCGCTGGAAACCGGACAGTGGTACTCGTCCTCGGGCAAGGGCCGCCTCGCCCACCTCGCCCGCGCCGATGCCGCAAAGGCCGCCGCAGCAGCCCTGCTTTCAGCCGGCGATGAAAGCCGCACGTTCACGCTGACCGGCCCGGAGCTGCGCTCGACCGACGAGATCGCCGCTCTCGTCTCCAAGGCTGCCGGCAAGCCGCTCGACGTCGTCCACATTTCCGACGACGCGCTGGCCGGCGGGCTGAAGGGCGCGGGCCTGCCCGACTTCCTCATCCCGATCGTCGTCTCCTTCGACGCCAACACCCGCGAGGGCCATATCGACATGGTGACGAGCGACGTGACGACCCTGACCGGCGCCACCCCCCTGCCGCTCACCGCCTTCCTCGAAGCCAGCAGGGCAAGACTTGCCGGCTGAATGGTAAGCGCCCTCATTCCTGTGCCTGTCACAGGAATCTAGCCAGCCCAAGTCTTTGGGCTGAAAGGTCTTTTGACCCGACAGACGTCGGGTCACTGGATCCCCGCCACAAGGGCGAGGATGAGAAGGACGGGATGTCTCTCGCATCAAACAGGGGATCTCGGTCGTTTGTCATCAGCCGGGCCGGCAAATGCCGGCTTTCGGTCCGCCAACACCCCATTGCTTCCAAGCTTTCCCCACGGCCTGCCCAATCTTCGCAGCCCTCTATCGTTATCGGACGGCCTCCACCGGCCCGACATCTCCCCGCACCGCGATCTCGGCCAGAACGAGAGCGCTGATGCCCGCGAGGAAGAAACCCGCCGACAGGTTCAGCGTCGTGCCGTTGTAAAAGGCGCCCAGACCGATGGCAAACAGGGTCGCGATCAGGCTCGATCCGGAGGCGATCAACGATGCGCCGAGGCCCGCAACCTGGCCAAGCGAGCGCATAGCCATGGCGTTCAGGTTGCCGAACAGCACCCCGACTGCAAAGAACGCCGCAAAGCCGAGCACCATCAGCACGGTCAGTGGCGGCCGTCCGCCCCAAAAAATGGATGCCGCCAGCATCATCAGTCCCGCCGTCGCCAGCCCGACAAAACCATAGCGTGCCATTGTCTCCGCCCCAAAGCGCTGCACAAGTTTTGCGTTGAGGAACGAAGCAAGCCCGATCCCTGTGGCCAGCATCGCAAAATACAATGGGAAGGTTTGTCCGATCCCATAGGCATCGAAGAAGAGATCGGCCGCCGTGCTGAGGTAAAGGAGCTGCGCACCGAAGACGAGCCCGGTCGCCACGATCAGCAGCGTCACGCGCCGATTTGACAGGATACGCCGCCCGTTCGACAGCAGAAGCCTCGGACGAAAGGGAATGCGTTTCCCGGCCGGCAATGTTTCCGGTTGCCGCATGACCAGCCACAACCCGAGAAGGCCTGCCACAGCGAGATAGACCACGAAGACGCTGCGCCAGTCGCCGACCGCGATGATACCCTGCGCCAACGTCGGAGCCAGCATCGGCACGAGAATGAAGAGCGTGAACATGAATGACATGACGCGGGCCATGGCATCGCCCTCGAACTGGTCGCGGATCATCGCCCGCGTGGCGATCTTCGGTCCGGAGACGCCGACCCCCTGAAGAAATCGGCCGAGAATCACCATTTCGAGTGAGCCTGCCACCATGGCGATGACCGTACCGAGCGCATAGACGCCAAGGCCCAGAACAAGCGCTTTCTTTCGTCCCATCGCGTCGGAGAGCGGGCCCAGCAGCAACTCTCCGAACGCCATGCCGAGGATGAAAAGCGATATGATGTGCTGGGTAGAGAGCGGCGGCGCAACGCCGACATCGGCCCCGATCTGACGCAAGCCCGGCAACAGCGCATCGATGCTGATGGAGGTTAGCGAGGTCAGAAGGGCATAGAGAGCGATACGCTCGCGGAAACTGGTGGGAGATGTCATTAGCCGCACACAAAGGAAAAGATAGGCTCGACCTATAGCAGTCAAGCCGCAGGTTTGCGCGCGCCAGTCGCAAGACTCGTTCGAGAAACTTTGCTCCTGAAAGTTCAGCGTCTCGGTTTCACGGCGCTCAGGAGTTCAGGTGGGAGGCATCCGCCAGGCTGATGACTGCCCGATTTCGGAAGAAATCGTCCTGGCGCAGATGCGTGATGCTCCCGGATTTTGCCGGGAAACTCAGGAAGCCCGAGGCATCGATCGGTATCTTCATCCACGCGGCAAGGACCAGCGTGAGTGTAAAGCCATGGGTCACGATGATCTGTGTCTCGCAAGGCCGCTCGACGATCGCGTTCACGCAAGGGTAGACACGGGCTGCCACGTCGCGCCGGGTTTCCGCGCCATCGATGCCGCAATGGTAATCGAGCCGGTTGTCGTCCGGCGCCGGGCTATACCGTGCGTCGAGCCACGCCTGGGGTTTGCCGCCCGCCACACCGTAGCTGATTTCCCTGAGATCGGCGGTCTCCGTCACCGGCCGCTGGAAGCGCTTTGCAATGGCAGCCGCCGTCTGCGATGCGCGGCGAAGATCCGAGCTATGGATCTCCACCTCGTTCCCGCCGATGAGGTCCAGCAGCTGCTCGGCAGTTGCCGCCGCGTCCTCGTGGCCGCGAGTTGTCAGGTCGGTGTCGTACCAGCCTCCCACCTTGTCCTCTTCGTGGTGGATGGATTGAGTGTGGGTGACGACGAAAATGTCTTTCATATCGGCAATCTCATGAATTTCGCCTCGTCGGTCCGGTTTTCGCGACACAGCAACTGCATGGCGCGCCTTAAATCGGAATCGATCGACGGAGAAAATTATGCAGAAATTTTAAAATGTTACAGCGCCGCGCGGCGCTGCAAGAGTGAACATTCCGCCATGCCAGCGCTTGCGGAATACGTCGCGAAACTCGCGACGTCCCCATGGGCTCCGCGCCCGCCTGCCGCTCTGAATGGCGCGCCCGTCAGGGACTGCGTCGCCTGCAAATGGTGGCTTCAAACCGTCTGGCCGCAGGCGCGGCGGAAGCGGCGCACGGTTTCGGCCATGCCATACTCCAGCGCATCTGCCGTCAGGCCATGGCCGATCGACACTTCGGCGAGGTTGGGGATGTGCCTGGCGAGCAGCGGCAGATTGGCGACTGTCAGGTCGTGCCCGGCATTGACCTCGAGCCCGAGGCTGGCGGCGATTTCCGCCGTGCGGCCGAGTTCGGCGGCAATCTTTTCCGCCTTCTCGGGGTCGTCATAGCAACCGCCATAGGGGCCGGTATAAAGCTCGATGCGGTCGGCACCCGTCTCCTTGGCAATGCGTAGCGCCTCGGTGTCCTCGTCGCCATCGGCAAACAGCGAAACGCGAAAGCCCTTTTTCTTCAGCCGACCAACGACGCTGCCGAGCAGGTTGTGGTTCTTGCGGAAGTCCCAGCCATGGTCTGAGGTCGCCTGCGCCGGATCGTCAGGTACCAGCGTCACCTGTTCCGGCTCGTGCGTTTCGACGAGGCGTAGAAACTCCTCGTTCGGGTAGCCTTCCATGTTGAACTCGGTCGCTGAGAATTCGTCGTCGATGAGATCGCGGATCGGCTGCAGATCGGAGAAGCGCACATGGCGCTGGTCGGGGCGCGGATGCACCGTCAGCCCGCTTGCGCCGGCTTCAAGAGCAATGCGGCCGAGCGCAGTGACGGACGGCCAGGGAAGATCGCGCCGGTTGCGCAGCATGGCAACGGCATTCAGATTCACGGACAGTTTTGCGGGCATGTCGGAACTTTCCAGAGGCGGGCAATGTCAATGCAATGTTCTACTGCATAATTGTAAAAACAGAAAACAGTTTGGACCAAGATTATGCAGCAATTCCAAAGAGTACGTTCGCCAGCGAAAGTCGGCTCCGGCGTCGCTTGTTTGCCGGCCATGCCTTGACGAAACCTTGACATTAGTGGGGCCTAACATGCAGTGCGTCCAGCAAGACCCATCAACCAAGGCAAAAACCGATGCGGATGTCGGCGATGCAAGGTCGCAAAAGACGCACCGCTACGTTCTGCCACAGGGGACGGTCGCAATTTTGAGTTTATTTCAGATAAATCTCAAATTTGGGGTCAAGCATCCTGACAACAGCTTTTTTTGAGCCTAAATTTCCGAATCATATCGAATTGCGGCAGATCTGCCCTTCGATCTCTTTCATAAAGTTTCGCGACGAATGAACCTGGAGCAACAATTGATGATGGCGGTCGAAAGACCCTGCGACGAGACGATACGGCAAAACCTTCGCCGTATCCTCGAGAGCAAGTCTTTCGCGCGTTCCGAACGCCTGCGCGCTTTTCTCGCCTATGTGGTCGAAAAGGAGATGATCGGCGAAGGCCCGCAATTGAAGGGCTATTCGATCGCCATCGACGTCTTCGACCGCCCTCAGGCGTTCAATGCCGACAGCGATCCGCTGGTGCGGGTGCATGCCGGCAAGCTGCGCAAATTGCTCAAGGCCTATTACGAGACCGATGGCGCCGAGGACGAATGGCATCTGGTCATTCCCAAGGGCACCTATGTACCGGAATACAGCCGCCGGCAGATCGATGCGGCCTGCCCCGCCGAGCCACAGACGCGCCAGCCGAAGCTGACGCGCAAGCGCCTCCCCGGCCAGAAGACGGCCTGGCCGCCGGCACCGTTGTCTTCGCCGCTGGCTGTGCTGTCGGTGCTGCCGCTTTTGTTGTTTGCGCCGCTGCCTTCACCGGAAATGACGATGGACATCGATGCGCAGGCGAAGCTCTTCAACGGCCGCCATTCGATCGAGCGCGTGCTGCCCTCCGTCAACGTCGCCATATCGGGAGACCAGAACGCCGACGTCAAAGCCTTCGCCGTCGCCCTTCGCGCCGCCGCTCAGCGCCACCGGACACTGGCGCGCGCCACCGACGGCGACGCCGGACGGCCGGTATCGCGCAATGCGGCGCTGTCGTTTTCGCTCGAGCTGACCTGGTACGACGCGCCTGCGGCCGGTGTGCGCGTTACGCTCAAGCATGATGGCGAAGGCGTGCCGCTGCGGCAGGATTTCATCACAAGCGAACGATTGAAGAGTGAGCCCGATCTGCTGTTTGAAAGCATGTCGCTGGCATCCGAACTGTTTTCCCTCGATGGCGAGATCTACACCCATGCGAGCGAAGAACAGATCCAGAGCCCGCTGATGGATTGCATGACGGCAACCGCCCAGTATCGCAAGCTGCTGACCCGCGGCAGCTTCGAAAGCGCCTGGTCCTGCCAGCAAAAACTGGCACCGCTGCGCGGCGACGAGCCGCTGTTCATCCTCAGCGCAAACAGCCCACTCCGGGTCATCGGCCACTGACGGAAAACCATGCTGCCTGCGTCCTAAGCGGCCCGCCAGCATGGCCCAAACCAGCACTTCCCCTGCAATATTCAGGACTATTCATATATGTGATTCGCGTATACGGTGTGGCCATGCGTTGGGAATTGGTGCCTGGTTGCTCGTCAGGCAAGCACAATTGTCAGCAGTAGCCGCGCCCTTCGCGGTGTGCCCCAGCCGAGCAGCAGTCGCTATCGTCGACCATCGACGGTTGCATTGGAGCGCGGATCGCTTCCGCTCCGGTCATACCGTGCGATCGCGACGAGTTCCTGATGCCTGCGGCATAATTCCGTAAATCGGCAGCGATATCGGGATCAATTATGCAGCAAATCGAAGCGTGACGGCTGCCTTCGCCCCCTTGAACAGGCGCGCGGCACTGTCAAACGGGGATCATCGATATGCCGCGAGACCACTGGAAGTACGAGGGCGCGCTGGCGGCGCCGGAGCGCACCGGCTACCTGCCCAGACTGCCGCTTCCCCATCACGATCCCTCAAGCCCGCTTGCAATCGCCGATATGGCCGATGCCTTCGGCGTCACCCACCGCACCCTGCATTTCTATGAGGAGAAGGGCCTGCTGACCGCCGCCCGCATGGGGCCGATGCGGGTCTATGGACCGGACCACATCCGCCGCATGGCCGTCATCAACGCCTGCCGTGAAATCGACATGCCGATCGCGGCCATCCAGGAACTGCTCGCTGGTCTTGCCGGCGCCGACGACCAGACAGAGGCCGACCGGCTGTTCAAGGAAGCGCTGTTGTCACGACGCCGGGAACTGGCGGCGCAACAATCCAACCTGCGGCGCCAGATGCAGCGCATCGCCGAACTGCTGGAAAACGAAGCTGAACAGGGCGAGGCCTCGTCCGATGACGCCGAAAACGTGCATCTCTCGCCGATCGAGAGCGAATGCCTCACATTCATGGCCGAAGGTTACCCGGCTGCACGCATCGCCCGGCTGATGGAGATGGATCTGGCCGCAGCGCTGACGCTCGAGGCCGGCATCATCCGCAAGTTCAACGCCCACAACCGCTTCCAGGCCATCGCCAAGGCGGTGCTATCAGGCATGATCGCCGCGGAATAACCAGGCGCGACGCTTCGCGCTATCGGACGTATCTAGCCGAGATCCCGCGCTGGTCACGGGGATGAAGCATCGCGGTGTCGAAATTCCCGTCGCCGAAAAGGGCATCGTGAGGGGGCAATTCTCCCTGGATCATCGACAATGTGATGTCTTCAGCGCCACGCTCATGTTACGAGGCGCTTGAACGATGCAATGAGAGACGACCCCGATGCTTCCCTGGATCCTGCTAGACCGCGCAACCATTCCCGGTGATGGCGACGAGTTGCGCCTGAAGAGCCGCGGCAGCGAATTTTCCATCATGCTCGGCTCGACGGAATTGATGAACAGCCGGCTGAGCGGATCGGAAGAGGCGCTGGCGACGCTGAGCTGTGAGCGGATTGCCTGCCGGAAGAATGCCCGCATGCTGATCGGCGGCCTCGGCATGGGGTTTACCTTGCGGGCCGCATTGGGCGCGCTGCCTGATGATGCCAGGGTGGTGGTCGCAGAGCTCGTGCCAGCTGTCGTCGAGTGGGCGCGCGGACCGATGGCGGATCTCCACCAAGGCACGCTCGACGATCCACGCGTCGACATCCATGTCGGCGATGTCGGCGCGCTGATCCGATCGAAGACCGCCGCTTACGATGCCATCCTGCTCGATGTCGACAATGGTCCGGATGGCTTGACGCGCGCCTCCAACGACAGCCTCTACAACCACACCGGCCTTCGCGCGGCCAAGGCTGCCCTGCGCCCAAACGGCGTGCTTGCCGTCTGGTCATCGGCGCCGGACAGCGCCTTTACGCGCCGCTTGCGCGAAGTCGGCTTTGCCACCGACGAGGTGAATGTGCGCGCCAACGGCAAGCGTGGTGGTGCCCGCCATGTCCTGTGGATGGCGACCAAGCGCTAGCAAAGAGCAGAAAGAGCGGCGCGCGCTTCAGATCCGGCCGCGGCGCGACGGAGCCAAGAAAAACGCCGCGCTATTCGACAGTCACCCGTTGCGAAAAGCGCGGCTTGAGACCGAGATCGGATCGTCGCACGGGTCCTTCGCGTTGGCGAAGACATAGCCATCGGCCTGATGGATGGCCCCAAACACCAGCCCTTCGGCAGCGCAGCGCTCGCAGAAGGCTTCGACGTCTCTCACGTCGAATACCAGCTTGACCAGCGACTGGCCGCGCCGCTGTCCCTTGGCCGCCGGGTGGATCATCAGGTTGGCCCCGCCTTCCCCGCAGATCAGCTCGATGATCCGGTCGCCCGCCTCGTCGCATGCTTGAAAGCCGAAGTGCTTCTCGTAGAAGCGGACGGTCGCCTCGACGTCTTGGGCGTAAATGATGATCCTGTTGATCGGCACTGAAATCTCCCTCGATCGAAGACTTAGGCCTGCCCGTCCTCAGCGAACGATCGTCAGGCGCTCGGCCGCACGGGTGATCGCGGTATAAAGCCAGCGCTCGCGGGTATCGCGAAACGCCCAGCTCTCGTCGAACAGCACGACATTGTTCCACTGCGAGCCCTGCGCCTTGTGCACCGTCAGCGCGTAGCCGAAGTCGAATTCGTCGTAGCGCTTGCGGGTCGACCAAGGAATTTCGCCCTCGACCTCTTCGAAGGCTGCCTTCAGCAGCTTGATCTTGGCGGCACCGCGATCCATGTCGTCGTCCTCAGGGCGGATCATCAGGTTGATGCCGGGCTTCACCGTTTCCTTCGACGAGCTCATGACCTGCCAGAGCGAGCCGTTGAGCAGGCCCTTGGCCGGGTCGTTGCGCAGGCAGACCAGCTTGTCGCCGGATTGCGGATATTCGCTGGTAAAGCCCTTGAGCTCGCGAAGCCGCTGGTTGTAGCGCCGCCGGGTCTTGTTGGTGCCGACCAGCACCTGGTCGGCCTCCAGCACCAGCTCCTGGTTGACCTGCCCGCGGCCGATCACCTGGGTGGTGCCGTAGTCGCCATGCATGATCTCGTTGCCTTCGCGCACCTGCATCGCCAGCCGGATGATCGGGTTGTCGCGGGCCTGGCGGTGAATGTCGGTCAGCAGATAGTCCGGATCCTGATTGGTGAAATAGCCGCCGCCGGTGACCGGCGGCAACTGGCCGGGGTCGCCGAGAACCAGGATCGGCGTGCCGAAGCTCATCAGGTCCTTGCCGAGCGCCTCGTCGACCATCGAACATTCGTCGACGATGATCAGCGCCGCCTTTGCGACCGGGCTTTGCCGGTTGATGGAAAACATCGGCGCGATCGAGGTCTTGCCGGTCTCCTCGTCGGAAACCTCCTCCTCGCCGCGCGGCCGGTAGATCAACGAGTGAATGGTCTTGGCGTTGCTGGCACCCTTGGAGCGCAGCACCTGGGCGGCCTTGCCGGTAAAGGCGGCAAACAGCACGTCGCCATCCACATGCTCGGCGAAATGGCGCGCAAGCGTCGTCTTGCCGGTGCCGGCATAACCGAACAGCCGAAAGAGCTGCGAGCGGCCCTCTTTCAGCCATTGTGAAACGGCCTTGAGGGCCTCGTCCTGTTGCGGAGCAAATTGCATGATCCGAAGTGTCAGGATTCGGGGTGCACAAGCAAGCCCGGATTTCGGGTCGTCGTATCCTGCCGGACGCCCGGCACCCGCGTTTGCAACGACCTCCATCGCGAAATCCCGCACCAGATCAAGGAGCTATCATCGATCTGCCGCGCGCCGGGCTGCCCAGCGCCGCGCCGCAATGGCGCAGGCGTGTCACATGACGGCACCCCCATCCAGTCGTTTCGGCCGCCCGCCCTATCCGCTGTGGCACTTCTGGCCCTGTGGCCAGCCTGCCGCTTGAATGCCTGCGCGCAATGCTGCTAACGAGCGGTTGCGCGGCGGCGAACCGATCCCTGCATGGGCCAGCCCCGACAAACGGATCAGGCGGGCACGAACACGTCAACCGCCTGAGGCAATGCCGGAGAATGCCCTTGAAGCCCGACCAGCCCGCCACGCCCTCGTCTTCGGACCCTGTCGGCATCGGCCGCCTTGCGCCGACGCTGCAATGGCTGCTTCTCACGCTCGTCTCCGTGATCTTTGCGACAGTCCTCGAATTGGTCGGCATTCCCGCCGGGCTGTTGATGGGGCCGATGCTCGCGGCCGTGCTCTTCGGCATGAACGGCGGCACCATCCGCCTGCCCAAGCAGGTGTACTTCTGCGTGCAATTCATTCTTGCAATGATGATCGCCGGCGCGATGACGCCCGGCATGCTCGGCACCTTTTCCGGCAACTGGCCGCTGTTCCTCGGCGTCATTCTCTCCGTCATCGCCGTCAGCACGCTCTGCGGCTGGGTGATCACCCGCATGCGCATCCTGCCGGGCACGACGGCGATCTGGGGCTCGTCGGCGGGTGCCGCCTCCACCATGCTCTTGATGGCGGATGCCTATGGCGCCGATGCGCGCCTCGTCGCCTTCATGCAGTATCTGCGCGTCATCTTCGTCGCCAGCACCGCGACGATGGTCGCCCATCTCTGGGTGACCGGCGCGGAGGCCGAAACCGCAATCGTCTGGTTCGAGCCTGTCTCGATCCTGCCGTTCCTGGCAACGCTTGCCGTCGGGCTCGGCGCGGCCTTTGCCGGCCGGATGCTGCGCGTGCCGGCCGGCGCCTTCCTGCTGCCGTTCCTCGTCGGCGCCGTGCTCAATGTCAGCGGCGTCATGACCACCGAGCTGCCGCAATGGCTGCTGGCGCTCTGTTACGCCCTGCTCGGCTGGAACATCGGCCTTGGCTTCACCCGCTCGATCCTTGCCCACGCGCGCCGCGCACTGGTGCCGACGGTGATCTCAATCGTCGTCTTGATCTCGTTTTCCGGCCTGCTTGCCCTGCTGCTCATCAAGGTCGCCGACATCGACCCGCTGACGGCCTATCTCGCCACCAGCCCGGGCGGGCTCGATTCGATCGCGGTCATCGCCGCTTCGAGCAATGTCGACCTCTCCTTCGTCATGGCGCTGCAGTCCGCCCGTCTCATGATCATCACCATGATCGGCCCCGCGCTCGCCCGCTTCGTCGCCAACCGCGCCTGAAAGCGGTGCGGCTCGCCGGCACTTGAAAAAAGTGCGACGATGCAACAATTCCGGGAATAATCCCCGCCCTCCTCGTGTCTCATGTCAGGATCCGCGCGCCTGCGCACTCCGCTAGATTCAAGTTGAGGAAGGAAAGCTCCCATGAGAACGTTACCGCTCGCTATTGCCATTTCCCTTGTCGCCGGCGCCGCCTTTGCGGCACCTCCGGTCAAGACGGTCGAAACGGCAAAGGGCAATGTGCTCGCCGCCGCCAACGGCATGACGCTTTACACCTACAAGGACGACCATGGCGGCGTTTCCAGTTGCTATGACGCCTGCGCGAAGAACTGGCCGCCCTTCACGGTCGAAGGCGATGCCAAGGCGGAAGGAGCCTACACGGTCGTCGAACGCAAGGATGGAGCCAAGCAGTGGGCCAAGGACGGTATGCCGCTGTATTTCTTTATCAAGGACAAGAAGATGGGTGACATTACCGGGGATGGCTTGAAGGGCGAATGGGATGTCGTCAAGCCGTGATGGCGTGAATATGGATGCGGGGGCGAAAAGCCCCGCATCCGACCGGTTCGAGGAGGATGTGCTGGCGCTGATGCCGGCGCTCCGGCGCTATTCGCGCAGCCTTGTGCGCTCGGATCCTGATGGTGAAGATCTGCTGCAGGATTGTGTCGAGAAGGTTCTGGCGCGCCGCGCCCAGTGGCGCGGAGTCAACCTGCGTGCCTGGGCCTTCACCATCATGACCAATCTCAGCCGCAACCGGCACCGGCACACCGCGCTGCACCCGCAGGTCGAGCTCGACGACAACCTCGGCCTCCAGGCGGAAACCCAAGAGAGCGATCCGCTCGAACGCTCGCGGCTGGAACGGGCGCTGAACGGCCTTTCGGCGGAAAACCGCTCGGTGCTGATGCTCGTGGTGATTGAGGGATACCGATACCAGGATGTGGCCGACATGTTGGCCATTCCGATCGGCACGGTGATGTCCCGCCTGTCGCGGGCGCGTCACCAGCTTGCCGAAGCGATGAAGGACGACAACGTGATCAGCATGCGGAGACCGAAATGACGGACGAATTGAACACCGTCTCCGAAGACGACCTCAACGCCTATGTCGACGGCTTCCTGAGCGAGGCGGACCGGGCGCGGGTCGAGCAATGGCTCGAGCGCAACCCCGCGCGCGCCGAGGAGGTCCGCCAGTGGCAGGGCCAGGCAACCGAACTCCGCGCCATGTTTTCGACCTATGCCCGCAGTGACGAGCGCGACCGGGCGTTGCTCGCAGGTACGAGCAGCCGGGGCGCGGCCGTCGCTTCGCGCGATCGCTGGACTTTGCGCCTTGGCGGCCGCATCGCCGCCGGTCTCCTGCTCTTTGGCGCCGGCGCCCTCAGCGGACTTTATGCCCCGCATGTCCTCGCCCCCGAACGTTCAGAACAGGTTGCCCTGGTGACTGAGAGCTTGCCGCGGCAGGCGCAGTCAGCGTTTCTCATCTATGCAAGCGAGGTGCGCCACGCCGTCGAGGTCGGGCCGGACCAGCAGACCCACCTTGCCACCTGGCTCGGCAAGCGGCTCGATCATCCGCTCAACATTCCCGATCTGTCGAAACTCGGCTTTTCGCTCGTCGGCGGCAGGCTGCTACCGGTCAACGGCAAGGCGGGCGCGCTGTTCATGTATGAAGACCCGAGCGGCCAGCGGTTGACCGTGCTTCTCGGCCGCAACCCGGACAACCGCGAAACCAGCTTCCGCATCGACAGCAGCGGCGGCGTCGAAACCTTCTACTGGATCGACGGACCGATCGGCTATGCCGTCACCGGCGAAGTGCCGCGTACGCTTCTGCAACAGGTCGCCGACGAATGCTACCGCCAGTTCGAGAAGCCGGCAGCCGCCAAGAGTTGACGGCGTCAGAGACGACTGCAGCGCTGCCGCAACTGAAAGCGTTTCGAGGTTAAAACCGTCGCCATATCATAACGTTGGCTCAGTTTTCGAAGCATCGATTCACGTTACGTGATGTTCCGTGGAGATGGCCCCTCATCCGGCCTGCCGGCCACCTTCTCCCCGCACGCGGGGAGAAGGAAACTTGTGGCTCGCGGCCACTCCACGTCAGCCATTCGCTGCCGAGGTGCTCGTCAACGACAGATGCCAGGTGGCAACGCTATTGTCGTCCACGTCCCCTCTCCCCGCCCGCGGGGAGAGGGCTAGGGTGAGGGGCAAACCCGCTCGCGTCCCATGAGATATGACAGACCGCTACCGCAGCGGGTCGTTCTCGATCAGGATCGGATGCCCATGCGGCGTCGCCTCGGCCGCGCGCTGCCAGCTCTTCGTCAAGGTTTCCAGCTGCCCGCTGGAGGTGATCGAAAGCTCGGTGACGAGCCGCGACAGCGCCGCCACCCAGCAATCGAAATAGTCGCTGGCATCCGCCTTGCGGCCGGGCTTGTAGAGTTCGGCGGAAAGCGCCTCGGCCCATTCGTTCCAGGAAAAGACGCCCTTTTCGTGCAGTCTCACCGTCATGGCAAAGGCAGACGCCTGCCACAGCTCGGCGAAGACGGGATCGCCCTCGGGCGATTTCGGCAGCTCGGCGGAGGCGGCAAGCGGCGATGTCGTCTTACAGGTGCTCAAGGTAGCTCTCCCAGGCATCGATCGACACCGTCAATGTCGGGTCGGCGCCCTCGCCCCAGATCTCAGCCCCGTCAAACACCACTGTATAGAGCCACTGCGCGCTCTCGCCGCGGCCATGGGCGTTATCATCGGGAAAGACGAAGGAACCCTGCACCGCCTCGATCGTGCCGAGCTTGGCGCGGGCATAGCGCGGCAGCCGCGTATGGGTCGTCGGGTTGAAATTTTTGGTGCGCACCTGTTCGCCGACGACGAAGCGCGGGCGCGTTTCGACCAGCCGGTCGCAAGAGCCGCCCTTGGCAAGCACCGCCGGCACCATGTCGGCCTTCAGCACGCGCTTGGGCTCGGCTCCTTTCTCGAGCATTTGGCCGCCGTCGAGTTCGGCCTGGGTCACGAAACCGTGGCGCTTCAGCAGCGTCTCCAGCGCCCGCGTCCAGATCTCGTAATAGCTCGCCGAGAGATAGGTGGCAGGCGGCAGGTTTTCACGCGCATGCCGGCTCTCGTCGATGGTCCAGGCGCCGAAGGCGCCGCAGGAAAGCGTCACGCCGAGCGCCCGTTTTTCCCATTCGGCGTGAAAATAGGGTTCGTTGGTCTCGGGCGCGACCGGACCCATTCCATGCTGCCCGCCGAGATCGTGCGGCCCGTTCATCGCAGCGCCTCGGTGACAAGCGCAAGCCCGGTACCGATCATGGAATCGCGGGTCACCAAATCGGCAAGCTCTTCCTCGCGGAGCCCCTCTGTCCCCACCGGCCGCTCCGGCACGACGAGATAACGCAGCTCCGCCGTCGAATCCCAGACGCGAATGCGCCTGTCCTCGGGGAGCATCAGCCCGAATTCCGCCAGCACCCCGCGCGGATCGATGACCGCGCGCGAGCGATAGGGCGGCGCCTTGTACCAGACCGGCGGCAGGCCGAGCACCGACCAGGGATAACAGGAGCAGAGCGTGCAGACGACGAGGTTGTGGGTGTCGGCCGTATTGAACACGGCGCGCATGTGCTCGCCCTGCCGGCCGGTATAGCCGAGGCTGGCGATCGCCGCCGTTGCGTCGCCCTTCAGCCAGTCGGCAAATTCGGCGTCGGTCCAGGCCTTGGCAACGACGCGGGCGCCGTTTCGCGGGCCGATCTTGGTCTCGTAGGTCTCGACGATGGCATCGATCGCCGCCGGATCGATCAGGCCCTTCTCCGTCAACACCGTTTCCAACGCCTTTACCCGCGCCTCCATATCGGTGAAATGGTTGTCGTGGTGATGGTCGTGATCATGGTGATCGTGACCATGATGGTGTTCGGACATTGCCTGGCTCCTCGCAGCACGGCGCCTCGCGGCTGCGCAGATGGCGCCGCTGCCTCCCTGAGGCAATAGTCGTAGCGAATAAACGCCGATTTCGAAATCGATTTTACCAGCGGCCGTGGACCGGAATTGTCACCGTAACAAGTCCGGTTCGACGCGGTTTGCCATCGCTGTCAAAACGGCCCGTTTGATTGCAAGCAATCATCAGGAAACGGCGAAGGCACGATTGCACACCACCTCCGTCACAAGTCTGAAGTTGCGCTAAGGTCTTAGCAAGCGGGGTGATTCGACGCCACGACGCCTTGTGGGCGGAAGGCGGAGGACGGAGCATTGGGGGAACTGGCAGCGCATGACGACACCAATCGAAAGTGCTTTCCCGTCCCGTGCTATCCGCGTCGTTGCGCCCGTCTTTTCCCTCGGCTTCTTTTTCCTCTTCCTGGCACTTTTGCCGTTGCCATTGGCGGTGGGCCTGCTCCGGCTCCCGATCGACGAGATCAGGCGTGATTACGCCATCAGCCGGAACCCCGTTCTCGTCAGCGGCGCAGAGATTTGCTCGGTCGATTGCCTGCCTGGCAGCGGCGAACCCCAGCTCTGCAGCACGCAGGTTCGCTTTCAGCACGATGGTCAGCCCCACGAGCAAATCTTGAACACCCGTTCGGTCGGTCAACCCGGCCTTTGCCGGCACGGCAACATCACAATCGCCGGCGACAGCCCCGAGCATGTCAGCCTCACCCATGATTATCGCAGCGTCATTCGCACGACGGCGCAGCGGCTCATCCTCGGAGCCGGCCTTGTGCTGTTCAGCCTGGTCATGCTGAGCAACGCCATCCCCATTCTCCTTGCCCGCCGCGCCGCCGGCCGGCGGTATTTGCTGAAGCCCATCATCGTCGATCTGAGCGGCAGCCAAATCCTGCGCTACGCCCCGAGCGTTCCCTTTGCGCGCGGTACTATAAAGACAGCCTATACCCGGATGAAGCCAGGCCAGCGCCCACTGTACCTCCGGCCGACGAGCGACGACCGCGCGCTGCCGACAACCCCCTTCGCCGGACATGCCTACCCCGCCCTCGCCGTCATCACCGAAGGCGTCCCGTTACCGATCCTGCTTGACGAGAAACTCACCCGGCTTGAACTGAGCGAGGCCGAGCGCAATCACATTCGAGCGGCAATCGATGAGACCATAGGGGTGTCCTTCGGCGACCTCCTATCCCCCGCGTTCGTCAGGGAAAAACTCATTCGACCGTTGCGGAAAGACAATCCGGTCGATAGGCCACGATTGCCTTCAAAATGGGCATTCCGGCTTGCCATAGTCATTCCGCCAATGCTGCTGCTCGCTGTCTTGTCCATTATCGACCAGTTCTTGTGATAGGTTCGCCCTGCCCCCTGCCGCGTCGGTTGTTGACCTAGCAATCGCAGGCTTGCCCTGGTGCCCGCAGCAGCCTCTGCTGTTGCATGATGCCGGCTCCATCCGAGGCGCGAAGTCGTCCAATCCACCTTCGCTGCTCGATCATTTTTACCCGCCAATTTTCGCTGGCAGCTCTGTAAACTGACGTCATGAAAATTCTGATTCTCGGCGCCACCGGCTTCATCGGCTCGGCCCTCCTCGATCGACTGACAAGCGACGGACATGGGGTGACCGGCCTTGGTCGCAATGTCGCCCGCGCCCGGCTGAAACGGCCGGGAGCGTCATGGATTGCCGCCGACCTTGCTGAGATGCGCAAGGCCGGCGACTGGCTGCCGCTGGTCGAGACGCATGACGTGGTCGTCAACTGCGCCGGCGCGCTGCAGGATGGCCTGGCCGATCATGTCGCTGCAACCCAGGAAGCGGCGATGCTGGCGCTCTATACCGCTGCCAAAAACAAACCGCCGATGCGCATCGTGCAGATCTCGGCGCCGCGCGGCGATGCCGGCACTGACCTCGCCTTTCTCGCCACCAAGTTCCGCGCCGACACGGCGCTTGCGGAAAGCGGCGTGTCGCATGTCATTCTGCGGCCGGCGCTGGTGCTCGGCCGCAATGCCCATGGCGGCTCGGCCCTGCTCAGGGCGCTTGCCGCCCTGCCCTTCGCGATCCCGCTCGTCCACGCGCAAAGCCGCGTCGAAACAGTTGCCCTTAGCGATGTCACCGAGGCGGTCAGCGCCGCCGTCGCAGGTCTCCTGCCCGAACGAAGCGACCTCGTGCTCGGCCACCCAGAGCGGCCACCCCTTGCCGAGCTCGTCGCGCTGCACCGCCAATGGCTTGGCCTATCGCCAGCTAGGATCGTTTCGCTGCCGGCCCCGCTCGCCGCACCCGTCGGGCTCCTTGCCGATATCGCCGGACGGCTCGGCTGGCGCTCGCCACTGCGCTCGACTGCGCTTTCGGTGATGGCCGGCGGCGTCTCAGCCGAGGATGACGCTCACGCCCCGGTGCCGTTTCTGTCGGCCCGCCAAAGCCTTTCGGCTGTGCCATCCGGCGTGCAGGATCTCTGGTTTGCCCGGCTTTATCTTTTGAAACCACTGTTGATCGTCGGGCTGTCGGCCTTCTGGTTGCTTTCGGGGCTGGTCCCGCTCTTTGCCATCGATGCGGCGAGACAGCATTTCCTGCGGTTCCTGGCCGAAGGCCCGGCAACGGCGTTGACGCTGTTGACCTGCCTTGCCGATATCGTGCTCGGAGCCGCGGTGCTCGTCCGCCCGTGGGCGAAACAGGCGCTCTTGGGAATGCTGGCGCTGACCGCCGCCTATCTCGCCTCCGCAACCCTGGCGGAGCCCGAACTCTGGACCGATCCGCTCGGGCCGCTCGTCAAGGTTCTGCCGTCGATCCTGTTGACGCTTGCCACCCTCGCCATTCGGGATGAACGCTGATGTTTCCGGACGACCTCCTGCGCCTCGCCCATGTCATCGGCGCCACCGTGCTCTTCGGTACCGGCGCCGGCATCGCCTTCTTCATGCTGATGGCGAGCCGCACGCGCGATGCGCGGCTGATCGCCCATGTCGCCGGCACAGTCGTGGTCGCAGATACGGTCTTCACCGCCACAGCCGTGGTGTTTCAGCCGATCACCGGATATCTGCTGGCGACAAGCATCGGCTGGTCGCTTGCGGAAGGGTGGATCGCGCTGTCGCTGATCCTCTATGTCGTCACCGGCCTGTTCTGGCTTCCCGTGGTCTGGATCCAGATCCGGCTGCGCAATCTGGCGCAGCTTGCTGCGGCGGAGAACACGCCGCTGCCGCCGGCCTTCGATCGGCTCTATGCCATCTGGTTTGCCTGCGGCTTCCCGGCCTTCTTTGCCGTTGTCGGCATTTTCTGGCTGATGCTGGCAAAGCCGCAGTTCCAGCTATTTTAGCATCGGCCACAGGCTGACGACGAGCAGCACCGCCATGGTGATGTTGAACCATTTGAGCCGTGCGGGCTCCGACAGCCATTGGCGCAGGGCCGAGCCGAAACCGGCCCAGGTGGAGACGCTCGGTACGTTGACGAGGGCAAAGACCAGGCCGACGGCAAGCACGCTGGCGATGTAGCTTTCGCCGCCGGTATAGGTCGCCATTGCCGAGACTGCCATGACCCAGGCCTTGGGATTGACCCATTGGAAGGCCGCCGCCTGCAGGAAGGTCATCGGCACGGCGCCGGCCTTGCCTTCGCCGAGCGAGCGCGAGGTGCCGATCTTCCAGGCGATCCAGACGAGATAGGCACCGCCGGCAAACTTCAGGGTGGTGTAGAGCAACGGTACGGCGTGGAGAAGCGCGCCCAGGCCGAGACCGACGGCGATCAGCAGCGAGAAGAAACCGGCACCGATCCCCAGCATATGCGGGATGGTGCGCACGAAGCCGAAGTTCACGCCCGAGGCAAAGAGCATCATATTGTTCGGGCCCGGCGTAATCGACGTCGTGAGCGCGAACAGAAACAACGCCAGGAGCGTATCGGCCTGCATTATCTTCCTCCACCAGGATTAGGTCAACATAATTGACCTAATCCTGGCAACCAGCCCGGAATTGTCACGGTGACAACATCGGGCGACCACCGGCCTGATAGGACGGAACGGGAGTTGGGTCGAGTTCCGCGCCCGAGATATCGCGACCAGCAACGCGCCTGCGCGCCGAGAAAAGGCACCTCGAAAGACCCGCCGATTGCGCTAGATTGCGACATACGAAACGCTGGGACCCGCCCAACGCTTAATCCCGTCCACGTCCGACCAAGGGGAAAGCCGAATGCACGATCCGATCCCGACCACCACGCTCATCGATGGACGCTCCGTTCCGGTTCTCGGCCAGGGCACCTGGCGCATGGGCGACGAGCGCTCGCGCGCCGCAGAGGAAGTGAAGAGCCTGCAGGCCGGCCTCGACCTCGGCATGACGCTGATCGACACCGCCGAAATGTACGGCAACGGCGCCTCGGAGCGCGTCGTCGGCGAGGCGGTCAAAGGCCGGCGCGACGAAGCCTTCATCGTCAGCAAGGTGCTGCCCTCCAATGCCAGCCGGATCGGCACCGAGGCCGCCTGCGAGCGCAGCCTGAAGCATCTCGGCATCGACCATATCGATCTCTACCTGCTGCACTGGCGCGGCGGCTATCCGCTCGCCGAGACGGTGGCGGCGTTCGAAGCCCTGAAGAAGGCCGGCAAGATCGGCGCCTGGGGCGTTTCCAACTTCGATGTCGACGACATGGAGGAGTTGTTGGCGGTTCCCGGCGGCAAGAACGTCGCCGCCAACCAGGTTCTCTACAATCTCTCAAGGCGCGGCATCGAATATGATCTCCTGCCCTGGTGCCAGAAGCGCGGTGTCGCCGTCATGGCCTATTCGCCGCTCGACGAGGGCCGGCTCTTGCGCAACGCGGATCTCGTCCACATCGCCAAGGCGCACCAGGCAACGCCGGCGCAGATCGCACTCGCCTTCCTGAAAACCCGCCCCGGCGTGATCTCGATCCCCAAGACTGGCTCGGCGGAACGCGCCCGCGAAAACCGCGACGCGATGGACATCCACCTGACCCCGGAAAACCTCGCGACCCTCGACAACGCCTTCCCGCCACCGAAGCGCAAAAGGTCGTTGGAGATGATTTGAGGGCCGACCGTTTAAGGCCCCACTCGGATCTTTCCGGCAGAAATTGGCAGGTTCAGCTCTCATGATGACGGGTCGTGGAGACGCTGGGGACCGGCCAACCCCCCCGTCATTCCTGTGCTTGTCACAGGAATCCAGCCAGCCCAAGTCTTTGGGCTGAAAGGTCTTTTGACCCGACGGACGTCGAGTCGCTGGATTCCGGCACTACAGCGCCGCGCGTCTTATTAGGCGCGCAAAGGTCGCTGTAGCACTTTGAATTGCTGCATGTATCCTTAGGATACATGCAGTGGGCCGGAATGCGGGAGAATGGCGTGCCCCTATCGCGTGTAGGCTGTTTACGGGATTAGCCAACTGCCTGGCCTGTCGAAGTTTCCTGGCGACTTGCACAGCGTTCCGCCCGCCCCTCATCCGGCCCGCCGGCCACCTTCTCCCCGCCTGCGGGGAGAAGGATAGATGCGGCAAACTTGCGCAATTAGGCAGAAACTGCCACCAGACTCCAATCCATTGGACTCATAGGATCGTCGCGATCCAGAGCATTTCCAGGAAAAGTGCGAAGCGGCATTCCGTCAGGAAATGCGTAAAAACAAAGAGATAGGGCGTTTCTGCGACTCCGTTTAAATCGGAAACGCTTTAACGACGAGACCAGTATTCTTCGTGGAGTTTCGCCGCCTCGTCCACAAGCATGGGGCCGACGACTTCCGTTGGGCGCTGACCGGCGGCGAACACGATGTGGCAGGGGAGATCAAGCGTCGGATTTTCCTCGCTCGCGCCTATCTGTTGTTTCATCTCTCTCTCGGACAGGCCAAACACGACGCGCCCTATGCCTGCCCAATAGATCGCGCCTGAGCACATGGCGCATGGCTCCGCGGACGTGTACATCGTGCATCCGGCAAGAAAATCCAAATCATAGGCTTTGCCGGCGCGCGTGGCTAAAAGCCGCTCCGCGTGGGCCGTGCGGTCGCCACCTTCCGAACTGTAGCCGTTGCACTGTTCCAGTAAGACATTGCCGTCACGGTCGGCGAGAATTGAACCAAACGGGTGATCCCCGCCCTCGCGCGAACGCCGCGCCACATCGAAGGCCTTCCGCAAAAGTGTCTCATCATAGGGCCGCTTGCTGCTTGCCATTTTGTGAGCTCCTGAGAATTATCGCGGTTCATTCACCACTAATGTTTCCCCGGTAACGGAACGGGTAATTTGCATTCTCTGCCAGGTAAAAGGATGTCAGCTCCCCAGCGCCGCCTATCTGCCATTCCCCCGATGAACAGATACAAGAATCAATTTGATCTTTTTTGACTTTGGCAGCAAGGCCGATCGAGGTGCGAGCTTGTCAGGGAAGAATCGGGGGGACGGGTGGCAGTCGCCACCTAGAGCATTTCCAGGAAAAGTGCGAAGCGGTTTTCCGTCAGGAAATGTGTCAAAACAGGGAGATAGAGCGTTTCTGCGACTCTGTCTAAACCGGAAACGCTCCAGTTGCGCAAACTCGAAGTTGCACCCCCTCTCCCCGCCTGCGGGGAGAGGGCTGAGGTGTGGGGCAAACACCCCCCGCCTGGCTCAGATAGGCCAGACAAGGGTCACCCCCCTACCCGCTAACCTACAATCACATCCCCTGCGGGCCGCGGTTCATCGCGGCGATGCCGGTGCGGCAGACTTCGATGAGACCGAGCGGCTTCATGATGGCGATGAACTGTTCGATCTTCGACGACTTGCCGGTGATCTCGAACACGAAGTGATCGATATTGGCGTCGATGACGGAAGCACGGAAGGCATCTGCCAACCGCAGGGCCTCGACGCGATGGTCGCCCGAGCCATGCACCTTGACGAGCGCCAGCTCGCGCTCGACCGGGCGGTCATGGCCAAGCGTGCCGGCACGCACGGTGAGATCGACGACCCGGTGGACCGGAACCAGCCGCTCGAGCTGGTTCTTGATCTGGTCGAGCACGTGCGGCGTGCCGCGGGTGACGATGGTGATGCGCGAGAGATGCGCCTGATGTTCCGTTTCCGAAACGGTCAGGCTCTCGATGTTGTAGCCTCGGCCGGAGAACAGGCCGATGACCCGGGCGAGAACGCCCGGCTCGTTGTCGACGAGAACCGAAAGCGTGTGCGTTTCGGCGACTTCGGTTTCCTTGGCGATGAAATAGGCGGAACCGGTCGGTTGAAGGTGTGCGCTCATTTTATTGTTTCCTGTCCCTATCTCAAACCAGCTGGCGGCCCTTGGCGTCGATCGCGTTGGCGACCGCTTCGTCCGTGGCTTCGTCCGGCAACAGCATCTCGTTGTGCGCCTTGCCCGATGGGATCATCGGGAAGCAGTTGGCGAGGTTGGCAACGCGGCAATCGAAGATGACCGGCGCCGGCGTGTCGATCATGCGACGGATCGCATCGTCGAGTTCGCCCGGCTTGTCGCAGCGGATGCCGACACCGCCATAGGCTTCCGCCAGCTTGACGAAGTCAGGCATCGCCTCGGTGTAGGAATGCGACAGACGGTTGCCGTGAAGCAGCTGCTGCCACTGGCGCACCATGCCCATGTACTGGTTGTTGAGGATGAAGATCTTGACCGGCAGGCCGTACTGGACCGCGCAGGACATTTCCTGGATGCACATCTGGATCGAGGCATCGCCGGCAATGTCGATGACGAGGCTGTCGGGATGCGCGACCTGGACGCCGATGGCAGCCGGGAAACCGTAACCCATCGTGCCGAGACCACCCGAGGTCATCCAGCGGTTCGGCTGTTCGAAGCCGAAGAACTGGGCGGCCCACATCTGATGCTGGCCGACTTCGGTGGTGATGTAGGTGTCGCGACCCTTGCTCAACTCATAGAGCCGCTGGATCGCGTATTGCGGCATGATGACGTCGTCGTTGGCGGCATAGGCCAGCGAGTTGCGCGCCCGCCACTTGACGATGCCTTCCCACCAGTCGGCCAGCCGTGTCTTGTCGTCCGCCTTTGTGGCCGCACGCCAAAGCCGGACCATGTCTTCGAGAACCGAGCCGACATCGCCGAGGATCGGCACGTCGACGCGAACGTTCTTGTTGATCGACGACGGATCGATGTCGATGTGGATTTTCTTGGAGTTGGGCGAGAACGCGTTGAGGCGGCCGGTGATGCGGTCGTCGAAGCGCGCGCCGACGCAGATCATGACGTCGCAGTCATGCATCGCCATGTTGGCTTCGTAGGTGCCGTGCATGCCCAGCATGCCGAGCCAGTTCTTGCCGGAAGCAGGATAGGCCCCCAGCCCCATCAGCGTCGAGGTGATCGGGAAATTGGTGAGCTCGACCAGTTCGCGCAGCAGCTGCGAGGCTTGAGGGCCGGAATTGACGACACCGCCACCGGAATAGATGATCGGACGGCGGGCCGTCTTCATCAGTTCGACGGCTTCCTCGATCTTCTTCAGATCGCCCTGCGTCTTCGGCTGGTAGCTCGTCTGGGCCGGAACGGCCGACGGCGGCGTATAGGTGCCGGTCGCAAACTGCACGTCCTTCGGGATGTCGACAACGACAGGACCCGGACGGCCGGACTGGGCGATGCGGAACGCCTCATGGATAACGCGGGCGAGATCGTTGACGTCGCGAACCAGCCAGTTGTGCTTGGTGCACGGCCGGGTGATGCCGATCGTGTCGCACTCCTGGAAGGCGTCCGAGCCGATCAGAGAGGTCGGGACCTGGCCGGAGATGCAGACGAGCGGGATGGAATCCATCAGCGCGTCCTGCAGCGGGGTGACGGCGTTGGTGGCTCCGGGACCGGAGGTAACCAGCATGACGCCGACCTTGCCGGTGGAGCGGGCATAGCCTTCGGCCATGTGGCCGGCGCCCTGCTCGTGGCGAACGAGGATGTGCTGGATATCTTCCTGCTGGTGAATTTCGTCGTAGATCGGAAGCACGGCGCCACCGGGATAGCCGAAGATATGCTCGACGCCATTGTCCTTCAGTGCCTGGAGAACGATCTCCGCGCCTGTCATCTGGTTCTCTGTACCGCTCATTGACTTGCTTCCATCCCTTTTCCCAGTTGGGTGCTTAGCTTGTTTGAAGGCATAAAAAAAGGCCCCGTCAGGAGCCTCGTTTAGCGCATGGGTGGCTACTGCCGGATGGTTACACCATCCTGCCCATGCGCCGTCCCACCACAAGAATAACCGCAAAATTTATCATGGGACGATTTGTTAAACGCAAAAGCCGGAAGCGTCAACGCTTTTTCCGGGAGATATCGGATTGCACGAAACCGGGCCGCCGCCGCCGCAAGCGCCCATGAGGCAACGTCGCGCCATCGCCACCAATCCCTTCCGTTTACCATATCGATCCACTTAAACTTAAGTGGCCTGGGGAAAGATGGCCCGGCTGCATGATGCAGTGCTAAAAAACAAGGCAATGATATGCTTGACCTTTCCGTACTCTCGCCGCTGGTCATCAGCGCTGGCGCCATCTACCTGTTCTTCCGCTGGGTCGTCTTCGACATGAACTCCCACCAATAGAGCGGTTGCGACAGAGCCGGCCCTGCCCGTTCACGGACCAAAGCTCCCTTGATCGCGGCCGAAAGCTCCGCCGACGTCATGCGTTGACCAGCTTAGCCACGAGATCGCCGAGCAACCGTTCCAGTTCCCGGTCACCGTTGGGTTTGCCGACCCGCTGCGTGTCGCGTCATTGACGCGGCCCAGCCCGTCGCTTGCCCGCCTCCGTACACGGGCCGGTCCTCGAACTTCGCCTGGTACCCGGGCGCTGACCGAGCGAGGCGGACCTGATCCAAGCCCTCGCGGCCGTCCACGTGGGCTATCGCCCGATGATCACTGTGCCGGTACGGGCACCGGCACGCCTTTGGGGAATGGCCTGAAGGTCAAGGCGATCAGGAAGGCGCCGAGACCGATGCCCCAGGCACCGATATAGAGCCAGGCGTAGCTGGCGAAGGCGTCATAGATCAGGCCACCGGCCAAGGGTCCGGTCGCCATGCCAAGGCTACCTGCCATGGCCGTGCCGCCAATCACCGTGCCCATCATCCGCTGCGGAAAATTCTCGCGCGCCAGCACCGCATAAAGCGGCATGACACCGGCATAGATGAAGCCGAACAGCACCGCCACCGCATAGAACGCCCCCAGTTCGCTGACGAAGACATAGGCAAGCGCGCCGAACGCCTGGATCAGCAGTCCCAGAACCAGAATGCGCTTGGCTCCGAACCGGTCCCCGAGCAGGCCGAAGGCGACGCGGCCGCCCATGCCCGCGAGCCCTTCGACGCTGTAGATCGAAACGGCAGCTATCATCGGGATGCCGCAGGTGACCGCGTAGCTCACCGTATGGAAGATCGGGCCCGAATGGGTGGCGCAGCAGAAAAAGTTCGTCAGCAGAAGCACGATGAATTGCGGGGACCGGACGGCCTGGCTGACCGACATTGACGATTGCGGCCCGCTATCCATTGCCGAAGCGGTGTTTTCGTCTTCCTGAACCGGCGGGCGGCGCACCAAGAGCGTCGTCGGTATCATCACGGCGGCAACGATGACCGCGATGATCTGCAGCGCCGTTCTCCAATCGTAGATGGAGACGAGCCATGCCGCCAGCGGCGACATGGTCATCGGCGCCATGCCCATGCCGGCAGAAACCAGGGATACCGCCAGGCTGCGATGGGTATCGAACCAGCCGGTGACGCAGGCCATCATCGGCGCAAAGATCGCCGCGGTCGCCGCGCCGACGAGAAGGCCGAAGACGATCTGAAACTCGATGAGCGATGTCGCCCGGCTTGCCAAAAGCAGGCTCCCGGCAAGAATAACCGACCCGATCAGCACGATCATCCGGGCGCCCAGCCGGTCCGAGAGGCTGCCCCAGGCGATGCTTGCCGCCGCCATGGATAGAAAGCCGATGGTCATCGCGCTGGAGACGCCGGTGACGGACCAGCCGGTATCCTGCGAGATCGGCCGAAGAAACACCGGCAGCGAAAACATGGCGCCGATGGCGATGCAGCCCAACAGGCCGCCCGCCGCGACGATCACCCAGCGATATCGGGAATTGTGCATGTGGTATCTCCTCGTACCTCATCTCGACTGCTGTTCTTCAAGCGGCCCGGCTTGCGCCGGCCCGGACGGAAACTCCACGCAAGGCACACACACCGTCCCCTCGGCACAAGGACGCTTCCGGGCTCGGACATCCGACTCGTCGTCGCACTTTTTTTGCGCGAACAGATTTCTGGAGCACAGCCGGCGTGCGGCATCGGGCTCTCGGAGCGAGAAGCCCTGCATCGCCACACGCCTGTTGTGACCGGCGCTCCCCTTCAGGCAGGCAGCCGTTGGTCGTAGTCTTTCATCAGGCGGTTCCAGCCGTCCCAGAAAGGTTGCGGCTCCGTGCCGTTGGCACGAGCAGCCAGAATGTCGAGATGCATGTGCCAGCCGGCACCGAACATCAGCATGGTGGCGCGGTCGGCAATGCTGCGGTGGGTCACGGTCAACAGCACCCTGTTGCCCACCGTCTCCAGCTCGAAGGAAACGTCACCACTACCGGCCCAGCTTATCGAGAGCTTTCTCGGCGGGTCGAGGTCGGTGATCTGGCTCTGCATCCGATGCTCTTCGGGAAAACCGGCCGGGCGCTCGCCGGGCGGGTTGGTGAGTTCGTCGTTGCGCCAGACGAGTTCGACCGGCGCGCCTACCTTCATCTCCATCTGGCCTGACGCCAACCACTGCTGGCGCAGGTCGCTTTCGGTCAGATAGGCCCAGACTCGCTCGATCGGCCCGGGTAGTAGCCGCGTCATCTTCAACGTGTCCGGTTCACTCAGCACGCCATAGGTGTCCAGGGTCGAAAGGTCGTTCATCTGTCGTCTCCTTTTTGGGTTTGTCGGACTTGGGTTTGTCGGGCCCGGAAAGGCCGGGCGAGGTTCGATCGGGTCGGCTTTGGTCTGGCCACGGCCGGTCGGGCCGTGGTTTTCCGTTGATGGAGACACGCGCTGGCTCAACGCCCTCTCGAGCCTGTCGAGACGGTCGGTCCAGAAGCGTTCTTGGGCATTCGGCAGGTGGTCGGGGTGAAAGACGAACATCATCTCAGGCACCTATAATTCAACCATTTGGTTGAATGTACGCGCGCACTGGCAAATAGTCAACCGTTTGGTTGAATTACGTTTGCGACAGGACGTATGGTTTCCCGAACTTCCCCGTTATTGCGAACAGGTCAGCCGCCGTGGCCTTCAATCAAGGTTGTCGTCCCCGAGATTCCGCGTCCTGAACTGGGATCTTCGTTCAACGCTCCGGAGCGACGAGCCAAGCGCGCGACAAAAGGATGGAAAAGACGGCATGAAGCGCGACGACCGGCCACAGCAGGACGCCGGTCAGCTCACCGGCGACAGCGAGATAGGCAAGATAAAGCGTCACGGCCACATTGTAGGTCAACATGCCGACCAGAGGCGAATGCCGCCAGCAGGCGAGCCCCAATGCGATCAGGGCGATCCCGGCCACGCGAGCAGCCGACGCTCCCGCGCCGGCCAGGGGCTCGCCGAACAACAGTTCCGCCACAAACGACGGGGCGATGAGTAACGCCATCCCCGTGGCCGCCTCGCTGACGGCGGCGAACATCAGGACCGTTTTCATCGAACTCACCAGCATATACCTTTCATTCAACCATGCGCTTCAAGGCTGCCTGAACAGCCTAAGGCTTCGCTGTTGGCTGCTCGCTCAACTTGAAAGTCAACTTGTCGATTTTGCCGGTGAACCTGAAAGGTGGATCGTAGCGATACTCGATCATCGCGACGCCGGAGCGCGTATCCAGGCCAACATCGAAAGATTCGTCTTCCGGAAACGTGATCGGCGTGGTGTGATCCAGCGAATTCCTTACCACTTCCTTGCCATCCACGGTCAAGATACCCGTGCCACCTTGACCCAGCGCTGGGCCGTCCGACTTGAAGTCAAAGACAATGGTGTGCTTGCCGGCATCCAGTGTGGGCCCTTCCCATGTGGTTCGTTTGAGGTCGAGCAGGTTATAGAGGAAGACGACCTTACCGCTCCCGAATCCCAGTTCTCCCTTGCTCAGGAACAGCCCGTAACCGCCGAACCTCCCACCCTCGGTGACGATCATGCCTTCCGCTCCGCCTTCGGGTATCTCGACTTCGGCCGTGATGCTGTAGGACTTGTCCAGTATTTTCGGCGCAGCACTGGCTGGCACACCGCTTAGTTCGCCCGAATAGGTGAATTCCGCCCGTCCCGCCGTCAGGCTCGGACGAGGCGCGTTCCAGCGGGCGAGCGTGGAGTTATCCAGCGGCAAGACGTCGTGTTTTGCTGCCTCCGAATAAAACAGCGCCTGCATTTCCTTAAGCTTGTCTGGCATCTTGGCGGCAAGGTCGTCGAACTGGGTGGGGTCGTCCTTGACGTTGTAGAGCTCCCATTTGTATCCGGAGATCACATCGGGAGGCGTCTTGGCGCTCAGCTCCCACGGCAGGGTCGCTGGCGTCGTCGCCGCCACCCAGCCGTCGTGATAGATGGCGCGATTGCCGAGCATCTCGAAATATTGGGTCTTGCGCGTGGATGGCGCCTCGGCGTTGGCTTTGTCCCAGGTATACATCATGCTCACGCCATCGAAGGGGCGCTGCTGGATGCCGTTGATCGTGTCCGGCGCTGTGATACCGGTCGCCTCAAGGATCGTCGGCACGATGTCGATGAAATGGTGGAACTGCCGGCGGATACCTCCCGCGTCAACAATGTGGCCCGGCCACGACATCGCCATGCCCTGAGCCGTTCCGCCGAAGTGCGACGGCACCTGCTTCATCCATTTGAACGGCGTGCCCATCGCCCACGCCCAACCAGCGGAGAAATGCGGGAACGTGCGGTCCGACCCCCAGAATTCGTACCAGAGATACTGGTCTTTCACCGGGACCGGAACGCCGTTGAACGTCGTGAACTCGTTCGGCGTGCCGTTGACCATGCCTTCGGCGCTCGCACCGTTGTCGCCGCTGATGTAGATGATCAGCGTGTTGTCGCGTTCGCCCAGATCGTCGACCGCCTGGATGACCCTGCCGATCTCATTGTCGGTATAGGCGAGATAGGCTCCATAAACGTCCGCTTGCTTGATGAAGAGCTTCTTCTGCTCAAGATTGAGGGTATCCCATTCCGGCAGTTCCTTCGGCCAAGGCGTCAGCTTGGCATTTTCGGGCATGATGCCCAGCCGTTTCTGGTTGGCAAAGATGGTCTCGCGAAGCTTGTTCCAGCCCTCGTCGAAGAGATGCATATCGCCGATCTTCTTAATCCATTCCGGCGTGGGATGGTGCGGCGCGTGGGTGCCGCCGGGCACGTAGTAGACGAGGAACGGCTTGTCTGGCGCGATCTCCTTCAACTGCGTCATGTACTGTATGGCATCGTCGGCCATTGCCGTGGTCAGGTTCCAATCGGGCTTGCCCTCGAACGGGTAGATGGCCGTGGTGTTGCGGAACAGGTTCGGTTGCCACTGGCTCGCGTCGCCCCCGACGAAGCCGTAGAAATATTCGAAGCCCATTCCGCTCGGCCATTGGTCGAACGGGCCCGCCTGGCTTGACTGATAGAAGGGCGTGTTGTGGTTCTTGCCGAACCACGAGGTGGCATAGCCATGGTCCCTGAGAATGGTGCCGATGGTGCCGTTCTCCTTGCGGATGATCGAGTTATAGCCAGGATATCCCGTTGCCATCTCACCAACGACACCGAAGCCGGCGACGTGATGGTTGCGGCCGGTAATCAATGCCGCTCGTGAAGGCGAGCACAGCGATGTGGAGTGGAAGTTCGTGAAACGCAGGCCCTCGTTGGCGATGCGATCGAGAGCAGGCGTCGGGACGACGCCACCAAAGGTGCCGGGCGCACCGAAGCCCACATCGTCCGTCATGATAAGCAGCACGTTGGGAGCGCCCTGCGGCGGCGCGATGCGCGGGGCCCACCAGGGCTGCGACTCCGAGGCCTTTTGATTGATCACGCCGCCGAAGCGCGGATCGGCTTGGGGAAGCTGCTTGCCGTCAATCGTGATCGTGGCGTCCGGAGAACCCGGGAGACCTTTGACCTCCTGCGCCAACCCGGGGATGCAACTCATGGCGAGAAAACCTGCGCCCGCAAGCATGCTGTGACAAATTTTCATGAGGAAAATCTCCCGTGGCTCAGGCACACTTTGAATTCATTATATTAGAGTACGCGCATAAATTGATGCGAGCAATGCACCAGCCATGCGTCGCTGGCAGCGTTCGCGCCTGATCGTCGCAGCCAATGCCGAAACCACTTGTTAAATCCCCCGCGCTAACATGAAGGACCGTTGTGCCGGGGTTGTGCGTTGCTGAACAATGATCTTCATTCCTCGATGCGTGCCGGAGAGCAGGATCGCCGCGACGGCTTGAAGCCCGGCAATCGCTTCCTCGGCCGCGTCGTCGCGTGCAGCGGTTCGCGCGCAACCATTGCTGCCGTCGCGGAAAAGGGCGAAACCTCGCTGACGGAACTCTGGTCGGTCGGCCGGCTGATCTCGATCACGGTCGGAAGAAACCGTGTGGTTGCCCTCGTCTATTCCATGCAGACGGCCAGCAGCGAATGGGGCGAAGACACCGACAACACCTTCCGCATCGAGGTCGAGCTGATGGGAGAAGTCCATGTCGGCCCCGGAGGCCGTGAGGAGTTTTCCGCCGGCATCAGCGTGTATCCCTACCTTGGTGCGGTCGCCCATCGCATTCGCACCGCCGATCTCGCCCGCATCTACGATTCCGGCCAGGACGATTGCTGCATCATCGGCAAGCTGACCCAGGACGAAAGCCTCGACGCGACGATCCATGTGCCGTCGATGCTGGCCAAGCATTTCGCCATCGTCGGCACCACGGGTGTCGGCAAGTCGACCGCCGTGACGCTGCTGCTCAACAAGGCGATTGCCGCCGATCCGAAACTGCGCGTGCTGATCCTCGACCCGCACAACGAATTTGCCGCCGCCTTCCCGGAACTTGCTGTCGTCATCGACCCCGATACGCTTGACCTGCCGTTCTGGTTCTTCCGGCTGGAGGAGTTCGCCGAGGTCATTTTCCGTGGCCGTCCCGCCATCCCCGAAGAACTCGACATCCTGCGCGACGTCATTCCCGACGCCAAGAAAGCCTTCAAGGGCAGCGCCGAGTCCGGCCTCGTGCGCCGCCAGACGGAAAAGAGCTCGATTACCGCCGATACCCCCGTGCCCTATCGCATCGCCGACCTCTTGGCGCTGATCGACGAGCGCATTGGCCGGCTCGAAGGGCGAAACGACAAGCCGCATCTGCGTTCGCTCAAGGTCAGGATCGTCTCGGCGATCAACGACCCGCGCTACCACTTCATGTTCTCGTCGAACACGATCTCCGACACGATCCAGGACACGATCGCCAAGGTCTTCCGCATTCCCGGCGAGGGCCGGCCGATCGCCACCTTCCAACTCGCAGGCATCCCGTCGGAAGTCGTCAATTCCGTCGCCTCGGTGCTTTGCCGCATGGCGTTCGAAATCGGCCTTTGGAGCAGTGGCGGCATCCACATGCTGGTCGTGTGCGAAGAGGCACACCGCTATGTGCCCGCCGACCCGTCGCTCGGCTTCCTGCCGACGCGCCAGGCGATCGCCCGCATCGCCAAGGAAGGCCGAAAATACGGGGTCTCGCTCGGCATCATCACCCAGCGTCCGGGCGAACTCGACCCGACGATCCTGTCGCAGTGCTCGACGGTCTTTGCCATGCGGCTCGCCAACGACCGCGACCAGGAGATCATCCGCTCGGCCATTCCCAACTCGTCGATCTCGACCACCAGTTTCATCTCATCGATTGGCAACGGCGAAGCCATCGCCTTCGGCGAGGCGGTCGCCGTGCCCATGCGAATGCGCTTTACCCGCGTCAACGAGGAGCGGCTGCCCCGCGCCCACGGGATTATCGACCGGGTCGACGAGGACGCGCCGCCGACCGTCGACATCCGCTCGATCGTCAACCGCATGCGGGCGATCACCGGCCCGAACATCTCGAATTTCCAGCAGAGCTATCTGGCGGCCGCCACCACCGACGAGCAGGACGAGCGGCTCTGGGCCGCAGAACTGGGCCCCGAGACCCGCGACGAACCGGCGCCTGCCGGCTTCGACGACGATGACGTAGCGGAGATCGAGCCCTATCGCCCCGACATGCTGCCCCGCGCGCCCGAGCCCGGCAATCCGCAGCTCGAGCGTTTCAACCAGATCCGCCAGCAGCTTCTGACCGAGACACCGGAGCCGGCGGCCGGCTATCGCCCGCCGCCACCGACTGATGCCTATGCTGTCCGCCCCGCCACCGAACCGCGACGCGAAGGCTCGCTGCGCGACAGCCTGCTCAAGCGGCCGCTCGGCAGCATCATCCGCAAACCCTGAGACGCGCAGGTGCGCCTCGGCAGGCTTCGGCTCGCGCCGGCCCCTCAAGGCGTTTTCACCCTCCCCACCGGACATCAGCAGATCGGACAGACTTGTGCGCCCCCGCCGCGTGCGGCAAAAGTGCGCCCGCGTTCGCGCCAGCAAAGGCACGGGCGCGTCAAAGGAGCGGGAACCGCAGGGCCGACCTGGCCGTTCTCCAGTACGGGGCCAAGCCGACATCAAAACAGCGCCGCGGCGTGCGGCCAAAACATTCGACGCAGGAGGCAGACATGGTAGCAGCCGTCACCCCTTTCCTGATGTTCCAAGGCAGCAACAGGGCCGAGACCGCGATGGCGCTCTACGTCTCGCTGTTTCCCGATGCCGAGATCCTGTCGATCGAGCGCTATGGCCCTGGCGAACAGGGTGCCGAAGGCAGCGTCAAGGTGGCAGCCTTCCGCCTTGGCGGCCAGACGGTGAAATGCATCGACAGCCCGGTCAGCCACGCCTTCGATTTCACCCCGTCCTTCTCCTTTTTCATCGATTGCGACAGCGAGGAAGAACTCACTCGTCTTTCCACCGCTCTTGCTGAGGACGGCAAGATACTGATGCCACCGGAGGATTACGGCTTCAGCCGGCGTTTCACCTGGGTCAACGATCGCTTCGGCGTTTCCTGGCAGATCAACCTGCCCTGAACAGCTGGGTCCTTTGCCTGCGTGCGAGCTCACAAGAGCTTGGGCGGCAGCAGATACAGCGTCATGGCGAAGATCACATAGACCATGAGCATCAGCACGCCTACGAACCACGCGGCCCGGCCGCTGGTCGTGACGATGAAGGCCGTCATGGTGGAGAGCAGCACCATGGTGACCGCACCCGGCCAGAACTGCAGGTCCATCGGCGTCGGCCCGATGACGTAGCTCAAAAGCACGAGAACGGGAGCAACGAAAAGGGCAATCTGGGCAGCACTACCGAGCGCAATGCCGACGCTCAGGTCCAGCCGGTTTTTGCGAGCGCCGGAAAATGCCGACGCCATTTCGGCCGCCGCCCCCACCAGTGCCACGACGATAAACCCGACGAATGCCGGCGTCATTCCGAACGTCTCGGCCGCCTGCTGCACCGATTCCACGAAGACTTCGCTGACTAGGGCGACCATGACCGTCACGGCGGCCAACGTCGCAAGCGCAACACTCAACGGCCAGGGAGCATCGTCCGAGGTGGCAGCATGCTCGACGCTGCCGAAGAATTCGCGATGGCTTTTCAGGGAGAAGAACAAGCCCAACCCGTATGCGATGATCAGAACGATCGCCAGACCGAAGCTCAACTCCTGCATGAAGTCCGGTGCCGCTGCGAGACTATCGGCCTCGGCCATTGCCGACGGAACGATAAGGGCGATCGTTGCCAGGAAAAGCATGCTCGTCTGCAGGCGGGCGCCGACGCGATTGTAGTCCTGAACGTGGTATTTCAGGCCGCCGAGCAGGAATGAAGCGCCCAGCATGAAAAGCGTGTTGCAGACGATGGCGCCGGCCAATGAGGCCTTCACCAGCGTGTACTGACCAAGCCGCAAGGCGGCCAGCGCAATGATAAGCTCGGTCAGATTGCCGAGTGTTGCGTTGAGAAGGCTGCCGACCGTGTCGCCCGTCCTGGCGGCGACGGCTTCGGTGGCATGGCTCAACAAAGTTGCCAACGGAATGATCGCCAAGACCGAAAGCAGGAAAAGCAGCGTGTGCGCATCGGGTGCGGCACTATGCGCCACCAGCACCAACGGCCCCAGGACCAGGAGCCAGAGGAGCGGAGTGTGCCGAATTTCGTGCCAAAGCTGGCTCATGAGACCCCCAAATGCATCGAGGCTTCTCGACCGGAATGCGGCCGGCGACAGCAAACAAGGCTCAGTCTGGCGAATCTCGCCCGTTGCTATCATCGGCCGTAGTCCTCAGCGCCTGGACACTGACGGCTGCCACGAGGCCGGTGAGCACAATCCCCGTAAGACCGATAAGCAAGGCCAGCACGCGCGAAGACAAGTGGCTCGGCACCAGATCGCCGTAGCCGATGGTAAGACCGGTCACGAAGGTGAAATACAGCGTGTCCATCATCCGCCATTCCTCTATTCGCCCGATCAACAGGCCGCACCCGAGCATGATGCCAAGCATGCCGGACAGGATTGGCCAGACAACGCCAAGCTGGCGATAGAACTCGATGAAGAAGATCCGTCTTGTGCGCTTAGTACCCATCGGACCCTGCCCGAGAAACGAAAGCCGCCATCCCCATGATGGCCGCCTGAAAGACATTTCCAGATAATGCCGACGACCAGATTACCCCTGCAGTCCAGATTACAATTTAGGGTGATCTAATGTGGAGAAATGTCAACTCTGTAACGGTAACGAGGTAGGTCGGCTGCCATCGAGCGGATTTTGCGGTTCCCCGACATGGATCCGAAGCTGCGGGCGATGTTCCAGAAAGTGACCAAAGGCGCTCTGTCAGGCAAAGCGGGTGAAAAAGCCGTGGAAGAGTTCAAGATCAACGGCCAGTACGTCGATACGCCGACGATCAACGGTGCACCGGGTGTTGTCGGTATTCCGTTCTTCGATAGCTACGTCGAGAAGGCCGCCGTTGGCTTCCTCGACGACGCATCCAAATCCGACAAGCCATTCTTTATCAGCGTCAACTTCATGAAGGTGCACCAGCCGAACCTGCCTGCACCGGAGTTCGAGCATAAGTCGATGTCGAAATCGAAGTATGCCGACAGCATCGTGGAACTGGACACCCGCATTGGCCGCATCATGGACAAACTCCATGAAACCGGCTTGGACAGAAATACCCTCGTGTTCTACACCACCGATAACGGCGCCTGGCAGGACGTGTACCCCGACGCCGGTTACACGCCATTCCGCGGCACCAAAGGTACCGTTCGCGAAGGCGGCAATCGCGTTCCCGCCATCGCTGTCTGGCCGGGCAAGGTCAAGCCAAACAGCAAGAACCACGATATCGTCGGCGGGCTTGATCTGATGGCGACTTTCGCCTCCGTCGCCGGCGTCGCCCTGCCGGATAAGGACCGCGAGGGCCAGCCGACCATCTTCGACAGCTATGACATGTCGCCGATCCTGCTCGGTACGGGCAAGTCGGAACGCACGTCCTGGTTCTACTTCACCGAGAACGAACTTTCGCCCGGCGCTGCCCGCGTCGGCAATTACAAGGCGGTGTTCAATTTGCGCGGCGACGACGGTCAGTCGACGGGAGGACTGGCGGTCGATTCGAACCTTGGCTGGAAGGGCGCATCCAAATATGTCGCAACGGTCCCGCAGGTCTTCGATCTTTGGCAGGACCCGCAGGAGCGCTACGACATCTTCATGAACAACTACACGGAGCGCACCTGGACGATGGTCACCATCGGCGACGCGATCAAACAGCTGATGGAAACCTATGTAAAGTATCCGCCGCGCAAGCTGCAGAGCGCGAGCTACTCCGGTCCGATCGAGATCTCGAAATACCAACAATTCCAGTGGCTACGCGATGAGTTGTCAAAGGACGGTTTTAGTATCCCGATGCCAACAGGCAACTGATCACCTATCCCGAAGGTGGTCGCCCGCATAGCCGCGCCGTCGACCGCGGCGCGTCTTGACCACGACACTTCCGCACCAAACGACAAAGCCGCCGAGAATGGCGGCTTTGTCCTGCAAGTCTGAATTTTACACATCGTTATCCGGTGGTGCGATCGCCCGCCGGAACTCAAATAGCCTCGGCAGCATTCTCGATGCGCTGCCAGCTGTCGTCGAGCTGGTTGCGAAACCAGGTCATCTGCCGCTTGGCATATTGCCGGGTTGCGGCGGCGCCGGTCTCGATCACCTCGGCCTCATCGATCTCGCCGCGCAGGAGCGCGGCAATCTGGCTGACGCCGATCGCCTTCATCACGGGCATGGCCGGATCGAGGTTCATCGCCAAGAGCGCACGCACCTCGTCGATCGCCCCACCGGAGAGCATCATACCGAAGCGGCGGTTGATGCGATCGTGCAGCACCTTGCGATCCGGCAGCACGACAAGCTTTCGCGCCCGTTGCGGATCGATGATCTCAGGGCCGCTCTTCTGCTGGTAGAGGCGGATCGACTGGCCGGTCGCCTCCACCACTTCGAGCGCGCGCACGATACGCTGGCCGTCGCCGGGCTTCAGCGTCTCTGCCGTCTGCGGGTCGCGCGCGGCAAGCTCGGCATGCAGCCCATCCGGCCCCTCTTGCATCAGCCGCTCGCGCAGCCGCTCGCGAATGGCGGCCGGAATTTCGGGCATGTCGGCAAGCCCGCCGGTCAACGCCTTGAAGTAGAGCCCGGTGCCGCCGACGAAGACCGGCAACCGGCCGGTCTTGCGCAGCGTGGCGACGAGCGCTTGCGCCTCGCGCAGCCACGCCCCGGTCGAATAGGCCTGACCGGCAGGCATATGGCCGTAGAGACGGTGTTCGACGCCACCCATATCGGCCTCGTCAGGGCGCGCGGTCAGCACCCGCAAAGTGTCATAGACCTGCATGCTGTCGGCGTTGATGACCACGCCGTCATGCCGGCGCGCCAATTCGACCGCAAGCGCGGACTTGCCGCTGGCGGTCGGCCCGGTTATCAGGATCGCGTCCGTATCGGTTTCAAGGTTGTTGTCCATGGCTCTCGTTGCCACGCTTATCGCCAATCCGTCAAATCCTGTTCTGACGCCAGCGCTCGCGGAAGCCGCCGCTGACGCCGTTAGGGCATCCGGTCTCTACTGGCTCGCCGACGGCGTCGCCTGCGACCTGGCGCTCACCGACGGCACGGACCCCTTTGCCGCCGAGGCGGCGCTGCGCGGCGCGCTGAACGGAACGCCTGTCGATGTCGCCGTCCAGGACGCCGACACCAGGCGCAAGAAGCTTCTGATCGCCGACATGGACTCCACCATGATCGGCCAGGAATGCATCGACGAACTTGCCGCCGAAGTCGGCCTCAAGGACAAGGTTGCCGCCATCACCGCCCGCGCCATGAACGGCGAGATCGCCTTCGAGCCGGCGCTGATCGAGCGCGTCGCGCTGCTGAAGGGCCTGCCTTCGAGCGTCGTAGGCGATGTCATCGCCAGGCGCATCACGCTGACGCCGGGCGGCCCTGAGCTGATCGCCACGATGAAGGCGAAGGGCTACTACACCGCCCTCATCTCCGGCGGCTTCACCGTGTTTACCGGCCCGGTCGCCGACATGCTCGGCTTCCAGGAAAACCGCGCCAATACGCTGATCGAGAAGGACGGCACGCTGACCGGCGAGGTCGCCGAACCGATCCTCGGCAAACAGGCCAAGGTCGATGCGCTCATCGACATTGCCGGCCGCCTCGGCATTTCGACCGACGAGGCGCTTGCCGTCGGCGACGGCGCCAACGATCTCGGCATGCTGCAGCTCGCCGGCACCGGCGTTGCGCTGCACGCCAAGCCCGTGGTCGCCGAACAGGCGAAGGTCCGCATCGACCATGGCGACCTCACGGCCCTTCTCTATCTGCAGGGCTATCGAAAGACCGATTTCGTCAGATGATCGTTTCCGAGACCGAACGCCTGCGCATCCGCGCCTGGAAGGAGGCCGACCGCGATCTCTTCTTCGAGATCAACAATGATGCCGAGGTGATGGCGTTCTTCCCCCATCGCCGCAACCGGGAGGAAACCGACGCGCTGTTCGACCGCGTCGGCCAGGGCATCGCCGAAACGGGGCTCGGCTTCTTCGCTGTCGCGCTGAAAAAAGACGACCGGCCGATCGGCTTCTGCGGCCTCGCCTATACCGACCTCGAGCCCCACCTGCCGAAAGGCACCGTCGAGATCGGCTGGCGGCTCGCCGCCCCCTTCTGGGGCAAGGGCTATATCACCGAGGCAGCGTCCGACCTCCTGCGCTACGGCTTCGACGAAAAAGGCCTTCGCGAAATCGTCTCCTTCGCCGTCCCCGACAACACACGCTCGACGGCGGTGATGGCGCGCCTTGGAATGCACCGCGACCCCGCACGCGACTTCAACCACCCGCGCATCCCCGCCGACAAACCGCAGCTCGTTCGCCACGTGCTCTACGCAATCACCCGGGCGGAATGGCAGGCACAGCGGGCGAAGGACGTGGCGTGAAAGCGCCGCGGCGCCGGTAAACGGCGGCTTGCGGGTTCATCCGTCAGCCGCTTGCAGTTCATGACGCTGCGCTTGCCCCTCACTGTCCTGCCGGACATCTCTCCCCGCCAGCGGGGAGAGATGCGCAAGCCGAACCCTCTTCGCCAATCCGCAACGTTTGCGCGTTGTCAGTCCGGTCACATCCGAGCCTGCTCCCCGCAGGCGGCGAGAAGGTGCCAGCAGGCGGATGAGGGGCGACCCACCCGGAACATCTCGCAACGCCATCCGAGACGTCACCCCCCGCGCCCTGCCCCCGGATAACTCCGTTCGACCCAAGTGACGAACGCCTGCGCCGCCTCTGACAAAGCGTCGAACCGCCGCGCCACGAGAAAGAAGGCGCCATAGGGCACCGAGACATCGAACGGCTGCAGCAGGCGCCCGGCCGCAAGCTCGTCGCGCACATGGTCGCGATCGACCAACCCGACGCCGTTGCCGCGCAACGCCGCCTGCAGCACCATGGCGCCATCGGTAAAGATCGCGCCCCGCTCGATGCGAACCGGTCCCGCCCCGGCAGCAGTGAACCATTGCTGCCATGCTTCGCGATTGTCCTCGTGCAGGAGCGCATGCTGCATGAGATCGACAGGCATCAACAAGGGCCTGCCGGACCGGGCAAGCTCCGGCGCGATCACCGGGATCATCTCCACCTGCGCAAGCCGTCGCGCCTCGACGAGTGCGTTGAAATGAGGAACCAGAAAGGAGGATCCGGCCATGTACGCCATCCTCGAGACCCTGATCGACGCGCTGCGCCTGATGACCTTTCAGCCCCTGCGGCACGACATACACCGCACCCGACCGGAACGGACCGCCAGCCACGGCGTGCCCTGCGCCAAAGACTGAGGGGGGGGCCGCCGCACCGCTTTCCCCAACGGCGCTGCAGGCGGTACCTCCAAGACAGCGGCCACCGCCCGTCACCACAGTGCCGGACGTAAGACAGGACCTACCAAACATGCAGCAATTCAAAGTGCGACAGCGACCTTTGCGCGTCCAATAAGACGCGCGACGCTGTAGATCGCCCGAAGCGCCACCGCATAATACTGAGCTTCGACCGCTGCCGGTTCAAGGAAGACACCGCCTTGAATCGAAATCTCAGGGATCGGAATCAAGCCGGGAGAGAACGGCGCGATCATCCTGAAAGGATTCAGGAAAAGGCCATCGCGCCACGCCGTCCTATTCCATGCGCACGGTGACGAAGCGCAATTCGCCGGTCTTGTTGGAAAGCATCAGCAGCGCATTGCGCCGGCCGTCGGACTTCAGCTCTTCAACGCGCTCGGAGACGTCGTCAGGCGTATCCATCGCTTCCTGGCCGACCTCGACGATAACGTCACCCGGCTCCACCCGCCGCTCGGCGGCGGCAGAGCCTGCCTGGACCTCGGCGATCACCACGCCTTCGACATCGTCGGCAATGCCGAACTTCTTGCGGCTTTCGGCATTGAGCGTGGTCAGCTTCATGCCGAGCACCGTGTCGGTGGCGGGCAGCTCGGCTGCCGGCGGCTGATCCGTCTTCTTGTCCTCGCCGCCTTCTTCATTGGTGGTTACCGCGGCATTGGCGATGCCCTCGCCATCCTCGAGCCGTCCGAGCGTGACCTTGACCGTCTGCTCCTTGCCGTCGCGGATGATCACCACGTCGACGGCCTTGCCGACGGCACTTTCGGCGACCGCCCGCGGCAGGTCGCGCATCTCGGAGACGTCCTTGCCATCGAACTTGATGATGACGTCGCCGGCCTTGATCTCGCCCTTGGCGATCGGCCCGCCCTCGATAATGCCCGAGACCAGAGCGCCGCGCGGCGAGGCCATCTTCAGGCTTTCAGCGATATCGTCCGTCACCGGCTGGATGCGCACGCCAAGCCAGCCGCGCCGCGTCTCGCCGAAATCCTTCAGCTGCAGCACGACATTGGCGGCAAGCTCGGTCGGAACCGAGAAGCCGATACCGATCGAGCCGCCCGTCGGCGAAATGATCGCCGTGTTGATGCCGATCACCTCGCCCTGCATGTTGAACAGCGGGCCGCCCGAGTTGCCGCGGTTGATGGCGGCGTCCGTTTGGATGAAATTGTCGTAGGGGCCGGCATTGATGTTCCGGCCGCGCGCCGAGATGATGCCGACGGAGACAGAGCCGCCAAAGCCGAACGGGTTGCCGATCGCCATGACCCAATCGCCGATCCGCATCTTGCGGGAATCGCCGAAGGGTACTGCCTTCAGCGGCGTCTTCGGCTCGACCTTGAGCACCGCGAGGTCGGTCTTGGTATCCTTGCCGACGAGCTTGGCCTTCAGCTTGCTGCCATTGGCGAAGATCACTTCGATATCGTCGGCACCCTCGATCACGTGATTGTTGGTGACGATGACGCCGGCGGGATCGATGACGAAGCCGGAGCCGAGCGAATTGACGGTGCGCTGGCGGTTGCCGCCCTTGTCGCCCTGCCCCTTGAAGAACTCGTCGAAGAAGTCCTGATAGGGCGAGCCCTCCGGCACCTGCGGCGTCGGCGCATCGTCGTCGTTCTTGACGCGCTGGGACGTCGAAATGTTCACGACCGCATCAAGCAGGCCGGCCGCAAGGTCGGCGACGGATGCGGGGCCATTGCTCGGCGGGCGAACGGCGGCCGTCTGCGCCATGGCCGCATTGGACAGAAGCAGCGTGGCGGCCAGCGCCAGAGCGCCGAAGGATTTCGATCGAGTGGACAATTCGCGGAGCTCCTCACATTGTCTCGGCGGTGCGGCGCCCTTGAAGGTAGCCGCGTCATGCGATGCTCTGCAGCCCCATGCGCCCGACAAAGAGCAAGGGTCGCTGCAGCGACTTTGATTTGCCGCATAATTTATCCCACGATCGATCCCGATCGGAAGACTTATGCAGCCGGTGACAGCGACGCGATCCGGGGATCACGTTGCACCCGATCTTCCAGTGAAGATACGGCGGAATTCAGAAGCGTCCAGACACGATTTTCTGATCCGCTCGAAAGTGCGGATACGGAGCCTACAGCGCCGCGCGTCAAATATGACGCGCTAAGGACGCTGTAGCACTTCAGGCTCACTGCATAATTTCTCCTTAAATCGAATCCGATTTAAGGAATTATGCAGTAGATCAGATGGTGATCTCGTGCCCGTGCTCTTTCAGCGCCTGCACCGCTTTGTCGAGATCGGAGCCCGGCACGAAGATATAGTCGGTGCTGAAGGTCGAATTGGCAAAGACGCCGATGCCCGCGGCCGACAGCGGCCTGAGCACGGAAGAAAGCACGCCGGGCACGTCGACGCTGAAATGCTGTTCGATACGGAAGCAGCGCCAGCCGAGCGAACTCTGGGTGCTGGAAGGGACGCGCGCGGCGCGACAGACGAGGGTCATTTCCTCTCGCGAGCTGGACACGGTCCAGAAACCCGGCCCCGGCAGCCATTCCGGCATCTGGGAACCGACATTGAGACGGGTGATCGCATATTCGGCATCGACCAGCCGGATCAGCAGTTTATGTGGCATTCGCATTATCCTCGAAGCAACCAGACAAGTCCGACACCGGCGGCAACGGAAAATACCCCGGCCAGTCGAAGCTGATGCTCCGGGACATACGGCAAACGCTTCGCCAATTCCACTAAAACCAAAGGGGCCAGTGCGTACACCAGCCCCTCGATGATCAGGAAAAAAGCAATCCCGGTCAGAAAGTCGGACATTGTCCGCTTAGTTCCCGGTCGCCGGTTGCGTCTCTGTCGCAGCCGGTGCTTTGCCTTCCGAGTCATTGAAATAACGGAAGAACTCCGAATGCGGCGACAGCACGAGCGTCGTGTCCGAGCTACCGATGGACTCCGTATAGGCGGTCATCGAACGGTAGAATTCGAAGAACTTCGGATCGCGCGCAAATGCGTCGGCAAAGGTCTTCGTCCGTTCGGCTTCGCCTTCACCGCGCAGGATTTCCGATTCGCGCTGGGCGTCGGCGACGATCTCGACGACCTGACGGTCGGCGATGGCGCGGCGACGCTGGCCGGCTTCGTTACCGCGGGCACGGATCAGTTCGGCTTCCGCCAGACGCTCGGCCTTCATGCGGTCGAAGGTCTGCTGCGAGACTTCCTGCGTAAGGTCTGTGCGACGGATGCGAACGTCCTCGATGTTGAGGCCGAGCGATTCGGCATCGGTTTTGAGGTCGGCGCGAACTTCGCGCATCATCGATGCACGCTCGTCGGACAGCGCTGCCTCGAAGCCACGCAGACCGTAGACGCGACGCAGCGATGCGTCGAGACGGGTGCGCAGACGTGCCTCGGCAGAATCGCGGTCGCCCGAAACGGTTTCGCGGAAGCGACGGGGATCGGCGATCTTGTAGATGACGAAGGCGTCGACTTCATAGAACTTGCCGCCCGAAACCTGGACGCGGATGTTGTCGAGATCGAAGCGCAGGGCCTGGTCTTCGACATACTGCACGCGATCGGCATCCATGAAGGCGAAGGGCAGCTTGAAGTAGAGGCCCGGCTGGGTCTTGACGTCCTGGATCTGACCGAAGCGAACGACGATCGCCTGCTGGCGTTCGTTGACCACGAAGATCGACGAATAGAGACCGACCAGGACGACGGCGAGCAGGATCAGGATGATTGAAGTACGATTGTTGATCACTGTGCGCCTCCCGACTGTGCCGGCCGACCGATTTCATTCAGCGGCAGATAGGGCACGACGCCCTGCCCGTTCTTCTCGTCGATGATGACCTTCTTCGACTTGCCGAGAACGCCTTGCATCGTTTCGAGATAGAGACGCTTGCGGGTTACATCAGGCGCCTTTGAATATTCGTCATAAACAGAGATGAAGCGCTGGGCCTCACCTTGCGCTTCCTTGACGACGCGGCCCTTGTAGGCGGCTGCCTCTTCGCGGATCTGCGCGCCCTGACCGCGGGCCTTGCCGAGGATCTGGTTGGCGTACTGGTTGGCTTCTTCGACGAAGCGGTCTTCGTCCTGCTCGGCACGCTGCACTTCGTCGAACGCATCGGCGACTTCGCGCGGCGGGGCCGCATCCTCGATCGCCACGGTGTTGACGGAAACGCCGGCGCCGTAGCTGTCCATCGTTGCCTGGATCGTGCTCTTCACGTCGGCGGCGATCGCCTGACGGTTATCGCGGAAAATGTCCTGGGCCGGACGACGGCCGACCACTTCGCGCATCGCGCTTTCGGCGACCTGCTGCAGCGTGTCAGCCGGATTTTCGACGTTGAAGAGGTAGGCCTTCGGATCCGTGACCGAGAACAGCACCGAGAACTGAACGTTGACGATGTTCTGGTCGCCGGTGAGCATCAGGCCGGCATTGGACTGACCGCTGTTGCGGCCGCCGATGTTCTGCTGCTGCTCGGTGATCTTGACGAACTCGACGGTTTCGAGCGGCCAGAAGTGATAGTGCAGGCCCGGCATCGAGATCTCGTCCTTCGGCTTGCCGAAGCGCATTTCGACGCCGCGTTCATCCGGCTGGACGGTGTAGATCGAGTTGATCAGGATGAAGCCGACGATCAGCAGGCCGACGATGGCGAAGATGCCGCCGTTGAAACCGCCGGGAACGACGTTCTTCAGCTGATCCTGGCCACGGCGAATGATCTCTTCGAGATCCGGCGGTCCGCCCTTGCCGCCGCCACGCGGCCGGTTCGGCCCCTGGCCCCATGGCCCCTGATTGCCTCCGCCGCCGCCGCCGCCCCAAGGGCCGCCGCCGCCATTCTGATTGCTCCAGGGCATCAAAACCTCTCTTTTGAATACTGCTCACGCTGAACTGCCGCGCGAATGCACGGACGTCCACGATGTGAACCCGTTATAGGTATGACATGCACCGCTTTCAACGCGATACGCCAGAGTTCACCGTAAATGGTTCAAAATAGTTGACGAATGGCCCATTACGCGCGGCGCGCCAAACATGACGCGCCAAGGACAGCGCTTCAAACTCGCTGCATAACTTTCTCCTTAGATCGATGCCGATTTTAGGAGGCATGCATTAGCGCGTGGCCCGGCGCCGCCACGTCACGAAATGCATGGCATGGCTGTCTTTCTCGCCCTGCGGCAGGTCCTCTTCGAACACCTTGTCGAAAACGTCAGGGTCGATATCCGGAAAGCGAGTATCGCCTTCGACTTCCGCCTGAACCTCTGTGATGTGCAGGATATCGGCGACGCCGATCGATTGCCGGTAGATCTCGCCGCCGCCAATAACGCAGATCTCGTCTGCCCCTGATGCCGACGCTTCGCGCCGCGCTGCGCCCAGCGCCTCCTCCAGCGAATGCGCGACGGTCGCGCCCTCAGCAGTAAAATCTGCGCTGCGGCTGATGACGATGTTCGCTCGGCCGGGCAGCGGACGTCCGATCGAGGCCCAGGTCTTGCGCCCCATGATCACGGGCTTGCCGATCGTCAGCGCCTTGAAGCGCTTGAGATCGGTGGAAAGCCGCCACGGCAGATCGCCGTCGCGGCCGATGACGCCGTTGGCGGCAACCGCGACGACGATGGAGATTTTCGGCTCGTTGGTGCTGGTATCAGTCATGGAACCCATTCGGTTTGCTGTCGATTTCACTTGCCCTGACATAGGCTGCCCGGTCCGTGACCACCCGGATATAGCGGTCGACGACCTCACTCTCGGGCAGGATCTTGCGCATCCATTGCAGTGCGCTGGCCAAAAGCAGGTCGGCGGCGCTCATCGTCGCGCCGAGCAGATAGGTCTGTCGGTTGAGCACGTCGATCACATGGGCGCACATTTCGCTGTAGAGCCGCGCCTGCGCCGGATTGTTGATCGTCGCGCCGGTGATGTGGGCCAGCGCCGTCGGCTCGATCACGCCGGCATAATAGGCAAGCCAGGAGAGATAGGCGCCGCGCTCGGGATGGCCGGGCGCCCGGCCGAGACTGCATTCGGGGTGAAGGTCGGTGAGATATTGTACCACGGCCGCCGATTCCCAGATCAGCGCACCCTTGTGCAAGAGCGCCGGCACCTGCTTGTGCGGATGCGGATTGTTGTCGTCGGGTGCGCCGGTGCCATCCCAGCGGCGGATCGAGACATAGCGGATCTCGTATTCCGCGCCGATCTCCTCGAGCAGCCAGACGATACGCGACGAGCGCGACAAGGGTGCGTGGACGAGCGTCAGCATCGAAACCTCCCGACAGCGCCTCGCCGAACATGATGCGCAAAGGCCGCTGTAACATCTGAACTCCGTAAGAAACGGCAAACCCTCCCGGTCTGCCGCCGTTACGCGAATGCCCGTATCGACCGCCTGCCCGCACCCCCGAGGCGACGACGCCTCAGACGGCGATCGGCGCCTTGATGGTTGAATCAGCTTCGTAGCCGACCAGGGTAAAGTCTTCAAAACGGAACGAAAACAGATCCTTGACGTCTGGCTTGATCTGCATGGTCGGCAGCGTCTTCGGCGTGCGGGCAAGCTGCAGCCGTGCCTGGTCGAAATGGTTGTGGTAGATATGCGCGTCGCCGAAGGTATGGACGAAATCGCCCGGCTTCAGCCCGGTCACCTGCGCCACCATCATCGTCAGAAGCGCGTAGGAGGCGATGTTGAACGGTTTTCCGACATCAACACTTTTGGCATTCATTTGGTACCGACCTACGACTCAGTTTATGTTTAATTCAAAGTAAGGTCCTGACCCACGAATGGTAGCCCAATAGTGATTTAACCCTTCTTTCATCTCCCCTCTTTTGCACCCCGCCAGGGGTGATGGCAACCGAAGGTTGCTTCAAAAAGAAAAAAGACAAACCTAAGATTGCATATATGAAACGCAAAAAAGGCGGCCTCTTGGCCACCTGACTCATCAACTTAACCCTTCGCGATCGTCGGCTCCCCAACCCATTACCGCAAGACTGTTATCGCACGTTCCGATCCGACCTGCAACGCTAAAGAGAGAAAACCAGTGACAACATCAGCCCTCGACGAGAACTGAAACGTTCCATGTGAAGGGCTGCTTAACCGGCACGTCGGTTCCGAATGCTATCCAAAACCCTTTCGAGAATACCGGCGGCAGCTTCATAATTACCTTCAGCCAACAGTCTCTCGGCGTCCGACAGGACTTTATAAGCCTTGAACCGGCCTGCCATTTGTTTCTGAATTTCACCTAGCGCTTTCTCGCGAGCCTCGACGGATCGCGGCTCGATCTTGCCCTCTGCAGTGGTGCGGCGGACGAGAATCTCGTTCAAGTACGGTTGAAGTGAAATTCGGTGTCCCTGGCCCATGAGTTGGACCGCCATGGTAAGGATAGTCTCTTGCCAGTTGGTCGTCGGGTCGACATCCATTCCCCGTTCAGCCAGCAGGTCAAGCTGATACTCTATCACCTCCGTGATGTATCGTGCACGCAAGCGATGAATGTTGGCCTTTTTGATACGAGCCTTTCTGAAGAAAAATCCACAAATCCGCGTGATACTATCGGTGGTAAGCGCCTTGCCGGTCTTCTCGGAAATGAAGAGCGGAAGGTTGTTTTGGCCTTCCAGACCAAGGTCCCGGATGACTTGCTTTCGCTGCTCGTCATTGTAGAGGTAATCAACAATCATCAGGACAAGATCGAGCGGAATCCGTAGATTGCTTTTCCCTCTGTTCTTCCGGACTACCTTGACTTCAAGGTATGGCGGCATTCCCTCGTCGAATAGGCCCATCACGGTATCGGGGGTGGGAAAGTCGCTCTGATACAGCTGGACCATTTCGCTGACCCGAGCGCCACTCATAAAAGGGCAGCTCACAATAAGCTTGTCTCTGCCGATGTTCCTGGAGTGCAGATCGATCTGACGCAGAAGCTCTTCGATTTCGTCGCCTGTCGGAGTATGTCTTGTACCGTACGTGCTGTGACCACCGCGGATCAGCAACGGTGACACCCATTTCATGTAAGTTTTTCCATGACGCCCGGTTACTTGCACCTGCTCGCTGGTGACCGGAAACGGGTAGTCGGCCATGTCCTCTGGATAGTCGTGCTTCGAGGCGACCTGCACCTGATTTTTCAAGCGGCCTTTCGACTCCGCCCATTTAAGGAAGTCGTGGAGTGCTATAATGTATCCGTCACTTTGCCGGGGTGACACTCCCGCGTTGGCAAATTCGCTCTGCAGCTCGAGTAGAAACCCATCGTTGATCTCATGGTATTCAAGCGAGCGTTTGCGTTGAGCTCGTCGAACTACGCGCAAGTCCTTTATCGTCTCTTCAACGCTCTGGGGGGTTTGCTTTCGCTCAACAACTAAGTACCGCGCGTAGTCGCCTACCCAATCGTCGAAGCCCTCGTCGTCCCAGATTAGGGTTGGCACGATCAGCTGACGGGTTTTAACGAGCACGGGCACGCGCCAAATCGATGCGTCCGCTACTCGCGAAGAAAAGACAACAACGTTGTCGGCTGCATTTGACTCGAGACCAGCGAGCTTGCCGAAATCTGCTGGCGCGGGGTTATCCCTTTCCCAGTCGCCCAACATGCGCCGTAGCGCTGTACTACTGGTCAGCGTTGCCGTTGCGCACCCGATCCGCGAAGCAAACCACTCACGCGAGTAACGGCCGGCCCTGTTCGGCACATCCGCAGGATTTAAGCCTACGAGCAGGTTCTCGAGCCCTTCCACAAACAGTTTCATTTGGGCTGCCGTAGATCGAGCCATGGATCAACGTACCAATGTAAGCGCCCCACCCTGGGTCGCAACGATGCGTTTGAGTTCCGCATTTTCCGCTTCCAGAGATTTGATCGTGCTGGTTAGTTGCTTGATAGTATACCGTTCACGTTTCAAGGCAGCCTCGGCTGCGTCAACAAGGTCTCGGGCCACGTGGACCTTCCCGTTTGCCAATTCCACCTGCTTTTTGAGACCTTTCAACCGCTCCTCCGTCGCGAGGTCTCTGACCTCTCGGGAAACGTACTGGCGCTTTCGCTTCGGCTTTTCAGGTTCGACCTTCGCTTCCCCAGGTCCTTTAACCGCGGCAGAATACAGGTCGTCTAAGAGCCTAGCGATCTCTGTAGATTCCTCGCTATATTTCTCGCTTTTGGTGTTGAGGTCTCGTTTGCTTCCAACTCCACGAATTCCAAACTCTGGGCAGGACCAACCTACCGCATCAGAGAGGGTTCTCGGAACCGTAACCCCTTTGGGCACACCCTTTTCGACCCATTTTTCAAACAGAACCTTCATGGCTTCAAGTTGCTGCTTCACTGCCATGAAACGCCTCCCTTGATGACGGTTCGCTCTCTGCGGCAGCTTTGAGCTTGTCACGATACTGCGAAAGCACCACCACATTCGCCCTCTGCAACTCTCCGAATATAGTGTTGGCCTCACCCTGGGCGTTCGCGGTGTGGGATAGGAATTCCAGTTCCTGATCAATGAAAGAGAGGTTGTCGCTATCGAAAATGGCGAAAGGGCATCCCGGGCAAACGTGCGGCCCCGCAGCTGCGAAGTTTGGCCCGATGTCCGTATCGCTCCCGTTCAGCTTTTGGCAAGCCGCCCTTGCACAACCGCTTCGGGTCCTCGGGCAAGCGCACGTGACCCAAAGTTTGGGAGAAAGGACAAGCTGGTTTCTACCCATGGTGCCGGCAAGCATTTTTGCCATCGATTCAGTGACAATCCGTATCTCGCCGAATTTTCTGCGGAGCCGTGCGGCCAGCTTTTTAAGCTGTTCAGCTAGAGGGCCGACATATGTTGTCTCGCCTGACGCCACGCTACGTGCAATGCCGATCTGAAAATTCCAAGCCTCCTCGGCCCAAACGCGCGCATTGTCCGGATCGAGGGTCACATAATCATTTGTGACCTCCAAATCGAAATGACGAAGATGATGCGCCAGCGTTTCGATTTTGCCTTTGTAACGGTAATGGAACAATACCGCGAAGAAGCGCCGAAATTGCCGCGTCACCCAATGCCAGTTACGCGGCACTTTTTTCGTGTCCACGTATTGGGTCGCTCCTACGGAACCCGCAAACTCGTTGATGTTGGCGTGTATTCTCGGCGAAACGTACGTCCCAACCGTTGGATTGTAGTAGGAGATCAACTTCTGCTTTTCGTCGAATATCTCTGAGGTAAATGATTGGAGCGTCCTTACCGCAAGTTCAACGATTTTAGGGACGGGAATCCAGGTGTAATCTCGCTGGGTTTTCGCGATGTAGACCTTCATCCACCAACCATAATCATCGGTGCCTGCCAAACAGTCTCGGGGCGTCCTCATCGTTTCAGATGTTCGCCTCGCGGTGAACGAGCAGATCAAGATATAGCAAGCGCAGAAAACGCGCTGAATAGATGGCAGCAACGCATCGAACTTGAGGGGTGGGAGGTCCTTCCCCATGCCAACAGATTTCAACACCTCCTGGTAGCTTGAGGCCACGCGTTCCGCGTCGGTGGCGACTACCCGAGCGCTCTCTTCCATCAGTTTTAGCGCAAGTTCGGGCGGCGGGATGGGCGTTCGTTTGCTTTCGCGACCAAGACTTAGTGCCCTTTTGCCCGCTCCCTCTAAATACGGTCGAAAGCTTATTGTCGGTGCTTCAATAAAATGCCTTAGCAAATGTACCGCTTCGAACGTCATCGCTACGGTGGAAACGTTCTGTTCCGTAACTGGAACAAGCGGGGCCTTTGCGACAGGCGCCAGAAGTTTATTGTTTAGCCTGGCGCTGGCGGCCGCGAACGCCTGGTTTACCTCCTTCTTCGACCAGCTCTCAGGAAGGCCAAGTTCTCTGCGAAAAGCCTTTTTGTTGAACCCGCCATTCAGCATCAGATGTTCGGGTACGTCTGCCCATTCCTGAAATCCATCAAGATTGGCCTTTACTACCTTTGAGACATTCGAGAGTTGGTCGCGGCCGAAAGAGGCCTGTTCGGTCATTTCGTCGATGTCTTCGCGAGTGAGCATCGCGAACGACGATATGTTCCGAGACGTCATCGCGTAGCATATCGACTTGACTGTATTTGCATACTGCATATGCCGCTGAGTAGAATCCAGTCTGGTGTAGATTCCTTCTCTGATCCAGAAAACAAACTCTTTCGCGGTGGCGTAGAGTTCGACATGCTCGATCAGTGACCGGCCGTCGGCCATTTTGACATCGAAATGCACAACTTGGCTGTCGACCTCACCCGCGCCTGACTTTATCTTCCACGAATGAGCTCCGTACGGACCGTCCAGCCAGCTGCGTTCTCTGGACGCAGGATTAACTCCGGAAAATTTGACGGACGGCTTCTGGTTTAGCCTCACTGGCATCAGAACAACCTCATCAACTGAAAATTTGGGTTCGACATCACGCTTGTCGCCATTGCTGTTGCTGCTCTCCACACACTGGAGAAGTTTTGTCGCATCTTGAGTTCGACAGCATCGACGAAACAAAGCCAGGGCAACCAGACCTCTCCCCATCGTTCCGGCCTGTCGCGCATCCACTCGCCCTCGACCGCACGTAAGGATGCCTGCCATATCTGAAGGATCGCCATGTCCTTCTCCCTCGCAACGATGAAGAGCTGGGGACAATCATTCCAGCAATCGAGTGATTTGCAGGGTGTTCCCTCGCTTCCAGGGCGTCCTTGCCGATCACGACAAAGCACACCGAGCCCTGTTGCCATGACGCCTTCGATTCGCGCTTCGAAATCCTCGACAGAAACCCCGAGAGCCTCGTGGATTTCCTCGACGTTTCGGACTACGACAGTTTCCATGGAGTGCATGAAGTGACGGATCGTTACATCATGGAGAAAGCGCGTGGGGTATTTACCGGTGTAACCCTGATTGACGATCCGAGAGTGCTGACCGATAGCGCGGGAAAGACTTGTCCGCCCGTCTTGCGTCAGGGCTGCCCTGAGCAAAATCGATGGGCGCAACATGTTTGGAGTGAGACCCAAGCCTTGCAAATCCGGCGAGCGTTCAGCCATCTCCTTAAAACGTCGCCTATGAATGTGATCGCTAAGCTCTCCAAGACCGTTCCTGTTAAGGCAGATGAAAAATGTCTTCGCCCACTTACCTTTGCTTGGTCTCACGACGCGTGTGGCACTGTCCAGCCATCGCATCGACCGGACAGCTGCACTGCTGTCGGACAGAGTCGTGTGAATTGGCTTGCCTTTTGCCCGCGCCTTGAAACCGGTGATTCTTGTGGAATTCGGCTCCTCTGACGTTTCCAGGCAGTCATCGTCAAGCGTGCGGCCGACGCCGATGTTACTTCCTGAAGCCAAGAGATAGAGGGTGAGGCACGCGGATACGGCATCGGATGAAGGAAGCAAATAAGACTGAACCAATTTGGTTCCGCCGTAGCCGTCGGCACGCTGCGTTAGAAACGACACCCCGCCTCGATCTTTTCTACCAACCGGCAAGCGACGGCCGAAGTCGTTAGTAACAATTCTCAGAAGATTGCCGAGGCCTTCGTCTCGTCTATCGTCTTCGATCGGAAACGTTTCCTCGAGAAAAGCCTGATACTCCGTGCCCTTCAATTCCAGTTTCGCCCGCCAATCGACTAAAACGCTCTTGGTCTTTTCGAGGAGCTCCTGGCCCGTCTCCAAAAGCGCACGAGCCTTGTCGATGATTTTCATAGCTTCCGTTTTCAGGGCTTCCAACCGGCGCTCGATCACGGTTAGGATGACATACGCCGGATTCTCGCTTGCCTTGTATTCTCTCCTTTCAAGCTCAACCCGAAGTGCTGCGCTGAAGTCGCCTTCCTCAGATGCTGTGAGTTCGACATTGCGAATTGCTGCGGCTTTCGAAAGCATTGATGTTGCGAACCGGAGGTAGTCATCAACATGCGGATTTTGACTGTGTGACGGTCGTCCCGCCGAGACTTCCGCCACCGAACGAAGGTGCCCATGGTTGTCGACCCTCAACCTTCGGAGCTTGACCATGAGTGGGGGAAAAACCCCATCGGTACCCAGTCTACGCATCAGCGAGTTGGTCGTTCCCAGCACTTTGTTCGCAGTTGTGGTCGTGCGGTAACGGAGTCGGATTAAATCGCGGTATTCCAGTCCGATGCGAGACCACTCCGCTTCCAAGTACCGTAGAGGTACGCGATTTTGAATGGCTTCACGCAGCGCCCTGGCAGCGTCGGAACTCGAAGAGCTGATATGCGCAAGCACGTCTCGAATGGCGTAGAACGCCGGTGTAGCCATCTTCCGATTTCGATAGAACTTTTGGAAGCTTTTTCGAAGGTCCACAAGAAAAGGATAGTTCCAGCCCTGGCTTAGCAGAGCATTGAATTTGTACTGCTTCCCCTCGATGACAAGAATTAGAGGATCGTACTCGATCCGACCCCGCAATTCCTGTTCGGCTGCCAAGATGACGGCAATGTACGGCATGGACGTTGTTGTTTTCGCGCTCCAACCGAGGTCACGCCCAAGTTGAATGCGATTTATCGTAAAACCGTCCTTGCCAACCGGTGGGTCATTCGAAAGCTTCTGTGAAAGGAGGCTAAGGCGCTGCACAATCTCCGCTGGTTGATATCCCAGTTGTGTAACTAGAGCATCAGCTTCATCCCAAAATTTGCGCAGAGTGGGATATCGATCATACGACCAAGTCTTTGGATAACCCAGATCGGAGAATAACTGCTGGCGATTTACCTGTCCGTCTCTAAGCTCTAGCGTCCCTTCCGCAATGTGGTTGTGTAGCCATTCGCGCATCGACGGGACGCGTGCCTCGAAGACATCCTCCCACGTACCAATGCAACGATTGTAATCTGCGAGAATCTCCTTGTAGAATGTCAATGCTGACCGGCTGAAGCCCAGCTCCTCGGCGATCGGCGTCTGATTGAATCGTCCTTTACGGCTTCGAGCCACGTCCTCCTCGAAAATCGACTTGTTCAACAAATTCGCCAAACGGAATGCCGTGGAACCTGGCGGATAACGCTGATGGTGTTCCAAAGACGGGAACTGCTCAAGCACGAAGCGTGCGGCGTCATCCAAAACGTTTTTACGGTTGGGTGTTGATCCGAACCTGCCCCGCTCCGGAGCAGCGAAATACGGCAGTAGAGACTCATAGTCTCCGATCACATCAAGATACCGTCGGACGGTAAAAATGCTCACACCCAGCCGGTCGCTGAGATATTTGCGGTTGATCATACCCGCGTCCCGGGGAGCGCGAGGCACTTCGTTTGCTTCGAATGCGCAATTGAGCTCCTGAACGATCGCGAAGCGCGTCGAGGAAGGTTTGTAGTTTTGGTGCTTGGCAAGCAGCGGGAACCGATCAATCAGGTCCCACTGAAAGGAGGCTGTATCGCTTGATGCCTGTGGCGCAGACGGACCAACTTCAGCTGTGCCGGCCGGGAAGAATTGCTGAGCTATCGCGTCATCCATGTCGGATACCGCTCTTCATCAGCTTCGCATAATTATCCTCCACAAGTGATGCCAGCCAATCTTCTGGGGCGATGATTCCAGCGCGTTGACTGCAAGCGCCGACGACATCCTCATAGAACACTAAAATGCTATTCGAGATGCCGGCCCGCCGCCCCTTCGGTAGGCACCCAGCCGCAAGGTCCGCAAGCAACATCGCCTCCAATGTCAAGCTCCGAGAAACCTCAACGGCCATTTGTGACGCGACTTTCACGATATCGGTCATCACGACCTCCGGTCGGGCGAAAACATCGGAATACAAAGTGGCTAAATGCAGCGAGCCGTTCGGATAACGGTGTTTGCGAGATCGGATAATTCGAGGGGGGCCAAGAACCGTCCACGAGTACGTGGACCAGCCCCGCTCGACGGCCTCTTTTAAGGTACTTCCGGTGCGTGTCATTTCGCCCACCTCAGCCATTTTTCTGATTGTATATTCCCGAAACTGACGAAAACGAGAGCGGCTATGTAACTTTTACTTCGCAATAAAGGCTGGGATAAAAAAGTTAAATGAGTATTAAAGAGAAACATAAATTGAGCTAACGGAAGCATAGCGCGAATTACTGATATCAGAAAATCAGGAATTAACTCGACGCTTCGTTTCTTCACTGAGGAAACGCGGCTTTGGTACCGTGATTGTGAGGTCTATATTTATGTCATGCGAAATTTACTGCGCTAGTTATCTTTATTGTTATAAATTGAAGACCCTCTTTGGCACTGTATTGAAAGACTTCAGCTGCAAACAATTGATTCAAAATGCCTGCCGGTGCATCCCGCCGATAATTGGAGGTGTCTAGCACTCCTATTCATCGCTTGGATGAAGTGCGCGTCGGCACTCACTCGTTGCCCGCCGTCGGAATCGGCTGTCAACTTGTCGGGCCGGTATGAACGCGGCGCGATTGAAAGAGGACTTTCCTTCTTCTAGGATGCACCGAACTACGCCCGCGTGTTGACCTGCGTCTCCGTCTCGAAAGACTTGTAGATGCCGTCGTCGTTGGTGGCGCGCGGCAACACGATGTCTAAATTGATGCAATTCTAAACTCTGTCGGGCACCTTCGCCCCGCCGACCAACAGGCCCTGATCCGGCCGATGATTCCTGCGAACAGGTCATCGAAGACCCGCCCTCGATCTACCTGGGGAACGACAGGAGGTCGCTCGTCGGCAGCCGAAGCGAAAGAGAAGTCAGGATCGCCGAATTCTACGAGGACGGGGAGCCGGTTTGCGCTTCAACGCAGATGATCATCGACGCTTCGCCAGACATCCCCCGGGCACGAAATCTGGGTCGGTCAGCTACAAGCCGTTCGCGACATTGGCATTTCAGTCCCACGGCCTTTCTGGCTCTCGACCAACCGAGACCTTCTGGCCCTCTGGATCGAAGTGATTATCCATGACCGCGAGAATTAAACCGCTAGGAACCAAACTGCCACGTTTCAGGTCCTGCTCCCAACTCCAGTGTGAGGCAAGTAGACTTTGCTGCGGTTAAGAATATCGGTATGTTCACCGCTGGTGATTTGGTTTGAATCAAGGGGACGACATGGAAATCTACTCGAAAAAGATCGAATCCCACGTGCTACATTTCGCGCAGCCTTCGAATGGACGTGCACTGGAAGGCTGGGGAATAGATGGTATCTCAGAAATGCTGGAGGAGATTGCAGAAGGCCCGTATGGATACGATTTCCTAAACATCGACATAGTCGTCGCCTTCTACAAACACATCGAGCCTTACATGCTGTCGGGGGACGAGGTGTGGACTGACCTGGAAGAGAACGACCTGAAAAACATCCGGTTCGTAACCGGCGGCGCTCTTCAGTCATATCCCAACCTCTTTCTCTACCACGAAAGTTGAACCGGTTCCGGCTGCCGTGAAGGCCCGGTGGCAACGACGATCGCGATGACCGACCTTTCCGCGACGACAAGGGCACGATCCTCTTCGCCAAAGATGTGCGCGACTGCCCCTTCAGATAGACATCCTGATTTTTTGATCTGATCGATCACGCTCCTCGTTTTCGTCCCCTTTCAGGCTGCTCGAGCTATGATCGAGGTGAAATCCGATCTGAGGCAGGCGGCCAGCTGAGTTCTCGCCCTGGAAGGAGCCACAACAGCGATCCAAGGATGGTCCGCCGGGCGACGACACGATCGATGTGATATGCGTCTTGGAGAACGTAGCTCTGATGACGAGCTTGTGCTGCACGGCATGCAACGGATGATCGGAGCCGGCCTGATCTATATAGACCGTCCCGCTATGTCGGCTGAGGACCGACTGCCGTCTGGCTCAAAAAGAACCCAGCGCGAGCATTGAGCTCGACCTGCTTTTCGTGCCGGTCTCAGGCGCGCTTGATCGCGTCGCAGTCTTCTCGCCGCCCGTCGTCGACCAATCGAGCAGCATAATGCATCTCGATACTGCGCGCATGCTTCCCTCAAGGCTCGAGATTGCGGCAGCCTGACAAACACCTTTGCGTGCCGGAAAGTGCTGCGCAGCCGCCGACCAACTAGCCCTCGAGTCTAAGAATTCACGGGCTGTTCGAGAGTAAGCCCTTGGTTATGTACGGCGGGTCCGCGCAAACCTCCTCGTTATCTCCCAATTAAAAGACTCCGTCTATCGCAGCATTCGGAATTGTAGAACTCGATCTCGCGTCTACAGAATAATTAGCACTTGAGTTCCTGTATTTTTTCGTTATTCATCTATTATGAAGTTTAGACCAAAACCAACAATAAATTAAAGACGTAAATTTATATTTGCTATGTCAATGGTCGTGACGATTTATTACCGATTTCCACAGGCTATACATAATCTGAAGAGAAAGAGTTGACGAGGGTACTCGGTGGTGAACAGTTTCACATACCAGAAGTCGGAAACCACACCTCGAAACCGATCAGCAACAGTAACAATCTGGAAGCGCGGTCGCATTTTTAACGAGTGCTCACAATGACGATCCGTCCTCCTACTTACAAAAACAAGCCTTATCCGAGCCAATTTGCCGAGATGGCGGCGGATTGGGTTCGAGGAAACGATGCCAACAAAGCCCGTGGAGCAAAGCGCAATTTGGACCTGCCGAACGTTTTACTGGATACGGCAATCCGCGCGGGCAAGACGCATTCGGAAATTCGATCCGCACTCGGGATTTCTTCCAACACGCTTTCAAAGGCTATTAAACGAGCCGGCCTTACAATGCCCAAGACCGCTGCTGAGAGGACTGCTTTCCTTGAGTCGCCGCCTGTCACATCACAGCAGCCTTCAGTTGTGCTAGTGGCGCACGCAGAAGGTATTGTGTCGGCGTGGGTGGCAGACCTCAAGGAGTCGTCCACCGAGGATGCCCAAGTAGCCGCCAGCGCGACGAAGGTGGACTCTATGCCAGCATCGAAGCACGGCTCTGATGAAACGCGGATTAAACCGAAAACTCCGCGGATGGCCGAAGCAATTGCTAAGCGAATGATCGGCGAAGCTGCAGACCGCTTAATTCCGGGGACATACACTGGTAGGGACGGATACGAACATTGCGATGGTTTGATCGGGAGGGGACCCGAGGCGCGACCAACAGTTTACGCTTGGCGAGAAAAAGCGGGTGAGGTCGAGGAAGTACTCAAAATCTATCGGGAGATACACACTGAAGGCTTAACTGCCACGTCGGCGCGTTCAAACCTGGCCTAATCGGGCCCTGCGTCTGTCGTCATTGCTGCGTCCGGGTCGTCGCGCCGTCCGCGGATCGCTAGCCGCGAGCAAAGCCGACGCTCATGGTCGCCTTCGACCAATGCAAGTTGCTCGCGACGGCGCTTGCAGTCAACCAACAACGACTGGATTGTCGCTTGTGTCGCCATCGTGCCAGGCCCCGGCCACAGCGATCTCGTCAATAGCTTCAACATTGCCTTCGATCTCGACGTAACTTCTCCTCCTCCGGCTAGCGCTGGAGCGCTTCATTATCCAATGTAGGGTGGCGACGGCCACATCCACGATGTCGGAAGGTTCAGCTTTTTCGGCCCATCGTGCTTCGCCGCATGGTTGGCCAGTCAATATGTCCTTACTGGAAGAAACAGAGGCGGCTTGCGGTGCGACCAGGGCCGCGCCCTTTCAAGTTGGTCAGCGAGTCCGAACAGGGTTGCCTCATCGCCGAAGCGGCCGACAAAATGCGTCCCGATTGGTAGTCCACTGTCGGTCCATAGAAGTGGTACCGACATGGCAGGCTGTCCGGTCACATTGAACACCGGCGTCCAAGGCATGAAGCTGAACGTATGTGCAGCAAGTCTCTCCGCTATGCCAAGCTTTCTCAGTAACCACCCCGCCCTTGCGCGGCCAATCGTGCGGATGATCGTCTTCTCCTGGGATGACGGCTGGAGCGCCCCGATCAGCGGCGGTAGCATCGAAAGCACAGGCGTCATAAGCACTTGATAATTCTCGAAGAAGGACATGACACCGCGAGATGCCAGCTTGAGGTAGCGCAGAGCCGCTGCAAGTTCGCCCGCGGAGAAGGTTTGCCCCAGTAGACCCATGCCGACCGTTGAAGCGTCGAAATCGTCGACCCGTATTGAAACACCGGCCGCTTTCGCCGCCTCTTCCATGTCTACGCGCAGTTCCGCAGCGAGCACTGTGAGAAAGGACAACGAGAATGGCTCCGCATCTATCCGTGGCGCGGCCTCCACGACCTCGTGGCCAAGCTCTTCCAACAGCTTGGCTGCGTCAGCGTACGCCGCCAAGACCTCCGGCTCGACTGTGCCACCGAGCATCGGAGCTGAGGAAACCGCAATTCGCAGTTTCCTGGTGGGCGTAGCGACGGCGTCAAGGAAGGAGCCCGAGAAAGTTGGCAGATAATACGGCGCACCAACATCGACTCCCTGCACCACGTCGAGCAGTGCGGCGGAATCGCGCACCGACCGAGTCAGCACATGCTCGACCGCAAAGCCTGCCCAAGGTTCTCCAATGTATGGTCCGGCTGGGGTGCGGCCGCGGGTTGGCTTCATGCCGAACACCCCGCAGGCAGATGCCGGTATCCGGAGAGACCCGCCGCCATCGCCGCCGGAGGCGAGCGGCACCATGCGGGCTGCGACTGCGGCTCCCGAGCCGCCGCTCGAGCCGCCCGGTGTGCGCTCAATGTCCCATGGGTTCCGAGCCGGCCCAAAGGTTTCGGACTCTGTGTATGGGGTCAGTCCGAACTCAGGCGTATTTGTCTTGCCGAGGGTAATGAGCCCCGCCTTCTTCCAGCGCTTCACGATTTCGGAATCACCGCCGGCGGGTAGATTTGCGCAAAGGCGGTTTCCGTGGGAGGTGGGTACACCCTTTACCGTCGAGAGCAGGTCCTTCATGAGAAAAGGAACGCCTGCGAATGGAGCACTGAAATTCACGTCGAGCGCCGCGCTACGTGCCTGATCAAACATGTTGAGGACGACGGCGTTGAGTAGCGGATTTCGGGACTCGATCCTTCCGATTGCGGTCTCGACTAACTCAAGGGCCGAGACATCCCGGGCCCTTACCAGTTCCGCCAATCCGATACCATCCAGGTCGTCGTACTCTGCTAACATATACCACCCCCAGCGTATGGATTCAGAGTGTAGCGTGTAACTCGCATCGCGCCAGAGCAGTGTCGGACGTCCTCCGGCTCAGGTCCTGGCAACAAGAAACGCGGGCACGTTCATATCGACGGAGTTCTTCGAGCGACCTGACATGGGCCGAATGTTCGGCAGAGTTCCGGCGGAAGCGTCAGGATGACTGCTTATCAAGAGGCGGGCCAGGCGCTGCCGCAGGCGGCCGTCGGGGCCATCGCGCGACGAGGCGAGCAGTCGTGGTCGGTGACCCGATGCGCCGGAAAGTTGGCAAAGATGCTCGGATGGAGATGGAGGCTCCTATCGGTGCGGCAAGGTGGCGGCAAACGCGCTTGATCAGTTCCTGGCCGCATCCCGACCAATCCGTTGCGACGTGACCGAACGCGATCGCTATCAGAGACTCGTCGCAGTCTGCTTTCGCGCCGACGGCCGGGATGGTTGGTCGAAAGTGGTAATGCCTTGGACTGGGCACGATACAGCAATGGAACGTATGCAGCTGCCGACAAGACAGCTCGCGCAGGGTACATCGGTATTTGGCGCGGCGAATTCCAACTCCCGTGTAAGGCACGAGCCGAACGCTTTGGACACACACTTGCTTGTTGAGCCAGCGGATGAACCATTTGTAGGAGATCAAGGCAATCGGCCGATTGTCGTAACCAGCGCTTTATGCGCTTCGAAGGTGTCGACCTCGCGCTCATCGCCATTTGTCCAAGCGTTCCAGTCGCTGATCTGCACGATGACCGTGTCGTTGTCCGGGAAGATGTGAATGAACTGGCCGTCCCGTCCGATGGCGGAGAAGTCGGTGCCCTTTGCATTCAGCCACCAAAAGTATCCATAATGCATCCGCCAGCCGGCGTTGGCAGATCGGTTTTCGGGTGGGATTTCGTCGGCCTGCCCCCTGCTAATTGTCGCAACGTCAAACCAGGCCTCGGGGATGATCTCATTCCCGTGACGGTCCTTCCCCCGCCGAAGCACCAGCAATCCAAAGCGGGCGAGGTCTCCGACCGTCGCCTTGAAGCAACATGGGCCGATCGCGGTTCCCGCTTTGTCGACGCCCCACATGGCCTCGGATTCAGCCCCAATTGCAGCCCATATTCCGGTCTCCAGGAACTTGGTCAATCGCACGCCGCCCAACATGTCGTCCGCGGCCTGCGCTGCGATCGCAGTATCGAGCGCCGAATAGTTGAATGTGGGCCGCCAAATCGTGCGCAGCACGTAGCGTCGTGCGAAATGCGGAACGCTCTCATGCATCTGCCTCACTCTTTGACTGAAGAAAGCGGCACCTGAACCGAACCCCTTCCATCCGTATTCCGTCCACCAGACCCCGGATCGCATGCGCAGAACCCGGTCGAGCGGAACACCGACATACGCCGATGGAATGAACAGGTGGAGATCGGACACATAGCGGTCGACCGGGCGGCTGAGAGCCGCTTCGAAGTCTTGCCGCGTTCGCGCGCCTTGCGTAACGGCGATCGCGTGGCCCAGCAGCGTCGAGGTAATCGACTTTGCCACGGAGGCCACTCCATAGAGCCTCTTCCGACCGTTTCTCTCACCCTTCTCCTTGCAGAACTTGTCCGAGGGCCCAAACTCCTCGATCCGGTACTTCTGATCTCTAACTACAAGAAGCGCACATACCCTGGCCTTCTCCATGAAATCGGAGAGCCGGCATGTTGCGGTTCCCCGCCTGCAAGCATATTGGATGTCGCCGATTTCGACCTTTTTGGGTAAGCCGATCGGCTTCGGTGGCGGGTGGATTGGCTCGTTTTGTGTGGCCCCCGCGGGTTGCCCTCCTGTTAGCCAGAACAGAAGAGTGGCCATTGCCAAGCAACTCGTGACCTTGGCCCGCAATCGGAGATATCTCATTTGGCGACGACCGTGACTCTATCGATATCTATGGAGTCGCTCGTCGCCATGATGTCGCGGTAATGGCCGATCTTGAACTTCTGCTTTGGTGGGTTGTCCGGGACATCGTCATAACCAATCTTGCCCGTAACTTTGACCACGAGGTTGCCGTCCTGTGTCACGGTTATCGATCCACCGGAGCCTTTGCGCCCGGGCTGGACTTCATAGTTCATCTCCGTCCAGACACCCCTCGCCGTGGTGAGTTTCGGCTCCCCATTGAATTCGAGGATGAGAGAACTGACACACTGGCGATCTTCCAAGGCCGACGGGTAAGTGTACCTGCAGTCCGGCGGCGGCTTGCCGTTCTCCCACCCATGCGTCCAGATTGCTGGCTTCTTCTCTGATGCAACGATGCATCGGCAGTCGCCATCCTGGACGGTGATGTGCAGAATGCCATCGTCGAAGCGTTGCGCGAGGAACGGGCTCGGCTCCCACTTTTCCTCTTTCTCGTCCTGCTTACCCTTGCGCGGACGCTCTAGCTCGACGGCCGGGTCAACAACCTGTTGGGCGGGCTCCTGTTTCCATTGAGCAATGACCCAGCGGAGTGAATCCGTTTCGTTTCCGATCTCCTCGGGCATGCGAAATCGGATCGTATAATCCACCAATTGTTCAAAGGCATACTGATAGGTACGCGTAAGACGCATTTCCTGGCGCTGCAGGCATCGATCGTCCGTCGGGTCCGAATAGGGGCAGTACGGGTTCTTCTTCCGCGTACGTCCCTCTGTCATGATATCCATCCTTGGGGCCTGCATGAAGCTTGGCCCCAACCGCTCGCCCTGGCTTTCCTCCGAGCCCTCATACGGCTTGCAAACCGCGTTGTAGTTGCAGTCTTTTTCACCAGCGATGGTCCTATTGACGGTTATGCGAGCAATAAGATCGCCGCTTCCGTCGTCGTCTTTGGGAAACGAGAGCAGCTTCTCATCAAGTTGACAGGGGCACCAATGGGCTCTCACCAACTTGCCCTCGGAAAACTCCTCGTCGAGGTTGCTCGCCCATACGTTCGGGCCCCCTAACACCAGCAAGCACGCCAGCACCAGGGCATGTATCGGCCGAGATCTCAGTATCGCGAAATGCATGCGACGCCCCTCACATGATCGAAAGCGAGCATAACATTAACCGATGTCGTCCGACGCGCGTTCATTCGGTTGCCGCCACCACTTTCAACCAACCTAACACAGTCAGTTATAATACAATCGAGAATTGACTCGCCTCTCAGGTGAAATATGATCGAGTCGTCATATATCCGGGGGATGGGAAATGTTTCGATCTGTATTGTTCGGGTTGCTTTCCGCAGTGACTGTCTTGTGTTCGACCGCTACCTATTCTGCCGATCTCAAAATCGCCAGTTGGAACATCGGAAATCTCGCAGGCAAACCGGGCATACCGTTGCGCGGACACGCACGAGACGAGGCTGAATATCAGCACATCCGAGACATCGTTGCGAAGGTCGCTCCGGACGTTATTGGCCTACAGGAGATGGGAAGCTTCGGGAGCGCACGAGCGGTGCTGTCAAATGAATACGAAATCGTGTTCGAGACACGCTGCTTGCAGAATGCGAAGCAATGTAAGGAGGACGTCGGCGATATCTTCACGGCGATCGCCTATAGGAAATCGCTGGGTACACCTACCGAAGTCCAAGTCCCTGGATTGGCCGTGATGCATACCAGTGAATGCGCGGGCGAAATGCCAAGACCCGTCCGAGGTGGCGTGGGTCTCGAATTCGACCGGAACGGAAAAAAGGTCGTCATCCTCTCCGTGCATCTCAAGGCTTCATGCAAGAACAACAGCGCAGAAACTAGCGCCGATCAGAAGGATGATTGTGCGACGCTGATGAAGCAGGTGGAAGTACTCCTGGATTGGATCAAGAAGGAGCGCCAGGCTGGGAAGACTGTGATTGTCGCTGGCGACTTCAATCGGCAGCTCATCGATCACAACGACAACGTGGCGGCCAAATTCAAAGCCGCCGACAGTGGCATTCGCTTCGAGCCAACACAAAGAGAATGCTGGGCGTCATTCCCGAACCGCGGGAACGCGATCATTTCGGCCGCCAATGCCAAGTTCCCAGAGATCGCCGCTGCCGGAGGCAGGCCCCTGCCGTACAGCCCGAAGTCGAACAGCAAGATCGACTACTTCGTCATAAGTGGCGACGGACCCTTGGCGAGCCCAGCCGCCGAGCAGTATCCGATGGGTACCGAAGCGAAAACCACGGATTTCGCGACCGACTATCTGAAAACATGCGCTGGCACGCCAAACAAATTTGAAGACGGTTCGGTTCTGACCTTCTCGGAGGTGGAGCCGAGCGATCATTGCCCGATCTCGATGAGTCTGCCCTAAGATGAACTCCATAAACGAAAGGGTCCAACCTGCCATGAAGAAGCTGTGCCTGGCGTCAGCGCTGGCTTTCGGGCTTAACGCATGCGCCACGCCTGTAACGCGGATGGACTCTTCACTGGTCCAGGTTCCAGCCATACTCGGAGCGCTGAAGTGTGCCTTCGCTACCGCGCTTATGAAGGAGAAGCGGTCGGGTGAAATCAAACGGCTGGAAGGAACCGTGGCTGCGGGGACGCTCACACTCAAGGTCGTTCATAAAAACACCAAAGACTTCAGCGTCGCAGCGAAGCCCGTTACGGGTGGTCCGTTTGTGTTCAGTTTCGCCGGAGGGGTCGGTAACTTCCTTCCAAGTTTCTCGCACTCGGTTGTCGCCACCAATACGATCAAGACCGAGATCAACTTCCGCTATTACATGTGGGCGGCAGACGCTGACGTGTGTGGTAACGTAGGTGCCGACACGCGCGCCAGGTACGGGTTCACGGAGTGGCTTTCGACCGTCGTCGAAGGGCTCGATGCCAACTCATACACCTATCCGATGGGACAGGCCGATGCCCTAACGTACGATGCCGAATTCGGCGTCGTCGCGAAGGACAAGCTCGGGCTCGATTTTGATGTCGTCTTCCTTGCCGGATCGGCGGGGGTGGAAAGCGAACGCAATGACGTCCAGTCGTTGAAGTTCACGATCGCTCCCGTCAACAAAGACAATCCGCTTCCTGACATATGGAGTAAGAACAATGGCCAAGCAGGTCGGAACCCCTGACGCAAAAGGCTTAAAAAAGCCCAAAGGAAAAAGCGGGGAGAAGCCAAAGCCGCCTCGCCCCGAGGGACCGGTACGGGACGGCCTTGGCCCTGCTGAGGTCAAGAAACCTAAGAACTGAAGGAAACGTTAGGCTGCCTTCATGGAGATTCGCGGATTTCTCAGGAGGGCTGCCGTCTGCCAGGTGAAATGCCCTCTGATGTGGGCCTAACAAATGTCATTCGCCTTCTAACCTTCGGTCGCGCTTTGCTAATCAGGGCTGCGAGAGGGTACATCGACAGTGATAGTGATAGTGATAGTGATAGTGACAGTGACGTGTGTGAGCAGTAAGATGCAACCGCACCATCGGCGGTTTCGCCTGCCAATTGGACAGAGGGGGCACCAATTTCAGTCGCGAACCTCCATCGCCTCAGCGCCGCATCCGGATCACGGCTCCGGGCCAGAATGTTGATGATCACCGAGGCCGAGCAGACGCCATGATCCACCGCTTCCTGGCAGGCGGCATCGACGGCCGCCAAGCCATCGGCAGGACGCATCCGAGGATGCTGACCATTTGCCGATCACCATCATGGACGCTCTTCAGCCGCCGGCGCACTTTCTCCATCGCTGCGGGTAAGACCCATTCCCGGAACGGCGCGCCATTGCGCAAGAGCACCGGGTTTGCGAGCCAGAACAGGGACATAATGCCAGGGATCGTAGATCGTCTCGCCACGGCCAAAGCAACGAGGATGCTCACCGACATTCACTCCGTCCTGTCGGATGACGATCCGGTCGGCATAGGCGGGAACCTCAACAGGACGACCGACCGCAGTCGAGAGGACGGAGTACGGCTCTCTAGCCGGCGCTGACCAAGATGATCTTCCGTATCGGCGTCGAGGCCCGTTGTCACATCCGCTTGCGGATGTTGCCCGGCGCTGCCCCCCCTTCGGCTACTGGGGAGTGCTGCACTGGAGAATGGGAATGTCATTGAGGACCATCGGGAAATCGGAAGGGCTTTTGTCTGGCAAACATTGCACCGTCACGCCGACGATACTGCCCCATCCCTTCATGATGGTCTCCCTTGCCTTTTCCTGCTCCTCGATCGTCGGGAAGAGCGGATCGGCATACTCCCCATGATGCTCGAACTGCGCGAGCCTTTTTCTCAAATCGGCCGGCACCTTCCCCCTGCTTACCAGGTCCGGCAGCCGGATCGGCGAACAGTGGCCGTTCAGCCAGGCAAGCTGCGTCTCGTCCGAGTATAGGTACTCCATCCAGAGGCGGGCTGCGTTCGGATGCGGAGCGAAGGCGCTGATCGCCTGGACATACACACCCGCGACGACGCCGGTCTTCGGCCTGACGATCTCGATCCTGGTTTTGCCTCGCAGGCGGTCGCGGTCGCCCAGCGCAAGGTAGTCCCAGCGGATGAGAATGGGCGTGCGTCCGTCGACGAGCGAAGCAAGTTCGCCGACCACAGGAACGAAGTTGCCCTTTCGGTTGAGGTCCGCGAAGAACCTCAAGCCCTGATCGGCCGCCTCTTCGATATTGCCGTTCGCGGTCGACACACCCGCGGCGAAGACCGCTTGGATGGCCTGATTTGCCGTAAGATCGCCAGCCAGGCCGATTGCGTTTCTATACTCCGGCCCGGCGAGGTCGGGCCAATCTGTCGGCATCTTCTTGACAAGGTCCGCGTTGACCTCGAAGGCGATCGTGCCGTAGTAGTCGCCGTACCAATACCCGTCCGCATCCTTCGCCGAGTGCGGGATGCTGGCCCACGTCGAAACCTTGTAAGGCTGCAGCAGGCCGTCCCTCTTCGCCAATGGTGCGAAGGACAGACCGACGTCGATCACATCCGGCGTCCGCGAATCGGTTTTGTCCCGCGCGTTTCTGATCGCGGCAATCTCATCGGACGATGTCGCGTTGGGCGAAAGTTCGTTGACCGTGAGGCCGTATTTCGCCTTGAAGCCGTCGATTATGCCGCCGTATCCACACCAGTCGCGAGGCAATGCGATAACGTTCAGTCGGCCTTCGGCTTTGGCGGCTGCCACCAGCTCGTCCATCGGATCGGCGGAAGCCACTGTGGCGAATATCAGCCCCAATGCCGACGCCCACATCGGCAGCCAGGTCTCTCTCCACCCTTTTTTCATGTCCGCCCCCACAAGCAACGGCAAACGGCTGAAGCGATTATATCACTTTTTGCCCGGTGATAACGGCTGCCGTTGTCATAGTGGACCAAGCCCGAGCTTATTAAGCGGGATCGTGTCCCGTGAGGTGGTGTAGCACTTGCTATCAGATATTAAATGGGCTTACGCCCTAGCATGCGGAATCGATGGTGACTTGGCCGTTGTCGATTGGGACAACCGTCTTGCAAACTCTTCCGTCGTGAACCAATTGGATTGTTTCCAGAGCTTTACCTATCGTTATCGTCGTCTTACCAGCGCTTTTGATTATTGTTATACCCTTGAACTGCGACGGCTCCGGCAATTCTCTTTGAAAGAGATACATGACTACAACCACAAAGGCAGCCAACGAAGCACCTATCGTCAGGTAGAACGCGGCTACCGAGAGTAACACCGAGTGCCTTCTGGCCGAATCTATTCGCCACCGACCCGCATCCAGCCCAAGGCGGTACCTCTCCGCTCTCCGCGCTAGGTTGTGCGCCTTCATAATCCCGATGAGAGCGACGATGCCGGCAGAAAAGCTCAAGCCGAAGACGCAAGCAAGTGCAGCTACCAAAACAATGTTGTCGAAATTGAACCGGCTGCTTGTGACAACAGTGAATGTGCCGGCGATGAGAAGGCCACAAAAGAGCAGAATGCTGTTGCAGACCCCAGAGATCAGAGTTGCCTGAGCGCTACCGTCCAGTGAATTACGCGTTTCGTCATCAAAGTTAATCGACATCCATACAAGCCAGTATAGGCAGCCGGCTTCCGAAGATTGCGCGAACTGCAGCCGGATTGTTTAGCAGTGCCTGAATCCCTGCGCCGCTAAGCTTTCTGCCCTCCGCGTACTGTCTTAGGATCGGACTTGAAGCCAGTTGGTCAATCACTGCGCCGGGGACCTCCGGCCCGTTCAGAGGAACGGCAAACTGTCGTCCGCCGACAACAATTGTGGGCTCAGAAATGATATGGGGGCTGTACAGTCGTTGATCGCGGAGAACTTGGCCAAGAGCGTCGAGCGCTGTCTTGGCTATAGCTTTGCTATCGTCATCCAATTCGAAGTAGGTGGCGAGTTTTGCAATCGCGCGGTCTTGCCAAGGGGGCGTCGCCTCGCCACTCACCATTGACCCTGACATGGACGTCGCTCCTCGATGAGCCTCAACCCGGTATGCGAGGGTGACACAGACCATTTGCGAGTCAAGGCTGTATCGAATTCCACTTACTGCCAGTCGTGCAGTCGGGCACGGCAATTGCCAGAAATGCTCGCTTCCTACAGAAAGGCCAGAATTCCGTGGCAAATGCCACAAGCGTCAGATTGTTATTCGACCTTCCGAGCTTCTCTTACGAGCCGAGTGGCTTCTTCCATTATCTCGATCTCTGTGGATTCCGCATTGGGTCCACCGAAACGCTGCTCTGAGGCAATTTCCAATGTAGCTTTCTCAAAACGGGCACGCGCGGCGGCTTGGCGTTTCCTTTCTGAAGAGTTTGATACGTTGTCTGACACCGTGCTTCCTCGGCGATAATGGCCCAATCGGCATCCTAAGCCGTCTAGTGGCATTTTGCTAAACAATTCCGAAGGAACCACGGTCCATAGCCGTCTCCGCAGCCTCAGAGCTAACCAATGAGTTGATCATAGCCGGATGCATCGGTGGAGGCACAGCGAAGCTGGGCTGAGCCACGTCCTGACGGTTGGACGCTTCGACGCCTGTGGCTTCTCCCGACTTGCATGACCTGGGCTTCTCGAACCGCCCGGTGCGGGCCCGCATACCGAGTGGTGTGGCAGGTACGGCTTAATCGCCGAAAGGATCGATAGGCTCGCGGCCAACGGCCAGTTCGCCCCCGAGACACCTGACGACGACTGGTAAATCTGCGTCGAGATCATGTTGACCCGCCCCCGCCCGAGGAGCATTGGGACCTCGAAGGCTGCGCTCGTAGTCCTCCACGACGTTGTGCCCCTTGGTCATCTGACGAAGTTCAACATTCGGTTCCCGATGCTCGGCAGTGGCCCGATGTCCGGAAGCTGCCTGAATAACGATTAGTGCTGCCCCAACTGAGGGCGGCACTATTTTTTGTTCTGGGCATGTGCGATTTAGCTGCAACCTGACCACGAAAGTTGATGTGCCATGCCGTTGCCGTTACCTCTGACCTACCACAATGCTGCTATCAATGAGTCGTCTGCCGGTACTGGCTTCTTGATCAAACGCGGCGAAGAATGCTGGCTACTGACCTGCCTGCATATTTTCAATGGCCTCACGGTCATCCCTACCAGCTTCGAAATACCCGAAGGTGCGGCTCTCTCGGTTTTGGGGACTGACATCAAAATTACTGTGGCCGGCGACAAACCACGCTCGCAGATTGCTTATGACCCTTCGGACCGCACATTCTTCGACGTGATTTCCGTAAAACTTACCGAGGTCGAGGCCCAGGCCTTGTCGAGTTTCAGCTTCTTCGATGCCGACGCGATAGTGCCACCGGAAGTGGGCCAATCGGTTTCCACCGTCGGATTCCCCGGAATTTCCGGTGGTCCGATGAGCCCCGTGAAAATCACCCACAAAATCACGAAGGTTCATGGAGCAAGCATTGTCTTGTCCAAGCCAAGTTCACCCGGTTTGTCTGGCGCACCGGCGGTAACGAAGAACGGCCTCGTCGGAATCGTACACGGTGACGTGAGCGCCCACTACACGAACGGCCTTGTTCTATCGCTGTCGGCACTTCAGCCCGTCTTGCTGAAGTAACACCGCTCATTCTTTTTTGGGTTCGGATTAAGCTCCCGAAACCTCGCCAGACGCTCGAATAGCGAGGGCCGAGACCGTTGGCTCATATGCTCCCGCACGAAGTCCAGTTGGGCATCATCCGTACCGTAAACCTGTTCTTGCGCCTGCCCGACGATGAAGCGGTTGACGGCGGTCACCTGTGTGGCGATGTTGTATTGCTTGACCCGATATTCCGTTTCCGGCGTCGTGACCCCGAGGAACAGCTTGCGCGGGCCAATCGGCATTAGGATGTAATCGTCGTGCAGCACCATGGTGTCCGAGGCCATGATGGGCCGGTCGGAGGTCAGAAGCTCCGGAACACCCTCTGGCACGTCCCGCACCATCCAAATGAGCTTGTTCAGCAGTCCGCCCATGCCCGTGTGGTCCATCATGCCAACCGCCATTTCCAGTGCCCAGTCCGCCATGAGCGGGCCGTCGGCCGCCAACATCTCCGGCACCTTGTCCGCCAGGCCGCGCGTGATCTCGTTATCGCTCACTTGCAGTTTCTCGATAATCTCGGGGACGTTTTTCTGCCACTCGTCGGCATAGCTCTTGCGGATAAGCTCGATATCGTACGGCCCGCGCATCATCATTGACATCAGGAAGCGCGACCAGTTGCTGCGCTCCTGCTTCGTCATGCCCGCGATTTCTCCAGCTTCAAGCAGTTCGAGCGCTTGGCTGCCGTAGGTGTCCATTTCCCACATCGGCCCCTTCTCCACCCACTGCGAGTGTTCTGGAGCTACGGATTTCAGCTCGTACAGCTTCTCCTGCCCGCCCGTGCGCTTCAAACCCACCATCTTGGGGACAATCCGGTCATACGGCTTGCTGAATCGGCAGATTTTCCGCTCATTGTTGGCCCACCGGCTGAGGTAGAACTGCGGAACGTAATGGTGATACTTCGGCTCGTTCGACGCTTGTTTTGCGCGTTCTGCACTGGATTCGGACATGCTCGACTTCTTTTCCATAAGCGGCATCAAGTTTGGGTTGGATACGCTGCGCGGCGTGTGGCGGTTTTTCCGCGGCAACCGGCGTGACCTTACTCCGGCAAAGCGTCTGGAGTTAAGGCAAAAATGGAAGCCGAAGTTCGAGGACTTCTTCAGGGTCAACACCCACAAGGAACTCAGCACCCAAGTCATCATCCGCAACATCAGCCGCCTGGACGATTATCCGGACAGCACCAAGCCGAAGAAGAAGCAGGGCATCAGCCCGTGGTTCAAGGTTCCGGTGGTCCAGACCTACGAACGCGGGTTCATGGTCTGCCTCAGCATCGGTGAACTGGTATCCATTGGCGAGGACAAGTGGCGGTATCGGGACTGGCTGAAGGGCGAGGACGGGGAGAAGTTCTGGTGCATCGGATTCATCCCCTACGAAGGCATCGTAGACGTTGATTGGGAGGGCGACAAATATTACGACTACCCGCACGTAGTCTGCCATTTCGATCAGGCCAAGAGACAGCCCTACGAGCGGATCATGCTGTGCCGCGAATGGAAGTTCGACAAGACCTCGCACTTCACCGAGGTTGTGGACATCGAGACGGTGCGGAAGGCCAGCAGGAAGTACGATCTAAAGCATTTTGGCTGAAGCGGCCTCGACCAGTTCGACACGGCATTCACCCGCCTTGCCCTCCTCCGCCCTACCCCAGCTCAGCCGGATATCGACAATCTGACTGTCATCCTCCAGCACGCCCCAGCGAGTCAGCCTGTGCAAAGCACATTATCTCACCGTAGAGCAGCTTGGCGTTGGGGTAATTGCTACGTACGGCACATCGGCCGGAATTACAGCGCAATAGGAAGGGCATTCCACACGCCGGACCCTCTTTTGTTTGTCGCCGAACCGGCACTCGACAGGTCGGCGCGGTCCGGTGCGAGGCCCATGCCGTTAAGCTGGCACACTTTCCGGTGCCCGTATCGTGTTTTCTATGCCACGGAAGCGTGTCGATCATGCAGCATCAGCGGACGGCATTTTGGCCCTGGAGGTGCGCGTTCGCGGCGCTGGCTTTGGATCGTCCAGCACATACTGCGGAGTCTTCGGATCACGGGTGGCGATCGTGAAAACCAGCTTCTCCAGCACCTTGTGCTTGGCCTCGCCTTCCGGAATGGATTCGGTGAGACGGATGGCGAGTAGGGTGTCCTGCATGAGCGCCAGTCGGTTGAAGAAGAAGTTCAACTGCACAAGGCTGCGATTGTAGAGGTAGAAATACGCGGCCCCGATGAATTGCAGGATGACGCCGGCCAGCACCGAAATGTAGACCGCGCTGTTGTCGGACAGCCTACCGGCATACGACAGCCAGATGCCGCCGATGATGGTCAGGAAGCCTACGGCAATCGAGGTCGTGCTGGCGCGGAAGCTGCTTTTGGCCTGGCCCTTGTTGATGATGTAATATTCGAGCAGGTGGCCGAGGTTGGATTGGATACCCTCGATGATGTCGTAGGGCTTGTGTTCCTGCTTGGCCGCTTGCGACCTCGTCGGAGGCCCGAGCGTCAGTTCCACCTCCCCCATTTTCTTCAGCCAGCTCAAAAGGGCTTCATCCGGATGCAGCGCCGCGTTCAGGGATTTCTCCGGCAGGTAGGAAGAAACAGCGGCCGCAAAACCGAACAGCCCTATCAAGCCCAATATCACGCCGATCCCGATGAGATTGGTGCGGTAGGGATAGGCATATGGCGGAGAAAACAGGATGGCCAGGAGGGACACACCGGCAAGAACAAGGACGATGCCAGACGTAATCAGCACCCACTTGCGCAGGTTGGTGTTAATGCGGAAGGCCCCCGCCGCCCCAAGCATAACCGTTCCAAGGATATCAAACAACGCAGCCCCCTTAGTCCCCGTACCGCATTCCTAAGCCGCGTTATATTCGTTGCTGTATGCAATTTAAAGCGGCAGTATTCTCCCTGTAAGCACTCAGCTTAAAGGCCCATCCCAATGAGATTTTCGCCCGGAAACGCGGCGCGCGAACGCCCGCAGCGATAACATTTCTGACCCGGTCAACCTGCATGTGGCAGTGTCGCACAACCGGGCCGATCGGTTTATTCGGACGGGAACTATTCCCCCTTGCCGGATGGCTGCACGGAGCCCAAGGTACACCTTCGAACTGTAGGGGATCGAGATGACGCGGCTACCACGCCGTAAGGCCCAACAAAAGTCAGCAAAGGAAACCTCATTCGGCTTCGTCCTCGACGCGATGGGCTTCAAACCGTGTCAAGCGAAGTGAAGATTTGACCCCTCAATTTCTCATTTCGCCTGACAAACCGCTCGGCCGCCGGGTAAAAATCAAGTCGGGCGTGAATCAGGCAAAACTTCATCGGCCTCCATCTATAAATACCTCTGGCGAGCCCCAGGACTGAATCGTCGGGCGTCCCTATATCTTTGAGGGCAGTTTAGCCTTCAGCGCGGTCCAAGTCTCAGCGGCAACTCTCCCCACAGATTCAGATTTTGAAGGCTCGGAACTAAGAATTCCCAACAGTTCTGCCAATTCCGCGGCCAATCCGCCGCCCGCTGGCTTTCGAAGCGTTTTTCCGGGGTATAAGACCGAAAAATCAAGACGTCGAACACGAAGGACTCTCCCAAAGCATAACAATTTTGACTATGTATCGTCGGCAACCCACGCGAGAGTCGAATGAGCGCGCGCCAATCAGCCGAATACGCCACAGCAGAAAAAAAGCTGAAACGATTTCTCGATGCCCAGACTAATGTCTTTCAACTTCATAGGGAACTATTGGACTGGTGCAAGGCCAGTCTCGATGGAGAATATGACCAGAGAAACTATGACGTTTCCAAGCACGTCCTCAAAGACGTGATTGCGTTCGAAGGCGCATTCGACGACTTTGAAGTAGAATTTTGGAACTATGCTGCAGATATTGACGGGATGCGCGCGTCGGTCGATAGTCGAGTTCTACAGCAAGGGCTCGCCGACCATAAGGAATACTTCTTTTCCAAGATCGAAGCCTGCGTCTCAATTCTGAGCGAGGTTGTTACTGAGGTGAGTGCAGTCGGCCTGGGTTGGCCGTTTCTTTACGACCTCGAGGAATCACTGGAGAAGCTCTACGATATTTCCGAAGAACTGATCGAGACGGACCCCAGTCAAATGGGTAGCGACCTCGTTCTGCAGCTTTTGTCGAAGGTTCCCCCGCAACGTCTCGCACCGCTCGAAGTCGTGGCGACAACCACCAATATCCGGCGCAAGGTAGACGCACACCTTCAAAGCCGCATTAGCGACGTCGGTATGCGTGAAGCAGCAACCGCGCTACACGAGGTCTTGCTAGACACCTACACGGAGTTTGAAAGATCAAACGGCGATCCCCGCATAAGTAGAGCACTTGAAAAATGCGTGGGCGAGATCGGTCGCGATTTCGAACTTTTCTCTCCGATTAGGTTCGGTATCTATGTGGGGGTCGCGAACTCCTTCAAAGACGTCATTTCGGATGAATTTACCGCCTCCTTGGCAAGGCAAGTGATTTCTGCGCTTTTCCAATGCGACATTTTCCTTCGGAACTTCAATGCGTGGAAAGAGTATTCCCGCGACGAAGAAGTCACAGCTGTCGGCGACAGCAGCGCTGCGCTACGCGATTTTCAGAAGGCCGCAGACGATTCAATTTTTGATGATGACGTCAGAGCAGCCCTGGATGATATGGCTGAGGACAAGCGCGACTTCGGCGAGCGGGGCAAGGTCGACTATTCGATTTTCCAGAGTATCTCAAATAGTGTTTCTGAGGTCTGCCGACAGGGCCTTCGCTTCCTATCCTCCTTGCCGCGCTCTGTCTCGTCACTCCTCGCCGAAACCGCTCGCGATGGCGTAAAATCGACCATTGGAGCGCTAGCAGTCGTGTGGCTGTTTAAGTACAGCGAACTCCTAATCTCTTTGTCCGACCGATACGCTTTCTTTTCGTGGCTAAAGCCGGTGGTCGAATTCATCAAGACGCACGCAGGTGGATAGACAATAGACAGATGCACGCGAGAACGAAGCGGCAATGTCTAGCTGACGGTTGTCCTGAGCCACTGCCAGATCGAGAGTTCCTCTCCTATATCTGGAACTTCGAGAAAAAATACGCACCTATTTTCATCAAGCAAATAGATCGTTACGGGCCGAATGTTCCGGTAGCCGTGCTCCACTCGCATCGCGAGATGGATCGGCTCCTTCAACTAGCTTCCCAACTTCACGCTCGATTAGGCGAATGACCGCTTCGGGCCGATACTGTTGAAAAACTCGGTATTGCCGGTACTTGGGACGCGTGATTCAATCCTCTGAGTGATTTGCAGGGGATCAATTGAATGGTGGGACGTCAGGCGGCTCCGGCGCAGCTCTTCTACGACTTCTGCCTCGAAGATCACGTCCGTGCTGACCATCTGCTGCGCGGGATAGACCGCCATCTCGACCTCGACAGCGTGCGAGCACAGTTGAAGCCGTTCTACAGCAACACAGGTCGTCCTTCGGTTGCCCCTGAGCTGATGATGCGGATGCTGATCATCGGCTATTCGATGGGTACCCTGCCAGGCGTGCGCCTGCTTCACCAGTTCAGCAACCTCACTGACGCTTCCTTGATCGGCTCGAAGGGCCGTCGCGCGCCGGCCCATTGCTTCAACCTCAGAGACAACGGCCTGAGCGCTGTCCTTCGAGGACGAGTAGCTGAACGCGACGTCCGCGCCTTCTTGGGCCAGCCCTCTAACGATAGCCGCTCCGATGCCGCGCGAACCGCCCGTTACCAAAGCAAGTTTGCCCGCGAGGGGGCCGCGATTTTGAGCCATGATTCTCTCCGATGTACTGCGCAGACGTCAACGCCAAGACCTAGCGCGCCTCGGCCGGGAATATGCCGTTCATGTCGAACGGCCGAAATCAGTCGGGGGTATAGGGACCTAATACCGGCGTATGATGGTTCTGCCTGCTCCGGAGGATGCAGTGGCTAGTAAACATCTACTTGCGTCTCCGCCGGTCCGAACCGGGCGGATCGCGGAAGGCGTTCGAAAGCGCGAGTACTGCGAAAAGCGACGCGACCCAGGTGAAGAGGATAATCACAAACGGCTGGAGGATGGGATAGTATGTGACCCAGTCCATTGGCTTCGGGCTGTCCCCAAATCGATATGCGGTATTCCAGTAAGGAGCGGCAACAAATGGTCTGCACGTATTGACGAGTGCCATCCTCCGCGGGCTATCAAACCAACACAGCTGTTCGTGTCGGTCGCACGTCATACCCCTTTGCTCAAGTTCCTCGAACGAACATGAAAAATGCAGTGGTTTGACGAAGACTTTCCCATCGAGGAAATGTGAAAAGAAGTTCGCCTGGGCCGCGAAAGGCAGTACGACGAACAAAAGTATAGTCGCGAGGGCGGACAACCGCCCGGTTGAAGGTTGCGGGACTAAGGATAGCCGACCAAACGCGGGCACCCTTTGCCACCAGCTGTGCAGGCGAAACCCTGTCGAAAAACGGAATAGCAACCACATCAGCACCGGCATCAGTGCGGCAACGATATGCATACCCCAAAACGCGGCGAGCAGAGTGTTGTCGCCACCGAGCGAGAAAGTTTGTAGGCTCTTCGCGCCACGTTGGACGACGAAGTGGCCAAAAACCAAAATGAACGTCACCGCAGCCAGAATCGTCCATGTCGGGGCGAAGGACGATGACATGTCCCGTCGTTCGATCGACAGCTCCGGGAGGACGGCGGCGAGATCGTATGCCGGTATCATGTAAGCGATCTTTTCCGTCGGCGAGACCAGTTTCGCTACAACCATTCCAACCGAGACTTGATGCGTGGCGTTCCACAGGGCCGCCCCCGAAAAGCCTTGCTCGACGAATGCTCCTGCGCTGTCAACGGCGTCGATCTGTATCCATGCAGCCGTGGTTGAACCCATGAAGATGGCATCGACATTGTTGCCAATCCAGCGATCGCTGCTCAGCCCAAAGACGCTCAGCCGATCGCTATCGAGCTGCATTCCGGTAATGTCCGCCAGTATCGCTGTTCCTGCGCTCTCCGGGGCATCGGTTTCCAGGGTCAGAAGGGCAATGTCGTCACGTGGGAACATTCCAGGCGCACGCCATCTGGTGATTCCGGCCACGATTTCCGGCCGATCGCCGACGAGAGGGAACCTTACGACCACACGGCTTTCAGGACCTGGTTCAATCTGGGAGGTATCCTCGTGGCCAAGTGCGACATTGACTACATGCGCACAGGTGATGACATGCCGCTTGCCGACGAGAATCCCCATTCCGGCATGTTTCCCTCCCGTAGCTGGGAGGATCATCGCGATCCCGGAGTTTTTCGCAGAACTCAGACGCCCGCCCAACCGCGAATGAGCAGCCGCTCGACGAGCTTCGCGTGTCATGGTGCTTGCACCAGTCCCCATGCGACATCCCTCTCACTGATCGTAGGCTGGAGACCTGTTGCCTTTGCCTTCATCATCTCGATGACCTTGGCGGCGCTGGCGTCCTTCTTTGCCGCAAGAAGTTCGCCAGTCCAAAGTGCGGCCACACCCGCAACGTGGGGTGTCGCCATGCTTGTTCCGCTCATCGTTTCAAGCCCACCGTTCAAGCTTGCGGAAAGGATGTCCACTCCAGGCGCAGCGAGTTTGGCTCCGACGTTCGAGAAGTCGGCGAGGGTTTTCCCGCGACCAAGAGCGGCGACTGAGACGAACTCTTCCGCACTGGCGGGCGGAGCCACCATAATGGTGTAACGTGGCATTTTGCTTTCGTTGCCGGCTGCTGCCGTTACAACGGACCCAGCATATAGCCCGCCTTCGCCGGCTATCCCGCGTGACAGTTTGTCGAACATTCGTAGGTTCATTGTGTACCCTGCAAGCGCAAGCGAAGTGGCCTCTGGGATATCAAGTCCTTTCTGAACCAAACGTTGCACGTAGCCCGGAAAGTCCATGCCGAGGGACATGGAGATCACATGAGCTCCCTCCGACTGCGCCCACAGGATCGCCTTGATTATAGCGTCGGACGCGCCGCCGTTCTCGCCAATCACCTTGGCGATAAGCGCGCGGTCGATCTTTCTGGCAATACCGATGCGCGTTTTACCGACGTCTTTTCCAAAAATAGTACCCGCGCAGTGCGTCCCGTGACCATCGACGTCTGTGTCAGGTTCACCGTCACAAAAATTGCGATGAACAATGAGTGTTCCGTCGAATGCCGGGTGGTCTTTGTTGATTCCGGTATCTAGGACCGCAACCGTCACGCCGGCACCCTCACGTTCTGATCGGTCAGCGCCAACCTCCTCGATTCCCCAAGCCGTTTTTTCGTTTTTCTGCTTTGATTTCACTGATCGTATAAGATTGATTGGCATGCGCAGAACAGCATCCCACACTTCTTTCTGCTGCAACCGATCCCGCGTCTCGTTGACTGACATGACGGCGTTCTCAATTTCGAACGACGGCGTCTGCTTTTCCTTCGTCTTCGCGCTGCCTGCCAGTTGGATGTCAATTGGTATTCCAGCGGGGCCCGGCTTGCCGCGCACTGCGGGGGCAACGGCTTTGAATACAACCCAGTCCAACTTGAGGTCTTTCACGGCTGCCTCCATTTTTCGACGAGTGGTCAATTGATGCGTGGTTACAGACGAATGTCGGAAAGTGTTTTCAACTCGGCGCTCAAGGTTAATCCGCCCAGCGCCAATTCTTCGTTTGAAAAAGCGTCGTAGGAGGAAAGGCTCCCAAACGAGATACCGCTTACCTCTTCGATCTTCCGTACACTTCGCTGGTATGTTTTGTACTTGCCGAAGGCGGCTTCGAGACCCCAGAGTTCCTTGTCCTGTTCCACAACATATGCTGTCGCCGAGGGCTTGCCGTCGTCACCGAGGAAAGCCAGCACTTTCCAAAATGCGGCTGGTATTTGCGCCTCTCGGTACCGAAGGTCGTGCTTGCCAAGCACGGGGCCAGTGAAGACCGAACATCTCTCTTTCCAAGCGCGTGCGTTTTGCAGGATGTAGTTCTCCAGCCCCAGCCACGTTTGCTGGTTGACTACGTCCATTTGCGGGGCGCAGTTGGTGAAGTGGAACGTGTCGGCATTCGCCGTTTTTGCGGCCGGACCCCAGTTGGGGTCTTCACGCCTCACCAAGTGTCCACGATCTAATCGGTTCCCAATGTAAAGGCCTTCCCCCAGCTGAGAATCCATGGGTATCCGCCCGTCGAGGAACCATTTGTCATCGCCTCGGGAGACCGATACCGACCGAGCTCCTTCGATGTTCGCAGCGGTAAACATCGCGATTCGCCGAGAGCCTGACATGACAATGGAAAAATGCTCGTAGTCGAGCCTCCCCGATCTATCTCCGGCAACTGGGGTGATGTCCTGTAGCTTTTCGCCTTGAGGCTGCGGAATGCCAACATTGAAATCAGCGAGGAAAGCTTGTTCGTACCCCTTGCGGCCGATGAAATGTTCAGGTTTTGAAATCCTCAACCGAGAGGAGGTGCGCGCTTCCGGCGCAGACCGAAGTAACTCCGGCTTACCGTCCCCCAGCTGCCGCGTATCGCGCAGACGGGGACGGTATTTCAAATCCACATTCGGCTTACTTGCTTCGTCCATAGAGAGTCCCCATTCGACTTGAAACATGCGCGCCGTGGGTTTGCGTGGCGACCGATCGATGCGACGTTCCAAAGGCTAAGACACGTCGCTAGCCCCAGTCGGTCCAGTAACTGAGAGTCTCCACATTCAACGAGTACTCGTCAGCGATCTGCTGACCTTTCGTTGCCATGCAAGCCGGAAATGCCACCTTGGCTGCGGCGAGAGCCGCGCTGCCCCCGGTCGCAAAACCAGCCCCGATAGCCGCCGCTGCTGTAGTGGCTATACACTCTTCGGTCGCTTTCTTAGCTGCGTCGTGTAAGTCATCAGGGCCTGACACGACCAAAAAGGCTTCCACCTCCATGTGTCGCCACTCGGTCTTCCATTCGTTGCAAGTCTTCCAACCGCCGCCCCACGGCCAGTCACCGCTTGCGTACCCAATGCAACTCGTGCGGCTTTGGGGCGGAGTCAAAGGATCGCCCCACTGGGCGATCTTCTCTCGTTTGACCTCGGCTGCGTTCAGGCCAGACGCCAAACATTGAGAGGCAAAAATTAGCGTCAAAACCACTTTGCGCATGGCCCCCTCCACAATTAGTGCGCGAATATTTTACCAGAATATTCGGCAACCCTCAATTACAGACAACTAATCAATGTTGACTATAAATTGCCGGGTCGCGGGCGTGCCTCTCGCGTTGTAGAAGCCGTGTCGAGATTGTCTGCGACCGCATTACCATGAGTGCTCGAAGCTTCCTTGAAGCCACTGCTCGTGTTCGTCACTGTGAGGCAGCACAGGCAGCCGGTCGTGGACGTATCGTTCGCGCTTGGTCATGACCCTGAATAGACGGAACCACCCCCGTCCCTTTGCCTCAGAGCCTCCGAGCCCGCGTGGACGGGGATTCGACAACCTCGGCGTCGCTGGGTTGCGATCCCTTGACCATCAGCAACCTTCTGATAACTGAACAAACATAGGTGAGCGCTAGGCACTTGGGGGAACAATTTGGCTGACAGACATGACGACGTACGCGCTCGCACAGCTCGCTCCACCACCCAAATCGGTGACGCGCTCCGCGACCAGGTGATCGATCTTCTCGAAGCGGAAGGCCACAAAATAACGCGTGAAATCCGCATTGACGTGAGACCCATCTTCCCTCCATTTTTCAGGAGAGTCGTTGGTTTCAATCTGACTTCAAGCGGCCTGTTTTTCCATAGCCATTTTCATTGCGAATTCGCTGGGTGTGATATTTCCGAGCGATGAGTGTGGTCTGTTTCGGTTGTAGTCCTCCTTCCACGCTGTGATGTCCGTCCGCGCCTGTGTCAGCGATGAGAAGAGGGTTTCGTTGAGGCATTCGTCGCGGAAGCTGCCATTGAAGCTTTCAACGAAACCGTTCTGCATCGGCTTGCCAGGTGCGATGTAATGCCATTCGACGTGTGTGCCCTGGCACCACTTGAGAACGGCCATGCTGGTCATTTCCGTGCCATTGTCAGAGACAATGGTCCTTGGCTTTCCGCGCCGTGCGATGATCGTATCCAACTCCCGAGCAAGCCGCAGCCCTGAGAGTGACGTGTCGGCGACTAGCGCCAAGCACTCACGGGTGAAGTCGTCGACAACGGCCAGGACGCGGAAGCGGCGACCATCGGTGAAGGCGTCGCTAACGAAGTCCAGGCTCCAGCGCTCATTGGGACGCGATGGTAATCCCAACGGCCGCCTGGTTCCCAGGGCACGCTTGCGCCCGCCGCGTTTGCGGACGGTCAGCTTCTCTTCCCGATAGAGCCGCCTGAGCTTCTTCAGGTTCATGACGATACCCTGCCGATCCAACATCACGTGGATGCGCCGATAGCCGAAACGGCGGCGCTCTGACGCTACCTTCTTCATGGCATCCCGGATATGGGCGTCATCAGGCCGAATACTGCGATATCGCATGCTCGACCGGTCAATGGACAAAACCTCGCACGCCCGACGCTGGCTCACACCATGCTCCTTGCAGACATGAGCCACCGCATCTCGCTTCACATCGGGCGTCACCATTTTTTTGATGCGACGTCCTTCAGGATCGCGTTGTCCAGCATTGCTTCGGCGAGCAGTTTCTTCAGCTTGGCATTCTCATCTTCCAAAGCCTTTAGCTTCCTGGCGTCGGAAACATCCATGCCGCCATACTTCGCCTTGTATTTGTAAAAGGTTGCCTCCGATATCCCATGCCTGCGGCAGACATCGGCCGTCTTCTGGCCACTCTCCTGCTCGTTCAGTATCCCGATGATCTGCTGTTCCGTGAACCGTGCACGCTTCATTCCGTCCGTCTCCTCAATGTGACGGACTCTACCAAAATTTGGAGGAAGTTCAGGGTCTCAGGTCAGCATCGGCACCAAAAAAGTCGACATCCTTCTGCAAACGGACGACGAGTTCCGTCCGCAAAGGATCGCTGTCGAATGTAAAAATCTCGCCAAGAACATGTCGCAGGGGGAACTGAACGCGATCTGGGCCGACTACATGTCTTTGTACGAGAAAGGCGAAGTTACAGGTGTCTTCGTCATTTCAAGGCTCGACTACTCGCCGGAGGCGAAGGCTTACGCTCAAGATAGGCGCGGTCGGCTGGAAATTTTCTCCATCAAAGAATTCGAAGACAATCTCCTCGGCTTCCGTCGGTACTGCCGGGAGGTTCGCGACCTTTTCAGCGAAGGCGACCTTGAGAATTATTATATCAAGTCCTCGATCGAAGGTGGCGACGAACTCCACAAACGCATTATTGCGTGGGTGGCCGATCCTTCGAAGACGCCGGTCGCAATCCTTGGCGGCTATGGGATGGGAAAGACCTCATACTGCAAGTTCCTTACGAGGGAACTGGCAGACCGCTATCTCGACGACCCCTCCTCCAGGGTCCCGATTTACGTTCGGCTGTCCGATATCGCAACCCAGACGGATGTGGACGGCCTCATCGCCAAGACGTTGGCCGGCCGTTACCATACGAAAAACTACTCGTTCGCCAAATTTAAGAAGTTGAACCGTGCAGGGAAGTTCGTGGTCATCTTCGATGGCTTCGACGAAATGAAGCACGCACTGTCCTGGGCGGACTTCAAGTACAACTTTTCCCAGATACACTCGCTTCTGGAAGGTAGGGCCAAGATTATCGTTGCGGGAAGACCCAACGCATTTCTCTCCGATAGCGAGCACGCCTGGATACTGCGGGGCCAGCGGATAGCGGGCGAAAACGTGATTCGCATACCGGGCGCACCCAGGTACTCCGAACTCGCCTTGGCACAGTTCTCGGACGACGAGGTTACAAGATTTCTCGAGAGATATCTTCGTCGACATCATCCCGTCGAACTGACTGACCTTTCCGAGATCGAGATGTGGGTCTCCGATCGTGTGACAGACTTCGATAAAATTAGGGCAAACGGCGATCTTCACCGACCCGTTCACCTCAAAATCTACGCTGACATCGCGGCTGATCCGAATGTGAAGCTCGAGAATTTCACCACCTACGGCCTCTATTCAATCGCGGCTACTAGAATTAGCGAGCGCGAAGGCGAGAAGATCGTTCGAAAGCAGATCGACGCCGAAAAACGGGAGCGGATCATCGAGCGCATCGCATGGTGGCTCTGGGACTCCTTTGATGGGCGGCGTCTGTATTTTACAGCTGATTCTGTGCCCGAATCGATCATAGGGCGCAACCTTCTCGACGACCCCGCTTACGAGCGAGACACGCTTTACCGCGAAATTTTCACGGGGTCGTTCCTGGAGCGGAAGTTCGGGCAGAACTATTACTTCTCCCATCGATCATTCTTGGAGTTTTTTGTCGCGCGCAGGCTCGAGAGCGCCGAAAAACACGACATTCCAGTCCAATCGATCTTCAAAAACCTAAATCCAGAGATATTGGCGTTCCTTAGACAAAGCCCAGGTTATCAAGAGTTCCTGGCGTATGTTGACAGGGGGATGCAGCGGTTCAGCGGGGAGATTCCCCAGCTGCTACTTGAGGAAATATTCAAGTACCGCGAGGAGAAAGGGTTAGCTGACGCTCAGGTCCCGATCCAGGTGCTGCTTCGCTATTACGGATTCTTCCGAGCCGAGGTATTTGACGTCCCTGCGCTCAAGCGAATGATCACAATGGACCTGAGTTCGAAAAATCAGGAACATCGCGAGACCGCGCTGTATTTCGCACTTTACCTCCTTCGAATGCGGTTCGACAGCGAGGTACTGGTTGGTCTCCTGCAAGCACTCGCGAAAACCGTGCAATGGCCGAACCGAGCTGTTTCCGGGTCAGGTATGAACATGACCAAGTACTCATACTCCCGTCAGAATATCGGAGAATACGTCTTTGTACGATTTGCAAGGATAGCGGCAGAAATGACGAAAGACGGCCAGCCAATTGTCAGTTTTGACTATGCCCGGGCCTTCGAAGAGGTTCGGGACAAGAGATCGCCCAAGATCGTGATTGACGCATCAAGTTTCGAAAAGCTCACCGATCCCGCGCCCGCACGCTTGGAGTTCACCGAAATCTTCGAAGGGATCAGCGTAAAGGATCAGAAGGCAGCACGTGACGTCTTAACTGTGGGTGTGACGTGACGGTGGTTCGACACTGATCCTGTACGAAGGCATCGCGCGGCTGCCGCGTTGACCCGAATGACGCACGCCAGCTGTCATTGAGCTGTGCTCCGCTTCCGACGGCTCATCTCCGCCTGATATTCTCGCTCCCAGGCCGGCCAAGTGCTTTTGATGAAGGCGAGAACGGCGCGGAGGATTGGCCTGGCGGCGAGTATCGCCTCGAGATATTCCCCGCTCGCGCCGCACCGATCACGTCGGCGGATGGAAAGGCGGTCGGGGACCTCCGACAGCAAGGACGCCGCCGCGCCCCGCAGGACGTTGAGGTTCTCGGCGGCGTAGTCGCGCCGCGACCGCGACCTGTCCTCGCCGAAGGTCTCATCGAGGACCCAGTGCAGCGAGTTCTCGATCGCCCACTGCGACCGGACGGCGGCGGCGAAGGCCCGCGCCGACAGCGGCGGGCGACAGTTAGTAGCGGGTCGAGGCGCTGTCGCGCCGGTAGCCTTGTCGACGTCCGGGCGTGTGAAACTTGATCCGTATCGACGCCGCTTGTTTCATCCCCCCGCAGGTCATGTATCTGTCTCCGCAAGTGTGTCCATGATACGGACAGCACCAAGTAAGATCACGGTCTCCGCAGCTGTGGCCCGCCATAAACGACTGAACTGGCTACCGCTGTGAATCAAGCACTTAGCTTCGTGTCCGCCGGAAACAATTGAACTCGCCGCCACATACCTTTGAATGCTGGAATCGATGCTGACCCACGCTCACCCTTCTCCTGACGTTCAGTACGAGAGGATATCAGTCATTGCTCCCCTCGTTGCGGAGGGAGCGCAGCGAGAGTTCAAGCAGGCTCTACCGCGTCAAAACGCCGATACTTACAAGTGGCTCGGCCTATTTCAGGTGCCGCAAGCAGCCGCCGTTCGATTGAAAGAGCTTTTTACTGTGAAGACGGCCCTCGCGCTTGGCTTGGACAACTCAGATGCTCTGCTAAGACACATGCCCGCGAAAATACTCGGTCAGTTCGACGACACGCCGAATCTACCCCGGGACTATCGATGTAAAACCTCGCTTTGAACAACGGAAGGGCGCTCGATCCATCTCTGGAGAGCGCCCTTCGTAGACCCGGACAGCGTCGCGCGCGACGAAGTCACTGCGGCAAGCCATCGATAACGGGTGATGGCCTGTAGATGTGTTGGGCTGATCCCGTTTTCAAGGTTCGCCTGCCATAGGCAGAGCAACGCTTCGCTTGTCGACGTACACATGACTCCGTTTGATTGCGCCCGGGTCGGTAAGCTTTGGCGTGACCGAAACGACCGCGATCTTCCAAGTTGGAAGCTCTGGCTGCGGCACAGGCATAACGCCGCTGAGTACGGTCAGCCCCCGCCTCTCCATCCCTTTGATGTGGTCAAGGATGTCGTTGTACAGCTTTCGACGGCTCGTCGTCTGCGGATTCCGACGTGAAGCCGGCCGCCATTCCGATCAAAGACCGGCCACCATTCCGATCTGAAGCCGGCCACCGTTCCAATCAAAGACCGGCCGGTTTTCGGCACTGAACATTACCTCCTGGGTCAGCAACTTTGGCATCAATTACACCACGACAAACGTGGAGATTTTGATGCCGGCAAAGAGAAGGCTGACCATGAGACAGTTACGACAAATGCTGCGGCTTGCCGGAAGCGGGACGAGCTCCCGCGAGATTGCCGTCGTGTTGGGAATAGCGCGCAGTACGGTGCAGGATAATCTGCGGCGCGCAGCAGCGGTTGGATTGACCTGGCCCTTGCCGGGCGAACTGACCGACGATGCGCTTGCGAACAAGCTCTTCACTCGCAACGGCGTCAAACAGGGCGCGAGGAGACGCGTCGAGCCGAACTGGGCCGATCTTGCTGTCGAGCTCAAGAAGCCTGGTGTCACCTTGCTCATCCTGTGGGAGGAGTATCGTGGCTCGCATCCCGAAGGATATGGCTACAGTCGCTTCTGCGAACTCTTTCGCGGTTTCGAGCAGCGGCTTTCGCCGACGATGCGCCAGGAGCATGCGGCCGGCGACAAGGTGTTCGTCGACTATTCCGGCAAGAAGATCCCGATTGTCGATCGCAAGACCGGCGAGATCCGCGAGGCAGAGATCTTCGTGGCGGTGCTCGGCGCATCCAGCTTCACCTATGCGGACGCGACCTGGACGCAAACGCTCCCCGACTGGATCGGCTCGCATGTCCGGATGTTTCGTTTCTTTGGAGGCGTTCCCCGGCTGATCGTTCCCGACAATCTGAAGTCAGGCGTCAGTCGTGCCAGCTTTTACGATCCCGAGATCAACCGCAGCTACGGCATGATGGCATCGCACTACGCCGTCGGTGTTCTTCCGGCACGGCCGCGACGGCCGAAGGACAAATCGAAAGTCGAGAATGGCGTCCGGTTTGCCCAGTCCTGCATTCTGGGGCGATTGCGCAATCAGACCTTTTTCTCGCTTGCTGAGGCCAATGTTGCCATTGGCCAGGCACTCGATCGCATCAACGGCCACGTCATGCGCCGGTTGGGCGTCAGTCGCCGGCAACTGTTTGAGAGCGTTGAGCGTGCCGCACTCGCAAGTCTTCCGAGCGAAGACTACGAATTCGCCGAATGGCGTTTGGTCCGCGTCTCGACGGATTACCACGTCGAGTTCAAGACTTTCTTTTATTCCGTGCCGCACAGCCTCATTCGCCAGCAGGTCGATCTGAGGGCAACGGCACGCACCATCGAGATCTTCCACCGCGGCAAGCGCATTGCCGTGCATCAGCGCCGCTATGGTGGTCCTCGCCATGGAACTGATCCGGATCATATGCCCAGTTCCCACCGGCGCTATGCCGAGTGGACACCGGATCGCTTTCGGCGCTGGGCCGCATCCATCGGCCCTCAGACCGAAGGGTTGGTCATCGCAATTCTTTCCAGCCGTCCTCATCCCGAACAGGGCTTTCGAACATGCCTGGGTGTCCTGCGGCTGTTTCGCGACATCGAACGCAATCGGGCTGAGGCCGTTTCAGCCCGCGCCGTCGAGATCGGTGGACTGAACTGCAAGAGCATTGCCTCGCTCATCGCCAACCACAAGGCCGCGCGCCATTCCACCGAACCGACCGCCATTATCGATCACGCCAACCTGCGTGGCCCTGATTATTTTCATTGAGGAGACACACCATTGCTGATCAACCCCACCATCGACATGCTGCGCGAACTCGGCCTTTACGGCATGGCAGCCGCTTTCCAGGAGCTCGATGCACAATCAGAAGCACGTGGCCTCGAGCATGCAGAATGGCTTGCCATGTTGCTCGAACGCGAGGCCACCATGCGTCGACAGAAGCGCTTCGAAGCCCGCGCCAGGGCTGCCAAGCTTCGCCACGACGCGCAGATCGAGAATGCCGACTTTCGTGCTGCACGCGGCCTCGATCGCAATCTGTTCATGGCGCTTGCCGGCTGCGACTGGATCCGCAAGCACCACAGTCTTCTCATCACCGGGCCAGCCGGTGTTGGCAAAAGTTGGCTGGCCTGCGCACTCGGCCACAAAGCATGCCGCGAGGATTTCTCCGTCGCCTATCACCGCGTCCCGCGGCTGTTTGCAACTCTTGCCCTTGCAAGGGGCGACGGGCGATACGGCAGGATCCTCAAATCCCTCGCCAAGACCGACCTGCTTATTCTTGATGATTGGGGACCGGAAAAACTCAACGATGATCAGCGGCGTGACCTCCTCGAGATCATCGAAGACCGCTACGAGCGTCGCTCGACAATCGTCACCAGTCAGGTGCCTCTGGATCACTGGTACGAGATCATTGCAAACCCAACGCTCGCCGATGCCATTCTGGATCGCCTCGTTCACAACGCATACCGCATCGATCTGACCGGCGACAGCATGCGAAAACAGCGTCCGCTGGTCGCCGCTGAAACACCTCAAACTTGACCTGAAACAAAACCCGATCCAAACATCAAACAGACCCAGGATCAGTCCGAGAAATGGCCGCCTTCAAATCGGAACGCCGGCCGGAATGAAATCGGAATGACTGGCCGGCTTCAAATCGGAATCAATGGCCGGCTTCATCGGAATACGCATCGTCGTCGAAAGAACTCTCAATCCACTCAGCTAAAACGAAGGATGCGAGGTCCAGGTATTCGGCAAGGTTGGCGATATCGTCATCGTACGTTTGCGGGACATCCGGCCTGTGTAGGAGGATGCCATCGCATTTGGCGGCTTCGCGGATCGCACGGTGGGTTTTCATAGGAGAGACGGCAACCTCTTCGAGGTGGCCGTAGGTCTCGACAAGGCTTTCAAACGCTTTCTCTGGTCCGAGGGGTATCCGGGGTGCGTGATAGGCCCCCTTTTCGTAACCAAGCGCGACCGCGATCCTATCGAGGGCCTCTTCGCTCATCCTCTCTTCACGTTCCACCCTTTCGACAGTTGAGATCGAGACGCGAGCGAAGTCGGCAAGCGTCGATACCTTCCAATTTTTCAGGTTGCGTGACCACCTTACGACGAAAGCAACGACTTCCAACGGTGGTCGCGTCGGCACATCCGTCCGGCGCTCAGGCATCTGGGCAATCTTCTCAACGATATCTGATACGTTCATTGAGCAATCTCCTTTCGATCCTCGGAAGATGCCCTGGATGCGTCGAGGAAAAGAGTCTCGAAAATCCTTCAGCACTGGGCCGTGCGGACAACGCTTGCGCGTCGCCCGCGCCCCTTACATCCTCATCAAGCCACGATGATCCGGTCCATGTAGTATTCGCGGCAAGGGTCCATTTCGACCCCCAACAGCTCCGCGGCTGGCCGCTTTACCTTCCCTTCGAATACTTCCTGACCGCCGACCTGGACGCCAATAACGCTGTCGAAGTTGGCTTCGATCTGGGGATGGTAAAGGATCGCTCTCTCGGGAAGATGCAAGGTGTTGCCGACTTTAGAGCCTACTCCCGCGATTTCAGCGAGCGGTTCCGTGTTTTTGCTCCAGTCGCGCTGCTCTGGATAAAGCCTTATCGAAAACGACAATGGCTGTCCCTTCGGCGCAATGAGCTTGCGCGGCAATGTCTTGTAGGCTCGCGTATTCCTTCGATTGCCATCGGGGTCCGCGAGCATGGTGAACCCCATCGTTTGCCAGAACGGGATGGATGTCGGAGGAGCGCATTCGATGTGAACGACGCTGTTTCCGCGATCATACGCGCTTTGGAGCGCGTGTTCGGCTGCGAGCCGACCGAGACGCCTGCCTCGGAGATCAGGACGGACCGCCACGATGTCCGGTCCCTTCCGCCCGTCGGCGACGAAGGCTACTGCCTCGCTGCCGAGTACGAGGACATCAAGCATGGCCTCGTCGTGGATGGCTTCAATTACTCGCCAATTGCAAAAGAAGCCTTCGCCGGTTTCCTGATACTCGAGCTCGAGCCAGCCCCGTATATCAGCCACGTCTTTTGCAGTGGCCTTCCGAATAACGATGTCCTGCATGTTTCCCCACGATTGACCTACTCGCTGACGAAGTAAAATCCGTCGATCCGCTTCTCCCTCACATCGCGAAACGGGTTGTTCGACGCCAAAAGGGCATCGAGCTCAGGATCGCATTCCCAGGGTTCGTGGACCAAGCACCAGTCCAGATGTAGGAACTCACCATCCTTCGAGACGAGGGCCCCGATACCCCGGCTTGCCTTGCTCATGTACTTCGCGGCCTCCGTCAGGGTCTGGAGGCCCGTCCTGCGAGCCAGTTCCCCTTCAAATCCCGTCGTAGGCTTCCCAGGCGGGAACGGCGAAAACATGAAACTGCAATCCGTCGCAGGAAAATAGAACCTGTACGGCTGTTCGAACCGTCCGCGCTTGGCCGCCTCGATCGACAAGTCCAGCCTTTGCTTGGCGGCTCTCCACGCCGACCTCGGCAGCTTCGCGAACTCCAGCAAGATGCGGGAGTAGTCGCCGCTATCGTCAGGATTCTGAATGTGATCGGCGAGGCGATTCATGATCGGAGAAAGGTCGGTCTGGTCAGCGTCGTCGACCAAGCGATGCAGCGCCTTATGCGATTGGGGCGACGGCAGCACCTCGTCGGACAGGTAAGCCGCCAAGACATCCGCCTCAACAATCGCCACCTTGGTCTCGGCGAGCGTGAGAAGCGCCTTCTGGCGGTATTCAAAGTAGCGGCGGATTTCGTCGGGAACCGCGAGCGTCTCGACGACCAAGCTGTAGTCGTTCCGCTCGAAGACGTGGACGAAGCCCGCTGTTTCGCTGACGTGATAACGGACAGACCTGCACTCCTCAGGCAACGATGGGCCTGCGACGTAGATGACGATCTTCTCAAGGTGCAGGATGTCAGCCCCGCGAATCTCATAGCGGCGGCCCCGTCCGTTGGTGATCGAGATGCTCTGGTGTTCCCGGAGAAAGCCGATCGAATCCTTGATCTGGCTCATCGCCTTCCCGCGGACCTTGTTCTTGAACCAGCGTCGTTCGACGTCCGGTTCGTCGGTCGGCTTCTCCCGCTCCTTCATCTGGATGACGAATGCAGTTTCTCCGAGCCAGACAACATTATCGGCCAACTCCATTTCGTCGCCAGGCCGCGGCGAAAATTGGTTTTGGGAGAACGTGAACTCCTTCCAGAAGGTGGAGCCGTTCAGTTGCGCCGTGAATTCCTCGAGGGTCATGAAATGCCGTATGCTGGAGACAGTGTCCCCTGCATATAGGTTCGTCGAACACGCAGCTCAACTCTGCCGCGAGGTAACTCCCGCGATATCAAGGTACCCTAGTTTCGGCAACAAGCCTCGGATCGAGACCCGTCCTCTCTCCCGCATGTCCGCGCGGGCTAGCGCCCATCGAGCCAAGCTGTCAAAGCATCTATATGGACTGCGAAGTCCCTGCCTTCTTCGGGGCCACCCTTGTGAATGACACCAGCTACCCTGTCTTCGTCATCAAGAACTGGCCCTCCCGACATGCCCTGGGTTAGCTTTTGTGTGACCTCGATAAGCGGAACCGCACTCTTTACCGCGAAGCTGCTGATGTGGCCTGAACGAACATTCAAACTGTCCCCAGGTCCATAACCTGGATATCCGACCGCCGTCAGCGCGTCTCCGAGTGACGGCGCTCTAGTCGCCATTTCGAGCTCGAAGAATTCGTGAGCAGGAATCTCGTGGTCCAAGATCGCAAGGTCGCGGACGGTGTGATGCTGTTTGACCCGTGCCTTGAAAACATTCGATGGCTTCGAGGGATGATAGACATCGATCTCTTGTCCAAGCGCCTCCTCAATACAGTGAGCGGCGGTAACCAAACCCACGTCTTTCAAAAAGAAAGCACTTCCCTGGGCAAATTTGCCCTCGAAGTGTTCGATCACCCATACGGCTCGACTCCTGATTTGCGCGCGGGTCGGTGAAACCTTGATGGGCTGCGTAGGAAACGAGGAATTAAAGCGGGCAGCGATCGCACGGAAGATTGGGTCGGATTGCCCCTTTACGCTTCCAAGCCATGAAATCTCACCTTTCAAGTGTTGGCTAAGGCGGCACTTCCCTCCGTATTCGACTTCGAATTTCTTCTGCGCGGTATCTGCGCCCAGGGTCTCGATCGAATACAGAGTGCTCCTTATGTTCCGGACAAAACGCCTGTCAACGTTCAAACCGGAATTGATTTTGAGCCCGGTCACTATCCGGCGGCTGTGCTTGTCGCCGTAGTGCGATTTGCTCGGGTTGAGCTTGAACCCGTTGTTCGTGAACGCCCCGATCAGCCTCGGCGAGAGCAGGTCCGGGACAAAATTGCCTGTCGGAGGAACGCCTTCAGCGAACAGGCCTCCAGGTGGCTGATAGCTCGAGAACGTGACGTCGTCGGCATAGCGCGTGTAAATGCAGTGTGCCGCCTTGGCGATCGCTTGAAGTTCCTTGTCGAGTTTGAAGCACACCATGTTCGACAACACCGGGCTGGTCGGCGCACCTTGCGGAAGGACCCCCTGGTTGGTGCACAGACGAGCAACCACGACTGCGACGGACTCGTCGATCCCGACGGCCTTGAGAAGACCCGCAACACGGTTTTCAGAAATGGACGGAAAGAAGCGTTCGACATCCAAATTTACGACGAACTTACTTTTCAGGTGTGAGGTCGCGTTAGTCCTGACGGATCGATCCGGGACAAATCCATGGACTGGATTTCTGGGCGAGTAGATTTGATCGAGAAGTGGCGCGATCGTCCTCTGTAGCATTTTCAGCCGCCGATCAGGCGCGCTGATAATTCTGGGTTTACCGGACTTCGAAAGAAGGGGAAAGTCTTTGTACATCCGCCCCCGGAACCACCAAATCTTGCGCAGCTCGGCTTCCGACAGACAAAGGTGGTCTAAAAACGTGGTGAGGTCCGTCATCTCCGAAGGTATGCGGACGCGGAAGCTGACGCCGCCGAAAACGCGCAAGGGGTGTGGCACGAGGTCTCCCTCCAATCACGCCATGTGCATTCAGGCATACGTGGCGCGCACGATATTGTAGATACATTCGCTCTTACGCCGCAGTTCCTACAGCGCGTATGCGAGGGGAGACCTCGTGCCGAATCCAATACCAACTGGTCAGACAGACGGATAGCGCCTGAACGGCCTTCCGGATTGTTTCAACAGGGTTTTCGATCGGAAGTAGAACACGCGGTCGCGTACGTCGCGGTCAGGGCACTTGTAGAAGCGAACTGAGGACACTATTTTGGTAGAGGCTCACGACAGGAGCCTGACGCCCGTCAACGCAAAGCTGCTAGCGGCACTGTCGAAATGATCCCTACCCGTCCATGTCTGGTTCGGGCTCGGGAGTGGAGCGGGCGACACTCGTTGGAGCTGGAGAATCGGCATGCCGACCCCAAAGGTTCGTCCCTCGTCCATCGACGGAATTAAGAGACTTGCAAAGCGGATAGAAGCACACAGCTGCGCTTGATGAGGCAGCCAGCATCGCCGGCTACCAGACTTTTCTCCACGCCAAGCGCAGCCTTCGCGTGCGAATGAGCCTGCGCCCCCACCAAATGCAAGGACATCAGCAGCTATGAATTCTAGCGACTTTCACACTCGCGCCCGCTCCCTGTGGGTGGACACAATCAATCAGTTTGCATCCGACGGCGATGCGACAATTTCTTGGGACGACATCGACGATATTGTCCGTGTTATGTCTCCTTTTATGGGCTCAAACAAAAACCACGCCCATCTACCGACTGGTGGCGGTTTCGACTTCTTGTCTGTCAGAAAGAGTGTCGAACGCGGTTGCATCGAATTCCAGGTCTTCAGCGGTTCCGCAATCATCGCTAAGCCTCGTCGTCTGGTTCTGGAGCGGCTCGCTTCCGATCCGGCCCAGTCCTTCCTGATGCTGGAACTCGATGACTTGCCGCCTGCTGTCGCCCGTGATGACGAAAGAGCCGAGCGCGCTCGTGCCTGGCGGCAAGAAGAACTGCTCGATCTTGGAGGTGGCGACTACGTTGAACGCGGAAGTGTTGATGAAGAAGACATTCCGGACACCGCACGTAATGTGGTGCGGCTCTTCAACGGCCAGGTGATGCTTGTCACGAAAGGAAGCATCTGGAATGGCGCGTCCGTGACCTACAGCGGTGTTCACGACACTGAAACCCACTCGGAAGTCAGAAAAGTCATCCAAGAGATTTCGGACAAATTGGCCGAAGCCTAGTTGATTGCCACATGAAACGGCATCGCCCCTCTCTCAAGCAAGGGGCGATGCCGTAGCCATATCGCTGTTCATCATCTCGGTCGTGCTGGGTTTCGGTCACGGCGTCGCCTGATTTGTCACATGGGCGACGATCTACGAGAACTGTGGTCAGAACCTCCATCGGCGGGCATCATTTCTTGCACGGTATGCCTCGAACCCCGGAAATCCCGATCGCCGAGACGGAGGCTGCGTGGGGCTGGCAAAGCCACGTATAAGCGCGCCGGAGAGGAAATGGTCGCTGACACTCTGCCGATGGACAGGCGTTGTGATGACGCGCCCGCGGGGAATGTAGGTCAGCCACCAAATCAATCCCGTAGAAGGCAGCCAAGGCGACGAAAAGTCAGCGTCGCCGAAATCCAGGAACACGGGGTGACTGCCTCCCCTCCAGCGTCCGATGATCGCCGAGGTTTGATCCGACAGAAGCCATGCGCGTGCCTTAGTCTCCGCCGATGGAGCATAGGTCAGCGCCTCTTGGAATGACGGCAGATCGCGTTTCAGCCGATTGCCGTTCACGATCCACGCCATGCGGCCATAGAAGGCCTCGCGAGATTGCGCGGCGGCAATCAAGGTGAGATTCGTCTCATCCTGATCGCCGCGCTATACGAGATGCCCTCTCTACGGGGGTGATAGCTGAATACTGGAACTCAAGGACGCTACCGCCCGCCGTTTTGACATCGGCTATATGGACGTCGCCGTTGCTCGCGATATGCCTGATCTCCTGCCACTCAGTAGGAAACTGGTTCTTCCAGCCGCGATGCCATTCGGTTTCCGGCTCCCACCAGTGGTCACAGGCGACGGTGCTCTTATGAGCCCAATGGCGCAGTCGTTTGAGACCGCACTTGGGGATCATGGGCGACGAGCATCCGGGGCACGTGCCGCGAACGCCTGCCGTCGCCTCCAGACGGATTCCTTCTACGAGGGCATACTTCATTGCATCTCCAAACAGCCATGAGCCGCGCCAGAAACGACGCACGCTCGGTTCACAGGGGAAAATGGCGGGCGGCTTGGATACCGCTTGGAGATTCTTCGGGCAGTTTCGGCTGCCTCATGTTCTTAGTCGCCCGGTCCGCCTGACGACTAAACCAAGATTAGTGGCTTGTTCCTAACAATGCAATGCGACCTGGAATGGAGAGCTTTGGTCCTAATTTTCAATGACAAGCTGCGGATCGAAAACCGGTCATTCTGCACAGGGTAGCCTGAACAGGCTTAGGCTATCCTGTGGAGAATACGCGACATGGCCGGGTCTGCGACGGAAGCCAAGTTGCGACGCACAGAGTTCGTTTCAGCGTTGGTGAAGTTCCGCAAATCTCAATCATTGAAGATCGGCAAGTAGTAGGTCGATATTGCTTTTCGCGGGAGCCCACAGCGGGCTGCTCAAGCGGTAGTACGAGTGGCAGAGCGCAATGATCTTCGACCCGGCTCCCAAACCAACGGTCTTGCGTTCAGCTTCGGTGATCCCCTCATAGACGGTGCTGGTGAACCCCGATGACGATAAAAGTATGCCCTTTCGGGCCTGCTCTCGGGCAGTTACATGGACCAGCTTGGCAAGTTCTTGACTACCTGGCTTGTTTGATAGCCAGTGCTTCACCTCGACGAGATAACGATGCATCTCCCCGCCGTGATCGATTTCCAGCGACAAATCAAAGCCGCCGTCTTTGGTTGACCTCGTGAGGGTTGTGTCGAACCCCATCCCATCGAACACTTCTCGAAGTACTCGCTCTAAATCGAGCCATGTAATCTTGTTAATTTCATCGGGTGCTCGCGATAGCCTCAAAGCAATTGCTTTCATGGCATTATCGATGATCACAGCACACGTCGGACCATCAATGTCGCCTTTGGGGCGATCTTCCCAGGGAACATTCTTCCAAAGCCAGCTGCGAAGCTCCGAAACACCCAGAGCGTCTACTGTACCCAACCCAATTTCCTGCGCGTAGCGCGTCGCCTCTGGGGGGAGTTCGTCGGAAAAAACAACAAGCGCTCTGTCCAATCCAGCTTCTTTCCGCAGTTCCTCCGTTCTTTGTAGCGCTTTGCGAATTACTTCGCGGCGCGCAACGCCTTTCACCTCTAAGGCAAAGCTGATTTTCTTGCCTTCAAAGTCAGCTTCAAACGCGCCGTCTAGCGGCACAGTCCGTTCACGTGTCAGGTCCCGAACTTTAAATCCGCATTTGGCGAACAACTGGAAGAGCGCCTGCTCCCGAGCCATTCCTATTGCTCGGGGATCGTCGCTCGACAGCGGATGAACGAATCTCTTAATCAAGAAATCGATGTCGTCTTCTTGACGTTCCATTATGTAATACCTGTCGCGTTCAGCATCAATTAGGGCGAGCACACCCGGCAATCCTCTGATGAGATGCCGCGGAGTCGGTGATTAGAGTTAAAATCGAGCAGCTTCTGGACCCAATGCTCAATCACATGAGCCGGTAGTCGATCCCCGTAAAAGACGGAGAAGAGCTCTGGTGTCTTCATGAAGCTGAGCGCATCGAGTAGCGTATCCCTTGCAGTTCGATGAATGAAGTAAAGTCCGTGACGTTCGTTTCGGGCTCCCGATCATGACGACTGCCGGATTCGCCCATGTTAAGGGCGAGTTCGATACCGATGCCTTCTTAGTCAAGAGAATTTCGGCAATGCCCAGACGTCGCGCGAATGAAAATATTGGGCAATGACTTTCATTTTCTGAAATAGCTTTTCTCCCCGCTATCGGTCATACAGAACCTACCGCCCCTCGGTCCCGTGCAAAATGCGCCCGACCGACAACTGCAGTCATTGTCGGAAGACGGAACCATCTCAGCGCTCCCTGTCTGAAGTAGTCCGGCTGTCCCCATGTATGACGTGCAAGATTTTTTGCTTCCGCTGACAGACCCGTCATTGCAGATAAAGGTATCGCCCTGACAGCCAGAGATTCCACCCTTCTTGCCACTGCATGGCAGGTTCGCCGCGTCGACAACGCTAAAGAGCGAAACCAAAACAGCAACCGTGGCGCTTACACGTAGCGTGGCGCGTAAGCCTGATCCGCCATGATAGTTCGTCATACAGTGCCGGTCCCGTTCCCCGCAGTCAGCATTCCATGCTTGTCTTCGAGAGTGCCCTCCCTCTTCAGGGCGACAATTCGAGCGCCAATCACCTCGCGGAGTTGCGCGCTGGTCGCCTTGAACCCCAGTCCTCGCGCGACTGCATTCACCGCCTCATCCTCGGTCGCGCCAAGGCTCTGATTGATGAGCGCCTTCAAGCCCGCGTCAATTTCCATCGGCGGAAGCAGATCAGGCCGCCGGAGGCTAGGCGAGGAAGCGAGAGTACGATCCCGGAGGCCAATCGGTGCACCAGGCCAGAGAAGGAACGCGCCGGAGCGCAGAACCTCCCCTGAATTGACCGTGATGCGTATGGCATTTCCTACTTGAGCATCGATACGACTTCCTGACCGCTGCAGGCCCCATGCCGTTCTTATGCGGGTGACGATTTCGTCTGTGTGGATCGGACCTTCGACCTCCACCGTCTGCTTCACGAGGTTAGCGAGAAGCCCCGTCGGTGCTTCATGCAGTTCCGTCGAGGCCTCCGGCAGCAGCTCGGCCTCCTTGTAGTGACACGACGAATCCACGTCCTGAACAACCTGCTGAAGTCCGACCTCCGTCACGTTCGTCCGCTCGATCGTAACGACTTCCACAGGTACCGCCCGTTTATTGCGCCCAGCTTCAGAGCTACCGGAGATCACGTCGGCCTTGGCACGTTCGATTGCATTGACCACACGATCTAGCTCGGCCCTGGGCCGCTGGAACCAATCGGTGCTCCAGATGCGGTGTATCGTCCAGCCATGGTCTTCGAGGACAGCTTGGCGGAGGCGGTCGCGATCACGAGCAGATCGAGCATCGTGATACGACGCCCCGTCGCATTCGATACCGATCAGATAGCGCCCTGGAACGCTCTCGTCGGCAATGGCGAGGTCGATGAAGAATCCGGCAATACCGACCTGCGGATGGACCTGATACCCCTTTTCCTGGAGCGCAGCCATCACCTGTTCCTCAAAGACGCTGTCCATCGAGCGCTCGGCCCTGGCTGCCATCGAAAGGCGTCCGGTCCGCGCGAAATGCAGGAAGAGCTTAAAGGCGAAGATTCCTTTTCCCTTCCCGCGTTCGATGTCAATGTCCTCGTCCGTGATCGAGGCGTACACTTCGCAACGCCGTTTGGCGCGACTTATGAGAACGTTCAGACGCCGCTCGCCGCCTTCAGCTCCAAGCGGCCCAAACCGCATGCTCATATACCCTTGCGGGTTCTTCGCGTAGGCCACGGATATCAGGATAACGTCGCGTTCGTCGCCCTGTACGTTCTCCAGGTTTTTCACAAAGAACGGTTCGTTCGGGTGCGAATGAAAAAACTCTTCCGTCTGCGGATTAAGCCGCCGGAGCAGTTCGAGTTGGTCCTGGATTTCACGGCGCTGCTTGATCGAGAAAGCTGCCACGCCCAGCGACAAGTGGGGCGTCTCGAGCGCATGACGGATGATGGCTTCCGCTACGACCTTGGCCTCGACTTTGTTCACACTGTCCTCGAAAACACCGTTGGGCACGTGGTGGAAACGAAGCCCCATCCCGGCTTCCTGTGTATACGGGCTCGGCACGATGAACAGTTTGCTGTCATAAAACTGGCTGTTCGATACTGCGATCAAAGATTGGTGACGGCTGCGGTAGTGCCAGCGGAGCATCCGCTCAGGAAGTCCTCGGGCGGAGAAAAGGCCGAGGATACTTTCGATGTCGGAAACTCTGGCTCCGTCCTGCTCCTCGTCGTCGTCCGAACCGTCGGACGTCATCTTTGAGAAAAAACGGGTCGGCGGCAGCTGTCGCTCGTCACCAACGACGACGACCTGCTTGGCGCGCGCGACGGCACCAAGGGCGTCGACGGGCTGAATTTGACTGGCCTCGTCCATCACAAGGAGATCGAATTCCAGAACTCCTGGAGGTAGGAATTGCGCGATCGACAACGGGCTCATCATGAAGACTGGCTTCAACGCCTGAACCGCCTGTGAAGCCTTCTGCATCAGTTGGCGAATGGGCATGTGGTTGCGACGGCGTGCCATTTCACCGCGAAGAATGCCCACGGGGCCAATGCCACTTACCGACGGAATCTTCTTATGATGAGAACGGACAACCTCCAGCCGCGATAACCGCATTCGGCTGCGATCGAGTTCGGCGAACTCGGACACCAACCGACCATGCACCTCCCCGTCGAAACGAGCGAGTTCAGGGTCTTGCGCATGCTGATCACGCAGAACCGCTTCATAATAGGCCATCTCGAAGTACGGTATGATATTTGCGGTCGCCAATCTCCCGTCACGAAGCCGATCGACGATCAGACCGACGCCCGCATTCGACGCGTCGAGCGAGCGCCCGTTGTAGGCGGCATACTTCGACAACTGCTCCTCGTTTTCGATCCAGCGTGCCAGCTTGGCTTCGACCGAACTCATCGGGACGTCGGCTAGCGTGGTCGATCCAAACAGCGTCGACGGGTCTGTCTTCAAAAACTCCAGCAGGCCCGTCATTCGCGTCAGAAATTCGTCGCCGTCCTTGCCGGCCTTGAGAGCGAGGTCGGCAACGGCGCGCGGATCGCCAGTACGTGATGCAAGCGGCCGAATGTCGGGATTTGTCGAAACCCATGCCACGACTCCAGCAAGCTTGTTCCAGTCGGTCTTGGCACCTGCCCAGAGAGAGCCGAACGCCGCCTTGCCGTCCGCGTCCGAAGCTTCGAGGTTGCGCCGCAATTCTTGGGCTGACGTGAGAGCCTCAAGCGCTGAAACGCGGGCGGCGGCGTCCGGGAGCGTCCCGCGCTGCAGCCCTGCAAAAGCGCTTTCGGCAGAGGCGACTTCCTGCAGAAGTGACGCCACCTGAGTCAAGGCGAGCTCTTCCGCGTCGATCGCGTCGGGAAACAGCGATGCCGTATCCTCGCCAAGGTCAGCCCAGAGCGAGAGGATTTGTCGGCGGGTTTCCTCCAGCAACGAGCGGACTTGCTCACAGCGTGCAGCGACGGCTGACTTATCCGTCAGCCTGCTCGCGATAGCGCGTGCTTCCGCGCTGACGCCGCGCAGACTCCGCATCCAGAGCACCAAGCTTTCGAGCGGCTTGGGATCGGACTTTTCGCCTCTCCAGTCTGCGCCGAAGGCGGATCGACCAAGGCTGTCGCCGTCCTTGATGGTTGCCCGGGCTTCCTTTCCCTTCTGCAGCAGATCGAGCAATCTCACAGTTTCGGCGGGCGGCATTTCCGGCATCACCGTTTTCAGGAGTGCTCTGGCCTTGCGCCAGTCACCGCTCATGAACCTCAAGAATTTCTCGCCGTGCATAGCGACTGCGGTGCGCGCACCTATCAGGTCTATGTCCCAAGCCTGATTCGCGACCGGACCTGCAAGCTCGGACCGTATTTGGCGGTAGATCGATACCGCTTCGGCGAGATCGCCGGCCTGCTCCAGACCGCGCTCCCAGATCGCGGCGACGAACGCGTCGGGACTGACGTCCGGCGCGTCCGCTACACGTTGTCCAATTGTCAGCAGCCGTGCAACTGATCCGAGGGTTGGCGAGGCGTTGATCCCAAGCATCAATCGCAACGAAGCCGCAGTGTTCAGGAAGCGCGGTATCAGATTGCTCAGCTGCGCAATAACAGCAAAACCTGAGTGCGGGAAACCTGGCGGCAACTTACGGAACGATTCGACAAGAGTACTCGGATCGAATTGCCAAGCCGCGTCAACCACCAGCGCGTCGACCTTTGCCGACAATTGTTCAAATCGAGCTCCCTCTCGGACAAGACCCCCGATCTTCGGCAGCGATGTCTCCCAAAGGGCATTTCCAAGCGCCTCGGGTTCGATGCCTTCCGGGCGTGTAGCTACCCGCTGCGCAATCTCGATCTCGGGCTTAAAGTCAGCAATTGTCCGCGCCGGAGATCGCTCGAGCGCATTGGCAACGGACGTCATGTTCCCGGCAAGGAATGTCGAGTTCGAAAGTGCGTCACGCAAGCGAACGACCAAACGCTCGAGGTCTAGGGGCGTGATCCCGACCAGGCCGACGCCATGCCAAGGGTGCTCGGACGGGACCCCGATGTCATCGATGCGCTGTCCCAATTCCGACAGCAAGGCGACAATCCGACTGTGCGTATCCGGTTCCCAATTCACCGAGCCTGTCAACTCAATATCAGAAGGCGGCATGCCAAGACGGCGAAGTCGCGAAAGATGTCCAATCACCTGATACGGCGAGAGGGCGTAAGGACGGTACACGGCGTGAAGTCTTTCGGCATGGCCATTAAGCGCGTCGCGAGCGTCGGTAAGACTGCGGTCGATGGCGTCTACGTTCTCTCCGCGCGGAACGCCAAGGTCCCACGTATGCTGCAGCTCGGCGAGCAAGGCCCGTTTGTTGGCTTTGTTCGAGTGGAGCTCAAGGCAAGCCTCCCCAACCCCGGCCTGATCCAGCCGTCGCTTTACAACCTCGAGAGCTGCCATCTTCTCGGCGACGAATAGAACGGTTTTCCCGTCGGCCACCACGGCGGCGATTATGTTGGCGATGGTCTGCGACTTCCCCGTCCCAGGCGGTCCTTGGATCACAAGGTCTCGCCCCCGTCGCGCTTCATGGATCGCTACGGTCTGTGAGCTGTCCGCATCGACGATATGCGTCATCTCTGCGGACGAAATGTGACCGTCGATCTTTGCGTCTTCAGCGAGAAGTCCATCCGACGACGTGAAGCCGTCCGACACCAGAGAAGTTATCAGCGGACGATCGGTAAGTTTCGCATTCTGCGGCCAGAGGCTGGGATCGAGGTCACGGTACATAAGGAATTTCGCGAATGAGAAGAACCCAAGCACGATGTCGTCGGGCTGGACCGACCAATCGGGTTTGATGGTAATCGCGGCAGCCACCTGAGAGGCGTAGTCGTCAAAGGAAAACTGATCCGACGCCTCGAAACTCGGCAGGCTAATCTTGTGGACCCGGTCGAGGAAACCTTCCAGGGAGAGGTTCGAGGCGTAATCCTCCTGCCTCGCGCGCAACTTAAATCGTTCCGCCGCGCTACCGCGCTCGAGCAATACTGGAACGAGGACGAGGGGCGCGTAGCGAACGTTCTTGGCATTGTTCGGGTCGATCCACTTCAGCGTACCGAGACCGAGATACAGAATGTTGACACCCTGCTCTTCCTCTAGTGTCCGAGCGTCAAAGTACAGGTCGAGGAGCCGCTTTTGCAAAGCGTTTGGCGTCATCCTGGTCTGTAATTTGGTATCTGCGTGCCTTAGGAGCCGACCTGCATCGTCTCTGTCGTCATCGTCAGGAAGGGCAAGCTCGATAAGCTCTTCTGTACCCTCGCCTTCCTTCTGTTCCCTGCCCTTTGCCCCCGCGAGGAAGGTCATCGCCTTGCCTTCGGACACGAGAATGCGGAAGACTTCTGCAGCGCGCTCGTCGACAATATCAATGGTCTTCGCGCTCTTCGAGAACCGCGGCACATTTAGCAAACGGTTGCGGGCAGAGAAATCAAGCAGCTCTGTTCGAGCGCGTTCTATTTTTGCTTCAACCGAAAGACTACTCTGAAAAATCGACTGCTCTGAATACTGACTTGCGTTTGGTGTGTTGTTCATGCCCGCCCCCTGATCTCGCAAGTCAATGCACAAAGATGGTTGTAGGTCTAGTGCAGAGGCAATCAACCCAAGCGTTAATTAGTAAGGCCGCTCAGGATCGCCCGCTCGGCAGCGGCGTTGTCGATCTCGAGGGTGCCGTGGGCGAGGAAGCGGCGGAGTGAGTTCCAGCGGGTAATCGCATAACTGATCGTCTCCGCTCAGGTGACTTCTCATACTTGGCAGCAGCGGTGGAGCCTCTTTCAAACGATCAACCGCTCGCATAGTTTCTGCGGGCGACGACGCGTTAAAAGTCGGCGGCGAGACCTGATGAGCAAAGAATGAGCAACCAGAAAAAACTTCGGCTGGCGCAGCTAGCACGCGATAGCCAGACGGATAGCGGAATTGTCTGACTTTGCTACATTGCGGTCTCTCAAGGGGCAGATCATCGTTGTAGAATGTAAGTCATGCCAAATCTATGGTAACGCAAAGCGCTCGTGACGAGGTTTAAGGCAAGCTTCCACCTTTGCAGGCTTCGACGAACCGTTGTAGGCGGATGTGAGAGAATGTGCGCGGACGGTTTAGATCGATGCGATGCCCGTGTGACTGCAAGAGATCGCAACGACTGATCGCCGCCAGTGTTGGCCTGCCACCATACAGGTTTTCGGAGGCCGCGATTTGCGGCGCGGAATTTTGGAGACTCCTCGAGATACGGAGACACCCATCTCGCGACTAAGGTTTGCCAGCATTACGTTTCCCGTGACGGTCTCGAAACTGCGGCGGAAGGGCTCGCGCTGTTGCTGTCCAGCCGGCTTGCCAGACGTCTCAACAAGCTCGAACGGGATGTCTTGTCCGCTGCGAGGACGCGCCTGACGGTCGGCGGCGTCTGTGGGAAATTGCCAGATAGGCGATAATTTGATCAGGCCGCCCTGTGGGCCAGCCAGGAATCATTGGGCCATCTTCAAGCAACACCGCTACAACGCAAGTCATCCAGGCCGTATTGGGTATGCCAGAGTTTTTCCAAGCGCGATGGCAATTAAGCGCAAGCAGCGGGCGTCGCAAAGTACGTGTTTGTCGGGCCCATTTATGGTATTCGGCAGTCCGAGCAGGAAACTCGGTTCGAGGGAGATAAGTCGATGAGTGTCAAATCGTCGATTTCGCTGACCGACCAGCAGGATGCGTTTGCCCGTTCGCTGGTGAAGAGCGGCCAGTATCCCAGCATGAGTTCTGTTCTTCAGCAGGGCTTGGAACTCCTCCGTCGGAAAACGGAGGCTGAGACCGTCGAGACGGAAGCGCTTCGCGAATTGCTTGAGCGCCGTTTGAAAGAGCCGATGATCCCCACGGTAGAAATGGGAAGCCGCGTCGACGCGATGATCGAGCGGAAGCGGCGGTCTTTCTAACTGGTGACCGTTTGGGGCCGAAAATGCTCATGGACGCCAAGACCGATATGAACATGGAGAAGCGCATGTCGACTAAGAGCTGCCCCGTTCCGACACCCGAGCAGAAACGCTTCATGGAGATCAGGGAGACCGTCGAGAAGACCATGCTCGACACCATCTACAAGGCGATCGACGATGCCGCCATGGAGATGGCCGATAAGGTGCGGTCGGCTGGTATAGACATCCCGCCGACGGAGCGGGACTATTTCATTTTCGCCGCGCAGCAGGTGCTGTTTGTCCGCCTCTGTGGAGGCGATCCCGACACGCTGGAAGACGGCGATCCCGAGATCGGGGAGCGGATCGTCAGAAACGGGCAACACATCATCGATCACTACTGGCGCGGAAAGAGCGCGCAGACGAGCGACGGCGCTTCAAGGTGACTGCGAAGTTCGCCTCAGCCTTCAAGATCGCCGACCATTCCCTCGGATCGGTTCACCTTCGTCGAGCTTGGCGGCATGGAATGACCGATCGCCTTCCACATCCATCCATCCGAGTTATCTGGGATGTCCTGCATTCCTAACCGTTGCCTGTAGAGTTTCCGCATGGCCGTGAGACGTCGGGCAAACATAGGTTCGTCCGCTACGGGGCGGCCATCTGCGGCCCCCTCCCATTCGAGCGGGAATGCCTTGAGCACCATCGTTCCTCCTCTACGTTTGAAGGCTTTGTCGATGGCAGCCGTCAGCGCGGGCCAAATCCCCGTATACGGGATCGCAATCACGAGACGGTCGAAGATGATCAACGGCTCGCCGCTCTCGAGCGGATGACCATCTTCCACCCAGTGGTCCATGATCATCTCGGCGCATTCATAATCGGCTTGCGTTCTCTCGTCCGCCGACATGACGAAGCTCTGACCGTCGGAGAAATAACCTCCGCAGGTATCCCATTCTCGGAACTTCGCGATGGCCAAGATTTCCTTCCCGCGCCTGCAAATGATCTCGATGTCTCGGGTCTTGAATTCTTCATCCGAGGAATAAAACGTGGATCGACGGCAGGTCGTGATCAGGTCTTCGGTTTCGATCACGAAAGTCTTCCGTAGCTCTGAGAAAGCGCCGTCCTCGACAGTGCCAACGAGAGCCGCCGCTCTCCTTTCGAGTAACCATTCCCGTGATCGCATCCTTGCCTCCAGCATCACGGGCATTGGAAGGCGACGCGGCCAGCTTCAACGATCATGAGTGCTGTCGAGCGACCGTCCGCCAAAACTTGGGCAAGGCTGGCCAAGTGCGATGACGACCAGCCAACGTCGCCCGGCACCAACTCGTCCCACTGAGCACCAGGAACGATCCTGTCCTTTTCAGCGAAAGATAGTTGGGTGCCAGACATGACTTCTCCAATCGAATCGCGACAACCGAGGCTGTGTTGATGATCGGATCAAAAGAATTGGTGCGCAACTGTGCGTTGACCCTTGCTTGCAGATAATGGCGATCAGCCATATTCCGGCATGAAACAGGCTGACGAGATTTTGCTGTTCTCAAGTGCCTAAAGTCGACGAACAATGTTGGTGACGATATTTGAGAGGAATCAGACGTGAAGATAGCCGCCGCCCAAACTGCTGTAACAAAGGACCTCTCCGAAAACGCTGCGGTCATCAAACAACTGCTCTGCGACGCCGCATCGAAAGGGGTACGGCTGGTCAGCTTTTGCGAAGGAGCTCTTTCTGGGTATTCCAAGGCTCAGATAGCCGATCCCGATGCGTGGCTGTCTTTTGATTGGCGGACGCACGAAGAAGAGCTAAGGCGCATTGGCGAACTTTGCGGCAAGCTCGGCATCTACGCCGTCGTCGGTGGGGCACACATGCTGTCGACGACGTCGCGCCCCCACAACAGCCTGTATGTTCTCTCGGCGGCTGGCGAATTACTCACCAGATATGACAAGCGGTTTCTGTCGAACAGCGAGGTGAATGACTGGTACACCCCCGGCACTGATCCAATAATCTTTGAGGCCGACGGATATCGTTTCGGTTGTGCGATTTGTATAGAATCCCAGTTCCCCGAGGTGTTCAGCGAATACGAACGTCTTGCCGCCGATGTCGTGCTCTTCTCCTCCTATGGAATCCCTGAACACTTTCAGGTCGCGTTGCGAGCGCATGCAGGCTTGAATTGCTTGTGGATCAGCGCGTCAACGCCTGCGCAAAAGGCCGCCAAGGGGCCAGCTGGTATTATCGGGCCCGACGGCAAATGGTCGGCAACTTGCGCTGCCTCGGCAACCTCCTGCTACACGGTAGCGGTGCTGGATCGAGATGATCCCGCATACGACGTACCGCTACAAAAGGCACGCCCATGGCGAAAGAGGGCAAGATCGGGCGATATCTATAGAGAGAGGATTGTTAACGACCCTCGGAGCATGAACCGAAAGGAATATTGAGCGCCGGAGGCGCTGTCGCTGATCGTCGTCGGGTTTGTCCGCCTATGTCCTGCATATCGAACGTAAGCGCGATTTTCCCCGCACGTTGACGCCTGCGACACCCATGGATCGCCTTCGGATTGGTAACGGTATCCGGCTTGGTTATGCGTTGGACGTTTTGGGGAAGTTGAACGGGAACAGGTCGTCGAGTTCAGCATCGACAGCGCGTTGAGGTAATTCCGTAAGAGCGTTGCGCAACCAGGCTAATGGGTCGATGCCACAGGCCCGGCAAGTCAGCATCAGGCTATAGATAACGGCGCTTGCCTTGGCTCCGTCGACGCTATCGCTGAACAACCACGATTTCCGGCCGGTGGCAAAAACTCTGATGTCACGTTCGAGAATGTTGTTGTCGATCGGCATTCTGCCATCGCTGGTGTAGCGCGTCAGATAATCCCATTGGTTCAGGGTGTAGGACACGGCGTCGCCGAGTTTGGTATCCGGCGCGACTTTCGGCGCGATGTCGTCGAGCCACGACTTTAGGGCATTCAGGACAGGCAAGCTGTGATGTTGGCGGAAGCGGCGAATGCAGTCGGCCTGCGTTTCACCGGCGTCAGGCTTCTTGTCTCGCGCCTGCCTCTCGATCCGGTAGAGCTGTTCGAAGAACCTGAGCGCCTGTTCCGGCGGTCCGCCACCTTTCTTTCTGGTTTTGAGGGCTTCGACGAAGCGTCGCCTTGAGTGGGCCATGCATCCAACATGGGTCGCGCCATCCAATGTGCGCCAGGCGGTGTAGCCATCACTCATCAGTATGCCGCGGTAGTTACCGAGGAAAGCCTGCGGGTGTATCTGGCCGCGGCCCGGCTGATAATCGAGCAGCACGATTGGCTGGTCACTGTCCTCGCCGCTGCGATAAGCCCACATATACGATGTGCTGGTGGCTTCCTTGTCCTTTTCCTTCAGGACCTGAACCGTCGTCTCATCACCATGAATGAGAGGCTGCGATCGAAGCCGCAGTTTCAGCGCATCATAGATGCGATGCAAATGCCTCTCGCTCGAACCGATCACCCAGTGAGCGAGAGCGCCCCGGCTGATCGGAACACCGGCACGCTCGAATGTCTGCGCCACACGGTAGAGCGGTGTGCCGTCGACGTATTTATGAACGAGCGCGAAGGCTAGCGTCGAGGCCGTGGCGATGCTGCCCGGCAGGGGTTGCGTCGGCATCGGTGCAATTACGACAGGCGTGTTGATCCCGGTGCGGTCGCAATGGCGGCAAGCATACTTGAACCGCACATTTTGCAAGACCTTCGCCTTGACCTCGATATGAAGCTGCTCGGTAACGGTCTCGCCCATGCGATGCATTGCGCCATGGCAGCAAGGACAGGCCTTCTGATCGTCGGGAAGGTCATATTCGACACGCTCGCGCGGCAAGTCTTCCGGCAGAGGTTTGCGGCCGCGCTTTTTTCCCGTCGTGCCTTCGACCGGCGGCAAGCCTGTGTCCGGAAGATCGACGACATCGCCTTCCTCATTGTCGTCCTCGTCCGCAGCCTCTTCGGCTTCGTTGAAGATGCGATCAATGTGCTTTTCGCTGCGTGGGGCAAAGCGATGGAGCCTTGCGAGTGCCAGCTCCTCTTCCAGCTTGACGACCCGTCGCGAGAGCGCTTCCTTTTCGGCTTTGAGCGCGGCGATTTCGGCAGCATTGGCCGCCAATTGCGCCATCAGCTCTGCAACATCAGGTTCGCCGGTTCGAGTCATCTTAGTTTTGAATCTGAACCGCTTCGCCGCGTCAACAGCTCAATTCGCCATCTTCAGCCGGCGATCTGATATTGCCGCACGGGATGTCGGATCATCGCATCGATATCGATGCCGTCGAGTATCCAATGCAGTTGCTCAGTCGTCAGCAAAACCACCGGCACCTCGCGGCGGGGCCATCTGAACTTGTCCTCGGTCAACCGCTTCAGGATAAGGACAAAGCCCGACCGATCGAAGAACAGCAGCTTCATCCGGTCTCGACGGCGATTGCAGAAGGCAAAAACCGCTGGAGCAAACGGATCGAGCGCCATCGTCTCTTGGACCAGAACCGCAAGGCTGTTGATGCCGGCCCGGAAGTCGATCGGTTCGCGATGCAGGTAGACTTGAAGATCAGCGCCCAGTCTGAACATGACCCAGTGCTCCGATTAGTGCAGCCAACACGTCCACATCACCGCATTCCAGCGTCAACCTCACACCGTTCGGCAGTGACGCGCTCACTTTCGCTGGGGAAGACAGAGGGCCGATCCTCTCTGCCTTCGGCGGCAGCTCTTCACCATAGGTGGCAGGCATCTCCAAGGAGAACTTGCTGCTCGCCGCAGTGACCTGAACCGGAATAAACGCCGATGTCGAAGACAGCGGGAATGGAGCGGCTTGGGTGTGTTTCCTTATCCATTTCCAAACGAGGTTCGCGTTGACGCCGTGTTCGAGCGCAAGTTTCGATACTGATGCGCCAGGCTTAAGGCAGGCCGCAATAAGACGGTCCTTCGATGCTGGATCGAACCGGCGTCGTCCATTCCTACCAACCAGCCGCACGACAAGTTTTTGAACTTCTTCCATCACTTGGTGTCCACCTTTTTTAGGTGGACACCTCATGCCAAAGCTCACTCAATCACAGAAGGTGCGGGGAAATTCGCGCTTACTATCGAACCGAGGCAAATGTCCACGCTGTGGCGGGACAGGCTCGATCAGGACTGGATTAGCAGTAACCGAGTATAGGAAGAATGGATTTGGGCGACTCCACTGTGAAGTGCAGCGTGTTGCGGCAATGAGGGCAGATGGCATCTGCATCCGTGGAATAGGATTGTTTTTCGAGCTTTCCGGTGCGCCGTTCCAAGGCGTCGGTAATCTGAACGGTCGCTCCAGCATAAGTTAAAGGGTCAATCGGACGACGGTGATCCTCCCAAGCCTTTTCTACGAGATCGATATCAACGATCTGTTTCGCCCGTTCATGGTCGTCAGCGCATTTGGGCGGAACTGTATCTCCCCTGCTAAAGCACATCATTTCCGAAGCGATACGACATGCAATGTCCTGTAAGGCTACGGTCTTGACCGGAAGATCGTCGACCAGCGCGGTTCTTGCTCGCTCAAGTGTTCCGCCGTACGCGCCAAAGATGTCGATGCGTACGCGTTCTGACGGATCTACGAGTTGAAGGATTAGCTTGCCGACGGGCCGATGCGGATGTGCATGACTGATGAGGAATTCGCGCCCGAGAATAGCTGGCAATCCCTCGAATCCTGAGATAACGACGTCTATATCGTTGAGGGCGCGACGGCGTCCAAGGTTAGTGCCGAGCGCCGCTTCCAGGGCGATACCTCCAGTGACAGCGTAATCTATCCCACAGGCAGTCAACTTTCGGAGCACTCTGTAGACGCGTCTTGCGTCGTCGATTGTCAAGAAAGGTTCAAGGCGGATAGGAGCTATCACGTCAAAGATTCTCCCTGAAGTTGACAATCGGATCGGTCACCACGATCTTGAATTACGGGTAAGAACAGACCTCGAACGACTCTCGATATGGCCCACCACCAGGTTACAAGTGTGTGTTTAAGTTGTGAACTGACGTCGGGGCGCAAGCCGATTCCCGGCGGGACAATTTTTGAGACACAGTATTTTCATGCTCACCAGGACGTCGCTTATCCAGTGCCGGGACAGGTTATCGTAGCTGCGAAGCGACACTTCAAGCTTCTGACCGACATGACCCCGGATGAGACATCCGAATTTCTACCGCTTGTTCAAAAGCTCAGAAGGCAACAGACGAGCCAACTTGGTATCGAGTACGTCTACTATTTTTATAACGAGGATACGTCGCACCACTCGAATGGATGGCGCGGTTCGGAAAGTCTATTGACGCGGTACGTCCCGCGCTACTCCATGCCCGAGATAGCATGAACTCGGAAGCGGAACTCGCTTTTGTCGCAGAGGCTGCGAAGAAGCTGCGACGAGGGATGCAGGGCATATAGGGCATCAAAGCGCTGAAAACCCTTGATGGATTTGGTCAAGGCCAGACGGGGATATCCGCCACTAGCAGACCTGGCTTCTCCAAAGGTAGCTGCTTCACGACGGCTCCATCTGGATCAAGCACCGCTGTCGGCCCCCATGATACGCCGCCATCGCGTTCGCCAGTAACATCCGCCGATACAAGCCAAAGGCCAGTCTCTCGACATCGGTCACCGCGTACAGAGTTGTGGGCATTTCGGAAGATTTCAGCCCTATCTCTTCGCATCATATTGTTTGCGGGACATACGATGAGTGTTGCGCCACTATCAGCAACACGCTGCGCCGCTACAGGGAAGTTGGTGTCGTAGCAAATATTTATTCCGAACTTCAGGCCGCCCGCGTTGAAAACCGGAGTTTCTGTCCCTGCGGAGAAGGAGCGCTCCCCATCCAAGAGATGTCTTTTGCGATAGCATCCGACTGCAGTCGCGCCATCTATGACCACGGCGCTGTTGAATAACCTCCCCATCGACACCTCGATGAAGCCCATGACAATCGTGGGCCCGACCTTGGGGAAGCGTTCCATCAGGTCGTTGAACTGGCTGGAGGAGACATCCAACGCGACTCGACGTGCCGAAGCTTCGTCGGTCATATACCCTTGGAGGTATCCCTCGGGAAAACAAAGTGGCCTCGCACCTTCGGCTTCCGCCTGTTGCGAAAGCTTGACCGCAGCGGATAGAGCGCCCTCTGTATCCTCCCTGTATTCGGCAGTCTGAGCGGCCGCGACCCGGATGGTTCTCATGTCATGCTCTCTGATGGCAACGCTACGATGACCGATGATCGGGTCAAAACGAGCTATGTGCAACGAGTAAGAGACGACTGCACAGCGTCTGTAAGAGCTAACTCATATTTCTGCTTTCGGCCCAAACCGGACATCGTTATTGCGTCCACACGAATTTCATGGCCCTTCACTCATTTGATCGTGGAACGAACTATCGCCGCGTGTGATGTCGCCGTGATGTCGGAAAAACGACCGGAAACCTGACGGTGAATCTTGTTAGGAAACTCTATTCAACCACCGCAATATGTCTCCTCAGCCGGGCGATGCCGTCCCGTATTATTCAAGCTCAAACCCGTTAGTGTGGGCTGGCGCAAGCGGCGTGGACAACAGCGTGCTACATAAGCTCACGTAGAAAAGCCTTGCCGTCGCGCGGCTCTTGCATTATATGGATACTAATATAGTATCTATAAATGGCTTCAGTAAACACTCAATTTTCGATTGCCGTCCACGTGATGGCGGCAATCGCACATCACGACGGGGTTTTCGCATCGGAAGTTCTCGCGCGCAGCGTGAATGCGAATCCGGTTTTCGTTAAAAGAGTCCTCGTTAAACTCTCGAAGGCGAAGCTGGCGAAGACGACGGTTGGTAAGTCGGGCGGATATGGCTTGGCACGAAGCCCCAATAGGATTTCGCTCTTAGACATCTACGCTGCGGTAAACCCTCCAGATGCTTTTGCCATCCATGCTTATCCCGTGAACAACGAGTGTATTATCAGCTCCAACATCAAGGAAGTCATGGGCGACGTGCTGGTTGGCACCGAGGAGGCCGTCCATGGGCATCTGAGACAGACGACTTTGGCAGATGTGGTTTCCAAAATCAGGGCCAGGTCCGGGTAGCTGCTTTGGCGAATTTTTTTGCCCAAAATAGATACTATTATCGTAACCGATCAACATCAGAAGGAACACGAAATGACGCAAATGAACGAAAAGACCGCTGTGATTAGCGGTACCGGAACCGGACCCGCCGCTACAAAGCAAGCCAAGGACGCACCCACCGCCGTTCTCATCGGAGTGACCGGAGGACTTGGTCACGCGCTGGCCAGGCTTCTCGCGGCCGAGGGCTTCCGATTGGTGCTCGCGGCCCGGAGCGAGAACGACGCCGCTAAGCTGACCGGCCGGAACGACGGTTCGGCGATTTACCAGCGCGCGGACGTCACCGATCCGGCGAGCATGGAGAAGCTGGCGGCAGCGGCCTTCGAGCACCTCGGCCGGGTCGATGCGGTGGTGAACCTTGCGGGCATCTCGCCGCGCAAAGCCATTGAGGAATACACTCTGGCCGACATCGACGATCTGTTCGCGATCAACGTCAAGGGGCCCATGTTCGTGACCCGGGCCTTCCTGCCTGGACTGCGCAAGCAAGCCGGTAACGCAGTGGTTGTCCACGTCGGCGGTGCCATGGACGGCCGGGTGGCGCTGCCGTTTATGAGCTCCTATGCCGCGAGCCGCGGCGCGTTGGCGAGCTATGTGCAAAGCGCCAACCGCGAGCTTGCCGGGACCAACGTAATGCTTTCCTTCTTCGGGCCTGTTCCCTCCAACACCGAGGCCGAGTCGCCTTTCTTCGACATGTGGAGCAAGCTGGGCGTCGACCTCTGCGAACCCGACCAGGTCGCGCGCGAGATTCTCGCCACCATCCGCAAACGTCGTCAAGTCCACGTCATGGGCGGCGGGACGCTTAAAATGCTTACGATCGCGAACGCCATATCGCCGTCCATTGCCGACGCGATGGGTCTGCGGAAATTTGGCAAGCTCATGCAGCAGTATCGCCCACGCTGATCGGGCGTGAGCATTGCGATCAACGCGTGGCCTGTCAGCCCATAGGACTGACAGTACCTTATAAGCTGTGGCTACAGCACAGCCAAATGAAAGCATCTGATGTTCCACCTCATTTTCGGAATTCCCTGGCTGGTCGTCCTCATACGCTTCATCCAGCCACTGCCATGGAACTGGTCGGCGAAGGCATCCCTGGCAATCCTGTTGTTGGTAACCTCGCAATTTCATCTGGTTAGTCGCCTCTCTTCCGGCTCGGTCTTCGATCCTGAGTTTTCGCGCCCTTTGGTCATTGCTTTCAATGTTCTCTTCGGCGCGATCGTTTTGCTGGCGGTGTTTCAGATCGCGCTGGATGTGGTCTCACTCGCGATCATCCCATTCAAGGGAGGCTTCCCCTCTGCGCCGGCAGGCCTGCGATATGCCATCGGAGTCTTGGCCATTGGCCTTTCCGCGTACGGCGTCAGCCAGGCAATCAGGGTGCCGCCGCTCAACGACATAGAAATTCCAGTCGCTGGACTGCCGCCCGAATTTGACGGCTATCGGATGATTCAGCTGACCGACCTTCACATCAGCCGTCTGTTCCCAGCCGCATGGACCAAAGAGGTCGTATCGAGGACCAATGCGCTCGGTGCCGACCTGATCGTCATCACCGGGGACTTCATCGACGGTGGCGTGGCCCACCGCAGAAACGATGTCGCGCCGCTTGCGGGATTGAAAGCGCCCGACGGCGTCTACGCAATTCCAGGAAACCACGAGTATTTCTTCGATTTTCAAGAATGGATGCGCCATCTTGATATGTTGGGAATGCGGATGCTCTCCAACAGCCACGTCATCCTCAAGAGAGGCAACGCTGAGGTCGTACTGGCGGGTGTGACAGACTTCTCCGCCCGCGGGCACGGCGCTCCCCCGACGGACCTCGTCGCAGCGATCAAGAGAGCTCCTGCGAACACTCCCATCTTATTGCTCGATCACCAGCCGATGATGGCAGAAAAAGCGGCCGCCTCTGGTGTGGCACTTCAGCTGTCGGGGCACACACACGGTGGCATGGTTCCCGGCCTCGACCGCTTGATCGCGCGCGCTAACGGAGGCTTTGTTTCCGGTCGATACCAAGTCGGAGCCATGACATTGTATGTAAACAACGGAACGGCCATATGGCCTGGGTTCGCGTTAAGGCTTGGTGTGCCATCGGAACTGACCAGAATAACCCTGCGCGCGAAAACAAGTGATTTGCATGCACGAGGGCCAGCTCATTCAACAGCGTCGGCATGATCATCACGGCGGCGCTGGCCGGCCACGGCCTTGCCTACGTGCCGGAGAACCGGGTCAGAGCCCACCTCGAGGTAGGTAGATTGACGGTGCTGCTCAACGACTATTGCCAGCCTTTCATAGGCTACCACCTGCACTACCCGAGCCGCCGTCAGCCAACGCCCGCATTCTCGGCGGTCGTCAATGCACTCCGTTACCGCCACTCGCAGTAGGGCGGCCGTGGCGAGAGGGTTCTTATCTCAGATATCGGCACTCAGGTGATGACTGCTATTGGCGCTTTCCGGACGAAGCCCGACGACGGCTCACGCGCAAGGCTGCCACTAGCGCGATCAACATCAGGCGGCATTCCCGGAGTTTGGCTGGAATTTCTCTTCTAATTAAGATGCGTAAGCCGCTTTTGGCGGAATTAGGTAGATCCTATGAGGAGGGTGGATAGCGACCGGCACTGTGGCAGGGTGAGGTTGCTAACCACAAACACCCTACCTTGGAGGCAAGCATGCCCGTTGCAGCTCACCGATCCGAAGCGCCGACCGCTATCCGGACTGATCTTGGCGCAATCTTCGTCTCGTTGGAACTCAGCCAATCGAAATGGCTCATCACCTCGCTGTCGCCGGGTGGTGGCGAGAAGATGTCTAAGCATGCGGTGGCGGCCGGCGACGTCGACGGCATGCTGGGGCGTTTTGCCGAACTCAAGAGGAAGGCGCGGGCGCGAACCGGGCGGTGCTTTCCGATCATTGTCGTCCAGGAGGCGGGGCTCGACGGCTTCTGGATCCATCGCGTGTTGGAGGCCGAGGGGATCGAAAGCCACGTTGTCGATCCGGCCTCGATTGCAACCTCGCGCCGGCGGCGGGCCAAGACCGACAGGATCGACGGTGAAGCGCTGGTCCGGGCGTTGCTCGCCTATCAGCGGGGCGAGCCGCGGGTGTGCGCGATGGTCCGGGTGCCGACGCCCGAGGAAGAGGACCGGCGCCGCCTTTCGCGTGAGCGCCAAGCGTTGACTAACGAGCGCGTACGACACGTCAACCGTATCAAGGGCCTGCTGTTCAGTCAGGGCGTATCTGGCTACGAGCCGCTGCGCCGCGATCGACGCGTGCGACTGGAGGAATGCAAGACCGGCGACGGCCGTATGCTGCCGGCACATTTGAAGGCACAGATCGGTCGCGAACTCGATCGGCTGGAGCTGCTGCTCGAGCAGATCAAGGCTGTCGAGGCCGCCCGCGACGCCATGCTCGCTGCCACACAGGCCGTCTCGCCAGCACCGGCGATGTTGCTCACCTTGAAAGGCATCGGCCCGGAGTTTACCGCCGTGCTTTGGTCGGAGGGGCTGTCGCGTCACTTCGACAACCGACGACAGGTTGCCGCCTATGCCGGCCTTGCGCCGACACCCTGGCAGAGTGGCTCGGTCGATCATGACCAGGGGGTCTCAAAATCCGGCAATCCAAGGTTACGAACGACGATGATCCAGATGGCCTGGCTGTGGGTGCGCCATCAACCGCACGCGGCGCTCACCTTGTGGTTTAGGGACCGGGTCAAGCAGAACGGCGGCCGTCTCAAGAAGACTGCGATTGTCGCGCTCGCCCGCAAGCTGCTCGTCGCGCTGTGGAAATACGTCAATGCCGGCGTCGTTATCGAGGGCGCGGTTATAAAGGCGGCCTGATCGGTTACCCGAACTGAATTCTGCAATCTTCCAGGATCCGATTGGTCCTGGCGGATCCAGGTTGGACGAACCGAGTCTTTGCATGGCTCCTGAAAATGGGCCGCTCGTGTAGAAGGGTATCGTCCTCCTGAGCCTTGTCCGCCCGCAAGCGGGATGTTGGTGCCGCTGTTTCGAACAGCGACCGTATATAAGTTGGATTTGGCTTGGCAACGAGCCGCGTCGCGCAATCGGGCTCAGACCGTGGATGCCGCAATAACCGACGGAGTGCAAAAATGTCACCCTGACGACAGTTCCGTATTGACCCTCCTCATATAAGCAAAGACCACCGAACGGACCTTAACCTGCTGATATAATGCACAATTAGAGAATCGCTTTGGACGCATGAACCGTCCGGATCGTGGATGACTTCAGAGGGTCATGCTGGCCACGATACTTCGACGGGTATAGACTCATCCACCTATCTTTGAGGGGCGCGAGATGGAGGTTCCCCTGTTCGAACGGAAGCTGTTGGCGATCCTGGCAGCAGATATTGTTGGCTATTCGAGTGCAATGGAGGCCGATGAGGCCGGCACCATTGTCCGACTAAGAACCCTGCGCGCCGATTTGATCGATCCCGCCATCGCCGGGCATCACGGTCGCACCGTCAAGCTGATGGGCGACGGCACGCTTGTAGTCTTCGACAGTGTCGTTGACGCGGTCGCCTGCGCCGCGGAAACCCAGAAAACCTTGGCCTCGCGAAATGCCGGATTGACCGAATCTGAGCGTTTGGTGCTCCGCATCGGGATCAACCTCGGCGATGTGGCGCTGCTGGAGGGCGATGTGTATGGCGACGGCGTCAATGTGGCCGCGCGGCTGGAACAGTTGTGTGAGCCTGGCGGCGTGATGATATCGGGCACAGCCTTCGACCATCTTCAAGGCAAGGTCGATTGCACCTTCGATTTTGTCGGCGAGCAGCATGTGAAAAATATCCTCCGGCCAGTTCGCGTCTATCGCATGAGACTTGATGGAAGGAAAGCGCGCTACGTTCGCATCAAGATGCTCCCCCGTCGGGCGATGTTGGGTGCCTTGGCCGTCATCGTTGTCTTGCTGCTCGCGGCAGGCGCTTGGCAATTTTGGCCGACTGCTGTCGTCAGCGCAAAGCCGTCGATCGCGGTGCTGCCTTTCGACGACTACGGCGGCGATGCCGCGACCGCACGGCTTGCTGACGGTCTGACCGAAGACGTCATCACTGATCTTTCCCGCATACGCGAGTTCGATGTTATCGCGCGCAATTCGACTGAACTCTATAAGGGCAAATCGGCGGACGTGCGGCAGATCGGACGCGATCTGAACGTCCGGTATGTGCTTGAAGGCTCAATCCAGCGCCAGGGCGACCGAATCCGTGCTACGGCACAGCTCATCGACACGGCTTCCGGATCGCACGTTTGGTCGGAGAAATGGGACAGGCACGTGCAAGACTTCTTCGCAATTCAAAGCGAAATCGCCAATCATATCGTCGGCCAGCTCGAAATGACCACGGGTCCGATCAAAAGTGTCGATCTCGGTGTTGCGAGGCGAAAGCAACCACAGAACCTAACAGCGTACGAACTCACACTTCTGGGTATCGAGAAGCAGCTTAGCCCGACGCGCGAAAGCATTGCGGAGTCGACGGAAATTCTCAAGAAGGCGGTCGCCATCGATCCGGGTTACGCCCGGGCTTGGTCCAGTCTCGCTGAGTCGTACAGTATGGCAGCAAATTTTGGTGCCGACTGGGACCAATCTTACGAGGCTGCCATGGAGGCCGCCGAACGTGGCGTGTCGCTTGATCCGAATGATGACGCCACGCATTCGGCACTGGGCGAGATACTCGCCCAAAACGGGGAGTTTGGACGAGCCAAGACCGAACTCGACATCGCGCTGCGGCTCAATCCCGGTTCTTTTACCGTGCTCACATACTATCTTAGCTGGGCGAGCGCTTTCGGTGAGCCTGCGCTCGGGGCGGAACTGGCTGATCGCGCGGTTCGGCTCAATCCCAACTACAAACCATGGGCAAGCGGCGGACTGCGCTATGCATATTTCATGGCCGGCCGCTACGAGGACGCGCTGAAGGTGATGGAACGCCAGACCCCCGACAACTACAGCAAATATGCGTGGGTCGAACGCGCGGGCAGCCTTGCCGTTCTCGGCCGAAAGGCTGAGGCGGAGGCAACGGTCAAGGAAGCACTCCGGCGTCACCCGGACCTCACCATCGAGACTATCGCCAATGATAAGGCCTTCAGTGCTGCCGAGACTCAGAGGCATATCGAGACCATGCGGCTCGCGGGATTCCCGCCCTGCGCCACGCCCGAGGCGCTGGCGAAACTCGACAAGCCTTTGCGGCTGGATGAATGCAGCGCGGACCAGCATAAACCGTCGGAGAGACCGTAGATGAGGTCGGTGACGGCGTACCGCTACGCTGCCGCCCGTTTGGGATAACTCTTGTTAACATTCAAATCTGGTGGATTTTGCTACCTAATTTCGGATTTTTGGTGGTCTTTGCTACCTTACCATTCGCGGGTGGGTGCCCCGCCTGCGGGGATAGAAACGGTGTGCTAGTGTCAACGCTGGAGAGGAGCGGCCGTCGGCATTTTGGTGGTCTTTAACCCCGTTACCGAACGCGGTCCATGGGCTGCTGCGCACTTGTGAGTGGTGACGCCGTTGTCGGCGATCCCGGTTAGGAATTTGATCCCTTGGCACAGCCCAGCCTTGCATTCGACAATCGGAAGGAGAGCCTGCCATGTCTGGAACGAAGAAATCTCGCTGCAAGCGGGATGAAAGATCAGGTCGGCTCCGGCTAGCATGCGCGCGTGGCGCTGCGCTTGATGACCCCATACGGTATGTTATGTTCTTGCTCGTATCCCCAAGGAACAAGTCATCTAGCTGATCGAGGATCGGCTGCTCGTGGCGACGTTCCTCTGGGCGGCGTCGGGAAGAAGAAGAAGAAGGACGCACCATGCCTGCCGCTATTTTGATCGGCGCTTCTGGCTCGGGCAAGACCACGATTGCTCAGGCCATCGCGGAGCGCTTTTTAGACAACGTCGAAGTTCTCTTCTTCGACCGGATAGGTGTGCCGAGCTTCGAGGACATGGTGAGACAATATGGGTCAAGCGAGGCGTGGCAGCGGGCCAAGACTATCGAATGGATGAGCACGCTGGCACAGATTGCCGAGACGGGACGGAAGGTCGTCTTCGAAGGTCAAACGCGCCTTTCATTTTTAGCTGAAGGGGCAGCGGCTGCGGGTTGGTTCGATTATATCCCAATCCTCGTTGATTGCGATGATAAGACAAGAGCGATGCGGCTGATTATGGACCGTCAGCAGCCCGAACTCGCTAATCCCGAGATGATGAGCTGGGCGAATTATCTGAGAATTGAGGCAAAAGCGAATGGGTGCGATATCCTTGACACCTCCTCCGTGCCGCTGGATCAAGCCGTCTCTTACGTTGTGGGGCGGGCCTCCACACCCTTATGACTGCTGCTGGGCCGAAAACAGAAATATGAGCTAGTCCTTACAGACGCGAGGGAGCCGACTCTTACTCTACAACGACGCTTCTTCCGCTATCTGCCCTTAGCGGTCGTGATCGCTTGCCGCGAATCACGCAACTCGCTAGCTTCTAACCGCAGGCTCGACCCAAGCCTCCCCCCTCCTTTTGGGAAAGCATCGCACATGTAGGGTGAGGCTAAATCATCGAACCATCTGTTCGAGCATCGCATTAGGAGGGGTTGCGTTTCGGCTCGCAATGGAGGTCTTTGATGAAGCTTTCTGCACCGATATTTCAACTTAAACGTCGCGCCAAGTTGATGGCACGCAATAACAATGTTGCCCTGAACGAAGCATTAGACCAGATCGCCCGAGAAGAGGGGTTTGCAAGGTGGAGCCTGCTGTCGTCTCGGATGTCTTCCGGGACGCTTTCCGAAACGATACTGTCGCGCCTGGATAACGGCGACCTGCTGCTACTCGCGGGTCGTCCTGGGCATGGAAAGACCACGCTCGGGCTTCAGCTTCTGATTGATGCAGCCCGAGATGATCGCAGGGCGTCGTTGTCCACATTAGAATTCACAGAGCAACAGGCCAGGAGGCACCTCAGAACACTAGAAGGGGATGGTGGCAGTGTTGCCGATGGAGTGCAGGTTGTTACCGCTGATGAAATCAGTGCGGACTACATCATCCAGTGCATGTCGGGATCGGAGCCGGGAACAGTCGCTGTAATCGACTATCTTCAGTTACTCGATCAGCAGCGGAGCAAGCCGGTTCTTTCCGAACAGGTACAGACCCTCGGAGATTTCGCGCGACGATCCGGTGTTGTTCTGGCGTTCATTTCGCAAATCGACAGGTCGTTTGATACCGAAAGCAAACGCCTTCCCGACATTCGCGATATTCGTCTTCCAAACTTTGTCGATCTAGGCCTTTTCAACAAGGCATGCTTCCTTCACAACGGCGAAGCGCAGCTACAAGACGTCGCCTGATTACCTGCCGCGACCAGATAAGGTCGCGGCAGGTCTCCTCTAAAGCCCGCTCATTCAGCAGACGGAAGCTTGCGCCGCTACTCCGAATTCGCCGCTATCGGGAGACCATCACTGCACCGAGATGGCTATATTCGAAAACGGCGCGACGGTTGTGGGCGCGCCGTAGCTCGAACCAGTCCAGGGACTCCGTGACCTTGACTCATCTAGGAATATATTCCTATTTTCTTCCTATCACAGGCAGAGCAGAACGATGAGACTCAAAGCCCCTTTTCCGCCGTCCACTTACATCGAACATGACCCTGCGATGTACAACACGATTAAGGGCCTACGGGAGTGGGAGGTGTTGGGTGCACGTTGCTCCGCGTGTGGTCGCATAGGCTGGCTCAACAAGGACGAAGTGCTGGAGCGTTTGGGTGACCAATACCTGATGAACCTACGCAGCCGGTTCCGCTGCGATTGCGGCAACCGCACCGATAACGTCGTGCTAATAGGACGATTGCCACGCTAGGGAAAAGCAGGCTGACCAAGGCTTCCATGAGGAAGATTGGAAAGCATGACTTGCTTCCGGCTTGCTCAAGCGAAAGCGCGGGTCGGTGATTTCCGGGCAAGGCGATGGCATTAAGACTATTAGCATGCGGACGTTTGCTTCGAACGCTGCGCCCGCGCTTCGCATGGCAACTGAAACGCACCCTGCCAGATACCTACCGCCTGCCCCCGCGCTTTGTCTTGAGCGTCGGCATAGGCTCCACCACTGTATCGCGACCAGTCCACTGCCAGACCGCTTTCGACGAGCCAGCGATTGACCTCTACGCCATCAGCGCGAAAGCAGACACCCACGAAACGCCCGTATCGATCACGCTCGACGGTCTCGCATCGCGTCGGCCGGAACTCCTGGAGAAAACGATCGAGCGTCATGGCGGCCTCTTGGCCGCATCGATATCGGAGCCCATCGCCATCTTCGCATACCTGCCAGGACTCCGGCGCGTCGACGCCAAGGAGCCGAATCCGCTCACCGGCGATTTCGATTGTGTCTCCGTCGACGACGGCCGCGCGGCCGACGATTGCGTCTTCAGCGAACGCCGGACACACAGAGATCAAGCCGGCGAGGACGACCATGAACCATTTCATCGTGCGGAAAACCTCAAGGGCCCCAGAAGAAGTAGACCGACATCCCGAAAATGTAGGCGCAGATCAACACAGTGACTGGATAACCCCAGAGAACCTTCTCGCGAGGCTGCATTTCGTTCCCGGATGTTGGGAACTCGTCGCCCCAGGCCATCGGCGGGCCGAAATCGACGGAGAAATCCCAGCCGTTCCGCCAATAGAACAACAGCGACCTGAGATACCAAAAGAGGAGCCAGGCCAACACCGCACCGGAGAAGCCGGTGAATAGATATGGTAGCGTCTCCTTGAAGAAGTTGGACATTACTTGGCACCCGCGAATGCCACGTTGATGCCGGGATCGCCTTCAAACTTCGACGAGTTGATGTCGCGCGAAACGCGATGGAACCGCAGATCACCATCCGGGTAGCGCTGGAGTAGCGACTTGGCATCCGGCGTGCTCGTATCCGGCGACAGCCAGGCGTCGTAGGCTTCGGGTGCCAGTATTACAGGCTGACGGTCGTGGAGCTGTCTCATGGGGTCGCCAGCCGCCATCGTCAGGATCGTGCAACTGATGACGTCGAGCGTCTTGTTGTAGGCCCAGAGACCGGCGAACGAGAATGGCTTTCGGTCGGGAAGATGAATGAACCAGGGGTCCTTCCCGCCGTCCTCGCCCTTGGTCCATTCGTAGAAACCGTCGGCGGGCACTAGGCATCGCTTCGCTTTGAACGAGTCCTTGAAGGACGACTTCACGTCAGCCTCCTCCGAGCGAGCGTTGAACGTCGGGTGCTTGGGCATTTCCTTCGCCCAGAAAGGGACGAGCCACCAGCGCCCCTCGCTGAGCTCCTGCTCTCCGTCGCCGCCCTGATGAACGAAGGGCACGGTCTGCGTCGGCGCAACGTTGTAACGCGCCGGGGTGTTGCGGCCGTACCATTTGTCGGCGAGCCGATAGAGCCGTACCAACTCGGCCCACTCCATCATCTGGGTGAAACGCCCACACATGCGCAAGTCCCCTCTTTGATCGCTTGGTCGATCCAGCCGCCTACCCGCAGGCTTCCGAAAACAACCGGACGGCAGTTTTTGACGTTGTCAACATACAGCCATGTTGGTTCGATCTCGACCAGCTTGCCTTCATGCCGGACGACCTGCTCTCTTCATAAAGCAGAAAAGCTAGGCCGCCTCCCTTAGCGCCATCAGACAATCGCTGCAATTCGCTTACCCATTGTCAGGTGGAGCGCGTGCCCGGCTCATGGTTTATTAATTTAAGGATTTTCCCGACAGGCGCAAAACACTTTCCCCTTCTTCGGTCTTTTTCCCATATTTCGCAAATGGCATAAATGCATTGCGGAAAACGGAGGAGGAAACCGTGCTCAAATCGCTTAAACTGACTCTCGCGACCACAATCTGCGTGTCGGCTCTCGCCGCCAGCAATCCGAGCTATGCAGAGACAATGAAACTCGGTCTCTCGATGCCGACGCTGAACACCCCATTCTTTACCGTTCTGGTGAATGCCGCCACCGACCAGGCCAAATCTACCGGCGGTTCCGTTGTGCAGACGACCAACGCGAACCGCGATGCCAGCCAGCAGGTCACTGACTTCCGCAACCTGATCAATGCGGGTGCGAATGTCATCCTCGCCGGCGTCGTCGACCGGGCGGCGATCAAGCCGTCTCTCGACTACGCGAAGAGCAAGAATGTGCCGGTCGTTATCGTGGACGACAAACCGGCTGCGGGTGACGTCTACGCCGTGGTACGTGCCGACAACCTCGCGATGGGTGCACGTGCAGCAGAAGCACTCGCCGCCGCGATGCCGGACAAGAATGCCACGGTGCTCCATGTTACCGGCGGCTTGACGACGACGAACGGGCGCGATCGCAAGAACGGGTTCGACGAGGCATTCAAAAACGTGTCCAGCGGCAAGGTCATCGAGCAGACAGCGAACTGGGAAGGGCCGCAAGCTGCGAACGTCGCATCGACCGTGATGAGCGGCAACTCTGATATCGCCGGCATCCACCTTGCAACTGACACTCTCTATTACGATCCGGTCGCCGCTGCGCTGAAATCGCGAGGCCGCCTGGTGCCCGTTGACCAGCCCGGCCACATTGCGATCGTCGCCATTGACGGCGGTGCAAGCGCATTGAAGGCCATCCGAAACGGCAATCTGGACGCCACGGTTTCTCAGCCGGTCACCGACTACGCCAAGTACGGCGTCATCTACCTGCAGGCCGCGCTCGACGGTAAGGAGATGAAGGAGGGGCCGACCGATCACAACAGCATTGTTGTCAAGGACGGCAAATACTTCGTCGATAATCTGCAGTCGCCGATTGTGACTAAGCAGAACGTCGATGACACCAGCCTCTGGGGCAACGCGGAATAGCCATGAGTATTCGCCCCGAAATACCGCAGGGCCTCGAGAGCCCTTCCGACCAGCTCGTCACCATTCAAGGTGCCGTAAAACGCTTCGGAGGTACGGTCGCTTTGAACGGGCTGTCCATTGCGATCAAGCGAGGCGAGTCACACGCCTTGATCGGGCGCAATGGCGCAGGAAAGTCCACGCTCGTATCGGTCCTCACGGGGCTCCGGTCGATCGATTCAGGGACGTTCCTTCTGAACGGCCAAGCGCCGCCTGCTCTGAGCGATCGAAACGCTTGGGGCAAAGCTGTGGCTTGCGTCTACCAGCATAGGACGCTCGTGCCCGACTTGACGGTGGCCGAGAACCTGTATCTGGGGCGATACCAGGGCAAACAAATGATCTCGTGGCGCGGCCTGAACCAACAGGCATCGGCCGCGCTCGAGAGCTGGAACATCCCGATTCTCCCGACGACCCCGGTCCGGGACCTCGGCGTCGGCGAGGCACAGATGGTCGAGATCGCACGCGCCCTGAGCCAGGGATCGCGGTTCGTTATCCTGGACGAGCCGACGGCCCAACTTATCTCGAGCGAGATCGATCAGCTGATCTCAAGAGTCAACGAGCTGAGGGAAAAGGGTGTTACCTTCCTTTTCATCTCTCATCACCTCGATGAAGTGCCGCGAGTGTGTGACGCCGTGACGGTGTTGCGGAACGGTCGAGACGTTATGCGCGGTGACGCCCACAAACTGACCACGGCAGAGATTGTCTCCGCAATGGTTGGAGATGAGGTGACTGGCAAGGCTTTGACCGCAAGCGAAAGGGTTTCCCGGCCCGCGATCAGCCCAGGGACCCCCGTCGTCCTGAAGGCGAATCTAAAGCTCGATGCCTGCGAGGACAGCTTCGTTCTGTCTCTACGAAACGGCGAGGTTGTCGGATTCGCTGGCCACAATGGTTCCGGAACGCGTCAGATCGCCCTCGCCCTGGCCGGCCACTATTCGAAATGGTCAGGTGAGTATGAGGTGAATGGGAAGAAGATCGAGAAGCCCTGGACGCCGCCGAAGGCGGTGAGGAGCGGCGTCGCCCTTCTCCCCGAAGACCGCATTAAGACAGGGCTGGTTGGCGGCATGTCCATCGAGGACAATATGACGTTGCCCAGTCTCAGGGCCTTCACGAAGGGCCTCCTGATAGACGGCCGAGCACGCCGGAGGTTCGCGGAAAACAACCGGAGCGACCTGGGAGTGGTCTGCCATTCGGTAAAACAGAACGTAGGCGAACTCAGCGGTGGAAATCAGCAGAAGGTGCTTCTGGGTTCGGCGCTGAGCACTAACCCGAGCGTCCTCATTCTTCTGCACCCAACGGCCGGGGTCGATATCGCGTCCAAGGCGACGATCCTCGACATAGTGGAACAACGCCGCCGCCAGGGCTTGGCGGTTCTGCTGGTCAGCGATGAGCCGGAAGAGCTTGCGTTCTGTGACCGTGTCCAAGTCTGGGTACGAGGAAAAAAAGTCGTCGAGAAGAGCGGCATGAACGAAGAGGAACTCGTGTCAGCCATGGAAGGCTTTCATACATCTCCGGAGGAAACATGACCCACACTCAAACCACGAGCGCCAGCGGACCGGTCGGCCGTTCACGTCGCCTGCTCAGCGACCTCTTCCAACCGGAATGGGCGATCCTGCCCGTTCTCGTTGTCGTTCTAGTCGTGGGAACGTTGCTGAATAGCGCGTTCCTGTCCTACGACAACTTCTACGGGGTCGTGCAGCAGGCCAGCGAGCTTGGCGTTCTAACGATGGGCCTGACGCTGGTCCTGATCGCCGGGAAGTTCGACCTTTCACTTGAATCCACGTTTGGCCTCGCGCCGATGATCGGTGTTTATTGCCTTCTTGAAGCGGGCGGCTCCGGCCTAAACTTCGCGAATTCGCCGATCCTGGCGCTCACCGCTATATTCGCGATCGGCGCACTGATCGGCGCGTTTAACGGGATGCTCGTGGTCTATCTTCGGTTTAACGCCTTCATCGCGACACTGGCGACGTTGATCCTCCTGCGTGGCATCAGCCTTGGTCTGACTCGGGGGGAAACGCTTTCCGACCTTCCGGTGCTCCTCACTTTCCCGGGAGATTCGACGGTCTTGGGTGTGCCGGTGTCCTTCCTGATCGCGCTCAGCCTGCTGGCTGTCCTGACTGTCTTCATGTCCAGACATCGGATCGGGAGGATGCTTTATGCCGTCGGCGGAAATCAGCAAGCCGCCCGTGTGGCCGGCATCCCGGTTGAACGAGTGTTGATGGGCGTATTCATTGTCGCCGGCATGCTTGCCGCGCTCGCGGGGCTGCTGCAGGCAGGCCGAATTGCCTCCATCCCGTCATCCCTCGGACAAAACCTGATCTTCAACGCGTTCGCGGCTGCGGTACTCGGCGGCGTCAGCCTGAACGGCGGGCGCGGGACTATCGCCGGTGCCTGTGGTGGGGTGCTGCTTCTGGTCCTTATCCAGGACATCCTGGTGTTGTCGCAGGTCCCCGCATATTGGATCAATGCGACCACCGGAGGCATCATCCTGATTGCGCTGTACATCAGCAAGATCAGCGGAGCCGACAAAGCCAACTGAAGTTTGGGCTTTCGATGGCGGCGTTTCGAGCCGCCATTTCCTTACGAGTCCTCGCCGGCGGCCCGATGACCACCTCCCCGCTCGCACGCGGCCGGAGCGGCCACGGGCCGATGACGACCCCTATTCAATGGAGAAGAGTATGAAATTCGGTAGCGATCAGAGAGTCCTTTGGTTGTCGCAAGTCCGTTCGGTCCCGTACCGGGAACGCGTGGAACTGGCGGCTCGCCACGGATACGGCACCATCAGCACCTCGCCGGCCGACTACGACCGGACGCTTGCGAGCGGTCTTTCTCTGACCGACATACGCAACATCGCGTCGGATCACGGAGTTCGCCTTAGTTATCTTGACCCGATGGTTTTCTGGGTCCCGCAAGGTCTTCCGAGCGAAGGTGACGAGGGCCTGATCACCTACCTCGATCGCTCGCCCGATGATTTCTTTCGCATTGCCGAAGAACTTCAGGTCGACCGCATCCACTTGATTGGGGCCTTCCCCGAAGGCCGCTACTCGATCGCGGAGCTTACTGAATACTATGCTCGGACGTGCCAGCGCGCGGCGACATACGGTCTGAAATGCTTGATTGAAGCAATGCCGCTGTGGGGCTTGCGAAAGGTGGAAGAAGTCCACCAGATCGTCCGGGACGCCGCGCAGCCTAACAGCGGCATCATCTTCGATACGTGGCACTACACGCGTGCCGGTCGTAACGACAAGATCATCGCCGAAATACCCGCAGGTATGATCGACACCGTCCAGATAGCCGATGGCACCAAAGTGGCTCCAGCAGGCCGTTCCAATGTCATTGACTGCCTCTCGTACAGGGTTCCGATCGGCGACGGCGAATTGGCGAACAAGGATATCCTTGAACTCCTAAGGGATGCCGGCCATCTCACGAGCGTCGGTCCGGAGATTTTCTCGGCCGCTCTCGATAAGCTTCCCGGCGAGGAGATCATGGCTCTCATCCAACCGGGCTTCGACTCCCTACTGGAATCCCTCTAGCGTTAGGCTCGGGGGCGGATAGTTTCCGGCCCTCGCTGCTGCGACGGATGCATGCCGGTCATACGAAGAAGCAGTCGATCTTGGCCCTTCCAAGGCTGAAATCCTCGAAGCACTCCTTTTCGCTCCTAACGCTGAAGAAGCGCTGATCATCCCCCGGCGTTTTCGGTGCTTGGACGCCCCTTCGATTCAATTGATGCACCAATGAAGAGTGCGAGACGGAAGTCACGCACTCGCAATCCTTCGCAGCTTCATGCCCGCTTGTGGCCGCGAAATTGCTCTTGTTTTCGATCCGATATCACAGCTTGACGAGCTGCTTCCCGAAGTTCTCACCCTTCAGCATCCGAATGAAGGCGTGGGGTACGGCCTCGATGCCTTCTGCCACATCCTCCCGCGTCTGAAGCAGCCCTTGCTTATACCACAACAGCAGGTCGCCTAACGCGGTTGCGTATTCACTGTCATGGTCGTCTAGCAGGAAGCCGCTTATGCGTGCCCGGGTAATGAGCGTCCTCCTTAAATGCCTCAGGCCGATATCAGGTTGCTCGAGTCGGTCGGCCAAGGCCATGGTTCCGACAACCACTACTCTGCCGAAGGTGTTTAGATTCAACATTGCCGCGTCGTGGATGGGCCCAGCGGTGTTGTCAATGAAGACATCCACGCCTTTGGGACAAGCGCCGGCAACATCCGCAACGAGATTGGTAGAGGCCCTGTGATTGACGCCTGTTCGGTATCCCAACTCCTTGCACCACGCCAGCTTCTCATCGGAACCGGCGACAGCGACGGGGTCAAATCCTTTGATCCGCGCGATTTGTCCCGCGATCTGCCCCACCGCCCCGGAGGCGGCAGAGATCAACACTGTTTCACCTGGTTTAGGATGCCCCGTCTTCAGTAGTGCGAAATACGCAGTGAGACCCGGCATGCCGAGATAGCTGAGCGCCGACTGCATCGGAGCGTCAGTAGTCGTCACCAGCTTTGCTGAGGTGGCGTCGATAACGCTGTATGGCTGCCAACCGAAGTAGTCGCTCATCACGAGGTCGCCGGGCATAAATTCCGCGGATTCCGACGTCACAACCTCGCCGATTCCGCCGCCTCGCATCATGTCGCCGACTTGGAAACCAGCGGCGTAGTTCTTTGCCGGGCTGATGCGGCCGCGCATATAGGGGTCCACCGAGAGCCACAACGTTTTCACCAAAAGCGCTCCCCCCGCCGCCGAAGGAATGGGGCGGTCTTCCAGAATCCAATTCTCTGCCCTCGGCATTCCGGAAGGGTAGCTCCGAAGTATCCAGCTCGGGTTGGTGGCCATTACGTTCTCCTTATATCATCCGGTGCTGTAACAGATGCATAAATTCGCACCGCATGATAATTAGGTCCGCGTAAGAAACATTGTTTTGAAATTCGGAAGAATGCCAAATGGACTTGGTTGAAGCCATGAGGGTCGCCGTCTCAGTTGCGCAGCGCAAGAGCTTCATTTCTGCGAGCCGTGATTTGGACCTTTCCGCCCCATCAGTGAGCCGGATCGTTGCTGACCTGGAGGCTGACCTGGGCGTCCGGCTTTTTAACCGCACGACCAGGCAGCTTAGTTTGACCGATGCGGGGATGGAGTTCGTACAGAAGAGTGCGGGGCTTCTGGAGGAACTCGATCACATGCGGGGTGCGATCCGAGACCGCAACGCAGCCCCACGCGGTCAACTCCGCATCTCTTGCGTGACGGCGTTTGGCAATGAGTGCCTTGCACCTGCAATGCCAGAATTCTCCCGTCGGTACCCAGAACTCGACATTTCGATCGACATCGGCAATCGGTTCGTCGATCTCATCCGCGATCACTTCGACGTCGCAGTCAGGGTCGGACCTCTGAGGGATTCATCGTTAATTGCCCAAAAGATATCTGCGCAGCGGATCGTGTTTGTTGCAGCACCTTCCTTCTGCCAGAGGTACGGAACCCCAAAGACAGTCGATGAGCTCGGCTCCTTACCATCGGTCACTCAAGTCAGCGGCGAGTGGGGGCGTACGCATCGGTTCTCTCATCACGGAAAGATCGTTGACTTCGAGGTGCCGCAGCATGTGTCGATGAACTCGGCGAGAGCGGTAAGGAATGCCTGCATCACAGGCTGGGGCTATTCTTTGCTGCCCGACTTCATGGTCGCCAACGATATCGAGGAACACCGTCTGGTGCACCTTCTACCGGATCATGAACCTGTCGAGCAGCCGATCCTCGCCTTCTACGCCCAGCGGCAATACACCCCTGAGAAGGTCAGAGTGTTCGTCGACTATTTAATCGAGGCGTTCAATCCGAAAAATGCGCTGGCACTCGGATGATCTCTCCCAGTAGCGCGATCCTGCCAAGGCGGGTGTCGCGCTAAGCGGTCATTCGGCGGCGAGGATTATTTGTGTCTTTGTTGGCACCCGATCATAGGCCCAAAACGAACATCCGACACTTGTAGCGACCGGCCGACCGCGTGTGGCTCAAAGCGTACTTCTATGCACGCCTTCTGCCGCAAAGCCGTCGGAAAGGCACTCTTCTGACTTGGTCCAGGCCCCCACGCTCCTTGGGACGCGGGGGTATCGGACTCATTTCGAAAATTGGGCGGCGGTTGCTTCAAAGGTACGCTTGGCCATCTCTTGGACCGGAAGCTTGCGAAGCTTCTCACTGAGAATTTCGACGCCCCATGGGCCCTGATACCCGATTTTTTTCACGGCATCGATGAATGCCGGGGGATTCAGAACGCCTTCTCCTGGAAGCTTGCGGTGGTAGATCGTGTCTTCCCAAAGCAGACCGACGACCTCCTGATCGGCATCGTCGAGCTCGATAGAGCTGACATGACGAAGCGGAATCTTGGCAACTTCACCATACGAGATGCCCCCGCGCGCCATATGCCAGATATCCAGCAAGAGGCCGCAATTTGGCTGGTCGGCCTGCTTCACGATCTCCAAGGCAACATCCAACGTCCGTACGTTGCTGAACGGCATGACTTCCAGAGCAATACCTGTCCCGTGCTCGGCGGCCTCTCGACTGACCTGCGCGAAGGCTTCAGCCATGCGCGGTACGTCGGGCGTCATCTCTTCCCTGGTCGGATTGTAAAGGTCGGCCCCGAGGCCGGGAGCAATCTTGATGTCGCGGATTTTGAGTTCTTCCGCCATTTGAAACAGTTCGCGACGCATCTTGTCCGATGCAACGCGACGTTCGCCGTCTTTGTACCAGTCGCCGAGGAACTCGATTTCGAGATGCTTGATTCCGGCTCCCTCGACAATCTTCCTCATCTCTGAATAGCCGATCTTTTCGGCCGTGGCCTTAACGTCCGCATGGATGAGGCCAACGCCTTTCCAACCCGCATTCGCGGCAGCTTCGACGCGCTCGCGAAACGGAATGGGGCTGATTTCGGTGGGCCCGAAGGGATAAATGTCTCCTGCGAGGGTAAAATAGGACGCCAGTAGGTCCGGCACTTCTTTGCTCATTCTCTTCTCCTTCATTCGGCCATCGCAATTTTCCGACGGTCTTGTGGTCGCGCCATAGCGCTCAGCTCAAAGGTACTGTATTTTTTCGAGCGATAAAGGTAGTCTTCTGGCGAGGACCGTTTCCTGCAAGTCTACAATCATCTCCGTGAGAGACGTGCGAATGAATGAGTTCGACCACCTGGGCAGTGTTGCCGCCTTCGTCACCGCAGCTCGAGCCGGAAGCTTCACCGCTGCCGCGGAAAAGCTCGGCGTCTCGAAATCCGCCATCGGGAAGAGCATCGCCCGTCTCGAGGATCGCCTCGGCATGCAACTGTTCAATCGGACCACTCGGAAAATGGTGTTGACCGACGACGGCCAGGCCTACTTCGAAACATGCGCAAGTTCGCTGGACAACATCCTTGGCGTCGAGGCAGCTCTCACGACAAGCAGGCACAACCTCACCGGTCGGCTGCGGATTGACATGCCTGTATCGTTCGGACGCCGCATCATGCTGCCGATCCTGTTGGACATCACCCGCCCCTATCCGCGTCTCCAACTCACGTTGACCTTCACCGACCACGTGGTTGATCCGATCGCTGAGGGCATCGATCTTGTCATCCGCTTCGGCGACCTGGACGATTGCGACGGGCTGATCGCCCGGAAGCTTTCGTCGCAGCGTCTGGTGACCTGCGCGTCTCCCGGCTACCTCGAAAAACACGGCACGCCGCAAACCGTTGACGATCTCGGAGACCACGCCTGCATCGTTGGATATCGACGTGGACGGCCGTTGACTTGGTGGATGGACCTTTATGGCGCAAAGCGCCGATTCCAGCCGCCCGCAACATTCGAGTTCGGCGACGGGGACGCGATAATCGACGCTGCCACGGGTGGGTTTGGCATCTGCCAGTTTCCCCTGTCGCTGGTGCGGAGCCAAATCCAACATGGCGCGCTCGTTCCTGTCCTCGAAAAGTTCTCGACATGCGACGTGGACATCCATGCCGTCTGGCCACGGACCTCGCATCTCAGCCCAAAGATCAGACATGTGGTGGATCGCTTGGTGGAAATTGCCTCCACCGGTGGTCTGGACTAAGCACGCCCGGGGCCGGCCGGGTGTGCTTCGGTTCAAAGTCGGTCAAATGGCCCTGATGCTGCCGCCGTCGACGCCCCAAACAGCAGACGTAACGAACGAAGCCAGGTCGGATGCCAGGAAAACAATCACGTTGGCGACTTCTTCCGGGGTACCGAGACGAGCAAGCGGGAGTTGTCGGAGCTTCATTTCATGCTCAACGGCCGCCTGCGGCTCCATGTTGTAGTGCTTACCCATGGTTTCAGCGAAGCCACCGGGCTTCGTCCAAAACGGCGTCCAAATCGGGCCGGGTGCGACAGCGTTCACGCGAACGTTCGCCCCTTCGGCACGTGCGAGCCCCTTGGTTAGTGCCAACACTGCGGCCTTGGATGCCGAATAGTCGATCGGAACCGGTTCCGGCTGGCGAGCTAGGTCCGAGCCGTTGTTGACGATGCACCCCTTGCGCTCGCGGAGAATGGGGAGAAGATGCCGGGTGGCGCGCACGTAGCTCATGAAATTGAGCTGGAACGTCTTGTCCCAATCGTCGTCCGATAGTTGTTCGAATGTGCGGATCGCGCCGGAACCGACGTTGTTCACCAAGACATCGACGATGCCGCCGGTGGAGTCGAGCAACTGCTCCAGGCCCGACTTCACGCCTTCTCCCGTCATCAGGTCGGCTTTGACCGTGATCGCCTTTCCGCCGGTTGAGGAAATTTCCGTTGCGACTTCGCGAAGTTGCGACTCGTTGATATCGAGCAGGCCAACGGTTGCCCCCTCCTTCGCAAAAGCCACAGCGGTGGCCCTGCCGATGCCCTCCGCAGCACCGGTGATGAAGACGACCTTACCTTTCAAACCGCTTTCCATGTGTTCCTCCACTTTTGTCTGTGTTTTATGGTTAGACCGACGCGCCTTCGGCACCGGTCCGATAATCGAAACTCGTGGTCAGGCCGCCGTCAGCGACGATTTCCGCACCCCGGAGCGCGGTTGCGCCACTGGAGAGCAGGAACATCGCCGATTGGGCGACCTCGGCCGCTTCGAGGATTCGACCTTCCGGCTGACGAGCAGACCGTGTTGCCAGGAACTGCTTGCTGTCGGTTGCCGATTCCAGATGACGCTTGAAGAGGCCAGCAAGCATCGGGCCAGGGCTTAGGACGTTGGTGCGCACGCCATCCCGGGCATGATCGACGGCGACGGTCCGTGCGAGCTGACGAACCGCCGCCTTTGTCGCATTGTAGATGGCAAGCTGTTGTTCAGCGAGGGTCGCGTTGACGCTGGCGACGGCCACGATCGCACCGTTTTTCTTTTCAACCATAAGCGGGACCAATGACTTCATGGCCAACACCGTGCCGGTGATATTCACGTGCATTGCGCGCGCCAGGATGTCCGCGGTCACCTCAGTCACATCGCAGACGTCGAGAATGGCGGCCGATGTCACCAGGCCCAGCGACGATGCGTTTTCGGTTCGCAAATGATCGACGACCTTGTCCCAGGTTGCCTGTGCGCCGACGTCGCCTGCGATGTGGGTGTAGGCCGCGTGCGATGAGAGGTTTTCCTGGGCACCGGCGACATCCACGCCGACTGTGGCGACCCCATTCTGAAGCAGGAGGCGGCACAGCTCATGTCCGAGACCGGACGACGCGCCGGTCACGACGACCGTCTGGGGAAGTGAAAACTGAACGACTGGAGAGGTCACGAGCTTGGCTCCTTACTTGGTGTCTTTTTTACTGGCGAGAACGAATTCCCAGTTCACCGACCAGAACGGTTCATCGAACTCGAGCGCTTGGGCTCGGTCCGCGTCCGTGACCCGCTCGAATTTGGCGATCAGCGAATCCTTCACGCCGAACACGGCGTCCTGGTCGAGATACTCGCAATCCGGCGAGAAGATGTGGGTGATGACCGGGTCGTATCCTTCGGCGCTGACGATGAAATGGATATGCGCCGCGCGATTTGGGTGCCGGCCGAGCGCACCCAAGAGCTTCCCGACAGGGCCGTCATCCGGGATCGGATAGAACCGGGGCTTCGAGGATCGGTACCAGTATTCGCCGGCCTCATTTGTCGTGAACACGCCGCGAAGGTTCCAGTCCGGCTGAACGCCCTTTTGCTGGACGTCATAGAAACCGTCGTCGTTGGTCTGCCAAACGTCGACCAGCGCCCCGGCAATTGGCTTCCCATCCGTGTCGAGGACCCTGCCCGTTACGACAAGAGGTTCGCCTTTTCCATCAAGGCAGATGTTTGTGCCGTGATCGTAGCGAGGAGCTTCGGGAACATAGAACGGCCCGAGAATGGTGTTCTCGGTGGCTCCGCTCGGACGGCGGTGGTTGATCGAATCGACCAGCATTGAAACGCCAAGGACATCGGACAGCAAGATGTATTCCTGTCGCCAGTCCGTGCACATCTGCCCTACTGCGGTAAGGAACTTGATCGCTGTGAGCCACTCTTCATGCGTCGGCTCGATTTCTTTTACAGCAGCGTGAAGGTGTTTGACGATTGTTCCCATGACCTCGCGCAGGCGTGGGTCAGCTTCCTGCCCCATCCGCGCGTTAACCACCTCCGCCGAGGCCTCCTCCGTGAAGTACGGGTATTGGGGGGCTTTCGCCTTGACGTGTCCTTCTCCCGACATTTCGTTCCTCCTGATGTCTGCTTAGCTGCGGTCCGTGGCAGGGGCGTCACCTGCATAGGCCCGGCTGATCAGCCCGCGCAGGGCGGCCTGCTCCAAAGGCTGGGGATTCCAATAGGGGTTGGTAAGTGCCCGGTCGGTAGCGGTATCGATCCCGGATTCCGGCATGCCGAGGTCAGCGAGGGCGCGCTTCGCGCCGATACGTCCAGCCAAATCGTAGAGCGCACGAGCGGGGTCGTCGGTCTTGAGACGATCCGACAAGCTCTTCATGACGTCAGGGATCGCCGGCGCATTGTAGGCAAGTGCATGCGGCAACACGATTGTATGGGTCTCGGCGTGCGGCAGATCAAAGGTTCCGCCAATCGTGTGGCACAGCTTGTGGTGCAACGCCATGCCGACCGACCCAAGGCAAATACCGCAGAGCCATGCGCCATAGAGCGCCTTTGCCCGCGCATCCGAATTCTTTGGGTCGTCCGCGATGATCGGCAGCGCCTCATAGAGAGCCCCGATGGCCTCCAAAGCCATCATCGAGATGATGGGATTGGTTTCCCTCGCGTAGAGTGCCTCAACCGCATGGGCGATAGCATTCATGCCGCTCGTCCCTGACAGACCCGCGGGCAGCGTCAGCGTCAGATCGACGTCGTAGATCACCACCTCCGGGAGGATTTTCGGGCTGCTCTGCGTGACCTTGTTGCCGTCTTTCGTTTCGCCGAGGATCGGGGTCATCTCCGATCCTGCGTAGGTGGTAGGCGCGACGATCTGAGGAAGGTCGGTTCGAAGGGCCAGAGCCTTGGCCAGCCCCGTCGTTGATCCACCGCCAACTGCGACCAGTCCATCGATGCCTTTGTCTTTCACGACCTGCAAAGCGGTTTCGGTCACCGAAACGGGTGTGTGCATTACCGCGCCTGCGAAGATTCCGGCGCAGCGATCGCCGATGAGCTCAGCCAGCCTCTTTGCGTCTTCTTCCTGCGGAGGAGTTGCCAGAACGAGAACGTTGTTGAGTCCGAGCCGTTCAACTTCCGCCGGAAGCTGCGCGAGTGTGCCTGATCCGAATATCACCCGAGCCGGTTGTCCGTTGTATGTAAAAGACAGCATTTCCAAATCCGTTGGTTGCGATGTTGCCGAGCGATGAACGCCCCCTATGCGCGATTGTCCACGCGCATAAGGAAAGGGTGGATGCGGACTTCAGCCCAGACGTTCGCCTTGCTGAAAGGGTCGTTCGCGTTGAAGTCGACGACATCCTGCTTCGTGGCGGCCTCGAACACGAACATGGAGCCGATCATGGTCTCGCCGTCGTCCGCGACCAAAGGGCCCGAGATCACCGTGCTCACCGCCCCCGGTGCACCGAGGTAGGCCTTATGCGCATCGTAATTCGCGAGCCTCATCGGCAGGCCGTCTTCGTGATCGATGCAGTGAACTACAAAACGCATGAAAGCCCTCCCACGATGTCGATGGCGGTCGGCGTTTGTCCGACCGCCATTCAATAGAATTACTTCTTGCCGGCCGCGGCGTAGCAATCCTTGACGTTTGCCTTCGTGATGACTTCATGAGGCAGATAGCGGGTCTTCTCACCCATCTTGCCGTCGAGAACGTCGGCGACAGCCTTGGCGGCGTACTGGCCATCGTCGATCGGCGACTGCAGAACGCTGGCGTACTGGGTGCCGGCTTCGATCGCCGTTATGCCTTCGATGCTGCAGTTGGAGCCGACGAGCACGAGTTTGGCGGGATCGATGTTCGCGCGCTGGGCGGCGACGATCACGCCAGCGAGCATGTTATCCGCCTGGGCGTAGACGCCCTTGATCTTGTCGCCATACTGCGTGAACAGCGACGAAGCCGCCTCCGTGGCCTTCGTCTGATCCCAGTTTCCGGGCTGTGAACCCGCGATCTTGATAGGCGACTTGTTCGCTTCGAGGGTCTTGGAGAAACCGTCGAGGCGCTGGATTTGTGGCGGCGTACCCGGCTGGCCTACGATGACAAAGACGTCACCGCTTTCGATGCCCCGTTCCTTGAAGCCCTGCTCCATGGCCTTGGCGGCGCTTTCCCCGTTGCCGGTGTCGTTGGGGCCGGTAAACACATCCCAGTACTTCTCGTACTTCTGGTCGGGCATCGAGTTGGTCAAAACCAGCGGAATGCCCGCGTTCTTGATCTTGCGAAGCGAAGGAACAATTGCGCTGGCGTCGGCCGCCCAGAGTACGATCGCGTCCGGCTTTTGTCCGATTGCCTGATCGACCTGCGATGCTTGTTCCGCCGGATCGAAGTTCGTGATCTTGACCTCAATGTCCAGGCCGAGCTTGGCGGCCTCTTCCTTGAACGCGGTCTGATGGATTGAGCAATAGGAGCATTCTTCCGAAACCGTCAGCAGGATTACCTTTGATCCCTTTGCCGCTGCGAAGCTCTCAACAGTTGGCAATATCGGGCTTGAAACCGTCGCCAAGAACGTTGCAGCCGCGCACATCTTTAGAAACTTGTGCATTTCCATTCCTCCCTGGGGTTGAAGCGTGCGGCCGATACTGGCCAGCGTGTCGCTGTGGTCTGCCCAGCACAGATCACGAACCTGAAGCGTAAAGTTGACGAGCTCTCCGATCCTTCGCGTCGGCGAGAAGCCTCCGGACGAGATGACCGTCCGCAAGAACAACGGCGAGAAGCACCAACCCATTCGTTAGAAGGATCGCGGCGGCGTTCGCACCGAGGAGGCTCATGCCGTTGTTGAGAGTGGCGAGAATGAATACGCCCACAAGAACGCCTCCGGCTCCGCCGACACCCCCGGCCAAGGCAACTCCGCCGAGGATTGCGGCGGATGCCGCCTGGATCATGATATTGGCTCCCATCTGGGCTGACGCCGTCGCCAGGCTCAGCGAAAGCAGTGAGCCAGCCAACGCGGCGCAGATGCCCGAGAGGCAAAACACGATGCCCAGAGAGAGCCCTACGCGTGCACCTGCCGCGACCGCGACGCGGCGTTTGCTGCCGGTCACGATGATGTCCCGCCCGCTGCGGGTGTAGCGTAACAGGGCAAAAACCAAAGCAAACGCGACAAAGGTAATGATACTGCGCACTGAGAGGATGGCGAAGACCGGGTCGTCAAGGAATTCGCCGGCATCGAAATTATCCGAGCTAACCACTCGCCCATCGGCAAGCCAGTAGGCGAGACCGGAAAGGGCCATCATCGTGCCGACGGTGACGACGAGGGACGAAATATTCAGCCGCCAGAAGATCGCCGCATTGAGGAAACCGATGACCGCGCCAAAGGACACCGCAAAGAGCACCCCTGTCAGCGCACTGGATTCGCCCATTTTCAGAGTGATCAATCCGCCCACCGCTACCATCGCCCCGACGCTTAGGTCGAACTCGCCTGAGATCATCGTGAGTGAAAGCCCCAGCGTTACCAGCCCGAGAAGAGCGAATGTTTGGAACAGGGCGTAAATGTTGTTGCTGCTCGTGAAATTCGGAACGAATGCAATGAACGCCACTATAAGAGCGGCGAGCAGCAGCGCCCTTCCCGCACCGGAAGCACCGCCGATAGAACGGATGAAGTTGCTAGAACCACTCATCGCTTTTTACCTCCGACGAGAGCGCCGAACACGACGGCGAGAATTACGACCATGCCTTTGACCGCAAGCTGGACCTCGATCGGGAGCCCCTCCACGAGCAGGATGTTGCCGACGACCGCAAGGAAGGCCGCGCCGAACGCCGCATCGAGGATTCTCCCATGGCCGCCGCGGATGGAGACGCCGCCCACCAGGACTGCCGCAATCGCATCGAAGTCGATTCCCGCGCCGAGCTTGAGGTTCCCCTGAGCGGCCTGCGATGCGAAAAGTGCACCGGATAGAGCTGCCAGCATGCCGGCTATCACGAAAGCGATGACCAGCGATCGAGCAATCCTCAGGCCGGCAACCATTGCCGCGTCCCTGTTCAGGCCGATGAGTCTGAGCTCGCGTCCAAATCTCGATCTTTGGACAATGAAGTCCGCGGCAAAAGCTATGAGGAAGAACAACACGACCTGATTGGGCAGGAAGGAAAGAAACTTGCCGACAGCAAGCCAACTCGCGTCACCTTCGCCAACTATAGTCAGGCCACCCGAGTACCAAGCACCGAAGCCCATGACGATCGAGGAAATAGCGATCGTCGCAATGATCGGGTTCGCCCCTGCGATACCGACCACCACACCTTGGACGAGGCCGATCCCCGCGCCAACGAGCATAACGACAGGGACCGTCGCGGCCAAACCGATGTGAAGGATGGAGGCGAACAATACCGTCGAAATGGCGGCCGTTGCGCCCATGGACAACATGAAGAGGTTGCCGCTCAGGGTAATGAACGCCATGCCCACAGCGGCGATCCCTACCGCTGCCATCGAATACATGATGGCGTTGATGTTGGTCGCAGACAGGAAGTTGTCGATCGACGCCCAACCCCAGATCAGCAAGCCAAGTGTGACCAGCTTGACAGCTGTCGCCTGAACCCTTTCGGGGCGGAAGGCGTCTTTTACAAGATCGCCTACGAAGGTGCTTCGCGCAGTTGCATCCTTCGAAGTTGTCGGAGAAGTGATCATGGTCAAGCCGCAACCTCCTGTGTGCTGGACTCCGGACCGTGCAGAATGTCGCGCAGGACATCGTCCATCGACACTTCCGCGGTAAGCCTGTCAGAGACGACTGAGCCTCGAAAAATCGTGATCACTCGATCGGCGAGCTCGTGAACCTCCTCGATGTCGGTGGTGAAAAACACCAACGACATCCCCCTCCGGGCGAGTTCGCGAAGCTGTTTGTAGATTTCCGTTCTGGCACCGATATCGACGCCGCGGGTCGGTTCGTTAAGAATGAGAACCCGCGGTTCGAGAGCGACTGCCTTTGCGAGAGAGACCTTTTGCTGATTACCACCACTGAGGGTCGAAACGTCGTGGGGAAGACGTCTGGCATCAATCTGGAACTGAGCCGCCAGGTTACGGGCACGCTCGCGGGCCTCCGAACGTCGAACGAGTCCAAAGTGGCTTACGCGGTCGAGGATCGACGAATAGATGTTTGTCTCGATCGGAGCTTCCAGGAAGACGCCTTTACCGGCCCGGTCTTCGGATACGTAAGCGATTGACGCCTTTATCGCATCCGCGATCGAGCGGACTTCCACCACCGACCCATCCAGTTCGATCACGCCAGCGTAACCTGGCCTCAGACCAGCGATCGCTTCCACGACAGCATCTGCACCGGAACCGAGCTGTCCGACTACGGCCAGGACCTCCCCTTCACCAACTTCCACAGACAGTTTCTTGAAGCGGCCGGGGACTGCGAAGTCTCGAAGCTTCAGCCGCGACTTACTCGCGGTAACTGACACGGCCTCGGCGAGTGCATGTCGGCTGCCCACTTCGCGACCGATCATGGCCTGTACCAACTGCTCTGTTGTGAATTCCGTCGTAGGTCTCGTCGTTACCCTTTCGCCGTTCCGGAACACGGTGATGCGGTCGGTAAGCTCGAATACCTCGGGCAACCGGTGACTGATGAAGACGATCGTTGAACCTCGTTCCTTGAGCAAACGCACTGCCTTGAAAACCCGGCGGATTTCGCTGTCGGACAGCGTCGCGGTGGGCTCGTCCAGCATAAGAATTTTCGCCCCACGAACTACGCCGCGTGCGATTTCGACAAGCTGTTGTTCCGCCAGGCTCAACTTCCGGGCAGGTGCGTTCAGGTCAACGTGTGCCAACCCGATTTCGTCCAGCTGGCGTCGAACCGCCTTGGCGTGGGCCGTTCGGCGCAGGAATTCGCCGGCTGCCGGATCGCCGATCAGCACATTGTCGAGAACCGTCAGGTCCGGAATGATCGACAGTTCTTGGTGGACGATGGAAATCAGTCGGGGGTCGGTCCTCTTTCCGGCCTTGAGTTGGACCCCGCCGACGGTGATCTCGCCTTCGGTCGGAGCAACGAGGCCGCCGAGAGTCTTGACCAAGGTGCTCTTGCCAGCGCCGTTCTCGCCGCAGAGACCGTGTATTTCTCCGGCCTGAAGCTCGAAGTCGATGTTTTTGATGGCGACAACGCCACCGTACGTCTTCCGCAGACCACGAACATCAAGAATGGTGCTGTCATTGACGGATGTTTCAGCTGACATGCGCTCCTCCCAAAGCTTGGTCCTTAGACCGTGTAGTCCACCTGGTACCGGGCCGTCCGTACACCCTCTAGCTGCCGGCGGACCTCGAGGTGCGCAGGATGCTCGGCATATGCTGCTAGCGCAGCCTCGTCCTCGAACTCAGTGTAGAGAACCACATCACATGCATAGGAAACGCGACTGACGTCGATACCGACCTCAAGGCTGCGAAGGCCGGGAACCCGCCCAATCAGCCCTTCGAACCGTGCTTTGACGTCGGCTGCTGCTGAGAGCTTCTGCTCGACATCTTCCCCCTGCACGTTCCACATCACAATGTGTTTGATCATGGATAATTCCTTTGAATAGGCTGCTATTATTTGAGGGGCGAAACGGCTCAGCGAAGAGGCACGCGGCGAACTAGGCCTTGCCTCTCGCCCTCGATCTGAACTGCTGTCTGAACCTCCACAACGTCGCGCCTCCACACGATTGAAACTAGAATACGAAATAGGGGACCGGGAAAAAGTGCCGCAGTCGGGAATGTCTTTCCCAATTGACGGGACAGTCGGCTGCGAACTGCGGCAAAATAAAAGGCGGCTGTCGATGAAACAGCCGCCTGATGGGATTGTCTTCAATCAAATGGGGCCGAACTTCGCTCCCGGATCAGACCGACCGCGTTGAAACGAGGATTTTCATTTTTCCACCCGCAGGGTCGAGAAGCGGCTTGAAGCCACGCTCTACGACCTCTTCCAGCGAAATCTCGTCATCAACAATCCGTTCTGCCGGAAACAAGCCAGACTTCATCATCTCGAACACGCGCGGCCAGATCGTAAGGGGGTAGTTCAGTGACCCGCGGAGCGTGATGTCCCGCATCGTCAGGTCGAAGGGGTCTATCTCTGCCTTGACGCCCATCAAGCCAACCTGAACAACGATCCCCTGTGCTCGTACCGCCGCTATGCACGACTGCAGCGCCCGTGGATTGCCCGCACATTCGACCGCAGCATCAACGCCAACTCCTTCTTCCGTGTTGGCTTTGATCTCGCCCATGAAGCCGGCGGCCGTGGGGTCCAGGAGTATCGCATCAGACGAAATCTTGGAGAGCCGCTTTCGACGATTTACATTGGGCTCACTAACGAATATCCGACTTGCTCCAGCAGCCCGAGCCGCCAGAACCATGAGCGCTCCGATGGGACCCGCCCCGGTAATCAGAATACTACCCCCCGGCCCGATACCGGAACGGTCGATCGCGTGGACAGCAACCGCGGCGGGTTCAATGAGTGCGCCTTGTTGATCGGTGATGTAGTCCGGCATTTTGATCGCGTTATACTCATTAACGATGGCGCGCTCCGCCATGCCTCCCCAAGGCCAACTCAGACCGACGACAGACGCTTTAGGCCCAAGAAACGAAAGGTTTTGCCGACCGTAATAGTCATAACGAGGTCCTATCTGCGGCTGGATCGAGACACGGTCACCTGGCTTGACCGATTCCACGCCCTCGCCCACCGCGACGACTTTCGCGGCGAACTCGTGCCCCAGAATCTGCGGCAGCACCGCACCGCTGTAAACGTTCGGCGTTTTCGGCGTGAAGATCGGACCGCTCTCGTACTCGTGCAAATCGGTGCCGCAGATACCGCAAAAGGTCGGGCCGACGAGGACCTGCCCATGCACTATTTCTGTCGGCTCTGGAATTCGTTCAACGCGAACGTCGTGCTTATCGTACAAGCGCGCGGCTTTCATTGGTCTCCTCCTGTGGCTGTGCCGTTACTCCGCACCACGTTTTGCGGCGAGCGTATCGCGACAATAGGCTTGAGCCCCACGGGAAAAAGATTGATAGTTGAGAAACACTTTCCCACTTGCCGCAAAAGTCATTCACATGGATAAATGGAACGAGATAGAAGTCTTCACGCACGTTGCTGAACTTGGCAGCGTCAGCAAGGCAGCGGAGGCTCTTGGAATGTCGGTGTCGGCCACTAGCCGCCACCTGATTTCTTTGGAGGAGCGCCTCAACGTCCGCCTCATCCAACGCACAACCCGCCAGCTCTACCTGACGGTAGAGGGCGAAAAATTCTACGGCAGAAGCAAAGACTTCTTACAGGGCATGAAAGAGGCCGAGCAGACCATCTCGGAGGTGGCCCTTAATCCGACAGGATTGCTTCGCATTAGCGCCTCCCTGTCCTTCTGCTTGCTTCACCTGAACCCGATCATCGCCGAGTTCACCAAGCTCTATCCCAAAGTCACCTTCGACGTCGTCTCGTCGAACCGCTACTACGATATCATCGAAAATGGCGTGGACGTCGCTATTCGAACCCGCCGGGTCGAGGCTGATTCATCCATCACCATCCGTCGACTTGCCGAAACCCGGCGTCTCTTGGCGGCGTCGCCTACATACCTCGAGCGCAGAGGTGTCCCCCAGGTACCAGACGATCTAAAGGCGCACGACCTTATCCTTTACACCCTCGCCGACAATTGGAACGAACTGACCTTTAGGCAAGGGAATGAGACGGTGACCGTTCCGGTGACGGGTATGATCAATTCGAACGACGGCCAGATCATCGTCAAAGCGGGTCTGGACGGTCTCGGGATCATGGCCCAGCCTACGTACATCATCCAAGAGCACCTAGAGGCTGGGCGTTTGGTGCGAGTTCTCGATGACTGGGACCTCCCTCGCCTCACGATGAACATTGCCTTCCCCACGCGCGCCCATCTGCCGGCTAGAACAAGGCTGTTTGTCGACTACCTCGTGAAAACCTTCCGGGAACGAGCCTACGAATCCATTTGGACTCAATGAATTATCCCGCTCAACGGGAAGATGTTTCTCATTGTGTGGGCTTTTTGCCGATGCGGAGGTGTTAAATAGTTGCCAACGCGTAGTCGCAAGGAGGCGGCACGGCATCGAGCGCGTTGGAGGAGATCATGCGTCTAAAAGACAAGGTTTGCATCGTAACAGGTGGCGCACGCGGAATCGGACGCGCGACGGTCGAGCTCTTCGCAAAGGAAGGCGCAAAGGTCCATGCTTGCGACATTAGTTTTCGAGAGGAGTTCCAGGGCAGCGGTATCCAGAAGCATAAGCTCGATGTTACCGACTTCGCCAACTGGGAACAGGTAGTCAAAGACGTCCTCGCAATCGACGGTCGGATTGATGTCCTCTTCAACAACGCTGGCACCGTCCACTCCTACGACGGTATCGCCGAGATTTCCATTGAGGATTGGAACAAAGTCATCGCTATCAACCAGACCGGCCCCTTCTACGGAATGAAGACTGTCATTCCGCACATGCGGGCGTTGGGCGGCGGATCGATAATCAACACGTCTTCAATCTGGGGCATAGCCGGTGCTGCGGGTGTTTCTGCATACACGGCCTCCAAGGCTGCCGTTCGCCACATGAGCAAGAATGCGGCGCTCACCTATGTCGGTGACAACATAAGGGTGAACTCTATCCATCCCGGCATCATCGGTACACCGATGATTGAAGCCCAGGACGCGGGCATCACTCAGTCGATCGTTGACATCACGCCCATGAAGCGCCTGGGACGACCGGAAGAGATCGCGTTCGGAGCGCTATTCCTTGCCTCCGACGAGTCCAGCTACATGACCGGCGCGGAATTGGTCATCGACGGCGGGTACACGGCACCGTAGTTTCCATCAAGGTCTTCGAAGAATGTCTTATGTTCCTCAAGAACGCGTGATCATCACGTGCGCGGTGACCGGCAACTTGACCCGCCCGGACCAAACGCCGTTCCTGCCGATCACGCCGGAACAAATCGCTACAAGTGCATTGGAAGCCGGCGAAGCGGGAGCGGCAATCGTTCACATTCACGTCCGTGACCCAGAGACCGGCGCGCCGTCAATGTCGATCGATCTCTACCGCGATGTAATGCAACGAATAAGGAAGCATAGGCCCGACCTCCTGGTCAATCTCACCACCGGTCCCGGCGGACGCTTCGTCCCGTCCGAGGGCGACCCGAAGATCGCTGGACCCGGCACCACTCTGCTTCCTCCAGAACAACGGGTACGTCATATCGAGGAGCTACGCCCTGACATTTGCACGCTCGACCTCAATACGATGGTCTCTGGCGGTGAAGTCGTCATCAACCCGCCCCGAAACATTCGGATCATGGCGGAGCGCATCCGCAGAGCCGGCGTTGTGCCCGAGATCGAGCTTTTCGATTCAGGTGACTGCCATCTTGCGCGCGACCTTATTCGGGATCAGACGCTCGCTGGTCCCGGTCTTTTCTCGCTCGTGCTTGGCGTGAAGTACGGGTTCGAGGCGTCACCTGATGCCATGATGTATGCGCGCAGCCTGCTTCCTTCCGGTGCAATCTGGACCGGTTTTGGCATAGGTCGGCACGAATTCCCGATGGTCGCCCAGTCGTGGCTTCTCGGTGGGCACGTTCGCGTGGGAATGGAAGACAACATCTACCTGTCGAAGGGGGTTCTGGCCGAGCGGAACTCGCAGTTGGTAGAACGCGCAGTCGAACTGATCCGAAACCTCGGCGCGCGGCCAGCTACCACCGATGAAGCGCGGACGATGCTCTCGCTATGAACGAATAGTTGCCTCCCAAGGCACCTCCGTGCTCCGCGTCCGCATTCCCTGCCGGACGCGGAGCACATCCTACGTCCCCGGCTCGCTCGGGCGCGCAATCCGGACTCCAAATTGAGGTATATGTATGCACGACGCCCAAAAACTTCACCTAGTGGTCCTGGTTGGGAGCCTACGAAAACGATCTACCCATGCGGCGCTGGCGAGGTCCTTGGAAGGACTGGTCCCACCCGACACCCAAATCACGTTGCTCGGATCGGTCGGCGATATTCCTCACTATGACGCCGACCTTCAAGCGGAAGGGTTCCCGGCGGCCGTAACCGAAATGGCCCATGCGATCCGCTCAGCGGACGGAGTGATTGTGGTCACCCCCGAATACAACTACTCAGTCCCGGGCGTCCTCAAAAACGCACTCGATTGGCTGTCGCGGCTTCCAGAAGCGCCGTTCGGGGGCAAGCCAGTGTCACTGATGACCGGATCGCCAGGACCAATTGCCGGAGCCCGCGCTCAATATCACCTCCGCCAGATCATGGTCTTCCTCGACGCCCTCGTGTTCACGAAGCCAGAGGTGATGGTCGGGGGCATCAACACGAAGGTCGACGTTGACGCCGGAGTGATAACGGACGAGGCGACCCGAACCTTTGTGGCCAATCACCTGAATGCCTTTGCCAGTTTCGTGAAGCGATTTTCTCGATTGTGATGCTCGATGGCTCCTACCGCCAGGATGCGGCTGTGGGAGCAAACGGCTTGCGCTTCATCGTTCTTCCTGAATGTGCGCTGGGCCCCGCGCTGCTACGTCGAAACGAAGACCATCGTCATTTTCCGGCTGCGGCAGCGGTGGGAGCGTGGGGCATTCTATATTAGTCGCGAAACCTCCATCGCCGCAGCGCCGCATCGACTTCCTTCTCAATCGCGTCTTTGTCCGCACCTGACAACGCATCTTCGGCTGCTTTTCGAACCCACGATGGATCGCGGGTATCGTACCCCAACGGGTCATCGGTCGCCCGCATGAAGGCGTCTTTCGAAGCCGACGGCTCCGTTTCGGCCTCCGACGCCGTTTTTGCCGGCTCACCGCCCGATCGTTTGGAGACCAAGATACGTCGTCCGAGTGGACGAAATCCGATCTCGTCGAGACCAGACCCAAAAGAGCGGCCTTGGGGGCGTTGTTCCGCTCCTGGTTTTGACCCGCCTGGCCGAGAGCCCCGCCCCTTTCGGGAGCGACGTTTCTTTTTCATGTCTACGCTCCCATGCTGCGCGGAAGCTTTGCAAGGCTGACCGTCGGCCGACGGTGTCTTTCGACGATCTCCCGGACCTCGTCGCCGGACAGCGATCTCGCTTCGATCAAGCGTCCGGCGATCTCATCCAGCGCGGAGCGTCGGCCCCGAATAATCTCCTTGGCTCGCTCGAACTCGTTGGCGATGACGTCGTGCACACGTTTCCGCAATCCGGGGTCGCTGGCGCGGAGTGCCTCGAGGCGGCTCGGCGCATTGTCCGCGACCACCAACGTGTGTCCCATTCCCAGAGCGGCCTCCAGTAGGGTCGCGGTTCTGGTCACCGAATTCAGATCGGCATTATGGGAACCTGCCGCGCCGTCGAAGAATGCCTCGAACACCACGGTTTCGGCAGCGATGCCTCCCAAAGTCACGGCGATATCGTCGAGGTACGCAGCTCTGGTCCTGCGCATGTGCGGCGGCATCGCGTAGGTCGCACCGCCGACCTGATTGCCGTTCCCAGGGATGGCGTACCTGGCAATTTTGACGCTCACCAGTTCACCGAACCCGAGCTCAACGGCGACAATGGCGTGTCCGGCCTCGTGGACCGCGACGGAATGAAGGTAATCGGCCGGAAGCTCGGGTGCCGGCGGCAATTCTCCGACAATGTGCGCGCCGCCGAAGCTTGCCTTTCGTCGTCGCGCCGTTCGTTTTGCAAACCGCACGAGCTGCCCGATATCGGCTCCGGAATAGCCCTCGGTCGCAAGGGTGAACTGCTCGGCCTGGTTCGGATCGAGGTCGATGCCGATGTGATACTTCAGAATTGAACGTCGGGCATTTTCATCAGGCAGCGTCACTTCAAAATGCTGTCCAAGCCTGCCTGACCGGCGGATTGCCGGGTCGAGGTGATCCGGGTTGTTACACGCCGAGACGACGACAACCCCTTTGCGCCGTTTGAAGCCGTCCAGCAATTCAAGGAAACCGGCGATTGCGCCGCGCATGTAGCCACGGTTGCGGTCAGTTGCGCTTCGGTCTCCGAAAGTGTCGACCTCATCGATGAACAGAATCGCCGGAGCCTGTGCTTTGGCTTCATCAAAAGAGGCACGCATGGCTTTCAAATGGTCATCGAGGGAACCCGCCATCTGCCAGGCGGAAACAGAGCCGTAGATCAAAGGAACGTCGCAGGTCTTGGCCAGAGCACCGGCGAACATGGTTTTTCCCGAACCAGGCGGCCCGGAAATCAACACCCCGGCGTCGACCTCCTCCCACTGGATACGTTCCGCCTTGTAATCTGCCAAGTCGATCGCGAGGTCGTGCCCCCACTTCAGAAGCGCTCCGAACCCGTGCATTTCGTCAAGCGACGGCCCTTCGGGGTCTTTATTTACGGCAATGGTCGAAGCACGGGGATACTGGCGTAGCCGCTCCATCGCGGAAGCCGGCTGGCGACGGGTTTGGAAAGCCTGATGCAGTCGTGACCATGTCTCGGACAACAGAATTTCGACGTCCCTCTCGGACACAGGAATGCCGAAACGTCGCAGCGCCGCCTCTGCCTGCCTTCTCATCGGAGACATGACGCTCACCACGACATCGGCGAGCAGCCACGCCTCGGTGTCGAGCTGTCGGTCGGGCCCTGCGAAGAAAATCGCCTGGTCCTTGTTCAGGGCCACGATTTGGTCCCTATGGCGGTGCTCATCCCAAGCGGCGATACAGGGATTGTAATCCCGCTCCTCCCAGAGCCCCATCAGGAATACTTCGGCGGCTTGGGAGTAAATCGGCAAGTAGCAGTCGCCTTGAACTTGCAGGATCGCAATGAACTTCGAGTTCTTCCGATTCCGGGAGCGAAGCGCCGCCGCGATCGTGCAATAGGCCATGTAAACTGGCAGGGTAACAAACGGATCGTCGTTTGGTTTTGACAGCCTCCATGGGCAGCGAAACCGCTTGTCAGAACGTCTAGCCAACTGTGTGATCTCCCAGGTCGATTACAAGCCTCGGGTCGAAATCCAGGACTGGTTCGTCGGGGTAGCCTCGTGGGTTGCAGATCACCCGGGTGTCGACGATGGTGTAGTCACTTCGATTGTGCAGATGACCATGAACCCACGCGACCGGTTGGTATTTGGCGATGTCCGGCTCGAGATTTGAGACGAAGCTCGGTGTCAGCGGAGCGCCGACGAATTCCGGGGCAAGAGAAAGAACACTGGGTGCGTGGTGGGTCACGACGACCGTCGGGCCCACGTATTGCTCGTCAAGGGTGCATCGGATGAAGTGCTTGTCCATCTGATTGAAGCCGCTCGCATGGCCTGACGTGAACCGTCGAAATGGCTCCTTCGAAACCTTGATTTTGCGATAGTCGTTGAGCTCGGTCTGCGCACTGCGCATCGCCCACGTCATGTTGCCGTAGAGGTTGAAGTCGCTCCACAGCGTCGCGCCGACGAACCGATAGCCGCCCAGAGTGACCGCACGGCGGCTCAACACGTGGACGTTCGGGTAGCGTTCTGAAGCCGTGTCCAGCGCCTCCTTTAAGCCCTCGATGATCGAACTGCGATAGTACTCGTGATTGCCGGGGACCAGAATTACCGGCATCGACCGCGAGACGTGTTCGCCGAGATAGCGGACCGTCCTCGCAGGTCCTCCATCGCAGATGTCGCCGGCGCAGATACAGACATCAGCCTCAGGCACTGTCAGGGGAGCGACCTTTTCGTCGAACTCGGTGTGGAGATCGGAGAAAACCCAAGCCTTCATGACCGACCCGCGAGGCGTTCGCTCCAGTAGTCAGGGTCGACCCTTGTCCCGAGACGATACCAACGGGACATGGTCCGCGCGATCCCGCGCTCGGGATCGAAATAGAAAAGTTCGCTCGAGCATGCTGGCTTGCCGTCCAGTATGGTGGGGTGACCGAGCGGACGTCCGATCAGGCAAGGCACAGACCGCCTTCCCAGCGCCCAGCTGTTCATCGACGCTCCCGGGGCCAGCGCCTCAACACATCGATCGACGTTTTCGAGGTCGTCAGCGAGACGCCTAAGGCAGTCTACTAACGAGGCTTTTGGCATTCCATACCACTCCCGGAAAAGCGAATCACTGTTCTGCACTCGATGCCTCCAAGCCCATTGGCGCTTTTTTGACTCCATAGACATGCTTATAAACGATCTATGGGCAAAATAAAGACTCCAAAACACAGTTATTGACAACCAATTTGTCGAGCCCGCTTTTCGCCGACATGAAGACACCAACCACATCCGATGCACTCCGGGTCGCGCGAGCGCTTTTCGGAATCTCGATTCGAGAACTCTCCCCGCGTGTAGGGATAATGCGGAAGGCAATTGCGGCCGCGGAGTCTGGGACGTCCAAGGTTCTGGAGCACAACGTGCAGCTCATTCAGTTCTACGAGGCTGAAGGCATCGAATTTGTGGGCGATCTTTCGTTTGGAAAAGACGTGGGGCGTTCTGGTGCCCGATGGAAGGCCCCCGGCGATCTGTTTGCCGACGCAAGCGATCGAACGGGATTCCACAGCGAAAAGTTCGGCACTTCGTTCTCTGCCGCTAGAAGTTTGCTTGATCTAAAGCAAAGCGAAATTGCGGAACGAGCATCTCTTCCGCCAAGCACGGTTAGCGCCCTGGAAACCGGCACGCCGTGGCCAAGTTCCTCCGCGATCCTGCGCGACTTCTATGTGAACCAAGGCGTGGAGTTTCTTGGCTGGGGAGACGCAGGCTCGGGCTTGTTCTACGGTGTGGGCGTGCGGTGGTCACGAACTCCCGCAGAGAGCGCGAGCTAGGCGAACCGCATTGCTTCGTCGTGTACTCGTTTAATCACGGCCAGCCGACGAGCTAAAAGATCAGACAGCGACCGGTGCCTCAATCGGGGGATAGGGATCGTATCCAGTCACTACGAAGTCTTCGATCCGATATCCATCGATCGATGCTGGCTTGCGGGCCAGCGTCAGCTTCGGGAAAGGCCGGGGCACCCGCGTCAACTGCTCCTTAGCCTGGTCCACATGGTTCAAGTAAAGATGGACGTCTCCTCCGGACCACACCAGCTCGCCCACAGGGATGTCCACTTGTTGCGCAATCATCGCCAGCAAGGCCGCCTGCTGGCAGATGTTAAACGGATTTCCCAGCATATGGTCGCTCGATCTTTGGGTGACCATAAGCGACAATCTAGGCTGACCACTGTCCAGACCAGATACGTAGAATTGATAGACCATGTGACACGGATGGAGCGCCATTTGGTCCAGTTCGCCCACATTCCAGGCGTGAAATATCATGCGCCTGCTACTTGGATTGTTTCGCAGGGTCTCAATGATCGTCGCGATCTGATCGTGTTCTCGCCCACTCTGATCGATCCAGCGTCGCCATTGCTTCCCGTATACTGGCCCCAGATCGCCCCACGCCTCAGCGAATTCCTCATCGGCCACAACCTGGGCCTCGAATTCCTGCTGAGTTATCTCTATGCCCGTTTCCTTGCGGTAGCGGGCTAATGGCCAATCCGACCAAATTCGGACGTTCTCCCTGAGAAGAGATCGAATATTCGTCTGGCCGGTCAAAAACCATAACATCTCTTTGACGGCGGTTTTCCAATACACCCTTTTCGTGGTGTAGACGGGAAAGGTTCCATCTGAGAGATCGAAGCGCATCATAGCCCCGAACGTAGCGAGCGTTCCGACGCCAGTGCGGTCGATCCGTCGGTCTCCGTTTTCGAGAAGCCGCGTCATCAAATCCAGATATTGAAACTCGGGGTGTCTGGTCATGGCCATTCCAAATGTCATCGAATTCGTTTCGCAAAACACGGCACGTGAAGGTACCGGTACCATTTCGAGTATCACTCAATGAAATCGCGTACTTAACATCGAAGGTACCATAGTGATGTCGGAAAACAATTGCACGCCGAGGAAGATGTCGGCCGAACGCTGATAGAGCTGGCAGGAAAGCTTGCCGTCGGCGACATAGAACTGGAACAGGCAATGGCACGGCGGCAGGGCCATCTCGTCGACCAGCGCCGGGTTCCAGGCGGAAACGATATGACGGCGCGAGTTCGGATTGGTCTTCAGGCTTTCGACAAGACCGGCGATCTGGTCGATATGCCGCCCGTCCGGCGCCGGCCAGGAGCGCCACTGGTAGCCGTAGACGGGCCCGAGATCGCCGTTTTCGTCCGCCCATTCGTCCCAAATGCTGACGCCGTTTTCCTTGAGATAGGCGATATTGGTCTCGCCCTTCAGGAACCACAGCAGTTCGTGGATGATCGAGCGCAGGTGCAGCTTCTTGGTGGTCAGCACCGGGAAGCCTTGCGAAAGATCGAAACGCATCTGGTAGCCGAAGACCGAGCGCGTCCCCGTTCCCGTCCGGTCACCCCGGTCGGTTCCGCTGGTCATCACATGGTCGAGGAAGTCGAGATATTGCTGCATGGTCTGGCGCCGCCGATTCGTGTTGTCCCAAATTTAGGGTGAAGCCGGCGGCAAACCAATGTCCCGGGGGTGTTTATCCCGCATATTCAGCCGCGCTCAAAGCGGGATCAAGGAAAGTGCGCGCGGTTTTCCGCCTGCATCCCGCCTTCACAATGAACGTGATCTACAGCGTTTGCAGCTTACCGAGGTTCTTGGCCACCAGATAATAGAAGGTCACGCGTGACTTGGATCGATCTGCCGACATCGCCTTCGTCGTCGCCGAAATGGCCGCATCCGCTTCCGCACCCACGACGCCGAGCTTCTTCTCGCACCATTTTTCCCTAACGCGATCGAGTTCCTTGGGGTCCGTGGCCGACACGAGCGAGGAATCCTTGTTGCGCAGTGCAATGCCGAGATGGCGCACGATCTTGTTCACAACAGCTTCGTCGGCGCCGCTGTCATACTTCTGCACATCTGCGAGATAGTCAGTCATGATGCCTCCAGATTGATCTTGCTCGATAAACCGCAGCGCCCTTGCAGGCCGCGTGCAGCAGCCGGAGTTTTTCACGGCTGCCATTCATGTCAAGGCGTTTGGCATGTCAGGGGTTTTGGAAAAGCTGCGATATATCCGTGCTTTCCCCTTTTCTTCAGCGCCGGAAAGACCTATATGACAGATGCCGTCTTCGGGCGGCTATGGCAATAAACGGGCGGTGAAATAAACCCATTGGACCCGGGGGCGGTACCCGGCGCCTCCACCAAAAACCGGTCGAGATTTCGATGACCGGCTTTTGATGGGGGCGAAATAGGATCGACAAGGGCGTAAAGATCGACTTTTTGCTCGGCATTGTACCACCGTTATCGGGCTAAACTTATAGTTGCAAACGACAACTATGCTGAAGCACGTCTCGCTGCCTAACGGCGGTGCGACACTTCAAATCAAGTCCTTCCGGGTAGCACCGTAAGGCGGGGTCCGAAGGCACCTGGCAACAGAAGCCTTCACCTTCTCCCCCGCTTCGAAATGGTCTATAGATGCTTGAATAATTGACTCGTCATATCGAGACGGGCAATGGAAAGCCGACAGTAGAATTGAGTTCGAGAAAGACGGGAATCTCATGGGCCAGGACCACATTCGCTACGACATTCTGGCGCAGGACGCGCTTCGCGGCGTCATCCGCAAGGTGCTGACCGAGGTTGCGGCCACCGGCCACCTGCCCGGCGAGCACCATTTCTTCATCACCTTCCTGACCGGCGCGCCGGGTGTTCGCATCTCGCAGCACCTGAAATCCAAGTATCCCGAGCAGATGACCATCGTCGTGCAGCACCAGTTCTGGGAACTCAAGGTTTCCGAGGCCGGCTTCGAAATCGGCCTGTCCTTCTCCGATACGCCGGAGCGGCTGGTCATTCCGTTCAATGCCATTCGCGGCTTCTACGACCCCTCGGTCAATTTCGAACTCGAATTCGACGTGGCGACGGCCGAAGAGGAAGAGGCCGAATCGGCGGAGATCACCGCCTATCCCGTTCCTGAAACCGATGGCGAAGTGCCGCCCAAGGACCCGGAAAAATCCGGCGACGCCAAGAACGGCGGCGGCTCGGTGGTTTCGCTCGACTCCTTCCGCAAGAAGAACTGAGGCAAGCGAAAGGACGCGGCATGAGTGGTGACGTCGTCAATCTACGCCAGTTCCGCAAGCGCAATGCCCGCGCCGAAAAAGAAAAGCAGGCCGAACAGAACCGCATCTCGTTCGGCCGCACCAAGGCCGAGAAATCGCTGACCGACGCCTTGAATGCGAAGGCGGCAAAGGCCCTCGACCAGGGGCGCCGCGAACCTTCCGGCGATCGACCTGACGAGGCCGAGGACTGAAGCGCCGCGCGCACGAACGGCTGCGGAACGTTTAAAGCGTTACAGCGACCTTTGCGCGTCTAATAAGACGCGCGGCGCTGTAGAGATCGCGACGCGCTTTAGAACGTCGAACCCGGCGCACGACCTGCAAAAAAGCGATTCCGCTTCAATGACTTGCAGCAACGTCCCGAATCAAACCGCCAACGACTTGAATCAATTTGCGAGCTCCGGCGATGATCCGAAAACACTCCGCCACCTTGCACGGCCACCGCACCAGCTTCTCGCTGGAAGATCCGTTCTGGTTGGAGCTGAAGACGATCGCGGCCGCCCGCGCCATGCCGATCGCCCAACTGATCGTCGAGATCGACGATGCGCGTGGCGCCGACAGCAACCTGTCTTCGGCGCTCCGCGTCTACGTTCTCGACTGGATCAAGGCGAATATAGAGCTGTCAGCGGCCAGCGACACTTGACGGCTCTTCGCCTGGCTCATCGCGGCCGCTTCCGAATGTCTCGGTGAAGACGCCTGCAAGCCCCTCGCGCAGCTGGTTTGCCATCGCCCTGATGCCGCCCGGCCGACGCAAATACTCGACCAGGCAAACCCGGTTGCGCCCGGTATTCTTGGCGAGATAGAGCTGGTCGTCGGCGATCTTGAAGACATCCTCATAGTGGGCGGGATAGCTGAACAGCGCCACACCGACGCTGACAGTGACTGGCTCTGCGCCCGGCGCGATCGCCTGCCCGCGCTCGGCCACCGCCAACCGAATTCGCTCCGCCATCGCCCCTATCGTTTCGGGACGGGCATAGGGAACGAAAACGCCGAATTCCTCTCCGCCGAGGCGCCCCGTCAGGCCGCTACCGTCCACTGCCTGGCGCATCTCGGTTGCTATCGCCACCAATGCCTGATCGCCGGCCAGATGGCCGTGGCAATCGTTGATGCGTTTGAAGTGGTCGGCGTCCAGCACCATCAGCGCCGACGTCGGCGGAAACGGCTCGAGGTCCTGATCGGCAAAGAATGCGGTGACATCCGATGTGAAGGCGGCACGGTTGAGACAGCCCGTCAGGCCGTCATAGCGACTGGCCAGCGTCAGAAGATCGTTGGCAAGTGCCAACTGTTGGAGCTTGATGCCGATGAAGGCGAAAAGCGGGATGGCCAGCAGCAGCGGAATGAACAGCGCAAGGCGCATTGAGGTCGCCATCAGCTCGCCGCCGAACGGGACGATGTAGTAATAAGTGATGAGAAGGGCAACGGCCGTGCAGCCGGCAGTGCCTGAAAACGTCCAGTTCATGATCCAGATGATCGCGCGGCGATCAAGGCCCTGCTCCAGCGACTTCATGCCACCCCCCGTTGCAGGCCTCACTGTGAAGGCAGGATGCTAACTCCTGCTCAATCAATCCATTAGGATTTTAGGGGTCTCCCCATTTCAGCGCGCAAAAGCAGGCATTCGGCGCAGGAGCGGGATTGCCTTCACAAACCAGATGCATGCCTCAGCACCCGTCCCTGAACACACCAATCCGGGAAAATTTGAAGCACACGCCGACAGAAACATAGACTTGAGATTGCAACTGTGGCCCATCCCACCGGTTTCTGTGTGCTTGGCGCCACAGCTCGGGCATTTCGGTAACGCTTGATCCGGCAATAAACGCGAATGGGCTTGTTTAGACTGCACTAATTTCAAACAATCATACAGTTGCCAGCGCATGAGAGTCGCTGGCTGGACAGGAGAGGGAGGAACCCATGAAGCTCTATGCTCGTATCGGTCTGGCCACGTGTTTGACTTTGTCATCGGCCGCCATCGCCAGCGCCGCCGATATCGCACCCCTTCTTGCACCCACAGCCCAACAGCAGGAGACGGAGAGCGGCTGGAAGTTCACCGTTGCACCCTACTTCTGGATGGCGGGCCTGACGGGCGACACCGCCCAGTTCGGTCTCCCTGAGGTGCACATCGATTCAAGCTTCGGAGATATCTGGGACCATCTCGATTTCGCTTTCATGGCGACGGGCGAAGCCCGCAACGGGCCCTACAGCATCTTCGGCGACGTGATCTATACCGACCTTTCCGCCGACGGCCACACGCCGAACGGCATTCTTGCCAATAGCGTCGATGTGAAATCGAAGACCTTTGCCGGATTGCTTGGCGTCGGTTATGCGATCTACGAAGATCAATCGTCCAACCTGGATTTCGTCGGCGGCCTGAAAGTCTGGTCGGTTGATTCGACGCTTTCGTTCTCAGGCGGCCTGCTCAACGGTAGGAAACGCGAAGACAGTGCGACATGGGTCGATGCGGTCGCGGGCTTGCGCGGCGCCTATTACTTCACGCCCGAGTTCTATATGACCGGCTGGGGGCTGGTCGGTGCGGGCGGCGCGGATCTCGACTGGGATGCAGCGCTCGGTCTCGGCTACAAGTTCACGGATACGATCTCAGTCGTCGCCGGCTACCGCGCACTCGGCGTCGACTACAGCGACGACGGCTTCAAGTTCGACGCCGTGCAACACGGACCGATCCTCGGCGTTGCCATCCACTTCTGAACCGGGACGCGGCGACGCTTCGCAATCCTGGCCGAAAGATTCTATGCTCCAATGCGAGCTGGAGACCCAAGCATTTCCAGGAAAAGTGCGAGGCGGTTTTCCGTCAGGAAATGCGTAAGAACAAAGAGACAGAGCATTTCTGCGACTCCGCTTAAACTGGAAACGATCCAAGCGTGATCGTCCGGTGTGAGCACGCGGGCGACAAACCGCACAGCTGCACGCCCGACGGCACGCACAGCTACAGCGACCTTTGCGCGTCTTATTAGACGGGCAAAGGTCGCTGTAGCACTTTGAATTGCTGCCTGTTGTTATCCTTAAATCGAATAGGATTTAAGGAACCATGCAGTAGGCCAACGCCTATGCGGCGCGCAACCGCGATGCCGGCAAGACTATTGCACGGTAATGTCGGGCAAGACGTCGAAATTCAGCCCCTGGCCGCCCGGTTTCTGCGGGCCTTCGACGGTACCTGTATTCGGCTGCGCCTGCGCTGGCGCGCCCAGCTGCTGTTGCTGCTGGCGTTCGCGTTCGGCCTGAGCAGCCTCTTCCGCCGCCTTGCGGGCCGCCTCGGCGCGGGCGGCGAGATCCGCCTTCACCCGCTCCGCCTCGACTGCCGCAGCGGCGCGGCGCCGTTCTTCGGCGATCGCCCGCAGGCGCTCGACTTCACGCTGCTGCGCCTTTGCCTTGTAGAGCTGCACCTCGCGGCGCAGCCGCTGCTTCTCAAGCACGTTGGCCTGCAGCGTCTCGACGCGCCGGCGCTCGCGCTCGAAGGCCCGAAGCGAGAGGAAATTCGAGAGATCGGCAACATCGAGGCTGACGCCTGGCGATGCCAGCAGTCCCGCGAAGCCGAGCCGCACGCGCGGCTCAGCGCCAGCAAGCGCCTCGTCACCCGGACGGAAAGTCATGTCGATGCCGGCATCGATGCGTTCTGCCGCAAGGTCGAGCGACGCCTCGCCGGCAAAAGCTGCGTTGCCGTCGGCGGCCGTCACGTTCTGTGCCCGCAGCACGCCGCCGGCGATGCTGAAGGGCACCTTGACCACACCGACGACCGACTGGCCCGAAAACACCGTCGCCTCCGCCGCCTGGCGGATCGCGTCAGCTGAAATCTCCATCTTCAGCGCATCGGCAGTCGCCATCAACTGCGGCAGGGCGGCGCTGTTGATGCCGTTGAGTGTCACGCCGTTGAAGGTCGCAGTGCCCGAGCCGCTTGCCGAATGCGCCATGGCTTGCGCGTTCGCGCCCGATGCCTCCAGCGCCACGGACAGGTCGAAGGTGCCGGTGGCAACCGGCGCGCCTGCCCGCATCCAGCCCGCCTGCGCCAGATCGCCGCCCTTGACGTCGAGACGCGAGCGCAGGAAGCCGGAACCGTTGGCATTGCCGATCTGCACCCGGCCCTCAAGTTTGCCGCCGAGCCAGTCGCCGGTCGCGTCGGTGAAGGCGATCTCGTCGCCCTTCCATTCCATCTTGCCGACAAAATTTCCAACGGCGCCGTAGAAGCCCGGCCAGAAATTGGCCGCCTGCACATCCAGGGCCACGTTGAGGCCGGTCCAGGCCGCCTGGGCGACCGGCGTTTTCGACAGCGCGCCGGTCGACATGTCCTGAACCTGGCCGAGGATGCCCTCGGCGAGCCAGGCGAGATCGAGCGTTGCAAGGTTGATCTGGCCCTCCGCCTTGCCCGGCACCTTGCGGTCGATCGTCAGCGCGCCTGCAAAGCCGTTGTTATCCGCCTTGCCTTCGACCGTTGTAAGGGCGATCGCCTCCGGTGTCGTCGCCACGTCGGCCGAAACAGAGATCGGCAGGCCACTGCCCGTCTGTGGCAGGGCGATGCCCTGCTGCAGCAGATAAGGTTCGAGGTCTTCCGTCTGCAGCGTCAGCTTGGCCTGGCCCTCGAGGAAATGGTCGCGCGAAAGATCGAAGCTGCCCTTGGCGGCAAGCGCCGTCTTCTCAGTGGTAAAGGTCACCGTGCCATTGGCGTTGGAGCCATCGGTGCTCTGCAGCTTGACCGAGAGGATGCCGTTGGCGTCCGCATCGAATGGCAGCGGATCGAACCCGGCCTGGCCGAGCAGCAACAGCGTCTGCGGGTTTTCGAGCGTCGCTTCGAGCAGCATGCCCTTGCCGGCAAGCGCCTGGGCCATGTCGGGCGCCTGATAGCTGGCGGCGATCTTGGTGCCGTTGGCCGTGCCGAAGATGCCGAAGGTCGCGGGCGCGTTGCCTTCCTTGTTGCCGGCGGTCAGCGTCACGTCGAAGGCGGCGTCCGTGTAGTACGGGCCAGCCTTGGTCAGCCGACGAAGGGCCGGATGATCGACGGCGTGCCGGCCGATCATTTCCAGGAACGGCGTCAGATCGTTGGCCGCGAGCTTCATCTTGGCCGAAATGACGGGCTTTGCGAGATCGCCGCTGGCGCGGCCGGAAAAGGCAAGCTGCGCGCCGGCAAGCGAGCCGATCGCCACGCGCTCGGCCTGTAGCTGGCCGTTCTTGAGCGTCACCACCGCCTGAACGTCGCGGGCATCTTCGCCGAAGGCGGAGAACTCGTCGGCCGAAAGGTCGGCAGCGATCGCGTGCTGCATCAATGTCGAGGTCGAGGCATCGCCGGCGACGAGGCCAGCCAGCGCCTGCAAGGCTTCGAGATCGATGCGGTTGCCGTTTAGCTGCAGCGAAAGGTTCGGCTGCTGCTCGGCGAAGGACTGGCGCTCGAGCCGCCCCTTGAGGCTGGCATCGCCGGCCGCGACTTCAAGGTTTTCGAACTGCTGCAGCGTGTCGGTCAGGTTGACGGTTGCCGAAAAACCCGCGGTCTTCAGCTTGCGGATGGCCGGGTCGACAGAGCCGGCCAGCCAGCTCGCCAGCCCCGACGGCTGGTTGGACGCGAGCAGCAGGTCGCCGCGGAAGGAGCGCTGACCCTTGAGGTTGAGCCGTCCCTTGGCCTCGAGCTGGGTGCGACCGGGCAGAAGCGCCACGACATTGTCGATTACCCATCCGGCGCCATCAGGCTGTACGTCGATGCGCACGTCGCGCACCGTCGTATCGCCGATGACGATCGCCGGCAGCTTCAAACTGGCCCTGCCCGGCACCTGCGGAATGGGAATGTCGGCAGCGATCGCCAGCATCGCTTCCAGCCGCTGGCGCATGGAGATCGCCGGGTCGCGCCCGGTCTTGCCGTTGCTGCCGGAATTGCCGATGCGGCTGACGTCGATCTGCTGGCCGTCGGCAATTAGCAGGAACTTCTGCTCCTTGCCGGTGTCGAGCGTCGCCTCGCCGGTCACCACGTAAGGATCATCCGAAGGACCGACCTCGAAGCGATACTCCGGCACACGGATGCTCTCATTGGTCAGCTGGAAATCGCCGTTGATGCGCAGCGGCGCATGGTCGTCGACTTCTTTGGCCTCGCCCTGCGGGCGGTTTTCGGTCAGCGTGAAGCGGCCGCCGTAAAGCGGCTTGAAGTCGACGATCTTCAGCGCGCCATCGAGCTCGACGCCGAATGGACGCTTGTCCGGCGTCACCCGCGCCTTGAGGCTGAGCGCGCCCGCCTCGTCCACCTTGTTACTGGCAAAGGCAAAACTGCCGGCCTCGCCGTCCAATGCCGCACGACCTTCGACCTTCCAGGGGCCGGCCAGCGACCGGGCCGAAAGATCGGCGGCAAGGTCGGTCACGCGCCGGGTGCGGCCGGTCTGCTCGTCGATGAATTCGATCTCGCCCTGGGTGATCTCTACGTTTTCAAGCACCACCGTCTTGGCGGGGATCGCCGTGCGCGTACCACGCGCCCAGTCGAGCGTACCGTCGGAAAGCAGCCGGACCTTGGCCTTGGGCCGGTCGAGGCGCATGTCGAAGATTAGCGCTTCGCCACTCAGGAACGGCGCAAGCTCCGCGCTCATCGAGAATTGTTCGACCTGGATCAGCGGTTCGCGCGCATCGCTGCCGCCGACACGCACGTCGTTGAGCGTCACGGTCGGGAACGGGATCAGGCGTGCGTCGACGCGGCCGTGCACGACGACGGGTTTGCCCATGATGCGGCTAGCCTCGCGCTCGAATTCCTTGCGGAAACCCGTCCAGTCGATGAACCACGGGGCGATCAGCGCCGCAAAGAGCGCAACAACCACAAGACCGCCGATGGCAACCAGAATTCGCGAAAGCACCGTGCCTACATTCCCATCAAGTTCTCGGGGCGCCTGTCGACGCCGTCTGCGTCCATATGAACGCCAAAGGGACGTTTCCGTCCATTACAATTGCGCGGGCGCGCCCGCCTTTGCCCCAAAGGGGTAGTGGCCGCGCGGCCGCGTGTCCCCTCGCCCGTCGTCTCGCGTCAGGCGAAGATCTTGCCGGGGTTGAAGATATTCTGCGGGTCGAGAGAACGCTTGACCTGCCGCATCAGATCCAGCGCGTCGCCGAGTTCGGCTTCGAGGAACGGCATCTTGCCCTGACCGATGCCGTGTTCGCCGGTGCAGGTCCCGTCCATCGACAGCGCCCGCGCATTCAGCCGCTCGACGAAGGCCTCGGCCCGCGCCACGTCGGCGGCGTCCTTGTCGTCAAACAGCAGGCCGACGTGGAAGTTGCCGTCGCCCGCGTGGCCGACGATCGGTGCCGTCAGACCGTGCTGGGCGATGTCGTCATGGGTCGCCGCAACGCAATCGGCCAGCCGCGAGATCGGCACACAGACATCGGTGGAGAGAATTGCAGCCCCGGGGATCAGGCTCTTCTGGGCCCAGTAGGCGTTGTGCCGCGCCTTCCACAGCCGCGCCCGCTCTTCCGGGTTGGTCGTCCAGATGAAGCCGCTAGAGCCGAATTCCGACGCAATTTCGGCAAAGTGCCGCGATTGCATCTCGACGCTCTCGCTGTTCCCATGGAATTCGACAAAAAGCGTCGGCGTTTCCTCATAGGAAAGGCCGGAGTAGCCGTTGCACGCCTTCATCTGCAAAGCGTCCAACAGCTCGATGCGGGCGACCGGAATGCCGGACTGGATCGTCAGGATCACCGCGTTGCAGGCATCGGCAATCGTCGGGAACGGGCAGACGCCGCCGGAGATGACCTCGGGAATGCCCTGCAGCCGGAGCGTGATCGAGGTGATGACGCCGAGCGTGCCCTCGGCCCCGACGAAGAGCCGGGTCAGGTCATAGCCGGCAGACGACTTGCGTGCCCGATGCGCGGTGCGCACCTCGCGCCCGTCTGATGTCACCACCGTCAGCGCCAGCACATTGTCCTTCATCGTGCCGTAGCGCACCGCGTTGGTGCCGGACGCCCGCGTCGAGGCCATGCCGCCGATCGAGGCGTTGGCGCCGGGATCGATCGGGAAGAACAGGCCGGTGTCGCGCAGATAGGTGTTCAGCTCCTCGCGGGTGATGCCGGGCTCGACCCGGCAATCCAAGTCTTCCGCGTTGACCTCGAGCACCCGGTTCATCCGCATCATGTCGACGGAAATGCCACCGTTCGGCGCGTTGACGTGGCCCTCGAGCGAGGATCCGGTGCCAAAGGGAATGAGCGGCACGGCATTTGCGGCTGCGATCGCAACGATCTCGCGCACCTCGTCGGCACTCTCGGGGAAGACGACGCCATCGGGAAGCTGCGCCGGGATGTAGGTGGTGGTGTGGGCATGCTGGGCACGGATCGCTTCGCCCGTCTGGAACCGATCGCCGAATCGGGCAGCAAGCTGCCCCTTTGCGGTTTCGATCCCGGTTTCGTTTCTCGAGCCAGCTCTGATCGCCTTCAATGCCACGGAAAACGTCCCTTCTTCATGCCATTCGCGCTGCCCCATTCCGACATAGGGGAAGCGCTTTCATTTCAAGGCGCTACTGTGCAAATCGGAATCACTTTGTCCAGACGTTCACGCAGTCTCCGGCAGACTATCGCGTGAAAACGCCGCTGGTGAGACCTGAGTGTCACAAAGCTTTCGCATTGCGACGGATAACGTCGATCAGAATTCCCTCCCGGATCTGCCCTTGAGCCGGCAGCTCTGCGCCCAACGACGACACCTATCGTTGTGCAGCCCCTGACGGTATATACTGAAGGGAGAGAGGAGAAGGTCAAATGCTCGGTCTGCTCGGTCTGCTCGCTTTGTTTACCGCAGCGGTATTCTTCGGCGCCGCCGTCTACATCAACGTCGCCGAACACCCGGCAAGGCTTCACCTCGATGAGCGGCCCTCGCCCAATGGGTGCCGGCCTACCGGCGAGGTTTCGAGATGCAAGCCTCGCTCGCAATCATCTCGGGCCTGCTCGGCGCTGCCGCATGGTGGCAGAGTGACAATGCACTTTGGGGCCTAGGGGCAGCAATCATCATTCTGAACTGGCCCTACACGATCCTCGTCATCATGCCGATCAACCGACGCCTCGAGGCAACGCGGCCGGATGAGGCGAGCGAGGAAACCCGCGCGCTTCTCCGCCGCTGGGCGAGGCTCCACGCCGGCAGGAGTGCGCTGGGCGCGATCGCAGCGGTGGTCTTTCTGATCGCCGCCTGGCTTGAACTTCAGGGTTAGCGCTTTTTAGAGCCAGGGAGCAGCGCGACAGGCGGTCAGCGTTGACATCTTCGCTGCCGACGCTGAGAGCCCGCCGCTATTTCGTTTCGAGCGCGGCCGCCGCTTCCATTTCCTCGTGCAGCTTGCGCTCCTCGTCCGCATGCGGCTTCGTGAGCCCAGCAATGACGAGATAGGCGACCGGCGTGAGATAGAGCGTCACGACCACGGCAAGGCCGAGCCCGCCGACCAGCACCCAGCCGAGCGCAATGCGCGCCTCGGCACCGGCACCGCTTGCCAGCACCAGCGGCACCGCGCCGACGATGGTGGCGATCATCGTCATCATCACCGGCCTGAGGCGAATGTTGGCGGCGTTCTCGATCGCCGTGCGCACATCCTGGCCGCGATCACGCAGCTGGTTGGCGAATTCGACGATCAGGATGCCGTTCTTCGCCATGATGCCGACAAGCATGACCAGGCCGATCTGGCTGTAGATGTTAAGCGTGTTGCCGGTCATGATCATCGCAAAGATCGCGCAGGCAAGCCCGAGCGGCACCGTCGCCATGATGATGAAGCCGCTGATGAAGCTTTCGAACTGCGCCGCCAGCACCAGGAAGATGATGACGAGGGCAAAGCCGAAGGTGATGACGAGGCCGTTGGCGTTCTCGTTGAGGGTGGCAGCCTCGGCCAGCGGCATGATGCGCGAGCCCGGCGGCAGCAGCGGCTCGGCCATCTGCTCGACCATGGTCAGCGCCTCACCGAGCGCCAGGTCGGACTTGAGCCCGGCCGACAGCGACACGGCGCGAAGCTGCGATTCGCGCGAGAGCTGCGGCGCCACGGCGGTTTCCTCGACGCTGGCGATCGTCGACATCGGCACGATCTTGCCGTCGCCGGCTTTCAGAAAGATGTTCTGCAGGTCGGTCGGGTCGTTGACCGGATTGGTCGAGGACAGGAGCTTGACCGGGTAGGATTCGCCGTCGACATAGACATCGACGACGCTGTTGCCGTCGAGCATCGCCTGCAGCGCCCAGGCAAGGCCGCCGATATCGACGCCCATGTCGGATGCCCGCTCGCGGTCGATGGTGATCGAAAGCTGCGCCTGGTTGGCCTCATAGTTCAGCCGCACATTCTCGAAGCGCCCGGTGTCTTCCATCTGGCGCACCAGCTTTGCCGCGGCATCGCCGAGCTTGGTGTAGTCGTTACCAACAAGCGCCACCTGCAGGCCGCTGCCGGCGCCGCGAATGCCGAGGCTGTTGGGCTGCATCGCAAACACCCGCACCGAGGGGATGCGCGCCGTCACCTTGTTGATGTCGGAGACGATCTGCTGCTGGCTGCGGTCGCGCTTGTCCCAGGGGGCAAGCGTCAGCACCATGAAGCCGCTATTGGCCGAACCACCCTGGCCGGAGATCGAGAAGATGTTGTCGATCTCGCCGGATTTGACCAGCGGCTGCAGCCCGTCCTCGATCCGGCGCATCTGCGCCTGCGCATATTCCAGCGACACGCCCTGCGGCGCGTTGATGCGCATCATCACCTGCGAGCGGTCCTCGCTCGGTGTCAGTTCCGATTTCAGCGTCATGAAGCCGATGCCGCCCATGGCGGTGAAGAAGGCGGCAACGACGAAGACGATCAGCGGCGCATTGAGGCAACCGCGCAACGTGACCCGGTAGAATTCCGAAGCCCGTGCCCCGAACCGGCGCATCGGCCCCGGCTTCTCGTTGTGGGCCTCCTTTGTCAGCATGCGCGATGCCAGCATCGGGCAGAGCGTCAGCGACACGAAGGACGAAAGCAGGATCGAGAAGGCGAGCACGAAGCCGAACTCGCGGAAGAGCCCGCCTGTCTGGCCCGGCAGGAAGGACAGCGGCACGAACACGGCCGCAAGCGTCGCGGTCGTCGCCAGCACCGCGAAGAACACTTCGAGCGTGCCGTGCACGGCCGCGGCCCTTGGGCCCAGCCCTTCGGCCCGCCGTCGCACGATGTTTTCCAGAACCACGATCGCATCATCGACCACGAGCCCCGTGGCGAGCACGATCGCCAGCAGCGTCAGGATGTTGATCGAGAAGCCGGCCATGTAGATCGCCGCCACCGTCCCGATCAGCGCGATCGGCATGGTGATGGTCGGGATCAGCGTTGCGCGCCAGTCGAGCAGGAACATGTAGATGACGAGCGTGACGATGAAGATCGCCACGCCCAGCGCAATCTCGACCTCGTGGATGGCGCCGTTGATGAAGACGGCGTCGTCGCTGGTGATCCTGAGCTGCGTGCCCTCGGGAAGAATCTGCGTCTGGATCGTCTCGACGACCTTGCGCACGCCCTCGGAAATATCGACGGTATTGGATTGCGCCTGGCGGATGATGCCGAGGCCGATGCCCTGGCGGCCGTTGGAGCGCAGCGCCGTGGTGCCTGAATCGGGTCCGAGCGTCACCGTGCCGATGTCGCGCAGCCGCACATTGTTGACGAGGATGAGGTTTTCGAATTGCTCCGGCGTCTGCAGGTCGGCGGTGGCGCGCACCGAAATGTCCTGGCTGGCGCTCGTGAGCTTGCCGGCCGGCACGTCATAGGAGGCGTTGGCAAGGGCCGTCCTGAGGTCTGCCACCGTCACGCCGCGCCCGGCAAGCTTGGCTTGGTCGAGGTCGATGCGAAAGATTTTTTCCTGGTCGCCATAGACGGCAACGTCGGCGACGCCCTCGACGGCGGCCAGCCGGTCGCTGATCTCGTTTTCGACGAGCAGCGTCATGTCTTCCATCGACATGGTATCGGAGGTCAGCGCCAGGCGCATGATCGGTTGGCTGTCGGCGTCCGCCTTGACGATGCTCGGCTCGTCCGCCTGGTCGGGCAGCTGGTTGCGAACGCGCCCCAGCGCATCGCGGATATCGTTGGCCGCCTGGCCGATGTCGGTGGTGTCGGAGAATTGCAGCGTCACGCGGCTGCGGCCGAAGGACGAGGTCGAGGAGATGTCGCGGATGCCCTGCACGCGCGAGACCGCACCTTCGACGACCGATGTCACCTCGCGGTCCATGGTCTCGGGTGCTGCACCGTCGAGCGTCGTCGTCACGGAGACGACCGGCTGGTCGACCTGCGGCAGTTCGCGGATCTCGATGCCGTTCCAGGCCGCAAGGCCGGCGACGACGATCAGCGTGTTGACGACCAGGGCGAAGATCGGCCGGCGGATGAAAAGCGCGGTGAAGCCGGTCTTGCCGGCCTCGCGCGCGGTCTGGTGGCCGGGTTCCTTCGCGCCGCTCACTTCCCGTCCTCCGCGACCTTCTGCGCGGCATCGCGGCGCTCGCGCCCGGCAATGCGCACGTCGCCGCCGTCGCGCAGCCGCTGCACACCTTCGGTGACGACTTCGTCGCCTTCGCTCAAGGCCGCATCAACCAGCACCTTGTCGGGGTTGCGCTGGATGATCTTGACCGGAACCCGCTCGCTCTTGTCGGCGCTGACACGCCAGACATAGGAGCCTTCGGAGCTCCACTGGATCGCGAGCGGATCGACGGTCGGATAGGTGTCGCCATCGAATGCCATGGTCACCGAGAAGGACATGCCCGCCCGCAACGTGTCGTCAGGATTTTCCAGCCGCGCCCGCACGCGCAGCGTCCGGCTTGCCTGGTCCAGGCGGTTGTCGATGGCGTGAATGACGCCCTCGAGTTGGCTGCCCGGCTGGGCAATGGCGTGCGCTGTCACCGGCTGGCCGACGACGATCTTGCTCGCAAAACGCTCCGGCACCCAGAAGTCGACGAGGATTTCCGAGCGGTCGTCGACCACGGCGATCGGCGTCGTCGTGGTGACGTAGTCGCCGACATTGACGGTGATGATGCCGACAACGCCCTGCGACGGCGCAACGATATCGCGGCGCTTGAGGTCGAGCTCGGCGGTCTTGAGCGCAAGCTCCGCGGCCTGCATGGCGATTTCGGCGTCGCGCACGTCGACGGCGGTCACCGCGCGCGCTGTGCTGAGGTTGCGATAGCGCTCCAGTTTTTCGCGGGCACTGTCGCGCGTCAGCCGCGCCTGGTCGGCAGCAATCTTCTGGTCGTCGCTATCGAGCTTGGCGATCACCTGCCCCTGCGCCACCTTTTCGCCGGAGCGCACGAGAATTTCGGTGAGGTTGCCGGTGGCCGTCGGCGTCACGGTGACGGAGTGGATCGCCTCGCCGTTGCCGATCGCGTTCAGCCGGTCATTGACGACAGACGTTGCCGAAGGGCGAACCATGACGAGGATGGCGTCGTTGCCGCCCTGCCTGCGTCCGCCGCTGCCTTGGCCGCCCTCGCCCCCAGCGGCACCGCTCTGCTTGGAGATGGCATCGATCAGCGGATGCGAGACACCGATCGCGGCCAGCGTTTCGCCTGCTCCGGGCACGAACCGCACCCAGACGCCGGCACCCACCAAAAGCACAACGGCGCTCACCGCCAGCTGTTTCCAAACCCGCATTCATGTCTCCAAATATGCAAAACGCGCTCCTGCGCGGCACGCGCCGGCGGAACGTTCCGATTTGCCCAGAGTATCGTTGTTCGCACCTTTGTGGGCAACGGCGGAATGCCATCATTACGCAATTGTAATAAAAGCGTATTTGTTGGCGGCATGATGACATCAGCGCCATCGTGCGCCGGCAATCGCGATCGCCGTGTCATTCCATCAAAACGCACGGGACAAAGACCGTTTACAGCGATTTCCTCTGAGGTATCCTGCAACCGCTGGCAGCCATTGCCATCAGGTTTCGACCGCTTCTTGAGAGGGAAGCAAAGACATGTGCGATGCGTGCGTCGTGGAATCCGTAAAGCAGAAAATGTTGTCCCGCCGCAGCTTCTTCAAGGCAGCAGCCGTCGGCACAGCGGGCATCGCCGCCGCGAGCGCCGGTATCGCCCCGCCGGCGCTCGCCCAGGGACACACCGGCGTCACCGACCTCACCCACGAACTCTACGAGGAGTTCCCGACCTTCTTCGGCCAGCAGCAGTTCTTCCGCGAGCAAAAGTTCAGCTACGCCAAGGACAAGTTCAACCTGTTCGAGCTCCGGGTGAACGAACACACCGGCACCCATGTCGACGCGCCGCTGCATTTCTCCGCCGATGGTCTGTCGGTCGCCGAGCTGCCGGTTGAAAAGCTCGTCGTGCCACTCTGCGTCGTCGACATCCGCGAGAAGGCGTCCGCCGATGCCGATGCGCAAATAACACCCGACGACATCAAGGCCTGGGTCGCCGCCAATGGCGACATTCCGGAAAACGCCTGCGTCGCCATGCTTTCCGGTTGGGGAGCGCACCTTGGCACTGACAAGTTCCGCAATGCCGATGCAAACGGCAAGATGCACTTTCCCGGTTTCCACGCCGAGGCGGCGAAATACCTGCTCGACGAGACCAAGGCGGCCGGCATCGCCGTCGACACGCTTTCGCTCGACCATGGCCCCTCGCCTGATTTCGCCACCCACTATGCCTGGCTGCCGGAAGGCCGCTGGGGACTGGAGGCGGCCGCCAACCTCGACAAGGTGCCCGTCAAGGGCGCGACCCTCGTGCTTGGCGCGCCCAAACACCGCGGCGGCACCGGCGGTCCGGCGCGCGTGTTTGCGCTCGTCTAGAGCATACCCAGGAAAAATGCGAAGCGGTTTTCCGTGAGGAAATGCGTACAAGCAAAGAGGGATACCAACCTGCCGATCCGGCGGCGTCCGCCGCCGGACGCCCCCCCGATTGACCCTATGACCAGGAGACGTCATGAGCACCATCGCCCCGCCTGCCGATCCGGAATCCGACGCGCGCGTAAAAGCCGTGTTCGACGACATTCGCGCCACCCGCAAATCGGATTTCATCAACAATATGTGGCTGTGGCTCGCCTTCGATGCCGACCTGCTGGAGCAGACCTGGCGCGACGTCAAGGCGGTGATGGCAACGCCCTCCGCGCTCGATCCGCTGGTCAAGGAAATGCTCTACATCGCCGTTTCCGTCAGCAATGGCTGCGGCTACTGCGCCCATTCGCATACGGCTGCCGCGAGAGCCAAGGGCATGAGCGACGCCGAACATGCCGATCTCTTGCGCGTGATCTCACTTGCCGCCAGAACCAACCAGCTGGCGACCGCCTTGCAGGTGCCGGTGGACGCTGCCTTCGACAGGACGGCCTGACGGCGGTGAGCGCGAGAATAAGCGGCTTCGAAATCGCCTGTCTTTCCACAGGCTTGGTGCGGGTGGCGCAGAAAACGGAATAAAAGAAGAACATCCTTTCTGGCCTTTCGCCTCCGAATCACTACATTGAGCCGCATGATGAGTGGTTTCGACGACATTCCCTTCTTCGACGAAGAGCCGGCCCCGCGCAAGCAGCCGCCAGCAACGGGCGGCATCGCCGCGCGCGCCATGGCTGCCCGCGACCGCCAGCAGCGCCCGGATTATCTCTCCGGCCTCAATCCGGAACAGGCCGAAGCGGTCGAATCTCTGGATGGCCCGGTGCTGGTTCTCGCCGGCGCCGGCACCGGCAAGACCCGGGTTCTCACCACCCGCATCGCCCATATTCTTTCCACCGGCCGCGCCTTCCCCTCGCAGATCCTTGCGGTGACCTTCACCAACAAGGCGGCGCGCGAGATGAAGGAGCGCGTCGGCGTGCTCGTCGGCCATGCGGTCGAGGGCATGCCCTGGCTCGGCACCTTCCACTCGATCGGCGTCAAGCTGTTGCGCCGCCACGCCGAGCTGGTGGGCCTGCGCTCCGACTTCACCATTCTCGACACCGACGACGTCGTCAGATTGATCAAGCAGATCATCCAGGCCGAGGGCCTCGACGACAAGCGCTGGCCGGCCAAGCAGTTCGCCGGCATGATCGACGGCTGGAAGAACAAGGACCTCGACCCGGCGCAGATCCCCGAGGGCGATGCCCGCGCCTTTGCCAACGGCAAGGGCCGCGAGCTCTACGCCGCCTACCAGAACCGGCTGCGCACGCTGAACGCCTGCGACTTCGGCGATCTGCTGCTGCACCCGATCCGCATGTTCCGCAGCAATCCGGATGTGCTGAAGGAATACCACGACAAGTTCCGCTACATCCTCGTCGACGAATATCAGGACACCAACACCGCGCAGTACATGTGGCTGCGGCTTCTGGCGCAGCGCGCCAAGGGCGTGCCGCAGAACGTTTGCTGCGTCGGCGACGACGACCAGTCGATCTATGGCTGGCGCGGCGCGGAAGTGGACAACATCCTGCGCTTCGAAAAGGATTTCCCCGGCGCCAAGGTCATCAAGCTCGAGCGCAACTACCGCTCGACCGAGCATATTCTCGGCGCCGCCGCGCATCTGATCGCCCACAACGAGGGGCGCCTCGGCAAGACGCTGTTTACCGAACGCACCGACCCGGATGACGAGAAGGTGCAGGTGCACGCCGCCTGGGACTCCGAAGAGGAAGCCCGCGCCGTCGGCGAGGAAATCGAACAACTGCAGCGCAAGAGCCACAAGCTCAACGACATGGCGATCCTGGTGCGCGCCTCGTTCCAGATGCGCGAATTCGAAGACCGCTTCGTCACGCTCGGCCTGAACTACCGCGTCATCGGCGGCCCGCGCTTTTACGAGCGGCTCGAGATCCGCGACGCCATGGCCTATTTCCGGCTCGTCTGCCAGCCGGCCGACGACCTTGCCTTCGAGCGCATCGTCAACACGCCGAAGCGCGGCCTTGGCGACACCACCATTCGCACCCTGCACGACTATGCCCGCGCCCGCGACGTGCCGATGCTTGCGGCTGCGACTGACATCATCGAGACCGACGAACTGAAGGCCAAGGCCCGCAAGGGGCTGTTCGATGTCGTCGCCGATTTCCGCCGCTGGCAGAGCCTGCTCGAAACCACGCCGCACACCGAACTTGCCGAGCAGATCCTCGACGAGAGCGGCTACACGGCTATGTGGCAGAACGACAAATCGGCCGAAGCGCCGGGCCGGCTCGAAAACCTCAAGGAACTGATCCGCTCGATGGAAGCCTTCGAGAGCCTGCGCGGCTTCCTCGAACACGTCGCGCTGGTGATGGACGCCGAGCAGAACGAAAACCTCGATGCCGTCTCGATCATGACGCTGCATTCGGCCAAGGGGCTGGAGTTCGACACCGTGTTCCTGCCCGGCTGGGAGGAAGGCCTGTTTCCGCACCAGCGCGCGCTTGACGAGGGCGGCCGCTCCGGCCTCGAGGAAGAACGCCGTCTTGCCTATGTCGGCATCACCCGGGCAAAGCACCGCTGCCACATCTGGTTCGTCTCCAACCGCCGCATCCACGGGCTGTGGCAGTCCACCCTGCCCTCGCGCTTCCTCGACGAGTTGCCGAATACCCATGTGGAGGTGGCCGAGACCGAGCAGTCCTATGGCGGGTACGGCCGCGGCGGCTATGGCCAGTCGCGCTTCGACAAGGCCGATCCCTTCCAGAACAACTACTCCACCCCCGGCTGGAAGCGCGCCCAGCAGAACCGCTCGGATGCGACGCGCGACAACTGGGGCTCGCGCTCCGGCCACGCCGTCGAGCGCATCGGCTACGGCGAAAGCGGCCCGCGCAGCCGCACCATCGATGGCGAACTGGTGGCGAAATCCACCAGCACCGAGCCCTCGCGCTTCACCGTCGGCGACCGCGTCTTCCACATGAAGTTCGGCAACGGCAACATTTCAGCGATCGAAGGCAACAAGCTGACGATCGACTTCGACAAGGCCGGGCAGAAGCGCGTGCTGGATGGATTTGTCGAGAAAGCGTGAGCGCAACGAGTCTGCTAGGCTGGCACATCAGGTGGCAACCAGTTGGGACAACGGACGATTTGGATTGCCGGCATCGGATTCTAAATCGCCCAGGCGGAACGGCCAATATGATTGACACCTCCCGCACCGTCGAAGTCAAAAAATCCTGGCCCCAATTGATAGGAATCCTCGCCGCCGCCGCAGCACTGTCGGCGGCTTCCCTAACAACTGTACTGAACTGGGTGTAGAAGCAGGTTCTGGTCGCTTGTTGTTCGCCCGCTATCTCGGCTCGATAGCTTGGCCCGCTGCATTCCTGGGTGTACTCGTCCTCTACGTTCCGATGCGACGCAGCGTTATCATGTTGTCCCCTCAGGGGTTTAGCGATGCTCGACTGGCTCCGAGCATGATCCCCTGGCCCGCGATCGTCGGCCTCAATCCGATCGAGTATCACAAACAAAAAATGATTGTGTTGACACTCGATCCGAACACGATCGGCCGCCTACATAAGAAAATTGGCGCGAAGATTCGGCGAAGCGGCATGTTTGGAACACCCAAAGGGCTCCTAGTGGTCTCGCACGGCCTTGCCATTACTTTTGCCGAGCTACATTCACTACTCCTTGCCTACCATCGCGACCATGGCCACAAGGCTGATGTTGTTCAAACAGCTTGCGAGTACGGGAGCGTTCATCAAGAGCGTGACGGTTGAAGGAGACGGCACAGCTGCTGGCGACTGTCAGGTCCTACAGATGCTCGACGCGAAGGCGGCCTCCCCAACGATCGTTGAGATATTCGCAGACGAGGGTGCGGTGGCAGCGGTGCGGTTTGTCCTCGGCGCAGAGCAGGCAGGCGCCCTGCAGCGCCTCCGGCTTCACGTGCTGCTCGACCTTGCGCTCCGCCATCAGGTCGAGAAAGTCCCGCGAAAAGGTCTTCCAGTCGCCCTTGTCGGTCTTGTAGGCCTTCATGATCGCCTCGGTGGGCGCAAAAAGCGGCTGGTGCACATAGTCGATACCGCCGATCTTCTTCAGGAAGAACGCAAGGTCATTGGCCTTGGCGAAGCCGGCAAGCTGCGAGGTATTGTGCAGCCGGACATCGACGATCGTCTTGACGCCGGCCTTCTGCAGGCGATCGAAAAAATCTTCCGCCGATGATTTTGTGAAGCCGATCGTAGAAACCTGCACGTTGTCCATCGCGTCCACCCCAGTTGCCCGCTGTCACACAGCCTTCAGCCAAGCTAAAGCCTAGATCATCTTGCGGTAGACGAGAAAGCCTGAACGCTCCGCCACCTTGTCGTAAAGTGCCATCGCTGTGGCATTGGTCTCATGTGTCTGCCAGTAAACCCGCGGCGAGCCGGCCGTGCGGGCGGCCTCGTAGACGCCTTCGATCAATGCCGCGCCAACGCCCTTGCCGCGCGCAGCTTCGCTGGTGAAGAGATCCTGGAGATAGCAGTTCGGCCCGATGGACGTCGTGCTGCGGTGAAAGAGGTAGTGGGTGAGCCCGACCAGCCGTCCCTCGTTTTCGGCCACCAGCGCGTGCATCGGCTCGTAAGCATCGAAGAATCGCGACCAGGTCATTGCGGTGATATCAGGATCGAGCGCCGTTGCACCCGACCTTCCATAAAAGGCGTTGTAACCATCCCAGAGCGGCAGCCATTGCTGGTAATCGCTGCGGACAATCGGGCGGATGCGAACTGCGTCGGTCATATCTCTATCCTGCTGGATCGATGCGAATGAACTATGGGGATGATGGCGTGATGTCTTTCCATTCATAGCCTGCCTGCGCAAGGCGTGCTCAGCCCTCAAGGGGCGAAGGCGCCACGGTCTTCGCGATTGCGAGGACCGTGCACCCACTGAAACAGCCCGAGCTGGAGCGGACCAGCGACAAAGACTGCCGCTACATTCGGCCCTTGGCCATCGCCCCGATGATCTCGTCCACGCCGGTCAGGATCGCGTCGCCCATGAAGGCGATGTTGTCCATCGAGCGCTCGCCGGCCTCGTGGTGGCCGGCGCCGCAGGCATCGCGGATGACGATCGGCACCAGCCCAAGATCGGCGCCATGGCGCACCGTCGGATCGATACCGATTTCGGTTGCAATGCCGCAGATGGCAAACGAGGTCAGTCCGAGATCGCGCAGGATGATGGCAAGGGGCGTGCCCTCGAAGGCCGAGAACGTGATCTTGTCGAGAATGGCCTCATCGTCGCGCGGCGCCAGTTCCGCCACCAGCTCGAAGCCCGGCGTGCCGCGCAGGAACCAGGGCTTGACGGCATCGGGATCGTCCGTGCGCTGCCAGGCCATCGCCTGGCGCATCTGGAACGCGCCCATCAGCGGCTTCGGCATCGACAGATGCCGCAGAAAGATGATGGGATAGCCGCCGGCGCGCGCGGCCTCCAGAACCTTCAGCACCTCAGCCAGGATCGCCGGGCCATTCTTGACCTGATTGGTGATCCCCGCCTGCATGTCATAAACCACCAGCGCCATCCGGTCCGGTCGGCAAAAATCGGCAAGCGTTTTCCCAATGTCCAGTGAAACTGCCATCATTCCCCTCTTCCGGCCCACCTCCTCCGGCGGCCGTCCTCACGCTTCAATCAAGCACCGGGAATGTGGCGCGGCGGTTCCAAGGTTTCAATACGGCCGGAGGCAGATGTTGGCGGTAACAACCTCCGTCTCAAGCGTCATCGCACCCGCCTGCCCTCGCCCTGCTGATCAAGGTCATGACCTCGGCATCCGAGGTCTGCTCGAAGTCGCGGTAATGCAGGCCGACGGCGCGGAAGAAGGCGGGGGTGGAGAGACAGACGATGCCGTCGACCGACGGCCGCAGGCTTGCGAGCGCGCTCGCCGGCGCAACGGGAACCGCCAACAGCAGGCTACGCACACCGGTCCGGCGCAGCGCCTGGATCGCCGCGCGGATCGTGCCGCCGGTGGCAATGCCGTCGTCGACGAGCACCACATTGCGATCCCTCGGCGAATGCGGCTCGCGATCGCCGAGATAGAGCACCCGCCGTCTTGCGATTTCCGCGCGTTGGCGCTCGGCTTCGGCGGCGATGTAGCCGCGCGGCGGCCGCACCAGGCGCACGGCCTCGCGGTTCAGCACCAGTTCCGCCTCTTCGCCATCGACCAGTGCGCCAAGCCCGAATTCCTGATGACCCGGCGCGCCGATCTTGCGCACGATCAGCACCTCAAGCGGTGCGCGGAGATACGTGGCAATCTCGAAGGCAACCGGAACGCCGCCGCGCGGCAGCGCCATGACCAGGGGCTCCGGCGGCGCCTCGACGGCCACCGCCTGCGCCAGCCTGCGGCCGGCGTCGGCCCTGTTTTCGAAGAACACCGGTCCCGTGAACATGTCGCCTCTCCCGGCCCGCAGAAGGCCGCTTGAACCGCCTGGCACCGCGTCACCGCCGACGAAACGCCTGACCATCCGGCAGTTGTCACTCCGCATCGGTGGACAACCGTGTCAATTTCGGCAGTCGCTAAAATTGCAGCGATTTCCGCCGGGTTTCGTTAAGGCGCCAAAGCTACCAATTGACCCCTGCATATTTGGCATTGACGTAAGCCGCCTTCCTCGATTTTAGCACGACAGGCCGTTTCGAAATGAGCTTTCTCCCCGCCCTATCGATCATATGCCTACTGGTGATGCTGCCGGTACTGCTTTCGCTGCAGAAATCATCGATGCCAGGCGCTGCGGAGTTCGCTTCCGGCTGTGCCATGACAGCCATTGCCATGACACTGGTGATGCTGGCCGAGATCCAGTCTCTCCGGCCGCTGCTGCTTGTCGGCTTTGCGTTTCTTGCCATCGCCTGTCTCTTCGTACTCGCCGGGTTCCGCTCGTTCTTCGCTCTACCCAGCTGGAGGCCGGCAATCCTGCCGCTCGGCGCAACGATGGTTGCAACCATCTCGGTTCTGGCTGCGTTCGGCGCTGAGAGTACCGCGGCTCGGGCGCTGATCACGCTCGGCATCGCCGCCGCCGTCTTCGTGGTCGCCTCCATTTCCGTCCTGAGGCTGCGCACAGCGAGCGACCCGACAACACGGAAGGCAATCGTCATCGGTGCCGCCATTGCCAGCGTCACGCTCCTGCAGATCGCCGCGATCTCGCCCCCTTCCCCCGTGAACGAGGCGGGCCCGGCTCCCCTTGTTGCTTGGAACTTTCTGCTGGCTGCGATGTGGCTGCTCTACATGCCCATCCTGTTTCTCGGCGTCATCCTGATGACTCATGACCGCGTCATCGCCGATCTCAAGACCACGATTGCCCGCGACGAGTTGACAGGAGCGCTGTCGCGGCGCGCCTTCATCGAACTTGGCGAACGCATCTTTGCCTCGTGCACGGCGCACGCGCGCCCCGCCGCCTTCCTGCTGCTCGACCTCGACTATTTCAAGCAGATCAACGACCGCTATGGCCATGCGGCCGGCGATGCCGCGCTCGGCCATTTCGCCGACACGGTCACCGCCTGCCTTGCCGGACGCGGCACATTCGGCCGCATCGGCGGCGAGGAATTCGGCGTGGTGCTGTCTGACCATACCGAAGGCGAAGCGTTTCTGCTGGCCGAGGAGATCGGCCGTACGGTCCGCGTCACCCCCGTCGGACGTTTCGGCCAGCCGATCCGATTGACTGTCAGCATCGGCATTGCCAGCGCGGGCCTTGGCGATACCATGACCGACGTGATGATCCGGGCGGACATGGCACTCTACGCCTCCAAGGCCGACGGACGCGACCGCTGCACCATCGCCGGGAGGCTGCAGCCAGACGCCAGCGGTCGCGTGCTTGCCGCTGCCGCCGCACAGCTTCGCGCTGCCGAGGCCTATTCGCTCGCACCGCAACTGCTGCGCGACACCGGCTGATCCGGGAACCTCCGCTCAGCCCGGTTCACGTGTCCACCTTGCGCTGGCCATCTTGCATTGATTGGGGCAGAACCTATGTGAACGGTGCAAACCACCGGAGGAAATTCATGTCCCGTTCGTTCCGCGTCTTGATGCTAGCCAGCCTTGCCGCTTTCGTAACGACAGTCTCTCCCGCCCGGGCCGAAACCGTCGGCGAAGTCGGCGTCGACTGGCTCGGCAACGACATCATCGTCGACGCGGTCAGCGATCCCAAGGTCAAGGGTGTGACCTGTCACGTCACCTATTTCGATCGCGGCGTCATCGATAGGCTGAAAAACGGCAACTGGTTCGAGGATCCATCCAACAACTCGATCGCATGCCGCCAGACCGGCCCGATCGAGATCGGCGACATCGACCTTTCGAAAGAAGGCGAGGAAGTGTTCCGCTCCGGCTTGTCCTTGATCTGGAAAGACCTGCTCGTCACCCGGATCTATGACCGCAAGAACGACACGCTGATCTATCTTGCCCACTCGCGCGAACTGACCGACGGCTCGGCCAAGATGTCGATCACGACGATCCCGCTCTACGGGCAGACCGTCAACTGGCAGGAAGGCAAGCCGAAGCCCTGACAAAACGAACCCTCCCGGAAGAGTGTTCCAGGAGGGCTTTGTCACCGGCCAGTCCCCACAACTGGCGTCAGGCCATCGATGCTCAATAGGTAGGCGGGACGATACCCTGGTAGTAGTCGCCGTCACCACCCTGATAGCGATCAGTTAACGGCTGCTGGTAGGCACGCGGAACGGTTCTGTAGATACTGCCTGTCGACATCCTATCGACTGGAGCAACGGTGGTGCGCATCGGGGCGACCCTGGCGCGATACTGTGTTCCGGGAGGATTGTTCGCGTCGATGCCCTGATAGTAGCTGTCAGCCAGAACTGGCCCGGCGGCGCCGGCAATGAGCGTTGTTACGGAGAGCGCGGCAATGAGTTTCCTTACAGACATGGTCATAGGTTCAACTCCTGTTTCAAAAATACGGTACCCGGCCTCCGAACAGGTACGCTGCGACAACGCTAAAGTAGTACAACTGTTCCGTCAGCGCTCATGACGTTTTGTCACGATAGCCTCGCCCAAGCGTGAAAATCATGACGCAAGTTTAACTTGACCTGCGGGCTTTCTGACCAACGTGCCACGCGCAAAACGCGAAACGCCCCGGGAAAGCCCCAGGGCGCATCGCCAATCCGCGGCTCGAAGGTGGTCAGGCGGCCTGCGCCAGCTCGTCGGCAATCACCGTGTCGAGGTTGAGGAAGCAGACCATGGTCTTTTCCAGCGCGACAATGCCGCGGCAGAAGGCACGTTGCGCTTCCGGAATGATCTCCGGCGCCGGCTGCAGATCTTCGCTCTTGATGGTCATCATGTCGGATACCTGCTCGACGAGCAGGCCGACCAGCTTGCCGGCAATGTCGGTGACGATGATCGCCGAACGTTCCGACGGTTCGGTCATCTTCATGCCGAGACGGCAGGCCATGTCGATGACCGGGATCACCGCGCCGCGCAGGTTGATGAGGCCGAGCACGTAGGGCGGCGTGTGCGGCATCGGCGTCACCGGCGCCCAGCCGCGGATTTCGCGGATCGCCATGATGTCGATGCAGAATTCCTGGTCGCCCAGATGAAACGAAACGATTTCGAGATAGGCACCGGACTGCTTGATTGCGTTGGACATGATCAGAATTCTTCCCAATTCTCACCGGAGGCCGACGTCGATGGCACGGAGCCCGGTTGGTTGCCGAATGCGCCCGCTAGCTTGCCCATCAGGGCCTTGGCGGGGGATGGAGCTGGACGCGAGGTCGATTTTGCCGAGGCAAGGTTGTGCAAAGGCACCGCCTTGTGCGTGCCCCTGGGTACGAGCCTTGCAGCTGCAGGCGTCGTTGCGGCTGCGATCTGCGTTGAAGCCCGCGTCTGGACAGGCGCTGCCGGCTTCACGGTCGTAACTGGCTTCACGCTCGCGGTCGTCTGCGACGGTGCGTTGGAGCGCATCAATGCTTGGACGGTCCGGCCCTCGTGGAACTGGCCGACGAGTTGCGTCAGCTTTTCCGCGTCCTGCGCCAGCGTGTGGCTGGAGGCGTTGGTCTGTTCGACCATCGCGGCGTTCTGCTGCGTCATCTGGTCGAGCTGGCCGACCGCCGTGCTGATTTCGTTGAGCCCGGTCGACTGCTCACGCGCCGCCATGACGATGGAACTCATGTGCTCGTTGATCCGCGCGACATCGGCGCCGATGCGACCGAGCGCCTCGCCCGTCGCCTGCACCAGCCGGACACCGGTGCCGACCTCGTTGCCCGAGCGGCCGACGAGCGTCTTGATATCCTTGGCGGCGCCTGCGGCGCGCTGCGCCAGCGCGCGCACTTCCTGCGCCACGACGGCAAAACCCTTGCCGGCTTCCCCTGCCCGCGCTGCCTCGACGCCGGCGTTCAGCGCCAGAAGGATGGTCTGAAAGGCAATCTCGTCGATGACGTTGATGATCGTGCCGATCTCGTTCGAGGCATCCTCGATGCGGGCCATGGCGCTGATCGCCTCGCCGACGATGCGGCCGGATTCCTGCGCATTGGTGCGGGTCTCGTCGACCATGCGGCTCGCCTCTTCGGCGCGCTGGGTCGCGGTGCGCACGGTCACCGTGATCTCGTCGAGGGCGGCGGATGTCTGCTCCAGCGATGCGGCCTGCTTTTCGGTGCGGCGCGCCAGGTCGTCGGCGGCGGTGCGCATCTGGCGGCCATTCGTCTCGATCGAGAGCGCGTTTTCCTTGACGTTGAAGAGCACGTCACGCAGGCGCTCGACCGTCTGGTTGAAATTGCGGCGCAGCGTATCGAGCTTGCCATCGAAGGGGCGGTCGATGGTGACGGCGAGATCGCCTTCGGCAAGCTGCGTCAGTGCCAGGCCGAGGCTGTCGACCGCAGCCTGGATGCGGCGAACCGCTTCGTCGCGCTCGCTTTGCTGCTGTTCGCGTTCCTTCTCGATTTCGCGGCGGCTTGCCGCCGCATTCTGCTCGAGCGATTGCTTTTCTATGGCCGAGGCACGGAAGAGATCGACGGAGCGGGCCATGACGCCGATCTCGTCGCCACGGTCAAGCGCCTCGACCTTGGAGCCGAGCTCGCCCTTCTGGATGCGCTGCATGCTGTCGCGAAGCCCGAGGATGCCGCGGCGCAACGTCGCCCCGTGAAACCAGAGCAGGCCGAGCAAGGTCGCCATGGCGACGAGACCGGCTATAGTCTGCAGCAGAAGCGCATCGGCCGAAACGGCGCGCGCTTCGTCGACCCGCGTCTGAACCAGTTGTGTCGCAGCCTCGGAGAGCTGCGAAAGTGCTTTACCAAGCCGTTCGCCGGCACCGTCGATCGCGTCGTCGATCTTGCCGAATTCTTCCGTCGAAGCCTTGCCTTCGACCAGCGTCTTCAGGTCGACGCCGATTGCCTGGCGAAGTTCGGTGAGATCCGCGTCGAAGGTCGAAAGCGCGTCAGTCCGGCCGAGCAGCGTCGCCAGCGTCTTGATATCCGCCTTGCTGGCTTCGAGAAGGCTAAGCGTGGTTGCGATGCCTGCGGCGCGCTCCGGATGGATCACGCCTTCGTTACGGTCGACGATGGTATCCATGGCGTTGAGCACGAGGTTGGTGGTGGCAAGCCGCATCTCGTCGACGGCGGTCAGGCCGCGCTGCGCGGTGATCGCCCCGTTCAGCGCCTCGTTCGAGCGCATGTCCTCATACCAGCCGACGCCGAGCACGGAGCCGAAGCCAACGAAGGCGGCACCGGCGAGCGTGGCAAGCCGCTGGCTGACGGTGAGGTTCTTTTTCAGGGGCGCAGACGTTGCGGTCATAGGGCAGTCCATGGTCACGGACCTGCCAAAACCAGGCGAAGTCCTCCGTTAAAATCGATGCGGAAAGCCGGGCTCGATCAAACCGGATGACGTCATGTCATGTAGAGGTGAAGCACTTCACCCGCGTTGGCAAAACACTGGCAAACAGACCTTAAGCATTCGCTAAGCCGACCCCCGAATCATGGGGAGAAACGCAGCGCGGCGAGATGCTTTTGCTGGAGCGCGGTCGCCCCTTCGAGAAAGCGCAGCAGAACCGCCTGCTCCTCGGCTGAAAAGGTCGCGAGGAAGCCGGCACCTTCCTCGGCGATCGGCCGGTAATAGGGCGCCGTCAGCATCTCCACTGCATCGGTGTTTTCCACCATCACCTTGCGCCGGTCTTCGGCGCTGCGCGTCCGCTGCAAGAGGCCGCGTGCCTCCATCCGGTCGATCAGCGCCGTCACCGCCGCTGGCGTCAGTCCCGTCTCCTCGGCAATCGCGCCGGCCGGTCGCGGGCCGGCATGCAAGAACGCGAGGCAGCGGCGCTCGGCGGCATTGAGCTGCAGCCGCTCGCCCACCGCCTCGTCATAGGCTTGGGTCGCATCCTGCCAGCGCATCACGGCGCCGCCAATTGCTCGGACGAGCCCGTCCGGCGCCGGGCTTGACGAATTTACTTCGATCATCTAAATATTAATCCATCGTACTTTTCATTCATCGCAACAATATGAACTTCGCTTGCAGCGGACGCAAGCCTTGGAGACGCATATGCCAAAGCAGAATTCCATCGCGATAACAGGCGCCGGCATTGCCGGCCTGTCCCTCGCCATTCGCCTGCGCCAGACCGGCCACTCAGTCCAGATCTTCGAGGCGCGGCCGCGGGAGGCGTCCGGCGAAGGCGCCTTCCTGACGCTGGCGCCGAACGGCATCAATGCGCTGCGCGCGCTCGGCCTTGCCGAGCGTGTCTCTTCCCTCGGCATCCCGACGACCGGCATTGAAATCCTCAACGCCGCTGGCCGACGGCTGGCATTGCTCGATGAGCGGGAAGCCCAACGGCAGGCGGGCGCCGCGAGCATCACCCTGCGTCGCGCCGACCTGCTGGAGGCGCTACGCCAGACAGCGTCGGCGCAGGGCGTCGACATTCGCTATGACCACGCGCTCATCGACATCGAGCGGAAAGCGGACGGCGTGACCTTGCGCTTCGGCAACGGCGAGAGTGCGCATGCGCATTGGCTCGCCGGCTGCGACGGGGTCTGGTCGCGCACGCGGCGCCTCGCATTGCCCGCCTCGCCCGAGCCGCTCTATACCGGGTTGACAGGCACCGGCGGCTTTCTCGATTGTCCTCACGTGCCGTCGAGCGGCGGCGTGCTGCGCCTGATGTTCGGCGAAAGCGCCTTCTTCGGCTACATCAAGGCGCAGGAAGGGCCGGTGTTCTGGTTCGATTCCTTCACGCTCGACGAGGAGACGGCGATCGGCCGGCCGGATCCGGCAGCCCTTGCCGCCCGCACCCGCGCCCAGCACGCCGGCGACGCCGCCCCGGTCCGCGACATCGCCGCGGCCGTCACCTCGGTGCCGCGCGCCTATCCGGTCTTCGACATGGGCCACCTGCCGCGCTGGTTCGACGATCGCGTCGTGCTGCTTGGCGATGCCGCCCATGCGGTCTCTCCCCATGCCGGCCAGGGCGCCTCGATGGCGATCGAGGATGCCGTCGTGCTCGCCGCCTGCCTCACCGCCTATGGCGCGCCGAGCCGGGCCTTCAGGGCCTATGAGACGCTCCGGCGCGACCGGGTGGAACACATCGTCCGCATCAGCCGCCGCCGTGGCGCCAAGAAGCAGGCAAAGGGCCCGGTCGCACTGTTCCTGCGCGATCTTCTCCTGCCGCTTCTGTTGCCCTTCGACGCGAAAACGACCCAGGCCGTCCAGCGCTACCGCGCCGATCTCGACCCGCTGGTGTTGCCGGCCGCCTGAACGCCGATCTCCGGCCCGGCCGGAGATCCCTTCCCCTTGGCGCTCCGGATGCTATGATAGGGTCATGAACACGAGAACGCAGAGATCGATCCGGCTTCCGCTGCTTGCGGGTCTTGCGATGGCGCTTGCCGTCGTGACGCTTCTCGCCTTCCGCGGCTGGATGGCGAACGGCGCCGATATCTTCCTGGCGCTCGCCCAGTCCGGCCTTGCCTGGTGCATCTGAGCTGACGGGCATTACTGCCGGAGGATTTCCAGGAAAAGTGCGAAGCGGTTTTCCGTCCGGAAATGCTTCAACACAAAGAGATTGCCTGCGGCAATTGTCCCATTTGCGTGGCTGCGGCGGAGACGGTATCAAAAGCCGATCAACCTGATATGGCCGGCCAAGGCCCCAACTAAATCGGTAGCACGCATGAAAACCATTCGCATCGCCCTTTGGGCCGCCGTCGTCGTCATGGCCGGCGTTCTCGGCTGGCTGACCTGCGAGATGACCCAGTCGAAGCAGCAGGGCGCCTCCGGCCCCTTCGGCGTGCCCTTCACGCTGGTGGCGCAGGATGGCAAGGAGATCACCGAGAAGGCTTTCTCCGGCAAACCGACCGCGCTGTTCTTCGGCTTCACCCATTGCCCGGAGGTCTGCCCGACGACGTTGTTCGAGCTGAACGGCTGGCTGGAAAAGGTCGACCCGGAAGGCAACAAGCTGCAGGCCTATTTCATCACCGTCGACCCTGAGCGCGACACGCCTGAAATTCTCGGCCAGTACGTCTCCAACGTGTCCAAGCGCATCACCGGCATTTCCGGTCCGGCCGACAAGGTGCTGGAGATGGTCAAGGGCTACCGCGTTTACGCCAAAAAGGTGCCGCTCGACGCCGAAAAGCCTGACGGCGACTACACCATGGACCATACCGCCTCGGTGTTCCTGCTCGACGCCGACGGCAGCTTCTCCGGCACCATCGCCTACGGGGAAAACCCCGAAACCGCGATCAAGAAGCTCGAGAACCTCACCAAGGGTTGAGGACCGCTCCTGCCCCAATCGAACATCTTTGCTAGCGCCGGCATCGCCCGGCGCTTTGCGTTTGCCAAGCTTTCATGCTAGCGGCGGGGGCTTGCAGCGGCGCACGTCGGATAGGGCGTGCGGCGATTATGCAGAGCCAGCCGAAGGACAGAGCCTTGAGCGAGATCAGACTTTTCGTCACCACCACCGAGAAGCAGGCGGAAGCCGTGCTCGACCGCATGAGCGAGGTCTTCGGCGAAGAGGATTTTGCCATCGGCACGACGGAAGTCGACGAAAAGCGCGACGTCTGGGAAGCCTCGATCTACATGATGGCGGCCGACGAGGAGAGCGTCAACGAGCGGCTGACGGAGGCGCTTGCCGACGACTTTTCCCATCTTGCCATCGAACGCGAAGTGCTGCCGGATATCGACTGGATCGCCAAGTCGCTCGAGGGGCTGGCGCCCGTGCGCGCCGGCCGTTTCGTCGTGCATGGCTCCCATGACCGCGACAAGGTCCGCACCGGTGAGATCGCCATCGAGATCGAGGCCGGCCAGGCCTTCGGCACCGGCCACCATGGCACGACCGCCGGCTGCCTCGAAGTGCTGGCGACCGTGGCGCGCACCCGCACGGTGCGCAACGTGCTCGACCTCGGCACCGGCAGCGGCGTGCTGGCGATCGCTGCCTGGAAGCTCCTGCATGTGACGGTGCTCGCCACCGACATCGACCCGATTGCCACCCGCGTTGCCGAGGAAAATGCCCGCCGCAACGGCGTCGTCACCGGCATGACCTTTGCGACGGCCCCCGGCTTTCACTCCACCGCCTTCAGCGGCAACGGCCCCTTCGACCTGATCATCGCCAACATCCTCGCCCGTCCGCTGATGAAGATGGCAGCGCAACTGACCGCCAACCTCGCCCCCGGCGGCTCGGTGATCCTCTCGGGCATTCTTGCCGAGCAGCGCTGGAAGGTGCTTGCCGCCTATAACGGGCAGCACCTGCGCCATGTCCGCACCATCTGGCGCAACGGCTGGGTGACGATCCACCTGGAGAAGTGAGGCACGCGTCCGGAGCGACAGCCGCAGGGTTTCTTCGCAAAGCCTGACCTGGTCTCGGTTTGCAGCCTATCCCTTCGCCGGACGGCGGTGGGAGAACTGAGCGATGGATATGCCGGCTTTGCGGAAGCCGTTCAGCCAGAGCTCTGCATCCTCTGACAAGGAGCAAATCTTCGCGGTGTTTCGGGCGTAGACGTCTGCATCGAACGCCGCGGGCATCGCGCGCGTTATGATTGCCGCCTCCTCCGCCCTGCCGAGCTGGGCGAGACAGGCCGCCTGGTTCAATCGGAAGAAATATGGCGGATCGATCAGGGTTCCGTAGGCGGTCAATGCCGCATCGAACCTGCGCGCGAGATAGTAGCAGTCCCCGAGACTGGAGAGGAACGCCGGCGGCAGGAGCGGCTCGAACTTGCAGCCCCGTTCGACAAGCGCCAAGCCTTCTTCATGCATTCCCGCATAGGAAAGGATCATGCCTCGGGCGACAAGGACGTTCATGTCGCGCGGGCTCATCGAGATCGCAATGTCGGAGTAGCGCAGGGCCTCGTCAATTTTCCCGACCAACAGAAAGCATGCAGCAACGCTGGTGAGGACGAATGGATCGTTTCTGTCGGCAGCGATCGCCCGCGCGGCATATTCCTGGCACTCAACCTCAAGCCCGGCATCTGTCGCAGCATCAGGCTCACTGAACCGCCAGTATGCGTAGAGCAATCCTAGCGAGGCGAGAGCGGGCGCATAGGTCGGGTCGACGCGGATCGCCTCCTGCATGTGCCCGCGTGCACCCTGTTCGTCACCGTTGCGCCAGGCAGCCCCTGCCCGGAGCCAGGACCTATAGGCGGAGATATCCGTCGTCGAACTCCTTGCGCGAACGGCCCCGGCCACCTCTTGAAGATTGAAAAACAGGCGACCTATGATCGCATCGACGATTTGATCCTGGACCGCGAAGATGTCCGCCATTTCGCGATCGAATCTCTCGGCAAAGACATGCGCCCCTGTCTGTGTGTCGATCAATTGCACCGAGGCGCGCAGGCGCTGGCCAGCCAGCCGGACACTGCCTTCGAGGACGAATTCCGCACCGAGCTGCCGGCCCACCTCCGCCACGTTCACCGATTGGCCCCTGTAGCTGAACGTGGTGTTTCTGGCGACGACGGAGAGATTCCGGAAGCGGCTCAGCTCGGTGATGATGTCCTCGGTGAGGCCGTCGGCGAAGTAGTCCTGCTCTGTGCTTCCCGACATGTTCGTGAGAGGCAGAACGGCGATGGTGGTAAATTCCCTGCCGCGAGAAAGTGTCGTTTGGAGCAGTGCCCGGGCCGTCTCCATTCCGAAGATCCTGACCGGCGCAGCAATGTTCTTGAGCTGCACCAGTCCGAGGTCTTTCATCACGACGGGGATCTTGCCTCGGACTTCATTGTGCACCTTCTCGGACATGCAGATGCCACCCGGCTCGGCCAGCGCTTCCAGTCGCGCTGCGATGTTGACCCCCTCGCCATAAATGTCTGAACCCTCGCCGATGACATCGCCGATGTTGATGCCGATGCGGAGCAGGATCTCGCTGGGTTCTGGAACACCGGCATTCGCCTCCGCCATCTTCCGCTGAAGCTCGAGCGCGGCCTCGACGACGTCAATCGCGCTGGCGAATTCGACCAGCACGCCGTCGCCCATCAGCTTGACGATGCGTCCTCCATGGGCGCGCACCACCGGGTAGAGCACATGACTTCGCCGCTCCTTCAGCGTCTCATACGTCCCGGCTTCATCGGCTTCCATCATGCGGGAATAGCCGACCACATCGGCGACGAGGATCGCAACAAGGCGGCGGTGGATTGATTTCTCGACCACGCTCCCACGTCTCCTTCGGGTGGCGCACTCTGTTGGGAAACCGAACTCGTCCACAATATCGGGATTGTGACCTTGTGCAAAATCATCTTGTGGCACGTGCTCCATAACGGCGCACGAAAGAGCCGTTGATGTCAGGGTGCCAGCGCCAAAAAGCCAAGCCGAAGAAAAACGAAAAGGCCGCCACGTCTTTCATGACGGGCGGCCCTTCGAAACAAAGGCGATGCCAGGGGCATCGCCTGCTGGTTCGGCTTGAGACCGAACCATGCCCGCGAGCCTGAGGAGGAGGAGCGCTCGAGCGGGCGTCTACCGTTCCGAAATTGACCACCCTTGAGGGAGGAGGAGAACAGAGTGATCAACTATTCTCGGAACTGCAGGCTTTTGAACCACCGGATGTTCGTCCGTGTTCGTTGAGGCGGCTTATAAACTATTATTCCGATAGAGATAGCAGCTTCTTGGCATAGGAGCCATGCAGAAAGCGCATATGTATGGTAAATGAGCAATTGCCCTCTAAAGCATTTCCGATTTATGCGGAATCGCAAAAACGCTCTATCTCTTTGTTTTTACACATTTCCTGACGGAAAACCGCTTCGCACTTTTCCTGGAAATGCTCTGATTCTGTGCACGTCCTGCCGCCGGCATGCCCGGCGGGATCTCGCCTCTTTCCTCCCCATGGACGTTTCCGCTAAGATCGCGCATCTTTCCCGCGGTTCTCCGCCCAATTTACCGGAAATCCCTCATGTTTCAGTCCTTTGAAGTCACCTCCACGCCCCAGTTCGGCAAGGAGCGCACAGAAGCCTTGCGCGCCACCTTCGCCGCCCTCGGCATCGACGGGTTTCTCGTACCCCGTGCCGACGAGTTCCAGGGCGAGTATGTGCCGGCATCGTCGGAGCGGCTTTCCTGGCTCACCGGCTTTACCGGTTCCGCCGGCGTCGCCCTCATTACGCAGCGTCAGGCTGTCGTTTTCGTCGATGGACGTTACGTGACCCAGCTGAAGGAACAGGTCGACGGCCAGGTCTTTATCGGCGGCGATCTCATCGGCGAGCCGCCGCATCTCTGGCTGGAAAATAACGGCACCAAGGGCTTCAGGCTCGGCATCGACCCGTGGCTGCACACAGGCGCTGAAGTGCGCCGGCTGGAAAAGGCGCTTGCCGTCCTCGGCGGCTCGCTCGTCTTCCTCGACCACAACCCGCTCGACCGCATCTGGACCGGTCGCCCGGCAGCCCCGCTCGGCCGCGTCTCCATCCAGCCGATCGAGCAGGCCGGCGAGCTTGCCAAGGACAAGATCGCGACCATCGCTGGCGGCCTCGAAAAGGCCGGTGCCAGCGCCGTGGTTTTGACCGACCCCTCCTCCGTCGCCTGGACCTTCAATATCCGCGGTACCGACGTGCCGCACACGCCGCATCCGCTCGCCCGCGCCATCATCCATGCCGACGGCCGCGCCGAGATCTTCCTCGACAAGCGCAAGACCGGCATCGAGCAGGAAGCCTATCTCACCCAGATCGCCGAGATCGCAGCACCCTCGACCTTCGACGACCGCCTGTCGACGCTCAGTACTGCGGGTGCTGCCGTCATGCTCGACCCGGACCTTGCCTCCTTCGCCATTTCCGAGCTGATCCGCTCCAAGGGCGGCAAGATCGTCGAGGCCGTCGACCCAGCCCGCCTGCCCCGCGCCCAGAAGAACAGGGCCGAGATCGAGGGCTCGACCCGCGCGCATCTGCAGGATGGCGCCGCGATGGTCGAATTCCTCGCCTGGCTCGACAAGGCCGAGCCCGGCACCGTCACCGAGATCGGCGCTGCCAACCAGCTGGAAGCCGCCCGTGCCACCGTCGGCGAGCGCATGCAAAACCCACTCAAGGACATTTCCTTCGACACCATCTCCGGTGCCGGCTCGCATGCGGCGATCATGCACTACCGCGTGACGACCGAAACCGACCGCGCGATCGAAGCAGGCACCATGTTCCTGATCGATTCCGGCGCGCAATACATCAACGGCACCACCGACATCACCCGCACGGTGGCGGTCGGCGCGGTTCCGGAAGAGCAGAAGCGCTTCTTCACGCTGGTGCTGAAGGGCATGATCGCCATCAGCACCGCGCGTTTCCCCAAGGGCTCGCGCGGTGTCGACCTTGACCCCTTGGCCCGCATCGCGCTGTGGAAGGCTGGCGCCGACTACGCCCATGGCACCGGCCACGGCGTCGGCTCCTACCTCTCGGTGCATGAGGGACCGCAGCGCATCGCCCGGCTTTCAACCCAGGAACTGCTGCCCGGCATGATCCTGTCGAACGAGCCCGGCTATTACCGCCCCGGCGCCTTCGGCATCCGCATCGAAAACCTCATCGTGGTGCAACCGGCCGAAGAGATCGCCGGCGGCGACCTGGCGATGCTCGGCTTCGACACGATCACCTATTGCCCGATCGACAGCCGCCTGGTGCTGCCGGCGTTGCTGACCGACGAGGAACTGGGCTGGTTCAACGCCTACCACGCCGAGACGCGCGAAAAGCTGATGCCGCTGTTGGTGGGCGACGAGACCCGCAACTGGCTGAAGACCGCGACGAAAGCCATCACACGCTGAGTGGGGCATTGCGAAGGGGCTGAAGCGCGTTTCCAGTCCCCAAAGCATGTCGCGCAAAGGTGCGCAGTGGTTTTGCGATAACGACATGCGCAAAAACAAGAGCTTAAAGCGCAACAAGCGAATCCGGGAGAGCGCCCGGCGCTGTAGCAAATTGGGGCGGGATGCGGCCGGAAAACCGCACGCAGTTTTCCTCATCCCGCTCTGACGCCGGCTTTCAAGAAGAAGCACAAAGGCTTGGGGGAAGCCCCGGCTTTTCCTTTCAGATTCCCAACAGTTTCTTGGCCTGGCCGAGCGTTGCCTCCGACGCGGCGTGATCGCCGGCCTTGTGCTGGTCTTCGCCCTGCTTGCGCAGCGCCGTGACCTTCGCCATGTCGGCCTCGGAAAGAGAGGCCGTCGGGATGGCCGCATCGATCGCAGCCATCATGGTGGGGCACTGGTTGGCAAAGGCCGTCGCAGGCGCAAGCGCGAGAAAAAGGGCAATCGAGATCCTGGTAATCATGGTCGCTCCTCCACCACCGGGAGGCTGCAGCAAGTCAAAGTGCAACCGCGACCTTTGCGCGTCAGACAGGGCGCGCGGCGCAGCCGTACCTCTCCGGCAATCAGAGGATGATAATCCAGGACGCGCCCGAAGCCAACGCCGGAGCGTTCAGCGCACCCTGCCCTGCCCGCGCCGTCTTCGACGACACGACCAGCGACAGGGATTGCCCGCACAAAGGCGGTGAGGAACCTACAGGACGAGATGCCGGATCAGCATCACCACCACCCAGCCGATGACGAGCATGCGCAAGGTGGAGAGATTAAGCCCGAGCGCAATGGCGAAGGCGACGAACATCGAGACCGCGACGTCGAAGCCGCCATAGACGAAGGCCGGCGCCACCAGCGTCGTCAGCACCGCCGCCGGAACGGCGTTCAATGCCGATTCGAGCCGCGGCGGGATCTGCTTCATCTGGGTGATGAGCACATAGCCACCGATGCGGGTGATGAAGGTCGCAACGGCCGCCGCGATGATCAGATAGATGAGATTGAGGTGTTGCGGGTCCATGGCTCAGGCCTCCTTCTCGATGGCGACGGGCGGTGCCGAAACCGTCTCGGTCGGCGGCAGGCAGGCGGCGAGCAGCACGCCCGCCAGCGCCCCGATGCTGACATGCCAGGGCGAGCCGACGAGATGCATGCCGGCAACCGACGCCACGGCAGAAACCGCAACGATCGGCAAAAAGCGGTCACGCTTGCGAAAACCCATCACCAGGCCGAGGAAGTAGATCGGCAAGAGCACGTCGAGGCCGATGGCCTTGGGATCGCCGATCAACTGACCGAAGATCGCGCCAAGCAGCGTGTTGAAGATCCAGGGGAAATAGATCACCAGGCCGAAGCCGAGATACCAGGGGAAGGTCACCGGCAGGCCACGCTCGCCGCGCTTCTCGGTCTCGGCATATTGCGGATCGACCAGCAGGAAGAAGGCAAAGAACTTCTGGACCGGGGTGAAATGCCGGATGTATTTGGCGATCGAGGCGGAATAGAGCACGTGGCGGAAGTTGACGGCGAAGACCGAAAGCACCACCAGCCATGGCTGGACATGGTTGCCGAACAGCTCGATGCCGACCATCTGGCTGGCGCCGGCATAAACCGTCGCGCTCATGAACACGGTATCGGCGATGGTAAAACCATTGTCGACCGCAAGCGCACCGAACAGCGCGCCAAAGGGTGACGCCGCTAGCATGATCGGGAAGCCGCCGCGCACGCCTTCCCAGAATTCGTCTTTTCTCATGGAATCCTCCCGCGGCGCCGGCAATGGGCGCCCGCGGCATGCCGTCTTTAATCGGGATCGATCAAGGCCACATGCAGCATTTCAAAACTGCGACAGCGACTGTGCACCTCAAGGCGCGCGCGGCTGTCGTCCTGTGCCGGACAGATAGGCGTTCCCGCCCCGACCAACAATTCAATTGCGCTTATACAATGATTGAATTTTATGATGCCTGACCGCGGCAGGCTTGAACGAAATGCGCACGGGTCGATAAGCGATCGCCGTTTTTTCACCGCCGCCTCGCCACCGACCACCTGGCGGTGGGGCATTTATCCGAAGATCGCTCCCCCAGTGGGATAGGGCGCAAGCCGCATGACCTGCGCCCTCCTGTTCAAAGTCGCCGTGTGCTCGTTGGCGCGGCCAGGTCGTGCAAAGAGATGTGTCAGCGCTTGACCTGGAACGTATGCTCGACACCCGGGAACGTGCGCGCCTTGACCTCGTTGGCGTATTCCTCCGCAGCCTTCGAGATCGCCGGCGCCAGTTCGGCAAAATGTTTGACGAAGCGGGGCTTGAAGTCGTTGAACAGGCCCAGCATATCGTCAGAGACGAGGATCTGGCCGTCGCAGGCCGGCGATGCGCCGATGCCGATGGTCGGCGAGCGCAATTCCCCGGTGATCTCGCGCGCAACCGGCTCGACGGTGCCTTCGACGACGATCGCAAAAGCGCCGGCATCGTCGATCGCCTTGGCGTCGCGGCGGATCTTGGCCACTTCCTTCTCGTTGCGACCGACCGAGCGATAGCCGCCGGTGGTGTTGACGAGCTGCGGCATCAGCCCGACATGGCCGAGAACCGGAATGCCGCGGCTGACGAGGAACTCGACCGTCTCGGCCATCTCGGCGCCGCCCTCGAGCTTCACGGCGCTACAGCCGGTTTCCTTCAAAACGCGTGCAGCACTTCGGAAGGCCTGTTCCTTGGATTCCTGGTAGGAGCCGAACGGCAGGTCGATGACAATGCAGGAGCGCTCCGAGCCGCGCATGACCGCCTGGCCATGGGCGATCATCATCTCGAGCGTGACGCCGACGGTGGTGTCGAGACCGTAGAGCACCATGCCGAGCGAATCGCCGACCAACAGGAAATCGACATGCGGATCGAGCAGCCGGGCAATCGGTGTCGTATAGGCCGTCAGGCTGACGATCGGGCGCTCGCCCTTCAGCGCCTCGATATTGGCAGGGCTCAGGCGGCGTCTGGCAGATTGTACGCTCATTCTCAGGCAACCTTTGCAAAATGGGCGGATTTGGCGGCAATCACGCGGTTGTCGAGCAGCTTCGTCGTGCCGAAGCGCACGAAGAGCAGCAGCAGCACCGGCTTGTCACCGATCTCTTGAATTGTTTCGAGCGTGCCAGGATCGCGCAGCGCCACGACTTCGGGTCGAGCCAGCGGTTCGGCGGAAAGAAAAGCCGTCACGGCCCTTTCCACTTCGACGGCATCGGTGATCCCGGACGCGACCAGCCGCTCGGCCTCGGCAAGTGCCTTCGGCACGATGGCAGCCGCTTCACGCTCAGCGGCGCTGAGGTAGACATTGCGCGACGAACAGGCGAGCCCATCGGCCTCGCGCACCGTCGGCACGCCGATGATCTCCACCGGCTGGGCGAGATCATCGACCATACGGCGAATGATCTGCAGCTGCTGGAAATCCTTCTCGCCGAAATAGGCGCGGTCCGGCTGCACGATGTTGAACAGCTTGGTGACGACAGTCGCAACGCCGGCAAAGTGGCCGGGACGCACGGAACCTTCAAGCTCGGAGCCGAGCTTCGGCACGTCGACCACCGTTTCCATCGGTCGCGGATACATGTCGGACACCCCTGGCGAAAACAGGAAGTCGACGCCGCCCTCTTCCAGCATCGCCTGATCGCGGGCGAGATCGCGCGGATATTTGCTCAAGTCTTCGTTGGGGCCGAACTGCAGCGGATTGACGAAGATGCTGGCAACGACGACGTCATTTTGCCCGCGCGCACGGCGCACAAGCTCCATATGGCCGACATGCAGATAGCCCATGGTCGGCACGAGCCCGACCGTCTTGCCTGCCCGCCGGTATTCGGCAAGGGCTGCGCGCAGCTCGGTGATGGTGGTGATGGTCTTCAAATCCGGACCCTCCAATCCGCGAAGGCGCCGCTAGCGCCCCGCCCCGCGGCCTGTGGCTCTTGGCCCGCTCCGCGAAAAGGCAATTGCACAAAATTTGGCTGCAAACCTCTATCTTGTGCAGCGCAAAAAGACAAACGGAATTGGTGCCGCTGCGAATAGAGCCAAGCCAATTATCGCACGGTCCGGGCGGGCAAGCTCAGCTGTGGGCGGAACTCGGCACCCGCCAGGGCGGATCGAGCCTGTTGGCGCCTGCGAAATAAAGTACGATGCGGTTGCCGGCGAGATCAAAGATTTCGGCTTCCCGCCACAGCCAGCTCTTGTCGGCGGGACTGCTCGCAAACAGGATACCGGCCTCGATCAGCCGGCTGACGGTCAGATCCAGATCGTCGCACTCGAAGTAGACGGTTGTGCCGCTGCCGCCCGCCTCGCCCTGATGCAGCGAAAACGAACTGCCGCCATCCGGGCAGACGAAGCGCACATAATGCGGCCGCGCATCGACGATCGGCTGCAGCCCGAGCGTGCGGTAGAACTCCCACCCCGCATCGAGATCGGGCATCGTCACCGTCACCTGGTTCAAACGCATCGTGTCTCCTCACATCCCGGGCGCCGACAGTCATCGTTGCTCGCCGCACCTCTTCACGAGGTCCGGAGACCATGGAACATCCGCCAGAAATGTGCGAGGTGCAAACGATGCGGATTCAGCATGGACCGCCAAACTCTGATCGGCCTCGTGTGGCACTCGCCGCCGTTCCAGATGTGCTCGCCCATTTCGAGCGCGCCGCCGGCACCTTGCCGAGCGAATTGCCAGTAATCTCGGGTGAACCGGAAATGCTTGAAAACCTATGATTGCACACCACATCAGCGGGGACACTTCGCATTTCTCAAAAAATGTCTGAACGGCTGTCGGCTGCGTGTCACGCCGAACGTCCTAGTTATGTTCAATCAAGAAAATCCCTACGAGGAGCATTCCATGCGCATGATTTTTGTAAACCTGCCCGTCAAGGACCTGAAGGCGTCCCGGGCCTTTTTCGCGGCACTCGGCTATACCTTCAACGAGCAGTTCTCCGACGACACGGCCGCCTGCACGGTGATCTCGGACAATATTTTCGTCATGCTTTTGACCGAACCGAAGTTCCGCGGCTTCATCACCGGCGAGATCAGCGATGCCAGCAAGGGCACCGAGGTCATCACCGCCCTTTCCGCCTCGAGCCGCGCCGAATGCGACGACATGCTCGCCAAGGCACTCGCTGCCGGTGCCAAGCCCTGGAAGCCGGCACTCGACTACGGCTTCATGTACGGCATCAGCTTCCAGGATCTCGACGGCCACGTCTGGGAATTCATGTGGATGGACATGGAAGCCGCCCAGCAGCAGGCCTCCTGATCTGACGCAATCCCCTTGCCTTGCGCCCGCCGCGTTTCGCGGCGGGCGCTTTTTTTTGTCTGATCCGGTGCACGCAACTATGAGCGAGGCTATCGGCCGCAGAGGTTTTGGGGAGAAATTGCCCGAAAAACCGGATAGTTGGGGAACCCATACGTCGAGAAGGCGAGTGAGCCGTCGCTGACGCTTGCAATGAGCAGAATGAGGAAGCCCCATGTCCATGAATGTCGAAGCCAAGCATTGGTCCAAGGTCGAGCTTTTGCACGAGACCGTGCGCAACCCGAATATCCATGTGCGCGGCACCAACAGCTACTACAGCAACGCTTGGACGGGTTCCTTCGAGGAGAGCGTCGTTCGCTACCTCTATGGCGACGACTACAGCCTCAAGGCCTGGGAGCCGCAATGGCCGATCGACCAGTTGCGGATCGGAGACTACGTCGCGATCGGTGCCGAGGCGGTAATCCTGATGGGTGGCAACCACACCCACCGCACCGATTGGGTCAGCCTCTATCCGTTCATCGATATGATTGGCGAAGCCTATATCGGCAAGGGCGACACGATCATCGGCGACGGCGCCTGGATCGGCATGCGCGCCATGATCATGCCGGGAGTCACCCTTGGTGAAGGCGCCGTCATCGCTTCGGGCGCGATCGTCACCAGAGACGTGTCGGCTTACACCATCGTTGCCGGCAATCCGGCCCGCCCCGTTCGCCAGCGCTTTCCCGAAGCAGACATCGAGACGTTGCTCTCACTCGGCATCTACCGATGGGAGAGGTCGAAGTTCGACGCGCTGCGCAATGTCATCTGCGCCGACGACATCGCCGCGCTGAAGGCAGCATCCGAAGCCTACGACGCGGAACAGGCATAACGACAACGCCTGCCAGCGCCCCTGATCGTGGGCATCAGCCCCCGATCAGCGCCAGCCACTCGTCCTCGTCCATCGTCTGCACGCCGAGTTCGCGCGCCTTGTCGAGCTTGGAGCCCGCTCCCGGGCCGGCGACGACGATATCGGTCTTCTTCGACACGGAACCTGCCACCTTGGCGCCGAGGCTTTCCGCCTTGGCCTTGGCCTCATCGCGCGTCATCTTTTCGAGCGAACCGGTGAAGACCACGGTCTTGCCGGCGACCGGGCTGTCGCTCGCAACCGGTATCTCCGCCCCTTCGGGCGTCACTTCGGCAAGCAGTCGCGTCACCACTTCAAGGTTCCTCGGCTCCTTGTAGAACTCGACGATGGCGCGGGCGACGACTTCGCCGATGCCGTCGATACTGTTGAGTTCGTTCCAGGCATCACCCGTAAAGGTGCCGGCTTCGCTCATGGCTGCGCCGAAGGCCTCGTAGGTGCCGTAGGAGCGCGCGAGCAGCTTGGCCGTGGTCTCCCCGACATGGCGGATGCCAAGCGCGTAGATGAAGCGATGCAGCGCGATCGAGCGGCGGGTGTTGATCGCGTCATAGAGCTTGCGCACGCTGACGCGGCCGAAGCCGTCGATGTTTTCGAGCTTTGTCAGCGACGTCTCCTGGCGCTTTTCCAGCGTGAAGATGTCGGCCGCCGTGCGGATCGACAGCGTCGGATCCTCGCTCTCGAAGAAGAACTCGATCTGCTTGGAGCCGAGGCCTTCGATGTCATAGGCATTGCGCGAGACGAAATGCTTGAGATGCTCGACCGCCTGCGCCCGGCAGACGAAGCCGCCGGTGCAGCGGCGCACTGCATCCACCTTGCCGGACTTCTCGTTGATGTCGCGCACCGCATGGCTGCCGCAGACCGGGCATGTCGTCGGAAAACGATAGGGCTCGCTCCCCTCCTTGCGCTCGTCCATCACCACGTCGACGATCTGCGGGATGACGTCGCCCGCCCGCTGGACGATCACCATGTCGCCGATACGGATGTCGCGACCCTCGCGGATCGGTTCGCCGCTGTTGCCGAGCCCCTTGATGTAATCCTCGTTGTGCAGCGTCGCATTGGTCACGACGACGCCGCCGACGGTGATCGGCTCCAGCCGTGCCACCGGCGTCAGCGCGCCGGTGCGCCCCACCTGGATGTCTATGGCCGTCAGCCGCGTAAATGCCTGCTCGGCCGGGAACTTGTGCGCCGTCGCCCAGCGGGGCGAGCGCGAGCGGAAACCGAGCCGCGCCTGCAGGTCGAGCCGGTCGACCTTGTAGACGACGCCGTCGATATCATAGTCGAGATCAGGCCGTTCGCGCTCGATATGGTGGTAATGCGTCAGCAGCTCGTCGGCCGACGAAATCCGCTGCATCAGTGGATTGACCGGGAAACCCCAGGCCTTGAATGCCTCGACCATGCCGAATTGGGTATCGGCAGGCATTTCCGACATTTCGCCCCAGGCATAGGCAAAGAAGCGCAGCTTGCGGCTGGCAGTCACCTTGGCGTCGAGCTGGCGGAGCGACCCGGAAGCGGTGTTGCGCGGGTTGACGTAGAGCGGCTTGCCGAGCGCTGCCATCTCGGCGTTGAGTGCGGCAAAGTCGGACTTCGCCATGTAGATTTCGCCGCGCACCTCGACGATCTCAGGAGCGCCGGCCGGCAGCGTCTGCGGGATCATGCCGATGGTGCGGATATTGGCGGTGACGTTTTCACCTGTTGTGCCGTCGCCACGGGTCGCCGCCGTCACCAGCCGCCGGTTCTCGTAGCGCAGCGACATCGAGAGGCCGTCGATCTTCGGCTCGGCGGTAAAGGCGATCGAATTATCCGGCAGCTGCCCGAGGAAGCGGTAGACCGAGGCGACGAAATCGCGGGCGTCCTCGTCGGAAAACGTGTTGTCGAGCGACAGCATCGGCCGGGCATGAACGACCGGCTGGAAGGTAACGGATGGCGCTGCCCCCACCTTCTTCGATGGGCTGTCCTCGCGCGCAAGCGCCGGAAACTGCGCCTCGATCGCATCGTTGCGCCGCTTCAGCGCGTCATAGTCCGCATCCGTGATCTCCGGCGCGTCGTTGCCATGATAGAGCGCGTCGTGCCGGGCAAGCTCGGAGGCGAGAAAGGCCAGCTCCTCGGCGGCTTCCGTTTCGTTCAGCTTCTCGACGGGTTTCAGTTCACTGGACATGCGCGACGACTCCGGATTGGGAGTCGTTTTTTAGAGCAACTGTCGGGAAAGAAAAGAGCGGCCGTTATCGGTCTCCCCTGATCATCCGGCCGGAGCGACACTTGGCTCGACGTGGGCGCAGCGGCGGATCTCCAACTCACACCAGCGCTCGTATCGCTTCTGGTAGCGCGCGCGTATCCCTTCCAAATCCTGCCGGTGGACGCCGCGTCTGGTGTAGATCCATTTGCCTTCCGCAAGGCCGCGCATGACGCGACCAACCGGATCGAGGCCGAACATTTTCAGGATGGCGGCGCCGCCCTTGTACCAGCCGATGCCATAGAGGTCGATACCTTCGGGCGGAAACTCCTGGTACTCCAGGATCGCCGACACCGTCGCCCAGACGAGGATGCCGTTCTGCCGCCGGCGTTCGCTGCGCATGGAATCGAGCAGGTAGCTGAGATTGAGGATGGTAGCGAGATAGACCACCTTGGCCTTGCGCGCCTTCGGATGGACAAGCAACCCGTTGGCAAGCAGGTCGTCGAAGCCATAGTCACCTTGCAGGAACAGCTTGAAGTGCTTCTTCTCGAAGGCGTAGTAGTCGGTGAAACCGTAGATATTGTCGTCGGAGTCCTGCAGGCAGATCAGGCTGTAGGGATCGGAGAAGAAGGCTTTCATATCCTCCTCCGGATCGATCGCGTCGCTCTGAAAGACGTCCTGCGCCTTGCGGATGACATCATAGGCAACCGCCGTCGATGGCGGGACACGCACCAGGTACGGGCGGTCATCCTCAGCGCTGGAGCGCAGAAACCCGAGCGGTGCGGCGCCATCGTCCTTCTCGTCCGGCAGTTCGATGCTGCGCGCGCCGCGAAGTCGCGCGACCAGATAGGGGATGAGCGCCGTGCCGGCCACCACCGCCAGGATGCCGATCACCCCCAGCTGTTTGTTGGCTTCCTTCATCGTCAGGATGTAGCCGACGAAGGCGAGAGAATAGAGCAGGATCAGTTCCGGATGCTTGCGCATCTGGTCCAGTCGAAGCTGAATTCGCTGCTGGAGCTGTTCCCACATGCCAAAGCTCGCATATCCGCGCAACGCCTAATAAAGACACGCGCTCGACCGGGAGACAACTTGGCGAGAAGGCGTAGCGGGCACTAACCGTTGCCGGAAAGCAATCGGGCGGCGGCCGCCCTCGCCTCTTCGGTGATCGAGGCACCGGCGAGCATGCGGGCGATTTCCTCGGTGCGGGCCTTGTCGTCCATTCGGGCGACGCGGGTCGAGATCATCTCGGCCTTTTCGGTCGATGGTCCCTTGGAGATCAGCAGATGCGTCGCCGCGCGTGCGGCAACCTGCGGCGCATGGGTGACCGAAAGCACCTGCACCGTGCCGGAAAGGCGCTTCAGTCGCTGGCCGATGGCATCCGCGACCGCGCCACCGACTCCGGTGTCGATTTCGTCGAAGACGAGGGTCGGCGCCGAGCCGCGGTCGGCAAGCGCCACCTTCAGCGCCAGCAGGAAGCGCGAAAGTTCGCCGCCCGAAGCCACCTTCATGATCGGCCCCGGCCGGGTGCCCGGATTGGTCTGGACATGGAATTCGACCAGATCGATGCCGTCGACGGTCGGCTGGGCCGCATCGCTCTGCACTTCGACCATGAAGCGGGCACGTTCGAGCTTCAGCGCCGGCAGCTCGGCCATGACTGCAGCAGACAGCGCCGACGCCGTGTTCTGTCGCTTGTCGGACAAGGTGCGCGCCGCAGCGTCGAAAGCCACCCGTGCCGCAACAACCTGCATGTCGAGTTGCTTCAGCTTCTCCTCGCCGGCATCGAGGTCGGCCAGGTCGGAAATCATCCGCACCGCCAGCGCCGGAAGCTCGGCGACCGGCACGGAATATTTTCGGCTGGCGCCACGAAGCGCAAACAGGCGCTCCTCCACCCGCTCCAATTCCTTCGGGTCGAATTCGGTGTTGCGCAGCGCTCGCTCGACGGCCATTTGCGCATCCGAAAGCTGGTTCAGCGCGGCATCCAAGAGCTCGACGGTTTCTTCCAGCAGCCCCGGCGCCTCATGGCTCTTGCGCTCCAGCCGGCGCACCAGCGAGGCAATCAATGGAACCGGCGAGCCGTTGCCGTTGAGAAATTCGGAGGCTTCGTTGATGTCGCCGGCGATCCGCTCGGACTTCATCATCCGCGCGCGCTTTTCGGCAAGCTCGTCCTCTTCGCCATCGCGCGGGCTGAGCTTTTCCAGTTCTTCGACAGAGGAGCGCAGATAGTCCGCTTCGCGTGCTGCCGCCTCGACGCGCTCGCGATGCTTCTTCAGTCCGCGTTCGGCATCTTTCCAGGCGCGGTAGAGGCCGGAGACCTGCTCTGCCTCGTCGGTCGTGCCGCCAAAGGCGTCGAGAAGCGTGCGGTGCGCGTCGATATCGACAAGCGCGCGGTCGTCATGCTGCCCGTGGATTTCGACCAGTGTCTGGCCAAGTTGCCGCATCAATTGAACGCTGACCGGCTGATCGTTGACGAAAGCCTTGGTGCGGCCATCGGCCGACTGCACGCGACGGAAAATCAGATCGCCATCATCGTCGACGCCGTTGTCACGCAGCATCAGCCGTGCCGAGTGCCCCATCGGCACGTCGAAGACCGCCGTCACCTGGCCCTTGTCCGAGCCGTGACGCACGAGCGAGCCGTCGCCGCGCCCGCCAAGGGCCAGCGACAGGCTGTCGAGCAGGATCGATTTTCCGGCACCTGTCTCACCGGTCAACACGGACAGGCCGGCCTCGAACGCCAGATCAAGCCGTTCAATCAGGACGATATCGCGGATCGAGATCTGGGCGAGCATCCGGGGTCAAATCTTCCGTGTCAGGCGCCGATCAGCTTCTTGCCTGCGCGCGCAATCCAGGAATTGCCGCTTTCGCGAGGCTCGAGGCCACCCGACTGCAACAGCTTGAAGGAATCACCATACCACTGGCTGTCCGGATAGTTGTGTCCGAGAACGGCGGCAGCGGTCTGCGCTTCGGAGGCCACGCCCATTGCGTAATAGGCTTCGACCAGACGGGCCAGTGCTTCTTCGACCTGGTTGGTATTGGGATACTTCTCGACGACGGTGCGGAAACGCGACACGGCGGCGAGGTATTCCTTGCGCTCGAGATAATAGCGGCCGACCTGCATTTCCTTGCCGGCGAGCTGGTCGCGGGCAAAGCGGATCTTCGCCTGGGCATCCTCGACATATTGCGAGTCCGGATACTTGTCGACGACGGCCTGCATCGCCTCGATCGCCTTAAAGGCCGGCTTCTGGTCCTGCGTCACGCCCGGGATCTGCTTGGTATAGGCAAGCCCCTGAATGTACTGCGCATAGGCCGCATCTTCCGACTGCGGATAGAGGTTCAGGTAGCGCCCGGTGGAATTGATCGCCTCCTGGTACTGGCCGTTGCGATAGCTGACGAAGGCGTTCATCACGAGCGCCTTGCGCGCGTATTCGGAGAAAGGATGCTGCCGGTCGAGCGCTTCGAACTTGCGCGCCGCTTCCGTGGTCTTGCCGGCATTGAGGTTGGCGAGACCCTGGTTGTACAGCACCTCCGGCGGATCGGTCTCGGCCGTCAGCTTGGTGATGTCGATATCGGGATCGTTCTGGCAGGCGGTAATCAGGGCGCTGCCGGCAACGGCCGCGACTACCACGGCGAACACACGCGCTGACTTTTTCAAATCAACAGAAACTGCAAGAACCATCGGATATTCCCGTTCCATTCTGCGGGCATCGACCCCGCCAGACATGCGCTTTTAGAGCAAGTTGCCTCAATGCCGCAACGTCATGATCGGTGATTCATGCAAATTTATGGCGGCGCCGACATGAAAATGCCGGCCTTTCGGCCGGCGACTGGAGGAGAGTGTCTTTTTGTTGTTATGCGGACCAGGGCGCGAAGCCCGGAACTGCAACCGCAACCATGTCGCGCGCACGGGTGCGCTGACGTGGCGTGGCGGTTTCGACGACCTCGTAGGCCGAGGGATCACTGAGCAGAGCCTTGAGCACATTTGCGTTCATCTTGTGACCACCGCGATAAGAACGGTAGCAGCCGATAAACGGTGCGCCGGCAAGCGAAAGGTCGCCAACGGCGTCGAGCGTCTTGTGGCGCACGAATTCGTCCGTATAGCGAAGGCCTTCGACATTGATGACCGAATCGTCATCGGAGATCACGACCGAGTTTTCCAGCGACGAGCCCAGCGCGTAGCCGGCAGCCCAGAGGCGCTCGACGTCGCGCATGAAGCCGAAGGTGCGGGCACGCGACAGTTCGCGCTTGAACACCGAAGGCGTCATGTCGCCCTTCCAGGCCTGGCGACCGATCAGCGGGCAGTCGAAATCGATCTCGACCTCGAAGCGCATGCCGTCATAGGGCGTGAATTCCGACCAGGACGCACCTGATTCGATCCGCACCGGCTTGATCACGCGGATGTAACGACGCTTGACCGCCAGCGCGCGAACGCCCACCTGCTCGATCGCATCGATGAAGGGTTCGGAGCTGCCGTCCATGATCGGCATCTCGGCGCCATGAACCTCGATGGTGAGGTTGTCGAGGCCGAGCGCGTAGATGGCGGCCATCACATGCTCGATGGTTGCGATCGAGGTGGCCGGCGACATGCCGAGAACGGTGCAGAGATCGGTGTTGCCGACCTGCGAGGAAACCGCCTTGAACTCGCTCAGGCGGCCGTTGGCGAGAACGCGCTGGAAAACGATGCCCGCATCGGCTTCGGCCGGATGAAAGGTGATTTCCACCTCGGCGCCCGAATGAACGCCAATTCCCTTGAGCGTTACCGGGCTAGCAATCGTGGTCTGAAATCCGAGCAGTTCGATTCCCATTCTCGTCGTCACTTTCAATACCTATGGCCATAAGGCCCAAACATCAGGCGGATGCAGCGGTTTTCAGGGCGCAAGAAAGGCGCCCGAGAGTTTCGGCCCAAAGGCCGGAACTCTGCGTTTCGAACAGACAGCGCGTGATCGAATCGCATGCATCCCCAATTCCGAGCTTGAAAATAGTGGTTCTGAGGCACCATTCCAAATCACTGTTCGTTTCGTTTTGTTACGCATCTGTAACACGCCGTTCGACGCCGGCAACCTATTGAAAGAATGCTAGAAATACAAAAATGCCCGGGCGGTAGCCCGGGCATTCGGCAAGGTGAAGGAACGGGCCTTCAAATCAGTTCGATTGACGGCGCAGGAACGCCGGGATCTCGAGCTGATCATCTTCGTGCGAGCGCGCCTGCGGTGCGGCGCGACCGTGATCGTCAAGCTGGCCGCGACGCGGCGCATAGAGGCTGGCCTCCGGCGAAAGCGGACGGCGCTGCTGGGAAGCCGCACTCGGCGCACCGGCCGTCATGTCGGCGTTGACGCTGGGGCTTTCCCTTTCGCGCAGGCCGAGCGAGCTGGTGATGCGGTTGAGAAGACCCATCGGGCCGCGCTCTTCCTGCAACTGCGGCGCCGGCTGGGCGCGCTGGTCCATCTCGGCCTTTACGACGGGCGGGAAGTCCTCGACCTTCGGCATGCGAACCGGCTCGGCCTGCTGGCGCACCACCGGAGCGATCGGCTCCTGGCGCTGAACCGGCTGCGGCTGGACCTGTGCGTGAACCGGCATTTCGACCGGACGCTGAACTGGAGCCGGCTGGCGCATGACCGGAGCGGCTTCTACCGGTGCGGCACCGGCAAAGAGCTTGCTCTGGGGACGAAAGTCGTCGTGAGCCTGCTGCATCGGAGCCGGAGCCTGGGTGGCGGCGCGGGTTGCGATGTCGAGTTCGCGTTCCATTTCCGCTTCGCGGATCGCAAGCGCGATCTGGTCGACGGAGTTCTGCTGCTGCACCGGCTGGGCGACCGGCTGCTGGACCGGAGCGGGCTGGTGCTGGGCAACCGCCGGCTGCTGTGCCGGAATGGCTGCGGACGGACGGATGATCGGCTTCTGCGCTGCTACCGAACGAAAGTCGGCCGAACGACCGGCTACCTCCGCGGCCGTGCGATCGATACCGGTGGCAACGACCGATACGCGGATCAGGCCTTCAAGTTCTTCGTCGAACGTGGCGCCGAGGATGATGTTGGCGTCCGGATCGACTTCTTCGCGGATGCGGGTCGCAGCTTCGTCGAGTTCGAACAGGGTCAGGTCGCGACCACCGGTGATCGAGATCAAGAGGCCCTGTGCGCCCTTCATCGAGGTTTCGTCGAGCAGCGGGTTGGCGATCGCAGCTTCGGCAGCGGCCATTGCGCGGCCCTCGCCCGAGGCTTCGCCGGTGCCCATCATGGCGCGACCCATTTCGCGCATCACCGAGCGGACGTCGGCGAAGTCGAGGTTGATGAGGCCTTCCTTGACCATGAGGTCGGTGATGCAGGCAACACCCGAATAGAGGACCTGGTCGGCCATCGCGAACGCATCGGCAAACGTCGTGCGGTCATTGGCGATGCGGAAGAGGTTCTGGTTCGGGATGACGATCAGGGTGTCGACCGACTTCTGCAGTTCGGCGATGCCCTGGTCGGCGAGCCGCATGCGGCGCTGGCCTTCGAAATGGAAAGGCTTGGTGACGACGCCGACAGTCAGGATGCCCTTGTTGCGGGCGGCCTGCGCGACGATCGGGGCTGCACCGGTGCCGGTGCCGCCGCCCATGCCGGCGGTGACGAAGCACATGTGGGTGCCATGCAGGTGATCGATGATCTCATCAATGCACTCTTCAGCAGCCGCGCGGCCGACTTCCGGCTGCGAGCCGGCGCCCAGACCCTCGGTCACGGCGACACCCATCTGGATGACCCGTTCTGCCTTGGTCATGGTCAGCGCCTGCGCGTCGGTGTTGGCAACGACGAAGTCGACGCCTTCAAGACCCGCTGTGATCATGTTGTTGACGGCATTGCCGCCGCCGCCGCCAACACCAAAGACGGTGATGCGGGGCTTCAGCTCCGTGATATCCGGCTTCTGCAAGTTGATAGTCATAGTACCCGTTCCTTCTGTTTTCTGGCCGCCTTGCCGAGCCGACCAAATCCTTGAAATTCCAACTTTGTCTTCGTCCGGCATCGTCCCTGTTCGGTGCCGGCCGTACTCCGCGCATAACCCCGAAAATCGTCTGCGATTTTCGGAAAGGCTTATGCACGTCACAAACCTTAGAGCGCGCTTTGCACGTCCATCCGGACGCGCGGCGCTCTAAAAACTTTCCTTCAGCCACTGGCCCATGCGGGCGATGCGGCCGTTGCCGTTGCCGATCGACGAGAACATGCCGCCCTGGGCCGCATGCGTTTCGAGGTCGGCGACCTGCGGATAGATCATCAGACCGACGGCCGTGGAGAACGCCGGTCCCTTGGCAGCAGCCGGCAGCCCGGAAACTCCGAGCGGACGGCCGATACGAACATTGCGCGCCAGGATGCGGCGTGCCGCTTCCGGCAGGCCGGTCAACTGGCTGGCGCCACCCGTCAGCACGATGCGCTTGCCGACGATCGGGCTGAAGCCCGAGCGCTGGATGCGGTCGCGGATGAGCTCCAGCGTTTCCTCGATGCGGGCGCGTACGATCCGCGACACCAGAGCGCGCGGCACGTGGGTCGGCTGGTCGCGGTCGTCCTCGCCGATCGGCGGGACCGAGACGATGTCGCGCTCGTCGGCGCTGTTGGGCAGGGCCGAGCCGTGCACGACCTTCAGCCGTTCGGCGTCTTCGATGCGGGTCGAAAGACCGCGCGCCAGGTCCGTCGTCACATGGTGGCCGCCGAGGCTGACCGCGTCGGCGTGAACCAGCTTGCCCTCGGCAAAGACCGAGATCGTCGTCGTGCCGCCACCCATGTCGATCGCGGCGCAGCCGAGTTCGACTTCGTCATCGACAAGAGCCGCCAGACCGCTGGCATAGGGCGTCGCAACGATGCCCTCGACCGAGAGATGCGCTCGGTTGACGCAAAGTTCGAGATTCTTCAGCGCCGCCCGCTCCGCGGTCAGCACGTGCATGTCGACGCCGAGCACGTCGCCGAACATGGCGAGCGGATCGCGGATGCCGCGCTCGCCGTCGAGCGAGAAGCCAGTCGGCAGCGAATGCAGGATGGCGCGGTCGGAACGCAGCGATTGCTGGCCGGCGGCCGACAGCACTCTCTTCAGGTCGCTGGCATCGACTTCCTGGCCACCGAGGTCGATGGTCGCGGTATAGACGTCGCTCTGCAGGCGGCCTGCGGAAATGTTGACGATGAGGCTGTCGATGGTGAGGCCGGCCATGCGCTCGGCCGCATCGACGGCGAGCCGCACGACGCTTTCGACCGCATCGAGATCGGCGACGACGCCGTTCTTCACGCCGCGGGATTTCTGGTGGCCGATGCCGATGATCTCGACGCTATGCGTGCGGTTCGGCAGGATCTGGCTTTCGGCGCGCGGCGTCAGCCGGCCGATCATGCACACGATCTTCGTCGAGCCGATATCCAGCACCGAGACGACATGAGACCGCTTCGAAGAAAGCGGCTTCAGGCGCGGCAGGCCAAAGCTGGAGGAACCGAACAAACTCATATCCGCCCCTCTTTCTTTCTCTCCGTCTCCTGCGCCTTCAGCATCTTGTCCCTCGCCTTCAAGGCAACTTCGCGCCGGGTGACCGCATCCGGCGTCAATTGAACTGTGGTTCGATCTTCCAGCCGCAGATCGACTGCGGCGATGTCGCGCTCGAGCAGCTGGTGCTCGCTTTCCATCTCCGACAGAACCTTCATCGCACGGGCGACATCGTGTTCCGGCAGCTTGACGACGATGCCGTTGTCGAGGCGCAGATCCCAGCGACGGCCGGCGACGCGCACGAAGGCCCTCACCCGCGAGCGAATCTCCGGCCAGCGGGAAAACTCGTCGTAGAAATCGGCCGCTGCCGTCTCGGCGTCGCGGCCGACGAACAGCGGCAGGGCTGCAAACTTGTTGTCGCGCAGCGGCGCAATCGCGCTGCCGCTGCGCTCGATCAGCGACAGGTCGGAGCCGTGCTGCCAGATGCCAAAGGCCTTGCGCTCGGTGAGCGTGACTTCGATCGTGCTCGGATAGACCTTGCGAACCGTAACGCCCTGCACCCAGGGCAGTTCGGCGATCAGCTTGCGCGCTTCGATGATGTCGAGCGCCACCAGCGACGTCGTGCCGTCAAGGCCGAGCTGCTGCAGGATATCGATCTCGGAGGTCTGCTCGTTGCCGGAGACGCGCACGTCCTCGATGGCAAAGCCGGCCGCCGTCGTCGATGCCTGCGCGACGTTCTGTGTATGGCCGCCGAGCGACATGCCGTAAAAGCCGGTGGCGGCGAAAAACGCGACGGCAGCGATCGTGCCGGTATGGGCTGGAAAGCGGACGCGGCCGCTGCCGAGGCTGACCAGGAAGCGAACGGCCTTGCGAAGCGGCCGCGGCAGAACGCGTGCGCCATCCGCCTCGGCAGCAACTGCGCCCAGCGGGTCACGAACTCTCTTGCCCCTTTTGCCCCTTACCGCAAGCACGAAGCGTCCTCCACCATCCAAGTCAGAAACTCGCCAAAACCAAGGCCAGCATGCTGAGCCATCTCGGGCACCAGGGAGGTTGGGGTCATGCCGGGCTGGGTGTTGATTTCCAGCCAGATCAATTCGCCTTCACCGGAGGTACGGTCGTCGAAGCGAAAGTCGGATCGGCTGACGCCCCGGCAACCGATTGCCTGATGCGCCTTCAATGCGAGTGTTTGTATTTTTTGGTAAATATTTGGTGAAACCTGTGCCGGAATGACGTGTTGCGAGCCACCTTTTACGTATTTGGAATCATAATCGTAGAAGGCGTGGCCCTGCGGGATGATTTCGGTGACGCCAAGCGCCTTATCGCCCATGACGCCGCAGGTGAGTTCGCGGCCGGCGACATAACGTTCGACCATGATTCGGTCGCCATAACGCCACTCGCTCGAGGTAACGACCTGCGGCGGATGCGACTGATCTTCCTTGACGATGACGACGCCGAAGCTCGAGCCTTCGCTGACGGGCTTGACGACGTATGGCGGGCGCATCGGATGTTTCGGACCAAAGCCCCGGCGATCCATCACCAGCGCTTCGGCAACCGGAACACCGGCGGCGGCGGCCACGTGCTTGGCCTGCGCCTTGTCCATGGCGAGTGCGGAGGCCAGAACGCCAGAATGGGTGTAGGGAATTTCCAGATATTCAAGAATGCCCTGGATCGTGCCATCCTCGCCGAACGGACCGTGAAGGGCGTTGAAGGCGACGTCCGGGCGCAGCGCGGCCAGAACCGAAGCGACATCGCGCGCGACGTCTACACGCGTAACGCGGAAACCTTCCGCTTCCAGAGCATCGGCGCATGCAGCCCCGGACGACAGGCTCACCGGTCGCTCCGAAGAAAATCCGCCCATAAGGACAGCTACATGCTTGCCGTTCATTCATACCCCCGAAAATACGTCACTATCGCAACGCTTGCTTGCGCCTGGCTGAATCCGGCAACGCGAGTCACCGGTGGCCATCGGAGGCACTAGAACGGCATTATAGTTAATGAACCGTTTACTTTTATTAACCTTAGTCGGGAAACGATCGGCAGCCGTGCTCGAAAACGTTGCGATTACAACGCTTTCTGGCACGAAATCAGCGCGTTGGCGCGGCCTGTTTACACAAAACACAAACCGCTAAAAAATGAAGGCCCCGCACCAATTCGGTGCGAGGCCTTAACGATTGGCGGTATTTTCGGCTTAACGATCAGTCGTTTTTGCCGAAGCGATTAATCGTCTTCACCGACGATTTTCCAGACGATTCCCGCGATCGCGGCGCCGACGATCGGAGCCAGCCAGAAGAGCCAAAGCTGCGAAAGCGCCCAGTCTCCAACGAATAGCGCCTGCCCTGTGGAGCGGGCCGGATTGACCGATGTGTTGGTGACCGGGATCGACACCAGATGGATCAGCGTCAACGCCAGGCCGATGGCGATCGGCGCAAAGCCTGAGGGCACGCGGCCATGGGTGGCACCGAGAATGATGAACAGGAAGAAGAAGGTCATCACCACTTCCATCACCAGCGCGGCCGTCAGCGAATAGCCGCCGGGCGAATGTTCGCCATAGCCATTGGCGGCAAAGTCGCCGAGCTGGAAGTCCGCCTTGCCGCTGGCGACGACGTAGAGCACGGCTGCAGCGACGATCGCGCCCAGCACCTGGGCGATGATGTAGCCGATGAGGCTGGAGGCTGGGAACTTGCCGGCAACGGTCAGACCAACAGAAACGGCCGGGTTGAAATGGCCGCCGGAAATGCCGCCGACGGCATAGGCCATGGTGAGAACGGTGAGGCCGAAGGCGAAGGAAACGCCGAGCAGGCCGATCCCAACAGCCGGAAACGCAGCCGCCAGCACCGCACTGCCGCAGCCGCCGAAAACGAGCCAGAATGTACCGAGAAATTCCGCAGAAAGCTTCTTGAACATGCATTCGCTCCCGAAAACCGAAGCTGATCGCTTCAATCGCCCAGAGTTTGCCACATTTTGATTCCGGTCAACCCCGGTTGTGACAGGGATGTCATCGCCCGCAAAACACGAAACCGCACGCCGGGCCTTCACTTGTCTGCCTATTTTAGGAGCAGCCGTGCCTATGATTCGCGCGAGCCATGCACCCTCGGAATAATGCTGCGCCACCCCTCGGATTCGTTCGCATTTCTTACGAATTCAGGGTTTCAACATGCGGAAACTTGCGTTAAGACGCCCCGACCGCCTCCCAAGACGGCATGACATCCATATCAGGAACGACAACAATGACAGACGCGACAACCTCCCTGTCGCCGAAGGATAGCGCGTTGCAGACGCCGGCAGTGAACTCCCCTGCCCGGGTGCTGTTCGCCAGCCTCGTCGGCACCACCATCGAATTCTTCGACTTCTACGTTTACGCCACCGCAGCGGTGCTCGTATTCCCGCATCTCTTCTTTCCGACGTCCGACCCGACATCGGCCATGCTGCAATCCTTCGCCACCTTCTCCATCGCCTTCTTCGCCCGCCCGTTCGGCGCAGTGATCTTCGGCCATTTCGGCGACAAGGTCGGCCGCAAGGCGACGCTGGTCGCAGCGCTGATGACCATGGGCATTTCCACCGTCGTCATTGGCCTCTTGCCGACCTACGCGTCGATCGGCGTCGCGGCCCCGCTCTTGCTCGCCCTTTGCCGCTTCGGCCAGGGCCTCGGCCTCGGTGGCGAATGGGGCGGCGCCGTGCTGCTCGCAACCGAGAACGCGCCCGAGGGCAAGCGCACATGGTATGCCATGTTCCCGCAGCTCGGCGCCCCGATCGGCTTCATCCTGTCGGCCGGTACCTTCCTCATCCTCGGCGAAGTCATGACAGATGAGGCCTTCCTCGCCTGGGGATGGCGCGTGCCCTTCATTGCCAGCATCCTGCTGGTTATCGTCGGCCTCTATGTCCGCCTGAAGATCACCGAGACGCCGGAATTCCAGAAGGCGATCGACAAGCACGAGCGCGTCCAGGTTCCGATCGCGCAGATCTTCCGGTTCCACAAGCGCAGCCTCGTGCTCGGCACCTTCGTGGCGCTTGCCACCTTCGTCTTGTTCTACCTGATGACGGTGTTCTCTTTGTCCTGGGGCACGGCCAAGCTCGGCTATTCGCGTGAGCAGTTCCTCGTCGTGCAGATGACCGGTGTCGTCTTCTTCGGCCTGATGATCCCGGTCTCGGGCATCCTGTCGGACCGCTACGGCCGCCGCCTGGTGCTGATCATCACCACCATCGGCATCGGCGCCTTCGGCCTGGTCATGGCACCGCTCATGGCCGGCGGTCTCGGCGGCGCCTTCCTGTTCTCCATCCTCGGCCTCGGCCTGATGGGGCTCACCTATGGTCCGATTGGCGCAGCACTCGCCGCCCCCTTCCCGACCTCGGTGCGTTATACCGGCGCGTCGATGACCTTCAACCTCGCCGGCATCTTCGGCGCGTCGCTCGCGCCCTACATCGCCACCTGGCTTGCGACCAACTACAGCCTCGACCATGTCGGCTACTATCTGCTGGGGGCCGCTGCGATCACGCTCGTTTGCCTGGTGCTGTCGACGGAAGAAGAGGTTTCGGCCTGATTTCTGTTGCGCCTCGCCACACACGCGGCCTGTTCCACAAAAAACGAAAGAGCCGCAGCGACAACGCTGCGGCTCTTTCCGTGGGCCAGTTCTGGTAGCCAAGTCTCCGACCAGTTGCCTAGTCCGAACTTGCTCCGATGAAGATAGTTGCAGTTGCATCCGTTCTGAAGAGAAACGCGAAGTCCCAAAACACGGGATAGGCGGGATGCCCGTTGCTAAGCCAGAAGGTCTCGATTGTTGCTGATGTCTTGACCATCGTGTCGACCTGCGCCTTGAGCAGCTCAACTAAGGAAGTGAATTGTCCGGATTTAAGTGCTGTACTTGATGGACCAGCGCTAGAGTCACCAACATACAGCACGGCTTCCATAACCTCCGGCCACACCGACCCACTTTGTACTTCTTCTATTCCGCCCAACACAGCTCCTGTCCCCAACACCATCTGAACAATTGCAGTTGAATCTATCTGGCTCCCCAGTTGCACCTCGTACAACTTCAGAAAAACGGAATAATTTGTTGAACCAGCATTCAAAATGGCAGCGATTTTTCCCAGAGTTCCCTGATCCATTGTTAGTCCAGACGTTAGAGTATGCGGAAGTTAGCAGGTGCCAGCTTGGTTGCGGCACGTCATGACAAGTTGGCTTTAGCCCGCGACCCTCGTTGCCAGCAAGCTCTGATCTTGTCTCCCTGAATCCAATTTCCTGGATCCAGCCTCCGCGCAAAGATGCCGACCTGGACCCGTGGATGCGAGGATCAAGCCCAAGCATGACGGCGAGAGAAAGAGACTCCGGCTGAGGACGCCAGAAAAGCGAAAAGGGCCGCAGCGTTGCCGCTGCGGCCCTTCATAAAACTATTCCCATAAGCCTCAGGCGATGCCGCGGCCGAGGAATTCCTTGATCTCGTAGCCCGGCATGAAGGTACCGATGCGCTTGATTTCCCACTCCAGCCGAACACCGGAATGTTCGAGCACGCGGTTCCGCACGGTTTCGCCGAGATATTCGAGCTCGTAGCCCGTCGCCTGACCGGTGTTGATCATGAAGTTGCAATGCAGCGGCGACATCTGCGCGCTGCCAATCATCATGCCGCGGCAACCCGCTTCGTCGATCAGCTTCCAGGCCGAATGTCCCTCCGGGTTCTTGAAGGTCGATCCCCCCGTCTTTTCGCGAATCGGCTGCACGGTTTCGCGGTGCTGGCGCACGGCGTCCATGTCGGTGCGGATCTTGTTCTTGTCCTCGGGATAACCTTCGAAGATGGCGTGCGTGAAGATTAGGTCCTTAGCCGCCGCGGAATGGCGATAGCCATAGCCCATGTCGGCATTCGACAGCACATGCGTATTGCCCTGACGATCGACCGCGTGCACCTCGACGACGCGCTCGCGGGTCTCCGAGCCGTTGGCGCCGGCGTTCATGCGCAATGCGCCGCCGATCGCGCCAGGAATGCCGTAGTAGAAATAGAAGCCGCCGATGCCGTTATCGAGCGCCATCGCCGCAATGTTCTTGTCCGGGCAGATCGCGCCGGCCTTGATGCGGTTCTCGCCGACGAGTTCGAGATCGCCAAAACCCTTGGCCGAAAGCCGGATGACGACACCAGGAATGCCACCGTCACGAACCAAAAGGTTCGAGCCGACACCCATGACCATGACGGGTACATCAGCCGGAACCAGCTTCAGGAAGGTGATGAGATCGTCAGTGTCGTGCGGCTGGAACATCAGCTCGGCAAGACCGCCGGCGCGGAACCAGGTCACGCGATCCATCGGCGCATCGGGCGTGATGCGGCCGCGAACGGCGCTGACTCCGCTTCCGAGTGCTTCGAGTAGTTTCTGACCGTTGACCTGTTTCATGCTCAATTTCCTGAAATGTCTGCGAGTTCCCGTGGCAGGGCAGCGGCCCAGTAGGTGATGCTGCCAGCCCCCAAGAGAACCACAAAATCACCCGGCTGCGCAATCTTGCTGACAACCGGCGCGATTGTTTCGGGTCCGACCACATGCCGGGCGTCGCGATGACCGCCGGCCTTGATGCGGTTGACGAGCTCTTCGGCGTTGACGCCGTCGATCGCTTCCTCCCCGGCCGCATAGACAGGCGCGATCAGAACCGTGTCGGCGTCGTTGAAGCAGGCTGAAAAATCTTCGAACAGGCTCGCAAGGCGCGAGTAGCGGTGCGGCTGGTGCACGGCGATGATGCGGCCCTGGCATGCCTCGCGCGCCGCCTTGAGCACGGCCTTGATCTCGACCGGATGGTGGCCGTAGTCGTCATAGATGCGCACGCCGTTCCAGTCGCCGGTAAAGGTGAAGCGCCGCTTGACGCCGCCGAAGGAGGCAAGCCCCTTGGCGATCGCCTCGGGGCTGACGCCGAGGCGCTGGGCGACCGCGATCGCGGCCGTGGCGTTCGACACATTGTGGCGGCCGGGCATCGGCAGGCGCAGATCCTTCATCGAGATCACCTGGCCGGTGCGGCGACGGCGGATCTCGATATCGAAGACGGAAGTGGCACCGTCCATGCGGATGTTGAGGAAACGAACGTCGGCCTGCGGGTTTTCGCCGTAGGTGATGACCTTGCGGTCCTCGATCTTGCTGACCATGGTCTGCACTTCGGGGTGATCGAGGCAGAGCACGCCGAAACCGTAGAATGGCACGTTCTCGACGAACTGGCGGAACGCGGCGCGCACGGCGTCGAAATTGCCGTAGTGGTCGAGATGCTCAGGGTCGATGTTGGTGACGACGGCGACATCGGCAGGCAGCTTGAGGAAGGTCCCGTCGGACTCGTCGGCCTCGACCACCATCCACTTGCCCTCACCCATGCGGGCATTGGTGCCGTAGGCATTGATGATGCCGCCGTTGATGACGGTCGGGTCGAGCCCACCGGCATCGAGAAGGGCAGCAACCATCGAGGTCGTCGTCGTCTTGCCGTGGGTGCCGCCGATGGCGATCGCATTGCGGAAGCGCATCAGCTCGGCCAGCATCTCGGCGCGGCGCACGACCGGCAGCAGTTTTTCACGGGCGGCGATCAGTTCGGGATTGTCCTTCTTGATCGCGGTCGACACGACGACCACTTCGGCATCGCCGATGTTCTCGGCCTTGTGGCCGACGTAGACCTCGATGCCCTTTTCGCGCAGCCGCTGGACATTGGCGCTATCAGACTGATCGGAGCCCTGCACCCGGTGACCGAGATTGTGCAGCACCTCGGCAATACCGCTCATGCCGATACCGCCGATACCGATAAAATGAACCAGACCGATCGTCTTCGGCATTTTCATGAGCGCTTTTCCTTGAATGTCTCGACTGTCAAACCGCTGGCAATAGCCTCTACCATCGATGCAAGCAAGCGCGCGGCGTCCGGCTTTCCGGTTTCGCGCGCATTGGCGGCCATCTGCGCCAGCGATTGTGGATTGGCCATGGCCTCAGCAAGAATGCCGGCAAGGCGCTCGGCGGTCAGCTCCGCCTGGGCGATCACCTTTGCGCCGCCCTTGGCGGCAATCGCCGCGGCATTGGCCGCCTGATCGTGATCGAGCGCATAAGGATAGGGAACGAGGATCGCCGGCCGGCCGATGACCGCAAGCTCGGAAACCGTCGAGGCGCCCGAGCGGCAGATGACCAGCTGGGCGCCGGCGATGCGCTCGGCCATATCGGTGAAGAACGGCGAGACCTCGGCGGGAACGCCGAGCTTCTCATAGGTGGCGATGACGCCGTCGCGATCTTCCGGACGCGCCTGCTGCGTCACCGTCAGCCGCTGGCGAAGTGCGTCGTCGAGACGGCAGATCGCCTGGGGGATCGCCTTCGAGAAATATTGCGCGCCCTGGCTACCGCCGAAGACGACGAGATGGAACGGCGCTTCGCCCGCCGCCGCGACATAAGGCACCTTGGCAGCATCGAGCACGGCCGGACGCACCGGGTTGCCCGTCGTCACCGTCTTGGCGGCAAAGGTACCGGTGCCCTCGGGCAGGAAGCCGCCGGCGATCGCCTTGACGCGGGAGGCGAGCGCCTTGTTGGCACGACCCATGACAGCGTTCTGTTCATGGATCATCGACGGCACGCCCATGCCGGTTGCCGCCAGCAGCGGCGGCACGGTCGGGTAGCCGCCGAAACCGACGACGGCCTTCGGCCGCAGCCGGGCGATCAGCTGGCGCGCGGCACGCATGCCGGTCCAGAGCGTCCACAGCGAGCGCACGACATGAATGGGGTTCTTCGAGCCGATGGTTGCCGACGGCACCACATGCACCTCGTCTGCCGGGAACTTGCCGGCGAAACGCTCGGCGCGACTGTCGGTCACCAGATGCACCGAATAGCCGTTGGCCTTCAGCTCATGGGCGAGCGCCTCGGCCGGGAACAGATGGCCGCCGGTACCCCCGGCGGCAAGAAGGATAATGCCTTTGGTCATTCTTTACTCCGCCGGCACGCCAATGCCGGACCGAAACAGGCTACGCTCCACGGCGCGCTTCTCTGGGCGATGGCGCGTGAGCGCCAGGATGAAGCCGGCGGTGACGCAGATCGCCACCATGGACGAGCCGCCATAGGAGATCAGCGGCAGGGTCATGCCCTTGGCCGGAAGCAGTTCGAGGTTCACGCCGATGTTGATCATCGACTGGATGCCGATCTGCAGCACGAGGCCGGCAACGGCGAAGCGGTTGAAGTCGTTGCGCTCGCGGAAGGCGTGGTTGAGGCCGCGCAGCACCAGGAAGGCGAAGATCATCACGATCAGCATGCAGAAGACGATGCCGAATTCTTCAGCCGCCACCGAGAACACGAAGTCGGTGTGGCTATCGGGAATGATGCGCTTGACGATGCCTTCGCCCGGACCGCGGCCGAACCAGTCGCCGCGGATGATCGCCTCGCGCGCCGTGTCCATCTGGAAGGTATCGCCCTCCCCGGTCAGGAATTTGTCGATACGGCCGGCCACGTGCGGCAGCATGGTATAGGCGACGAAGAAGCCGCCGAAGGCAGCGCCGGCGAGCACGATGATCCACAGCCACGGCATGCCGGCCATGAAGAACATGCCGCCCCAGACCGCGGTCGTCAGGATCGTCTGGCCAAGGTCGGGCTGGGCGACGAGCAGCGCGCCGACAATGCCGAAGAGCAGGATGGCAAAGAGATTGCCGGGAATTTCCGGCTGGCGCGCATGTTCCGAAAACAACCAGGCGCAGACGACCACGAAGGCTGGCTTCATGAATTCCGAGGGCTGGATGGAAATGCCGGCGATTGAGATCCAGCGCATCGAGCCCTTGACCTCCTGGCCGATGAACAGCACCAGCACCATCATCGCGAGCGACACGCCGAGCAGGATGATCGCGGCGCGGCGCACCTGCCTCGGCGACAGGAAGGAGATGGCGACCATCACCACCAGCGACGGCAAGAGGAAGACGGCGTGGCGCTTGACGAAGTGGAAGCTGTCGAGGCCGATGCGCTCGGCGACCGCCGGGCTTGCCGCAAACGACAGCATGAAGCCCACGCCCATCAACAGGATGAAGGTCGCCAGGAAGAACCTGTCGATCGTCCAGAACCAGTCGGCCACAGGGCCACGTTCGGCTCGGCTTACCATCTGTCAGTCCCCTTTATCAGGCGCGCCTGCGCCAAACGTCCGAAACCCCGGCATCACCGCCACCCGTCGCGCGCCGGATGGGCGCGCGGACGGCGAGCGTCAGATCAGCATCGTCACGCCCTGCAATGCCTTGACGTGCGTCACGAAGGCATCGCCGCGTATTTCAAAGTTCTTATACTGGTCGAAACTTGCGCAAGCCGGGGATAACATCACCGCCGACGCGCCTTTGTCATCGTGCTCGGCATCTGCTGCGGCATGCGCCACGGCCTTTTCCAGCGTGCCTGAAATCTCGAAGGGCACCGCCTCGCCGAGCGTTGCGGCAAAGGCCGGTGCGGCCTCACCGATCAGGTAGGCCTTGACGATCTTCGGGAAGAACGGCGACAGCGAAGTGATGCCGCCCTCCTTCGGAAGGCCGCCGGCGATCCAGTAGATGCGCTCGTAGCTCGACAGCGCCGGGGCCGCTGCATCCGCATTGGTCGCCTTGCTGTCGTTGACGAATACGACAGCACCCTTGCGGCCGACCGGCTGCATGCGATGCTTCAAGCCGGGGAAGCTTTTCAGCCCCTGGCGTATCTCGTCTTCGCTGACATCGACGGCAAGGCATGCGGCGATTGCCGCGGCAGCATTCTGCGCATTATGGCCGCCGCGCAGCGTCTGGATGCCATCGAGATCTACGAAGAGCCGCGACGTTCCGCCGTGCGCCTCAAGGACGCGCGAGCCTTCGGCATAGATCCCGTCGGCCAGAACATGCCGGCGCGAGATGCGAACCACCTTGGTGCCCGCCCGCTCGACGCGATCGGCAATCAGTGCGCAGAAGCTGTCGTCGACACCGACGATCGCCGTGCCGCTGCCGGCCACCAGCCGCTCCTTGATATCGGCATAGTGCTGCATGGTGCCGTGCCGATCGAGATGATCGGGCGTGAGATTGAGCAGGATACCGGCCGTCGGGTTGAGCGTCGGCGCCAGATCGATCTGGTAGGACGAGCACTCGACCACATAGAAGCGGCCGGCCTTCGGGGGCTCAAGCGTCAGTACGGCCGTGCCGATATTGCCGCCGAGCTGGGTGTCACGGCCGCTTTCCCTCAGGATATGGGCGATCAGCGCCGTGGTCGTCGATTTGCCGTTGGTGCCGGTAATGGCGATGAACGGGGCATCGGGCGCCTGCGCCCGGCGCTCGCGCACGAAAAGCTCGACATCGCCGATGATCTCGACGCCAGCGGCATGCGCGAGGTCGACGGTCCAATGCGGCTTCGGATGGGTCAGCGGCACGCCGGGCGAAAGCACGAAGGCGGCAAAGGCACGCCAGTCGATGCCGTGCAGGTTCGCTGTCGGCACACCCGCCTCGCCGGCCTTGGCGACGCTGTCGGGATTGTCGTCCCAGGCCGTCACCTCGGCGCCGCCGGCGACGAGCGCCTGCGCAGTCGCCAGCCCCGAACCACCAAGCCCGAAAAGAGCGACCTTCTTGCCCCTGAATGTGCTGACCGCGATCATCGTCCGCTCACCGCAGCTTGAGGGTGGACAGGCCGACCATCGCAAGGATGACGGCGATGATCCAGAAGCGGATCACGACCTGGCTTTCCGTCCAGCCCTTCTTTTCGAAGTGGTGGTGGATCGGCGCCATCAGGAAGACGCGGCGCCCGGTGCGCTTGAACCAGAACACCTGGATGATCACCGACAGCGTTTCCATGACGAACAGGCCACCGATGATGATCATGACAAATTCATGCTTGACCGCGACGGCAACGGTGCCGATCAGGCCGCCGAGCGCCAGCGAACCGGTATCACCCATGAAGATGGCGGCGGGCGGCGCGTTGAACCAGAGGAAGCCGAGGCCGGCGCCGATGACGGCGCCGAGGATGACGGCGAGCTCGCCCGTGCCGGGCACGAAATGGATCTGCAGGTAATTGGCGAAAACGGCGTTACCGGCGAGATAGGCGATGAGGCCGAAGGCGGCCGCCGCGATCATGACGGGCACGATGGCAAGCCCATCGAGACCATCCGTCAGGTTCACGGCATTGCCGGCGCCGACGATGACGAAGCCACCGAACAGCACGAAGAAATAGCCGAGATTGATCACGAGGTCCTTGAAGAACGGGAAGGTGACCGAGGAGCCGAAGGTCGAGCCGGCAGCACCGCCCGAAAGCGACGCCTGCATCATGAAGAACACGGCAATCGCGGCGATGATGAACTCGAAGCCGAGACGCGCCTTGCCGGAAAAGCCTTTGTCCGACTGCTTGGTGACCTTGAGATAGTCGTCATAAAAGCCGATGGCGCCGAAACCGAGCGTGACGAGAAGGGTCGAGACCACATAGACGCTGGAAAGATCGGCCCACAGAAGCGATGACACGACGATGCCCGCAAGGATCATCAACCCGCCCATCGTCGGCGTGCCGGCCTTCTTGAAATGCGTCTGCGGACCATCGGCGCGGATAGGCTGACCCTTGCCCTGACGGATGCGGAGGGAGGCAATCATGCGCGGACCGAAAAGGAAAACGATCAAGGCCGAAGTGAAAAGCGCTGCACCGGTACGGAACGTGATGTAGCGAAAGAGATTGAAAAACTGAAAGTGGTCCGCCAGTTCCACGAGCCAGATGAGCATAAGGGACCTTTCCCCAAAGGTTTAAAATCGGACACCGTCCAACAGAATCATCTGAAAAACGATACGCGCTTGTATGCGAAAGTGTTAGGCCGCGCTGCCTAACCCAAGGCTGTATCCACCGCCGCCAGCATCGGCGACGACCACTACAACGCAGCGCGCCGCTTGAGGCACGCGAAGATCGTTGTCGTCATTTGGTCGACTGCATCATTGCCGCTGAACCGCTTGCAGTCCGGCAATCACGCAGTTGCTTCGTCCCCCTCGGCCTCGGGCTCCGGATAGGCTTCGATCAGCGCATGCACGATCTTGCCGCAGCCCGTGCCCTTCGAAGACTTGATCATCACCACGTCGCCGGTCGCAACCGCGCCGAGTGCATAGGCCTTCAGTTCGTCCACCGTTTCGCGGTAGACGACGGAGATTTCCGGCGGCAACGCGTCGCGCAGGTGGGCCATCAACGGCCCGGCAAGCCAGACATCGGTGATGCCGGCTTCGACGAGAGGTTTGGCGAGCGCGGCATGAACGCCGGCGGCGTGTTCGCCCATCTCCAGCATGTCGCCGAGCACGGCGATGCGGCGCCCGCCCGGCGCCGGTGCTGAATCCTGCAGCAGCGAAATCGCCGCGCGCATCGAGCTCGGATTGGCGTTGTAGCTCTCGTCGATCAGCGTCAGTGTGCCCGCGCCGATCAACAGTTGGTGCCGGCGGCCCCTGCCCGTTTCGGCCTGCATCGTCGCCAGCGACGAGGCGGCGTAGTCGACATCGGCGCCGACCAGCTTCACCGCCGCGAGCACGGCCAGCGCGTTCTCGGCGATATGACGTCCAGGAGCGCCGATGGTGATTTCCATCGTCCGGCCGCCAAGGGCGGCCCAAAGCACTGAACCGTCCGCCGCACCGGCAAACTCGACGAGGCGGAACTCCGCCTTCGGGTTGACGCCGAAGGAGTGGATATAGCTGACGCCAGCCGTACCCGCGGCCTTTTCGAGCAGCTTGTACTGGGCACTGTCGTGGTTGATGACCGCGTGGCCGCCATTGACGACGCCCTCGAAGATCTCGGCCTTGGCCTCGGCGATCTGGTCCAGGCTGTCGAAGTTTCCGAGATGAGCGGCAGCGATGCTGGTGACGATTGCCACATGCGGGCGGACCATCTTCGTCAGCGGCCGGATCTCGCCCGGATGGTTCATGCCGATTTCGAAGATGCCGAAATCGGTGGCCTCGGGCATGCGCGCAAGCGTCAGCGGCACGCCCCAATGATTGTTGAACGAGGCCACGGAGGCGTGCACGCGCCCTTGCGGCACCAGCACGTGCCGCAGCATCTCCTTGGTGGTGGTCTTGCCGACGGAACCGGTGACGGCGATGATCTTCGCAGCACTGCGGTCGCGCGCCGCGCAACCGAGCCGAATCATCGCTTCAAGCACGTCGTCGACGACGATCAGTGGCGCGCTGAGGCGGCCGAGCGCCGGCAGTTTGCCTTCGCTGACAACGAGGAGTGCGGCGCCATTGGCGAGCGCAAGGCCCGCATAGTCGTGGCCATCGACCCGGTCGCCCTTGATCGCGAAGAAGGCTTCGCCCTTGCCGACCGAGCGGCTGTCGATCGATATGCCGCTTACTCCTTCGGGCAGGTTTCCAACCGGACGGCCGTTCATTGCGGCCAGAAGATCGCTGCTTGTCCAGAGCCAGTTCAAATCACAGACCTCCCAATGCCTTGCGGACTTCCGCATGATCCGAGAACGGCAGCGTGACGGAACCGACCGTCTGGCCTTCCTCATGTCCCTTGCCGGCGACGATCAGCGTGTCGCCGCTTGTCAACATGCCGACGGCGGCACGGATCGCTTCGGCGCGGTCGCCGATTTCGGTTGCACCTGGAGCCGCAGCCATGATTTCCGAGCGGATCACCTCAGGCACTTCCGAGCGCGGATTGTCATCCGTGACGATCACGACGTCGGCAAGCCGCGTGGCGATCTCGCCCATGATCGGTCGCTTGCCCTTGTCGCGGTCGCCGCCGCAGCCGAAGACCACGATAACGCGGCCCGTCGTGAACGGCCGCACCGAGGCCAGCACATTTTCGAGCGCATCGGGCTTGTGGGCATAGTCGACATAGGCAAGCGCGCCGTCCCTGGTCTGGCCGACCAGTTCGAGGCGGCCGGAGGCACCCTGCAGCTTTTCAAGCGCGGAGAACGCCGCCTTGGCGCTGATGCCGGTGGAGATCGCAAGTCCCGCCGCGACAAGCGCGTTGGCAACCTGGAAATCGCCGGCAAGCGGAATATGGATTTCGAAGATGTCGTCGCCGACATGCACTTCGGCCGACTGCTTGTGGCGGAAATGTTCGACCCGCTTCAGCGAGATGAATTCGCCCTTGCGGCCGACGGTGCGCACGTCGAGCTTGGCCTTGCGGGCAGCCGCAATCGCCTGTTCCGACCACTGGTCGTCGGCAAAGACAACCGCGGGCGCGCCCTTCGGCAGTAACGCTTCGAACAGCCGCATCTTGGACGCCATATAGTGCTCGACCGTCGGATGGTAGTCCATGTGGTCGCGGCCGAGATTGGTAAAGGCCGCAGCCGAAAGCTTGACGCCGTCGAGCCGGCTCTGGTCGAGGCCGTGGCTGGAAGCCTCCATCGCCGCATGGGTGACGCCGGCATCTGCGAGTTCGGCAAGAAGCTTGTGCAGGGAAACCGGATCGGGCGTGGTGAGAGAACCGTAGTCGTTGCGGCCGGGCGCCACCACGCCTGTCGTGCCGATCATCGCGGCAGCAAGGCCCGAATGCGCCCAGATCTGCCGGGTGAAGGAGGCGACCGAGGTCTTGCCGGCCGTGCCCGTCACCGCAACCATCGTCTCAGGCTGGCGACCGTAGAACGCGGCGGCGGCGCGCGCGAGAAAGGCGCGCGGGTTGCCGAGCGAAAGAACGGGTGCGGAGGATCCATCAGGCTTGACGCCGGATTCAGCGACGACGGCAACGGCGCCGCGCGCAAGCGCGTCGACGATATAGCTGGTGCCGTTTGCCTTGGTGCCGGAGACGGCGACGAAAAGATCTCCTGGCTGCACATGCCGGCTGTCGGCCGTAATGCCGGCAACCTCGATCTGCGAGGAAGCGCCATCCAGTTGCGCAGAAAGTTCAGGGAAGCTCGTTCCCGCCAGGTCTTTTATCTTCATGAACCGCACGTCTCACATCGCTCTCAATTCGCCGGAATCGCGAATCGTCCGCATTCTCATTTCATGCCTAATAAGACACAAGCATGGCAGAACCATCTTCTCCGAACTTCGGTTCGACGCCGAGAAGCGGTGCGGAGCGGCTGATGATGTCGCGAACCATGGGCGCGGCATTCGAGCCGGCGGTCCGTCCGCCGCCTTCGCCGGTCTTCGGCGCGTCAATGAAAGTCAGCACGATGTACTTCGGATTGTCGATCGGAAACGCTGCGAGAAAGGCGTTGAAGTTCTGGTCGCTGGCATAGCGGCCGTTGACGACCTTGTCGGCCGTGCCGGTCTTGCCGCCGACGTTGAAGCCCGGCACCTGCGCGCGCTTGCCCGAACCGGCGATGCCGTTCCAGCGAAGCAGAAAGCGCATGTCGTCGCTGGTGCTTTTCTTGACGACCGTCGTCGCCAGTTCATCGGCCTGCTCCTGCGAGCGTGGCAGGAAGGTCGGCGGGATCAGCTTGCCGCCGTTGACGAGCGCGGCACCTGCGACAGCCGTCTGCAGCGGCGTCGTCGAAACGCCGTGGCCGAAGGAGATGGTGATCGAGTTGATCTTCTTCCATTCGCGCGGCTGGCTCGGGGATTTGACTTCCGGCAGCTCGGTCGGCAGCTTCGACAGCAGGCCGATCCGGGTCAGAAATTCCTTGTGGCCGGGAATGCCGATCAGGTCGGCGATCTTGGCGGTGCCGATGTTCGACGAATACTGGAAGATTTCCGGAACGGTCAGCACCCGGCGCTTGCCGTGGAAGTCCTTGATGGTGAAGCCGCCGATGCGGATCGGTGCCGAGGCGTCGAAGCTGTCGTTGAGCGTTACCTTGCCGGAATCGAGACCCATGGCGATCGTGAACGTCTTGAAGGTGGAGCCCATCTCGAACGTGCCGTTCGACATGCGGTTCATCCAGCCCTCTTCGGCACCTTCGGCCGGCTTGTTCGGGTCGTAATCGGGGACCGACGCCAACGCCAGCACTTCGCCGGTATTGACGTCGAGCACCACGGCCCCGGCGGCCAGCGCCTGGTAGTTCTTCATGCCGGCATCGATGACGTCGCGCACGATGTTCTGCACCCGAACGTCGATCGACAGCTTGACCGGCTCGAGCTTGGCATCGCTGGTCATGCCGATGGCGGCGAGATCGGCGAGCCCCTGCCCGTCGATGTAGCGCTCCATGCCGGCAACACCGCGGTTGTCGATGTTGACGTGGCCGAGAACATGGGCGGCGGTCGGGCCGCCCGGATAGAAGCGGCGCTTTTCCGGCCGGAAACCGACGCCGGGAATGCCGAGCGCCAGGATTTCGCTCTGCTGCTTCGGGGTCAATTGGCGGCGCAGCCACTGGAAGCGCGATTTCGACTTCAGCTTGTTGTAGATGTCGCGGGCGTTGAGATCGGGCAGCACGGTTGCAAGCCGCTCGACCGCCTCATCCGCATCGACGATCTTGTGCGGCTCGGCATAGAGAGAGACCGTGCGGATGTCGGTGGCGAGGATCTCGCCGTTGCGGTCGAGAATATCCGGGCGCGAGGCCATCAGATTGTCGGCGCGGCCGATACTCGAAACCGTCTCCGGCTGCGCCATGCCGTATTGCACCAGGCGGCCACCGATGACCGCATAGACGATGCCGAAGCTGGCGATGATGATCGCCACGCGGTTCTTCGCCTGATTGGTGGTCTTCTTGCGTGTGCCCTGGAAGGTGACGTTGAGCTTGGCCTCGGCCGGCAGGTTGTTGCCGCCTGCGGAGAAATGCGCCTTGCTCTTCAAGACCATGATGCGGGAGAGAAACGACATCAGCGCGCCACCGAACCTGTTGCGATATTATCGGTCTTTTTCTCCGACGCCTTGGCGGCGGCGAGCTTCTTTTCTTCTTCCGTCGGCGGCACGTCGGCCTTCAGCATCGGCAGCTCCTGCGGGCGCACGAGTTGCGTCGACGGCGTCGGTGCCAGTTGCAGATCAGCGCCGAAGGCGCCAACCAGACGTTCCAGCCGGTTCGGCTGCGTCAGCAGCGCCCAGTCGGCGCGCAGAAGGTCGATCGTGTCTTCTTCCAGCTTGATGGCGGCATCGAGCCTGCGCACCTCTTCCAGCTTGTTTTCGGCACGATGCTTGATCGTGTAGGTGACCGTGGCGGCTGCCGTCATGACGACGATCAGGACTATGTCGAGTGTTCGCAGCATATCTCTCTCAGCCCCCCAACCGTGCAAGGCTCGCCAGTTCCGGCAGATTGAAAATGGATAGATCGTTTCCCGGCGATGGCGCTTCCGTGCGGATACCGGCTCTGAGCTTGGCAGACCGGGCGCGCGGATTGAGGGACGCTTCTTCCTCGCTGGCGGCCACCATAGGCTTTCCAACTGGTGTGAAGGTTGCCGCACGCGCGGTCACCAGTGGCAGATGGCGCGAACCCGCAGCCTTGCCCGAGCGATCCTGGAAGAAAGCCTTGACGATCCGGTCTTCGAGCGAATGGAAGGTGACGACCACGAGACGGCCGCCCGGCTTCAGCGCCCGCTCGGCGGCAAAAAGCGCCTGGGCGAGTTCGCCGAGTTCATCGTTGACGAAGATGCGCAGCGCCTGGAAGACGCGGGTTGCCGGATGGATCTTGTCCTTGGCCTTGCGCGGAGTGACGATTTCGATCAACCCGGCGAGATCGCGGGTGGTTTCGAACGGCGTTTCGGCCCGGCGCTTTTCGATGGCGCGGGCGATGCGGCCCGACTGCTTTTCCTCGCCGAGGAAACCGAAGATGCGGATGAGATCGGAAACCTTGGCCCGGTTGACGACGTCGGCGGCAGAAACGCCGGCTGCCGACATGCGCATGTCGAGCGGGCCCTTCTTCTGGAAGGAGAAGCCGCGCTCGGCCTCGTCGATCTGCATCGACGACACGCCGATATCGAGCACCACGCCGTCGAGACTGCCGGCGGGCGCATGCTCGGCGAGCTGCGAAAAACGGGAGTGAATGAGCTTGAGCTTACCACCCGCGGCCGCAGCCATCGACTGGCCCGCGGCGATCGCCGTCGGATCGCGATCGAGCGCGATCACATCGGCGCCAGCATCGAGGATGGCGGATGCATAACCGCCGGCACCAAACGTGCCGTCGAGAATGACCTTGCCGGGGGCCGGATCGAGCGCCGCGAGAACCTCGCTCAGGAGGACGGGAATGTGACGGACCGGTCCGCCATCGGCTTCAGAAGTTCCTCCGCCTTGTTCCGTCACCATTCCGCCTCTCCATTCTATTCCGGACGCAACCCCCGTGATTTGCGCCCTTCCCGGGCCGCCGCTTGCGCCTTTGCAAAGGCCTGCGGCTCCCAGAGCTGAAAATAATCGCCCCGCCCGACGAACATCACGTCGGTCGAGATACCGGTGAAGTCGCGGATGAAATCCGTCACCATCAACCGACCTTCCGGATCGAGCTTGACGAAGACCCCGCCCCCGTGAACGAGCAGCGACATCTCGTTGGCCGCCGGAGAAAAAGGATCCTCGGCCGCCATCTGCCTCTCGAACCGATCCAGGAGCTCCGGCCCACCGACGCTGATCGCCGGAAAGACGAAATCCTGGAAGCAGTATAGCTCTCGAACGCCTCCATCCGACAGCACGGAACGAAACGCCGAAGGCACGGACACCCGCCCCTTTGCATCGATCCGATTGGTAGCATTTGACAAGAAGCGGTTCATGACGCGAAACGGCCGCCCAAGACTGACGGGCCATTATCATCGACCCGCGGGAACACTCGACCACACCCACAAAACGCCCCCGCCGGACACCAACATGTCCGCCCATCTCCCGAAGCCGGGAGACACTGGAATTTTGCGATGACGGGCCACGACGCGGCCCTTGCGCAGTACCATTATGGGATATCATGGGACCATATGGGCGTCAATGGGATTGGCTCTTGAACAGCTGGGTAGCTGATCAAATATTGATAGGTTGTTAAGTTTAACGAAGGGTTACGAAAGCACCCCCGATGCCTCGCAATGCGACGGCCAAACGGCTTCAAATCGTTGGGAAATCGGAATATCAGCAAGATTGCAGCCAAGCGGGCGGACGGCGCTGCGGCCATGGTTTTCGCGTCCTAGCTGGCACAAAGAGCAAAGGACGTCAGCCGAACTTGCGCTGCCCAAAGCCTCGCTGCTGCTAAGAGCATCGCCGTCTACTGCATGTATCCTTAAATCGTATTCGATTTAAGGATACATGCAGCAATTCGAAGTGCTACCGCGACCTTTGCGCGTCTAACAAGACGCGCGGCGCTATAGAAGGAAGAAATCGCCAGTTGGCCTGTAAGCCGGGTTCTGTATGGCCCCATTGCCCGAAGACAACGGAACGTGGCAGCCATTCATCTGGGACTACGTTTGCACGCAGCCTCTTGCAACCCACCCGGATGACTGGCCCGGAAACAGGCTGGACGCTTGCGCGCCCGCGTCATCCCTATTCGGTCTTGCTCCCGGTGGGGTTTGCCGTGCCGTCCATGTCGCCATGTCCGCGGTGGGCTCTTACCCCACCCTTTCACCCTTACTCCGCAAGCGGAGCGGTTTGCTTTCTGTGGCACTTTCCCTGAGGTCGCCCTCGCCGGACGTTATCCGGCACCGTATTTCCGTGGAGCCCGGACTTTCCTCCCCCCGCGGCCTTTCGGCACTTGCGGAGCGCGGCTGCCCGGCCAACTGGCAGGCGGTCCTTAACCGACCGGGAAGCCGAGCGCCAGAGAAAAACGGCGATCTCGACGTTTCGGCTTTGGCACGCCGCCACACTTTTACTTCAGTGCTTAGCGGAACGAGACGGCGAAATCCGTTTCATAGGCCGGATCGTCGATCCGACCATCCATCACCAGCTTGGCGCCAAGCCGACCGATCTCGTCGGAGCTTTTCGCCGCCTGGCCGTTACCACCCGTGACGACGGCAATACGATCGCCGCCGGCAAAGCCGATATAGGGAAAGCCGTGGCGGGTGAACGACGTCACGCAGGGGCGGAAATGCGTCGAAGCGGGCTTGAAGCCGGGCATCACCTCGGCGAGCAATCCGCCCATGTGTTCCGCTGCTCCGGCGCCGGCGCTGCCCCGGAACCACGCCCGCACCTCGGGCTCGCTCTTGAGAATGCGGTCGGTCGGATCGCCGCCGATCTTGATGTAATGCTTGCCGTCGGCATAGGCGACCGGCGGCAGCAGGTAGTAGCTCTTCGCCTGCTCCGGCGACGCACCGATCAGCGATGGCATATGGTCATAGGTTGGCAGATCGTCAGCCGCGACCTCCGCGAAGAACACGGTGCGCGCCTTGACGACGAGGTCGATCGGTCGGGGAAGAAGCGTGTCGGAAAGGGAAAACCCGCCGGCGGCAACGATCACGCGTCCCGCAGTGAGTGTTGCGCCCTCTGTCGTCGTGACGACGACGCGGTCGCCGGCCTCGGATACGGACGCCACTTCGCTGCGGACAATCCGGGCGCCGGCCTTTTCCGCACAGATCGTCTGCGCCAGAACGAGCGCATGTGGATTGATGTAGCCGGCCCCTTGCGCCTCGTGGATGCCGGCAAAGCCCTGGGGGAAACGGAACCAGGCAAAGCGTTCGGACAGTGCATCTTCGTCCAGAAGCGGCGCCTCGACGCCGAGCGCGTCGCGAGCCTTGGCGACCTTCTCGATATAGTCGTAGCTTCCGCCCGGCGCCGGGCCGGCGATCAGGCAGCCGACTTCCGCATAGAAATCGATGCCGCTTTGCCCGGCGATCTCTCTGTAACGGTCGATGGAACGCTTGGCGAGACGCGCCCAGACGGGATCGTCGTCGATCGTGCGGGTGATTCGGGCATTGTCGTAATGGCTGGAAAAGACGCCGCCGTGATTGGCCCAGTCGCTGGGCTCGTCCGGCCCGACCAAGGCCACCCGTGCGCCGGAAAGCGCCAGGTACCGTGCTGCGGCCGCCCCCATCATGCCCTTGCCGACAATGATGAAATCAAAGCTTTCCGACATGTCCGTCCCCATCATCTCGATCAGGCGGAGATAGCATGTCAGTGCAGTTATGACACTGCGGGGGCATCACATTTCGAAGATCGCCGGAACGCGAGACCTGTCCGGCTGGAGCATCTGCCACCGCTCAAGGACGGTCAGCGGATGATGCTCGGTATTCGATAGAATACAATGCCCCTTACTGCATAATTCCTTAAATCGGATCCGATTAAGGACGAAATTATGCAGCAAGTTTAAAGTGCTACAGCGACCTTTGCGCGTCTAATAAGACGCGCGGCGCTGTAAAACATGCTTTGCGCGCACGACCTGGTGCGCGCCATACGGACGGCATCACTTAGTCGATGATGCTCTGGACCTTGCCGCAGTAACGCTTGGAGACCGGGTTCATGCGCTTGGCAGCGTGGCCGGCATTGTACTTCAGGATGGTGCCGCAGGTGGTGCCGCCGGAAAGCTCATGCGCCACAGCAAGATACTTCATGCCGAACTTGATGTTCGTTTCGGGATCGTAGAGACCCTTGGAGGAGCCGGAATAGCCCATCATGCGCGCCGTCGCCGGCTTGATCTGCATCAGGCCGATTTCGCCGGCACTGCCGCGCGCCATGGCATTGAAATTGCTTTCGACCTTGACCACCGCATGGGCCAGGTCCGCCGGAACGCCGTACTGCTTGGCGTAGGACTGGATCAGGATTGTGTACTGCGTGCCTTCTAAGATTTCCGGTTTCGGGTAACCTGTCGTCCGTGTAACTGACTTGAGGGATGAGGTCTTGATGGTCTTGTCGATATTCCCCGCATACGACGTACCAATCCCGGCGAAGAACATGCCAAAGCATGCCGCCACCGCAGCAACAGACGATATTCTCATGTAGTTTGAAGTCTCCGGTCTGGGGAATGGGCGGCACGGCGCACCCCGCCGTTCAAGCCTCACTTCCCGATCGTTTCATTGACAGGAAATGAGCGTTGCGCCCTGACGTTCCCTGCAGTTCCAATCAGCGGCAAATGAATGCCGCATCATGGTAAACATGTGGCAACGCAGCAAATTTGTGCGACAAAAGACCGGGAAAGCTAATTTAGCACGCAAAAATTTTGCGCGTCAGGCACCAAACTGCGGTAGTCCCGCAAGCAGACGGTGCAACGTATCGAGGGTCGAGATATCGGCGATGCCGTCGACCCTTTCCTGGCGAAAATGCCGTTGGAAGGCGGCGACGGCGCCCTCGGTTTTTTCGCAGAATTCGCCAGTGACTTCAATGCCGTAACCATAGAGCGACAGCATGGACTGGATCGCCTCGACCGGTTGGCCGTGATCGCCGCGCTGAAAAAAGCGACCGCCGCCGATCGGCGCCGGCTCCACCCAGTGCCCGACGCCCTCGCGATGCAGGCGATCCCACGGAAATTTTTCACCCGGATCGACCTTGCGAATTGGCGCAATATCGCTGTGTGCGAGGACCCGTTCCGGGGCGATCGACCACCGTTCGCCACAGTCCCGACACAATTCGACGACCGCAGCGATCTGTTTTTCGGGAAAATCCGGTAGCCCGCCGGGGTGACCGGCGTTGGCGATCTCGATGCCGATCGAGCAGGAATTGATGTCCGTCTCGCCCTTCCAGAAGCTTTTGCCCGCATGCCAGGCCCGCAGCGTCTCCGGCACGAGCTGGTCGACGCGACCGTCCTCGTGGACGAAATAGTGGCTCGAAACCTGGCTTTCCTGGCGGCACAGCCATTCGAGCGCAGATTTCGCCGTCGGCATCCCAGTGTAGTGAAGCACGATCATATCGGGCACCCGCGCATCCGCACGGTCGCCGAAGTTGGGCGACGGCATGAAACGTGCACCCGAGTAGTCGCAGTATTTCGACGTCATGCGGCGCGGCGTTCTCTCTCGATCGCCTCATAGGCGGCGTTCAGCGCGGCCATGCGGTCATTGGCGATCGCATGGAACTCTTGCGGCACGCCACGCGCAACCAGCATGTCCGGATGGTTCTCGGACACCAGCACGCGGTAGTGCTTGCGGATCTTAGCAAAGTCGTCCTTGGGCGAAACGCCGAGCACCTGATAGGGATCGCGGCCGTCGCTGTGCACGTGGCGCGCCATGATCCGTTCGAAATGCGCTTCGTCCATGTGGAAGATCTCGGCGACCCGCATCAGGAAGGCCAGTTCCTTTTCATGCACCGCGCCGTCGGACTTGGCGATGTGGAACAACCCGTCGATGATGTCTTCCAGGATCGGGCAATTGCTCTCGCAGGACGAGCAGAGCGACGCCATCTTCTCGGCATAGGCTTCGAAACCGGCGACGTCCTGGCGCGCGAGGTTATAGAGACGGGCAACATTCTGGGCCTGATCGGCGGGAAACTCGAAGATATCGCGAAAGGCCGAGACCTCCGCCTCGGTCACGACGCCGTCGGCCTTCGCCATCTTGGCCGAAAGCGCGATCATCGCCACGGAGAAAGCCACCTTGCGCCGGGTTTCCGGGTCGCCTTCGAACAGTGTGCGCACGGCCTCGACCACACCGGCAAGTGCGTTGCCGGTGGCGGTGACGATTTTGAGGAGGCTATCCCAGAATGACATGCACGATTTTCCTGTCTCTCCAGCCTATAGCATGGACTATTGTGGTGGCAAATTGCAAGCGGTGGCCTGCGGCGAACCACGGGAATGACGAATTTGTGATGGCCCCTCACTATTGTCAATCCGTTGCGGTAACGTTGCGCCAGCGCGAGGGTTCCCATCTGTTCCCTGGGGAACAGGTCAGCACCTTCGGGAAGAGGCTCAACCCCCTGCCCCACAGCGGGTTGGCGCCGAGCCTGCCTCTTGCCGCCGCGGTTTGCGCGGCATCATGTCCACGGTCGTTTTCGAGACCGAGGCGACAAAACCCAAGCACTTGCCGACCGGACATCCACAGACCTGTCATTTAACTTCCATCGGATTTACGCTAGAGAGGCCCCACCAATTGCATGCCGAATCCCGAGGAGGAAACATGGCCAAGAAGAAAGTCGCAATGCTGACGGCCGGCGGGCTGGCGCCTTGCCTGTCATCCGCCGTTGGTGGCCTGATCGAACGCTACACCGACATCGCGCCCGACTACGAGCTGGTGGCCTACCGCTCCGGCTACCAGGGCGTGCTGCTTGGCGACCGCATCGAGATCACCAGGGACATGCGCGAAAATGCGCATATCCTGCACCGCCACGGCGGCTCACCGATCGGCAACAGCCGCGTCAAGCTCACCAACGCTGCCGACTGCGTCAAGCGCGGCCTGGTCAAGGAGGGTGAAAACCCGCTGCGCGTCGCTGCCGAGCGCCTCGCCTCCGACGGCATCGGCATCCTGCACACGATCGGTGGCGACGACACCAACACCACCGCCGCCGACCTTGCCGCCTATCTCGGCGCCAATGGCTACGACCTGACGGTCGTCGGCCTGCCGAAGACGGTCGACAACGACGTGGTGCCGATCCGCCAGTCACTCGGCGCCTGGACGGCCGCCGAACATGGCGCCCGCTTCTTCGATCATGTCAGCAACGAACAGAGCGCTGCCCCGCGCACGCTCGTCGTCCATGAAGTCATGGGCCGTCACTGCGGCTGGCTGACGGCGGCAACCGCCCGCTCCTATGTCCAGATGACTGAGGACAAGCAGTTCGTCGACGGCTTCATGATGAACAAGCAGCTGAAGAACATCGACGGCCTCTACCTGCCCGAGATCAAGTTCGACCTCGAGGCCGAGGCCGAGCGGCTGCGCGCCGTCATGAACCACTCGGGCTTCGTCACGCTGTTCGTCAGCGAAGGCGCCTGCCTCGACGCGATCGTCGCTGAGCGGGAAGCTGCCGGCGAAACCGTCAAGCGCGACGCCTTCGGCCACGTGAAGATCGACACCATCAATGTCGGCAACTGGTTCTCCAAGCAGTTCGCGGCCCTTCTCGGCGCCGAGCGGTCGATGGTGCAGAAGTCGGGCTACTACGCCCGCTCCGCGCCGGCAAACGTCGACGATCTCCGCCTGATCCAGAGCATGGTCGACCTGGCGGTCGAAAGCGCGCTTAACAAGGTCTCCGGCGTCACCGGCCACGACGAGGATCAGGGCGGCAAGCTGCGCACCATCGAGTTCCCGCGCATCAAGGGCGGCAAGCACTTCGACACCTCGACGAAGTGGTTCGGCAACGTCATGGATGTCATTGGCCAGAAGTGGCAGGCGGAAGACTGATCAGAGATCTCTGATTAACAGTTGACGGCTCCGCGCCTTGGTGGCTCCCTCCCGAGATCAGTCTCGGAAAGCCCTCAAGCGCGGAGCCTTTTTCATGTCGTTCGAACACTGGTTTGCCTTTGCCGCTGCCTCTGCAGTGCTGCTCGCCATTCCCAGCCCGACCATATTGCTCGTCATTTCCTATGCGCTCGGCCATGGCCGCAAGACGGCGGGCGCGACGGTTGCCGGCGTGGCGCTCGGTGATTTCACCGCCATGACCGCATCGATGCTCGGGCTCGGCGCACTGCTCGCCACCTCCGCTGCGGTCTTCACCGTGTTGAAATGGGTGGGGGCCGCCTATCTCGTCTGGCTCGGCATCCAGCTCTGGCGGGCACCGGTTGCCGGAAGCGAAGGTACCGGTGAGCATGTGCCCGCCAAGGAACGGCCGCTGCGCATCTTTTTCCATGCCTATGCCGTCACCGCACTCAACCCGAAGAGCATCGTCTTCTTCGTCGCCTTCCTGCCGCAGTTCCTCGATCTGTCGCAGCCGCTCTTTACCCAGATGGCGATTTTCGAGGTAACGTTCCTGACGCTCGCCATCCTCAACGCAAGCCTCTATGCAGCGCTTGCGACCGCCGCCAAAAGCACGATTTCGAAGCCGAATATCAGGCGGATCGTCAACCGCACGGGCGGCTCGCTGCTCATCGGCGCCGGGCTTCTGACGGCAACCATGAAGCGGGCGTCGGCCTGAAATTCGCTCGTGCGCTTGCTGCGCGACGCCCCATGGGTTAATGGAGATTCACGCATGGCGGCTAATCGCCGTTGATTTGCCGGGGCTGCGGGGCCCAGAAGCACGAAAGTGACAGCATGCCGAAATTCCGTATTTCCCTTTCAAAACAGACGTTTGGCGTGGCAGCTATTCTGTCGGCGACACTCGTCTCCGGGTGCTCGACTGTCGAGCATACCTCGGTGGAAGAGCTTACGGCCGTGCAGACGGTCACCCCGCTTGCAAAACCCGGCAGCGAAATGACGGCCTATGCCCTTCCGACACCGGATGGCGCGGCAACCGCGGCATCCGCTGCCCTGTCGGCACAAACGGCCGGCATGGCAACCACCTTTCCCGTCGGCACTGATCTCGCGCAGGCCGCCGGTCCGGCACCGACGGTCGTCGCCGTTCCCGGCGGCAAGCCGGGCGCAGCGCAGGCCGTCGCCATGGCGACGCCGGTAGCAGCTTCTGCCAATGCCGCTGTCCTGCCGGAAAGCGCATCCGCCCTCGTCTCGCCGAAGACGAGCCGCGTCCAGGATCTTCCCGTTTCGACGCTTGCCGTTGCTGCCGCGATGGAATCGGACTTCGACACCGGCGAGCCCGTCGGCCTCGAAACGCTCGTCGCCAACCGCATGATCGTGCCCACCGAAAAGCCGAAGATGGGCGTGATCGGTTCGAGCGTCGCCGCCGTTGCCAGCGTCATTCCCGATTCGATGAAGCTGACCAAGGCGCCGACCAGCTCGCGCCCGGAACTCGACAAGCTCATCAAGCATTACGCCGACCTCAACGGCATTCCCGTCGAGCTCGTGCACCGCGTCGTCAAGCGCGAGAGCAACTACAACCCGCGCGCCTACAGCAAGGGCAATTACGGTCTGATGCAGATCCGCTACAACACCGCCAAGGGGCTCGGCTACGAAGGCCCGGCCGAAGGCCTGTTCGATGCGGAAACCAACCTGATGTATGCGACCAAGTACCTGCACGGCGCCTGGATGGTTGCCGACAACAAGCACGACGGCGCGGTCAAGCTCTATGCCAGCGGCTATTACTACCACGCCAAGCGCAAGGGCCTGCTCGAAGAACTCGGCATGAAATAACGACGCCGGATCGTTTTGGTGAACGTTTCAGGAGGCGCTCAATCGAGCGCCTCTATTATTTTGGCGTTGAGCTGCTGCACGTCGTAACCACCGCGTGACGGCGTCAGCCCCAGGCGCACGACCGCAAGGCGAAGCGAAGGCACCAGCAAGATCGCCTGCCCGTCATGCCCGAGCATCCAGAAGGCATCGGCAGGAAAGACGCCTGTGCCGGCGCGAACCCCATTCTCCTGCAGCCACACCTGGCCCGCGCCATATTCGCCGCCGGATGCCTTGGTCGGCGTCCGCATGAAAGCGACATAATCCCTAGGCAACAGCCCCCTACCCTTCCAGTTGCCGTCCTGAAGCAGGAATTGCGCAAAACGCGCCCAGTCGCGCGCCGTTGCATACATGTAGGACGATCCGACAAAGGTGCCGCTGGCATCGGTCTCGAGCACCGCACTCGTCATCCCGAGCGGCAGGAACAGGGCATCGCGCGGATAGGCAAGCGCTGCGGCGGGGTCGTCGAAGCTTTGCATCCAGAGCCGCGACAACAGCGTGCTCGTGCCGCTGGAATAGCTGAAGGTCGAGCCCGGCTTCGATGTCGCCGGCTTGGCTGCGGCGAAGCCCGCCATGTCCCTTTCGAGATAGAGCATGCGCGTTACATCGCTGACATTGCCGTAGCCCTCGTTGAACTCGAGGCCGCTCTCCATTCCCATGAGGTCGGCAAGCCTGATCTTGGCGCGCGCGTCGCCGCTCCATTCCGGCAGCAGGCCGGCGCGCGTCACGTCCATGTGCCCTTCGGCGACGCGCATGCCGATCAGCGCTGATGTCACCGATTTGGTCATCGACCAGCCGAGAAGCGGCGTCGAGCGATTAAAGCCCGCGCCGTAGGTCTCGGCAATCAGATGTCCGTCGCGCACCACCGAGATCGCGCGCATGCCAGGACCGGCAAGGTTGCCATCCTCGATCAATGCCTGAACGGCCGGATCGATATCCGCCTTGTCGCCGTCCGGCCAGGAGACATCGGCCGATCGGGCGATGTCAGGCGTCGACGGCTCCACCGCTGGAGCCAGGGCAGCGAGATCGTCGTCGGAAACGTTGGCGCAGCCGAGCCCTGGGCGATAGACCGCATGGGCCGGGGCGGCAAAGCCGAAGATGCGGGCAGACACCAGCCGCTTCTCCCGGTCGACCGAGACGCTGATGAATTTCAACAACGGATGGCCCGGCGCCTGGACGTCGTCGGCAAGCACCGCCTGCCCGTCACGCCCGGCGATGAAGACATTCGAGCAGACGATCTTGGCGGCGTAGCCATCGCCGACCTTCAGCAGCCCCGGCGGCGCCACGGCCAGCCACCCACCGACGCAGGCAATGGCCACGACAACAGCAGCCCCGACAGTTTTCAATACGCGTGCCATCGCATTCTCCCGTCTGACGCGAGAGAGAGAAGCAGCATTTGAACGAAAGGAAAAGCCCTTGCCTTTATGCGAGCCGACGGGCGTCTTCGCCGTCCCTATCGCGCAACAGGGCTGAGAGGTCGCGCGCGGGCAATGCCGGGGATATCCATGGCCCCCAGGCTTCTACAGCGCCTGCGGTGCGGGCGCAGTCCATTTCGCTTTCCCTGGCGATGCCGCGCACCGCCATCGGCAGCCGCAGCACCTGCCCTGTCTTGACGAGGCAGGCGAGCAGCGCGACGCTGCGCTCGCTGCCATGCGACCTGCGGATCGCCGGCAAATCCACAGTCAGTTGGTCCGGCTTAAGCTCCCCGACAAGGTTGAGCGGCAGCGAGGCAGCAGCGCCACCGCTCAGCGCGATGCGCACGCCGAGCGCACGCAGACCGTGCAGATTTTCACTGATCAGCCCCATATCGCCGGTCGAGGACGCTTCTGCCACCTCGATCGTCAGCCGGCCGGGCGCCAGTCCCGCCTCGTCCAGGCACGCCTTGATATGGCCGAGGAAATCGCGATCCCGCAGTTGCAGCGCGAGGGGTGCCACCGTCAGGCCGACCGGCGATGGCCAGCTCGCCGCCTGCCTGCAGGCCTGCCGAAGGGCCCAGTTGCCGACCGAGAGTGCCAGTGCTCCCTGTTCGAGCGGCTCAACAAAAGCCTCCATGTCGATGACGCCGCGGACCGGGTGCAGCCAGCGCAGCAATGCTTCGAAGCCGCGGATGGCGCCGCTCGCTGCACCGGCGATCGGCATGTATTCCAGAAAGAATTCCCGCTGGGCGACCGCGCGGGCAAGGTCGCGCTCGGCCTCGGCGCGCATTTCCGCGGCTCGCGCAAGGTGCGGCGCGTAGATGACATGGCTGTTACCGCGCATTTCCTTGGCTTCGTAGAGCGCCAGGTCCGCCCGCTTCAACACGGAGCCGGTCGACAGGTCGCCTGGTTCCAGGAACGTAACGCCGATGCTGCAGCCGGATGCCACTTGGCCGTCCGAAAGATCGAACGGCGCGTCGAACAGCGCCTTCACCCGGCCGGCAAGCGCCGCGACCTCGGCATCCGACGGAGAACCCGGACCAAGCAGCACGAATTCGTCGCCACCGAGCCGATAGACCGTCGCCTCGCCGGAAAACGCCCGCCGCAGCCGAGTGCCGATGCCGCTCAGCAACCGGTCACCGGCATCATGGCCCATCGTGTCGTTGACCGCCTTGAACCGGTCGAGGTCGATGAGCAGCAGCGGCCTGCGCTCGAATGCCGTGCCATCGGAGCGAAGCGCGCGAAGCACATCGGCCTCCAGCGCCGAGCGGTTTTCAAGCTCGGTCAACCGGTCGCGGTGAACCTCGTTGCGCAGCCGCCGCTCGGCGCGGCGCGCGGCGCGCAACTCGCGCTCCAGCCGTCGTGAATAGGACCAGCGGTAGAAAGAGGCACCGGCGACGAAGGGCATGACGCCCGCCGCAAGTGCTCCGGAAAAATTCCAATGTGTAAAGGATCCATCCGTGAACAACGTTTCCGTGGTCAGCCAGATCGCTGGAAACAGTGCCCCCAGTGCCGTGCCGGCAGCTGCAAATCGCTGCTCGGGCTTCGGCAGAAACGTTCTTAACATCATGTCGACGCCCCCCGAATATAGGGAGGAGCTAGCACGCCAGGGTTTAATGAATTCTTATGGGTGAAAAATCGTAGTCGGCATTTTTTGTGCGGCGCAGCAGCTGTGAAAAAACCCGTCATCAAAGTGTAGCCGAGTCACTTTAGAAGCGGCTAAGTTTCAACTGGATGAGCGGCAGAGATGACCGAACTTGCCCCTGACGTCGGCTTTGGCAGAAAAAATCCCAAGCTAAAAAACGCCCTCCTGCAACACAAGACCCTTTCGCTTGCCGGCCTGTCCGAGCGCCTGTTTGGCCTGCTCTTCTCCGGCCTCGTCTATCCGCAGATCTGGGAAGACCCAATCGTCGACATGGAAGCAATGCAGCTTCGCCCTGGACACCGCATCGTCACCATCGGTTCCGGCGGCTGCAACATGCTGACCTACCTGTCCGCCGGCCCTGGTCGCATCGACGTGGTCGATCTCAATCCGCACCACATCGCGCTCAACCGGCTGAAGCTTGCCGCCTTCCGCCATCTGCCTGCTCACAAGGACGTTATCCGGTTCCTGGCAACGCAGGGCACGCCATCGAACGTGCAGGCCTTCGACCTGTTCATCGCCCCGAAGGTCGATCAGGCCACCCGCAGCTACTGGAACGGCCGCAGCGTCACCGGGCGCCGGCGCATCGGCGTCTTCGGCCGCAACATCTATCGCACCGGCCTGCTTGGCCGCTTCATCGCCGCAAGCCACATCCTGGCGCGACTGCATGGCGTCAATCCGGAAGAGTTCGTCCAGGCCAGCTCCATGCGCGAGCAGCGCCAGTTCTTCGACACGCGACTGGCGCCGCTGTTCGAGCGCCCGTTCATTCGCTGGATCACCAGCCAGAAGAGCTCGCTGTTCGGCCTCGGCATCCCGCCGCAGCAGTTCGACGAGCTGGCGAGCCTGAGCAACGACAAGTCGCTTGCCTCCGTGCTTCGCCACCGCCTGGAAAAGCTGACCTGTCATTTCCCGCTCAAGGAAAACTACTTCGCCTGGCAGGCCTTCGCACGCCGCTATCCCCTGCCGCACGAAGGCGAGCTTCCGGCCTACCTGCATGCCGGCAACTACGAGACGGTCCGCGATCGTGCCGAATGCGTCGAGGTCCACCACGCCAATTTCACCGAGCTTCTGGCGAAGAAGCCGGCAGGATCGGTCGACCGCTACGTGCTGCTCGACGCCCAGGACTGGATGAACGACCAGCAGTTGAACGATCTCTGGACCGAGATCACCCGCACCGCAGACGCAGCCGCGACAGTGATCTTCCGCACGGCCGCTGAAGAGAGCATCCTTCCCGGCCGCCTCTCCACGGCTTTGATGGAGCAGTGGCACTATGATGCCGAGACATCGCTGAAGCTCGGCAACGCCGATCGCTCGGCCATCTATGGCGGCTTCCACATCTACCGGAAGAAAGCATGAGCGGGGTGGAGCACGCCGAGATCAGCCACCAGCGGCGCATGGACCAAATGTATCGCTATCAAAGGCACGTCTACGATCTGACGCGGAAGTATTATCTCTTCGGCCGCGACACGCTGATCCGCGAGCTGAACGCGGGCGCGGGCGCCTCCGTGCTCGAAGTCGGGTGCGGCACGGGGCGCAACCTCGCGCTCATCGGAACGTGCTTTCCCAAGGCCCGGCTCTTCGGCCTCGACGTCTCCGCGGAGATGCTGGCCTCGGCGGAAACCAAGCTCAGCCGCCGCGGCAGTTCGGCGGCCACGCTGCGCATCGCCGACGCCACCAGCTTCCAGCCCCAGCTTTTCGGCGAAACCGGTTTCGACCGGATTGTCATCTCCTACTCCCTGTCAATGATACCGGACTGGCAGGGCGCGATCGAAGCGGCGATCGACGCGCTGAACCCCGGCGGCTCGCTGCATATTGCCGATTTCGGCCAGCAGGAGCGGCTGCCGGCAAGCTTCCGCCGCCTGCTGCGCGGCTGGCTGACGCGCTTCCATGTGACCCCGCGCGAAACACTGTTCGAGGTGCTGGGAGAGCGGGCAAGACGCGACGGCGCACAGCTCGAGCGCCGGGCCATCGGCCGGGGTTATGCCTGGCTTGCGGTCTACCACCGCCCGGCCGTAACAGCGGCGTCAGTGACAAATCCGGCCGCTGCACGGCTTGGCGACCGAAGTGCTGCCGCAATTCCCGCTTGAGCTAACTCAATTTTTACGATGATATGGTGAAAATGAGGTTCACGCCTCACTGGGGGACATCACCATCATGAAAGCCATCGTGTGAGGCAGGATCGTCGTTCGTTTCGAAACAGGACCTCCATGCGCCGGCTTCTTCTGGCACTGCTGCCCATTGCCACTCTCCTTTCCGCCTGTTCGTCGACCGACTACGATCTGTTGCAGACCGCATCGATCCCGCCGCGCTTCAGCGATACCGACCCGCAGGATTTCGGTGGCCGCACGCCGCACCACCACAACATCCACGGCATCGACATCTCCAAATGGAACGGCGATATCGACTGGATGAAGGTGAAGAATTCCGGCGTCTCGTTCGCCTTCATCAAGGCGACGGAAGGCAAGGACAGGGTGGATACGCGCTTCAACGAATATTGGCAGCGCGCTCGCGCCGCCGGCATTCCCTATGCGCCCTATCACTTCTACTATTTCTGCTCGACCGCGGATGCCCAGGCCAACTGGTTCATCGCCAATGTGCCGAAGAGCGCCGTCTACCTGCCACCGGTCCTCGACGTCGAGTGGAACGGCGAATCCAAGACCTGCCGCCACCGCCCATCGCCGGACGAGGTCCGCGTCGAGATGAAGCGCTTCATGGACCGGCTGGAGGCCCATTACGGCAAGCGGCCGATCATCTATACCTCTGTGGATTTCCACCGCGACAATCTCGTCGACCAGTTCAAGGAGCACCACTTCTGGGTTCGCTCCGTCGCCAAGCATCCGGGCGAAGTCTATGTCGAGCGCCGCTGGGCATTCTGGCAATATACCAGCACCGGCGTGATACCGGGCATTGACGGCACCACCGATATCAACGTCTTTGCCGGCTCGGCCAAGAACTGGAAGAATTGGGTCGCCGCCGTTTCCAAGCCGGGATGACGACAGCCACGGTTCTGTGCAGAAGCGCGGCAAACCGACCCATTTTCTTCTTTCCGTCATAATGCTCTGAGAGAGCAGCAGCAGATTGCATCTTTGGTACATTGACCGCCAGCGGCGGCGCTTCGCGCCCTGCGGCGACAGAAAGGAATTATGATGATCCTCAAAGCCCGGCATGCTCTTGCATCCGTCGCGCTCCTCGCGCTGACAGCCTCCCCCGTTCTCGCGCAAGCGCCGGCATGCGGCGGCGATCTTGGCGCCTTCCTGCAAGGCGTCAAGGCGGAGGCGGTCGCCAAGGGCGTTCCGGCCGACGTCGTCGACCGTGCGCTCGCCGGTGCCGCCATCGACCAGAAAGTGCTGAGCCGCGACCGCGCCCAGGGCGTGTTCAAGCAGACCTTCACCGAATTCTCCAAACGCACCGTCAGCAAGTCGCGGCTCGATATCGGCGCGCAGAAGATGAAGGAATATGCCGACGTCTTCGCCCGTGCCGAAAAGGAATACGGCGTGCCGGCCCCCGTCATCACCGCCTTCTGGGCGATGGAGACGGACTTCGGCGCCGTTCAGGGCGACTTTAACACCCGCAATGCGCTGGTGACCCTTGCCCATGACTGCCGCCGGCCGGAAATGTTCCGCCCGCAGCTCATCGCCGCCATCGAGATGGTTCAGCACGGCGACCTCGACCCGGCAACGACGACAGGCGCCTGGGCCGGCGAAATCGGCCAGGTGCAGATGCTGCCCGAAGATATCATCGCCTATGGCGTCGATGGCGATCGCGACGGCCACGTCAATCTCAAGAAGAGCTCGCCGGACGCAATCCTGACCGCCGCAAAGTTCATCCAGAGCCTTGGCTTCAAGGCCGGCCAGCCGGCGATCCAGGAAGTCAGCGTTCCCGAGCAGTTGCCTTGGGAAAAGACCGGCCTGCAGCCGGGCATGAAGGCGAGCGACTGGTTCGCGCTCGGCGTCAAGCCGCGCAACGGTGACACCGCCTTCGGCAATCTCGAAGCCTCTCTGGTGCTGCCGCAGGGCCGCAAGGGCGTCGCCTTCCTCACCTACCCCAACTTCAACGTCTATCTCGAGTGGAACCAGTCGTTCATCTACACGACTTCGGCTGCCTATTTCGCGACCCGCCTTGGCGGCGCCCCGACCTATGAGGGCGGCAATCCGGAACCGGGCCTCGACGACACCGGCATGAAGGCGCTGCAGGCCAAGCTGCAGACCCTTGGCCACGACGTCGGCAAGGTCGACGGCATCCTCGGCTCGGGCACCCGCGCAGCATTGCAGAAGGAACAGCTGCGTCTCGGCCGTCCCGCCGACGGCTGGGCAACCCTGGAACTGCTGAACTCGCTGTAAACGCGATCTTCCGGCCGGATTTTGGCCGGGCGACCATTCGTCTGTCCGCTTCGATCGAAACCGGCCGAAGTGGACAGACGTTCTCCCTTATCGAACGATCCTACAGCGCCGCGCGTCTTATTGGACGCGCAAAGGTCGCTGTCGCACTTTGAATTGCTGCATGTCTTTGTCCTTAAATCGAATAGGATTTAAGGAAACATGCAGTAGACATCGATGCTTGGCGCTTTCGCGCACCGCGGATGGCAAGAAGTGGGTGGTGCACTTCAACGCGCCGCGCTAGATCTGTGTGACGCCTTTTCATGCAGCCTTTCAGACGCCGGAGGCATGCAGCGGAGAAAGCGCCCAATTCGATTGCGCATCCCGACTGGTCGATTTGACCGACAGCGGCCGCGCAGAAAGCGCGAGCAGACCCATGAACGCACTAGGACAGACCGGCAGCCAGCAGATGACGATGCGGACCTGGGCGCTTCTCGCCCTGCTTGGGCTCATCTGGGGCGGATCGTTCTTCTTTGCCCGTGTCGCCGTCGCGCACGTGCCGCCGTTCACCCTGGTGTTCCTGAGGCTCGGCCTCGCCGCCCTGGCGCTGCATCTCTACATCCGCAGGCGTTTCGGCATCTATCAGGCGCTCGCCAGCCGCTGGCGCGAATTCCTGCTGATGGGCCTGATCAACAACGCCATCCCACATGCCTTCATCTTTCTCGGGCAAACCCAGATCGGCGCCGGCTTGGCGGCGATCCTGAATGCAACCACGCCGGTCTGGACCGTGATCATCGCCAACATGGCGACCGACGACGAGAAACTCAGCTCCGCCAAGATCGGCGGCTGTTTGCTCGGCCTCGCCGGCACCATCGTGCTCATCGGGCCAAGCGCCATCGCCGGGCTTTTCGGCAACGCCAGCAGCGTGCCGCTCTGGGCGCTGATGCTGCCGGTGCTTGCCGCCGTCAGCTATGGCCTGGCGGCAACCTATGGCAAGCGCTTTCGCGGCCTTGCCCCGCCGGTCACCGCGGCCGGCCAGTTGACCGCCTCGACGCTGATGATGCTGCCGGTCGCAGCCCTCGTCGATACGCCCTGGGCCCTGCCGATGCCGCCGCTTGACGCGACGCTTGCCATCCTGGCGCTGGCGCTCGTCTCCACCGCCTATGGCTACATCCTGTTCTTCCGCATCATGGGCGAAGCCGGCGCCACCAACGCCTCGCTGGTCACGCTTCTCGTCCCGCCAAGCGCAATCCTGCTCGGCTATCTCTTTCTGGGTGAGACGCTGCAGCCAGCGGATGTGGGCGGTATGGCGCTGATTGCCGCCGGCCTTGCCGTTTTGGACGGCAGGATCTTGCGGATGAAGCGCGCCGCATAAGAGGAATCGAACAAGCCGGATACGGCAGAAAGCGTGCCCTTTAGAAGCACTCACGCACGGTTACAAGCGTTTACATTAACCTTCCGGCAGTGATTGTGAAAAAAATGTGGCGGCATAAAATGCGATTTAATTTCAAAACATTAGCCCTGTTGACAAGGCAATTGTGATCACGCGTTTTCGCACTGCAGCACAAGTTTCCCTTTCAAGCGCCGTTAATTCGCCCTATGTTTTAACCGTCAGCGCAAGGAGGGTCTTCGATGGGACTTACACATTCGTTGAATGTCCTCATGATTAGTGCAGCGTTCGTATTCGTGGCCACAATGCTCTTCATCTGAAGTCAGGCCGCTGAGAGTCCAAACCGAAATAGGGACTTTAATTTTCCGGAAATCCAATTTGCGGCAGAAATTTTTGGGCTAGATCGACAAGAGCAATCTGCCCCGACGCTGCAGGAAAAAAGAAAGCGCATGAAGGACACCTTCATGCGCTTTCGCTTTTTCGGATTGTTTTGCGTTCTACGCCGCCGCACCGGCAAACGCCTTCAGCGAGATATCCTCGCCCCGCGACGCCTCGTCCGCACGCTCGAACCCGACGAGATCGCAGACGGCCGTGATCAGCGGCGAACGGTTCATCGTATAGAGGTGGAAGTCCCTGACGCCGCGGCGGGCAAGATCGACGATCTGCTCGGCAGCAATATGCGTCGCCTCCTTGAAGCGCTCGGCCGGCTGGCCTTCCAGATGCGAAAGGCGGGTGACGATCACCTCCGGCACGCTGGCGCCGCAAAGACCGGCGAACTTCTGCACCTGACCGAGATTGTTGATCGGCAGGATGCCGGGCACGATCGGGATCTCGATGCCGGTCCGGCGGACGCGCTCGAGGTAGCGCTCGAAATCGTCGTTGTCGAAGAAGAACTGGGTAAGCGCCCGCGTCGCGCCCGCATCCACCTTGCGCTTCAGCATGTCGATGTCAGCCGCCACATCAGGGCTTTCCGGGTGCTTTTCCGGATAGGACGACACAGAGATTTCGACGTCACCACGATCGCGAAGCGCCCGCACGAGGTCGGAGCTGCTCTCGTAACCACCGGGAAAGGGCTGATAGGTGCTGCCGATGCCGCCCTGCGGATCGCCGCGCAATGCGACGAAGTGCCGAACGCCGAAAGCGAGAAATTCGTCGATAACAGTGTCCACCTCGGCCTTCGGCGCGCCGACGCAGGTCAGGTGCGCGGCCGTGTTGGCAAAGCCCTTCTCCTCGATCATCCGTCTGACTGTTGTCAGAGACCGCGCCTTGGTCGAACCGCCGGCCCCATAGGTGACAGTGACGAAGGCGGGACAAAAGACCGAGAGATCTTCCGCAGTCTGAAAGAGCTGTGCTTCCATCTCGTCGGTCTTGGGGGGGAAATATTCGAAGGAAAGCCGCAGATTGCCGCGCTCGGCGGGATAAAGCGTCTGTGCCGTCATTCTCAAATTCCCCCTGCTTGCATGCGCTGATGTGGCGCTTCGCTCTCCTCGACGGCCCGCTGATCGCGCGCAAGCCAGATCGTCACCGTCAGTTTTCCTCCGTCCGTGCCTTCCGGCGACAGATCGGTCGTCTTTTCCAGGGCGAGCCCGGCCTTTGCCAGCCAGTCGGTCATCGCCTGATGCGAGAAGCCAAGCCGCGCATGGGCATGCTCGTCGCGTAAGTGCTCCAGCCCGTGCGGCGCAAAATCGATGATCACCAACCGCCCGCCCGGCGTCAGCATGCGTGCCGCCTCAGCGATCGCCGCTTCCGGCTGATCGAGGAAATGCAGCACCTGGTGGATGGTGACGAGATCGAAGAACTGGCCATCAAGCGGCAAGTTGAAGATATCGCCGTGGCGGATCGACGCCTTGGTGATGCCGGCGCGGTCGAGATTGGAGCGGGCAACGGCCAGCATGTCGCGACTGGCATCGATGCCGATGCCGCGCCGATAGAGCCCTTCGAACAGTTGCAGGATGCGCCCTGTGCCGGTGCCAAGATCCAGCAGGCTCTCGACCGGCTCGTCGCCAACCATGTCGCGCAGTGCCGTCTCCACATCCCGCTCGCTGACATGCAGGCGCCGAAGCTCGTCCCAGCCGGCCGCGTTGCGGCTGAAATAGGCCTGCGCCTTTTCGGCCCGCGCTTTCTTCAAGGTGACGAGCCGGGATGCATCGCGCGACAGAACTGCGTCGTCGCCGGTGGCGGATGCAAGCATCGCCCTGACCAGCGACACGCGGGCGCCCTCCTGGCGAAGGCGGAAATAGGCCCAGGCGCCTTCCTGATAGCGGTCGACGAGTTCGACCTCGGCCAGGAGCTTCAGGTGCCTCGAAATGCGGGGCTGCGATTGTCCGAGAATTTCGGTAAGATCAGTGACGGTGAGATCCCCAGCGGCAAGCAGCGCGAGAAGGCGCATGCGGGTCGGCTCACCCGCAGCCTTCAGCACATCCACCAGCGCGTCGAGACCAAGCTCTCTCTGATCCGCCATATCATTCCCCATCAACACATAAAGATATGTTTATGTGATTTGCGGATGTAGCGCAAGCGGATTTGCGCGAAGAGACCAAACTATGCCGCTCCAGGAACAGGATTTTCCACCGTTTCGACACGCAAACGGGCGAAGCTTGCGCTCCGCCCGTTGACGATGCCTTTGCGGCGTGGCGTGCCACTGACCCTGCCCTGCGCTCTCCGCCTCGCGGCCCGCTCCCGCCCTTGACCGCGGATGCCCACAGTCTCAACGCAGCGCAATGTGGACGACGCATCCAAAGAAGCGGTTTCAACGAGAGGGCCAGCGGCAAGGGTCACGCACCGCAGCGTCCATGACGCATTCTATGGAATGGTTGGCGGGAGAGCGTATCGCCCGAACCAGCCATCGGTTCGGGATACGACATATGAAAGCAGGCGGCTGAGACTGGCGCGAAACGAGACGGGGCAGGATGCCGCAACGTCAAAGCTGTGGCATGCCTTCTCCCTTAAATCGTTTCCGAGCCAGGGCTGAAAGCACGTCACCCAAAGGTGCGCTGCGGTTTTGCGATAACGAAATGTGCAAAACCAGAGCTTACGGCGCAGCAAGCGAATCCTGGAAATCGCTACGCTTTGAGCGGGGCGCACGTCGCGCAAGCCGAGGCTCACGCGACGTGCCAGAGTGTTAGCGCGTCAGGCGCTTGTAGGTGACGCGCTTCGGGTTGACCGAATCCGGGCCGAGGCGACGGATCTTGTCCTTCTCGTAGTCTTCGAAGTTGCCTTCGAACCATTCGACCTGGCTGTCTCCTTCGAAGGAGAGGATGTGGGTCGCCAGACGGTCGAGGAACATGCGATCGTGGCTGATGATAACGGCGCAACCGGCGAAGTTTTCCAGCGCGATTTCAAGTGCCGCCAGCGTCTCGGTGTCGAGGTCGTTGGTCGGTTCGTCGAGCAGCAGCACGTTGCCGCCGTTCTTCAGCATCTTGGCGAGGTGAACGCGGTTGCGCTGACCACCCGAAAGATTGCCGACCTTCTGCTGCTGGTCGCCGCCCTTGAAGTTGAAGGTCGAGCAATAGGCGCGCGAGTTCATCTCGTATTTGCCGAGCTTGATGACTTCGGCACCACCGGAGATTTCTTCCCAGACGGTCTTGTTGCCGTCGAGCGCGTCGCGGCTCTGGTCGACATAGCCGAGGTGCACGGTTTCGCCGATACGGATCGAGCCGCTGTCGGGCTGTTCCTGGCCGGTGATCATGCGGAAGAGCGTCGTCTTACCGGCACCGTTCGGGCCGATGATGCCGACGATGCCGCCCGGCGGCAGCTTCAGCGACAGGCCGTCGATGAGTAGGCGGTCGCCGTACCCCTTGGTGACGCCGTCCATTTCAATGACCACCTGGCCGAGACGCTCGCCGACCGGGATGATGATCTGCGCGTCGCCCGGACGCTGGTTTTCAGCGGCGTTGACCAGTTCGTCGTAGGAGCGGATACGCGCCTTGGACTTGGCCTGACGGGCCTTCGGGCTGGATGCGATCCATTCCTGCTCGCGGGCGATCGCCTTCTGGCGGGAAGCCTCTTCGCGGCCTTCCTGCTGCATGCGCTTGGCCTTGGCGATGAGGTAGGCCGAATAGTTGCCCTCGTAGGGAATGCTGCGGCCGCGGTCGAGTTCGAGGATCCAGCCGGTGACGTTGTCGAGGAAGTAGCGGTCGTGGGTGATCATCAGCACGGCGCCGGGATATTCGCGCAGGTGCTTTTCGAGCCAGGCGATCGTCTCGGCGTCGAGGTGGTTGGTCGGTTCGTCGAGCAGCAGCAGGTCCGGCTGCGACAGAAGCAGCTTGCAGAGCGCAATACGGCGCTTTTCACCGCCCGAAAGACTTGTGACGTCTGCATCACCCGGCGGGCAGCGCAGCGCTTCCATGGCCATTTCGACCTGGCTCTCGAGATCCCACAGGTTCTGGCTGTCGATGATGTCCTGAAGCTTTGCGCCCTCTTCCGCCGTCTCGTCGGAATAGTTCATCATCAGCTCGTTGTAGCGCTCGACGATCGCCGTCTTGGCGGCAACGCCTTCCATGGCGTTTTCGAGCACGGTCTTGGTCGGGTCGAGCTGCGGCTCCTGCGGCAGGTAGCCGATGGTCGCACCTTCGGCGATCCAGGCCTCGCCGGTATATTCCTTGTCGAGGCCGGCCATGATGCGCAGCACCGTCGACTTACCGGCACCATTCGGGCCGAGGATACCGATCTTCGCGTCCGGATAGAACGACAGATGAACGTTCTCCAGGACCTTCTTCGCGCCATAGGCCTTATTGAGCCCGGCCATATGATAGATGAACTGACGTGCCATAAAAGAATGCTCCGCATGGGAAGGAAATTTGCCCGCTATGTAGGCGAATTAGTGCAAAGGGGCAATCGCCAAAGGCGTTTGCCCCCGCCTATCCCATGCCGGAGCGCCTTGTCAGCCGCTATCCGCGGCCTGCCGCGTCAGCAATGCCCTTGGCACATTTGAACTCCGTCGGCCCCGCCGCCTGGATCAGCGGCGCGAGGCTGGATTTGCCCGAAACGTCTCCCGTCAAGCCGATCGTCAGGCCGGTGATGACGCTGCGTCCCGCGACCGTCTGGCAGCGCATGCGCACCCGGTCGCCGGCCCCTGCGCCGAAGCTCTGGTCGAAAGCCTGCTTGATCGCCTTCTCATCGAGTTCCGAGCCGATACGCGCCCGAAAGAGCGCGCCGACGGCGGACCGGTTGAGCTCGTCGAGCATATGCAGTTGCGTGGCGAAATAGTCGTCGACCGGTGCCGTCTGGCAGGTGCCGCTGCGCAACCATTGGTGACGATCGAGGCCGGATTGAACGCCCGGCATGGCGACCAGCAGCCGCGCCGCCGTATCATCGGCCATGGCGAGCTTCGGCAGATCGAGCCAGTCGCCCTTGCGGTCCTGGGTGCGCATCTCGGCCGCCACCCCGCAATAGCTCTTGCGCAAGGGCCAGAGCCCGTGCAGCGACAGGTTCGTGGCATCGAAACGTTCGGCCGTCTGGTTGGCGAATTCCTTGCGTTGCGGCCGCGTCTCGCAGAAGCCCGGCTGCCAGCTGACGGCAAGCACATATTCCGTGCGGCCCGAGGCGCCTTCCGCCGCGGCATCAACCTTCTCTTGCGCCAAGGCAAACGAGGATGGAGCAAGCAGCATTGCCAGCGCCATCGCAACAATTGTCATTGGACTTGATACCGCTTTACTCCAACATGCCATGACACTCTCCCGATAAAACAAAACGGGAACAAATATCGCTCAAAACGGGAAAATTGCAACTGTTAATTACAGGTCCGCGAAATCGCTTGTGACCTCATGCGTAACGATCAACAAGCAGCGATTGCCTTTCCCCTGTAAATCGATTTGATATCGGCAGAGTCTGACGATTGGTCCGGGAGAAGGCATGTTCGGGCAGGTGAGGACGCATCAGAGCCCGACAGGCGCTATCTTGAACTGGCGCCATTTTCCGGCAGCTGCCGACGCGCGTGGCATTCTTCTTGTCAGCCATGGCCTTGCCGAACATTCCGGCCGCTATGCCCGTTTTGCCGAGGCGATGGCCGGCCACGGCTTTCACGTCTATGCCCACGACCATCGCGGACATGGCGCGACGCGCGCGCCGGATGCGCCGCTGGCCATGTTCTCGAACAGCTCAGGTCTCGACAAGGTGTTTGCCGACATCAGGGCCATGCGCGCGCTCGCCACCGCCGCCCATCCGGGCGGCCTGCCGGTCATCCTCTTCGGTCACTCGATGGGCGGGCTGATCGCGCTCAACGCCGCCGAGACCGATCCAGGTCTCTACGATGCACTCGCCGTCTGGAACTCGAATTTCCGCCCTGGTATCGCCGGGCGCGGCGGCCAGTTGATCCTGAAGATCGAAAAGGCGCTCAAGGGCTCGGATGTGCCGAGCCCGCTGTTGTCGAAGCTCACTTTTGGCGCCTGGGGTCAGGCGATCAAGGATCGCAAGACCGATTCCGACTGGCTGTCGCGCGACGAGGCGGAGGTGGCCAAATATATCGCCGATCCGCTGTGCGGCTTCGACGCGACGGTGTCGCTCTGGCTGGATCTGATGCGGCTCGCCTTTGCCGGCGCACGGGCCGACCGGCTGGCGCGCCTGCCCGCCGGCCTGCCTGTTCATCTCGTCGGCGGCAGCGCCGATCCCTCGACCGAAAACGGCGGTGCCGTCCGCTGGCTCGGCGAGCGCATGAAGGCGCGCGGAATGACGGATGTATCGGTAACGATCCATGAGGGCATGCGCCACGAGACGCTCAACGAAATCGGCCGTGAGAAGGCAACAGCGGAGTTTGCGGCCTGGTGCCAATCGGCCGTCGGCAAATCTTCTGTCGGCCATTCTGTTGCCGCCAAGGCTGTGGCCGGCAAGAGGACCTGACCCGACATCATCATGGCAGACATGTCCCTCCCCAAGACCTCCAACGCCAATGACCGCATCTCCTTCGGCCTGACGCTGATGGTCCTTTCGGTGCTGTTGTCGCCGCTGATCGACATCTTCGCCAAGCTCGCGATCTCGACAGTACCGTCGGCACAGATCACCGCCGTGCGCTTCATCCTGCAGGTCGTCTTCATCCTGCCGATCGTGCTCGTGCGCGGCAGCCTGTTCGACCTCACCTGGCGCAAGACCGGGCTGCACGCGCTGCGCGGCGGCCTGCTTGTCGTCACCATGCTGTCCTTCATCACCACGCTGAAGGTAATGGAGGTGGCCGACGCCATCGCCATCTTCTTCGTCGAGCCGATCATCCTCACCATCCTCGGCAGCATCTTCCTCAAGGAGACGATCGGCTGGCGGCGCTACACCGCCTGTGCCGTCGGTTTCCTCGGCGCGCTCCTTGTCATCCAGCCAAGCATGCAGGAGGTGGGCCTGATCGCGCTGCTGCCGATCGTCGCCGCCTTCGGCCTGGCGGTGTTCCTGCTGGTGACGCGCATGGTGGCGCAGAATGAGGACCCGTGGTCGATGCAGTTCCATGCCGGCATCTGGGGCGGTCTCTTCTGTCTCGTACTGCTCTGGCTCGGCGAAGGCAGCGGATCTGGTATCTTCGACCCGGTCTGGCCCGAGGGCAACACCTGGTTCTATCTGCTCGGCGTCGGCGTCACCGCCACTATCTCCGGCGTGCTTGGGGTCTATGCCTATCGCTCCGCCCCCGCCTCGGTGCTGGCGCCGCTGCAATATCTCGAAATCGTCTCGGCGACGATCTTCGGCTGGCTCGTCTTCGGCGACCTGCCCGACGCGCTGAAATGGCTGGGCATTTCCATCATCATCGGCTCCGGCCTCTACATCATCTGGCGGGAACGCCGGGTCGACAAGACCGCGAGCATCGCTCCGGTTTCGCCGGCGATCTGAAAACAAGTGATCTGAAAACAAAAGAATGACTATCGGGAGGAAAGCATGAAAACTGGAGGTCAGCTCGTCGTCGACGCGCTCGTCGCCAATGGCGTCAAACGCATCGCCTGCGTACCGGGGGAAAGCTATCTGGCGGTGCTGGATGCGCTCTACGACACCGACATCGATGTCGTCGTCTGCCGCCAGGAGGGGGGCGCTGCAATGATGGCCGATGCCTGGGGGCGGCTCAGCGGCGAGCCCGGCATCTGCATGGTAACGCGCGGCCCCGGCGCCACCAATGCGTCGGCCGGCCTGCATGTGGCCCGGCAGGATTCGATCCCGATGATCCTGTTCATCGGCCAGGTCCAGAGCGAGGCTCGCGAGCGCGAAGCCTTCCAGGAGATCGAATATCGCCGCGCCTTCACCGAGGTCGCGAAATGGGTCGGCGAGATCGACGATCCCGCCCGCATTCCCGAATTCGTCACCCGCGCCTTCGCGGTCGCGACCTCAGGCCGGCCGGGCCCGGTCGTGCTGACGCTTCCCGAGGACATGCTTACGCGCAGCGCCGAGGCGCCAGCGGCAAAGCCCTACCAGCCGGTCGAGGGCCATCCGGGTCCGTCCCAGATCAAGCAGCTCGGCGCGCTGCTCGAAGGCGCCAAGCGCCCGATCGCCATCCTCGGCGGCACGCGCTGGACGGCTGACAGCGTCGCCGAATTCCAGCGCTTTGCCGAGCGCTGGAGCCTGCCTGTCGGCTGCTCCTTCCGCCGCCAGATGCTGTTCGACCACCTGCACCCCAACTATGCCGGCGATGTCGGCATCGGCATCAACCCGGCGCTGGCAAAAGAGATCAAGGAAGCTGATCTGGTGCTTCTGGTCGGAGGGCGCTTCTCCGAAATGCCGTCGTCCGGCTATACGCTGATGGATGCGCCCTATCCGCGCCAGACGCTTGTCCATGTCCACCCCGATGCATCCGAACTCGGCCGCGTCTATCGGCCGGAACTGCCGATCGCCGCCAGCCCCCGCGATTTCGTCACAGCACTCGAAGGGCTCGCGCCAGCGGCCGAGCCGGTGTGGTCGGCACGCACCAGGGCGATGCATGAAGGTTACCTCAAGTGGTCGACACCGCCGGAAACCGGCCCCGGCGACGTGCGCATGGGCCCGATCATGAACTGGATCGAGGCGAACACACCGGAAGACACCATCTTCACCAACGGCGCCGGCAACTACGCCACCTGGGTGCATCGCTTCCACCGCTTCCGCAGATACGCAACACAGGCAGCCCCCGCCTCCGGCTCCATGGGTTACGGCCTGCCGGCAGCCGTTGCCGCCAAGCATCTGCACCCGGATCGCGAAGTCATCTGCTTTGCCGGCGACGGCTGTTTCCTGATGCACGGTCAGGAATTCGCAACTGCCGTGCGTTACCGCCTGCCGATCATCACTGTGGTTGTCAACAACGGCATCTACGGCACGATCCGCATGCACCAGGAGCGGGATTATCCCGGCCGCGTCAGCGCCACGGACCTGACCAATCCTGACTTTGCCGCCCTTGCCCGCGCCTATGGCGGCCACGGCGAGACGGTGGAAAAGACTGAGGAGTTTGCCGATGCATTCCTGCGCGCCCGCGCCAGCGGCAAGCCGGCGATCATCGAGATCAAGCTCGATCCGGAAGCCATCACCCCGACGCGCACGCTGAGCGAAATAAGGAAAGGCTGAGCGGAACGGGCAGGTTTTCCTTCGAGCACGCTTCAATCACGGCGCCGACGCGCCGTGGCTGGATTCCTGTGACAAGCACAGGAATGAGGGCATGGAACTGTTGCGGCCAACCGAGCCCGTTTCCGACGTGATCGCACATCTCCGCAAACGCGGCATGCGCGCTGCGACACCTCCTAGCGCTCCCTCATTCCTGTGCTTGTCACAGGAATCCAGCTGCGTCGTGTCGACGACGCAGGGAGGTGGCGTCCTCCTCTATACTGAGTTGCCGCTTCTTGCTTATTCCAGCCACTCCGTCGCAAACGCACCGGTCACATGCAGGTCGGTGGTTTCCAGGCGCCCAGGTCCGAGGTTTTCGAACTTGTGCGGCACGTTGGCCGGCGCCACGACGATCTGCCCGGCTTCTGCCTCGATCTTGCGATCGCCGACGGTAAACAGCGCGCGGCCGGTGCGGATGATGAAGGTCTCGGGATAGGGATGACGGTGCAGCTTCGGCCCGCCGCCAACCTTGTCGGTGGTATAAAACATCACCGAAACGTCGGCGCCATAGGAGCCGCCCTGGAACTCGCCCTGCCAGACATCGGGCTTTTCAGCCCACTGCTCGCGTTCGATCAAATGTATTCCCGTCATGCCATATCCTCCGCCGTTCGTGTATCCGAACCGCGGTCGAGCCGGCGCGTCAGGTGCGCATTCCCTGGGGCATGCATCCCTTGGGGGCTATGTGGACCCGAGGACACATCGTCGCAAAGGGCGCACGAAGTGCGCCCTTATGCTGCGGTAGGCCGGCTCAGCCGCGAATATGCTGTGTCTGCTGGAAGACCGCCGTCGAGCGAGCGCCGGAGCGGCAATAGCCGAGCATCGGGCGCTGGAATTCGTCAAGCGCGTCGACCATCTTTTGGACCGCATCCGCCGTCACGCCCATCGGGCCGACCGGGATGTGCATGGTCTCGATGCCCAGCTCCTGCGCGCGCGCTGCGATGGAATCGAAGGTCGGCTGGTCCGGCGCCTCGAAATCGGGGCGGTGGCAGACGATGGACTTGAAGCCAAGCGCCTTGATCTGGTCGAGGTCTTCGACCGTGATCTGGCCGGAAACCGAGTATTCATCGTTGATCGGGCGGATGTCCATGGTCGCTTAATCCCTGCAAAAAACCTTGGCCACTGATGTAGGCGCGGTGCCCGCCGGCGTCAATTCCAATCGCTCAGTCAGGAGACACCGAAGGCAAGCGCATAGGTCTGTGTCTGCCCGGGCTCGAGCAGTTGCAGCTCACCGGCAGCAGCAAGCTCCGGCCGCTTGGCGAGGCGATGCGACGCAGGCTCGATGCTGATGACATCGGCCGCACCACGCTGACAGCGCCACATCTGCAAGTAAGGCAGCGTGTCGGCGCGAAAGCGCACCGCCAAGCACTTCCCGCCCGCACCGACCAGCGGCGAAAGCGCCACTTCGGACCAGCCGTCGGCCCCGACGCTGGCCGGGATGCAGAAATGCGCGCTCTCGCCCTCGCCGAAGCGCCAGGCCCGTTCACCCTCGGCAAAAGAGGGACTGGTTATGCGGGTCGCGTCGCCGACCAGTCGGCCGGCAATATTGAGGTGGTACATCATCATCGGCGGAAAGGCGCCGGCGCCGGTGTTGGTGAGCCGGTCTTCCAGCATCACCTCATGTCGGTCCGCATCCACATGCCAGCGCCGTTCCAGGAGCGCGTGGCCGCCATCGGCAAGATTGACCTCGACGGTGGCGATGCAAAGCGTGGTGTCGGCGGACATGTGCGTGTGCTTGACCGGCGTGCCGGCAAGCGAACCGTGCAAGGGATAGCGCGTGCCTTCCCCGCGGCCGGCAATCGGTTCGGGATGGCGGATGTGGTCTGGTCCGCAGGTAAAGAGAAAACCGGCGAGTGCCCGGTCGATGCGCGGGTCGCCATCGGAGGGGATCGCGGTACCCGGCGAAAGATCGACGCCATCAACGACGAAGGCGGCGATATCGAGTGCCGACAGACGGTCGAACAGCAGATGATTCTCCTGTTCGTTATCGGGTGCATCAAATCTCGTTCGCATGCACCAGCCTCCAGTCCAACTCACGGGAATCACAGCGATCACAAAGACATGATAGCCGACAGGGGCTGTTTTTCATCGGTTGAAAGCTGCTAAGGGTGCGCCTAGATAGAATTTAACCGCTTATTCATGATGAATTCACTTTTTTCACATTAACGTCGAAATCCAAATGTACCGCGCCACATCAACCACCATGAGAACAGGTTTTATCGTGACGTCAGCGACCCGCACCGGCCTCTCGCTCCTCGCCGCAGCCGGCTTCCTCGCCGTGGATCTTGCATCCGCCTTTGCTCAGGAAGGTTACGGCCGCAATCGCCGCGGCAATGGCGACGTGATGCTGGTGACGCCGGAAGGCGAAATTCTCGACTATATGCCGGGCCCCGATGAAGTGCGCACCATGCGTGACCGTCGCGGCCGCACCGTGCTGGTCGACAACTGGGGCAACGTGGTCGCAACCGTAGTACCGTCCGACGGCTATCGCGCCTATCGCCGCCAGGGCGACGTCGATGTCTATTCCAACCGCCGCAACGGCGACCGCGGCTACGGCTATTCCGAGCCGGGCGATGTCACCGGATCCATTCAAGACTATCGCGATCCGGCCTATCGCGACGTGGTGCCGCCCTCGGTCGAGCGCAACGACCTGCCCAACAGCCTGCCCGGCCTGATCGACGGCAGCGAAGAGGCGGCGATCGATCCGCAATATGAGCAGCCATTGCGGCAGTCCATGCCGCCGGCCATATCGGTCAAGTCCAAGTCGCGCGCCGAAATCACCGCGCTGCAGGTCTTCCTCGACCGCGAAGGTTTCTCGCCCGGCGTCATCGACGGCAAGATGGGCTCGAACGTCACCAAGGCGATCGAGGCCTGGCAGCAGTCAACCGGCGAAACGCTCGATCCGAACAACACCGAAGATATCCTCGAGCGCCTGCGCATGAACGGCGGCCTGCCGATCACCAGCTATACGATCACGGCCGCCGATGCCGCAGGCCCCTATGTCGCCTCGATCCCCGACGACTACGCCCACAAGGCGATGCTGCCGCACATGTCCTTCACCGCGACGACCGAAATGCTCGGCGAGAAGTTCCACATGGACGAGACCTATCTGCGCGAGCTCAACCCAGGCGTGGACTTCACCATTCCGGGCACGATCATCAAGGTCATCAATCCCGGAGAAAACCGCAAGGAAAAGGTCGCGCGCATCGTTGCCGACAAGGCCCGCAAGCAGGTTCTGGCCTATGATGCCGCCGACAAGCTCGTCGCCGCCTACCCGGCAACGATCGGCTCGTCCGACACGCCCTCGCCGTCAGGCATCGTCAATGTCGAGCGCATCGCGCTCAATCCCGGCTACACCTACAACCCGAAGATCAACTTCAAGCAGGGCAACAACGACAAGATCCTGACGCTGCAGCCGGGGCCGAACGGCCCGGTCGGCACGGTCTGGATCGCGCTCTCGAAGCCGACCTACGGCATTCATGGCACGCCGGAGCCCTCCAAGATCGGCAAGACCCAGAGCCACGGCTGCGTTCGCCTGACCAACTGGGACGCAACGGAACTTGCCAAGATGGTGAGTGTCGGCGTCACGGTCGAATTCGCAGACTGAGGCATCAGCCGCTCGATACATCCCGCAGAAAACGATCAAAGCCCGGGTACCACCCGGGCTTTCTTCTTTGCCGACCGTGGCAAGCGTTGCCGCGTAGGAACCCCGGTGGAATTGACTGAAATCGCAGCTTTTTTCGCATCCCGTCCCCCAATTGGGGGAGTGACAGCGACATGTCTCCGTTGAAAATGAGCTTGCCTGATCGATGACGTCATCGGTCAGGTTATTTTCATCGGAACCCATAGGGCCGGTGCGGCGGACCGCCGACCCGGCAAAGACATTTACACCCGACTACTCCACCGACACGACCCAGACCGCGGCCGCCCACGAACCGGCTGCGGTCATTTTTTTTGCGGACGCCCCACAGTCAACCTTCATGACCTCATGAAACCCCTCATGACCTCATGAAACATTGTCATGAGAATTTTCGAGGCGATGGCCCTATCACTTAGCCACCTCTAAATTTCAGGCCCTTGACCGAAGGAATGTCCGCGATGGCGACCGAGCGCACCTTGCCCAACCTCTGGCATGCGACGGCACCGGCAGCGCCGGACACGCGCCCGCTTGCCCGCGACCTGACGACAGATGTCGCCATCATCGGCGGCGGCTTCACCGGTCTTTCGGCTGCACTTCATCTCGCGGAAAAAGGCGTCAAGGCCACGGCGATCGAGGCGAAGATGATCGGCTTCGGCGGCTCCGGCCGCAATGTCGGCCTCGTCAATGCCGGCATGTGGGTCAAGCCCGACGATCTGATCGCGACGCTGGGGCTCGAGGCCGGCAACCGCCTGCTCGGCGAACTCGGCGACGGCCCGGCAATGGTCTATGCCCTGGTCGAGAAGCACGGCATCTCCTGCGAAGCCGTCCGCAACGGCACCCTGCACATGGCCGTCGGCGCCGAAGGCTTGAAGGATATCAGCGACCGCGAGACCCAATGGAAGAAGCGCGGAGCGCCGGTCGAGGTTCTCTCGGCCGAGCGATCGAGCGCGCTCTCGGGCGCTGAAGGTTTCTCCGGTGCGCTTCTCGATCGTCGCGCCGGCACGATCCAGCCGCTTGCCTATGCCCGCGGCCTTGCCCGTGCGGCCCTTGCCGCCGGTGCCGAGATCTATACCGACACTGCGCTCGTCGGCGCCGAACGCAAGGGCGAAACCTGGGTGCTGAGAGCCGGCCAGAACATCGTCAGGGCCAAGCAGGTGATCCTCGCCACCAATGCCTATGGCGGCATGTTTGCCGAGACCCCGTGGCAGGAACACACGCAGGAACTGACGATCCTGCCCTACTTCCAATTCGCCACCAATCCGCTGCCGGAAAAGGTCGCAAGCCGCATCCTGCCGGAGCGCCAGGGCACATGGGATACGGGCCTTGTCATGACCTCGTTCCGCATGGACCAGCAGAACCGCCTGATCTTCGGTTCGATCGGCCGGCTCGATGCGATGGCCGAGGGCACGCACCGCGCCTTCGCCGCCCGCTCCGTGCGCAAGCTCTTCCCCTATATCGGCGATTTCCGCTTCGAATACTGGTGGGACGGCCGCATCGGCATGACGACCAACAACCTGCCGGCCATGCATACGCTGGCGCCGAACGTCGTCTCCGTCAGCGGCTACAACGGCCGCGGCATCGCACCCGGCACCGTCTTCGGCAAGGCGCTCGCCGACCACGTCACCGGCCAGACCTCCGCGATCCCGCTTGCCGAAACGCCTGTGACGCCCGACACCTGGCGCAGCGTCAAGTCCGCCTTCTACCATGCGGGCGCACAGGCCAAGCATCTGGTCGACCGCCGGTTCTGAGCGGTTTCGTCAACGCGCGACGAGACATCCCTTGCAGACATCGAAGATGGTGAACTCCGTCTGAGACGGGCGCCATGTCGACGCACGTTCATGCGCAGGTGGCACCCCATCCTCCGTCTTCCTCGGGCTTGACCCGAGGATCCAGGGCCTGCCACGCGAAATTGGCATGTGCTTTCGTGGAACTGCAGAACGGGATCCTCGGGTCAAGCCCGAGGATGACGACCGGAGAAGTGAAGCCCGGGGACGGAACGTCACGAAGACAAGCTCGGGGCTGACTGAGTGGTCAAAACTTACCATGATCACAGCGGACGCCGAAATTCCTACGAACTTCGCCGGCGATCCAAGTGCGCTCATAAAACTCTGGCTATAATAGACAGCGCCCCGGACCGGGATGATCCGAGGCGCTATTGCCCATACTGCGATACGTGGGCTCAGGCCGCGCGGCGATAACCGGACGCGGTGCCGACGTGAACCTGGGTAGACGTCTGGAACGCCTTCAGCTTCAGCGCGATCTGTTCTGATTCCACCGTCAGCGCCTGGCTCGCGGCATTGGCTTCTTCAACCATGGCAGCATTCTGCTGGGTGATCTGATCCATCTGGCCGATCGCCGTATTGACCGCCTGCAGGCCGGTGGCCTGTTCCGCCGTGCTGGCGCGGATGTTGCCGAAGACCGAGCTGACTTCGACCACCTGCGAGACGATCTGCTGCAGCGACTGGGCGACCTGGTTGACCGAGCTGACGCCATCATCCACCTGGCCGCGCGACTTGGCGATCAGGCCCTGGATGTCCTTGGCCGCATCGGCGCAGCGCTGGGCGAGCGCCCGCACTTCCGAAGCGACAACCGCAAAGCCCCTGCCCGCCTCGCCGGCACGCGCCGCCTCGATGCCGGCGTTGAGCGCAAGCAGGTTGGTCTGGAAGGCAATCTCGTCAATGACGTCGACGATGCGGGCGATGCTCGCAGACGAGGTCTGGATTTCCTGCATCACCTCAATCGCGTGGCTGACCACCTCGCCGCTCCGCTCGGCATTGGCGCGGGCGGCAATCACCGTCGAGTTCGCCTGATCGGCGCCTTCGGCCGTCTGCTTGACGGTGCGCGTCACCTGTTCGACGGCAGCGGCCGTCTCCTCGAGGTTTGCCGCCTGGCGTTCGGTGCGCTTGGCGAGATCGTTGGCTGCTGCCGCAATTTCCTTGGCGCTCAGATGGATCTGGCTGGCGCCGGCCTCGATGCCGCCGATCGCGCGGGCAAGCTCGCTGATCGCATGGTTGAAGTTCTCGCCGAGTTCCTCGTAGGCAACCGGCAAATCGGCGGCGATGCGCGCCGTCAGGTCACCGTCGGAGATCTTCTTCAGGGCAACGCCGAAGGTCTGGCTGACGAGCTTGCGTTCGGTCGCCAGTACCTCTTCCTGCACCGCGCGCTGCTTCGTGACGTCGGAGGCGTCCATATAGACCGAGATCGACAGGTCCATGTCGAGGAACATGCCCTTGACGAGGCTCGAAAGCATCGCGCTCATCTCTTCCGCCGAGGTCGTCTGGCGCGAAAACAGACCGCCCTTTGGCCAATTCGCTTTGACGATCTCCGTGATCAGATGTTCGGCGATCAGCGCGTAGCCGCCGATATACCAGCGCGGCTCCAGCCCGATACGGGCGTGCACCTGGCCGATGGTGCGGACCTTCGCGCCATATTCGTCGTTGAAATTGGCGTCGGCGATGTTGGCCCAGTGGCCGACCTGCGCGCCCTTGGCGCGGTTGATGTGCGCATCCGACGAGAAGAAGCGGTTCGTCTCCGGCGTCTTTTTGACCCGGGCGTAAAACTTGTCGAGCGCCGGCGCCAGCTCCTTTTCGAGGATCGGCTTCAGGGCCTTCAGGCTCGCCTTGGCGGCATCGTCAAGCGCCATGAAATTGAGACGACCGGCAATGTCTTCCTTGCCGGCAGCGACGTGTTCCGTTTTCATGCGCGATTTCCCTGCATGCTCTTGCTGGATCATGGAAGCTGGACGGGAGACCAAGCGAGAAAGGTCGAATCCACAATCCTTGCCGCAATCATGGCGGCTACCTGCACCCTCGCAAACCGCCATAAGGTGCAATCGCTTTCCACCAGCACTGGTATAAGCCCATGGTAAAGGAAGCCTTACGGGCAACAGCCTTTTCGGGTGGTCGCAACGCGATTCAACCGGAATTGACGAACATCAATTCCGGTTATGGCAGTCTTCAAAGCGGCTAACTTCGTATGCCGATCCCTGATCAGGCCGCGCGCCGCGTCGCCCAGGATGGTGCACGCGAAGCCCAGGAGCGGCGCGCCCTCACCGGCGTCAGAGCCTGCACTTCCTTGGCAAGCGCAGCTGCATTTTCGCGGGCCTTGTCGAGGTTGCTGACGCGGGTATCATCCATCGACTGAAGCGTGCCGCCGCAGTCGAAAATCTCGCGATAGGCAACGCGCTCGACGATCGGCGTGTCGAGCACGGAGACGCCGCGCGAAGCAAGCAAAGTCTTGATGGTCTGCAGCGCCCGCGTCGTCACCAGAGAATTGACCCGGGTGAGAACGACGGAATGGTTGATGCGCACACGCGACCTGTCCTCGATCTGGCGGATGAGCTCGAGGATCTGCACGGCACCGCGCGCATCCATCGCGCAGCCCTGCACCGGGATCAGCACCTGGTCGGAAAGAGCGAGAGCCAAAGCGACGATCTGATCCTTGGCGCCGGCGAGGTCGATGATGATGTAGTCGGCTTCGTCCTTCATTTCCCGGATATGACATTCCAGCGATGCCGGCGTGATATGCGAGATGACGGAGAGATTGGCGATCTGGCCGGAGTTTTCCGCCCAGCTGGTGATCCAACGCTGCGGATCGGCATCGAGGACCACAACACGGTGTCCCTGTCTCGCCAGTTCCGTCGACAGGATCAGCGCCGCCGTCGTCTTGCCCGCGCCGCCCTTTGCATTGGCGAATGTGATGACCGCCATCTTCTTCCTCATTCTGTCCTGTGTTCCGTGGCCTGCCCAACCGATGCTTCGCCGGGCAATGCCGCTTAATAGAACCTTTCAGAACATGGTTAACGAATTGGAAATTTTCGTTGGCGAAGATTAACCCCCGCCCTGCCCAATCCGCAGGCAGGGCGCGAAAAAGCCCGGAAAACCAATGGTTTCCCGGGCCGAAGAAAATTAACGGTCAGTTACTTTAGAGCGACTTGCCGGCGGTCAAATGCACTCCCTGAACAGCTTCTTGGCCGCATCGAGCGTCAGTTCAACCGGGTTGCCGCCGGCGGTCGGATCGACGATCGCCATTTCCGACATCTCGTCGATACGGTCGGTGCCGACGCCGAGTGCGGAAAGCTTGTCGGGAACGCCGAGTTCCTCGCGCAGCTTCAGCACGTAGTCGTAGAAACCGTCGAAGCCACCGGAAATGCCGAGATAGGCGGCCGCCCTGACGATCCTGTCCTCGATCGCGCTGCGGTTGAAGCGCAGCACCGGCGGCATCACCACGGCATTGGTCATGCCGTGATGGGTGTTGTAGATCGCACCGACCGGATGCGACAGCGAATGGATCGCGCCGAGCCCCTTCTGGAAGGCGACGGCACCCATGGCGGCCGCGCTCATCAGGTTGGCGCGTGCTTCGATATCGGTGCCGTCCTTGTACGCGCGCGGCAGGTATTCCTTGACCAGGCGCATGCCTTCAAGCGCGATACCGGCCGACATCGGATGGTAGAACGGCGAAGAATAGGCTTCCAGGCAATGGGCAAAGGCGTCCATGCCGGTGCCGGCGGTAATCACTTTCGGCATGCCGACCGTCAGTTCCGGGTCGCAGATGGTGACGGCTGGCAGGAACTTCGGGTGGAAGATCACCTTCTTCACATGGCTGGCGGAGTTGGTGATGACGCTGGCGCGGCCAACCTCTGAGCCGGTGCCCGCTGTCGTCGGCACCGCGACGATCGGCGCGATGCCTTCGACGCTCGCACGTGTCCACCAGTCGCCGACATCCTCGAAGTCCCAGACCGGGCGGCGGCTCTGGCCGGCCATGAAGGCCACGCACTTGCCGAGATCGAGGCCGGAACCGCCGCCGAAGGCGACGACGCCATCATGGCCGCCGTCCTTGAACGCCTTGACGCCGGCGGCGAGGTTGACGTCATTCGGGTTCGGATCGACGTCGGCGAAGATCGCCCGGCCAAGGCCGTTGGCCTCGAGGATATCGAGCGCATTCTGCGTGATCGGCATCGGCGCCAGGCCACGGTCGGTGATCAACAGCGGCTTCTTCATGCCGACAGCCTTGCAATGTTCGGCAAGCTCCTTGATCCGGCCGGCGCCAAACTTGATGGCGGTCGGGTAGCTCCAGTTCGCGGTGATCGTCATGCTGTGACTTTCTTCAGATGGTAGGATTTCGGACGGGTAAGGTTCTGGAAGCCGATGACCGAAAGCGAGCCGCCGCGGCCGGTTTCCTTGACGCCGGTCCAGCACAAGGCCGGATCGAGATAGTCGGCGCGGTTCATGAAAACGGTGCCGGTTTCAAGGTCGCGGCCGATGCGCGAGGCGCGGTCCGCATCCTGGGTCCACAGCGACACGGTCAGACCGTACTGGCAATCGTTCATCAGCTCGATCGCCTGGCTGTCGCTCTTCACCTTCATGATGCCGACCGCCGGACCGAAGGTTTCTTCGCGCATGAAGGCCATCGAGTGATCGACATCAACAAGCACCTGCGGCGCGAGATAGGCGCCGCCATCATCCTGCGGGAATAGTTTCGGATCGACCAGCGCCTTGGCGCCCTTGGCGATCGCATCGGCGATCTGCTCGCGCACAGTTGCGGCGAAGCGCTTGTGCGCCATCGGGCCAAGCGTCGTTTCCGGATCGAGCGGGTTGCCGAGCTTGTAGTTCGACACCCAGGCAACCGACTTCTCGACGAAGGCGTCATAGAGCGATTCATGCACATAGATGCGCTCGATGCCGCAGCAGCACTGGCCGGAATTGAAGGTAGCGCCATCCATCAGCGTGTCGACGGCCGCATCGAGATCGGCGTCTTCCATGACATAGCCCGGATCCTTGCCGCCGAGTTCGAGGCCGAGACCGGTGAACGTTCCGGCGGCCGCGCGCTCGATCGACCGGCCGCCTTCGACCGAGCCGGTGAAGTTGATGAAGTCGAAGCTTTTCGCCGCGATCAGCGCCGCCGTCGTCTCATGGTCGAGGAAAACGTTCTGGAACACGTCGGCCGGAACGCCGGCCTCGACGAAGGCGCGCACCATGCGTTCGCCGACGAGGATCGTCTGGCTGGCATGCTTGATGACCACCGTGTTGCCGGCCATCAGCGCCGGCGCGACCGTGTTGATCGCGGTCATGTAGGGGTAGTTCCACGGCGCGATGACGAAGACCACGCCATGCGGCTCGCGCTCGATACGACGGCCAAAGCGGTCGCTCTCTTCGACGAGGATCGGCTTCAGCGCGTCGGCAGCAATCGAAGCGACATAGTTCGAGCGCTCGTTGAAACCCTTGAACTCGCCGCCGTGGCGCACCGGCCGGCCCATCTGCCAGGCCAGTTCCGGCACGACCTCGTCGACCATCTCGTTGAGACGGGCAACGCCTGATAGTACCAGGTTGACGCGCTCGTCCAGCGGACGGCGGGCCCAGCTCTTCTGCGCCTGGCGCGCGTGGGCGACGGCCTGCTTGGCCATTTCCAGCGGCAGCGCCGGGCGCTCGGCATAAACCTCTCCGTTCACCGGAGAAATACACTTGATCATGCTCATGATCGTCTTCCTGCTTCCATTTCGAATGACGGCGTAGCCGGCCCTTGGTACCGGACCGGCCACTGAGATCTAAGTTTCCGGCCTTGTCAGGCCCGCTCGAAGCCGCGCGCCACTTCCCAGTCGGTGACGCGACGGTCGTATTCTTCCTGCTCCCACTCGGCCGCGCGGACATAGTGGTCGATGACGTCGTCGCCGAAGGCGGCACGCAGCATCTTGGACCCCGTCAGCGCCTCGGTGGCGGCGCGCAGGGTGCGCGGGATCTCGCGCACGTTCTTGCCGCCGTAGGCATCGCCGACGAAGGGCGCTTCCAGTTCCATCTTGCCTTCGATACCGGAAATGCCGGCCGCGAGCAAAGCCGCGAAGGCGAGATAAGGGTTGAGATCGGAGCCGCCGACGCGGCACTCGATGCGGATCGCCTTGGTGTCTTCACCGCAGAGGCGGTAGCCGGCCGTGCGGTTGTCCTTGCTCCACACCGCCTTGGTCGGCGCGAAGGTGCCGGCCATGAAGCGCTTGTAGGAGTTGATGTAGGGCGCGAGGAAATAGGTGATCTCGCTGGCGTGGCTGAGCAGGCCGGCCACATATTGGCGCATCTGCTCCGACATGCCGTATTTGCCGTCCTTGTCGAAGAATTTCGGCGTCTTGCCGTCAGGGCTCCACAGCGACTGGTGGATATGCGAGGAGGAGCCCGCGGCCGAATAGTTCCACTTGGCGAGGAAGGTGATCGCCTTGCCGCGCGACCAGGCAATCTCCTTGCAGCCGTTCTTGATGATCGCATGCCGGTCGGCCATCGTCAGCGCGTCGGCATAGCGCACGTTGATCTCTTCCTGGCCGGCGGACGCCTCGCCCTTGGAATTCTCGACCGGGATATCCGCGCCCTGCAGGCCGTTGCGGATCGCCCGCATTACATCCTCTTCCTTGGTGGTCTGGAAGATGTGGTAGTCCTCGTTGTAGCCGCTGACCAGCTGCAGGTCGCGATAGCCGGACTGGCGCGCGTCGTCATAGGTCTGATCGAACAGGAAGAATTCGAGCTCGCTCGCCATGAACGCCTTGAGGCCCATCGCCTCCAGCCGCGCGATCTGCTTCTTCAGGATGGCGCGCGGTGAATGCGGCACTTCGGCATGGGTGTGATGATCGAGCATGTCGCACAGCACGAGTGCGGTGCCTTCGAGCCACGGAATGCGCCGCAGCGTCGAAAGGTCCGGCTTCATCGTGTAGTCGCCATAGCCCTTCTCCCAGCTCGTCGCCTTGTAGCCGGAGACGGTCTCCATCTCCATGTCGGTCGCCAGCAGGTAGTTGCAGCTATGCGTTTCCTGCCAGGCGCTGTCGACGAAATACTGCGCGTGGAAGCGCTTGCCCATCAGCCGGCCCTGCATGTCGACTTGGCAGGCGAGAACCGTATCGATGCGGCCGGCGGCGACATCCTCTTTCAATTGCTCGAACGAATAGCTCATCAAATTTCATCCCATGTTTCGGCAAGCGGCCGTTCCCGTGGCCGCAAAAAGAAAGGCGGAAGCTGCAGATGCGCTCCCGCCCATTTTATTATTGGTTAGACTTGGCCGACCGCCTTTTCGGCAGCGGCGATTTCCGCCTGGCGGCGAGCCACTTCATCGCCGATCGGCGGACCGCGGAACCGGCGGTTTTCCAGGCCGAACCAGATGATCGCAGTCAGCGCCAAGAAGCCGACGGTGATGTAGAGCGCCCAGTCGTTTGGCGGCTGGATGCCGAGAACGAAGATCAGCACCATGGCGATGATCGAGAGCACCGCGAAGAGCTTGAACATGCCCTCGCCCAGGTTCCACGGACCCATCTTGTCCCACTTCGACGTACCCCAGGCGAACAGACCGAGCGTGATCGGGATCGCGAAGGAGAAGAACAGGAAGATGACGGTGCACGATACGACGATCGTATAGACCGGCGTTTCGCCGATCGAGACCAGCGACGAGCCCCAGACGAAGAGCACGGAGAGGATCGAACCGGTCCAGATCGCAGCCACCGGCGTGCGGTAGCTCGGGCTGACCTTGGCCAGAGCCTTGGACGCCGGCAGGCCGCCGTCACGCGAGAAGGCGAAGATCATGCGCGAGACCGACGTGACGGTTGCCAGGCCGCACAGCCACTGGCTGACGAGGATGGCGAGGTAGAGCACGTCCTTGATCACAGGGTGAACCTGCGCGTCCATTGCCCAGAAGAACACGTTCCAGCCCTGCTTGGCGGCTTCGTCCATGTTCGGCAGCATCAGCACGAAGGAGCAAAGCATGATGTAGCCGAACAGCGCCGACCACAGCACCGACGAGACCATGCCGCGCGGCACGGATTCTGCCGCCTTTACGGTTTCTTCCGAGGTGTGCGCGGAGGCGTCGTAGCCGGTGATCGTGTAGATCGGCAGCAACAGGCCGAGCAGGAACACCCAGGTGCCCGAGGTCGCCGGCCATACGTTTCCACCCGTCTCGCCGGAATAGTTGGAGAAGGTGAAGAGGCGGGCGATGTCGTAGCTGTCGGCGACGGCAAGGCACACGAGCGCAAGCAGGATCGCCGTTGCGAAGATCAGGTAACCCGAGAAGTCGGTGAGCTTGGCCGTAAGCCCGATGCCCATGTGGTTTACCAGCGCCTGAGCGCCCGTGATGACCGCAAGGAAGATGATGCGGGTGAGCGTCGTATCCGCAAGACCGAAATACGGCGTGCCGAACGAGCCCATGAAGAAGTAATAGGTGCCGACGTTGATGGCGCCGAGAACGGTGACGAGACCGAGCAGGTTGAACCAGGCGGTTACCCAGCCGGTGAAGCGGTTGCCGAGGATCGAGCCCCAGTGATAAAGGCCGCCGGCCGTCGGATAGGCCGAGCTGATCTGCGCCATGGCGACGGCAAAGACGAGCGAAATGAAGCAGCCAAGCGGCCAGCCGATGCCGATTGCGGCCCCACCCGCACCCGACGTCGCCTGCGCCAGCGAGTTGATGCCGCCGGAGAGAATGCAGATGATGGAGAATGAGACCGCGAAGTTCGAGAACTGGCTCATTCGCCGCTCGAGCTCCTGGGCATAGCCCATCGAATGCAGGACCTGCATGTCCTGCTTTTTGTCGAGATCACTGTAGTCTGACATTTTTCTTCCCCTGATTTCTTCAGACCCGACCGCCCCATTGCAGCAGGGTCCCATCACCACCTGCCCCGGCAAGCCGGAACAGGACCGCGGCAAAGCCGCTCCCCAGGGTCTTTATTTTGCTGAAAGCGCTGCCACGCCTTTGCTGAGCAGCCCTTCCAGATAATCGGCCATGACCCTCTGGCCGATCTCGTTTCGAATGAGATCGTTGCGGATCTCGATCATCACATTCGGCAGCCCGTTGTGGACGCCGTATTCGATCAGACTGTGCGTAACGCCGTCGGCCGGCCCGTAAGGCTCGTTGCGGCGGATATCGTAGGCGACCTTGCCCCTGGTTGCGAAGGTCAGCATCTGATCGGCGAGCCGGCTGTCGGCATCATGCAGGATGCCCACTTCGACGGAACGCGGCTTGCCGAAATAGACGGGCGTGAACGAATGCATCGTGACGACCACCGGCGGTCGGCCTTTGGCCTTGCGCTCGGTCACGAACTGGCTGATGGCGTCGTGAAACGGCAGGTAGATCTCGTCGACCCGTGCCCGGCGCTCCTCCTCCGCCATGTCGCGGTTGCCCGGAACCTCATAGACTTCGCTGACGGCAGGCATGGCGCCGTCGGCCTCCGGCGGGCGGTTGCAATCATAGGCAAGGCGCGAAAAGCGCTGGTAGATCAGGACCGCGTCGAGCTTGCGCGACAGAAACTCTGCAACCGCGAGCGCGCCCGGGTCCCAGGCAATGTGGCTTTCGAGCGCCTGCGGCGAAAGGCCGAGCGAACCGAGACGCTCCGGCACCCGGCGCGACGCATGTTCGCAAACGAGAACGATATCGCCTCTCCCGGCCGCGTTCTCGATCGCAACCGGATCGCCATCTGTATCGGTCAAAAGTCGCGTCAACACCGGCATCCCCTCTTGCCCCGTTAGACGTTCGTTAATGAAAAGATTTGTTCAGAGATTAGCGAGTGTCAATCGAAATCTGAAACGATCTCTTCAAAATTGCGATTGACTCCAATTGTGACAGCGATGTTTAATCTGTCACAAACTGGCGTTAGACCAGTTCAGGGGAGACTATGACTAGCAAGGCGACACCCACGACGGTGTCGGATGTGATCAACGCCCACTTCGCCGCGCTGACCCGCGCGGAAAGACAGTTGGCAGAGACACTTCTCGACAACTATCCCGTATCGGGACTCGGTTCGATCACCACGGTCGCCGAGAACGCCGGCGTATCGACTCCGACCGTCGCCCGCATGGTGCAAAAGCTTGGTTTCAAAGGCTTTCCCGATTTCCAGTCGCGGCTGCACCAGGAGCTGGAAGCCACGATTTCCAACCCGATCACCAAGCATGACCGCTGGGCCGCAAGCGCGCCGGGCACCCACACGCTCAATCGCTTTGCCGATGCCGCCATGAACAACATGCGCGAGACGCTGGCGCAGATCGAGCCGCGCGAATTCGACGAGGCGGTCGCCCTTATCGCCGACCGCAAGCGCAACGTCTATCTGCTTGGCGGCCGCATCACCCGCGCCGTTGCCGATTATCTCTTCACCCATCTGCAGGTGATCCGCCCTGGTGTCACCGAAATCGCGTCGAATGCCAGCGCATGGCCACACTACGTGCTCGACATGCGCCACGGCGACGTGCTGATTCTCTTCGACATCCGCCGTTACGAGCAGGAAATGGAGACGCTGGCGAAATCGGCGCGCGAACGCGGCGTCGAGATCGTCCTCTTCACCGATCGCTGGAGCTCGCCGGTGGCAAAATCCGCCTCCAAGGTCTTCCGCTCGCAGATCGAGGTGCCCTCGGCCTGGGACAGTTCAGTGGTGATCCTGTTTCTGGTCGAGGCCCTGATCGAGGCCGTCCAGAGCACCAACTGGGACGCAACCCGCGACCGGATGAAGACGCTAGAGGGATTGTTCGATTCGACCCGCATCTTTCGCAAACCGGTTTAGGAGGAGTGGCCGGCACGTTCACGGAATTTTATGCACGTGTGTTTCAGTGAAGGCGCCGTGTCGAAAAAAGAATTGTTCTTCCAACGACATGCGCGGCGCGAACAGACAGATCGCTGTCACACAAGTTTCATCGCATCTCTTTAACAGCATCGCCGAAATTGACTGAAAACCCATAAGGAGAACGCCAGTGATTTCAACGACTCAACGCCTGCTCTCGCTTTCCACCGCCATGCTTCTGGCAACGACGGCCATCGCCGCTGCCGAGCCGAGCGAAGAGCTCATCGCCGCCGCCAAAAAGGAAGGCTCGCTGACCACCATCGCACTTCCGCACAACTGGTGCGGCTATGGCGACGTCATCGCAGGCTTCAAGGCCAAGTATGGCCTGGAAGTCAACGAGCTGAACCCGGATGCCGGTTCGGGCGACGAAATCGAAGCCATCAAGGCCAACAAGGGCAACACCGGCCCGCAGGCGCCTGACGTCATCGACGTCGGTCTCTCCTTCGGTCCGTCGGCCAAGGCCGAAGGCCTGATCCAGCCCTACAAGGTCTCCACTTGGGATTCGATCCCGGATTCGGCCAAGGACGCCGAAGGTTACTGGTACGGCGACTACTACGGCGTTCTCTCCTTCGTGGTGAACACCGACATCGTCAAGGACGTGCCGAAGGACTGGGCCGACCTGAAGAAGTCGGACTACGCCAACTCGGTCGCCATGGCCGGCGACCCGCGCGCCTCCAACCAGGCGGTTCAGGCCGTCTACGCCGCCGGCCTCGCCGCTGGCGAAACCGATGCCGTCAAGGCTGGTGAAACGGGCCTCGGCTTCTTCGCCGAAGTCAACAAGGCCGGCAACTTCGTTCCGGTTATCGGCAAGTCCGCCTCGCTCGCGCAGGGCTCGACCCCGGTCGTGATCGCCTGGGACTACAACGGCCTTTCCTGGCGCGACAGCCTCAACGGCAACCCGCCGGTTGAAGTCGTCGTTCCGGCTTCGGGCGTCGTCGCCGGCGTCTACGTCCAGGCGATCTCGGCCTACGCGCCGCACCCGAACGCGGCAAAGCTGTGGATGGAGTATCTTTATTCCGACGAAGGTCAGCTCGGCTGGCTGAAGGGCTATTGCCACCCGATCCGCTTCAACGACCTCGCCAAGAACGGCAAGATCCCGCAGGAACTGCTCGACAAGCTGCCGCCGGCAGCAGCCTACGAAAAGGCTGTCTTCCCGACGCTCGAAGAGCAGGCCAAGGGCAAGGAAGCGATTACCACCAAGTGGGATAGCGTCGTCGGCGCAAACGTGCAGTAATATCCATGACTTCCGCCTCTCCGCGCCTCGGCGCGGGGAGGTTTCCCTAAAGCGCGTCACGATCACCAGGATTCGCTTGCTGCGCTTTAAGGTCTTGTTTTTGCGCATGTCGTTGTCGCAAACCGCAACACGCTTTTGCGCGACATGGTTTAATCTCGTGCACAATTCCTTAGCTCGGTATCGATCTAAGGAATTTTGCAGCAAATCAAAGCGCTAAGGCGATCTTTGTGCGTTCATGCGGACGCGCAAAGGTCACTGCAAGCCTCGGGACAGAAAGCCTATATGAGCACCGCTTCACCGACCTTGATCAGCAAGCGAGCCGTCATCGACTGGCTCGGCATTGCCCCCTTCATGCTTTTCGCGCTGCTGTTCCTGATCATCCCGACGCTTTATCTCGTCACCGGCGCGTTCCTGACGCCCGATGGCAGCTTTACCTTCAAGAACATCGGCGATCTGTTCACGCCCTCGATCCTCAGCGCCTACTGGATCTCGATCCGGATCTCGATCGCGTCCTCGATCGGCGGCGCGCTGATCGGCTTCTTCCTCGCCTGGGCAATCGTGCTCGGCGGCGTGCCGACCTGGATCCGCTCGGGCCTCCTGACCTTTTCGGGCGTCGCCTCGAACTTCGCCGGCGTGCCGCTCGCCTTCGCCTTCCTCGCGACCCTCGGGCGCACCGGCCTCGTCACCGTCTTCCTGCGCGAATGGTTCGGCTTCAATCTCTATTCGACCGGCTTCAACCTGCTGTCGTTTTTCGGATTGACCATCACCTACATGTATTTCCAGATCCCGCTGATGGTGCTGATCCTGACGCCGGCGCTCGATGGTCTGAAGAAAGAATGGCGCGAAGCCTCTGAAATCCTTGGCGCCTCGACCTGGCAGTACTGGCGCATGGTGGCGCTGCCGATCCTGTGGCCGAGCCTGCTCGGCACCACGCTCCTGCTGTTTGCCAACGCCTTCGGCGCGATCGCCACGGCCTATGCCTTGACCGGGTCCTCGCTCAACATCGTGCCGATCCTGCTCTATGCGCAGATCCGCGGCGACGTGCTGCACAATCCGAACCTCGGCTATGCGCTGGCGCTCGGCATGATCGTCATCACCGGCATCTCGAACGTTCTCTATATCTGGCTGCGTATGCGCGCCGAACGGTGGCAGAAATGAAAGCACAACGTCTCGGCGCCTGGATCGCCATCGCCATCGGTGCAAGCTACTTCATCATCCCGCTGCTGGGCACGCTGGAATTCTCGCTGCGCATGCGCCGCGGCGAATACTCGTTCGACGCCTATCGCTCGGTCTTCTCCGACCTGCAGTTCCGCGAGACCTTCGGCTATTCGATGATGATGGCCGTGTTGACCATCGTCTTCGGCATGCTGCTGGTGGTGCCGACCGCCTATTGGGTCCGCCTTCGCCTGCCGCAGGTGCGCCCGATCATCGAATTCATCACCCTTCTGCCGCTGGTCATCCCGGCGATCGTCATCGTCTTCGGCTATCTGCGCCTCTACAACTCCTCGTCGTGGATCCCGCTGACCGGCTCGATCTCCGGCACCAATGCGCTGTTGATGTTCTCCTACATGACGCTGTCCCTGCCCTACATGTACCGGGCGGTCGATACCGCGATGCGGGCGATCGACGTCCGCACGCTGACGGAAGCCGCCGAAAGCCTCGGCGCCAAATGGCCGACGATCCTGTTTCGCTGCATCTTCCCCAACGTCATGAGTGGCGTGCTCTCCGGCGCCTTCATCACCTTTGCGATCGTCATGGGCGAATTCACCATGGCCGCGCTGCTCAACCGCCCGGCCTTCGGTCCGTACCTGCAGCTCGTCGGCGCCAACAAGGCCTATGAGCCTTCGGCGCTCGCGGTCATCGCATTCGCCATCACCTGGCTCAGCATGGGTCTGATCCAGCTCGTTTCCCGCATCCAGAAATCCGCTCCGGCCAAGGCTTGATCACATGGCATTCCTGACACTGAACAATATCCAGAAGTCCTTCGGCCCGGTTCAGGTCGTGCACAACTTCAACATGGTCATCGACAAGGGCGAGTTCGTTTCGTTCCTAGGCCCGTCAGGCTGCGGCAAGACGACGATCCTGCGCATGATCGCCGGCTTCGAGACGCCGTCGGGCGGCACGATCACCATCGACAGCAAGGACCAGGGAACGCTGAAGCCCAACCAGCGCAACATCGGCATGGTGTTCCAGGCCTATGCGCTGTTTCCCAACATGAACGTCAACGACAACGTCGCCTTCGGCCTGAAAGTCGCCGGGGCGCAGAAGTCGGAGATCGATACACGCGTCAAGCAGATGCTGAGCCTGATCAAGCTCGAGCACCTGGCCGACCGCTTCCCCTACCAGCTTTCCGGCGGCCAGCAGCAGCGCGTGGCGCTCGCGCGCGCCCTCGCCGTCAAGCCGCAGGTGCTGCTGCTCGACGAGCCGCTGTCGGCGCTCGACGCCAAGATCCGCGTGTCGCTGCGCGAGGAAATCCGCCAGATCCAGCAGCAGCTCGGCATCACCACTGTCTTCGTCACCCATGACCAGGAAGAAGCCCTGTCGATCTCCGACCGCATCGTCGTCATGAATTCCGGGCGAGCCGACCAGATCGGCACGCCGTTCGAGATCTACAACACCCCTGCGACCCGATTCGTCGCCTCCTTCGTCGGCACGCTCAACATCATCGAAGCCAAGGTCGCCGACCCGGCCGCCGGTGCTGTCACCATCGGCAACCAGCAGGTGTCGCTGAAGGAGCCGATCGCCGGCATGAAGGGTGGCGACAACATTTCGCTGGCGCTGCGCCCGGAGGCAGGCTCGATCGCCGACAGCGCCAGGGGCGACACCGCGCTGACCGGCGAGGTGGTTTCGACCAGCTTCCTCGGCTCGGTCATCCGCACCAAGCTGCGCATCGGCGGCGACGTCATCTCCTTCGACATGTTCAACGACCCCGGCCTGACGCCGCCGGCCTTCGGCTCGAACGTCACGCTCCGCTTTGCCGCCAAGGACCTGCTCGTCATCCGCGAGTAGATCTCCAGCGTCCCCCTACAGCGCGTGAGTCTTGTTACGCGCAAAGGTCGCTGTAGCGCTTTGAAGTGCTGCATGTTTTTATCCCTAAATCGAATAGGATTTAAGGAAACATGCAGTAGCTGCCTTGCCCATGCCGTGGAGAGATTGCCTGAACCGTCGAATGAAAAACAGCGCATTTTGCACCGGCGGCCGCCATGACTAAAGCGCAGCCGAGTGCGTTCGTCACCCATATCCACGAAGAACTCGCGGATATCGGTCCCGTTGACATAGGCCGCTTCTTCGGCGGTTGGGCCTATCTTGTCGCTGATCGCCAGTTCGCCATCAGCATCAAGGATCGCCTCTATTTCAGGGTTGATCAGCCCCTGAGAGATGCGCTTCTCAGCGAAGGATGTCAGCCGTTCACCTACAACAAGGGCGGCAAACCGGTGGTCGTGCACCGCTACTACGAAGCACCGGTCACTTGCCTTGATGACAGGCAGGCGCTGCTCCATTGGTCCGCACGCGCGATCGCCGCCGAAGACGAAGCCCCGCGTCGCGTCCGCAGATAAATGTCTCGTGGCGGCGACGCGGCACGCGGCCGAGGTCAGACTACGGCGGCTCCCGACGGGAACAGATTTGTCCGGGAGCGATACGGCACGGAAAAAATCTGTCGCGATTTCCCGGATTTTCGTCGCGTCATGCGTTTGACCAGGCACGGCCGATCTATATAGTCGCTCTTGTTCTCAGGGCGGGGTGAAACTCCCCACCGGCGGTAGCGATCGAAAGATCGAAGCCCGCGAGCGCTTCGGAGGTCTACTTCGGAGGTCAGCAGATCCGGTCAGATTCCGGAGCCGACGGTCACAGTCCGGATGGAAGAGAGCAAGCAGGAACGTGGACCCCACACCGGGGTTTCGCGCGCGTGCATGTTCGCCCGACGGGAAAATTGGAAACGCCAAACCCTGGAAGGCTTGAGACCATGACTATTCTTTCCCACCCCACCGCCAAGATTGCGATTGTCCGTGCCCGCTGGCACGCCGACATCGTCGACCGCTGTGTCGATGCCTTCGTCGCCCAATGGACGAAGTTCGGCGGCAGTGCCGCCGACGTCGAGATCTTCGACGTGCCAGGCGCGCTGGAAATCCCGCTGCACGCGCAGAAGCTTGCCAGGACCGGCCGTTACGCCGCGATCCTCGGCACCGCCTTCGTCGTCGATGGCGGCATCTACCGCCATGACTTCGTCGCTGGCACGGTGCTCGACGGTATGATGCGCGTCCAGCTCGATACCGACGTGCCGGTGCTGTCGGCCGTGCTGACGCCGCACAATTTCCAGGAAAGCGCGCCGCTGATCGCCTTCTTCCGCGAACACTTCGTCGCCAAGGGCGAAGAAGCCGCCAATGCCTGCGCCCAGATCCTCGACGCCCGCGCCAAGCTGGCGCTGCTCAACGCCTGATCTGCTGGCGGGCCGCAAGCCCGCGCCGTATCCGGCCGCCACCCCTCATCCGGCCTGCCGGCCACCTTCTCCCCGCCTGCGGGGAGAAGGCTAGGGTGAGGGGCAAGGCTCGCTCAGCGCTCCGATGCGCAACCATCGAGCCGCTTCGCGGCGCCTGCTTGAATCAACCTCTGAACCACCTGAATCAAGCCGCCAGCAACAGCCGGCAAACCGCTGTTTCGAATAGCCAATTCCCGGCGTTCAATGCACCGGCTCTGCCTCATCAAGGCACCGTTCCAGCGCCGCCATCCGGTGGCGATGACCGACCGCCTCGAAACCGACGACGGTCACGAACGGCGCAAACATCAGAATGATCAGGCAGATCGCCATGTCGACGCCCGCCATCGCGGCCGCGATCGACGCCGCAAGCAGCAGCATCGTGCCGGCGAGCAGCCAGGCATGAAGCGGTTCCGACTGCCGCAGCAGATAGGCATACATGCCGTAGACCAGAGCGATATAGGCCGCGACCGGGACCGCCACCGTCAACACGGTCGCAAGCGACCCGATATGCGCCTTGTGCTCGATGTAATAGGCGGCGACATGCAGGCCCGCACCGGTCGCAACGATCGCGGCGAAAATGAACATGTGACCATAGCCCCAGACGAAGGAGCGTCTGCGGTGCACGTGCAGGACCTCGGCACTCGGCAACAGGAAATAGATCCACCACATGCCGAAGGTAAGCCCGGTGCCCGCAAGGCAGACGAGCGCCACGTCGAGGTTCCAGCCCTCCCCATCCACCACCGCCGTGATCGAGGCGACCGTGCCGACGACGCCTTCTCCGAGCGCGATGATTGCCAGAAGGCCGTAGCGTTCCGCAATATGGTGGGCATGCCAGGGCGTGCCGCCATGCCGCGTCTCGGCGATATAGGGCCCGAGCATCTCGATGACGGTGAGCGCCACGACCATGGCGAAGGTGACAACGATCGAGAAGTCGACGAAGATCTGCACGACCCAGCCGAGTTGCGCAACCGTGATCGCTACCACATAGGTCATGCAGGCCTGCCGTCGTGCCGGATCTTGGCCGGCGGCGCGCAGCCACTGGAAGATCATCGCCACCCGCATGACGACGTATCCGAGCACCATCACGCCATTGTCGAGATGGGCACCCTCGTCGACCGAGCGGAACATGGCGGGAAGGCCGATCGCCAGGATCAGCACGCCGACCATCTGCACCATGGTCACGCACCGGAACACCCAGTCGTCGGTGTCATAGGCGGAAGCAAACCAGGTGAAATTGATCCAGGCCCAGCAGATGGCGAAGCTGGCGAAGAAGAAGCCGATCAGCCCCGCCTTGAAATGTCCTTCGGCCATCAGATGCGCAAGCTGCGATGCCGCAAGGCTGAAGGCGATGACGAAGGTCAGGTCGAACAGAAGCTCGAGCGTCGTGGCTGTGCGGTGGTGTTCGTGCGTGTCGCGGCCGCTCATGCGCGCCAGGCGGTGGCTTCCGGCATGCGGCGGTGTCGTTGGGGCGTCGGGCATGGGGCGGCATTCCTCGCTGACGTGACGATATGCAAGCATGTTCAAATATTTACAGAAGCTTCGTCAAGCCGGCAGTGCCCCGGCGGTCTGCCAAAACACCCGACAGCGCCGCGCCTCAAACATGACGCGCAAACGACGCTGAAACGAATTAGGCAGTGGCAAATCAGGAAAAGACGCCCGGCATCTCTGCCGGGCGTCTCGCCGCGATGCGCGAGGGAGGATCAACGTGCATTGCGGTATTAGAGCATTTCCAGGAAAAGTGCGAATCGGCTTTCCGCCAGGAAATGCGTAAAAACAAAGAGATAGAGCGGGTCTGTGGCTCCGTTTAAACCGGAAACGCTCTAGCAGTTGGCTCGCTTACTTCGCCGCGTCGAGACGATCGATCGCGTCGACATTGCCGGCCGACGGGCCGTTCGCGTCGAATTCGGAGGCGAGCCAGGTATCAACGATCGACTTCGCCAGCTCCGGCCCGATGACGCGCGCGCCCATGGTGATGATCTGTGCGTTGTTCGACTTTGCCGCCCGCTCAGCGGAATAGGTGTCGTGGGTCAGCGCGGCGCGGATGCCCGGCACCTTGTTGGCCGAGATGCAGACGCCGATACCGGTGCCGCAGAACAGGATGCCGCGCTCGTTGTCGCCATCGACGATGGTCTGCGCCAGCTTCTGCGACAGGTCGGCGTAGAAACCGGACTGGCTGAGGTCGCTGACTTCGAGGTCGGCCTTGCCCTTGAGATGGGCGGCGATGACGTCGAGCAAGGGCTTGCCGGCGCTGTCTGCTCCGATTGCGATCTTCATGATTGTTCCTTTCCGTCTTGTTGATCTGCGGGGTACGAGGGCTCAGATCGCCTTCGAGACGCGCTGCAGAATGTCGAGATAGCCATTGACGTCCCAGGCGGAGCGGCCGATGAACAGGCCGTCGATGTGCCCCTGGGTGATCAGTTCTTCGCAATTGCCGGGATTGACGCTGCCGCCGTAGAGGACGGGAACGCGCACGCCGAGCGCGCCTTGCGCCACGTCGGCGATCCGCTTATGGCGCTCGTCGGCATAGTCTGATGTTGCCGGAATGCCGTTGACGCCGATGGCCCAGACCGGCTCGTAGGCGAGCAGGATCGTCGCCTTGCGCGCGTCGCCTTCCAGCAGTTCCAGCGCGCCTTCAACCTGCCGCTTCAGGACGGCATCCGCCTCGCCCGCCTCGCGCTCGGCGAGCGTCTCGCCAATGCAGATCAGCGGCACCAGGCCGTGGCGCACCGCCGCTGCCGTCTTCAGGCCCACGGTACGGTCGGTCTCGCCGAAGTGCTCGCGCCGTTCGCTATGGCCAAGCTCGACCACATCGAGGTTGCAGTCCCTCAGCATCACCGGCGAAACCTCGCCGGTCCAGGCGCCGGCGTCGTCCCAATGCATGTTCTGCGCACCGACCTTGACGCCCGTTTGCACGAGCCGTTCCTTGACCTGTCTGACGGCGGTAAAGGGTGGAATGACGAAACGCTGGATGCGCTCGTCGCGCGCTCCGTCCGCTGCGGCCAGCCTCTCGGCAAAGACCATGGCCTCCGCCAGCGTCTTGTTCATCTTCCAGCTTGTGCCCACCCAGAGCTGCGGCTTGTTCATGCTTTCTCCGATGCTTTTCGATTGTCGACCGTCACCAGGGGGATTCCGGCCTCGCGGAGCGTCGCGGCATGCTCATCCGCCACCTCGGCGCCGGTCAGCACCGCATCGAAGGCGTCGAGCCCTGTCAGGAAATGCAGGGCGGAACGCCCGAACTTGTCGTGATCGACCATGAGATATTTGCGCGCCGCCGACTTCACCATCAGCCGCTTGGCCTGCACGACCTCCTGGTCCTGGTGGAAGGCTGCCGTTCCCGCGACTGCGGAGCTGGAGAGGAAGGCGATATCGACGCGCAGCGAGCGCAGCGCCTCTTCGGTGACGATGCCGAAAAAGCCGTTGAACTTCTTGCTGTACTGGCCGCCGAGCGCGATGACGTTGATGCCGGGCGCACCGGACAGACCGGTGATGACGCCGAGGTTGTTGGTGATGACGGTCAGCGGCCTGATGTCCCTGATGCAGCCGGCAATCGCGCCGGCCGTCGAACTGTCGTCGATGAGGATGCTCTGCCCCGGCTCGATCAGGCTCGCCGCATATTCGGCAATGCGGTTCTTCTCGGCGGCGGCAATCTTCTCGCGGTAGCGGAAATCGCTTTCGAACTGCGGGCTCGACTGGATCGAAGCGCCGCCATGCACCTTGCGCAACAGGCCAGCCTGTTCGAGATCGTCGAGGTCGCGATGCACCGTCATCTTGCTGACGCCGAAACGGAGTGACAGATCCTCGACGGACGCCGTGCCGGCCTCCATCAAAACATCCATGATCGCCTGTCGCCTGTCTTCCGGCTTCATCGTCATCCGCCTCGATCCCGATGCCGCGAGAGCGCGACATCACACCTGAGAAGATAACACCTTTATGTTATATTTCAATCTAGCTAATGATACTTTGTGATATTTCAGTGTGATTTTGATGATCGGTTGAACCCGGTATCGATGTAGGGCTCCCAGAACTCCACGGATTCGCGGATCATCTCCACAACGTTGTGGTCGGTCGGTTCCCGCTCGCGGAAGGACAGCTCCAGGCAGATCTCGTTGTCGGTGCCGCCGCCGGCCTTGACCGCATCGATCAGCTTCTCCGGCGTGATGCGGCCATCCCGGTTGTAGGCAGCGGTAAACGGCCAGTGCCCGCCCTTGTTCATCGACGACTGCTTGATGTGGATGATCGGCGAGCGCTCGGGAAATGCGCCCGCCCAGGCATAGGGGTCGATGTCATCGGGGTCGTCGGAGGTGACGTCGCCATGGTCGATATCGACCATCATCTTCATTGGGAGCGGCAACTCCGCCTCGGCGAGCCGCCGGTCGAGCGAGCGGCACTCGGCGATCGTGTGGCCGAACTCGCGCCCGACCGACATCGGCTCCCAGAACACATAGGAAAGACCGGCCGCCTTGCCGTGTTCCGCCACGTCGCGCCAGCAGTCGATGGCGATCTTCATCATCTCCTCGCGCCGGGCCGGGTCGTCATAGTCCCTCAGCGTGAAGATCGCAAACTGCGTGCCCATGCCGGATGCGCCAAGCTCGGCGGAGATATCGGCAAAGGTCTTGAACCAGTCGACATAGTAGCGTCGCACATCCGGGTCGGGGTGGCCGAAGTGGTTGAGCCTGCCATAGGGCCCGGTCATGCCCGAGGTGATCCTGACGCCGGTGCGGCTAAGCGCTGCCCTGAACTGACGGATGGTCTTGGAGATCGTTGCCGCCGGCCAGCCCGGATTGACGAACTCATGCGTCAGCTGCACGTAGCCGATGCGGATCTGCTCCCCGATTGTCTCGATCAGATCATCAGGCTCGGCAAAACGATTGACCAGCGGATTGGTGTTGAGCGACAGCGTGAAAGCCAAGACCGTACTCCTGACTACCAGAGAAATTTCGGGAGGATGAAATCGGGCGTGGCGCCATGCTCGGCAAAGAGTTTTTGCCGCTCCTTGTCGGAGGCATGCTCCAGTATCCCGGTGGTCACCAGCGCCGACTCAAGGCCGGCACTTGCCGCCCCGGCGATATCGTGTTCGATGCTGTCGCCGATTGCGCAGACGCGCGACGGATCGGGATGACCGAGAAAGTCGAGGGCAAAATCGTAGATGTCGGCGAATGGTTTTCCGATCCAGCGCACCGTGCCGCCGAGTTCCTCGTAAAGCTCCGCAATCCGCCCAGCCCCGAAAGCCATTCCGCTCTTGGTCAGCATCACCTTGTCGGGGTTGGTGCAGAGGCACGGCACGCCGCGCCGTGCCGCAGGCGCCAGCAGCGCCTCATAGTGCGACAGCGGCAGGACATCGCCTTCGCTCGCAGCCAGAAGCACGAAGTCCGCATCCGCGCCATCTTCGGTGCGCTCGAGGTCGAGCCCGGTGAGCGGCGACAGATCGCCGTCGCGGCTGACCAGCAGGCACTTTTTCGGAGGCCCGCTTGCCTGCCCGCCTTCCTTTTTCAGGATCTGCCACGCCACTTCGCCCGAGGTCAGGAACCAGTCCCAGCTGCCGGCGACGAAGCCGAGATCGACGAGACGGCGGTCGTTTTCCGCCGAGCGCTTGCCGGAATTCGAGAGAATGATGATGCGCTTGCCCTGATTCTTCAGCCGCACCAGCGTTTCGGCAGCACCAGGATAGGGCCTGCGGCCGTCGCGCAGCACGCCGAACTGGTCGATCAGAAAGGCGTCATAACGATCGGCGATATCGCCGAGGCCTGAGATGACAGTACTCATAACACACCTGCCTGTCTTGCACCGGCAAGCGCCAGCCGCGCCGTGCCGGCTGCGGCCTCTTCCGAACGTACCGTCAGGAACGGCACGCCGAGCTTGCGCGCGCGGATTGCCGACCACGCCGCATTTCTTGCACCGCCACCGACGGTGCGTATGGAACCGAGCTTGGGTCCGCCGAACGATGTCAGCCTGTGATAAGCAAGGCTTTCGATACCGGCGATGCCTTCGAAGATTGCCTTCAGAAACATCGCGTCATCCTCGGGTCGCGGCGTCAGGCGTGGCTCAAGATTCGGATCGGCGATGGGGAAGCGCTCGCCGGGCTTCGTCAGCGGGTAATAGTCGAGCCCGCTATCGACAGCCGGATCGATGCGGGCGGAAAGCTCATCGATGCGCTCTGCGGAAAAATACTCGGCCAGAACAACGCCTCCCGTATTCGATGCGCCGCCCGCCAGCCACATGTCGCCGATCCGGTGGCTGTAGAGGCCATATTCCGGGGCAAACAGCGCCCGGTCGGAAAGCACCTTCACCGTCAACGTCGTGCCGAGTGCGCTGACGCCATCGCCCGGACGATCGGCACCGGTCGCCAGAAACGAGGCACAGCCATCGGTCGTGCCGGCGACTAAAATGACATCCGGCGTCAGGCCGAAGGCTTCGGCTGCGGCCGCCGATATCGTCGCAACCGGCGCACCGGCCGGCAGCACCTCCGGCAGGAGATCGATGCGCGCGCCAGTTCGTGAGATCCACTCCGGCCAGCACCGCGCCACCGGATCGTAGCCGGTCTTCAAGGCATTGTTCTCGTCGGAAACGTCGTAGAGCCCGGTAAAATGCCCGGCGAGCCAATCGGCCTGATGGATGACACGGAAGACATCCGGCACCGATTGGAACAGCAGCACCTTGGCAAGACCGGAGGTTGCCCCGTGGGCGGCACTTTCCTTCGGTGCATGGGCGGCAATTGCGTCCAGCATCGTCCGGTCGGAAACCGGATCGTTGTACATCATCGGCGTGGCAAGCGGCGCACCGTCGGCGGAAACGGGCAGCATCGTGCCCGAGGTTCCGTCGATGCTGATGGCGCGGATCCGTCGACGATCGACCGCCTCGAGCACCTCGCCAAGCGCCGCCCGCACCGCCTTCCACCAGCCGACCGGATCGCGGTGGTCATCGGAAAAAGCGGCGAGCTTGGCCGCACCAGAGGCGACGATCGTGCCGTCAGGCACCATCGCCACGGAGCGCGCGCCCGACGTGCCGATATCGATGCCGACAACAAGGGCGTTCTGATCTCCACTCATTGCAGCGCCTGCCCTGCCCGGTTGAGCTTCTGGCGATATTTCTCCGCGTCCCAGCCGAGCAGTTCGGCGTTCTCGGCATCGCTCAGATAGCGAAGACGCCCATTTGCGGGAATGCGGGCCGTCACGTCGGCAAGGCAGCGCGCCATGGCGAGCGCGCCTGCGGAAATGGTCTTCTCGACCAGTACCCCCTTGCCGGGAAACAGCAGAAGCGGCGGCAGGGTTTCGCCACGTTCATTCCTGGCGGTCTCGATCGAAACGGCGGTTTCGCCCGGCGCGGCGATGACGGACCCCTTGCCGAGGAAGATGACATGGTCGGGATAGAGGCTGCCGCCGGCAGCAATCCGGCAGCTTTCGAGGTCGGTTGCGACCGCATGCAGTCGTGCGTCGTCGGGCAGGCAATAGCCACTGTCGACCGCAAGGCGGGACAGTGCCGCGAGATCGGCTGATGGCGCCGCCCGTCGCTGCGTCGTCAACCGGCGGGAGACCTCGGTCAGAAGGATTGCCGCATCGGCGACGGTCTCGGCGGCAACTGCAAGGCCGTGATTGCCGAGGATCAGCACCGACGTCTTCTCCTGCAGCCGCTCGGCGATCGCCTTGGCAAGCGGCAGCCCCGGCCGCGCATAGGGTACGAAGACATGCGGGATACCCGTCAGGCGTTCGGCAGCGATGGCCGCACCGATCGTCTGCACGGCGGTCGCGATGGTTTCGACGCAATGGACATGGATCACCACCTTCTGCGGCATCAGCGCATGTACCGTCGTCTCGATCGACGGCCTGAGGCCGGAAGGGTTCATTTCGGAGATGACGAAGTCCTGGGCTTTCTCGGCCGCGGGATCCATGCGATCCAACGCTTCGAGCAATGGGTCGAGCGCCACCGGCACCATGACGTCGCGCTGGCGCGCATGGGCAAGCCAGAGGCCGGAGGCCTTGATCCAGAGCGTGCCGACCTCCTTGATCGACGTGTTTCCGCCCGCCCCCTGCACCAGCAGCGGGTCGGCGCCGACCCGCGCCGAGATATCAAGCAAGGCCTCCAATTCCAGACTGCGCATTCCCACTCTCCTTCAGGCCGCCACTTGCTGGCGTTCCAGCCAGCCGGCGAAAGCCAGCCTCTCGGCCTGTGTCATGTGCAGGCCGTGTTTCGTCCGCCGTTCCAGTAGGTCTTCAGCCGTCGACGCCCATTCGTTGTCGATCAGGAAGCGCGCCTCGCGCTCGCGAAACAGCGGGCTGAAGACAGCGCCGAGGTCTTCGAGCGATTTGGCATTGCCGATCAGATCGTGCGTGCGCGTGCCGTAGAGCCGCGCGTAATGCTTGGCGAGGTCGGCCGTCAGCCAGCGATAGCGCGCCTTGAGATCCCCAAGAAACTGCTCGAAATCGGCATTGGCCATGTCGCCACCCGGCAAATGCGCCTTGGCGGTCCAGGCCGCACCCATCTCAGGGAAGAACGGTTTCAGCCGCTCGAGCGCATGTTCCGACAGCTTGCGGAAGGTGGTGATCTTGCCGCCGAAGACGGAGAGAAGCGGCGCCTGGCCGTTGGCCGCATCGACCTCGAAGATATAGTCGCGCGTCACCGCCGACGGGTTTTCGGCATTGTCGTCATAGAGCGGACGCACGCCGGAGAAGGAGTGGACGATATCGTCTTCGGTCAGTTGCTGCTTGAAGTAGCGGTTCACCGATTTCAAGAGATAGGCGATCTCGTTGCCATCGGCGGATACGTCCTCGGGCCGCCCCTCATAGGGGATATCCGTCGTGCCGATCAGCGCCAGGTCGTTCTGGTAGGGGTTGATGAAGATCACCCGCTTGTCCGGGTTCTGCACCAGATAGGCCTGCCGCCCCTCCCAGAATTTCGGCACGACGATATGGCTGCCCTTGACCAGTCGCACACTGCGGCTGGAATTGAGCCCGGCGATCCGGCCGATGACATCGTTGACCCATGGCCCCGCTGTATTGACCACGCAGCGCGCCTTGACCTCGGATTTCACGCCGGTGCGCAGATCCGTCATCTCCACCTGCCAGAGGCCGTCGACGCGACGAATGGCGCTGCAGGCGGTTCGGGTCAAGACGCGCGCGCCCTTCTTCTGCGCATCGAGTGCATTGAGCACAACGAGCCGGGCGTCATCGACCCAACAGTCGGAATATTCGAAGGCCTTGCGATAGTCCCGCTTGATCGGCGCACCCTCAGGCGCAGTGCTGAGATCAAGGCTGCGGGTGCCTGGCAGACGCTTGCGGCCGCCGAGGTGGTCGTAGAGGAACAGTCCGAGCCGCACGAGCCAGGCGGGCCTGTCGGCCGGATTGTGCGGCAGCACGAACCGCATCGGCCAGATGATGTGCGGCGCGGATGAGAGCAGCACCTCGCGCTCGATCAACGCCTCGCGCACCAGCCGGAACTCGTAATATTCGAGATAGCGCAGCCCGCCATGCACCAGCTTGCCCGAGCGCGAGCTTGTGCCTTGCGCCAGATCGTCCTTCTCGCACAAGAGGACCGAGAGCCCTCGCCCGGCCGCATCGCGCGCGATCCCCGCACCGTTGACGCCGCCGCCGACGACAAAAAGATCATATATTCCGGTCTCGGAACCCACGTTCTTGCCTCCCGTCATCAGCACGGATTGACCGGCGGCAGGCCGGCGATGTAGCGGCGCACCTCTTCGGCAGCCATCTCGGCGGCGTAGGTGACGGTGCGAACAGAAGCGCCGGCGATATGCGGCGTCAGTGTCACGTTCGGAAGCTGGAGCAGTGGCCAGTCCTCCGGCACCGGTTCGACAGAGAAGGTCTCGAGCATGGCCGCCGACAGGTGGCCGCTCACAAGGTTCTCATAGAGCGCGTGGTAGTCGCAGAGCGGCCCGCGCGCCGTGTTGACGAAGATTGCACCGGGTTTCATGTTCGCGAAGGTCTCGGCATTCATCATGTTCCGGGTTTCCTCGGTGACGCGCGGGTGCAGCGTCACAAGGTCGGAGCGCGACAGGAGGTCGTCGAGCGCCACATGCTCGACGCCGGCGTTGAGATCGTCGGCGCTCAGCTGCACATAGGGGTCATGCACCAGAACCTTTGTGCCGAAGGCCCGCAGCAGCCGCACCACCTTGGTGCCGATGTTGCCGTAGCCGATGACGCCGACGGTCATTTCCGAAAGCTCACGGCCGGTGCGGTCGGCGCGGTAGAGGTCGCCGCGCCACTCGCCCTTGCGTAGCGCCTCGTGGCCGGTGCGGATCAACCGCGTCTCGGCGAGGATGGCGCCGAGCGTGAACTCGGCAACGGCGCTGGCATTGCGGCCGGGCGTATTGACGACGCTGATACCGGCGTCGCGTGCCGCCGACATGTCGATATTGACGGGCCCGCCACGCGAGACGGCAACGAGCTTCAGCCCGGGAAGCGACGTCAGCATGCCGCGCGAGAGCGGCGCAAGCTGCGTCACCAGGATTTCCGCGTCGCCGATGAATTCGACGATATCGTCCGCCTTCCCCAGATATTCCTTGAGACCGTCCATGCCTTCGACGGCGTAACCATGCTCCATCGGCACATCCGGCCAGGGCAGCTCGAGGGTGCGGATCTCATGGCCGTCGCCGCTTGCTTCGACGATCTTGTCGCGAAACACGTCCGGCAGCATGAACCGGTCGCCGATGATGGCTATCTTTTTCATTTCAGTTCTTCCTGTTGTGATCCCGAGGCAGCATCCTGGGAAAGTGCGTGCCACACGGGTCGAAGCGCGATGCGCGACTGCTGGTAGGAGGGGAAGAGGCCGTCGTAACGGCGCGCAAGCGCCGCGTCGGCGGGCTCGGCAGCGCGCTGATGCGGCGACACCCAGTCACGCACGCATTCTGCCATCGAGGGGTAGATACCGAGGGAGACGGCCGCGATCATGGCTGCTCCTGCCGCCCCCGCCTCCTCGCGCTCGCTGGTCTGGACACTGGCCCCGAGCGCACCACCAAGAATGCGCCGAAGCGAGGCGCTACGTGCGGCACCGCCGGTCAGCCGGATGCGGCCCGGAAGCGGCCCCATCTCGGCGTAGCAATCGCGCGCGGCCATGGCGAGCCCGTCGAACACCGCCTTCACCATGTCGCCGAAGCCGTGGGTGATCGAAAGCCCGACGAAGGAAGCGCGCGCCGAAGCGTCGACGAAGGGCCCGCGCTCGCCCGCATCCGAAATATAGGGCTGGAACAGGAGCGACGTATCCTTGGCCTCCGCCAACCAGCCGTCGACATGGGACAGAAGCTCGCCCTTGGTCTTTTCGACGCCCATGCCTTTCAAGAGGCCGCCGGCGACCGACAGGATCCAGTCGATGTTGAGCGTTGCCGCCATGTTCGACTGCATCTGCGCATAGGTGTCCGTGATCGGCATGCACATGGTGTAGCCGGTGAGATCACGGTTGAGCCGCACGTCGTCGGCGCTCGTGGCAAGGCGCATGTGCATGCCGGTCGAGCCGATGATCGAGCAGCCGGTGTCGGTGCCTGGATCGTAGAGCCCGGCGCCAAGTGCCGTGCAGACGACATCGACATAGCCGAGCACCACCGGTGTGCCCGTGGGAAGACCGGTGGCGCCGGCTGCCTCCGACGAAAGCAGGTGGTGCGACGTTGCCCCGTCGACGATCTCTGGCAGGAAATGCTTGAGCTTCTGAAGGCCGAGAAAACGGATGACGTCGTCGTTGTAGCTGCGGGTGCGGAAGTTGCCGAAGGTGAAGTTGGCTTCGGAGGGATCCGTGGCACGCATTTGCGTCAGCTTGAAGTAGAGCCAGTCCTTGCAGTGAAACGTGGTTGCAACACCGGACAGCATTTCCGGCGCGTTGTCGCTCATCCAGCGCAGCTGCGCGCCTTGCTGGCACGCGGCAAGCCCGGAGCCGGTGCTGGCGAAACGCTCGACATCGCCGCTGTCGCCACGTAGGCGCTCCACCGTGTCGCCAGCACGCGCGTCGAGCCAGAGCCAGCCTTTACCGATGGGATCGCCCGCTCTGTCGATCATCCAGGTGCCGTCGCCCTGCCCGGTCACCGCGATCGCCGCAACACGGCCAGCGAGGTTCTCGACCCTGGCCGAAAGCTCGGTCAAGGTGGTGACCGTGTCGGTCCAGGTGCGATTGAGGTCCTGCACGCTGCCGGTCCTGCCGACCGCCTCGTACGTGTTCGGCACCGATGCCATGGCAAGCTGCCGCCCACCAAGGTCGAAGGCCACCGACTTGATGACCGACGTTCCCGCATCGATGCCGATGAGGATGTCGCGCATCAGGCAAGCTCCACGCCGTGGCTGATCGCCTTGCCGCTGTCACCGTCGAACACATGCAGGCTCGACGGATCGAGGTGGATGCCGATCGGCTGGCCGACGGCAAGTTCGGTGCGGTCATGCTCGACCAGCACCATGGTGCCGCCGGCAAAGTCTGCCGCGATATGCGTCTGGTCACCGAGCCATTGGTTGACCGCCACACGTCCGGAAACTCCGTCGGCGCTGCGGCGCACCGCATATGGCCGGATCCCGAGCACCACCTTCTGCCGCTTCATCAGCGCGTCGCGCACGGCATGGGAGAAATCCGACGCCGGATATTCCAGCCGCACGCCGTCCCTGAGGCCGAAGGCGACCTTGGCGTCCGAACCGGTGACACTCGCCTCGAACACGTTCATCGGCGGCTCACCGACGAAGGTGCCGGTGAAGAGGTTCGCCGGACGCTCCTTGATCTTCTGCGGCGTATCGAACTGCTGCAGCACGCCGCCTTCCATCACCGCGATGCGATCGGCAAGGGCATTGGCTTCTGTCTGGTCGTGGGTGACGAGGATCGCCGTCAGTCCGCGTTCCTTGATGTAGTGCTTGATGCGGCCGCGCAGCACGGCGCGCAGCTGCGGCTCGAGCTGGCCCATCGGCTCGTCGAGCAGGTGCAGGTTGGCATCACGGATCAGCGCCCGCCCCAGCGAGGCGCGCTGCTGCTGGCCGCCGGAGATCGAGCTCGGATAACGCCCGAGAATATCCTCGATCTCGAGCAGCTTGGCGATACCAGCCACCTTCTCGTCGACGACGCTCTGCGACAGCTTGGACGCCTTGAGCGCAAAGGCGATGTTCTCGCGCACCGTCAGCGGCGGATAGAGCGAATAGCCCTCAAACGCCATGGCGACGTTGCGGCGCACCGGCGCAGACGTCTGGACTTCGCGTCCGCCAAGCGAGATCGTGCCGCGCGACACCGCCTCGAAACCGGCGATCATGCGCAGCGTCGAGGTCTTGCCGCAGCCGGACGAGCCAAGCAGCGCGATGATCTCGCCCTTCCGGACGTCCATGTTGAGCTTCTTGACGGCGTGGACGCCGTAATCGACCGGACCATAGAACTTATCGACGTCCCTGATCAAAAGAGCGGTGTCGTTCATGCCGCTTCTCCATTGCGCTTGGATGCGATGTCGGCGCGCGGCAGAAGCCGGCCGCTCGCCTTGTCGAAGAGGAAGGCGTGGGCACCGTTGACGGCGATATGGGCCGGTCCTGCCACCGGTCCAGGCGTTCCGGCCGGACGCGACACGAGGATTTCACGGCCGCGCGCGGTCATCGCCAGCGTCACGGTCTTCTCGTTGAGCGGCGTTTCCGCCTCCACCGTCACCGGGATGGCGCCCGGCGCCGATGCTTGGACAAAGACGATGCTTTCCGGGCGCAGACCGAGAACACAAGGTTTGCCCGAGACATCGCCGTCATAATCGGCAAGCCGCACCCGGACGTTGGAGAGTTCGACGAAGACACCGTCACCGCTCTTCTGCGGCGCCACGTCCAAAAGATTGATCGTCGGATCGCCGAAGAGCCGCGCGATCTCGATGTCGGCGGGTGCGTTGTAGATTTCCTGCGGCGTACCGATCTGGCGGATGCGCCCCTGCGACATCACCGCGATCCGGTCGCCGAGCGCCATCGCTTCCTTGTAGTCCTGGGTCACGTAGACGACGGTAGCACCTTCTGCTGCCAAAAGGCGCGGCAGTTCCAGCCGCATCTCGAAGCGGAGTTTCGCGTCGACATTGCGCAACGGGTCGTCGAGCAAAAGCAGCGGCGGCGAGCCGACCAGCGCGCGGGCCAATGCCGTGCGTTGCTTCTGGCCGTTGGAAAGCGCCTTCGGGTGATGGCTCAGTACATGGTCGATCTTCAGGAGCTTGGCGACCTTTTGCACGCCCGCGGTGATCGCATCCTTCGACGACCGCGTCGCCGTCAGCGGGCTGGCGATATTGTCGAAGGCGCTCATGTGGGGAAAGAGCGCGAAGTTCTGGAAGGCCATGCCGACACCGCGGTGTTCGGCATCGACATCGGTCATGTCCTCGCCGCCGATCAGCACCCTGCCCTCGTCGGGCTCGATGACGCCGGCGACAAGGCGCAGCAGCACCGTCTTGCCGGCGCCGGACGGGCCGAAGAGCACCAGGCGTTCGCCATTGGCGACATCGAGCGACAGGTCGTCGAGAACCGTCTGGCTCTTGTAGCGCTTGACGATGTTTTTTAGGTGAAGCGTCGTCATGTCTTACCCTTTCACCGCGCCAAGCGACAAACCTTCGACGAGGTAACGCTGGGCGTAGAGTGCGAGCGCGAGCGTCGGCGTGACCGAGAGAACGATGGCCGAGGCTATCTGCCCGTATTGGATGCCTGAGGATGTGACGAAGGCAAGTGCGCCCACGGTCACCGGCTGCTTGTCGGCGGAGGCCAGCACCAGCGCGAAGACGAAATTGTTCCAGGCGAAGATGAAGGCGAGCAGGCCGGCGGCAGCGATACCGGGACCGGCGAGCGGCAGGGCGATCTTGCGGAAGGTCGCAAACCAGGAATGGCCGGCGATGCGGTAGGCATATTCGACGTCGGCCGAGATATCCTCGAAGTAACCACGCACGATCCACAGGATCAGTGGCAGGCAGATCAGCTGGTAGACCCAGATCAGGCCGAAATAGGTGTTGGAAAGGCCGAGCCACTGGAAATATTGGGTCAGCGGCAGCAGCACCAGCAGCGGTGGCGCGAAGCGGAACGACAGCAGCGTGAACGCGATGTCTTCCGAACCCCTGAACTTGTGCCGGGCAAAGGCGTAGGCCGCGGGAACGCCGAGCACCAGCGCCACCGCAACGGAAGCGACCGACAGGAAGATCGAGTTGCCGAGGTTGCGCATGAAGGCGATGTCGAGCGTACCGGCGGCCGTCTGCAACTTGCCGGTGATCAGCGCCGCATAGTTGGATAGTGTCGGCGAGAACACGATCGATGGCGGAATGGTCAGGATCGTCTCGTTCGTCTGGAACGACATCAGGAAGATCCAGAAGATCGGGAACATGAAGAAGACAACGACGAGCGTCAGGGCGACAGCGCGCAGGACCCGTTCGATGGGAGACGTGGTTTCCATGTGAACCTCCTTACGCTTCGCCGCGGGCGCGTTCGCGCAGGCGCAGCCAGTTCTTGATGAAGACGTTGGAGAGCGTGTAGGTGATCGCCCACAGGATGATCAAAAGCGCTGCCGAACGGCCGACATTGGTCGACTGGAAGAAGTTGAGATAGGCCTCGACCTGAAAGACGGTCAGCGTGTTGCCGGGGCCGCCTTGCGTCATCGCATAGATGATGTCGAACTGCTGGATACTGTCGAGCAACCGGAACAGCGTCGCCGTCAGGATATAGGGCGTCAGCATCGGCAGGGTGATGCGGAAAAAGACGAAGCTTCGCGGCACGCCGTCAAGCGCCGCCGCCTCGAAAGGCTGGGTCGGCAGCGACCGAAGGCCGGCCAGAAGCAGGATCATGATGAAGGGCGTATAGACCCAGATATCGACGAGGATGACGGTCAGGAGTGCCGTGTCGGGCGAAGAGGCCCAGCGGAAGTCATGCAGGCCGATCAGGCTTGCGAGGTAGCTGAGGATGCCGAAACTCGGATTGGTCATCAGCTTCCACATCAAAGCGGCGAGCGCCGGCGCAATCATCAGCGGCAACAGCAGCATGATCGAGATGAAGTTGTTGATCGTTGAGCGGCGCTATAGCAACAATGCGATGCCGAGACCGAGCAGCAGTTCCAGCGTCACGGTGATCCCGGCATAGAGCAGCGACACCTTCAGCGTGTTCCAGAAGGCCGGATCGGTGACGAAGTTCAGGTAGTTTTCGCCCCAGTTGAACTGACGCGCCCAGGGCTGGCTCAACCTATAACGCTGGAACGAATAGATAACCGCCGTGAAGAAGGGGATGAGAATGCCGATGCACACGAGCAGCGCCGGCAGGCTCAGCACATAGGGAAGCATCTTCCTGCTGATCCTGAAACCTGACGCCGGTTTGCGGAGTGTTGCTGTTGAAGCCATGTGGAGCTCCGTTCTCTAAAGTCTTGAAGAAAGCACGCGGCACGCGAGGTCGAGCCCCGCGCCAGTCCACCGGCATCTCAGGTTGGTTTGGGCGGCCTTAAGCCGATCTCGCGGGATGCCCGGCGCCGAATGCGCCGGGCATCGCTTGGGAGGCGTATCAGCCGAGACCAGCTTCCTTCAGCTGGCGATCGATGCTTTCGACGAGCTGGTCGAGACCTTCATCGACCGGTACCTGCTTGGCGACCATCTTCTGCAGCGTCGCCGCCCATTCGGTGGTGACGTCGAAGAACAGCGGCTGCGGCGTGAACTTGATCGAGGCGCCGGCGGCCGAAGCGTCGAACATTTCGACATAGCCCGGATACTTGCCGTTCAGCTTCTCGCGGAACATCTCGTCCTTCCAGATCGACTGGCGAACGGGATCGACGAAGTCCATCTTGGTGGCGCCGAACAGCGCGTGCTCCGGACCCGACGCCCACTGCAGGAAGTACCAGGTGGCGTCCTTGTCCTTGGAGAAATTGGACATGGCGAGCGACCAGATCCAGATGTTTGGCGTCGAGGCCGTGGCTTCCGGGTTGGCGGCAAAGGCGGCGTAGCCGAGCTTGCCGGCCATCTTGTTGTCGCCGCCGTTCATGAAGTAACCAAGGCAATCGGCGTCGAAGATCATCGCCGATGCGCCGGCACCGAGATCGGCGCCGACCTGATACCAGGTATAGGTCGACCAGTCCTTCGGGCCGCTTTCCTGGATCATCTGCACGAACTTGGTGTGATAGGCCTTGGACTCGGCCGTATTCATCGCTGCCGACAGCTTACCGTCGGCTGAAACGTTCAAGTCCTTCTGGTTGAAGTTGGCGTAACCGGACAGGAAGCCCGGATGGATCGTCGCCCAGGAGCGCGAACCTCTGACGCCGATGCCGTAGATGCCGCCGATGTCCTTCTGCAGCTTGGCCGCGACCGCGATCATGTCGTCGAGGTTCTTCGGCAGCTCGACGCCGGCCTTGTCGAACATCTCGCGGTTATAGGTGATGTTGTTCTGTTCGAACGCCCACGGAATGCACCATTGCTTGGCGTCTTCCGAACCGAGCGCCCCGCCCGGCTGACCGTTCCAGGCGCAGGAGTTCTTCACGCCGGCGAGGAAATCGTCCCAGTTGTAGTTCGGGTTGGTCTTGGTCGGATCCTTGATCCATTCGTTGAGGTCGGCGATCCAGCCGGCCGGACCATAGGTCCAGGTCATGTAGGCGCCGGTCATGAAGGCGTCGTATTCGGACGAGCCCGACGAAAGCGCTGCCGTCACCTTGTCGAAATAGACGTCCTCCGGGAACACGTCATAGGTGACTTCGATACCGGTCAGATCCTTGAAGGCCTGAAGGTTGGCAATCATCGCGTCAGCATAGGGATGCTTGTTCAGAAGCAGCTTCAACGACTTTCCGGAATGCGCCTTCCAGTCGAAATCGGCGGCCAGCGCCTGGGTCGACATCATGTTGAAGAGCGTGCCGGCCGAACCGGCCGCAATCCCGGCAGCGCCGAGACCCTTGAGCATGCCGCGACGATCTACCTCTCCGCGCAGAAACGCGCTGATGAGGTCTTTCTCCTTCTCGTACATAAGTCTTCTCCTCCGTTGCGGGTATGATTGCATCATGCGATCACCGGCTACCCGGCCGGTATTCCTCCCCCGAGGCGTTAGAGCGACACCTCCTCGCCCTCGCCTCTCGACTTTGTCAGGCACTCCTCATTTTCCGTCGGCGGCCAGCGCCCGAGCGGTCTTTTCGTCGGTGATGAGGCCGCTCAGCAGGCCGCTGCCAAGCACGGCACGAATGGCAGGCGTCTTGATCTTGCCGCCGGCGACGGCCACCGTGCGCCGATCCTTCAGGTCGTCGCGGCTGAGCGTGAAGGTGCGGTTCGACAGCGTCGTCTCGATCGGGCGACCATCCTCGTCGAAGAAGTGGCCAAGCAACTCGCCCTTGCCCCCGCCCCTCTGAATTTCCTCGATCTCGCTCATCTCGATCATTCCGGTCGAAACCAGCGACGCCTCGCGCTCTGCCGTGCCGATGCCAACCAACAAGAGGTCGGCGGTCTTGGCGAGATCGAACACTTCGCGCACGCCGCGCTGGCTGAAGAGCACGTCGCGATCCTCGACGGTGTTGGCGAAGAACGGCACGGGCATGACATAGGCTTCCGCGCCGGTACGCTCGGCCAGCCGGTGGATCACGTCATGCGGGTTTGCCGAGAACTTGCGGGTGAGACCGCCGAGCAGCGAGACGAAACGGGTGTTATTGCTGGTGGTGCGCGGCAGATACTCGACACAAGCAGCAAGCGTGCGGCCATGACCGACGCCGACGAGCGCAGTTTCGCCGCGTTCGATCTCGCGCTTCAGGAACTGCGCGCCAGAAATGCCGAGCGCCTTCAGCGGCAGATCGTCGGCATCGAAGTCGGGAACGACCTCGCAGTAGTCAAGTCCGTAGCGCGCGGAAAGCTTCTGCTCCAGCTCGACGCATTCCGACACTTCGCCATCGATATAGACCTTCACCAGGCCTTCCTGGTTGGCCTTCATGATCAGGCGGTGGGCTTTCAGTGACGTCAGCCCCAGCCGCTTGGCAACCTCGGCCTGGGTCAGACCGCCGGCATAATGCAGCCATGCGGCGCGCGTCGCCATGCTGGTTTCGTCGTCGCGAAGGTTTGCACCACCGATGATCGCCATCGTCTCCACCCAGGTTCGTTATGTTGCAACGCATGATACCTTTTGCATTGCATGATATTTTTATCTCGTTGCTGAAAGAAATTTCATGCCGTGAAAAAAATGTCAAGCAAGTACGTGCGCGGTGCGTTCATGGTTTGTGGATCGCGGCGAATGACGAGGAGAAAGGACTGGCCGACGAGCGTGCAATGGGCCGAGAATCGATGGCGATGGGACTGCTGCCGCTGGCGGGCATAGGGAGGGCCGAGGGCGCATCGAGACGCCTCATCCCTGTGCCTGTCATAGGGATCCAGCCAACCCAAGGCCTTGGGCTGGAAGGTCTTCTGACCTGACAGACGTCAGGTCGCTGGATTCCGGCACAAGGCCGGAATGAGGGAGAATGGGATGCGCCGCACCTCCAACACAGCCATTCTCAGCCGACGCTTCACACTTTGGCAGTTCTCTGGGAACGCCAAGGGTGCAAAAACCTCCTCATCCCTGTGCCTGTCACAGGGATCCAGCCAGCCCAAGGCCTTGGGCTGGAAGGTCTTTTGACCCGACAGACGTCAGGTCGCTGGATTCCGGCACAGGGCCGGAATGAGGGGCGACGGGGATACGCCGCCCGTCAAGCAAGGGCGCGCTCTTAGAATTTCGCCAACACGCCCCCCGAAAGACTGGTGTGGCGCTGAACCCTACTGGCCGAGATTGCGCAGGTAGAGGGAAAGAAGCTGCGTCTGAGAGGAGATGCCGAGCTTACGGTAGACGTTGCGGCGGTGGACCTTGACCGTGCCGGTCGAGATCCCAAGCTTCAGGCCGATCGATTCCGACGAATGACCCTGCAGCACGAGTTCGATGATCGAGGCTTCGCGCTCGGTCAGATTCAGGTGCTGCCAGACGCCGTCCGCGGGAGGGTGCGCCGACTTTCTCCGGCTGCGGCCGGTCTTTGCCAGCGCCGTGTCGAACCGGCGCCCGAGGTCGGCCCAGTGGTGGCGCACAAGGGCGGAGACCAGCGGCTCGACCTTCTTCAGCAACGCGAATTCCGCCGTGCTGAACGGGCCTGTCGCCTCGCGCCGCATCAGCGAAAGCACGACGGTGATCTGCTCGCTGATCGGCACGAAGAAGCCGACCTCCTCCGCCAGTCCCGTCTGCACGTAATAGGTCCGATAGTATTCGCTGGAGAAGAACCGGTCCGGCGCCCGCTCCCGCATGCGCCAGACACCCGGCTTGCCCTCGCAGGCCGCGTGGTAGAACGGATCAAGCAGATAGGGCCCGGCCTGGTAGAGGCTGACGAATAGAACATGGTCCTTGGCATTGAAGGTACTGTAGAGGTCGATCGGCCGTTCCTTGCCGCGATAGGCGAAAACCACGACATAATCGAAGGTCATCAGCGTCGACATCAATTGCCGATAGGCCGCACCCACAGCCTCGTCGTCCATGGTCGCACCGTCGACCATGGGCGCCAAGACCTGAAATAATCCCTCGAGATCGATGCCCAAACCGCTCTCCCGCCGATCCGGCCCTGTTCCGGGGTATACTCCTCCCACAAGCCAATTCGCGTTGAAATACCTCTCTCGGGGTATATACCGGCACCGGGCGCTTTGACTAGGCTGCCTGTCAATGACGGTGGAGCGCGGGGGCATCAGAGCCTTGGCGGTATCCGACAACAACCGCAGGGAACAGACGTGACATCCGCTTCGACGAACGACATCGAATTCCGTTCGGTCGCCAAACGCTATGGCAGCGTGACCGCCGTTTCGGACATCAACTTCGCGGTGCCCCGGGGGGCCTTCATGGCGCTGCTCGGACCTTCCGGCTGCGGCAAGACCACCTGCCTGCGCATGATCGGCGGCTTCGAGCAGCCGAGCGAAGGCACCGTCTATATCAACGGCGAGGCGATGAACGGCGTTGCCGCCTATCGGCGCCCGGTCAACATGGTGTTCCAGCACTATGCGCTGTTCCCGCATCTCGACGTCGAGCAGAACGTCTCCTATGGCCTCAGGCAGATGCGGCCGCGCATCGCCAGTGCCGAGATTTCGCGCCGCGCCCAGGAGGCGCTGGAGATGGTCCGGCTCGGCGGCTTCGGCAAGCGCCGGATCCACGAAATGTCCGGCGGCCAGCAGCAGCGCGTCGCGCTCGCCCGCGCCATCGTCAACAAGCCGAGGGTGCTCCTGCTCGACGAGCCGCTGGCGGCACTCGACAAGAAGCTGCGTACCGCCATGCAGATCGAGCTGCAGACCCTGCAGCGCGAACTCGGCATCACCTTCGTGCTCGTCACCCACGACCAGGAGGAAGCGCTGTCGATGAGCGACTTCGTCTGCGTCATGAATGCCGGCCGCATCGTCCAGGTCGGGCCGCCGCAGGAAATCTACGATCGCCCTGCAAGCCTGTTCGTCGCCGATTTCGTCGGCAAGACCAACCGGATCGCTGCCACCGTCGACAATGGCGGCGCCTCCATCCTGTTTGCCAACGGCACGCGGTTTGCCGCCCCGGCCACCACGACACCGAGCGCCGGTGCTGCCATGGTCGCGTTGCGCCCCGAGGCGATCAGCCTGAAACGCAATGGTGCTGCCGCCACTGCCGCCCTCACCGGCACCGTCACGCACCGCATCTTCCTGGGATCATCGGTCGAATACTCCATCGATGTCGATGGCCTCGGCGATTTCCTCGTCACCGCCGACCGCCGGGCGCTCGGCGACAGCGATCTCGTCGAGCCCGGCGACAAGGTCGGCCTCGCCTTCGATCCGAATGCGCTTCACGTCTTTCCGGCCTGAAATGTGTTTCCGGCCCGACCCGGCCGCCCCCTGAGCCTTGCATGAACGTCAACGATAAAGGGAACAGCGTCATGACCAAATGGTACAGAGAAAATGCCCCGATCACCGCCGAGCAATTGGCCGACGAGCTGATGCGCCTGAAGCGCGGCTCGGTCACCCGCCGCCACTTCCTCGGCGTCACCGGCCTTGGCCTTGCAACGGCGGTTCTGGCGCGCCAGCCGGGCCTCTTCAATTCGACGGCCTTTGCCGGCGATCTCGGCACGCAGATGTCGATCGCCACCTGGCCTAATTATCATGATCCTGCCACCTTCGAGGCGTTCCAGACGGCAACCGGCGTTGCCGTCGAGGTCAACGTCTTCGGCTCGAACGAGGAAATGCTCGCCAAGCTCCAGGCCGGCGGCACCGGCTGGGACCTGTTCGTGCCCACCAACTACACCATCTCCACCTATGTGAAGCTCGGCCTGATCGACGAACTCGATCTCTCCAAGCTGCCGAACTACGACGCCTCGACCGAGACCGCGCGCTTCACCAACGAGGGTGTCGTCGACGGCAAGACCTATGCCGTGCCGAAGAACTGGGGCACCACGGGCATCGCGCTCAACTCCAGCAAGATCAAGACACCGGTGACCAGCTGGAAGGACTTCTTCGAGATCGCCATGACCGAGGCCGACGGCCGCGCCATGGTCCACGACTACCAGCTGACCACCATCGGCAATGCGCTCGTCTCGCTCGGCTATTCCTTCAATTCGACCAAGCCGGAAGAGCTCGCCAAGGCCGAGGAACTGCTGATCAAGGTCAAGCCGCACCTCTACGCCATCAACAGCGACTACCAGCCGTCGATGCGCGCCACCGACGCCTGGATGACGATGTGCTGGACCAATGACGGCGCGCAGCTCAACCGCGACATGCCGGAAATCCAGTTCGTGCTCGGCAAGGACGGCGGCGAAATCTGGTCGGACTTCTACGCCATCCCGAAGAGTGCGGCCAACAAGGCGGCCGGTTATGCGCTGCTCAACTACCTGATGGCACCGGAAAACGCCGTCAAGGAACATATCGCCAATGGCGCGCCGACCACCGACAGCCGCGTGATGAAGCTGCTGCCGGCCGACGTCACCGGCAACAAGATCGTCTATCCCGACGAGGCCTCGCTGACGCCGCTCGAATTCGGCGCCGCGGTAACCTTGACCGATCCGGGCCGCGCCGAGCTGATGGCGCGGTTCAAGTCAGCCTGATTGAAACTTTGACGTGACCGCCCCTCATCCTCGCGGTGAGGGGCCGAAATGCCAATGAAACTTGACGGATCAACTCACATGCCCGCGGCAACGAACACGAAGAGAAACCTGGTGACGGCAGCGCTGGTGGCGCCGGCGGCGGCATGGCTGATGATCTTTCTGGTCCTGCCGTTCATCGCCATGCTGGTCTTCGCCTTCGGCGAGCGCGCGCCCGAAGGCGGCTATCAGGCGGCGTTCACCTTCGCCCAGTTCGCCAGGCTCCCGACCCGGGCGGCCGCCTTCTGGAACACGATGGTGCTGGCGCCGGTCGGTGCGCTGCTCTGCCTGCTGGTCGCCTACCCCGTCGCCTATTATCTCGCCGTCAAGGCGGACCCGCGGTACCGCCTTATCCTCGTGTCGCTGGTGGTCGTACCCTTCTGGACGAGCCTGCTCGTTCGCACCTATGCCTGGATGTATATCCTCGGCTCGCGCGGCATTCCGAACCTGCTGTCGATGATCGGCCTTGAGGATGTGCGCCTGCTCAATACGCCGGGCGCCGTGCTGCTCGGCATCGTCTATGGCTACCTGCCGCTGATGATCATGCCGATCTATGTCAGCCTCGAAAAGCTCGATCGCCGGCTGCTCGAAGCCTCCGCCGATCTCGGCGCGAGACCCGTCTCGACCTTCTTCGGCGTCACCCTGCCGCTGTCACTGCCGGGCGTGATGACGGGCGTGGCGCTCGTCACCATCCTGCTGCTCGGCGAATACCTGATCCCGCAGCTTCTCGGTGGCGGCAAGGTGTTCTTCATCGGCAACGCGCTGGTCGATCTCTTCCTGCAATCTCGAAACTGGCCTTTCGGCTCGGCGATCGCCGTGACGCTGGTGGCCGTGGTCGTGGTCATCCTGATGGTGGCGATGCGCATCGCCTTCAGGGTCGCCGGCACAAGACAGGTGGATCTCGTCTGATGCGCGCCTTCATCTCCTCGGTCTATATCTTCCTCTACGCGCCGATCGCGCTGGTCGTCCTGTTTTCGTTCAATGCCGGCCGCAGCGCCAGCGAGTTCACCGGCTTTTCGACCGCATGGTACGGCAAGGCGCTCGGCAATACCTTCCTGGTCTCGGCGCTGCAGAACAGCCTGATGATCGCCTTTACCAGCGCCACCCTTGCCGCCATCTTCGGCACCATGGCCGCACTCGGCATGGAGCGGCTGGCGCCGCGCAACCGGGCGATCTTCGACGCGCTCTTTGCCGCGGCCATCGTCGTGCCCGGCGTCGTCATCGGCATCGCCACGCTTGTGGCGCTCGTCGCCGTCTTTTCCTTCGTCAATCCGGCGCTATCCGCCATCTGGCCGGGCGACCAGCCGCCACAGCTCGGGCTCGGCTATGGCTCGATCATCGCCGCGCACGGGCTGTTCTCGATGGCGCTCGTTACCATGATCGTGAAAGCTCGCATCGCCAGCCTCGGGCGCGATATCGTCGAGGCATCGAGCGATCTCTATGCGACGCCGCTCACCACCTTCCGCCTGATCGTGCTACCGCAGATCCTGCCGTCGATCCTGGCGGGTTTCCTGCTCGCCTTCACCTTCTCCTTCGACGATTTCATCATCGCCTTCTTCGTCGCCGGTTCGAAGACGACGCTGCCGATCTACGTCTTCGCTTCGATCCGCCGCGGCGTGACGCCGGAAATCAACGCGATCGCGACGCTGGTGCTCGTCGCCTCGCTGCTCCTGATCCTGACCGCCCGCATCCTGATGCGGGACAAAAAACCGAAATCCGGGGAGTGAACAGATGATCCTGAAAGACCGGGTCGCGATCGTGACCGGAGCGGGCTCCGGGATCGGTCAGGCGGGCGCTGCCATCATGGCGCGCGAGGGTGCGCATGTCGTCGTCGTCGACCGCAGCCCCGAGGCCGGCAGCCTGACCGTCGACACCATCCGCGCCATGGGCGGCAAGGCCGAGGCCGTCACCCTCGACGTTACCGACGATGCAGCGCTTGCCGACGGCATCGCCGATATCCTCTATCGCCACGGCCGCATCGATATCCTGCACAATCACGCCGGCGCGCAGGTTGCCGGCGATCTTGAAGAGGTCGAAGTCTCCGGCTTCGACCGCTCGTGGAACCTCAATGTGCGTGCGCATTTCATGGCCGCCCGCCTGGTCATGCCGTCGATGAAGGCCGCCGGCCGCGGCGTCATCGTCAACACCTCGTCATCGTCGGGCGTGCTCTACGACCGCGAGATGATCGCCTACACCACCACCAAGCATGCGGTTATCGCCATGACCAAGCAGATGGCCGGCGACTACGCCCGCCACGGCATCCGCGTCAACGCGCTCTGCCCCGGTTGGGTCGATACGCCCTTCAACGACCCCTTCATCGCCCAGATGGGCGGTCGCGGCGCGATCGAGGCCTACATCCGCGAAAAGGTACCGCTCGGCCGCTGGGCAAGCGTCGACGAAATCGCCGAGTCGATCCTGTTCCTGGTGTCCGACCGATCGTCCTACATGACCGGCCAAATCCTGGTGGTCGATGGCGGCGAGACGGTGGTGTGACGTCCGGACGCTGAGGTACCCACCAGGCCTCGTTGTGAAGGCGCCGCCGCCCCACTCGCCTCATTTCCGCGCTGGCTCGGAGCGTTTTCCTCGCGTCCCTGGTGTCTGTGGTGCGCGAAGCGCTTCCTCCTTTCCCTCATTTCTGTGCTTGTCACAGAAATCCAGCCACGGCGCGTCTGCGCCGTGAAGGACTTGTGCCAGACGCCGGAACGAAGGAGCCTCTGGCGCCGCCGACGCGGCGCCGCTGGATCTCTGTGACAAGCACAGAGATGAGGTCGGCAAATGTTGACGCCCTATCACACCTCCGGAACAATACCCCGGCATGCCCAGGCCACTGCCGCAAACGACCGGGGGCCGTCGGGTTGGCCAGCCTCATAGGCGGCCTTCACGGCTGCATCGATCTTCACCCGCTGGGCTGGCTCTAGTGCCGAGACGTATTTGCCGAGAGGTCCCTCACCCGCGGAGATCGGCTGCCAGAAATCTGCGAACGACTGATAGTCCATCCGGATCATAAGCGACGTCTGCTCGATATCCACGAGGCCATGCGCCGCGAAGCTCTGTATCATCTCTCCGGGCCGCATCATCGGCTGGAAACAATAGCGGGCGCGTACCTGATCGGCATTTTCATCGAGCATCGCCGCCGTATCGAGCACCATGCGCATGCCCGGCAGACCGCCGAAATGATCCCAGACCACGGCCGCAACCACGCCGCCCGGCCGCACCACCCGGCGCATTTCGGCGACGGCCTTTTCCGCTTCAGGTACGAAATGCAGGACCAGCAGCGCCAGCGCCCGGTCGAAATAATCATCGGCAAAGGGAAGCGCGCAGGCATCGGCCTGCTGGATCCTGATCCTCGGATCGGTGTTCGCCTTGATCGCCGCTTCGACGAAGACGGGCGAAAAGTCGATCGCCGTGATCTCACGGAGATCTGCCGCATGCGGCAGCGCAAAGGTCAGGCTTCCGGTACCACATCCGACGTCGAGGATCCGCTCGCCATCTGCAAGGCCTGAAAAGTTGATAAAAAGCGGCGCGAGCTGTTTGCTCCAACGCCCCATCAGTTGCTCATAGCCAGTCGCACTTTGAACATTGAAGCTTGATGTCATGATCGCCCCCAAGCAGCAAAGCCAGCATTCTACCGCGTTTCCATAAATCGTATTCGATTTAAGGAAACATGCGGCAATTCAAAGTGCTACAACGACCTTCGCGCGTACGCGCGGCGCTGTAGCTCGCGCACTGCTCGATACCAAGGCGTCGACGATCCTCTCGGAGAGACGGTGGCAAGACGCCGGCCCCTGGCTATGTCAGGGCAATGTGCCCGATGCCCTTGGCGGCGATCTCCTCAAAACTCTCGTCGTAGCCGGCATCGGCGTAGCGGATGACGCCGAGTGCGGTGTCGTTGGTGAGCGCATGGTCGAGCCGCTCGTCGGCAGCTTGCGTGCCGTCGGCCACCACCGTCACGCCGCAGCTCGTCATGTAGCCGGCATAGCCGCCGCCGCCCGAATGCACGACGACGAGATCCGCCATCGAGGAGCAGAGCAGCATGGCGTCGAGCAGCGGCCAGTCGGCGATCGCGTCCGATCCGTCCTTCATCCGCTCGGTCATGATGTTGGGATGCGCCATGGCGCCGGCATCGAGGTGGTCGCGCGAAAAGGCGACTGGTCCCTTCAATTCGCCCGACGCCACCAGTTCGTTGACGCGACGGGCCAGCGCTGTGCGCTCACCATGGCCGAGCCAGGCGATGCGCGCCGGCAGGCCCTCGAACGGGATGTGCTCGCGTGCAAGCCTGATCCAGTTGGTGACGATCTTGTTGTCCGGGAACATTTCGAGTAGCAGGTCGTCGATGCGCGCGATGTCGCTCTCCTCGCCGGACAGAGCCATCCAGCGGAAGGGGCCGATGGCGCGGGCAAAGAGTGGGCGCAAATAGGCCTCGGTGAAGATTGGAATGTCGAAGGCGTTGGTAACGCCGCCCTCGCGCGCCTGGGTGCGGATGAGGTTGCCGTTGTCGAAGACTTCCGCGCCCTTTTTCTGAAACTCGAGCATCGCCGTAACATGCTCGACGATCGAGGCGCGGCTTGCGGCCATCAGCTGGCCCTGGCCGTCGTCACGCAGCGATTTCACCTGATCGACCGTCATGCCCTTCGGCACGTAGCCGTAGACGAGGTCGTGCGCCGAGGTCTGGTCGGTAACCACGTCGGGCACGATGCCGCGCCGGGCGATTTCCGGGTAGACCTCGGCGGCGTTGCCGATGAGCCCGACGGAGAGCGCCCGCTTGTCCCGGACCGCCGCATCGATCATCGCAAGTGCCGTATCCAGATCCGGTGCGATCTCCTGGAGGTAGCCGATCTCCCGGCGCTTCTTCGCCCGCTCCGGGTCGATATCGACGCAGAGGATGGCGGCGCCCGCCATGCGGCCGGCAAGCGGCTGCGCGCCCCCCATGCCGCCGAGCCCGGCCGTCAGCACGAAGCGGCCGGAAAGATCGCCGCCGAACCGCCGCTCGGCAATGCGCATGAAGATCTCGTAGGTGCCCTGGATCACCCCCTGGCTGCCGATATATTGCCAGGCCCCGGCCGTCAGCCCGCCCCAGCAGATCAGCCCCTTGCGTTGCAGCTCGTAGAAGACTTCGGCCTTGGCCCATTGGCCGACGATGTTGCAGTTGGCCATGATCACCAGCGGCGCCTTGGCATGGGTCTTGAGCAGCCCGACCGGCTTGCCGGACTGGATGATCAGCGTCTGGTCCTCGTCCATCTCGATCAACGTCTTGACGATGGCGCGGTGCGCCGGCCAGTTGCGCGCGGCCTTGCCGAGCGCGGCATAGACGATGAGGTTGTCCGGATCCTCGCCGACAGAAAGCACGTTTTCGAGTAGCCGCAGCAAGGCCTCCTGCCGCCAGCCCTTGGCGCGCAGCACCAGTCCGCCGGGGATCGGAAAGTTCGGGTGACGGGGGTTGGCCTTGGGCATCGTCTCGTTCCTCTTCGTTGTCGCGAGGCAGCTCGCTGCCCCTCACCCTAACCCTCTCCCCGCAAGGGGAGAGGGGATTGTTCACAGCTTGCGGCGAACATCGCGTGCGAAGCCGCTATGGTCCATTGCCCACAGGCCGGGGGCGTAAACGGCTCCCCTGCTCGCTGCCAACGCGCCATCTCATCACAATCGTGCCTCTCCCCTTCTCGGCGAGAAGAATAACCACGGCTTGCCGCCCCGGGTCGCAACGACGTCGCCTCTCCCCGCCTACGGGGAGAGGTTAGGGTGAGGGGCAAAACCACTCTCTGCATTCACTTCGGCGGCAACGTTTCGACGAAGGCAGTCGCCGCATCGATGAGCCGCTTGCGCACGGCGTCGTCGCCATAAGCGTCTGCCCCGGCCCGCACCCAGCCATGCATCGCGCGGCCGTTCATCACCATCAGTTCGACATCGGACAGCGCCAGCGCCCAGCCGTCATTGCCCTTGCCGAGCCGCACCAGCATCGATCCTTCGCGCGCGCCGCAGAGCAGGTTGCCGTTGAGCAGAAACGCCCAGCCGCCGAACATCGCCTTTTCCGACAGCCCCGGCCGCCCGGCGATCTCGTCCTTGATCAGTTCCTCAAGTCCCGCATCCCGCGCCATGACCTCTCTCCCCTGGCGTTTCCTGTGCACACGAAATCTGGAAACGCTTTACCTCATTGTTCTCTTGCATTTCCGGACGGAAAACCGCTTCGCGCTTTTCCTGGACATGCTCTACGACCGCCCGGCCAGAGCGTAGCGGGCGAGCTCTATGCCCATCGCCTTTTCGACCGAGGGGTAGACCGTCGGGTCGAGCACGCTGGACGCAAGCGGGATCACCGACTTCGGCACATGCAGCACGAAGATCGTCATGCCGACCCGCAGTTGGCCGACGCTCAAGGGTTCGCCCTCTGATGACAACGTGGTGATGACGTCAGGGAAGGTGGCAAGCCTCCGGCCTTCCGCAGAGTCAACCGCCATGTATTCATTCATCACGTGCAATACCGTTGAGTCAGCCCCCTTCCCCAGCGTCACCGTGCCGATGTCGAAGGCCTCCTTGGTGTAGGTGACCGACTTGTCGGTGATCGTGCCTTCGGCAAGGATCGCGCCATTGGTCGTCTTGACGATCGCATCGATCACCGCGCTGCCGCCCTTGGCTTCCGCCGCGATGATCGCCTCGCCGAGCGCCAGCGCCAGCGAGATGCCGCCGAGCGCCGCATTCGCCTTGACGTAGGACGCGCGGACCGGATTGCGGCACGAGGCGATGAAACCGCCGGACATGTCGGAGGCGGTGCGCAGGATCGGCGAGACCTTGGCGGTCGCGCCGCGGACCACCAGCTCGATATAGCGGTTCTCGTCGCGATTTCCCCCGACGGCGGTCTGGATCATCTGTTCAGGCGACCCGGCAAGGCCGATCGAGCCCATGTCGCCGGTCGGGTGCGCCCGGATGTCGCCGACCGCATCGACCACCTTGGTCCCGAGGATCGCCGATGGCAGCCAGCCATTGAGCGTCGAGGACTTGCCGTTCTGGCCGATGATCAGGCCCGAAAGCTTCTCGCCGAGCGCCTCCTGCAGCAGTTGCACCGCCTTGACGTAGTCGACGCCGCGCATTTCCCAGGGGGTGGTCGAGGCCGGCGCGCCGATGGCGGCTGCTGTCGCCACCCAGTCGTCGGCATCAAGCTCGTCGACCGACACCAGTTCCGGTTTGCCGATCGAGACCGCGGCATAGCCGAGCATGCGGCCGTGATCGGCCCAGCCGCCGCCGCCGGCGGCATAGACGGAGCCGCCCTTGACCGCAGCTTCGACATCCTTCTCCGTCAATATCCGACCCATCTCAAACCTTCTCCTGCAATTGTTTGTCGAGCCTTCTGACGGCATCGAAGAGCACGGCAGTGCCTAGCGCGATATCGTCGTTCTCCGCCCACTCGTCCGGGGCGTGCGAACGACCGCCCCGGCACGGAATGAAGATCATCGCCGAGCGGGTGATGCGCCCCATCCACGCGGTGTCATGCCCGGCTCCGGAGGCCATGCGCCGGTGGCGGGCACCGATCTGGCCGCAGCTTTCCTCCAGCGTCGAAAGCAGCAGCGGATCGCCGGGTGTGGGATGATTGTCGGAGATAACATTGGCGGGCGCGATGGTCACGCCGGCCTCACCGGCAACGCGCGCGGCAAGCGCGCCCAGTTCGACGATGAATTTCTCCATCTGCGGCTGCAGTTCGGCACGTGCATCGATCAGCAACCGCGCCCGCGACGGCACGACATTGGCGGCGTTCGGTTCGATCGAGAACTCGCCGACGGTCGCGGTGAAGTGTCCCTCGCCCTTGGAGAATTCGGTTGCCAGCGCCTCGATTGCCAGCACCAGCCGGGAGGCTGCGACAAGCGCATCGCGCCGGTGGTCCATCGGTGTCGTGCCGGCATGGTCGGCCTGCCCTTCGACGATGATCTCGATGCGGGTGATGCCGGAGATCGCTGTGACGACGCCGATATCCAGGCGCCCGGTCTCCAGCACCGGCCCCTGCTCGATATGCAGTTCCAGAAAGGCCTTGATGTCGGAACGCTTGAGCGCTGGCAGCCGCGACGGATCGCCGCCAACTTCGACGATGCCCTGCCGCAGGCTCAGTTCGCCCTGCACCCGGCTCAGCCAGCCATCCGGCAGGATGCCGGCCATGCCGCGGCTGCCGACGCAGGAAACGCCGAAGATCGACACTTCCTCGGCAAGGAAATCGACGATCTCCAGGTCGTGATCGAGTTCGATGCCGCCGTCGGAAAGCGCGCGCGCCACTTCAAGTGCCGCGGCGACGCCGGCAATGCCGTCGAAGCGACCGCCCTCCGGCACCGTGTCGGAGTGGGAACCAAGCATCAGCGTTCCGAGCGCGGACTTTCGCCCCTTGCGCCGGCCGATGAGATTGCCGGCCGCATCGATGCGCGTCTCCAGCCCCGCCGCACGAAAGCGGCGATCGAGGAAGGCGCGGCCCTCCAGAAACAGCGGCGTGAAAGCCCGGCGGGTATAGGGCCGATCCGGCTCCGTGATCCCCGCAAGCCCGTTGACGATGCCGGCGATCCGGCTGGCATCCACCGGCAGATTGGTCTTGATGCTCGTGCTCATCGGGCCTCCTGCAAAGGCAAAGTCTGCAGCGGGCGAACGAAGGCGCCGGTGCCAGGCTTGGCGACGACGGCGCGCCCGTCAAAGGCAAGCGACCCGCGCAGATAGGTGGCAGACACCCGCCAGGGCAGCCTGATGCCGTTATAGGGCGACCAGCCGACGACGTTGTGACCGCTTGTCGCCGCATCATAGGTATAGGGCTCGGGCGTCATGACGATGATATCGGCGTCCTTGCCGGCCTCCAGCGCGCCCTTCTGGTGGTCGAGCCGGAAATGCCGCGCCGGGTTCAGCGTCATCAGCTCGGCCGCCCGCGTCAGCGGGATGCCGCGCTCAAGCGCGCCCTTGACGAACAGCGGCACCATGACCTCCAGACCCGGCACGCCGGAGGCATTGGCGAGCATGTCCGGATTGGTCTTGCGATCCTCCGACCAGCTGACATGGTCGGTCGAAACCATCGTCACCGTGCCATCGGCCACATGCCGCCATAGCTTTTCCACCTCGGCACGCGGGCGGATCGGCGGATTGATCTTCGCCTTGCCGCCAAGCCGGCGAACGTCGTTCTCCTCGTCGAGCGTCAGATAATGGATGCAGCATTCGATCGTCGCCGCGTGGCCCTGGCGCCGGTAGGCGTCGGCAATCTCGTAGCCGCGCCCGAGCGAGCAGTGGACCACATGCGCCGGGCATCCGGTCGAAGCACCCGTTTCGTAGATCTGGTTGGTCGCCAAGAGCTCGGTGAGCGGCGGACGGGAAAGGCCATGGGCGCGATAATCGGTGATCCCAGCGGCCCTGACCTTTTCGATCGCGCCGCGCACCGCCTCGTCGTCCTCGTTGTGCACCCCGGCTGTAAGCCCCGTCGGCGCGATCGCGCGAAAGCAATCCTCGAGCAGCGCTGCGGGAATGCGCGGAAAGCGCTTGGGGTCGGTGCCGAAGGTGGAGAACTTGAAGGCGGCAACGCCGGCCTCGACCATTTCGAGGATGCGGGCCGGCCCCTCCTCGGGGTCGACCGTGCCGTAGAGGGCGAAGTCGACCCGCGCCTGCGGGCTCGCATGGGCGACCTTGCGCCCAACGGCCTCCGCCGAGCAGACGAGATTGCCTTCGTCATAGGGCATGTCGACGATCGTGGTCACACCGCCGGCCGCGGCCGAGCGCGTCGACCAGACGAAATCCTCCTGGTTCTTCTGCGACAGCGAATGCACCTGCGCGTCTATGGCGCCGGGAAGGATCATTGCGCGTCCGAGATCGTGGCGTTCACGGGCAGCCGGTGCCACCCCCTGCCCGACATGCACGACCTTGCCATCGCGCACGGCCACATGTCCGCCTTCGACGATCCGGTGCGGGAGAACGATGGTGCCTTTCAGGACAAGATCGAAATCGGACATCGTGTTCTCTCCATCGGATCAGCCTTGTTGGATCAGCCTGGATCACTTGCTCAGCGCAAAGAAGTCGTCGAACTCCGGCATCGGCGCCATGGTGACGAAGGTGCGCAGCAGGTCATGGCAGGTAAACGCGCCTTGCAACGCCTCGATTTCCTTCGATAGCGGCCGGTCCTTCAGATAGATCGGGCTGATCGAGCGGGTGCGCTCATGCGCGAGCTTGACGATGCCGTGTGGCGCATCGCCGACAAGATCGATCGCCTGCGACGACAGGATCGCCTCGATCGCCGCCAACTGCCGCAGATCGCGCACCTGGGTTTCCATGCGCTCGACGATCAAAGGCAGGAAGGTCGCCTCTTCCTCCAACCCGCCGGCAACGACGATCGACTGGGCCGAAAGCGGCACCGCCATCGACTGCACGCGCATGTAGAGCTCGACCGCAAGCTTCATCAGCGGGCCGAGGCCGGTGGCGATTTCGCCCGGCGCCACCAGATTGACCGGCAGGTTGCGGCGCCCGCCGTTCGACAGAAGGATGCAACGGTTGAGCACGTTGCGCGCCACATGGGAAAACGCGATTTGCGCCGTTTCGACATAGAGCGTCGTGGTCAAGGGCAGCGAAGCACCCGAGGCATGCACCTGGCCGCCGAGCACCACCGGATTGTCGTCGGAAAGATAGGTCGCCTCGACCAGACGGCCGGCGGCAACCAGCAGCGTATCGACAACGGCGCCGAACACCTGTGCGGTCATGCGCAGGCTCAATGGGTCATGGATCGCCGTCGGCAAGGGCCAGTCGGAAACGCCCGATTGGCCGTAGAGCCAGGAGCCGACCAGCGCCTCGCCCCGCGTCGACAGCGTCGCGGCCACCCGCCACGGATCAGCCGAAGCGCCAAGCGCCTGCGACGACATCACGCCGGTCACCAGCAGCACGCGGATGGCCGCTGCCGCCTCGCGCAGCACGTCGGCGGCCGCCGAATAGGCAATCGCATTGACGCTGAGTGCCGCAAGCGCGTCGCGCGGCCGCATCACCAAAGGCGTCAGCCCGGCATCGGCAAGCGCCGTTTCGGCCGGAACCAGCCGGCCGCGATGATAGGCTTCGCCGACCCCGGTCAGAACGGCCGCGATCTGCCCCATCAGGCCGATATCGGCGCAGCCCATCGAGCCGTGCCGACGCACTGCCGGGATGATGTCGTGCTCGATGAGTGCGAGGAAGGCGTGGATCAGCTCGGGGCTGCATCCGGTATGCCCGCGCATCGCGGTGTTGCAGCGAATGGCGATGGCCTTGCGCACGATCGGCACCGCAAAAAATTCGCCGGTGCCGAAATGATGGGCACGCACCAAGGAGGTATTGAACTCCGCCAGATCGTCCGCCGTCCAGAGCCGGTCCTTCATCGAGCCGACGCCGGTGTTGGACCCGTAGACCGGCAGGCCGAGCGCGATGCGATCGGCGATCACCTTGTGGGCAGCCGCCACCCGCTCCATGCCGCCCTCGTCCGCGACCGGTCGCGCCGCACCCGAGCCGATTTCCTCGAGCGTCGCGAAGTCGAGCGGTTTTCCGCAGAGAACGATGGACTTGACCTGTTGCAGCATGCCTCGAGAACCTTACCACGCGATCCGCCTCGACGCCGAAACGATGCGTGGATGCAAAGACTTGATGCGATCCCGCCTCTATGGGCGAGGGATCGTCTGCCAGCATGCTATGCGTTTTGTTCGCTCTCGTGATATATCCCAAATCCGGAACGGCCGATGCCAAATTCTGAACATGGTGGCACCGACGATGCCGGCGGAGAACTTACGCAATGGATATCGCCACGATCCTGCTCGTCGAGGCCGTCATGCGCGAAGGCGGCATAAGGCGCGCCGCCACCTTGAGCAGCCGTGCGCCGTCGAGCGTCAGCGCCGCCGTTCGCCGCTTCGAACAGGCCGTTTCGATCCCGCTTTTCCGTCGCGACGGCGGCCTCGTGGCCCTAACGCTGGAGGCCCGTGCACGCCAGGCCGATGTGACCGAAGCAAGCGCCACAATCCGGGCGCTGCTGACTACGGCTAGCGGCGAACCACCGACTGCGATCCCGCCTGTCGGCCTCGTCGCCCTCGACCGTTTCGTCCGGATCGCCCGGGCCGGCAGCATCCGGGCGGCCGCCCGCACCCTCGGCCTTGGCCAGCCGCAACTGACACGGCAGATCGCCGACCTCGAACGTCATCTGCAATGCCGGCTGCTCGGGCGGTCCCATGGCGGCATCGTCTGCACCCCGACAGCCCTCGGCATCATCCCTGAAGTCGAACGCCTGCTCGACATCTGGGCGCGGCTGACGCGCGCTTCGGCCGACCGGTTCCGCCGCGACGTCACCACCTGGCGCCTCGGCGCGGTCATGCCGCTCGGGCCGGAAAGCGAGATTGCCCGCATGCTGGCGGCGCTGACGGCCACTTGGCACCGCTCCCGCCCGCGGCAATCGCTGTTCATCTCCAGCACCACCGCCGACGAGCTTCTCGCCGGTCTCAAGAGCCGGCGCTTCGACGCCGCCCTGCTCGATATCGCCGGCATTCCACCAGATTTCGACGGCCGTCTCGTGTCCGAAACCGCACTGGTGCTCGCCGGTCCGGCACCGGCCCTTTCGGAAATGGGCGGCGATCTCCCCCGGCTGCTCGCCACCTGCCCGATCGCCGTTCCGAGCGTGCGAAGCGGCCTGCGCCGGGAGGTCACCCGCTTTCTCGATGACACGCTCACGGAGCATGAGCACCGCCGCGTGACACTGGTCGAGGTCGATTCCATCCCCGTCATCATCAACCTGGTCAGCCACCATGGCTATCTCTCGGTGCTGCCGGAAACCTCGCTGTCGCGGGTCCAGCGCCCACCCGCCATGATCCGGCTAGGGCCGCTCTACCGCCAGTCGCTGACGCTCATCTGGCCGCGCGGCGCCTTTTCCAGCGAGGTCGGCGACCTGATGATCGGCATGATGAAGACGGGTCCGCAGGCAGCGACAGCCTCGCCAGCGTAATCGGGATCGCCGGAATCAGTTCTTCACGATCTGCCGTCAAACAGCTGAAACGACTCAGGAATACCGCACCGTTGAATCAGCTCATGAGGTGCATCGTCGCCTCAAAGCCGGTGTCTCCACCTGAGCAGCTAAAGCGCGTCGCGATCTTTCGGATTCGCTTGCTGCGCTTTAAGCTCTTGTTTTTTCGCATGTCGTCATCGCAAAACCGCTGAACACTTTTGCGCGACGTGCCTTAGGGATGTCCAGTCGCCTTGGCCTTGCCGATCGCACCCTCCGGCGAACGGCCGCGATCCTCGGCTCCATGGCCAAGCTTCAGCCGACGACGCGTCTCGCTCGGGCTCTCGCGGTAATGGGCGCGGTAGCTGCGCGAGAAGGATGATGACGAATTGAAGCCGGTGATCGCGGCGATGTCGGCAAATTCCATGCGCGTCTCGATCACCTTACGCCGCGCCGCATTAAGGCGCAGCGCCAGGTAATGTTCGTGCGGCCCCACCCCCATCGTGTCGCGAAACAGGTCCCGCAGGTGCCGGGCACCGACGCCGATGCGGCGGGCGAGCCGCGCGAGCGTCAAAGGCGCCTCAACCGTTTCCTCCATCAGCTTGACCGCGGCGCCGACACGGGGGTCGAGGATGCGCATGTTGCCGATCGCCGGCATCTGCAGGAGGTCGCCGCGGGTGCGCTCCTGTTCGTAGATGAACAGGCGCGACACTTCGAGCGCCAGCGAATAGCCGTGCGCCCGGCGGATCAGCTCCAGCATCAGGTCGAGCGTCGGCAGGGAGCCGCCGGTGGTGATGCGCTTGCCGTCGATGACGAACCGTTCGCGCACCATCGTCACCTGCGGATAGGTGGCGGTAAAATCCTCGAAATCCTCCCAGTGGGTGGTGGCTTTGGAATTGTCGAGCAAGCTGGTTTCGGCAAGCAGCCAGGAGCCGGATTCGATGCCCGCCATCAGCTCGCGATGGCGCGCCGTCTGCGACAGCATCATCTTCAGCTGCGAGGTGGCGCTCCGCTGCCAATTGTAGCTCGACAGGATGAAGAGCGGCGCCGTTTCGCGCTGTGGTCGGAAAGCGCCTGCAACCGGAATGGGGATGCCGCTCTTGGTTTCGATCGGCTCGCCGTCAGGGCTGTAGAGCGTCCAGCTGTAGAGCGGCCGGCCGGCGATGCGGTTGGCAGCGCGCATCGGCTCGATCACCGAGGCAACGAGGATCAGGTTGGTCTCCGGCAACACCAGGATGTCGGCGTGCTGCACCTGCGAAACGCTCTGATCCATTCGCAAACTTCTCCTTATCGTTGCCGATAATGTACAAGATAGAACCGATTATGAAAAGCAGAGCCGCCGTTCTTGGCTCGTAATGGCTTTAATAAAAGGGAGACTGCAATGCCGCTCAGCATGAACCGCGAGGTATTCATCACCTGTGCCGTCACCGGCGCCGGAGACACCGTTTCAAAGTCCAGCCACGTTCCGATCACGCCAAAGCAGATTGCCGATGCGGCGATTGAAGCCGCCAAGGCGGGTGCTGCCGTGGCCCACTGCCACGTCCGCGATCCGGACACCGGCGCCCCTGCCCGCAGGCTCGATCTCTACCGCGAAGTCACCGACCGCATCCGCTCCGCCGATGTCGATGTCGTGCTCAACCTGACAGCCGGCATGGGCGGGGACCTGGTTTTCGGCAATGTCGAAAGCCCGTTCCCGGTCAACGAAAAAGGCACCGACATGGCCGGCGCCACCGAGCGCGTTGCCCATGTCGCCGACTGCCTGCCGGAAATCTGCACGCTCGACTGCGGCACCATGAACTTCTCGCTCGGCGACTATGTCATGACCAACACGCCGTCGATGCTGCGCGAAATGGCGCGGCAGATGACGGCGCTCGGTGTCCGCCCCGAGATCGAGGCCTTCGACACCGGCCACCTCTGGTTCGCCAAGCAGCTCGCCGAGGAAGGGCTGATCGAGGATCCGGTGCTGATCCAGCTCTGCATGGGCATTCCGTGGGGGGCGCCTGATGACCTCAACACCTTCATGGCCATGGTCAACAACGTGCCGGATAACTGGACCTTCTCTGCCTTCTCAATCGGCCGGAACGCGCTTGCCTACCCGGCAGCAGCAGTCCTTGCCGGCGGCAACGTCCGCGTCGGCCTCGAAGACAATCTCTATATCGGCAAGGGCCAGCTCGCGACCAACGGTCAGCTCGTCGAAAAGGCAGTCGGCCTCATCGAGGGCATGGGTGCCAAGATCATCGGGCCGGATGAGGTCCGCAAGAAACTGAAGCTGACGAAGCGCTGAGCGGGGATATCATGAGCCTTATAACGAAAGCAGCCTGCGTCGGTGGCGGCGTCATCGGCGGCGCCTGGGTAGCGCGGTTTGCGCTTGCCGGCATCGATGTGAAGATCTTCGACCCGCATCCGGAGGCAGAACGCATCATCGGCGAAGTCATGGCCAATGCCGAGCGCGCCTATGCGATGCTGACCATGGCGCCGCTGCCGCCGAAGGGAAAACTCACCTTCTGCAAAAGCATCGAGGAAACGGTCAAGGACGCTGATTGGATTCAGGAAAGCGTGCCCGAGCGGCTGGAGCTGAAGCGCGGCGTCATCACTCAGATCGATGCCGCCGCAAGACCTGACGCGCTGATCGGCTCCTCCACTTCGGGGCTGCTACCATCCGACCTGCAGGCCGAGATGAAGCACCCCGAGCGCATGTTCGTGGCGCACCCGTATAACCCCGTCTACCTGCTGCCGCTCGTCGAACTCGTCGGCGGCAAGAAGACGTCGAAGGCGACCATCGAGCGCGCCATGCAGGGCGTCGAACAGATCGGCATGAAGGGCGTCGTCATTGCCAAGGAGATCGAGGCCTTCGTCGGCGACCGTCTGCTGGAAGCGCTCTGGCGCGAGGCGCTGTGGCTGATCCAGGATGACATCTGCGATACCGAGACGCTCGACAATGTCATGCGTTACTCCTTCGGCATGCGCTGGGCGCAGATGGGTCTGTTCGAGACCTACCGCATCGCCGGCGGCGAAGCCGGCATGCGCCACTTCCTTGCCCAGTTCGGCCCCTGCCTGAAATGGCCCTGGACCAAGTTCACCGATGTCGTCGATCTCGACGATGCGCTGGTGGAGAAGATCGGTGCACAGTCGGACGCGCAGGCCGCCGGCCGCTCGATCCGCGAGCTCGAGCGCATCCGCGACGAAAACCTCGTCGGCATCATGCATGCGCTGAAATCGGGCAATGGCGGCGAAGGCTGGGGCGCCGGCAAGCTGCTTGCCGACTTCGAGGCGAAGCTCTGGGCCAACGCCAAGAAGCCTGAAGCCGATCTCGGCGACGTCAAGCCGCTGCACATTCTCGACACCAAGGTCAGCGCCGCCTGGGTCGACTATAACGGCCACATGACCGAGCACCGCTATCTCCAGGTGTTCGGCGATACCTCCGACGGCCTGCTGCGCCTGATCGGCGTCGACCTCGACTATGTCCGCGACGGCCACAGCTACTACACGGTCGAGACCCATATCCGGAACCTCGGCGAGGCCAAGCTCGGCGATGCGCTCTATTCGACCTGCCAGCTTCTGTCGTCGGACGAGAAGCGCCTGCATCTCTTCTCGACGATCTACAATGCCGAAACGAAGGAAGCCATCGCAACCGCCGAGCAGATGATGCTGCACGTCGACAGCAAGGCCGGCAAATCGGTCGCTGCCCCAGCCAAGGTCCTGGACAAGCTGAAGGCGATCACCGAGGCCCACGCCGGCCTGCCGACGCCCGAAGGTGCCGGACGGTTCGTCGGCCAGAAGCGCTAACGGACGGCTCCTTCGACGTGGAAGGGGCAGTCTTTGCGGGAAAAGTCGGGCGACGGCCGCCCCTCATCCCGCTGCCGCGACCTTGTCCCCGTCAACGGGCGAAGGAACATGCTGCAGCCGCTCGCCCCTGTCTTCGGCAGTAGGAGCGCAGTCGCAAAGCGTCCCCTCTCCCCGCCTGCGGGGAGAGGGTTAGGGTGAGGGGCAGGCAACCGCGCATGCCAGCGGCCGATGGGGAGATCGGCCAGAGGGCAGGCAGATAAATTGCGAGGGAGAACACATGAATTTCGCACTGACCGATGAACAGCAGATGATCGTCGACACGGTCCGCAGCTTCGTCGAGACCGAAATCTATCCGTATGAGGACGAGGTCGAGCGCACGGGTATCGTGCCGCCCGAACTGGGCCAGGATATTGCCCGCAAGTGCAAGGAAATCGGCTTCTTCGGCTGCAATTTCCCCGAAGAGGTGGGCGGCGCCGGTCTCGACCATACGTCCTTCACGCTGGTCGAACGCGAGCTCGGCCGCGGCTCGATGGGCCTCACCGTCTTCTTCGGCCGCCCTTCGGGCATCCTGATGGCCTGCAACGACGAGCAGCGCGAAAGATACCTGCTGCCGGCGGTCAAGGGCGACAAGTTCGACGCGCTCGCCATGACCGAGCCGGATGCCGGCTCCGACGTGCGCGGCATGAAGTGCTTTGCCCGCAAGGACGGCGACGACTGGATCGTCAACGGCACCAAGCATTTCATCAGCCATGCGGACATCGCCGATTTCGTCATCGTCTTCATCGCAACGGGTGAAGAGGACACACCGCGCGGGCCAAAAAAGAAGATCACCTGCTTCCTCGTCGACCGCGGCACGCCCGGCTTCGAGATCCGCAAGGGTTACAGCTCCGTCTCCCACCGCGGTTACAACAACTGCATCCTGACCTTCGACGACTGCCGCCTGCCCTCCGCCCAGATCCTCGGCGAAGTACACAAAGGCTTCGACGTCGCCAACGACTGGCTGTTCGCCACACGGCTGACGGTGGCTGCGACCTCGGTCGGCCGCGCGCGTCGCGCCTTCGATTACGCGCTGAACTACGCCGCCGAGCGCAAGCAGTTCGGCAAGCCGATCGGCGCCAACCAGGGCGTCTCCTTCAAGCTCGCCGACATGATCACCGAGATCGACGCCGCCGATCTGCTGACGCTTTCGGCCGCCTGGCGCCTCGACCAGGGCCTGCCCTCCAACCGCGAGATCGCCTCTGCCAAGGTCTACGCCACCGAAATGCTTGCCCGCGTCACCGACGAGGCGATCCAGATCTTCGGCGGCATGGGGCTGATGGACGACCTGCCGCTCGCCCGCTTCTGGCGCGACGCCCGCGTCGAGCGCATCTGGGACGGCACCTCCGAGATCCAGCGCCACATCATCAGCCGCGACCTGCTGCGGCCGCTCGGAGCGTAACGAATGATCGAGCGGCGCTCCTCCCCACCCCTCATTCCTGTGCCCGTCACAGGAATCCAGCAGCGGCACGTCCGTGCCGCGATTGACCCTTTGACGAACACCAGACCCGACACCGCCTCCAAGGCAGAAACACTCTTCACCGGCTTGCCGATGCAAGACGGCTGGATTCCTGTGACGAGCACAGGAATGAGGGCGTCGCGAAACACAGGAACGTGGGAGTGTCTGATTAGATGACCCAAACACCCCGTTCCCTCGACAGGCTGATCCGACCAAAATCCATCGCCGTCTTCGGCGGCAAGGAGGCGCGGCGGGTCATCGAACAATGCGACAAGATGGGCTTCGCCGGCGATATCTGGCCGGTGCATCCGAGGGAGGACCAGATCCTCGGACGCAGGTGCTACCGCTCGGTCGCCGACCTTCCCGGAGCACCGGACGCGTCCTTCGTCGGCGTCAATCGGCAGCTCACCATCGACATCATCGCGGCGCTTTCGGCGCGCGGTGCCGGCGGCGCCGTCTGCTATGCCTCGGGTTTTCGCGAGGCGGCAAGCGAACTCGATGACGGCAACGACATGCAGGAAGCGCTCGTTGCCGCTGCCGGCGACATGCCAATCGTCGGCCCGAATTGTTACGGCTTCATCAACATGCTCGACGGCGCCCTGCTCTGGCCCGACCAGCACGGTATGCAGCGCGTCGAAAGAGGCGTTGCCGTCCTGACGCAATCCTCCAACATCGCTTGCAACATCTCGATGCAGACGCGCGGCCTGCCGCTCGCCTATCTCATGACCGCCGGCAACCAGGCGCAGACCGGCCTGTCCGACATCGCCTGCGCCGTGCTGGAAGATCCGCGCGTCACTGCCGTCGGCCTGCATATCGAGGGTTTCGACAGCATTGCAGCGCTCGAGCGGCTGGCAACGCGCGCCCGTGAACTCGGCAAGCCGGTCGTGACTTTGAAGGTCGGCAAGTCGGAGGCAGCCCAGCTTGCCACGGTCTCGCACACGGCCTCGCTTGCCGGCAACGACCGGGTCTCCTCCGCACTTCTCGCCCGCCTCGGCATCGGCCGCGTCGACACGCTGCCGGCGCTGCTGGAAACGTTGAAGCTGCTGCATGTCGCCGGCCCGCTCGAAAGCAGCGAGATTTCCTCGATGAGCTGTTCGGGGGGCGAGGCCTCGCTGATGGCGGATGCCGGCGTGCGCTATCGCGTCAACTTCCGGGCACTGAAGGAAGAACAGCGACGCCCCCTGAAGGAAAGCCTCGGCGAGATGGTGACGATCGCCAACCCGCTCGACTACCACACCTTCGTCTGGGGCAACCGCGAGAAACAGACGACCGCCTTCAGCGCGATGATGAAGGGCGGCTATGCGCTCAACCTGATCGTGCTGGACTTCCCCCGCCAGGACCGCTGCGACGCGGCCGACTGGGTGACGACCTGCGACGCGGTGATCGATGCGGCAAACGCGACCAGCGCCCGCGCCGGTATCGTCGCCAGCCTCGGCGAAAACATGCCGGAACAGACGGCACTCTCTCTGATGGCTGCCGGTGTCATCCCCTTCTTTGGGATCGACGAGGCGTTGGCAGCCGTCGAGACCGCTGCCGGCATCGGCGCGGCCTGGGCCAGACCCGCACCGCCGAAGCTCCTGAACGGCGGCGTTTCAGGCGGTGGCAATGCCATCACCCTTAGCGAACATGAAGCCAAGACCGAGCTTGCGGCTTCGGGCCTTAAGGTTCCGCCGGGCACGACCGCATCGACGCCGCAAGAGGCCGCCACGGCAGCCGAAAGCCTCGGTTTCCCCGTCGTGCTCAAGGGGCTGGGCGTCGCCCACAAGACCGAGGCCGGGGCCGTCAAGCTGAACCTTGCAAGCAGTGCCGAGGTGCTTAGCGCCGCGGAAGGCATGGCTGCCGTGGCATCGGGTTATCTCATCGAGAAGATGGTGGCAAAACCCGTGGCCGAACTCATCATCGGCGCGATGCGCGATCCCGTCGCGGGCCCGGTGCTGACCATCGGCGCCGGCGGCATCCTCGTGGAACTGCTGGATGATTCCGCAATCCTGACGCTGCCGACGACGCCGGAGCTGATCCGCGAGGCGATCGACGGACTGAAGATCAGGAAGTTGCTCGACGGCTACCGCGGCGGACCGAAGGGCGATTTCGCGGCCCTTGCCGACGCTGTCGCCGCTGCGGCATCCTATGTCGTTTCAAACGCTTCAAACCTCGAAGAACTCGATATCAATCCTTTAATGGTGTTACCGGAAGGCCATGGAGCCATCGCCGCCGACGCCCTGATCCGCCGGAGGAACTGACGCCATGACCGGACCGATCCTTACCCGCCGCGAAGGCGGCATTCTCGAAGTCACGATCGACCGGCCGAAGGCGAACGCCATCGACCTGAAGACCAGCCGGGTGATGGGCGAGATCTTCCGCGACTTTCGCGACGACGACACGCTGCGCGTCGCCATCATCACCGGGGCCGGCGAAAAATTCTTCTGTCCGGGATGGGACCTGAAGGCGGCGGCGGCCGGCGATGCTGTCGATGGCGACTACGGCATCGGCGGCTTCGGCGGCATGCAGGAACTGCGCGATCTCAACAAGCCTGTGATATCAGCCGTCAACGGCATCTGCTGCGGTGGCGGCCTCGAAATCGCGCTTTCCACCGATCTGATCCTCGCAGCCGAGCACGCCACCTTCGCGCTGCCGGAAATCCGCTCCGGCACCGTCGCCGACGCCGCCTCGATCAAGCTGCCGAAGCGCATCCCCTATCACATCGCCATGGACATGCTCCTGACCGGCCGCTGGCTCGATGTCGTCGAAGCCAACCGCTGGGGCTTCGTCAACGAGATCCTGCCCGCCGACAAGCTGATGGCGCGCGCCTGGGAGCTCGCCCGCCTGCTCGAGAGCGGCCCGCCGCTCGTCTATGCCGCCATCAAGGAAGTGGTGCGCGCAGCCGAGGGCGAGACCTTCCAGGCGACGATGAACAAGATCACCCGCCGGCAGTTCAAGACTGTCGACATTCTTTATTCGAGCGAGGACCAGCTGGAGGGCGCAAAGGCGTTTGCCGAGAAGCGCGACCCGGTCTGGAAGGGGCGCTGACAGACGCTGCCACGGGCGGCGCAGGACTGACGACGGGCCGGTGAACCGGCAAAGCGACGTCACGGAACGTGTGGGGTCTCCCGCGCGCCGCCGAAGGCCTATCCATAAATGTAGCTTATGGAAATGAATTATAATTTAGGACGTTACAAGGTGCAATCGAGCGATTAGGCTTATCGATCTGAAGCCAAGAGCGTCCGCCCGAGAAAGGAGAAACGAGGCAAGCGAAGACAAAAAATTGGCCCAAACGGCCGATCCGAAAGCCATCCGCAAGGTGGCGGTACGCAGCAATCTCTACCAACCACAACGAACGGCGAATGCCGACACAGAAGGGAACAGGGGAATGAGCGATTACAAGGATTACCTCACACGACAGGTCATGCTCGGCAGGATGAACCGGCGTGAATTTCTCGGACGCGCGGCTGCAGCCGGCATCCTCGCATCGACGGCAGGAACACTGTTTGCCACCAGCGCCGCGGCCCAGGAGCCGAAGCGCGGCGGCCATCTGAAACTCGGCCTCGAAGGCGCTGCCGCGACCGACTCGAAAGATCCGGCCAAGGCACTCTCGCAGTTCATGTTCGTCGTCGGCCGCAACTGGGGCGACATGCTGGTCGAAAGCCATCCGACCACCGGCGCACCCGTGCCGGCGCTCGCCGAATCCTGGGAGCCATCTGCCGATGCCTCGACCTGGACCTTCGCCATCCGCAAGGGCGTGAAGTTCCACGACGGCAAGGAACTGACCATCGACGACGTCATCAAGACGCTGCAGCGCCACACCGACGAGAAGTCGGAGTCCGGCGCGCTCGGCGTGATGAAATCGATCGAGGAGATCAAGGCCGACGGCGACAAGCTGGTGCTGAAGCTGACGGAGGGCAATGCCGATCTGCCGCTGCTTCTGTCCGACTATCACCTGATCATCCAGCCGAATGGTGGCATCGACGCTCCCGACGCCATGATCGGCACCGGACCCTTCAAGGTGGCGAGCTTCGAGGCCGGCGTTCGCGCCACCTTCGAGCGAAACACCGACGACTGGCGGACGGATCGCGGCTTTGTCGATTCGGTCGAGCTGATTGCAATCAACGATGCCACCGCTCGCATCGCGGCCCTTTCCTCCGGTCAGGTCCACTTCATCAACCGCGTCGATCCGAAGACCGTCAATCTCCTGAAGAAGGCGCCGACCGTCGAGATCCTGAACACGTCCGGCCGCGGCCACTACGTCTTCATCATGCACTGCAACACTGCGCCGTTCGACAATATCGACCTGCGCATGGCGCTGAAATATGCGATGGACCGCGAGACCATGGTCGAGCGCATCCTCGGCGGTTACGGCAAGGTCGGCAACGACTTCCCGATCAACGACACCTACGCCCTCTTCCCCGAAGGCATCGAGCAGCGCGCCTATGACCCCGACAAGGCGGCCTTCCATTACAAGAAGTCCGGCCACAGTGGCTCGGTGCTGCTGCGCACCTCCGACGTCGCCTTCCCAGGCGCCGTCGATGCGGCCGTGCTCTACCAGGAAAGCGCGAAGAAGGCAGGCATCGAGATCGAGGTCAAGCGCGAACCGGGCGACGGCTACTGGACGAACGTCTGGAACGTCCAGCCGTTCTCCACATCCTACTGGGGCGGGCGCCCGACCCAGGACCAGATGTATTCGACAGCCTATCTGTCCACCGCCGACTGGAACGACACGCGCTTCCTGCGCCCCGACTTCGACAAGATCCTGCTCGAGGCACGCTCCGAACTGGACGAGACCAAGCGCAAGGACATGTATCGCACCATGGCGATGATGGTGCGCGACGAAGGCGGCCTGATCCTGCCGATGTTCAACGACTTCGTGAACGCCTCCACCAAGCAGGTGAAAGGCTACGTCCACGATATCGGCAACGACATGTCGAATGGCTACGTCGCGACCCGCGTCTGGCTCGACGCCTGATGATGGAAAGCGGACCGATGACTGGTCCGGTTCCGACGGATGGGACCGCGGATGGAGCACATCCGCGGTCTGCCGATCTTTCCGGTGTACCAGCAAAACCCAACCCCGCCGACGCCCAGGGCGAACTCGGTGGCACCTTCAGGCGGCGCTTTATCTTTCGCCGTCCTCTCGCGGCGCTGATCCTTCAGCGCCTCGGCCTGAGCGTCGGCCTGCTCTTTGCCGTGTCGCTGATGATCTTCGGCGGCATCGAGGCGCTTCCCGGCGACTTCGCCACCACCTATCTCGGCCAGTCGGCAACGCCGCAGGCGGTGGAAAACATCCGCAAGGACCTCGGCCTCGACAAGCCCTGGAGCGAGCGTTACCTCTCCTGGCTCGGCGGCGCCGTGCAAGGCGACTTCGGCACCTCCTGGGCCAGCAAGAACTCGGTCGGGGAACAGATCGGCAAGCGTCTCGGCAATTCGCTGTTCCTCGCTTTCTTCGCCGCGCTCGTCTCCGTGCCGCTTGCCGTCGGCTTGGGCATGCTGGCGGTGCAGTTCCGCAACCGGCTGCCGGACAAGATCATCAACGTCGTCTCACTGGCGGCCATCTCGCTGCCCGAGTTCTTCGTCGGCTATCTCCTGATCATGTTCTTCGCCGTCAAATTCGGCGTCGCCACCTTCCCGGCGACGGTCTATGACAGCATGACCTTCAGCGAGCGGCTTTCGGCGATCGCGCTTCCGGTCGCAACCCTCGTGCTCGTCGTTCTCGCCCACATGATGCGCATGACCCGAGCGGCGATCCTCAACGTCATGTCGTCGGCCTATGTCGAGACGGCCGAACTCAAAGGGCTTGGCATGTTCCGCATCATCGCCCGCCACGCCGCTCCCAATGCCGTGGCACCTGTTATCAACGTCATCGCGCTCAACCTTGCCTATCTCGTCGTCGGCGTCGTCGTGGTCGAGGTGGTGTTCGTCTATCCCGGCATGGGGCAATACATGGTGGATGCCGTGACCGTGCGCGACATGCCGGTCGTGCAGGCCTGCGGCCTGATCTTCGCGGCTTTCTACATCTTCCTCAACATGGCGGCCGACATTATCGCCATTCTCGCCAACCCGAGACTGAGGCATCCGCGATGAACCTGAGATCCATCCCCCTTAGCGCCTGGATCGGCATCGCCGGCATCGCCATTGCGATCTTCTGCGCCCTGTTCGCCCCTGTCATCGCCCCCTTCGGCGAACGCGAGGTCGTCGGCGACGTCTGGCTTCCTTCCGGTGGCGACTTCCTGCTCGGCACCGACAATCTCGGGCGCGACCTGCTGTCGCGCCTGATCTACGGCGCCCGCACCACCATCTTCGTGGCGCTGGCGGCAACCGTGCTGTCCTTCTCGCTCGGCATGATCCTCTCCTTCACCGCCGCGGTCATGGGCGGGTTCGTCGACCAGTTCTTCTCCCGCTTCAACGATCTGATGATGGCGATCCCGACGCTGATCTTCGCCCTCGTCGTGCTGGCGGTGCTGCCGCAGCATCTGTGGATCCTGATCCTGGTCATGGCCGTGCTCGATTCCACCCGCGTGTTCCGCATCGGCCGCGCGGTCGCGCTCGATGTCGCGGTCATGGAGTTCGTCGAGGCGGCCAGACTAAGAGGCGAAGGCAGCGTCTGGATCATCTTCCGCGAGATCCTGCCCAACACGTTGTCGCCGCTGCTTGCCGAGTTCGGCCTGCGCTTTGCCTTTTCCATCCTGTTTCTTTCCACCCTCTCCTTCCTCGGCCTCGGCATCCAGCCGCCGGCCGCCGACTGGGGCGGCATGGTCAAGGACAACAAGGATGGCATCATCTTCGGCATATCAGCTGCCCTGATCCCGGGTGCTGCGATCGCGACACTGGCGATCTGCGTCAACCTCGTGGTCGACTGGCTGATGAAGAGAACCTCCAGCCTGAAAGGAGGGCGTGGCGATGCCTGAGGCTTCACCTGACAAGAACACGCTTCTTTCCGTCAAGAACCTGAAGATCGAAGCGACCAGCTATCCCCCGGGCGAGCCACCGAAAACCGTGACCCTGGTCGAAGGCGTTTCCTTCGACCTCCAGAAGGGCAAGGTGCTTGGCCTGATCGGCGAATCCGGGGCCGGCAAGTCGACCATTGGCCTGTCGGCGCTCGCCTATGGCCGCGGTGGCGTGCGCATCACCGGGGGCCAGGTGCTGCTCGACGGCAAGGATATCCTGCCGCTCGACAAGAACGGCATCCGCTCGATCCGCGGCGCCCGCGTCTGCTACGTCGCACAGTCGGCGGCCGCCGCCTTCAACCCGGCGCACCGGCTCGGTGATCAGGTGATCGAGGCATCGCTTCGCCACGGCATCATGAACCGCGAGGAAGCAAAAAAGCGTGCGCTCTACCTGTTCCAGGTGCTCGGCTTGCCGAATCCGGAAAGCTTCGGCGAGCGTTATCCTCACCAGGTTTCCGGCGGTCAGTTGCAGCGGGCGATGACCGCTATGGCGCTCTGCCCCAACCCGGAGCTGATCGTCTTCGACGAGCCGACGACGGCGCTCGACGTGACGACCCAGATCGACGTGCTCGCCGCGATCAAGCACGCGATCGAGGAAACGCACACCGCAGCCCTCTACATCACCCATGACCTTGCCGTTGTCGCCCAGATCTCCGACGACATCATGGTGCTGCGCCACGGCAAGACGGTGGAGTACGGCACCACCAAACAGGTGATCGAGGCTCCGGCCGAAGACTATACCCGGGCACTGGTCAGCGTACGCCAGACCAAGCGCGAAGAAGCGCCGGACCAGACCGGCACGCAATTGAAGATCGAGCATATCAGCGCTGGCTATGCCAACGGCTTCAAGGTGCTGCACGACGTTTCCATGCATCTGCCCAAGGGCCAGACGTTGGCGATCGTTGGCGAAAGCGGTTCCGGCAAGTCGACGCTGGCGCGCGTCATCACCGGCCTCTTGCCGCCGACCGAAGGGCGCATCACCTTCGAAGGCAAGGAACTGCCGCGCGCCTTGAAGGGCCGCAGCAACGACGAACTGCGCCGCATCCAGATGATCTACCAGATGGCCGATACGGCGATGAACCCGCGCCAAACGGTGCGCGACATCGTCGGCCGACCGCTGTCCTTCTACTTCGGCATGCATGGCGCCAAGAAGACGGCGCGGGTCAAGGAACTGCTCGACCAGATCGAGATGGGAACGAAGTTCCTCGATCGCTATCCGGCCGAGCTTTCCGGCGGCCAGAAGCAGCGCGTCGCCATTGCCCGGGCGCTCGCCGCGGAGCCGGAACTCATCCTCTGCGACGAGCCAACCTCGGCCCTCGACCCGCTGGTGGCCGAAGGCATCCTGAATCTGCTTTTGAAGCTTCAGGAGGAAACCGCTGTTTCCTATGTCTTTATCACCCACGACATCGCCATCGTCCGGGCGATTGCCGACAGCGTCGCGGTGATGCATCGCGGCCGGCTGGTGCGTTTCGGCCCGAAGTCCAAGGTGCTGGCACCGCCCTTCGACGACTATACCGACCTGTTGCTAAAGTCCGTTCCCGAGATGGAAATCGGCTGGCTGGAGCGGGTGCTGACGACCCGCCGCATGGAAAGTGCGGGCAACTGAGGGCCAGCGCCGAAAGTGCCTACGTAGTCCCCTCTCCCCGCCTGCGGGGAGAGGGCTAGGTTGGTCAAGACGATCCAGCCGTCACTTCACCTTGCAATCGACATCGCCCAATCGTTGCGCCGCTTCGCCCTCAAAGGTCACCGACGGCTCCGCCTTGGCGGTGCAGTCGCCGGTGGCGCCACTGCCTGACCGGAAATGCACGACCGGCTGCCCTTCGATCATGATGCTCGGCACCACCTCGTAAAGCTCCGGCGGACAGTTGGCGACGTCGGAGAGCCGAAGCGCCGGCTGGCCGCCGATCATGACGCTGGTGGAGCCGGAAAGCGCGCAAGCCGGGATGGGCGGGCGCGCATCTTCGGCGGCAGACGGCATGGCCGAGACCGCGAGCAGAAGTCCAGACATGGCGATATCTGCAGATTTCATCAGCTTCTCCTTCGACGGTGCAGACGCGGAATGCAACGCAATCTAGAGCATGTCGCGCAAAAGTGCGCAGCGGTTTTGCGATAACGACATGCGTAGGAACAAGAACTTAAAGCGCAGCGAGCAAACCTGGAGATCGCGATGCGCTTTAAGTCGGCAACGCCGCGCACGCTATCTCAATAATCGGTCGGCACCGTCAGCACGTCGGCATCAGGCGTTTCGAGAAAGGCCCTGACCGTCGAGGGCATCTGCCGCGAGCCTGTGGCCAGCACGCCGCAGCGCGACAGCATCTGCCGGATATCCGGCTCCTGGCCGAGGGTGCGCCAGATCATCCGCGAGGCATAGGGCAGGTTTTCCTTGCGCCAGGAAACGCCCATGGTCGTGCCGCGCAGATAGACGCGCTGATGCACTTCGAACGGCATCAGGATCGTCTGCGACAGCATCGGCTGGCGCCCGACGCTGCGCTCGGCGATGAAGATGCGATTGCGCCAGAAGGTGACGAGGCCGACATATTTCGAAAACTGCTGGATTTCGTTGGCGGCATCGCGGATGCGCTCAATCGACTTCACCCGGATCGATCCGCTCTCCTCGTGAATGCGGGCGCAGGAACAGACGACGCGGCCGGGCCACGACGGCGAGAGATGGTAGGTCTGGTAATAGCCGATATGGCGGCGAAGCCCGGCCAGATCACCGGGAAATCCTTCAAGCAGCAGCCCGGCTTGCGAGCGGTCGCGATCGGGCCTGACCATGCGGGCTTCGAACAGTTTCGACGACAGGGAAAAGTCCTGCGCCTGCAGCCCGAAGAAGCTGGCGATGCGCGCGACATTATGCGCCGACGGCCGCGCCTCGCCACTGATGTAGCGGTTGAACTGCTGACGGTTGATGCCGATCTCGCGACAGATCTGCGAGATCGAGCGCCGCGTCGCGCAGGCGAAACGAAGATTGGCGGCAAAGTTGTCGGCGTCGTGCACGAGCGGCTCCCAGCGATCCGGAACAGATAGCGTAAAGTCGCGTAAATCAGCGTCAAGTCGCGAAATTGTGCAACCCGCCGCAGCCGTTAGGTTTTCCCTTGAAACAACACTTCAGAGGGAACCTGCATATGAGCGAATTCACCAAGCGTCCCGACGGCCTCATCGTGCCGACAGGCATCAACCGCCGCGGCTTCCTGGCGGGCACCGCGGCCCTCGGTCTGGCGGCAGGCTTGGGCGGCACGATGGTTGCGGGCGATGCACGCGCCGAGGAGCCCAAGCGCGGCGGTCACCTGAAACTGGGCCTGAAGGGCGGCGCCACCACCGATACGCTCGATCCCGCCGGCTATAGCGGCTCGGTGTCCTTCGTCATCGGCCACCTCTGGGGCGACACCCTGGTCGAATCCGATCCGAAGACCGGCGCGCCGCTGCCGGCACTGGCCGAATCCTGGGAGCCCTCGGCGGATGCGTCGCAATGGACCTTCAAGATCCGCAGCGACGTCAGCTTCCACGACGGCAGCAAGATGACCATCGCCGATGTCATCGCCACGCTGAAGCGGCATTCGGACGAAGGCTCGAAATCAGGTGCGCTCGGCTTGATGCGCTCGATCAAGAACATCGAGGAAAAGGCCGGCGCGCTGGTGCTGACACTGACCGAAGGCAATGCCGACCTGCCGCTGCTTCTGACCGACTATCACCTGATCATCCAGCCACGCGGCGGCGTCGACAATCCCGCCTCGCCCATCGGCACCGGCCCCTACAAGCTTGCAAGCTATGAAGCCGGCCTGCGCTCGACCTTCGAGAAGAACGCCAATGACTGGCGCCAGGACCGCGGCTTCGTCGACAGCGTCGAAATCATCGTGATGAACGACACGACCGCGCGCATCGCCGCGCTTTCCTCCGGCCAGGTGCATTTCATCAACAACATCGACCCGAAGACGGTGCCGCTCCTGAAGCGTGCGCCGCGCGTCGAGATTCTCCGGACCGCCGGCAAGGGCTTCTACAGCTTCCTGATGCATTGCGACACGGCGCCCTTCGACAACAACGACCTGAGGCTCGCACTCAAATATGCGGTCGACCGACAGGCGATTCTCGACCGCGTTGTCGGTGGTTTCGGCACGCTCGGCAACGACTATCCGGTCAACGAGAACTATGCGCTGGCGCCCGAGGGCATCGAGCAGCGCGCCTATGACCCCGACAAGGCCGCCTTCCACTTCAAGAAATCGGGCCACGACCGGCCGATCCTTCTGCGCACCTCGGATGCCGCCTTCCCCGGCGCCATCGACGCCGCGGTTCTGTTCCAGGAAAGCGCCAAGAAGGCCGGTATCGAGCTCGAAGTGCGCCGCGAGCCGGAGGATGGCTACTGGACCAATGTCTGGAACGTCCAGCCGTTCTGCGCCTCCTACTGGGGCGGCCGGCCGACGCAGGATTCACGCTACTCCACCTCCTATCTCTCCAGCGCCGAGTGGAACGACACGCGCTTCAAGCGCGAGGACTTCGACAAGCTCCTGCTTCAGGCCCGCTCGGAGCTCGACGATGCCAAGCGCAAGGAGATGTACCGTACGATGGCGATGACGGTGCGCGACGAGGGCGGCCTGATCCTGCCGGTGTTCAACGACTACGTGAACGCCGCTTCCGCATCGCTGAAGGGTTTCGTCCACGACATCGGCAACGACCTTTCGAACGGCTATGTTGCCAGCCGCGTCTGGTTCGACAGCTAAGAACACGGTTTCGCGTACGGAAGCGCGTAAAAACAATGCGTTAGAGCATTTCCAGCAGAAGTGTTTAGCGGTTTTGCGTCTGGAAACGCGTAAGAACAATGAGAGTGAGCGGAACAACCGATATGTCAGAGCGTGAATTCACCCTGATCGAGAACGAGTGGATCCGATTGAAGGACGGCACGCGGCTTGCCGCCCGCATCTGGATGCCGGATGGCGCCGACGCTGAGCCGGTGCCGGCCGTGCTCGAATACCTGCCCTACCGCAAGCGCGGCGGCACGAGTCTCCGCGATGAATCGACCTATCCGGTCTTTGCCGCCGCCGGCATTGCCGGCGTGCGCGTCGACATTCGCGGCTCGGGCGAATCCGATGGCGTCATCGATGGCGAATATACGCCGCGCGAGCTTTCCGACGGCTGCGAGATCATCGAATGGATCGCCGCCCAGCCGTGGTCGAATGGCAAGGTCGGGATGATGGGCATCTCCTGGGGCGGCTTCAACTGCCTGCAGGTGGCAGCCCTCAAGCCGCCGGCGCTGAAGGCGGTGATCTCGATCGCCTCGACCGTCGACCGCTACAACGACGACATCCATTACAAGAATGGGTGCCATCTCTCCGCCCAGCTTTCCTGGGCGGCGACCATGCTTGCCTATCAATCGCGCGCGCCCGACCCTGCGATCGTCGGCGACCGCTGGAAGGAGATGTGGCTGGAGCGCCTGGAGAACGAACCCTACTTCATGGAGGAATGGCTCGAGCATCAGCGCCGCGACGCCTTCTGGCAGCACGGCTCGATCTCGGAGGATTTCGGCGGCTTCGACACTCCCGCGCTCGTCATCGCCGGTTGGGCCGACGGTTATCGCAACACGCCGCTGAAAGCCGTCGAGGGCCTCGGCGCAAAGGCCAAGGCGCTGATCGGCCCCTGGGTGCACAAATATCCGCATTTCGCCTGGCCAAAGCCCCGCGCCGATTTTCACGGCGAGGCGATCCGCTGGTGGAACCGTTGGCTGCGCGACGAAAAGAACGGCGCCGAAGGCGGACCGCAGGTGCGCGCCTATATCCTCGACGGCCCGCGCCCGGCCGTCCGGCGCGACAACGACCCTGGCCGCTGGGTCGCCAAGGACGTCTGGCAAAAGCCGGAGATGCAGGTTCTCGGCATCACGCTCGACGGCAGGCTTTCCACCGACGCCAAAGATATGGGCACCGGCGAGGTCTATCTGAAATCACCGCTCGATACCGGCACGGCTTCCGGCGAATATTTCACCCTGAAACCCGATGCCGAAATGGCCGGTGACCAGCGCATCGACGATGCCGGAGCGCTGACCTTCGAAACGCGGCCGCTGCTGGAGGCTGAAGACTATCTCGGCCAGCCAAGCCTCTCGGTCGATGTCACCTGCCCGGCCGACACGGCCAACCTTGTCGCCCGCATCGTCGACGTGCACCCGGATGGTACCGCCACCCGCATCGCCTTCGGCGTGCTCAATCTGGCGCATCGCGACGGCAATGCCGAACCGCGGGCAATGGAAAAGGGTCGCCGCACGCGGATCACACTGGTGCTCGACGCCTGCGGCTATCGCGTGCGCGCCGGCCACCGCATCCGGCTGTCGCTGTCGACGTCCTACTGGCCGATGATTTTGCCGCCGCCTGATGATCCCGGCCTCACCATCGACACAGCGAGCCTGACGCTTGCCCTTCCGCTGCTCGGCCAGCACAACGAGGTCGTCGTGCCGGAGCCGGAAAATCCGGATCCGCTGCCGAAATACATCGAGCGGACGGCCGGCAGCACCAGCCGCACCGTCGAACGCGACATGACCAACGGCGTCACCCACTATCGCATCTACGAGGATGGGGGCTTGAGCGAGCATCCGGATACCGGGCTCGCGACGCAGGACATCCGCGACGAGACCTGGTCCATCGCTCCCGACAATCCGCATTCGATGATCGGCACCTCGACCTGGACCTGCATTTCCAAACGCGAGGGCTGGTCGGTGCGCACGGTCTCGACCTCGGTTCTCACCTGCGATGCCGACGACTGGATCACCGAAGCCAAGATCGTCGCCTATGAAAACGACGCGCCCATCTTCGAGAAGAGCTTTGCCAAGCGGGTCGCACGCGACCTGATGTAACACCGTCTTGGCTCCAAAAGCGTATGACTGCACCAATCGGTGAACATTTTACTGATAGTTACAGTCGTGCGCCATTTCTTCAATTGCCACCAACCTGCCGTCCATATCGGCCGCGGCCTCGTTGCCGGCATGGGTGGCCTCGTGGCCATCGCCGCCGTCGGCGCGCTCACCAATATCGTCGGCGAACCGCTTCTGATGGCGCCGTTTGGCGCCAGCTGCGTGCTGATCTTCTCGGTCGACGGCAGCCCGCTCTCCCAGCCCGCCAATGTCGTCGGTGGACATTTCTTCGCGACGCTGGTCGGCCTCGTCATGCGCGCAGTCTTCCCCAATGAGTGGTGGGCGGTCGGCCTTGCGGTCGGTGCTGCGATCGCGCTGATGGCAGCGCTGCGCATCACCCATCCGCCGGCGGGCGCCACTCCGCTCGTGGTCTTTGCCAGCGACCCCGGCCTCGACTTCCTGCTTTTCCCCGTTCTGACCGGCTCATTGGTGCTGGTTGCGGTTGGAACGCTGTTTCATCGTTTTGGCAAGGTCGAGTATCCGCTGCCGAGGAAACCCGCATGAGCCGCGTCGTCGCCGAGCGCCAGGACGTCATCGCCACGCTCGCGGAGGTCTTTCGCGAACACGGCTATGATGGCGCGAGCCTCAACCTGATCACCGAGAAGACCGGGCTCGGCAAGGGCAGCCTCTATCACTTCTTCCCTGGTGGGAAGGAGGAGATGGCCGAGGCGGTGCTTGGCGACATCGCCCTATGGTTCCAGACCAACATATTCGACCTGCTGCGCAACAGCGAAAGGCCGGCGGCTGCGATCGACGACATGTTTGCCTCCGTCGACAGCTACTTTCGCCGGGGACGCCGCCTCTGCCTGATGGGCGTCATTGCCCGCCAGCGGCGCCCATGATCGCTTCTCCGTCGAGCTCACCCGATACTTTGCCGATTGGCGGACTGCCCTCGCCGAGGCGCTCGGCCGCCAGGGTATCGCCGAGAACGAGCGGCAGGCGCTGGCCGAAGAAGTGATCGGCGGCATCCAGGGGGCACTCATTCTTGCCCGCAGCCTTGGTGACGCCGAAGCTTTCGGCCGCGTGCCCCTCCGCCTTAAGGGCCGATGCACCCTGTCGCATAACTGACAAAAATCAGATCTCAGGCCTCGGCCGCCTTGACAATTCCCCGCGCGCCCAGTTATTAACCATCAAGTTAAATAACTTTCAGGTTAAAGAACGGCCGCGCCAAGCGACAGCGCTGGCTGCGGGAGGAATTGTTATGGCAATGACCAGTGAAAACGCATCGCGCGAACACAGACTGAGCCTCGAAATCACCAGGATCTTCGATGCGCCGCGCAGCCTGGTGTTTAGGGTATGGTCAACGCCCGAGCATGCCTTGCGCTGGTGGGGACCGCGCGATTTCAGCCCGCACTCGCTGACGATGGATTTCCGCCCCGGCGGCGCCTGGCGCGCCTGCATCCGTTCGCCGGAAGGGCGCGACTATTGGATGGGCGGCGTCTATCGCGAGGTGATCGAGCCGGAGAAACTCATCTTCACCTTCGCCTGGGACGAAGAAGGCAAGCCGGGTGCCGACACGCTGATCACCGTTTCATTCGTCGATGTCGGCGGCAAGACCCGTCTGACCTTCCACCAGACCCCCTTCGACAGCGTCGACGAGCGCGACTCGCACCAGGAAGGCTGGGGCGAGTGCCTCGAAAGACTGGAGGAGTATCTTTCCGATGTCTGAGACAATGACCACCGCGGACAACACACCGGGCCCGAAGGCCACGCGGCGGGAGTGGATCGGCCTTGCCGTCCTCGCCTTGCCCTGCATGCTCTATTCGATGGACCTGACGGTCCTGAATCTCGCGGTGCCGCAACTGACCGAGCAGCTGAAGCCATCGGCCTCGCAGCTCCTGTGGATCGTCGATATCTACGGTTTCATGGTGGCGGGCTCTCTGATCACCATGGGCACGCTTGGCGACCGCATCGGCCGGCGCCGGCTCTTGATGATCGGCTCCATCGCCTTCGGCATCGCCTCGGTGCTGGCCGCCTTCGCCTGGAGCGCCGAAACGCTGATCCTCGCACGTGCTGTCCTCGGCGTCGCAGCAGCAACCTTGGCGCCCTCGACGCTGTCGCTGATCCGCAACATGTTCCTCGATGACAAGCAGCGCACGCTGGCGATCGGCATCTGGATCGCCAGCTTCTCCGCCGGCGGCGCCATCGGCCCTGTCGTCGGCGGGCTGATGCTGTCTCAGTTCTGGTGGGGTTCGGTGTTCCTGCTCGCGGTGCCTGTGATGATCCTGCTTCTGATCCTCGGTCCCATGCTGCTGCCGGAGTTCCGCGATCCGAATGCCGGCCGGCTCGATTTCATCAGTGCCGGACAGTCGCTGGTTGCCGTGCTGTCGGTAATCTATGGCATGAAGCGCATCGCCGAGGACGGTCTCGACGTCACCGCCGTGTTCTTCATCCTGCTCGGGCTGATCGTCGCCATCCTGTTTGCCCGGCGCCAGAGCCGGCTTGCCGATCCGTTGATCGACCTCGCCTTGTTCAGGACCCCGGCTTTCAGCGCCGCCCTCGGCGTTAATATTCTCGGCCTGTTCGTCGGCTTTGGCGCCTTCCTGTTCGTGGCGCAGTATCTGCAGCTCGTGCTCGGCCTGTCGCCCTTCGTCGCCGGTCTCTGGTCGGTGCCGACAGGGGTCGCCATGGTGCTCGGTTCGATCCTGGTTCCGTCGCTTGCCGCCCGCTATGCCGCCTCGAACCTGATTGCTGCCGGCTTCGTGCTGACCGCCATCGGCTTTGCGATCTGCACCCAGGTCGAAACGACGAGCAGTCCGCTGCTCGTCACGACGGGCCTCGTCGTTCTCTGCCTCGGCTTTGCGCCAGTGGGCACGCTGACGACGGACCTGATCGTCGGCTCCGCCCCGCCGGAGCGCGCCGGCGCTGCATCGGCGATCTCGGAGACGAGCTTCGAGTTCGGCGGTGCGCTCGGGATCGCCGTGCTCGGCAGCATGCTGACATCAGCCTATCGCACCCGCATGGACGCCGTGATCGTCACCGGCCTTCCGACTGAGACCGTGGAGGCCGCACGCCAGACGCTTGGCGGCGCCGTCGCCATCGCCGAGCAACTTCCGGGCGAGCAATCCGAACGGCTGCTCAATGCCGCCCGCGACGTGTTCACCAATTCGTTTGCCTTCACCGCATCGATCTGCGTGGCCCTGTCGCTGCTGACGGCACTGCTCGCCTTCCTGCTCTTGCGCAAGGCAACCGGTGACGGCGCCGACAGCGATCCGGCAATTGCCGACGAGGCGGAGGCCTCGGTCAAAGCCGGATAATAACCGGCGTCCGCACAACGGACGCCAACACATAAATCGCATCAACGTTCAACTCGCCAGCGTCGTTTCCCCGGTCGAAAGACCAGGGACAGCCGACGACTGTCCAAAGACAGGAGCCCGTCCGATGAAAAAGCGCTATCGCGGCAGCTGCCACTGCGGCACCGTTGAGTTCGAATGCCAGCTCGACCTTGCCGAAGGCATCCGCCGCTGCAATTGCAGTTTTTGCGCCAAGACGCGCATGCAGAAATCCTTCGCGCTGCGCGACGAGTTTGCCATCACCAGGGGCAAGGAGGCGTTGACGAGCTATCGGGCGGAGCCTTCGAACTGGCGGGAGGGCGACGTCGATCACTACTTCTGCAGCCGCTGCGGCATCCGGCCGTTTTCGCGCGGCTATCTCGAGGATTTCCTCGGCCATTTCTACGCCGTCAACGTCGCCTGCGTTGACGGCGTCAGCGACGAGGAACTCGGCACGGCACCGATCATCTACGAGAACGGTCGTCACGACGACTACGAAAACCCGCCGCGCGACATCCGCTTCATGTGATCGCCGAGGCGATCAGGCCGGGCTCAATGCCAGCAGCGCCTCGAGCGCACGCTCGGCATCGGCCTCCGGCACGAAGATGTGGTCATGATAATAGGCGGCCACGACGTTGGCACTGATGCCCTCCCGCGTCAGCGCCGTCGCCACCGCCGCCGTCAGCCCGACCGCCTCAAGCGCCGAATGCACATTGAGCGTGATGCGGCGAAGCAGCGGACCATAGGAAAGGCCGGCCGCATCGGCAGCATGACGCTCCAGGATCAGCGTCAGCCCCTCGTCCTCGCGATAGGTGGCAAGCGGCTCCACCGGCATGTAACGCTGCGCCTCGTCATGGGGCACGGTGCAATAGACATAGGTCTGCGGAAACAGAACCGGCGCCATCGTCGCCAGCAGCTTCGTCAAATCCGTTTCGCCAGCCATCACCCCTCCTCTAACCTTCCACAGTCCCCGCTATGCGGGATCAAGTCGCCAATGCAGTGGTAGCGGATCGTCACATTGCCGTGAAGCACGCTCTTGCGATTTGCATTCGGCCGGGTCCGCGAAAAACATGGGTTCACACGGCCGCCGCCCGAACGCGGCAGAGGAAGCAACCATGTCTTCGACACGCAACATTCTGCCGTTCGCTCCGGCTATCAACCACCATCTCTGGCTGATGGCTCCGGCACTTGCCATCTGCGCCGCCCTTTCGATTGCGCCCTCAGCCCGCGCCGCCGAACCGGCCGTATCCATTCCCCCGCCGTCGCTGGATGAGAAAGCGGCCAGCGGTCCGGAAACGGCGGTATTTGCCGGCGGTTGTTTCTGGGGCGTCCAGGGCGTCTTCCAGCATGTGAAGGGCGTGACCAACGCTGTCTCGGGCTATGCCGGCGGCAGCCGCGACACGGCGTCCTATGAGGCGGTCAGCAATGGCGACACCGGCCACGCGGAATCGGTGGAAGTGACCTACGATCCGAGCCAGGTCAGCTACGGCAAGCTGTTGCAGATCTTCTTCTCCGTCGGCCACAACCCGACGCAGCTGAACTATCAGGGGCCGGATCACGGCACGCAGTATCGTTCGGCTCTGTTCGTTGCCACGCCGGAGCAGAAGAAGATCGCCGAGGCCTACGTCGCCGAGCTCGGAAAATCAGGCGTCTTTCCGACCGAGATCGTCACCGAGATCGCGCCGCTGAAGGGCTTCTATGTCGCGGAGGGCTACCATCAGGATTTCCTGACGCGCAACCCGACCTATCCCTACATCGTCTACAACGACATGCCGAAGATCGAGAGCCTGCGCAAACTGTTCCCGCAGAGCTTCCGCCCCAATCCGGTGCTGGTGTTCAAGGCGAAGAGCTAGCGCGTTTCCGCCCGCAATTGCGCTCCGGTGAAAACTGGAGCGTTCAGCCGGTTCCGACAAGCACCGCAATACCTTCGGCCAAGCGCCGAAAGCCTTCGCGCGCACCCTCACTCATGTGCCGTGCCCGCAGCCAGGCGTGGATCATCTGCGGCTCTTCGCGAAAGGTGACGTTGACGCCGGCCGTCGCAAGCCGCGCGGCATAGAGGCGCGCGTCATCGCGCAAGGGGTCGAAATAGGCACCAGCGATATAGGTCGGCGGTAAGCCGGAAAGATCCTTCTCCGCCAGCGGCACCGCAAACGGGTCGTCGGCCGGCGCCTGCAAAATCTTTCGGTAGTAGCTGGTATCGGCAGTCGTCAGTCCCGGCGCATCGGACATTTCGAGATAGGAACCGGAAGCCAGGTCACCGCCGAGGCCAGGATAGATCAGCGCCTGCCCGACGATACCAGACACCCCGTCCGCCCGGGCCTTCAACACGATGCCTGCGGTCAGGTTCCCGCCGGCACTGTCGCCGACGACCACCACCGGTCGGCCATCGGCCACCAGGAAATTCAAGACCGCGTAGCAATCCTCGAAGGCGGCTGGCCAGACGTGGTCGGGCGCCAGCCGATAATCAACCGACACCAGTTCTGCCCTTGCGAAATCGGCAAGCTCGGCGCAGATGGCGTCATGGCTGTCGAGCGAGCCGACGACCCAACCGCCGCCGTGAATGTAGTAGATTCGGGTGTCGGTCGAAACGCTCGCCGGCCGATAGCGCCGGATCGGGATCCGGCCGTCGACAAGCTCGTCCTCGCGCGTCAGCCCCGCCGGCGACGGCGCGTCGAACTCTGCGCAGAGCGCATCGTACCATTTGCGCTGCTGTTCGATCGACGCATCGACCGCATCGGCGGGATAGAATTCTTCGCAGCGCCGGTGAAAGGCGAGGATGCCCTCCTCCGTCGGCATCGGTTTCGATACAGCCTGAGCCAAAGTCCGCCTCCCTGATCTCTCCGGCGGAAGTCTAGCAGCAGGCCGCCGGTCTTCTATCCGGAAACCGACATAACCGGACAAATCCCGCCGCAGTTGCGTTGTCGGGGACGATCTCTTGGCAGCGCTTGCAAGCGCGCCTCCACAACGATTAACTGCACGGATGGCCTTCACCTTCAGACAGTTGCAGTATTTCGTCGCCGTCGCCGAGCAAGGCTCGATCACGCGGGCGGCGCAGAACCTCTCGATCTCGCAATCCTCGATCACCGAGGCGATCAAGGAGCTTGAAGGGGACCTCGGCGTCGAGCTGTTCGACCGGCATCCGCGCGGTCTTTCGATCACCCACAACGGCCATCAGTTCCTGCGGCATGCGACCAAGATCCTCTCCGATGTCTCCGACGCCCGGCGCAGTTTTTCCGACAGCCGCGAGGAAACCGGCGGCAAGCTCAATCTCGGCGTCACCTCGCTGGTTGCCGGTTACGTCCTCTCCGACCTGCTCGCTCGCTATCGCCGCGCCTGTCCCGGCGTCGATGTCAGTGCCATCGAGGACAACGGCTCATATCTCGAACACCTGCTGATCGGCGGCGAACTCGACGTTGCCGTCATGGTCATTTCCAACCTGCGCGACCGCATGGCGCTGCAGGCTGAGATTCTCGAAACCTCGCCCTATCGCCTCTGGCTGCCGATCGGCCATCCGCTTGTCAGCGCCGACATCATCTCGATCAGCGATATCGCCAAGGAGCCGCTGATCATGCTGACGGTGGATGAAATCGAGGAGAACACCGGCAAGCTGCTGTCGGCGCTCGGCGCCCGCCCGCATGTCGCCTTCCGCACCCGCTCGGTCGAAGCGGTGCGCAGCCTGGTGGCGACTGGCGCCGGCATCGCGCTCCTGCCCGATCTCGTCTACCGCCCCTGGTCGCTTGAAGGCGACCGCATCGAGAGCCGCGACGTCTCCGGCGCCCTGCCCGTCGTCCAGGTCGGCATGGTCTGGCGCAAGGGCTCCAGCCTGCCGCAATCGGCCCGCGATTTCGTCGGCATAGCCGAAGCGCTTCGCAGCGCCCGGCCGCGCTAAAAATCCCGGTGCGATCCAGAACCACGAGTAAAATCATGTAGCTACTCGGCATTTGCCGGGCACGTTGGAGCCTTGACACGGCCCTGATATCGGTAAAACCGATAGCGGCATTCTGATTAATGAATTTGCGAATGCGGAGAAATCAAGGCACGTTTCAATCTGGGAACGAAGCCGTAAAATGCGGCTCAAAATTGGGAGAATTCAGATGAAGCAGATCCTGAAATCCTGCACCGCGCTGACGTTGTCGCTCGGCCTCGTGGCGCCCGCCTTGGCGCAGGAGCCGCTGAAGGAACTGGGCAAGGGCGAAGGCGAACTGTCGATCGTCGCCTGGGCTGGCTACATCGAGCGCGGCGAGACCGACAAGAACTACGACTGGGTCACCGATTTCGAAAAGCAGACCGGCTGCAAGGTCAGCGTCAAGACGGCCGCGACCTCCGACGAAATGGTGGCGCTGATGAACGAAGGCGGCTTCGACCTCGTCACCGCCTCGGGCGACGCCTCGATGCGGCTCGTCGCCGGCAAGCGCGTCCAGCCGATCAACACCGATCTCATCCCCAGCTGGAAGACGATCGACGAGCGCATGCAGAACGCGCCCTGGCACACGGTCAACGGCGTTCACTACGGCACTCCCTATGTCTGGGGTCCGAACGTGCTGATGTACAACAAGGATGCCTTCAAGGGCGAAGCGCCGAAGAGCTGGAACGTCGTCTTCGAGGAAATGAACCTGCCCGACGGCAAGTCCAACAAGGGCCGTGTCCAGGCCTATGACGGCCCGATCCATGTCGCCGACGCCGCCAACTACCTGATCAAGCACAAGCCCGAGCTCGGCATCAAGGATCCCTACGAACTCAACGAAGACCAGTACAAGGCAGCGCTCGATCTGCTGCGCACCCAGCGCACGCTCGTCGGCCGCTACTGGCACGATGCGATGATCCAGATCGACGACTTCAAGAACGAAGGCGTCGTCGCCTCCGGCTCCTGGCCGTTCCAGGTCAACCTGATGGAAGCCGAAAAGCTGCCGATCGCCTCAACCATCCCGGAAGAAGGGGTCACCGGATGGGCTGACACCACCATGCTGCACGCCGAAAGCGCCCATCCGAACTGCGCCTATATGTGGATGGAGCATTCGCTGTCGCCAAAGGTCCAGGGCGACGTCTCTGCCTGGTTCGGCGCCAACCCGTCCGTCGGCGCAGCCTGCAAGGGCAATGACCTTCTGACCGACGCCGGCTGCAAGACCAACGGCTACGAGGACTTCGACAAGGTCAAGTTCTGGAAGACGCCGGTGACGAAATGCGCAAGCCAGGGCGAATGTGTGCCTTACCACCGCTGGGTCTCCGACTACATCGGCGTTATCGGCGGTCGCTGAGCCGCCACGACCATATCGCAAGCATCGCCCCTCACCCTGACCCTCTCCCCGCACGCGGGGAGAGGGAACGCCCCCGGCAAACCCGCCGGGTGAGCTTTGGGCGAGACGCCAACCGCACGTTCCCTTCTCCCCCCGAGCGGGGAGAAGGTTGCGGCAGCGGGATGAGGGGCTGGAATCCTGGAGCAATTTGATGTCCACCGCCGTTCTTTTCGACAATGTTTCCCGCCACTTCGGCGCCGTACGCGCGGTCGATGGTGTGGACCTCGAAGTCGCCGAGGGCGAGTTCTTCGCCATGCTCGGCCCCTCGGGCTCGGGCAAGACCACCTGCCTGAGGCTGATGGCCGGCTTTGAACAGCCGACAGGCGGTCATATCGAAATCTTCGGCGAAACCGCGGAGGGCGTGCCGCCCTATCGCCGCAGCGTCAACACCGTGTTCCAGGACTATGCGCTGTTCCCGCATCTCTCGATCCTCGACAACGTTGCCTACGGGCTGATGGTCAAGGGCGTCGGCCGCGAGGAGCGCCGCAAGGCGGCGGCAGATGCGCTCGCCATGGTCAAGCTGCCGGACTATGGCAGCCGCCGCCCCGGCCAGCTCTCGGGTGGCCAGCGTCAGCGCGTGGCGCTCGCCCGCGCGCTGGTGAACAAGCCCAAGGTGCTTTTGCTCGACGAGCCGCTCGGCGCGCTCGACCTGAAGCTGCGCGAGCAGATGCAGGAGGAACTGAAGACCCTGCAAAAATCGCTCGGCATCACCTTCGTCTTCGTCACCCACGATCAGGGCGAAGCGCTGTCGATGGCCGACCGCATCGCCGTCTTCAACGACGGCCGCATCCAGCAGCTCGGCAGCCCAGAAGAAGTCTACAAGCAGCCGAAGACACGCTTCGTCGCCGATTTCGTCGGCTCGTCAAACGTCTTGCCGGCAAAGCTGTGCCAGAGGCTGGGCGTCAGATCCTCCTATGCCAGCCTTCGCCCCGAGGCGATCGCGCTGTCGGCCCCGCGCGAAGGCGCGCTCAGCCTCAACGGCACCGTGTCGGCCCATAGTTTCCTCGGCGCGGTCAACCGCGTCGTCGTCGACGTCGAAGGCGCGCGCATCGCGGTTGCAAGCCCCGCCTCGCTCGCCGTCCCGCAAATCGGCAGCCCCGTCACTATCAGCTTTGCCGCCGACGAACTGCACCCGATGGAGGACGCATGACCGCCGTCGCTGAAAATCTCGCAGTCCCGGATCGCCGCGGCCCGACCGGCCGGCTCTCGGACTTCTTCTGGAAGCACCCGCATGTGCTGCTTGTCGTCATGCTGGCGCCGCCGCTCTTATGGCTCGGCGTCGTCTATGTCGGCTCGCTCTTTGCTCTCCTGCTGCAGAGCTTCTTCTCGATCGACGACTTCTCCGGCCTGATCAATTACGAGTTCACCTTCGCCACCTACCGCCAGCTGCTGAGCGAAACCAATCTCGACATCATCCTGCGCACCGTATCAATGGCGGCAATCGTGACGCTCGCCTCGGCGCTCATCGCCTTCCCGATCGCCTATTACGCGGCGCGCTACGCGCAGGGAAAATGGAAGGTGCTGTTCTATCTCGGCGTCATGCTGCCGCTCTGGTCGAGCTACCTGGTCAAGATCTATGCCTGGAAGCTGATCCTGGCCAAGGAAGGCATCGTCACCTGGTTCCTCGCGAAGCTGCATCTTCTGTGGGTGCTCGATGCCTGGCTCTCGCTTCCCGTCGTCGGGGGCAACTCGCTCTCGGTCAGCTACACCGGCACCTTCATCGTCTTCGTCTATGTCTGGATGCCGTTCATGATCCTGCCGATCCAGGCAGCGCTGGAGCGCGTGCCGACCAACCTGATCGAGGCCTCCTCCGATCTCGGCGGCACGCCGGCCCAGACCTTTCGCCACGTGCTCTTCCCGCTGGCGCTGCCGGGCATCGTCGCCGGCTCGATCTTCACCTTCTCGCTGACGCTCGGCGATTACATCATTCCGCAGATCATCGGCTCCTCCCGGCTGTTCATCGGTCAGGCGGTCTATGCCCAGCAGGGCACTGCCGGCAACATTCCGCTTGCCGCCGCCTTTACCGTGGTGCCGATCGTCATCATGGGCGCCTATCTCTGGATGGCCAAACGCATGGGGGCCTTCGATGCGCTCTGACCGCCTCAACCGCTCGCCCCTCGGACTGAAGATCGCAGCTGCCGCCGGCCTCGCCTTCATGCATGTGCCAATCCTGCTGATCTTCCTCTATGCCTTCACCACGGAGGAAAAGAGCTACCAGTTCCCGCCGCCGGGGCTGACGACACAATGGTTTGCGGTTGCCTGGAACCGGCCGGATGTCTGGGCGGCGCTGACGCTCTCGGTCAAGGTCGCCTCGATCGCGACCGCGGTCGCCCTGGTGCTCGGCACGCTCTGTGCCGCCGCCGTCAGCCAGACCCGCTTCTTCGGCCGCGAGACGATCTCGCTGCTGGTCATCCTGCCGATCGCGCTGCCCGGCATCATCACCGGCATCGCGCTGCGCTCGGCCTTTTCCATGGCGGAGATGCCATTCTCCTTCTGGACGATCGTGCTCGGTCACGCGACCTTCTGCATCGTCGTCGTCTACAACAATGCGGTGGCCCGTTTCCGCCGCATATCGGGCTCGCTGATCGAAGCCTCGATGGACCTGGGTGCCGACGGCTTCCAGACCTTCCGCCACATCATCCTGCCGAACATCGGCACCGCACTTCTTGCCGGCGGCATGCTCGCCTTCGCGCTGTCCTTCGACGAGGTGATCGTCACCACCTTCACCGCCGGCCAGCAGTCGACGCTGCCGATCTGGATGCTCGAAGAACTCATCCGCCCGCGCCAGCGACCGGTGACCAACGTGGTCGCCATGATCGTGGTGCTGGTCACTTTCCTGCCGATCCTCGGCGCCTACTACCTGACCCGCGACGGCGACCAGATCGCCGGTGCCGGCAAGTGAACTCGACTTTCAAGGGAGAACAGACATGGACACCCAGCTTTTGATCGGATCGCGCTTCGAAGCCGGAACCGAGGCCGAAGAGCATATCCTGAACCCGCGCACCGGCGGAAAGATCATCGACCTCGCCGAAGCCTCGCACATTCAGGTCGAGGCGGCGGTGAGGGCGGCAGAACGCGCCTTCGTCTCCTGGTCGATGACGACACCCGGCGAACGCTCCGGTTACCTGCTCAGGATCGCCGACGCGATCGAAAAGCACGCCGACGATTTCGCAGCCCTTGAAGCGCTCAACTGCGGCAAGCCGATCAATGCGGTGAAGAACGACGAACTGCCGGCGATCGTCGATTGCTGGCGCTTCTTTGCCGGCGCCATCCGCAATCTGCACGCGCCGACATCGGGCGAGTATCTGCCGGGGCATACCTCCATGGTTCGTCGCGATCCGGTTGGCATCGTCGGCTCGATCGCGCCCTGGAACTACCCGCTGATGATGATGGCGTGGAAACTGGCACCGGCGATTGCCGGCGGCAACACCGTCGTTTTCAAGCCGTCCGAACAGACGCCTTTGACGGCGCTGAAGCTCGCCCGTCTGCTCGCCGACATCCTGCCGGAAGGCGTGGTCAACGTTGTCACGGGCCGCGGCGAAACCGTCGGCAACGCGCTGATCAACCACCCGAAGATCGCGATGGTCTCGATCACCGGCGACATCGCCACCGGCAAGAAGGTGCTGACGGCCGCCGCCAAGACGGTGAAGCGCACGCATCTGGAGCTCGGCGGCAAGGCCCCTGTCATCGTCTATGACGACGCCGACCTCGAAGCCGTCGTCAACGGCATCCGCACCTTCGGCTATTACAATGCCGGCCAGGACTGCACCGCCGCCTGCCGCATCTATGCCGAAGCCGGCATCTACGAAAAGCTCGTCGCCGACCTGAGTTCGGCCGTCTCCACCATCCGTTACAATCTCGCCGACGACACCGAAAACGAGATCGGCCCGCTGATCTCGCGGCGCCAACGTGATCGCGTCGCAAGCTTCGTCGAACGTGCGGCCGACCAGAAGCATATCGAGATCACCACCGGCGGTGCTCCTGGCAGCGCCGACGGTTTCTTCTTCCAGCCGACGGTGATTGCCGGCGCGACGCAGGAAGACGAGATCGTCCGTCGCGAGGTGTTCGGCCCTGTCGTCTCGGTCACCCGCTTCACCGGCAAGGACGATGCCGTCGGCTGGGCCAACGACAGCGATTATGGCCTCGCCTCTTCGGTCTGGACGAAGGACATCTCCAAGGCGATGAAGGCCGCCTCGCGCCTGCAATATGGCTGCACCTGGATCAACACCCACTTCATGCTGACCAACGAGATGCCGCATGGCGGCGTCAAGCAGTCGGGCTATGGCAAGGACATGTCGGTCTATGCGCTCGAGGACTACACTGCTGTCCGTCACATCATGATCAACCACGGCTGACGCCGGCAGGACGTTGGCCGCGGTGCGGACAAAGCATGCAAACGAAGATAAACGGGAGGAAAATGCCATGTATCGCCGTCAACTGCTTGCTGCTGCAGGTGCATTGGGTCTGAGCACACTTCTTCTGGCGCCCGCCGGCCTCGCCGCCGACGCGGCGCCTGATGTCGTCGGTGCCTATGTCGCAGCGTGGAATGCCCATGACTCGAGCAAGGCCGCATCCTATTTCGCCGACGACGTCACCTATTACGACGCGTCCGTCGGCAAGCCTGTCACCGGCAAGGATGCCGCCAAGACCGGTGTCATCGACAATTTCCTGAATGCGGTTCCCGACGCCGTCTGGACCATGAAAGGCGACCCCATCGCCGCCGGCGACAAGGTCTCCTTCGAATGGGAATTCTCCGGCACCAACTCAGGCGCCTGGGCCGATGGCACGGCCGCGACCGGCAAGAGCTTCAAGTTCACCGGCGCCTCGGTCTTCACGGTCAAGGACGGCAAGATCGCCACTCAAAGCGACTATTACGACGCGCTCGGCTTCTACAAGCAGCTCGGCCTGATGTAGGCGGCCGTCGAGCCCGCGGCACCGGCCCTTCAGTAGCCGCAAGCCCGAGCTTGCGGCTGTCTCGCGCCTCGCCCGCGCATTAAAACATGCGGACAAAACTCATAAAATAACTTGCACAACGAATAAACATGAGTAACACGATCATCTTATGAATGTCTGACCCGTTCAGAAGGTGTCGCATGGTTGCAAGATGGCGTCTGTCCGCCCCCGCATTTGTGTTCGCGACGGCTCCGCGCGGCAGGCCTCGCAACGGCAGTGGGCCGGCCACGGGCCACACGCGGGTGCCCCAATGACTGCCGTATCCGAAGCGATCATGGAGACAGGCGCCCCCAAGGTTCTGTCTGCTGCCTTTTCCGGCCCGCACGCCTGGTGCAACGAAAAGATGGTGCTGTCGGACGATCTTTCCGACGGCATGGTCCTGCCCGAGTTCTTCGCCTCCGGCGCCTTCGACCGCGCCCTCGACACCTACGCTGAAAGGTCCGGCGGCACCGACCGCCGCGCGATCGCCTCCATGTGGTCGCTCTACTACTTCTCGGCGCTCACCATCCCCTATCTCGTTGCTCGCGTGCTCGACCATCAGGTGTTGCCGGTCGCCTTCAACCGCATGAAGGTGGCGCTGGCAGAAGATGGCCTGCCCCGCGCCTTTGGCGTCGCCGATGCCGGTAACTGGCAGGCGGGCGATGACGACGACGTGTTTGCCACCCTGGCGCCGCTGATGGGCGAGCACCTGCGCGAAGTGGTCGGCTACCTCAAGTCGAGTGGCGGCATCGCGCCGAAACTCGCCTGGAACAACGCGCTGGTTTACATCGACTATGCCCTGCGCGCCGCCGGCGTCGAGCCGCTTCATGCCCAGGCCGAAGCCCTCATCGGCAGCAGATCCCTGCCCGACGGCTCGCCCAACCCCTTCTTCGATTGCCTGCGTCACGAGGAAGAGGACGGTGCGCGGGTGTGCCGGCGCAAGATCTGCTGCCTGCGCTATCTGCTGCCGGGGGTCCGCAGCTGCGGCAGCCTCTGCGCCCTTCCCACCCAACGGAAACAGTAGTTTTGCTTCTCCTATCGCGATCCACGGTCCGGGCCTTGCTGGCCATCTTCGTCACCACCACGCTTTTCGCCACTGGCGCCCGGGCCGAAAACCGATGGCCGCTGACGGTGAAGGACGCGGCCGGGCGCGAGGTGACGTTAGCGGAAAGGCCAAAAGCCATCCTGCTTGGCAGCGGCTTCAACCTGGTCGCGCTTTCGCTCATTCATCCGGACCCCGTCAGCCTGCTGGCCGGCTGGTCCGGAGACATGAAGGGCGACAACCCTGAGATCTACGAGAGCTTTCGCAAAAAATTTCCTGCAATCGCCGACGTGCCGCTGATCGACGACGGCGGCACCGGCGCCGCACTGTCTTTCGAAACGCTGCTGACGCTGAAGGCCGACCTCGCGATCCTCGCCAACTGGCAGGCCGACACCGAGCCGGGCCAGCGCGCCATCGACTATCTCACCAGCACCGGCGTGCCGGTCATCGTCGTCGACTTCAACAGCGATCCCCTGAAGAGCACGCCGGATATGATGCGGCTCCTTGGGCGTATCTTCGAACGCGACGAGCAGGCCGAAGCCTTCGCACGCTACTACGAAGACAAGCTGGCGCTGATCCGCTCCCGTGTCGCCGCCAAGCCCGAACCGCGCCCAACCGTGCTGATGGATGCGTTTCCCAAGCCTGACCGTTGCTGCTGGGCCTATGGCGTCGGTGGGCTCGGCGAATTCCTGACGATCGCCGGCGGCCGCAACATCGCCGAAGGCGCGCTGCCGCGCGTCGGCGGCACCGTCAATGCAGAAGCGGTGATGGCGGCAAACCCCGACGTCTACATCGCCACCTCTTCGCCCGGCGGCACCTATAGCGGCTTCTCCATCGGTCCCGGCGTTGCCAGGCAAGAGGCGCAGCAGACCTTGGCTGCGGCCGTCGCAACGCCGGCGCTATCGAGCGTTGCGGCGGTCGAGAACGGCCGCGTCCATGGCGTCTGGAACTTCTTCAACGCCATCCCGCTCAATATTGTCGCTGCCGAAGCCTTCGCCCACTGGCTGCGGCCCGACATCTTCGCCGATCTCGACCCGGAAAAGAGCCTCGCCGACATCAACGAACGCTTCGCAGCCGTTCCTTTCGAGGGCACCTATACCGTCAGCCTTGGGGCCGTTACGCCCCGGTAGAAGCGCCCAAAAGCCCGCAACATTTGCAATCGCCGCAAGGGGTTGACGAAATCGCTCGCCGTTCAATCCACCAAATGTCGCAAGCGTGACCTTCGACCAGAGCCACGCGATGTTGCCACCCGCTCCTCACACTATATAAGGGTCGACGAGGAGGAGCTTCATGCTTTGGTTGGTAGCGTTGGTTGGCGTGGCGATCGTGTATCTGGCGGCGCGTTTCAGCCGCTTTCGCCGGTGGGCCGAGCCCATCCTCTCGGTCGCAGTGGCGATCGCCCTGCTCTCTGCCTTCGTCGTCTGGATCAGCGACCGCGGCGAGCGCAAGGCTGCAGCACCTGAGCCGGTGGCGACGGCCCCGGCGGCTCCGGCCGCCCAGAACATCAGCCTCGACGGCATGACGTTCGAACAAAGCCAGCCGGAGCGCAGCTTCCGCCTGCGCGGCACCGTCAGCAACAATGGCGCAACACCGCTCGAATATTTCCGGCTTTCCGTGACGCTCGAAGACTGCCCGCAGGACGCATGCGCGAAGATCGGCGACGACTCAGCCCTGGTTCTCGCCCGCGTGCCCGTCGGCCAGGCAAGGCCTTTCGAGACTTTCCTCACTTTCCCGAGCCGAGAGGGCGAAAGCCTGACGACGCCGAAATGGACCTACCAGGTGCTGGAAGTCCGCGGCGCCGCCAGCCGATAAGCCACTGCACGCGTTGCGGCGTCCTTACGCTGCCGACGCCGGCCGCATGGCCGAAATGATTGCCGCCGTGGTCGTCACCTCCGCGAATTCCGCCCGCAGCGTTGCGACATGGGCACGGTGGATGTCCCGCGCCGGGATCATGTCGCCGTCGCCATCCGGCTGGTCGAAGCAGTCGCAGGCATCTTCCACCAGGACCACCCGGTAACCGAGATTGGCGCCGACCCGCACCGAGGTCGAAACACACATATCAGTCGAGATGCCGAAGAGGACGATCGTATCAACGCCGAGCCGGCGCAGGCGAAGATCGAGATCGGTGCCGATGAAGGCGGCGTTGACGCTCTTGTTGACGAGCGGTTCGTCGCCAACGGGCTCGAAGCCCGGGCGCGGCGCGTTGCCAGACGCACCCGGCCTCAAGGTCGAGCCCGGCGCGACGCTGTCGTGCCGCACATGGATGATCGGCCGGCCGGCCGCGCGCCAGGCGGCAAGCAAGGCGCGGCCGTTGTTGTCAACGTCCCCGTTCCAGCGTGGCGGCCAGGGAGCGGCATCAAATGCCTGCTGCATGTCGATCGGGATGAGGACGGCATTGTCGGGAAGTCTCGGAATGGTCATGGCTAACGCTCCTTGATTGCCTCGGGAAGCTAGCCGTCCTATCGTCCGGTTTCACTGGACATGATGGCGGAAGACCGGACGATTGTCCGGCAAAATGACCAAGGGGACGACACATTGACCGAACTTGATGAAAAGGACCGGCTGCTGGTGGCCGCCCTGCGGCAGGATTCGCGCCAGAGCCTGGTGGCGCTTGCCCGCCATGCCGGCTTGTCACGCAGCGCCGCCCATGAACGTCTGCGCCGGCTCGAAACCAAGGGCGTCATCGCCGGCTATACGATCCGCATCGGCATCGAGGACAAGGCGCCGGTCGTGCGCGCGCTGATCGCGATATCCTTCCAGCCCGGTAAGAACTGCGACCACATCGTACCGCATCTCGCCGGCATGCCGCCGGTCGTCAGCTGCTGGTCGCTCGCCGGAGAGACCGACCTGATGCTGCTGGTCGAATGCGCTTCGAACGGCGATCTTGACACCATCCGTCGGCAGATCTCGTTGATATCGGGCGTCGCCACCGTGCAGACCCATGTGGCGCTGCGCACCCATTTCGATAGGCGTGACTGATCGCGCTGCGCCGATAGACGATGCCTGGCGTTGTTTCGGCCTCCATGCCGCAACTGAGACCACGGATACCTACCTCATTCCTGTGCTCGTCACAGGAATCTAGCGACGGCGCGTCCGCGCCGTCAGTGACATTCTTCGTCACATCAGGCGTTTTCAGAATTCTTTCACACCGCCGACGCGGCGCTGCTGGATCCCTGTGACAAGAACAGGGATGATGGTTGCGAAGGCCGGCTGATCTCGTCGAGATACCAGTTGATGTAGCGCAGCTCGTTCTGCTCCATCGGCGCGATCGGGCCCGGCACGAAATAATGCGAGCGCACGCCGCGCGAGGTGTGCTCGATGATCGCCTTGTCCTCATCGGTCGTGACCTTCCACAGCCAGGTGAGCTTTTCGAGGTCGTAGTCCTGCCCCTCCTCGGCCTTGCCGTCGACAAGCCAGATCAGCTCCATTTCGCAGGTGCCCGCCGTCTTCGGAATGAAGCGGTAGATCATGCCGTGATCGGGATAGCAGACGAGGAAGGTCGTGCCGCCGAGGTGGATGGAGGTGACGCCGCCGTCGAAATCGCTGAACCGGCCCATCAGGGTGCTAAGCGGCTGGCCGTCCTTGCTGCCGGTCTTGACGCCGTCATAGAGCGCATAGCGGAAGGCATGCACCGTCTCCTTGCCGCCGGCGGAACTCTGCCAGTGATCGCCGGAACCGACCTCGATGCCGAGAGCGCAGGTGCGCGCCTCCATCTTGGCGTTCAGCTCCTCGATCATGTGCAACGGCTGTTCGAGCGCGTGCGTCTCGGAATACTCAGGATGCGCCGGGCCGCAATGGTAGCACTCGACATAGTTCTCGACCGCGAGCTTCCAGTTGGCGTCGACAGGATAGGACTGCCGGTGCGCGACCTTGGCCTCGGCCCAGCCATATTGGCCGCAGGTGGCATGCAGCAGGTTCTCGACCTCGGTGAAATCGAGCGGCTGTTCGGCAAAGGAGATGAAGATCAGCCCCTCGACGACGCGCACATGAAGCTTCTTCAGCCCATGGTCCTCACGCTTGAAATCCTTCGGCATCAGCCGCGCCGCCTTCAGCGCACCGTCATTGCCGTAGGTCCAGGCGTGGTAGGGACAGACGAAGGCGCGGGCGTTGCCCTTTTCCTTGGTGCAGACCTCGGCGCCGCGATGGCGACAGACGTTCAGCATCGCATGGATCGCGCCCGTGGCCGTGCGGGTGACGATCACCTGCTCGGCGGCCATGCGAAAGACTTCGAAGTCATTGGGGTTGGGGATCACGCTTTCATGCGCGACGCAGTGCCAATGGCGGCGAAACACCCGGTCGAGATCACGCTCGTAGATATCCTCGTCGTGGTAGAAGGCCCGCACCAGCCCATGGCCCGGCCGATGCGCAGCGACCAGCTGATCGATGCGGTCGCCCGCGACAGTCGTATTGGAAAGGTCCGATGCGAACATGGCCCTGAACTCCTGAAAGAAGAACCGGAAGAACCGCGTCCCGGCGCGCGCATGCTAAATTTGCCTTGATGTACGAGGCTGCCCCTCACCCCCACCCTCTCCCTGCACGCGGGGGAGAGGGAGAGCGCTCCACCCGCACCTCAACCGCGCCCTTACTCAGGCACGGCGGTCGCCACACGTCTCCTTCTCCCCGTCAAACGGGGAGAAGGTGGCCGGCAGGCCGGATGAGGGGCAGCCTCAAACGCCGTCGTTACATCCTCACCCGCTCGGAACGCGGATCGTACATCGCCTTCAGCGACGCCTCCGCCTTCACCCGCGTGCCGGCGATCTCGATCTCGAAGCTGGAGCCGAGCACGTCGGCGTCGCTTTCGCCTTCCGACGGCACATAACCAAGGCCGATGGCACCGCCGAGATGGTGGCCGTAGTTGCCCGAGGTGATGGTGCCGACGATCTGGCCGTCGCGCACGATCGCTTCGTTGTGGAAGAGCAAAGGCTCGGGATCGGCCAGCCGGAATTGCACCAGCCGGCGCGAAAGCCCGCGATTGTGCTTGGCCAGCACCGCCTCGCGACCGATGAAATCGCCCTTGTCGGGTTTCACCGCAAAACCGAGCCCGGCTTCGAGCACATGGTCCTCGTCGGTGATATCGTGGCCGAAATGGCGGAAGGCCTTTTCGATACGGCAGCTGTCGAGCGTGTGGATGCCGCAGAGTTTCAGCCCGACATCCTGCCCCGCCTCCTCCAGCGCCTCGAACACATGCGCCGTCTGGTCGGTCGAGACGTAGAGCTCCCAGCCGAGTTCGCCGACATAGGTGACGCGGTGGGCGCGGGCGAGCCCCATGCCGATCTCGATTTCGCGCGCCGTGCCGAAGGGATGCGCCGCATTCGAGAAATCGTTCGGGCTCACCTTCTGCATCAGTTCGCGCGCCTTCGGCCCCATGACGCAGAGCACGCTTTCGCCGGCACCGACATCGGTGATGACGACGAACTCGTCGCGCACATGCTTGCGCAGCCAAGCAAGATCACGTTGAAGCGTGGCGCCCGGAACGACGAGCAGGAACGCGGTTTCAGAAAGGCGCGTGACCGTGAGGTCGCTTTCGATGCCACCACGGCCGTTGAGCATCTGGGTGTAGACGATACGGCCGGCCTCGACATTCATCTCGTTGGCGCAAAGCCGCTGCAGGAAGGAAAGCGCATCGCGCCCCTCCACCCGGATCTTGCCGAAGGAGGTCATGTCGAACAGGCCGACGCCGTTGCGAACCGCCAGATGTTCGGACTTCTGGTTCTCGAACCAGTTCTGCCGTTTCCAGGAGTAGCGGTATTCGCGCTCCTGGCCGTCATTCGCAAACCAGTTGGCTCGCTCCCAGCCGGCCACTTCGCCGAAGACCGCGCCACGCGCCTTCAGATGCTCGTGCAGCGGCGAGCGGCGCACGCCACGCGCCGTCGCCATCTGGCGATAGGGGAAATGGTCGGCATAGAGCAGCCCCAGCGTCTCAGAGACCCGATCCTTGAGGTAAGCGCGGTTCTTCTGGAAGGGCTGTGCCCGGCGGATATCGACCTCCCAGAGATCGAAGGGCGGCTCGCCGTCGTTCATCCATTGGGCGAGCGCCATGCCGGCGCCGCCTGACGATACGATGCCGATCGAGTTGTAGCCGGCCGCGACCCAATAGCCTTTCACTTCCGGCGCCTCGCCGAGATAGTAGCGGTCGTCCGGCGTAAAGCTTTCCGGCCCATTGAAGAAGGTATGGATGCCCGCCGTCTCCAGCATCGGCATGCGGTTGACGGCCATTTCGAGGATCGGCGAGAAATGGTCGAAATCGTCTGGCAACTGGTCGAAGCAAAAATCCTCACGGATACCGTCCATGCCCCAGGGTTTGGCCTTCAGCTCGAAGGCGCCGACCAGCATCTTGCCGGCATCCTCCTTGTAGTAAGTGCATTCATCCGGCACGCGCAGCACCGGCAGGCGCTTGAGGCCGGGGATCGCCTCGGTGACGATGTAGAAGTGCTCGCAGGCATGCAGCGGCACGGTGACGCCGGATTGTCGCGCGAACTCCCTGCCCCACATGCCGGCGCAGTTGACGACGTTGTCGGTTTCGATCGTATAGCTTTCGCCGTTCTGCTCGCAGGTCACGCCCGTTACCCGGCCGTCCTTCTTCAGAACCGCGGTCACCTTGACGCCCTCGATGATCGTCGCGCCGTTCTGCCGCGCACCCTTGGCGAGCGCCATGGCGATGTTGGCCGGGTCGCACTGGCCGTCGAGCGGCAGATGCACCGCCGCCTTCACATCCGAGGTGTTGAGATGCGGATACATCGCCTTGACTTCGTCAGGCGTGATTTCACGCACATCGACGTTGAAGGCGCGCGCCAGCGAAGCCTGGCGGTAGATCTCCTCCTTGCGTTCTTCCGTCAGCGCCACGGTGATCGAACCGTTCTGGCGCATGCCGGTGGAGATGCCGGTTTCGGCCTCCAGCTTGACGTAGAGGTCGGCGGAATATTTTGCCAGCCGCGTCATGTTCTGCGAGGCGCGTAGCTGGCCGATCAGGCCGGCCGCATGCCAGGTCGTGCCCGACGTCAGCTGCTTGCGTTCGAGCAGCACCACGTCGGTCCAGCCGAGCTTGGCGAGGTGATAGGCGACCGAACAGCCGGAGACGCCGCCACCGATGATGACTGCCCGGGCTTTCGAGGGAATCGGCTTGGTCATGCGCGCAGTCTTTCATTGGAGGGATCCCAGAGCGGCTGGTCGGCCTCGACGGTCGCCTTGAAGCGGTCGCCGAAGATCTCGACCTCGATCTCGTTGCCGGGCACGGCGAGATCGGCGCGCAGCATGCCGAGCGCAATCGACTTGCCGACGCGGTAGCCCCAGTTGCCCGAGGTCGTTTCGCCCACCACCTGGCCGTCCGACCAGAGCGTCGACATATACGGCGCGTCGCAGCCGTCGGCGGCGACTGTCAAAGTGACGAAACGTTTGCTGACACCCTGCTGCTTTTCGCGCTCCAGCGCCGCCTTGCCTTTGAAGCCGGGCTTTGCCCAGTCGACGAAGCGCTCCAGCCCGCCCTGCAGGATGGTGTAATCGGTGGAAAGGTCGCCCTTCCAGGCGCGGTAGCCCTTCTCGATGCGCAGGCTGTCGAGCGCCTCCATGCCGAAGGGTTTCAGGCCATGTTTCTCTCCGGCAGCCCAGACGGCATCGAAGATCGCGGCGGTATCGTCCACCTTGGTGTGGATCTCCCAGCCGAGTTCACCGGCAAAGGATACCCGCACCAACTGGCAGTAGCGCCCGGCAATCTGCGCTGTCTGGTGCGTGAGCCAGCCCTTGGCGAGATCCGCATCGCTGACATCGGCAAGGATGTCGCGCGATTTCGGCCCGGTGAGGATCTGGCAGCTAAACTGCGTGGTGACATCGTCAAGCGTGAACGCGGCATCGGCGGGCCGATGTTTCTGCAGCCATTCGAGATCGTGCCACTGCGCCGTTGCCGCCGTGATCAGGACGAAGAAATCCTCGTCCAGCATCATCACCGACATTTCGGTGACGATGCGGCCCTTGTCGTCGGAGAAATAGGCAAGGCCGATGCGGCCCGGCTTCGGCACCCGGCCGGTGATCAGGCCCGAGAGCCATTCGGTCGCGCCCTTGCCCTTGATCCGGAAGCGCGAGAACCCCGGCAGGTCGAGGATGCCGGCGGCATCGCGCACGGCGAGACACTCTTCCTCGATGCGCTTGGCCCACGGCCCCGCCCGCCCCCAGGTCTGCGTTGCCTCTTCGGAGGTGTCGTCACCTGATTTGGCGTACCACATCGCCCGTTCCCAGCCGTTATAGGGCTTGAATTGCGCGCCGAGTGCCTGGATCCGGTCGTGGATCGGCGACAGCTTCTTGCCGCGACCCGCCGCCCAATAGTGCTTCGGAAAATGCATCGCGTACTCGTGGCCGTAGATCTCCATGCCCTTGGCGATGCAATAGTCCTGGTCGGTATAGTCGGTGTACCGGCGTGGATCGCAGGACCACATGTCCCATTCCGTCTGGCCCTCGGTGATCCACTCAGCCAGCACCTTGCCGGCGCCGCCGGCCTGGCAGATGCCGAAGGTGAAGACGCAGGCCTCAAACGCGTTCGGCACGCCGGGCATCGGCCCGATCAGCGGATTGCCGTCGGGCGCATAGGGGATCGGGCCGTTGATGATCCGCGACAGCCCCGCGGTCCCAAGGATCGGCACGCGCTCGACAGCGTCGTTCAGATACCATTCCAGCCGATCGAGATCGTCAGGGAAGAGCTGGAACGAAAAGTCCTCGGGCATCGGATCGTCTGATGTCGTCCAGTGTGCCCGGCAGTTACGCTCATAGGGCCCGAGGTTCATGCCGTTCTTCTCCTGGCGGAGATAATAGGAGCTGTCGACATCGCGCAAGAGCGGCAGCTTGTGTCCGACCTCCTTCGACCAGGCGGCCAGTTCCGGGATCTCGTCGAACAGCACGTACTGATGGCTCATCACCATCATCGGCACGTCGCGGCCGAACATCTTGCCGACCTCGCGGGCATAGTAGCCGGCGGCGTTGACGACGTATTCGCAGCGGATTTCGCCCTGCGGCGTCGAGATCACCCATTCGTCGTTTTCGCGGCGCGCCGCCGTAACGGGACAGAAGCGGATGATCTTTGCGCCCATGTCGCGCGCGCCCTTGGCCAGCGCCTGCGTCAGCTGCGCCGGGTCGATGTCGCCGTCATAGGGGTCGTAGAGCGCACCGGTCAGCTCGTGCGTTTCGAGGAACGGATAACGGCTGCGCATCTCGTCGGGCGTCAGGATGTCGAGGTCCATGCCCTGGTAGCGACCCATGCCGACGACACGCTTGAACTCCTGCAGCCGCTCCTTCGAGTGGCCGAGCCTTATCGAGCCGGTGACGTGGTAGTTCATCGGATAATCGACGAGCGCACCGAGATCGCGGTAGAGCGAGGCGGAATAGCGCTGCATGTTCATGATCGACCAGGACGACGAGAAGGTCGGCACGTTGCCGGCCGCATGCCAGGTCGATCCGGCCGTCAGCTCGTTCTTTTCCAGAAGCACGCAGTCGGTCCAGCCGGCCTTGGCAAGATGGTAGAGCGAGGAAGCGCCGATCGCTCCCCCACCGATGATCACGACACGCGCGTGAGACGGCAAATTCGACATGCACTGTTCCCTCGTTTTGCCGGAATTCTTGCCGTCGAAACGAGGCGCCATCAAGCGATGGAAACAGGCTTTATTGATCGAAGAATTCGATTAGATTGAGTGGAACTTCGAAACCGGATGGGATGCCGATGCAAGTGGATCTGATCGAGACGTTTCTGGACCTGATGGAAACCCGTTCCTTCAACCGCACGGCCGAGCGGCTGAACATCACCCAGTCCACCGTTTCCCACCGCGTCAAGGCGCTGGAGGCACAGTTCAATCGCAAGCTCTTTACCCGCAACAAGGGTGGAACCGTGCCGACAGCCGCCGGACTCAGGTTTCTAGACTACGCAATAGCCTTGCAAAACCAGTGGCATGAGGCAACGCGCGCGGTCACCAATGCCGGCGCGCTGGAGCGCTCCATGCGGCTCGGCATCCAGCACGATCTGGCCGAAGCCTTTGCCGGCGAATGGCTATTCACGATCAGGCGTGAGCTGCCGACAACCGAAATCTACATGGAAGCGGATTATTCCAACCAGATGAACCGGGATCTCGGCGCCGGCAACCTCGACCTCGCCATGCTCTATACCCCGCACTATCTGCCCGATCTTCATTACGAAAGGATCGGCGATCTGCATTACATGATGGTGAGCACGGAAGCGGCTGCGCTATCGGATATCAGGGTCGAGACCTATATCCAGGCGATCTATTCGCCGGCCTTCGATCGCGCTCACCGGCTGGCTCTGCCGCATCTCTCCGCAGCGCCTGTTGCGACCGGCCAGAACATGGCGATCACCATGCTCCTGCATTCGCTCGGCGGAGCCGCCTATGTCACCACCGCAACGGCCAGACGGCTGACGCAATCCGGCCACGTCGCCCTTGTTGCCGATGCGCCGGTGATCCCGCAGACGGTCTACGCCGCCACCAGTCTGCGCACCCGTCATGCCCATCAGCACCGCAAGATCATCGGTGCGATGGAGGTGCTGCTTTCCGCAGGAAATGAGGAGGAAGCCTAATGTACGTTACGCCATTCGGCGCTGGATCAGCCGCTGTAAAAACATCAGGATCGAGACGATCGCAAGATAGTAGACGAGTGCTGCCGAATACCATTCGACGAAGCGGAAACTCGACGCGATCGCGTCGTTGACGACGGCCATGATCTCCCGCATCGAAATCACATAGGCAAGCGAGGTCAGCTTGATCAGGTTGATGAACTCGTTGACGAGCACCGGCATGACGATGCGCAAGGCCTGCGGCAGGACGACGAGGCCGAAGGTCTGCAGGCGGTTGAGCCCGAGCGCGCGTGCCGCATCTGTCTGCCCCTGGCCGATCGCCGTGAGCGCCCCGCGCATCGCTTCGGCCATATAGGCGGTCGTCACCAGCGTGAAGGCGATGAAGGCGGCGGCAAAGGGCGTGTACCAGGGCGCGCGCGTCAGGCCGGGAAAGAGCTGCGGCGCACCGTTCCAGACGATCAGCAGCACCAGGATGAGCGGCGACGAGCGAAACAGCCAGACATAGAGCTGGGCCGCCGTGCGCCGCACCGCCGCCATCGAGTTCAGGGCGACGGCGAGCGGCAGGCAGAGCAGAAACGAGGCGACCTGAACCAGGATGGACAGCAGGATCGCGATGGCCGCCCCCTGCAACATGACCGGCATGGTCAGGGCATCCAGAAACAGTTTCGTGTCGAAGTTCATGCCCTGTCCACCTTTTCAAGCCTCAACGATCGTAATCGACGTCGAACAGCGCCGGGTCCAGCCCGTATTTCTTGGCGATGCCGGCAAAAAAACCCTGCTCCTTCAGGGCCTTCAGCCCAGCCTTGACCGCGGCCGCATCGCTGCCTTCCTGGCGGCTGTAGATGCCGTAGGTGAAATCCGATGCCCACGTGTAGGGAAGCTGCAGCGTCCCGTCGGAACGCGAGGCGCGGTAGGCGCCTTCGGCCTCTTCGGTCATCGTCGCATCGACGCGGCCGACGAGGACCTGCTGGTAGGCCGCCTGCTGGGTCGGATATTCCTGGACCTCGACCGGCGGCTGACCCTTGGCGATCAGTTCCTTGTTCAGGGGCTCGATCCGCTCCTGCTTGTAGTAGGCGCCGGCTTCGAGCGCGATCACCTTGCCGCTCAGATCCTCCGGCGCCTTGATTGTGTCGCTACCGGCCTTGGTCACCATCGCGGTGGCCGATTTCATGTAGGACACGCCGTCATAAGTCTCGCGGCGCTTGGCGTTGATGTAGATGCCGCTGACGATCAAGTCGCAGCGCCCGGCCCCGAGCGTCGGCAACAGCCCGGCAAACTCCGTGACGGTATAGTTGACCTTGGCATTCCAGAGACCGGCGAGCGCTTCGACGATCTCGATATCGATGCCGGTCGGGGTTAGATCGGCCGGACTTTCCTTGAAGGTCAGCGGCGGAAAGGCCGCGGTGGTGCACACACCGATATCGCCATCGGCGGCAAAAGCCGGCGGCTCCGCCTGGGCAAGCCCCGCCGACAGCAGGATGGTTCCGAGAAGGGTTGCATGCGATGCCAGTCTGATCATCTCTATTCCCCTCATTGTGTTGGTGAAACGCGCCCGACGATGTCGCCATAGGTCTGGCTGTCGAAGGCGGGAAGGATAAGCGGGTCGACGAACCCGTCGCGTCGTGCCGTCAGCACGTATTGCATCATCGACGCATTATCAGGCATCTCGAAAACCTGGACGAAATCATAGGTTCCGAGCGTGGCGTAGAAGGCGACCGAGCGGCCGCCGAGCGAAGAAACGCGGTCTTCGCTCACCTTGCGCCGCGCGCCGCTGTCGGCGAGTTCGGCCAATCCCTTGGCCGTCAGTTTCATTAGCGAGATATATCGTTGCATGGGGCATCATTCCGTTGAAACGGTTGGCATCAGAACCGGTGATGTGGTGTTGGCGTCAGTGTTAGCGGCTAGCTTTTGCCAGGCCGGCGATGACCGCGTCGCTGGTCGAGACCGTGCCGAAGATGCCGTTCTCGATCGAGATCATGTTGATCGCCGCCTCATGCGCCCATTGCTCGCCGCTGGCGCAGCAATCCGAGATCGTCAGGCACTGGAAATTGCGGTCGCAGGCCTCGCGCAACGTCGTATGCACGCAGACGTCGGTGGTGCAGCCGGTAAACAGCATATGGGTGATGCCCTGCGCTCTGAGCACATGCTCGAGATCCGTATAGGTGAACGAGCTGTTGCAGGTCTTGTCGATGATGACGTCGCTGTCTGCGACATCGAGCTCGGGTAGCAGCTGAAAGCCGGGGCTCGAGCGCAGCAGGACCTCGGTGTTTTCCAGCCCCGAGCGCTTGCGGCGCCATTTTTCGTAAGGCGTCATGTCGGCGAGGTCGGCACGATAGCCCTGGCGCGTATGGATGATCAGGCATCCGGCTTGCCGCGCCGCGGCGATGACACGGTTGACGGCCGGCAGAATTGCCCTAAGCGGCGCCGGATCATAGCCCATCGAAGCGAAGTAGCCGTCGGGCGAGCAGAAGTCGATCTGCAGGTCGATCACCATCAGCGCGGTCTGCGACGGAACCAGCTTTCCGTCATAAGGAAAATCAAATGGTTGGGCCTCGATCATGCATGTCTCCCTCTCTCCGATCCAATTCATAGGAGCAAAAATCGATTGGGAATAGCGATTTTTTGTGCTTGATATTGTCTAGTTTTGCTAAACAATTGCCATTGCTTTGCACGCGACAGTCGATTGTCAATCAAGGCGGAAGTTCGAATGAAAGCTTTGCATTTCCTGCCTTATCTCAGGGCCTTCGAAGCCGTCGCCCGGATCGGCTCCGTGCGCCAGGCGGCCGACGAACTGGGCCTCAGCCCCGGCGCGGTATCGCTGCAGCTGCGCCGGCTTTCAGAGACGACGGGACTGACACTTCTGGAGAAATCGGGACGCAATATCCGCCTGACGGCGGCCGGACGTGATTTCGCCCAGACCGTCTCCCATGCCATGGGCAATCTTGCCGTCGCGGTCGAGAATGGTGCCGAGCGGCAGCTCGAAAACCACCAGAAGAAGCTGACGGTCGCCCTGCCGCCGGCGCTGGCGATCGCCTGGATGGCCAGCCTCCTGGTGCAGTTCGCCGATGCGCGCGGCGTCAGCGATCTCGCCATGCGCAGCTGCATTCGCGCAAGCGACGTCCTCTGGGACGATGTCGACCTGGCGATCGTCTACGACAATCCGCCCTTCGACGGCCTGTGGTGGCAGGTGGTCAGCGACGTGAAGCTCAGGACCATATGTTCGCCGTTATTGTTCCCGCGGCTGGAAGGCTCGCACCGCGACAGGAAGCTGCGCGACGTCACATTGCTGCATGAGGATGACGGGCGGGAATGGACGCGCTGGTCGGCCGCCTCGCGCATCTCGCTCGAAGGCAGCCGCAGCGTTCGGGTGCCCTCGGTCGCCGTCGCCGTCGCATCCGCCCTGCAGGGACAGGGCATTGCGCTCGTCTCGGACGTTCTCACCCGCTCCTACCTGCAGGAAGGCCGGCTGATCCAGCCGTTCCCGACGGCGATACCGGCATCAGCAGGCTACTATCTTCTCTGTCCGACGGAGAAGGCCGAGGAACCGCTGATCCAGGCGCTTGCCCACCAGATCGCCGCCCACCTGCGTGGCGACTGACTGGCGCCGTACCCTTCAATAGCGCCCTTTGAGCAGCGCCTTCAGCCGCACCGCATCATCCGCGGTTACGCCCGGCGGATCGACAACCTGCATCCACGCATCGATATAGTGTTCCGGCGCATAGACGTGGCCGTAGCCGATCGGCGTCGTCGTGCCCATCGCCATGTCGGCCAGAAGCTGGAACATCGTCACGACAGGAAACCATCGAAGATCGGGCGAGACGTCATGCCCGCGCGGCGCTTTCATCCAGTCCGGCTCGCGGTAGAAGGAATACGGATCGAAGAAGGTGATCGGGTCGCTGGCATATTGCAGGTAGACGATGCGGACATTGCCCCATTCAGGGCCCGGAATATCAAGCGTATTCGCCTGGTTGGTGAAGCGGATCACCGATCCGTCGCGATAGAGCGGGCGCCATTGCGGAGACCCTGGATTGCGATTGCGGGTGATCGATAGCCAGGTCTTCGTCGGAAACGGCGAGCCGACCCAGAGCGCGCCCTGGAACGGATCGCTGATGATGTCGAACGGGTCGACCGAACCCTGCGAATTCATCGAGCCGAGGCTGAGGCCGTAGAGATAGAGCCGCGGCCGCTTGTCCTTGGGCAGCGTCGTCCAGTAGCCGTAAACCGCGTCGAACAGGGCGTTGGCTGTCTCGGCGCCATATTCCGGCTCGACCAGCAGAGAGAGCCAGCTCGTCAGGTAGGAGTATTGCACCGCGACACTGGCGACGTCGCCTTTCAACAGATATTCGAGCGAATCGAGCCCCGGCGGATCGATCCAGCCCGTTCCGGTCGGCACAACGATCATAAGGTTGGAGCGCTCGAACCCGCCGACGCGCTTCAGTTCTTCGAGCGCGAGCTTCGCTCGCTCCTTTGCCGTCTCGGCCGAATTGAGCCCGGCATAGACCCGCAGCGGCTCCTTCGCCCCGCCATTGAAGAAGGCGCCGATGTCCTTGGCGCTCGGCCCTGACGCGATGAACTGGCGTCCCTGCCGCCCGAGTTCATCCCAGGTCATCAGCGACGCGCCACTGCCCGTCTTCATCGGGTCAGTCGGCGGCGCCACATCAGGATCGATCAGCGCGTCGAGCCGTTGGAACGAGCTGTCGGCCGCATGCAGAGCGTAGCGGAAGATCACCCCGTCGGTGGCCGACCAGAACAGTGCAATTGCCGCCGCTACTGCGGCGAGCTTTGCCAGTGGCCGCGTCAACACATACTCGAAGCGCCTGGCGAGAACGCGGAACGTCAACCGAAACAGCCGTGCCAGCAGGACGATGAAGATGAAGACGAGCACGGCAATCAGGCCAAGCTTCAGCGGCTCCGCGCTCTCGACCGGGTCGAGGCCCATGAGGTTCCGCACGGTATTCTGCCACGCCGCCGCCCGCCAGAGGAAGGCGAGTGCAACGGCGGTGCAGCCGAGGGCAGCCACCAGCTTGAGGATCAGCCCGGTCCGTGGCCGCACATCGGGCAGCTCGAGAAACGACCACAGCCAACGAAGGAACACGCCGATGGCATAGCCGGCAGACAGCGAAAGACCTGAGATGACCGCTTGGATGACATAGGGGCGCGGGATCAGGCTTGGCGTCAGCGATGCAGCGAAAAACAGCACCCCGACGATGAGGCCCGTCGTCGAAAACGACGCCCTATGCCCGGACACGAACTGTGGAATGGGCCACTTTGCCACGCGCAGACCTGTCTCTTGAAGGTGATCCACCGGCAGGCTCCTTGTTCACGGTCGTTCATCGAGCGCGCCATTCCGATCGACGCGTTACCCGATTGATAACCGCCAGTCACCGCGCCGACAACCTCGTATCGGCCCTGCAACCGCTACGGGCGCGACAACCCTTGCCAAAGCGGCGAATGCGGCATCCCCTTACACGCGGTGGGTGCGGATCAGCTCTTCTGGAAGGCCAGGTGAACGCCGAGCCCGACGAGCACACCACCGCCGACGCGTTGCATGGCGCGCTGCGCCATGCTCGAACGCTTGAGCCGGGTGATCAGCACGCCCGCGAGGATGACGCAGGCAATATCAGCCGACGAAAACATCAGGTTGACGATCGTGCCGAGGATGACGAACTGCAGCCAGACCGGAAACGCCGCGGATGCATCGATGAACTGCGGCAGGAAGGCGACGAAGAAGATCGCCGTCTTCGGGTTCAGCACTTCGACGGTGATGCTCTCGAAGAAGGCGCGCCGGCCGGATTTCGCCTGGATGCCGGGCAAGGCGCGCTCCCCTTGCGTCTTGGCGCGAAACAGCGAGATGCCGAGCCAGACGAGATAGGCCGCACCGGCAAACTTGACGACCATGTAAAGCACCGGCACCGCATGAAACAGCACCGACAGGCCGGCAGCCGCCGCGAAAACATGCACATAACCGCCGAGGTGAATGCCAAGCGTCGCCATCAATCCGGACCAGCGGCCGCGCGCCATCGTCTGCGCCGCCGCATAGAGCATCGCAGGACCGGGGATATAGGCGAAGATCGCCGTGGTGGCGAGGAAAGCCAACAGCAGTTCCATTGAAGGCATCGATGTGCTCCCGATAGGCTGGACGGTGCGGATAAGCTGGCAATAGACAATGCCTGCGCTTGCTTGGCAAGGCGAATGGGCCAATGCGCGCACGCAGACATTGCGGGCCGGCCCGACCTTGCCACGCCCACCTGCCTGCCGTTTTGGAATCTACAAGCCGGAATGCGGCGCGCATCTCCCAGCCGAGGGCGACCGACGCGCAGGCCGCAACGTCGCCTCCCATAGTTGTCCAGTCCGGTGTTGCGAGCCCAAGACGTGTGCAGCGTCGGGCGTTTCATCGTCCTCCACACCACCCGCGTAGCGGCGTTCCGCTTCACACGCGGGTCACCTCGACAGGTGTCTTCATGATGATTTCACGATGCGGGAACGGGATGGAAATGCCGGCCGCCTTGAACGCATCCCATAGCGCCATCAGCACTTGACCGCGAATATTCGTCAGCCCGTTGCTCGGATCGGAAATCCAGAACCTCAATTTGAAATCGAGCGATGATGCACCGAAACCGGTCATCCAGCAGACCGGCCGGGCATAGGTGCTGGCGACCCGCGGAATCGATGCGGCGGTCTCGATGGCGATGCGCGCGACCTCGTGCGGATCGCTGTCATAGGATGTTCCGAAGTCGATCTCGATGCGAACATAGTCGCTGGAAAACGACCAGTTCACGACTTGCTGCGAAATGAAGTCTTCGTTTGGAATGAGGTATTCCTTGCCGTCTCTCGTGATCACCGAGACGAACCGGGATCGCAGGTCGCGGACCGAGCCGAAGGTATCGCCGAGTGTGATCGTGTCGCCCGGTTTGATGGATTTATCGAGCAGGATAATGATCCCCGAGATGAAGTTGGAGACCACCTTCTGCAGGCCAAAGCCGATGCCGACACCGACGGCACCGGAAAAGATCGTCAATGCGGTCAAGTCGATACCGGTGGCGTTCAGGGCGATTAAGCCGGCGAAGCAGATCAATGCGATCTTGACCAATTTGCTGATGAGGACCTTGAAGGAGGGGGTGAGATCCGCAGACCTCTGTATCCAATGCGCCGAGACGTTACCGAACAGGACGGCGAGCCAGATCAGCGCAAAGGAAAGGACGATAGCCTTCAAGACAAGCAACAGCGAAAGGCGAACCGCGCCGAGATTGAACGCCACGCCATCGAGCGTCGTCAGGATCACGCGATCGAGGCCAATCGCGTAGAGCGCAAAGTAGATCCAGCCAGTGACGGCAACAACACGCGCCAGCGTCTGATTTCTGATGATGCGCGTGAGGACCGAGATAACAAACCACGCCGCCGTAAGCGTAAGCGCGGTGCCGACCAGCCATCGGTATGACGGCCATCCAAAGCGCAACAGCATCGCATCGGCGATCCACAGCCATATAATCAGAAATAGCCACCGTAGCCGCCGCATGAAAGCGATGATGACGCGCAGCAAGTCCGGATTGCCCTTGATGGTGCGTGCGCGAGCTTCGACTGCCGGCTCTATCCGCTTTGCCAGGAGGCCACAAACCAGGTAGCCGGCGACAATCAGGGCGAGTTGATAGAACGTCCACTCGTTGAGAAGGACCGTCCGCATCCAGGAACCAACGGCGTCGAACGCTTCTACGAAATCCATCGCCTTTCTCCGCGAGCGCCATGCGTCCATCTGAGCGCACGAGAGCGGGGTGAGGAAAAGTGGGCGCGGTTTCCGCCCGCATCCCGCCCTAGCCAGAATCGATCACGTTCATGATCGTGGGTCGATCGACCGAAAATCATCGTGATCCAGGGACGCTCTCTTTTGAATCTAGCGCACCCTTTGCACTTTCAAAGCCGCCGCCCGAAAACCTGGTGCGGTCGCGTCGGGAAAATGCGACCCGCATACAGCGCAGTCCTCTCAGATCCGCCGCTCCTTGATCGTGTTCATGACGAAGCTTGTCTCGATCGAGGCCACGCATTTGAGCCGCGCGATCTTCTCCTTGATGAAGCGCTCGTATTGTTCGAGCCCGGCGCTCATCACCTTCAGCACATAATCGCGCGAGCCGGTGACGAGGTGGCATTCGAGCACTTCGTCCCAGCCGCGGATCGCCTGCTCGAACATGACGATCTCGTCCTCGTGCTGACGACTGAGCCTGACGGTCGCGATCGCCGTCATCGTCCAGCCCTCGACCGCCGGGTCGATCAAGGCGGTATAGCCGCGGATCACGCCGGTCTCCTCCAGCCGCCGCAGCCGGCGCAAACAAGGCGACGCCGATAGCCCGACGCGCTCGGCGAGCTCGTTGTTGGTGATGCGCGCGTCGGCCAGCAATTCCTTCAGAATTCGGCGGTCGGTTTCATCGGCAATTTTCTGCGTCATATTCCTTCAGTCCTGCCAATAGTTTGCGCAACTCAAGGGTATGTGATCGCAAATAGCAAGGATCGGTCCAGGCGTCTGATATAATTTGCCTGTCAGTCGCCCCGTTTCGCTTCAGGAGAAAGCCATGACCGCGCCGCACCCCTACAAGACTCATATCGGAAACCACAAGCTGCATCCCGAAACACTGATGCTGAACTATGGCTACGATCCTGAACTGTCGGAGGGGGCCGTCAAGCCGCCGGTGTTCCTGACGTCCACCTTCGTCTTCCGTTCGGCCGAGGAAGGCCGCGACTTCTTCGATTTCGTCTCCGGCCGCCGCGAGCCGCCGGCGGGTGTCGGCGCTGGTCTTGTCTATTCGCGCTTCAACCACCCGAACAGCGAAATCGTCGAAGATCGCCTTGCCGTCTATGAGCGCACGGAAAGCTGCGCGCTGTTTTCCTCCGGCATGTCGGCGATTGCCACGACACTGCTCGCCTTCGTCAAGCCCGGCGACGCGGTGCTGCACAGCCAGCCGCTCTATGGCGGTTCGGAAACGCTGCTGGCGAAAACCTTCCTCAATCTCGGCGTTTCGGCCGTCGGCTTTGCCGATGGCGTCAACGAGGCGGCGGTGACCGCGGCCGCCGAAGAGGCGATGGCCAAGGGCCGCGTCTCGGTCATTCTCATCGAAACGCCTGCCAATCCGACCAACAGCCTAGTGGACGTCGCCATGATCCGCCGCGTCGCCGACGCGATCGGCGCCAAGCAGGGTCACACGCCGGTGATCGCCTGCGACAACACCCTGCTCGGACCGGTCTTCCAGCGGCCGATCGAACACGGCGCCGATATCTCGCTCTATTCGCTGACCAAATATGTCGGCGGCCACTCCGACCTCATCGCCGGCGCAGCCCTCGGCTCGAAGGCGGTGATGAAGCAGGTGAAGGCGTTGCGCGGCGCCATCGGCACGCAGCTCGATCCGCATTCCTGCTGGATGCTCGGCCGCTCGCTCGAAACCCTGTCGGTGCGCATGCACAAGGCCAACGATAACGCCCGCGTCGTCGCCGAGTTCCTGCGCGACCATCCGAAGGTCGAGCGTATCCACTACCTGCCCTTCCACGACGAAGCCTCACCGCTCGGCAAGGCCTATGCGGCGCAATGCACTGGCGCCGGCTCGACCTTCTCCTTCGATATATCAGGCGGCCAGGAAGCGGCCTTCCGCTTCCTCAACGCACTGCAGATCTTCAAGCTTGCCGTCAGCCTCGGCGGCACGGAATCGCTGGCGAGCCACCCGGCGGCGATGACCCATTCCGGCGTGCCGATCGACGTGCGCCGCCGGATCGGCGTTCTCGACACGACGATCCGGCTTTCGATCGGCATCGAACATCCCGACGATCTGGTCGCCGACCTCGCCAACGCGCTGACGCTCGCCTGATTTCGAGAACCTGACATCAGCAGACCGGCCGCCGACGCCTTCGCGACCGGTCTGCTCAATGGGACAGGATGTTGATCACGTTGCCGAACGGGTCGCGGAGATAGAAGCGCCTGACACCCCAGGGCTCATCGGTAATGTCATAGACGATCGCCACGCCCTTTTCCCGGGCTTGGGCATAGACCGCATCGACATCGTCAACCTCGATCGAAAGCACCGGCACCGGCGTGCCGTTCCCGCCCTCACTCGCCACGCTCACCTGCGGCAATGCCGTCTGCCCTTTGGCCGCGAATGTCAGAATCCAGCCGTGATCCATCACCAGCTCGAGCCCGAGCAGATCTGCGTAAAAGGCGTGCGCGGCCTGCGGATCTGACGCGTAAAGATTGGACACGATACGTTTGACTGCCATGTCGTCCTCCCGGTTTTGCCACTCGGCAATCTGTATCGCCACGACAAGTTTGCCAAGAGCAGTGGTGCCTACTCCGATCGCGGCAGCACGGTCCGGATCGCGGTTTCGACCACAGCCTTGAAGCGCGCGATCTCCGGCCGCCGCTGCTGCTGGCGCGAGGTCTCCAGAAAGACCGTTCCCTCGGTGCCGTCGATTGCGAGCGGGCGGATGACGAGCGCCGGATGCAGGCCCGCCAGATGCCGGGCGAGTGACGACGGAACGGTGGCGACCAGCCGGCTCGCGGTCAGTGCATCGCCGATCCCCAGATGCGATGGCATGATGAGCATGATACGGCGCGAGCGCCCGTCCCGCGCCAGCAGCCGATCAAAATGGTTGTCCGAGACCGGCCACGGCAACGAATAGAGATGCGAGGCTGACAAATAGCCTTCGACCGTGACCTCATCCGTCGGAGCCAACGGGCAGAGCGGACCGAACAGGCAGACGAGGCGGTCGATCGCAACCGGGGTCCGGTCAACGAGGCTGCGGTCGTCACGATCGCCGCCGACCGAGATGACCGCATCGACTTCGCCCTGCGACAGTTCGGTGGCGTAGGAGCGGCGCTCGAAGGAGCGGATCTCCAGGCTATGGCACGCATGGTCCTGTTGCACGCCCTGGATCAGCACCGGCAGCAACTGCTGGCGCAGGCCGTCGGGCACCACCAGGGTAAACCGGCGCGCCTGGGGCAACGCTTCCAAAGCGCCGGATGAAACCGCGAGCGTAATGCTGGCAATCATCTCGCTGAGCGGCACCGCGATCTCTTCCATCCGCGGCGACGGCGCCATGCCGGTTGGCGTGCGCGCGAACAGTTCGTCGGAAAAATCCTCCCGCATGCGCCGCAGCCTGTGGCTGATCGACGACGCCGTCACCCCGAGCCGCACCGCCGCCCGCCCGACATGGCGTTCCAGCATCAGTGCATGCAGCACTTTCAGATTGTTGAGGTCGATGCGACGCCAGTCGAGCATGCTGAATTCCGTTCAATGCGAGATGAGGAGCGATCATTTTCCAGCGATCGTTGGCCTTGCTACAGCGGCTCCTTAACACAGGAGGTGGCATGAAAGCAGCCGCGTCCCAGGAGAGAACGGACCATTGAGATGCAGGTGATGATCGAGGGACAGTCACGCTTCCGGCCTTTCGGCTTACCTTATTGGGGTTTCGAAGATCTCAACAAGGGAGTTGGAAGCATGACTGCCTCTTATGATTACCATATCGGCGTCGACTACCACAAATCCTATAGTCATCTGGTGGTGCAGGACAGCAGCGGCAAGACGCTCAGATCGGGCCGGGTGAAGAACGATCGCCAGTCGCTCGGTGGGTTTCTCGAACGCTACCGCGAGAACTCGCATGCCGTGGTCGAGGCGACGCGCAACTGGATGGTGATGTACGACTGGCTCGACGACATTTGCGATGATGTCGTTCTCGCCCATCCTTTGAAGGTCAAGGCGATTGCCGACGCCAAGATCAAGACCGACAAGATCGATGCGACGGTGCTCGCGCATCTGCTCAGGGCCGACCTGGTGCCGGAGGCCTGGGCGCCCAGCGAACGAGCAAGAGACCTGCGCGTCGCCCTGCGCGAGCGGATGTTTTACGTGCGGCTGCGCACGATGACGAAGAACCGCATTGTCACGGTGTTTGATCGCTATCCGGAGCAGACGGCACAGCTGAAGAAGCTCGGGGATCTGTTTGGCAAGGCCGGCCGCGTCCAGCTGGCGCAAGTCAACGTCTCGGAGATCGACCGCATCCAGATCGACCGTGGCCTCGCCTTCATCGGCGACATTGACGTGCGGATCAAGCAGTCGGAAGCAACGATCCGGGCGATGACCAAGGCCAATGCCAACGTCAAGCTGTTGAAGACGATCCCCGGCATCGGCGAGTTCTTCGCCCGGCTGATCGACGCGGAGATTGACGATGTATCCCGCTTTCGCAATCCGAAGAAGCTCGCCGCCTATGCCGGACTGGTGCCCTCGACCTATTCCTCCGGCGGCAAGACCTTTCACGGCAAGATCATCAAGCAGGGCAACAAGTGGCTGCGCTGGGCTTTCGTCGAAGCCGTCACCCCCGCCATCGCCAGCGATGCGCAACTTCATGACCAGTACGAGCATCTGAAGATCAGAGGAACCAACAAGGCGCGTGTGGCGATCGCGCGCAAGCTTTTGACGATCGCCTTCCAGATCCTGCGTGACCAGCGCGCTTACGAGCCGCGCGGCACCAGCACCACGGAAGGCGCGTCGACGATATCCCGGCTGTCCTGATTGTCGTCTAGCGAGCCCGGCAGGACTGGGCTGCGCTCCTCAAGGAGAATGGGAAGCCGGGAGCCGAACGCCACTCTGTGACCGAAGCCAGCACGGCATCAGGGTCACGCATTGGAGACTGGTTCAAGAACCGAACGGCAGATGCCTGTCGCGCGGAAGGAAGAGATTTAGCCGATCGGCGAAAATGCCGATCAATAACCAACCGAACCCAAGGAAAAGCCGCCAATCGAAGGCGTTTCGCCCCTTGTGTTCTTTCATTGGAGACCTCAATGCTTGACCTGAAACGGATCGCCCGCAGCACTTTGCTGCCGCTTCTGTTGCTGCCGGCGCCATCCATCGCCGAAGATGGCGGCCCGCACGTTACCAGCTGCGAAGCGATCTTCCATATGGTTGCGGGCTGGCAGAAGCAACCGCCGGAGTGGCCCGATGTCGAGCTGACGGCCGAGGTCGTGTCGTTGGAGGTTCAGGATCCGATCGCCGTCACCACCCTTTGCCCACAAACCAGGACCCGCGTCGTTTGCCTGGAATACAACAACAGCGCCTTGAAGCCGGGAGACCGGGTCGATGTCAGCGGGCTGGTCTCCAGCACTTTCGAAGACGGCGTCGTGCTCGATCCCTGCGGCACCATCAAGGTCGAAGCTGACGAAAAAACCTGACGACAGAAACCCGAGATCAGCGGGCAGCCGTCGCCACACGCACGAGGGTCGCTGCCGCCTTGCCGGCACTCTCCATATAGCTCGCATCCCGGTGCAGGAGCACGACTGCAAAACTGCCGTCGAGCAGCAACAGCATCTGGCGCGCCAGCTCGCCTGCATCATCGATGCCCGCCACGGCAAACATCTGCGTCAGCCAGGCCTCGAACTTCTTCTTGTGGGCGGCACCGATGCGGATAGCGGGATGGCCGGGCATGCTCGCAAGCTCGGCCGACGTGCGCAGGAAGCCGCACCCCTTCCATTTCGAATGCCGCGCTGCCCGGGCGAGATTGACGAAGATCGCCTCGACCTTCGCGGCAAGATCGCCGTCTGCTGCATCGAACCATCTGCGGAAGAGCGCCAGGTTCGGCTGGTCGCGCCCTTCGAGATAGGCGGCGATCAGCTCGTCCTTGCTCCCGAAATGGTAATAGAGCGTGCGTTTCGTCACCCCGGCAGCTTCAGCCACCGCGTCGACGCTGACGGCGCGAATGCCCTCGGCATAGAAGAGTTTCGAGGCGGCATCGATGATGCCTTCCCGGGTGGTGCGCTCTGGTTTTGCCATATCGATGTATACCGACTAGTGAATATACTTTTGATCTTCCCTCACCTAGCCTTCTTTCGTCAATGCCTCGCTCGACGCGAGGAAGGGAGAACACCATGTCCGACACCGTATTGCTGCAGATTTCCGATGGCATCGCGCTTCTGACGCTGAACCGACCGGCCAAGCTCAATGCGCTGAACTACGAACTGATCGATTGGCTTTTGGGTCTGCTCGACATGATCGAGGTGAACGACACCGTCGGCGCGGTGATCATCACCGGTGCTGGCGAACGGGCCTTTTCCGCCGGCGGCGACATTCCCGAGTTTTCCGGGAGCGTTGCCAAGGGGGCGAACACCGCCGTGCGTGATTTCGTCCGCCGCGGCCAGCGCCTGACCGCAAGGCTGGAGGCATTTCCCAAGCCCATCATCGCCGCCGTCAACGGTCTCGCCTATGGCGGCGGCTGCGAAATCACCGAGGCCGTGCATCTTGCCGTTGCCAGCGATCGCGCCCGTTTCGCCAAGCCCGAGATCAGGCTGGGCATGCCGCCGACCTTTGGCGGCACCCAGCGCCTGCCCCGGCTTGCCGGCCGCAAACGCGCGCTGGAACTGCTTTTGACCGGCGACGACTTTTCGGCCGAACACGCGCTCGAACTGGGGCTGGTCAACAGCGTCGTTGCCCACGACGAGCTCATGCCTGCCGCCCGCGCGCTTGCCAGACGCATCCTGCGACATTCACCGCTTGTCGTCCAGACGATCATCACCGCCGTCACCCGCGGCCTCAACATGTCGATATCAGAGGGGCTTCTGGTGGAAAGCGAACAATTTGCCCGCATGGTGCCGACCGCGGACCTCACAGAGGCGTTGGTCGCCTGGAAGGATCGGCACAGAGATATTCAACCAATCGGTTGACAATAACCGCGAGATCGGCGATATTCAACGACATGGTTGAATATATGAACGATCGGCTTGACGCCGTATTCCATGCGCTGTCCGACCCGACGCGGCGGGCGATGCTGCAGGATCTGTCAGCGGGTGAGCGGCTGGTGGGCGAGTTGGCCGCACCCTTCTCGATCTCGCTTGCCGCCGCATCGAAACACATCAAGGTGCTCGAAGGCGCCGGTCTCGTGCGGCGCGAAGTGCGCGGCCGGGCGCATGTCTGCCGGCTCGACGCCGAGCCGATGCATGCCGGCATGGAATGGATGCGCCATTACGAAGCCTTCTGGCGTCAACGCATCGATGTGTTGGAGGCACTGCTTCTGGCCGAGGACGCCGCGAAGGCCGCAGACAGGCAGACCACGACGCCGCAGCAAACGGAGAAGAAGCGATGACACCGCAAGCCGGCATGGACGACGGCGGATATGCCCGGATCGTCGCGCCGGATGCGGCACGCATCGAGCGGTTGTTGCCCGGCCCGATCGAGCGCATCTGGGCCTACCTGACGGAGGAGGACAAGCGCCGCCAGTGGATGGCGTCGGGCACCATAGGTGCTATAGCCGAATCGACGGTCGAACATATCTTCCGCCATGAGGACCTCGGCACGGATTGCGGTGAGCCGCCAACCAAATATGCCGCCCTTGCCGGCGAAAGCCGTATCCATGGCCGCATCATCGCCTGCAAGCCGCCGTACCTGTTGGCCTATACCTGGGGCGAAGGCACGCCGACGCCGTCGCAGGTGCGCTTCGATCTGGAGGCCAAGGGCTCAGAAGTGCTGCTGGTGGTCACCCATTCGCGCATCGCGACACAGGAGATGATGGCAAGCGTGGCTGCCGGCTGGCACACCCATCTCGACATTCTCGCCGATGTGGTTTCCGGCCGCACCTCGCATGGCTTCTGGAACAAGCATACTAGGCTCGAACAGGAATATGCGCGGCAGATCGCTGCGCGCTAGTACCCGTTAACACATCATACTTGCTGCACGGTTTTCTCCCTTGGATCGATATCGATCCAGGGGCCCATGCCGCACGCCCATTCACCCCAACAGGATCAAGGGAGGCTACAATGTTGCTTCAGGATAAGAGTGCGATTGTTTATGGCGGCAGCGGCGCCATCGGCGGTGCTGCGGCGCGTGCCTTTGCCCGCGAAGGCGCGAGTGTCTTTCTCGTTGGACGAACGGCCGAAACCCTGGATCGTACGGCCAAGGCAATACGGGCGGCGGGTGGAAAGGCGGAGTTCGACGTCCTCGACGTGATGGATCAAGCCGCCGTCGAGCGGCATGCGCAATCGGTTGTCGACCGAACCGGCAGGATCGACGTGGTCCTGACCGCTGTCGGCTTTGCCCACATTCAGGGCCCGCCGCTTTCTGAGCTGACGCTGGAACAGTTCGAGCACCCGATTGCAGCCTATACCCGCGCCAACTTCATCACCGCCAAGGCGGCAGCAGCGCAGATGGAAAGAAACGGCAGCGGTGTCATCCTGACGCTTTCGACGCCCGGCTCGCGCATGTCCGGCTCGGGTTTCCTCGGCTACGGCACCACCTGCGGCGCCATCGAGACCTTCTCGCGCATTCTCGCCGGCGAACTCGGCAGCCATGGCATCCGCGTCATCTGCCTGCGGCCGGATGCCATTCCCGAGGCACTGCCAGCTTCGCATGCGCGCGCCGTCTTTCAAGGGTTTGCCGACCGGTTCGATACCACTGTGGAGGAGATGCTCGACGGTCGGGCAAAGTCCGGCACATTGCTCGGCCGTTTCCCGAGGCTCGACGAGGTCGCCGACTATGCCGCCTTCGTCGCCTCGGACCGGGCGGGCGCCATGACCGGCGCGATCGCCAACCTCACCTGCGGCTCGCTGGTTGATTGAAATGAACGACCGGCGGACCTTCACAGGGTCGCGTCGGTCGTTCTCTTCAGCTGCGCGCAAAACCCAGAATGAACAGCGCCAGAGCGCCGATCGAGGAAATCGTGCGCACATGGTTCCACCAGACCCAGTCGGTCAGGTAGTGCTGCTGCCAGATTTCGGTGGCAGCCTGCCCAGACGTGGCAGCCGCCAGCGCATCGTTCATCGGCACGTTGAAGATAATGGTGACGATCAGCACGCCGGCGACGTAGGCGATGCCGCCGGCCGCCAGCAGCAGGCTGCCGTTACCGCCCCAGATGAAGGCCGCGACGACCAGCGCGAGCCCCAGAAGCGCCGTGCCCATGAAGGTACTGAGGAACAGCGGATTCTGGATCACCACGTTGATGGCGTTCATCGCCGCGATCCCCTGCTCCGCCGGCAGCCGCGACAAAGCCTGCATGATGCAGACCGAGAAGATGAAGAACAGCCCGGCCATCAGGCCGGAGCCGATTGCGGCGGCAAACGCCAGAGCGGGGATCAGCGGGATCATGCGGCGATACTCCAGACACCAGTTGCAGCGGTCTCCCGGGCATAGTCGGCGAAGTCGCGCGGTTTGCGCCCAAGCACGCGCTCGACATCGGACGTCACTTGCGAATTGCGCCCGTCGAGCACCGACGTGAAGAGATAGCGGATGAGTTCGACATAGTCATCAGGCAATCCGTCGGCCCGCAACTGCACCGTGAAGTCGGCAACCGGCACGGACTGATAGCCGATCCGGCGGTTGGCAGCCGTCGCGATCTCGGCCACGGCCTGGGCAAAGGTCATCAGCCGCGGGCCTGTCAGCTCATAGACCTTGCCGACATGCCCCTCGTCCAGAAGGGCTGCAACTGCCACGTCGGCGATGTCGTCGGTGCTGATGAAGGGTTCGGTGATCTCATCCGGCGGCAGGAACACCGATCCGCTGCGAACGGAATCGGTCAAAAAATCCTCGCTGAAATTCTCGAAGAACCAGCTTGCCCGGATGATCGTCCAGTCGGCGCCGGAGGCCTGCAGTTCGCGCTCGGCCGCTTCCGCCTCGTCCTCGCCGCGCCCCGACAGAAGCACCAGCCGCTTGATGCCCGAGCGAACGGCAAGCCTCGAGAATTTGCGGATGGTTTCGACGGCGCCCGGCACCGCCAGATCCGGCTGGTAGCTGATATAGATGCGCTCGACATTTTCAAGCACGGGCGCCCAGGTCGCCTCATCCGTCCAGTCGAAGGAAGGCGATGCCGAACGGGCGCCGATGCGCACCGCGATACCCCGCTCCTCAAGGCGGGCCGCCACCCGCCGCCCCGTCTTGCCCGTACCGCCCAGAACCAGTGTGAGTTTGTCAGTCATCGCTTCCTCCTGAGGTTGATTGCAAAACATGAGCATCTCTCACATTTGCAAATGTGATAAATCCTCGTATTTTAGGAGTCAAGTCAAAATGTGAGCATTACTCATGATTCCCGATGCAAGCCCTTCCACAATCCCCGCTGACGACGAGCCGGCGCTGCGCCGCACGCCCAGCCAGAAGCGCAGCCGCGAGCGCGTCGAGCACATCCTTTCCTGCGCCACGGCGATCATCCAGGAGAAGGGCAGCGACGCCATGCGCATGAGCGAAGTCGCTGAAAAGGCTGGAATCTCGATCGGCTCCCTCTACCAGTACTTCCCCGACAAGGCGGCGATCGTGCGCACGCTGGCCGAGCGCTACAATGCGGTCTGCAATGAATGCATCGGGGCCGAGCTTGCCAAGGTGACGTCGATCTCGGAACTGCGTGACGCCTTCTCCATGCTGTTCGACATCTATTACGATATGTTCCTGGCCGAGCCTGTGATGCGCGACATCTGGTCAGCGATGCAGGCCGACAAGGCGCTGCGCGAGATCGACCTTTTGCAAAGCCGTGCCGGCGGCCAGCTTCTGGCCGACGTCTGGGCTCGGTTTGCGCCCGACACGCCGCGCGAAACGATCGACAGCGCCGCCTTTTTGATCATGCATCTCGGCGATTGCACGATGCGGCTTGCGGTCTCCGTCACCAGAGCAGAGGGCGACCAGATCGTCGAAGCCTATAAACGCATGATCCTTCGTGATTTTGTCGCGGATGGACCGGGCGGCGGCGCAAGTCTAATTGACATCTCCGGGGTGCGATCCTAATCATCGTGGATCGATTGGTTCCCGCAACGCGAACGCGTTTCGGGAGTAAACGGGAACGTGACGGATGGACCCATGCTGGGCATTCAAATCACGGCCGACCCCGCGACTGTAGAGCGACGTGAATGCGCCGTTCCGGAGCGATCCGGAAGAAGCCACTGGAGACAAGACCGCGAGAGGGCGGCCCTTGCTCTGGGAAGGCGAGGCAAATCCAGGGTGATCTCACCCGACGTCCTGAGCCAGGAAACCTGCCAGTCGATGCGGGCATAGGGCCCAAACCGGGAAAGATCCCGACGCCATCACGGAGGTTGTCATGGCTACATCTACAGTTTCGAGCATTCCGCTCTCCCTCAGCGATCGTCTGACCGCAGGTATCATCGCGCTCCTCATCGGCGGCTTCCTCGTCTTCGGCGCAGGCCTGGCGAACTCGGCCGTGCTGCACGATACCGCGCACGACACCCGCCACTCCTATGGCTTCCCCTGCCACTAAGCGATGTTCCGGGACGCGACTTGCGTTCCGCATCGACATAGCTGCGGACAAAAACGCTTCCGGCAGACAGCCGGACGCGTTTGCTCGCGTCTGATGCAGATTGAAGATCTGCCGGACGGAGCCGTTCGCATATTTGCCAGTGGGACACGGCGCTGCCTGCCAGATGCATGGCGCGCCGATATCGAGGGATATCGAAAATGATTGTCAGAACGCTTCTGGCCGCGATCGTGGCTGGATTGATTGCCGGTGTCTTCATGACCGGCGCCCAGGAACTGCGCGTCGTACCGCTGATCCTGCACGCGGAAGAATTCGAAGGCGAGGCACCGGCCGCCGGCGAACAACCAGCCGTTCAGCCGGGAACGGCCGATCCGGCCGCAGCAAACCACGACCAGCATTCGTCGCTGAAGGCGGTTTCGCCGATTGGCGCTTTGCTTGACGCCCTGTCGCCGATCACGCCTGCCTACGCCCATGAGGGCGAACACGAGGAAGGCGGCATCATGTTCGGCATGAGCCGCTTTTCCGGCACGCTGATCGCCAATCTGGTGACCGGCTCCGGCTTCGCGCTGCTGCTCGCCGGCGTCAGCCTCGTCATCGGCTACCCGATCACGCTCAGGAACGGCGCGCTCTGGGGCGCCTGCGGCTGGCTTGCCGTGCACATGCTGCCGGCAATCGGTCTGCCGCCGGAACTGCCGGGCTTCCCGGCCGCGGAACTCGGCGACCGCCAGGTCTGGTGGGGTGCAACCGTGCTGTTGTCTGCCGCCGGTCTCTATCTGCTGGTCTTGCGGCAAGAGATCGCCGCCAAGATCATCGGCCTCGTGCTGATCGCGGCACCGCATGTCTATGGCGCGCCGCAACCGTCGGACATCTCCAGCAATGTGCCGGCCGTGCTCGGCGCTGAATTCGCCGTGGCAGCCCTTGCCACCACGCTCGCGTTCTGGATTGTTCTCGGCGTCGTGTCGGGCTTCATCAACGATCGTTTCGCCAAGGCGTAACAGACCGGCCAGATTTCGCCATCAACCCGGAGCCCCTGATATCGCCGATATCAGGGGCTTTGTCGTCGAGATGTCTCAGCGCGCCTGCAATGCCAGCAGATGCGCCTGCAACCGCGCGCGGCGGTCGTCCGGCGCCAGCATCACGCAACTGTCGCAGAAGCTGCCACCTTCCGTTCGATAATAGAGACAGCAGCCGCCGCGCAGGCGATAGGTGCGCGACAGCGCATGATTGCCGCCGATCTCGATCACGATGTCCTCGTAACGGAGCTTGTCGGAAAATAGCGACGTACCCGCGCGCTTGACGATCGCCAGCGCCCTCGCCATCGCGGTCTCCTCGTCGCCGAGGACGCGGCCGATCTCCAGGAACCCACCGGCAAGCGAATCCGCCGCAAGCCGCCATTGCGCGCCCGAGGACAGGCCGGTGCGACGCTTCAACATGACGACGATCGGCGCCAGATGCGCAGCGAAGGTTTCGCCGAAGACGTCCGCAGTCGCCGGGGCATGATCCCCGGCTGCGGGCAAGGCAAGGCTGAAATGAAACCGCTTGGCCGCGACAAGCCGTTCGCCATAGGCCCGCGAAAATTCTTCGAAGCGAAGGCCGCGAACGGCTGCCACGATGCCCCCACCGAGATAGAGGCCGCCAAGCGCGAGCGTGAGCTGGTTGCTGTAAAAGGCAATCAGATGGGCGGCGCGGATCTTGTCGTCCATGCCCTCGGCAAAGCGATCCTGATAGGCAAGGCTGTCTTCAAGCCCGACGCCCTCCTCCACCCAGAACCGCGCCTCGGGAAGAAATACGTCGCCGGCGGCCCCGAGCGAAAAGCCCACTTCGGGGAAAGACGACTGCAGGTGCGCGAGAACGCCAAGGGCGCTCTGGCGCAACGCCGCGTCCGCCTCGTCCTCCGCCGGGCGCTCGTCCTGCCGCTCGTGGCCCAAGCTCATGCCGTCTCCCTGGTCTCAAGCCAGCCGCCGCGAAAATCCGCCCGCTGCAATCCGCGCCGTATGGCCGGAATGCTGCGCGTCAGCTCCCAGACGAAACCGTTTCTGGCATTCTCGATCATCATCACGACAAGCCCCTGGTCAAGCCCGACCACGCGGTCGTCGACCCAACCCTCCGGGCCCACACCGGGCAGGCTCGGATTGAACCCGCCGGGAAACCGGCTCTCGCACAGAATGTCCGGGTAACAGTTCTCGAGCTCGGCGAGTGCCGACTGCGACGCATCGGCAGCGAAAGGCAGACAGGCAACCGGTGCCCAAGGTGCCAGCGTGCCATCGTCAGGACCACCGGGCGCGCCGCGCGCCGCATAGCCGAGCATCCGCTGCCAACGCCCATCGACAAGCCGCTGCCGCCCCGCCGGTCCACCGCAGGCGCTGAGGCCCCACATATCCCCGCCGTAACCGGCGAAATCGCCGGGATTGCGCTCGGCATGGGCTCGCTGCAGCGCGATCGCCCGGCAGGTATTGTCGAAATAATCAGTCGCCTCGTCACGCATCGGCGCATCGCCAATGCCGCGAAGGTCCAACCAGGCTTGCGGAAAGAGATGGACGAACAAAGGCGCGGCCTGCAGATGCGGCGCACCGTCGACCGTGGTCCACGCATAGGCGGCCGTGAATTCGCGGTAGTGCTCCGGGCCGATTGCATGGTGCGGCGCGCCGAGCGCGAGCACGTAGAGCAGCAGTGCCTCGCTGTAGCCCTGCCATCGATACTTAAGAAACCGCCCGGGCGGTCGCCAGCCCATCGTCAGTATCTCGCCACGGCCGAGCGCCCAGCGCCAATCCACCCGGGCATAGAGCTTATCCGCAAGCGCGCGGATTTCCCGCTCCCCCGCACTGTCGCCGGAGAAATAGGCGCCTGCGGTCAAAACGCCGGCAATCAGCAGCGCGGTATCGATGGTGGAAAGCTCGCACTGCCACACCCGCTCGCCGGTCTTCATGTGGAGAAAGTGATAGTAGAAGCCGCGATAACCGGTGGCGAGCGCATCGCTCCCCTGCCGGCTTTGCGCCAGAAACCGCAGGGTCATCAGCACCCGGCCGGCCGCTTCGCCGCGCCCGATCCAGCCGCGCTCGACGCCAACAGGGTAGCAGGAAAGCCCGAAACCGGTGGCAGCGATGCTTGAGGGCGCGTCGGGAAGCGACGTATCGGCGACAAGCCCGGTGCCGGCATCGCTATAGCGCAGGAAATAGTCGAAAGCGGCGGACTGCAGCCTATCGACCTGAAAACGCTCCGTATTCCGTGTCTGTTGAAGCATATCCTCAGCTCATGCAGGCCCGTCGGCACGGTATCGATCGGCAGTAAACCCTGTCGATATCACCTTTTATTGAAGGTCAGCCAACCCCAAACAGTCGCGATAAGCCAATCCTGTGCTACATTTCCTGAGATGACGCGGCTCGCAATGACGGGTTGAAGCGATGTTAACCATGCTGGCGTTGATCCTTTCCCTGACTGGTGGCCCGACCCAATCGACCGCCGCGCACACCGACGTCGATGTCGAACTGGTGCTGGCCGTCGACATGTCCGGCTCGATGGATCTGGACGAAGCCCGCGTCCAGCGCGCCGGCTACGTGCAGGCGCTGCGCCATTCCGACTTCCTCAATGCGGTAACGAGCGGTCGCTATGGCCGGATCGCCCTTGGCTATTTCGAATGGGCCGGCACCGTCAACGAATCCTCCGTCGTTGCCTGGCAGGTGATCTCCAACGCCGCCGAAGCGGACGCCTTTGCCGCGCTGATCGAGGCCCGCCCCGTCGGCACCCGCCGCGGCACCTCGATCTCCAACGCGCTCACTTACGGCACAGCGCTGATCGACTCCAACGCCTTTGCCGGCATGCGCCGCATCATCGACGTGTCTGGCGACGGACCCAACAATATCGGCCCACCGGTCATTCCCGCCCGCGACATCGCCATTGCCCGCGGCATCATCATCAATGGCCTGGCGATCCTGATTAGACCGTCCGTCTCGACCGGGCCGCTCGACCAGTATTATGCCGAGTGCGTCGTCGGCGGCCCGGGCTCCTTCGTGCTGCCGGTGCATGAGCCGGAAGATTTCGCCATCGCCATCCGCCAGAAGCTGATCCTGGAGGTCAGCGGCCTGCCGCCACCGCCGCGTGTGCGCCTCGTCGATGCCTTGCCCGCTCCCGACTGCCTGATCGGCGAGAAGCTCCGGCCAGGCTTCATCGACCGCGTCTATCCCGAACTTGACAAGTAGTCGGCCCACATTGGCAACGACGCTTTGCCATGCCAGATTGTCGTTTCCTTACTGCATGTTTCCTTAAATCCTATTCGATTTAAGGATAAAAACAGGCAGCCATTCAAAGTGCTACAGCGACATTTGCGCGTCTAATAAGACGCGCGGCGCTGTAGGGCGCGCGCGTCGATAAGATGCCGCGTTCAATCGTGGATCGATTTCCTTCATGTCCCTGACCACCCATCCTGCGGCGGCCGACGCGTCCACCGACACCAGCACCCGACAGATTCGCGACAAGCTGCGCGATGCGATCGTCGAACGACGGCTTGCGCCCGGAACCAAGCTGTCCGAAAGCGATGTCGGCGATCTGTTCAACGTCAGCCGTACGCTGGTGCGCGCCGCGCTGCAGTCGCTCGCCTATGAGGGGCTGGTCACTGTCGAGAAGAACCGCGGCGCCTTCGTCGCCCATCCCTCGCCGGATGAAGCCCGCCAGATTTTTGCGACCCGCCGACTGATCGAGCCGGGCCTCGTGCGCGCCGCCGCGCCGCGCATTGGCGCGGCTGATATCGATGAGCTGCGCCGCCTGCTTGCCGCCGAACATCAACTGACCGCACAGCGCGGCCGGTCGGCGCGCCGCGCCGAGATCAAGGCCTCGGGTGATTTCCACCTGGCGCTCGCCGATCTCAGCGGCAATGTCATTCTCAGGCGCTTCATGGATGAGCTGGTGGCGCGCTCCTCGCTCGTCATCGCGCTTTATGGACAATCGAGCGTCTCGACCTGTGGCCACGACGAGCATGGCGACATCCTGACTGCGATCGAAACCGGCGACATCGACACCGCCTGTGCGCTGATGATCCGCCATATCGATCACATCGAGGCCGATCTCGACCTCAGGGAGCGCAAGCCGACCGACCTCAGGGCCGCGCTCGATCTCTGATCGCTGACAGCCAAAACGCTTGAACGGTTTCAGGGAGACGGCCTGCACCCGGCCGCAGGCCCCTCGCCGCTCCCCACGCCTCCATCATTCGAAAAAATCTTTCGCAAAAATTGTCACGGCGAAAGCGTGCCGGCTCTCGTCCGAAAGCCTTGTCTTCCAGGGCTTCCGACGGCCCCCCATCTGGCCGAACACATCGGGTCGGCATCGTCATGGTTAAAAAAGTGCAGCCGCGGAGGGAACCATTGGCGCTCCCCGGCGTTGGCCTCGCGCTCAAAAGACTATGAACGAGGAATGCAAGATGAGCGAAAAAACCTTCGCAACGCCGATCCACCTGAAACTGTCGTCCAAGCGGCAGACCGTCGTCAGGACGGTCTGGGAGGCGCTCGAACTGCTGCGGCAATGGCCGGGCAGACGTGGACGGGAATATCGTGCCGCCCTTCAGCGCTGCCTGGATGCGCTTGACGGGCTGACCAGCGTCAACAGGGCAAGCCAATGCTTCACCGCGGCCGCCCGTGAATCGGGCCTTCTGCTTGCCTGAGAAAAACTCCAGTTTTCCGACATTCACGCACCGACTGAACGGCCGGTGCGTCCACCGCTCTTAAACCGCATGCCGTTTTCGCAAAACCGCTGCACACTTTTGCGCGACATGCATCAGCCGCTATTGCGTCGGCCGGCCGACGATTTCGACCTTGTCGGAAACAAGTGCTGCCAGCGCGGCCTTGTCCAGCCGCCAGTCCGGCGAGCCATAGCCAAGCGGCCACTTGTAAGGCTCCCTGTCGTTGAAGAACACCACGGCCGTCAACAGCGGGAAACGCGCGCGATAAGTCCTGCGATCGAAGATTTCTGCGTACCAGGCGCGCTTGTAATCCGCTGAACCGGCAACCCCAAGCTCGGCAATCATCACAGGCTTTCCAAAGCCTTCGACGCGGCGGTATTTTTCGCCAAGCGTCTCGCCGAAGCTGCGCTCCCGCCCCCAATAGTCCACATCCATCTTCTGCAGACCCCACACGGGAATGCCGATGGCATCGACGACATCGTCGCCGGGATAGTAGCCGGCAAGGTTGCGATGGCCCTTGGGCGACCAGACGAAGCGAGCGTCAGGCGCCAGCTCCCGGCAGCTTCTAACGAAATAGCGAAACGCCTTCTTATAGCCGTCCATGTCGCGCCGCGCCCAGGGATAGCGGCCGTCAGGGTCCTCCATCTCGTGGCCCCAGCGCATGTAGACCGGCGCTGCAACCGCGCCGGCACGCCGGCAGATATCGCCGATCTCGCGGTCGAAACGACCGCGGCCGATATCGGCAAACAGCCGCTCGCCGCCCGCCCGCCAGTTGCTCGCATGGGTATAGGGCTCGACGGAGATCATCAGCGCCCGCCCTTGGCCCTCGGCAATGGCGATCTTGCGCTTCAGCATCGCCTTGTCGAGCGCCTGCCAATAGATGAAGACATGCTCGATCGTGAGCGCAGCGCTGCCCGTGACCGCGTCATGCGGATCGTAGACGCCGATCGCGACCTCGCCGCCGGGCGTGCCGGCAGACCGCGCCGCCGAGCTGATCGAGCCCGTCGTCAGCACGCGATCGACCGTGCCGCCGAGATCGGCAGCCGCAACCCGCGAGGCACCCGCCACCGGCAGAAGCGCCATGAGGCCGGCCAAAAACACCGATCTGAACATCGCAATCGACAAGAGCTGTCTCCGGCAGGAGGACTTTGAGCATTTCCAGGAAAAGCCCGGGAAGGTTCCGCCCGGAGTTGCCTGGAACACAAGGAGCTTGAGTATTTCCGTTCGTGCATCCAACGCGGAAACGGTCTAACGGCACTCGGAATGAAACGGGGTGCTGTGGCGCTCCGCCCTATGGGAATGGCTTTACAGCGAGCTTCTGAGGAAGCAGCGCGACGTATGGCCGAAACCGCTCGGCGAGCAGATATAGGGCGCGCGGCCGAGATAGGCGGAAACGCGCCGTCTTGCCGGCAGCGGCTCGACGATATCGTCCTCTTCCGCAACCTTGATCAGCTTGCCCTGCTTCGCGCCCGCGCTCGGTGCGCTTACGGCTGCCTTGGAGCCGGCAGACGCAAACAGCGGGCTTTCAGCCATACTCGCCGACGAACAGCCGGATGAGACAAGCAGAAGACCGAGAAGCGAGGCAGGTACGAGATACTTGAAACCCGAAACGGTGGTGCGGCGTGCGCCGCCCAAGGCGGTTAGGCTTCGCATAAGCATCCTTTCGAAGAAGCGGCCAGCGCCGCTTGGCAACTTCCCTACAGCGCCGCGCGTCTTGTTAGACGCGCAAAGGTCGCTGCAGCACTTTGAATGGCTGCATGTTTTGATCCTTAAATCGAATAGGATTTAAGGAAACATGCAGTAGCGGGAATCACCCAAGAAGTTCAACCCCCACTTCTTATTATTGACAGCTAAAATTAAGAGTTTCTTTCTTAGCGATGTCTTTTCACACGTACGGACGACCGAAATCGGCGCGGCAGGCACGGGCCTTCGCCTCGCCAGCCGCCGCCCAGCCAAGGCGCGATACGTGGCCGCAACAAAGAAACGCTGTGAGATCATCAGGCCGGGCCGCCAACCCACGCGCACCGATTTCAACCGCACACCGACGTCGACCATGCGCCAGTTGCGCGCCTGTCTTCCTTCCCTTCGCAGCGCCTGCCGCAACAGCCGCCATCGCCGCCATGCGCGCCGATCACCTGTCAAGCCGCAACAGCCGTTCGTCCGCGGGACGCTCGGCGCAAAACCGGGCCCGACCAAAGTCCCCCTCATTTCTGGCTGCCGGCTGTTTACACAGTGTTGACCTCTGTGACGCACCTTGGCTTCCAGGCGCAACATGTTTGAGCGTATGCGCCCACTCCAAAACTGCCCGCTCCGGCGGGCATTTTTTTGACCGCTCGGCGGTTATCTCACAGATGAGAAGTATCTAACCGTAGAGCAGCCAGGAGCGCGGTTCTCCAGCACGACTGCTGTTGAGCCATTTTTAGGTCGCGGAAAGAACCCTGGTGGGCGCGAGGTCCCGGGCCGGCGCGAGCCTTTCATGAGAGACGTCCTTATCAGGCTCGCTTTGTCGGCCATTGCAATTTTTAGGCGTTTCACGTCTGCCTTGCATATAGCTTCAGCAATCAAGCGCGTGTTGTTAGCATTTTACAGGATTTCCGCTCACATCCTACGCGTTGCACGAGGATAGAGACCTCACGCCCGCTTTACGCTTCATCGAACGCAATGATTTAACAGGCTTGAGGATCGTGTCCCGGGACGTGGTGTAGGTGGCGGGAGGTAGCAAAGCCGAACGCCCGCGCGCTTTTCATAGCGCTGTAGCGGGTGATCGGGTTTGCGGGCGGCCATCAGTGTTTTCCGATAGGGTCGGGTTGTTCAAGACCAACCTGACGGAAAGACCACCGATGACCAATGACATGATGAACGTGCGCTCACTTGTTGAGAAGAGCGCGGATGCAGATTTATTGCGCGAGATGATCGGCTTTGCCGCCGAACGGCTGATGGAGCTGGAGGTCGGCTCAGCCACGGGTGCTGACTTCGGCGAGAAGAATCCGATGCGCCTTGCTCAACGCAACGGCTACCGTGATCGGGATTGGGAGACGCGGGCCGGAACGGTCGAGCTTCGCATTCCCAAGCTGCGCAAGGGCAGCTATTTTCCGAGCTTTCTTGAGCCGCGCCGTATGGCAGAGAAGGCTCTGACGGCCGTTATCCAAGAAGCGTATATCCAGGGAATCTCGACCCGTTCTGTCGACGATCTGGTCAAGGCCATGGGTATGAGCGGCATCTCCAAAAGCCAGGTGAGCCGGCTATGTGAGGAGATCGACGTCAAGGTGAAGGCGTTCCTCGACAGGCCGATTGAAGGCGAGTGGCCGTACGTCTGGGTCGATGCGACCTACCTCAAAGTTCGGCGTGGCGGACGTATTGTTTCCGTCGCAGTCATCATCGCCGTCGGCGTCAACAGCGATGGCCGGCGCGAGGTCTTGGGCATGGAGGTCGGCACGTCGGAGGCCGAGCCGATCTGGACGGAATTCCTGCGTAAGCTGACACGCCGAGGATTGCGCGGCGTGAAGCTTGTCGTCTCCGATGCGCATGAAGGTCTCAAGGCCGCCGTCACCAAGGTTCTCAATGCCACCTGGCAAAGATGCCGGGTTCACTTCATGAGGAACGTGCTGGCGCATGCTGGAAAGAGCGGCAGGCGAGTCGTATCCGCCTTCATCGCAACGGCCTTTGCCCAGGAGACGCCGGAGGCAGCAAGCGCTCAATGGCGTAGTGTCGCCGACCAGATCAGACCAAAAGTGCCGAAGCTTGCCACCATCATGGACGATGCTGAAGAGGACGTACTGGCCTACATGACCTTCCCAAAGGAGCATCGGGCAAAGCTGCACTCAACGAATCCGATTGAACGCCTCAATGGCGAAATCAAGCGCCGCACCGAGGTCGTCGGCATCTTTCCGAACGACGAAGCAATCGTCCGCCTCGTCGGCGCGCTACTGCTCGAACAGAATGATGAGTGGGCCGTCCAACGTGCCAGGTATATGACACTTGAGACCATGGCCCAAATGAGCGATGATCCCCAAATCAGTCTGCCCGCTGTGGCCCGCTGATATCCCTCCGGCCTATGTCGGAAAGCACGGCCATCAGCCGTCAGCTACACCACTCCCATGGACACGATCGGCTTGAGACGCAGATCTCGCAAACATTCGCCGGTAGGTTACAATGGTGGGCCCGGAGGGACTCGAACCCCCAACCAAGCGGTTATGAGCCGCCGGCTCTAACCATTGAGCTACAGGCCCACGCCGGATCAAAGATCCGGGACTCAGCGAACCAATGGCAGTTCGTGATCGGCAATGGCTCTAGCCGAAAACCTTTTTGACGACAAGTCATTGCCGCAATGCCCACACAATCGCTAAGCATGAAAGCAGCAGGGACAGAAACAACCGGAGAGACACGAACCATGAATTCCACACGCACTGCCCGCACGCTTTCCATTGCTGCCTTGGCCGCCGCCTTTGCGGGTATTGCCGCTGCCGGCGCGCACGCGCAAGATCCCGCCAAAAAGCGCGAAGCGATCATCACCGTGGCCGGCGAAGGCCGCTCATCGATCGCGCCTGACATGGCCATCCTGCAGCTGAGCGTCGTCAAGGACGCCAAGACCGCCCGCGAGGCGCTCGACGCCAACAACAAGACGATGGCCGAGGTTCTGGCTGCGCTGAAGGACGGCGGCATTGCCGAGCGCGACCTGCAGACGAGCGGCTTTTCGGTCAACCCGCAATACAACTACCCGCCCAACAATGACGGCGGCAACCGCCCGCCGGAGCTGATCGGCTACCAGGTGGCCAACGGCGTCAGCGTGCGCGTGCGCGACCTCGCCAAGCTCGGTGACATCGTCGACAAATCGGTGACATTGGGCGTCAACCAGGGCGGCGGCATCCAGTTCACCAACGACAAGCCGGAAGGCACCATCACCGAAGCGCGCAAGGCAGCCGTTGCCGACGCCATCGAGAAGGCCAAGGTTCTGGCCGAAGCTGCCGGCGTCTCGCTCGGCAACATCGTCGAGATCACCGAACAGGGCTTCCGCCCGGAGCCGGTGCCGATGATGCGCGCCGGCATGGCCAAGGAATACGCAGCCGACTCCGTGCCGATGGCAACGGGCGAAAACAGCTACAACGTGACCGTCAACGTCACCTTCGCGATCAAGCAGTAAGACCGACCGCTGAGGCCCGTCCCGCGGAAAGTGCGGGCGGGTTTTGCGGGCCTGCAGTTGGCTCGGTACGACGCTTCGCTTAGGCGGGCATCAGTCGCATAGCAAAGCCCCGTGCGGTTACAACCGCGCGGGGCTTTTTCTGTCCGGCTTGAGATTGAAGCATGTCGCGAAAGTGTGCCGCAGGCTTGCGATAACGACATGGGTAAAACAAGAGAACCCGGCCGCTGAGGATTATCGACCCCGTCTGGAGGCCAGAAGCACCGACCCCCTCCGGGTGGACCCTCTGTCGGCTAACCAGCGTCGCGGCCGATGCCAAGGCATCGCTCTGCGGTATGCTGCTCACCGGATGGAGCGCATACGGTCCCACGCACGACAGCGCCGCGCGTCGTATCAGACGCGCAAAGTCGCTGTAGCACTTGGAATTGCTGCGCGCTTTGATTGGCAGAGCCACGCTTTGCCCGGCCACTGAGGCAGCCCTCCCGCCAAACAACGCAAAGTGGGTCGCGGCTTCGCAACAGCGCCAGGTGGACCAGAGACTTGTGGCGTGCGGCCCAGCCCTGCTCTTCTGCGATGTGTCTCAGACAAAGAAAAACCCCTCACGCCTGGGGCGTGAGGGGGCGCATTTCCGCCGGCCGGGGGAGACAGGACGGAAAAGGCTTGGATTACCAGCGGCCGATAAAGGGGCAGCCGCGAACGTTGGCGAACGCGATCGTCTGGCGATAGCCGCGGCGGCTGCCTTCGACGACGACGCGGCGGTGCGAGACATCGGCGACATGGGCGCGGCGCAGGCCATGGTCACGGGCCTTGTCGACGGCCATCCAGGGGGCGCAACGGCTACGGCGGCCACCGCCATCCCAGCCACGGTCCGGACCGCGGCGCTCGCGACCCCAGTCGCGCTCGTCACCATAACCACCGTCGTAGTCGCGATACTGGACCTGGACGCCACCGCCCGAGCCGAAGCCGAATTCGACGGTTTCTGCGGAAGCGGTGGAAGCGGCGCCCACGAGGCCGGTCAAACCGATGACGACGGCGGCGGCTGCGTTGATGAGGGTATTCTTCATGGTCTTTCTCCGAGGGCTTGAAGGGTTCAATCTGCAATCACCGTCCCAAGCGATTGATCGGACAATAGCGGCGCCAAACTGAACGCTAGCGGAACTGCACATTCATGCGGGGTTCAGATTGCGGGCACCTGACGAAAACCGGCGGGAGACAAAGATTCGTTCGACTTTTAAGCGAGCCGCAACGGCGCGGTGCTGCCGCACCAGAACCGGATTTTCGCTAGAAATATCAGTTGATTAATGGAATCCCCGGCACGCAGGATTGCGATACCGCGCGCGACGGGCGGCATAAAAAGATCGCCACGATTTCCTTGAGGCGGCCGTGATGCGTCGCTGCCGATCAGCCGGCAAGTTCGGCTTCGAAAGCCCGCATGTTGCGATAATGGCTGAGCCGGGTGATCGACTGGTCCTCGATCTCGAATACGAAGACGGTGGGGATCGAATAGGTTTGGCCGGATGCGGCGGGAAAGCCCTCCAGCGTCTCACGATAGGTGCCGCGCGCCGTCACATCGGCGGCAATCCGCTGGCCGAAATTGTCGCGCATCAGCACGATGTCGCCATAGGTTTCGTCGAAATGCCGGAGATAGGTCATGATGCTTGCCCGCAGCGGCTCGACGCCGACGGTGCGCTGGCCGGTCAGCGAATCAAGCGCCACGTCCTCGTCGACAAGCCGCGCCAAGGCGTGGAAATCGCGGTCGTTGAGCGCCTCGATGAAGCGGCTGGCAATGGTCTGCGCGTCGGTCATATCTACCTCGATGCTGATTGCGTATGGCCATGCCTTTCGGACGGCAGACGAGGAAACGACGATCGAACGAACGCGCCGGCAAATTTCGTTCGCACCCCGTTCCCTAACCAATATGGAGGGGTGACAGTCCCCTTCAAGACGTTGCCGCGGTCAATCGGCAGATGTCATGGCCCCAGATGCAGCACGATCTCGCGGCGGTGCGGCCGGTCGCGGTGTTCGAAGAGATAGAGCCCCTGCCAGGTGCCGAGCGCCATGCGGCCCGCATTGACGGGCACGCCGATCGACACCTGCGTCAGCGCCGCCTTGATGTGAGCGGGCATATCGTCTGGCCCCTCCTGCGTGTGCACCACCCAGCGCATCGACGGATCGGAGGATGGCGGCACCAGCCGGGCGAAGAACTCGCGGAGGTCCCGCTTCACGTCGGGATCGGCGTTTTCCTGGATCAACAGCGAGCAGGAGGTGTGGCGGACGAACAGGGTCAAAAGCCCCTCGCCCGCGCCGTTGGCGCTGACGAAGTCTGCCGCCTCGTCGGTGAACTCGTAGAGCCCCTGGCCGCGGGTGGAAATGACGATCGTGGTCTGCGGCATCGGCGTTGGTTCTCCTCGGCTGGCGGCGGCAAGCGCGCCGCCACCTGAACGGGTTTGGCAAAAGCCGCTGCCAAGTCAAGCCCACTGCAGGTCTCCTTAAATCCTATTCGATTTAAGGATAAAACATGCAGCAATTCAAAGGGCTACAGCGACCTTTGCGCGTTTAATAAGACGCGCGGCGCTGTAGGCCTCCCGCCAAGTCTATTTCTCGAGAAAAGCCTCGAATCCGCCATAGATCATGCGCTTGCCATCGAACACATCCTTCCAGGCATCGCCTTGCAGCCGCGGATCCGCCATCACCTTGGCAACGATCGCGTCACGGTCGGCGCGCGACTTGTAGACGATCCAGGAAAAGACCACGGTCTCGTCGTCCTTGGCCTGCACGGCGCGGGGAAAGGACGTCACCTCGCCATAGGGCACGTCGTCGCCGAGGCATTCGGCATAGGAGAGTGCGCCATGCTCCATCCACACATCGCCCGCCTGCCGCGCCATGTCCTTGTAGGCCTCGATATTGCCCTTGGGCACGGCAACGATGAAACCATCCACGTAACTCATGTCGATATCCTCCTCGGTTGCTTCGACCAACAAAGGACGAACGGGATGGAAAGGTTCCGACAAAACCAGCGATTTTTTCAGATGATGAATGCTTGGGTGCCCTCGCCGCCTTTGCCGGCCGGCCTGTTGCGGCCACTCAAGGCTTTGAGAAAAAATCCGGGTCGCCTGTCGGCACATCCGCTTTTCGTTCGTCCTTGGGAAGACCACCGCCCAAGGGAGCAACAGTCATGCAGAAGATCACGCCCTTTCTCTGGTTCGACAACCAGCTCGAAGACGCCATCCAGTTCTATACCTCCATCTTCCGCAATTCCCGCGTCACCGACGTCAAGAAAGGGCCTGACGGTAAGGCGTTCACCGCCTCGTTCGAGCTTGAGGGACAGGCGTTCATTGGGCTCAACGGCGGGCCGCATTTCAAGTTTTCCGGAGCCGTCTCGTTCTTCGTGCGCTGTGCCGATCAGGCGGAGGTCGACTATTATTGGGAGCGCCTGCTCGACGGCGGCACGCCGCAGCACTGCGGCTGGCTGAAGGACCGCTTCGGCCTTGCCTGGCAGATCATACCGGATGCGCTGATGCAGCACCTGAGCGATCCTGATCCGGCCCGCGCCGGCCGCGCCCAGCAGGCGATGATGGGCATGGTCAAGATCGACGTCGCCGGGCTTGAAAAGGCCGCCGCCGGCTGAGCCCTATGCCAGCTGCTGATATGACATCAGCTTCCGCAACCGTTGAGTTGGCGGCTATAGAGCGAGGCCATGCCAGAGGCGCGTTTGGCGCCGGTCTTGGCCGTGTCGCTCCAGTTGCCGCGGGCATAACCGGCATGCCCGTGATAATAGGCGATGTAGAGCCGATAGGCGTCGTTGAGCGCGATGCCGTTCTTCTGGCTGCTTTCGCGGTGATACCAGGCAATGAAGCGGATGGCGTCGCCGAAATCCGAACGCCGCGCCGTCCAGCGGCCGGTTTCGCTCTGGTAGCGCGCCCAGGTGCCGTCGAGCGCCTGCGAATAGCCATAGGCCGATGAAACGCGCGTCCAGGGAATGAAGCCGAAGAGTTTTGTGCGCGGCGGCTTGGCATTATGGCGGAAGCCGGATTCCGTATAGATCGTCGCCATCAGCACCGGAACGGGCACGCCATATTCGCGCTCCGCCTGATAGGCGGCGCGGCGCCAATTGTTGAAAAGGCCATCTCGCTGCTCGAAAACCGCGCACGCGTTCCGGGTGTCTCTCGGCACCGTTGCGCAACCGGCCAGCAACAGGAGGACGACGACAAAAACGCAACGCATCTTCGAACCTCTCGTTTCCGAGAGATTGATAAAACGTAAACGTTAAGGATCGGTTTTGAATCGAATACGATTGATTGCGGGGCTACCGCATACGTCCTGAAGTCGGATCCGATTTAAGGATAAATTATGCAGCAGGTTCAAAGTGCTACGGCGTCCTTTGCGCGTCCGCAGGTTTCCGAAGATCATGCGAGCGCGCGTCGACGGCGGCAGGCGCGAAACGAGGAGAGCGAAGACATGCGGTTTCCTGCTTTGATGTTTGCAACCCTTGTCGGACTGGTGGGCCTTGCACCCGCCGCATGGGCCGACGATTGCGCCAATGCCAGCGACCAGGCGACGATGAACGAATGCGCTGATAAATCCCTCAAGGCCTCCGACACCGAACTCAACACCCTCTACAAGCAGATCGAGGCGCGCCTGAAGGACGACCAGGACACCACCAAGCTGCTCATTGCCGCACAAAAGGCATGGATCGCCTTCCGTGATGCCGAATGCGATTTTTCCGCCGCCGGGGTTACGGGCGGCACCGCCTATCCGATGATCGTCCTTCTGTGCCGCGATAACCTGACCCAGAACCGCGTCAAGGATTTCAAGGGCTATCTCAGCTGTCAGGAAGGCGACCTCAGCTGCCCGCTGCCGCCGGTAAACTGACGGGCTGATGGGCAGGCTAGCCAAAACGCTTGTGATGACCGCAGCGATCATCGGGCTGTTGTGGACCGGCGCGCAAGCCGCCGACCGGACGGCGCTCTATGTCAGCGATGCGATCGTCACAGGCACCGGCGAGCAGAACCGGCAGATCGGCTTTCGCGAATGCCTGAGCGAGGTTCTCGTCAAGGTCTCCGGCGATTTCACGCTCACGGGGAGCACGGCACTTGCCGCCCTGCAGGTGCAAGCCGCAGAGTTCGTCGCCTCGTTCTCCTACCGCGACCGGCTGGAAGGCGTCCCGATTCATGACGAGCAGGGAACGCATGACCGCCCGCATGACCTTACCTGCCGTTTCGATCCCACCACCATCGATCCGCTCCTGGCAAAGCTCGGGCGCAAGCCGTGGCTGTCGCCGCGGCCGACAATCGCCGTGCTGCTTGCCGTTCACGATCAGAGGCGCCGCTTCGTGCTGACGCGCGACGGCAGCGAGAGCCCGTATATGGCGGATTCGCTTGCCGTCGCGGCAGTACCGCTGGCGCTCTCGGTGCGGCTGCCCGATGCTGCAACGCTTACAAGCAAAGACCTTGATTTCGTCCATCTATCGCGCCAGCGGCCGGCCGAGCTCAAACAGCTCGCAACGGATATCGGCGCGGAAGTGCCCCTCGCCGGCACCCTCGTATGGTCCGATGCCGCCCGCGGCTGGATCGCCGACTGGCGCATCACCGAAAACGGCAGGGAGTATCGCTGGCAGATCCGCGGCGTCAGCTTCGACGAGGCCTTTCGGGATGCCATGCGCGGCGCCGCGCGCATACTCTCCGGCAACGGCGCGCCGTAGATAAGCATCGTATTGCCGATTGTTGCGCTCAGCGCCTGCTGATCTCAGCCCAGGGACGCGACCAACTCGCGATAGGCGGCTTCCGGGAAGGCCTTGAGCGTCCGCGTGCGCACATTGCCACCCATGCCGAGCGTCATGGCAAAGCGCGCCGCCACCGCATCGTCAGGCGCCTCGCAGATAGCCACCATGTCGTACTCGCCCATGGTCAGAAAGAAATGTTTGAAGGAGCCGCCCATGTCGGCGAGCATCTTCTTGGCCGCGTCGAGCCGCTTGGGAGACTCGCGCACGTTCTTAACGCCCTGCTCTGTCCAGTTGAGGAGCACGACATAAGTGGTCATTTCACACCTCCATGAGGGCACGCTTCACGCCCACGGTGCGACTGCCCGTGCTTCAAGCCGGGTGCCCCAATTGCTCCGAAAGGGGAAGTATAGTCCTGTGCGGAGACACCTACAAGAAAGCATCGGAACAACAAAAAAGCCGGGCTGAGCGCCCGGCTTCTTGATGGTTCGACCTTCGACCGCTTAGCTGTCGAGGAACGAGCGCAGCTTGCGCGAGCGGCTCGGATGCTTGAGCTTGCGCAGCGCCTTCGCCTCGATCTGACGGATACGTTCGCGGGTAACCGAGAACTGCTGGCCGACTTCTTCGAGCGTATGGTCGGTGTTCATGCCGATGCCGAAGCGCATGCGCAGGACGCGCTCTTCGCGCGGCGTCAGCGAGGCAAGAACGCGGGTCGTCGTTTCGCGCAGGTTCGCCTGGATGGCGGCATCGATCGGCAGCAGCGCATTCTTGTCCTCGATGAAATCGCCGAGATGCGAATCCTCTTCGTCGCCCACCGGGGTTTCGAGCGAGATCGGCTCCTTGGCGATCTTCAGGACCTTGCGGACCTTTTCGAGCGGCATGGCGAGCTTCTCGGCCAATTCTTCCGGCGTCGGTTCGCGACCGATTTCATGCAGCATCTGGCGCGACGTGCGAACGATCTTGTTGATCGTTTCGATCATGTGCACCGGAATGCGGATCGTGCGGGCCTGGTCGGCGATCGAACGGGTGATCGCCTGACGGATCCACCAGGTCGCATAGGTCGAGAACTTGTAACCGCGACGGTATTCGAACTTGTCGACCGCCTTCATCAGGCCGATGTTGCCTTCCTGAATGAGATCGAGGAACTGCAGGCCGCGGTTGGTGTACTTCTTGGCGATGGAGATGACGAGGCGCAGGTTCGCTTCGACCATTTCCTTCTTGGCGATGCGCGCTTCGCGCTCGCCCTTCTGCACCATCGAGACGATGCGGCGGAATTCGGCGATCGAGATGCCGGTTTCGGTCGCAAGGTTCTGGATCTCCTGGCGGATGTCGCGGATCGTCTGGTTTTCGCTCTTGGCGAATTCCTTCCAGCCCTTGCCGGCCAGGTTGCTGATCGACTTCATCCAGTTCGGGTCGAGTTCGGCGCCGGAATACTGCTCGAGGAACGAGTCACGCTTGACGCCGTAGGATTCGGCCAGGCGCAACAGGCGGCCTTCGTTCTGCATCAGGCGCTTGGAGATGTCGTAGAGCTGCTCGACGAGGCTGTCGACGCGGTTCTGGTTGAGCGACAGCGACTTGACCGCCTTGATCAGCTCGTCCTTGAGCTCCTTGTAGCGGCGCTCCTGGGCAGGCGACAGCGTGCCAGTGGCAGCCAGGCGGGCTTCCACCTGCTGGTCCTGCAGCTTGCGCAGCTTCTTGTAGGTCTCGGCGATGATGTCGAGGGTTTCCATGACCTGCGGGCGCAGTTCCGCTTCCATGGCGGCGAGCGAGAGGTTCGACTCGTCGTCGTCTTCCTCTTCCTCCTCGCTCGGCATGACATCGCCGCCGACATTGGTGATGTCGTCGTCGTTGGCGGCGCGAACCTTGCGGGTCTTTTCCTTTTCCTCGGCAGCCTTGCGGTCAGCCTCGATCTTTTCCGGGCTCTGGAACTGCGGAGCAGCCTTTGCCTCGGGACCGGAATAGGTGGTTTCGAGATCGATGATCTCGCGCAGCAGCGTCTGGCCTTCGTTGAGTTCGTCGCGCCAGATGATCAGCGCCTGGAACGTCAACGGGCTCTCACAGAGACCAGCGATCATCGTCTCGCGGCCAGCCTCGATGCGCTTGGCAATCGCGATTTCGCCCTCGCGCGACAGAAGCTCTACCGAACCCATTTCGCGCAGATACATGCGCACCGGGTCATCGGTTCTGTCGGTCGGCTCTTTCTTCTTCGTCGCCGCAAGCGCCGTGCCGCCGGAAGGGGCCAGTTCGCCGCCTTCGCCGTCGTTGTCGTCGTCGCTGCTTTCGTCGTCGCTGCTGCCGCCGGCGGCTTCCTCAGCTTCCTCGTCTTCGATGACGTTGATGCCCATGTCGGAGAGCATCGCCATCGTGTCTTCGATCTGCTCGGAGGTGACTTCTTCGGACGGCAGGACGGAGTTCAATTCGTCCATCGTCACATAGCCGCGCTTCTTGGCGGCCTTGATCATCTTCTTGACAGCGTCATCGGAAAGATCGAGAAGCGGGCCGTCCGGAGCGCCTTCGCGTTCAACGTCAGCTTCTTCGTTTTCTTTGACTTTGGTTGCCATTTAGTTCGTCGCTTTCCTTGTCGCAACCGGCGTGAGCCCGGTGCAAATGCCGCTCGAAGGTCCGGGTGCGCCGCGCACCCGCCACCGAATCATTTCCCCTGACGTAACGGGATGATGTTTAATTCCTGATTAACCACGATAGCGATCGTGGCAAAGCGGGCAAGCTCCGACAGTCCTGCCACTGAAGCACTACTGGCATGATATCCTAACCGCCGTGTCATTTCGCCATTTCTTGCTTGGAAATGGTGATTCCCAGAATTTTCGATCCCGTCAAGCATTTCCGCTGAAAAACCGCCCGATTCGGCAAAAATCGCCTCAGTTCATGTTTTTTGGTGTTTATCAGCGTCCGCTGAACATGTAGGCGCTGCCCGTCAAAAGACAAGGGTCGATACCGCTTATCGGCAAGGCTCCGTTGTGCCTTGGCCAACGGCGCAACCATGACTATACGCGTTGGCACCCTCACACCGAAAGCCCGTCATATTTGACGATCTTCACTGCCTCAATGTCGAACTCCGGCAGACAGCGCAGGTTGACGGCCGCCATGGGTCCGTTCGGACCGGCCCCTTCGCCGAAGGGTGCGATGCCACAATGGTTGCAGAAATGATGCTTGATGACATGCCTGTTGAATTCATAGGTCGAGAGATCAGCTTCCGGCGTCTTCAGCCTCAGACTGTCGCGCGAAACGAAGGCCAGCAATCCGCCACGCCGGCGACACATCGAACAATTGCAATCGATCGCCTCGGCGAAGTTGCCCTCAACTTCGAAGGCAATCTTTCCACAATGACAGCTTCCCTCATAGCGCATGCACGGGCTCCTCTGATCGTCTCAACCGCTGATCGCAGACATCGGCAGCGTCGGCAAAGATAGTGCACCGCAGCCGACGAACAAGCCGGATCAACAAGACGCAAAACAATTCCTGAAACGGCGGACTTCGTCTTAGAGTTCGCAACATTATTCCGGTTTTTCGCTTGCCCGCGACCCGATCTCGAAAGACCTTCCGCCCTACTGCATGTTTCCTTAAATCGTACCCGATTTATGGACAAAAACATGCGGCAATTCAAAGCGCTACAGCGACCTTTGCGCGTCTGAAAAGACGCGCGGCGCTGCAGGAAACGGAGGCCAGAATGAACATCAAGGAAACCGACGCCATGCGCGTCATCAGCATTGCGCGCAGGATCACAATCCCGGACGTCAGGCATGCAGCCGCCGAGCTGGCACCGCTGATCGAGGCGGAGATCGGCCGGGCGGGGCGCAAGCCCGCAGGGCCTTGGATCTTCATCGCGCAGAACCTGCCGAAGAACGCCAGAACCGTCTTTGACTGGCGCATCTGCCGACCCGTCGAGCGTGGCGAGGGCTATCGCGGCGCGCTGGATATGATCGAGCTCGAGCCGATCATGGTAGCCTCGACCCTGCATCAAGGCCCGATGCGAAGCCTCTTCACCCAGGGCTATGCGCCGCTGGTGGAAAAGATCGAGATGAGCAGACACAATTTCTCCGGCGAGAGCCGCGAGATTTATCATCGCTGGGCCGGCCCGGGCGCCCGCTACCACGAGATCGAGATCCAGTTCGGCCTTGCCAACTAGAGCATTTCCAGGAGAAGTGCGCAGCGGTTTTCCGTCAGGAAATGCGCAAAAACAAAGAGATATAGCGTTTCTGCGATTCCGTCTAAACGGGAAACGCTGACGAAAAAGCCGCGCATCCGTGGAACGCGCGGCCTGGTGGTTTCCGGCACTGCGCCGAAGCGTCCCGCTTACCAGTCCATGACGACCTTGCCGGAGTTGCCGGAGCGCATGGCCTCGAAGCCGTCGCGGAACTCGTCGATGCCGATGCGGTGGGTGATGACCGGTGACAGGTCGAGCCCGCCCTGGACGAAGGCGATCATCTTGTACCAGGTCTCGAACATCTCGCGGCCGTAGATGCCCTTGAGGTTGAGCATCTTGAAGATCACCTTGTTCCAGTCGATCTCGAATCCGGCCGGCGCAATGCCGAGAATGGCGATCTTGCCACCATTGTTCATCTTGTCGATCATGTCGCGGAAGGCGGGTGCTGCCCCCGACATTTCCAGCCCGACATCGAAGCCCTCGGTCATGCCGATCGCCTTCATCACGTCGGCGAGGTTTTGCTTCGACGCATCGACGACATGGTCGATGCCGACCTTGCGGGCAAGCTCCAGCCGCGTCGGGTTGATGTCGGTGATCACCACCTTGCGCGCGCCCGAGCGCTTGGCAACCAGTGCCCCCATAATGCCGATCGGCCCGGCGCCGGTCACCAGCACATCCTCGCCGACCAGATCGAACGACAGTGCGGTGTGCACCGCATTGCCGAAGGGATCGAAGATCGCGGCGATCTCGTCGGGAACGTCTTCGGGGATCGGCACGACATTGTATTCCGGCAGGCAGACGAATTCGCCGAACGAACCCGGCCGGTTGACACCGACGCCGAGCGTGTTGCGGCAAAGATGGCCACGGCCGGCGCGGCAATTGCGGCACTTGCCGCAGACGATATGGCCCTCGCCCGAGACCCGCTCGCCGACATGGTATTTGGTGACGGCCGAGCCGACCGCGGCGATCTCGCCCATGAACTCATGGCCGACGACCATCGGCACCGGAATGGTTTTCTGGGCCCATTGGTCCCAGTTCCAGATATGCACGTCGGTGCCGCAGATCGCCGACTTCTTCACCTTGATCAGCACGTCGTTCGGTCCGACCTCCGGCACCGGCACACGTTCCATCCAGAGCCCGACCGCCGGCTTCGTCTTGACCAGCGCCTTCATCATCTTCGTCATTTGGTTGTCTCCAAAATCAACTGCCCGCCTGGGGCCGCCCCTCATCCGGCTGCCGCCACCTTCTCCCCGCGAGACGGGGAGAAGGAACATGCCGAGGGCTAGGGTGAGGGGCAGAGCTCTACACTCACTTGATCACACCGAGCTCGCGGCCGACCTCTTCGAATGCGGCAATCGCCCGGCGCACGTCGTTTTCGCTGTGGGCGGCCGACATCTGCGTGCGGATGCGCGCCTGGCCCTTTGGCACCACCGGGAAGGAGAAGCCGATGACGTAGACGCCCTTCTTGAGCATGCGCGCCGCCATCTCCTGCGCCAGTGCGGCATCGCCGAGCATCACCGGGATGATCGGATGGCCCTCGCCGGCCAGCGTGAAGCCGAGCTTCGACATCTGGTCACGAAACAGCGCCGCATTGTCCGACAGCCGCGCCCGCAGCGCATCGCCGTTGTCGATCAGGTCGAACACTTTGAGCGAGGCGGCGGCAATCACCGGCGCCAGCGTGTTGGAAAACAGATAGGGCCGCGAGCGCTGGCGCAGCCAGTCGACAACCTCGGCCTTGGCCGACGTGTAACCGCCCGAGGCGCCGCCGAGCGCCTTGCCGAGCGTGCCGGTGATGATGTCGACGCGGCCCTCGACACCGCAATGTTCGGCCGAGCCGCGACCGTTCCTGCCGACGAAGCCGACCGCATGGCTGTCATCGACCATGACCATGGCGCCATACTTCTCGGCGAGGTCACAGACGCCCCCGAGATTGGCGATGATGCCGTCCATCGAGAACACGCCGTCGGTGGCGATCAGCTTGAAGCGACTGCCTTCGGCCTTCTTCAGCTCTTCCTCCAGCGCCGCCATGTCGTTGTTGGCATAGCGGAAGCGCTTGGCCTTGGAGAGGCGCACGCCGTCGATGATCGAGGCGTGGTTCAAGGCGTCGGAGATGATCGCGTCCTCTTCGCCCAGCAGCGTCTCGAACAGGCCGCCATTGGCGTCGAAACAGGAGGAATAAAGGATCGTGTCTTCCAGGCCGAGGAAGGCGGAGATGCGCGCCTCCAACTGCTTGTGCTCTTCCTGCGTGCCGCAGATGAAGCGCACCGAGGCCATGCCGTAGCCGTAACGGTCGAGCGCCTTTTTGCCGGCCTCAGTCAGTTCCGCATTGTCGGCCAGGCCGAGATAGTTGTTGGCACAGAAGTTCAGCACCCGCTCGCCCGAGGCAACCTCGATCTCGCCCGCCTGTTTCGAGACGATCACCCGCTCCGACTTGTAGAGACCGGATGATTTCAAGCCATCGAGTTCGGAGCGGAGGTGGGAAAGAAAAGCATTGGTCATGGCGGGCCGCTTTCACTGTGAAAAGGACGTTTCGTGCCAGACGAGTACCACGACAGCTTTCCCGTTGCAGCAAATTCCAGCGGCCAGGCCATGCGCAGAGGCAGTAGTGAGGGAAAACGACAGGGCCTTTCGCAACAGACCCGCTGGTCTGAAATTTTATGTCGCGCCCTTGGCGGTGCGAGACATATTGCTTCGGCCACTCCAGCTTTTGAGCGGTCGAAGATCGAAGCTGGCACCCTTTGTCCCATCAAGCACCATCCATTCGCGCCGCCGACGCAGCGCGGCTGGATTCCTGTGACAAGCACAGGAATGAGGGAGGGGACGTAGTTGCAGCCAGCGTATTCAGAATCTGGTCCCCAACAATCGCGGCAATATTATCCCAAGCTCAGGACAATGAGACGGGATCATTGGTCAGAGGGCATGCAGATAGGGCGAGATATCCTCCCAATCCGGGTTCATGCGTTCGATCAGGTTCAACTTCCACTTTCGAGGCCATTTCTTGATCGTTTTCTCCCGAGTTATCGCCGCGGTCAGCAAATCAAACTCCTCAAACCAGACCAGCGTCTTGACGTATCTCGATGTGAAGCCGGGCGTCAGGTCGTTCTGATGTTCGTAAAGCCGGGTGGCGAGATCCTTCGTCACGCCAACATAAAGCGTGCCTTTCGCTTGGACGCGAGGATGTAGACATAGCCCCTCATGAAAGGGAAATTGGCGATATCGCGCTTATTGCACAAGTAAAAATTGTAGTTGGGTGAAAGAATTTCGACCGCCCGCCACGCCCTCATTCCTGTGCTTGTCACAGGAATCCAGCCGCGCCGCGTCGGCGGCGCGACTTAGCTGGTCTGAGGGCGGAACTCCCCCAACTTCGTACTGCACCAGTGCCGAAAAGATACGAGAATCGGGACAAAGCCCAACCGCGAGAGCTAATCGTCGGGCCTCACCCCTCCAAATACCCGTCGATCACGGCCAGAAATGCCTCGCCGTACCGCTCGCGTTTGCTTTCGCCGATGCCGGGGATGTCGAGCAGCTCGTCGAAGCCGCGCGGGCGCTCCTTGGCGAGCGCGATCAGCGTTGCATCCGGGAAGACGACGTAGGGCGGCACGTTCAGGTCCTTGGCGATGGTGAAGCGCTCGGCGCGCAGCAGTTCGAACAGTTCGAGGTCGGAACCGGCAAGGTCGGCGCGCTCGCGCTGGCTGCCCGATTTCGCCTGCCGCGCCGCCTTGCCCGTCTGCGGGCGGTCCTTGCGAAACAGCACCTGGCGCTCGCGCTTGAACACGGCGCGGGCCTCCGCTTCGAGCTTGACTGCGCCGAAGGCCGTGTGATCGACGCTGACGAGACCGGCGGCCAGCAATTGCCGAAACACCGATTGCCAGGTACGCGCCGGCAGATCCTTGCCGGCGCCGAAGACCGGGATGTCGACATGGCCGAAACGCTCGGTCTTTTCGTTGACGGTCCCCATCAGCACGTCGACGACATGGCCGGTGCCGAAGCGCTCGCCGGTGCGGTAGACGGCGGCGAGCGCCTTGATCGCGGCCTCGGTGCCGTCCCAGGTTTCCACGGGCTTCAGGCAGGTATCGCAATGACCGCAACGACCGGGATGCGCCTCGCCGAAATGCGCGAGGATCGCCTGTCGGCGGCAGCCAGCCGTCTCACAGATCGCCAAAAGCGCATTGAGCTTGCCGCGCTCGATGCGCTTGATTTCGTCCGCCACTGCGCCCTCGTCGATCATCCGGCGGCGCTGCAAGACGTCGGCCATGCCATAGGCCATCCAGACCTCGGACGGTTGGCCGTCACGTCCGGCGCGGCCGGTCTCCTGGTAATAGGCCTCGACCGAGCCCGGCAGATCGAGATGGGCGACATAGCGCACATCCGGCTTGTCGATGCCCATGCCGAAGGCGACGGTTGCGACCAGGCAGAGGCTCTCCTCCTTGAGGAACGCGTCCTGATGGGTGTCGCGCAGCGTCCGGTCCATGCCGGCGTGATAGGGCAGCGCTCGAATGCCCTGCCCGTTCAACCATTCCGCAGTGTCCTCGACCTTTGCCCGCGACAGGCAATAGACGATGCCGGACGATCCGCGGAAGCGGGAGACAAAGCGCAGCAACTGCTGGCGCGGCTGGTCGCGCTCGACAATTTCATAGGCGATGTTCGGTCGGTCGAAGCTGGTGGTAAAGACTTCGGCGCCCTGCAGCGACAAGCGCTCGATAATGTCTTCGCGGGTATGCGGATCGGCCGTCGCCGTCAGCGCGATGCGCGGAACGCCGGGATAGCGCTCGGCAAGCAGGCCGAGGGTGCGATATTCCGGCCGGAAATCATGACCCCACTGCGAAACGCAATGGGCCTCGTCGATGGCGAAAAGCGCAATGCGGGCATTGCCGATGAGATCGGCGAAACCATCGGTGACGATGCGCTCGGGCGTGACGTAGAGGAGGTCAAGCGTGCCATCGGCAATCTGCCGGCGCACGGCCACCGCTTCTTCGCGCGTCAGGGACGAATTGAGTGCCGCCGCATTGACGCCGAGCTGCTTCAACGCCTCGACCTGATCGCGCATCAGCGCGATCAGCGGCGAAACGACGACGCCGAGGCCGGGACGGCAGAGTGCAGGGATCTGGAAGCAGAGCGACTTGCCGGCGCCGGTCGGAAACAGAACGACTGCATCGCCTCCGGCGGCCACATGCTCGACCACCTCCTGCTGCCGGCCGCGAAAGGCGGAGTAGCCATAGACGCGTTTGAGCACATCCAAAGGTGCCGGCGCGGCTCCGTCGAAGAGATGGCCGGCGACGCCCTTGGCGCATTGCGCCCTTTGCCCAATCTCCATCATATCTCCTTTACGGGAATCACCTGATCATCATCGCCCCAAGCGACCGCAATGCCATAGCCTTCCGGTCAACGGAATAGAGCAAGGCAAATCGCGGCGGCTGGACGGGCGGCTTCGGACCTGTTAGCTGAACTCGCCGCCGATGCGACCCTTCCGGTCACCGGCAATCTCGTGGATTGAAAAAACTGGAAAGTAACGATGTCTAGCATTCTGGCGGCAAGCGGCGGCGTCAAGCAGTTAATCTGCATCAACTGGGGGACCAAATACGGCGCGCCCTTCATCAACCGCCTCTATGCCATGGCGGCGCGCAACATCACCCCGCCCTTCACCTTCACCTGCTTCACCGACAATCGCGAGGGTCTGCACCCGGAAATTCTCTGCGAGGATCTGCCGCCGCTGGACATTGGAAAAATGCCCGAGAAGACGCCGGGCATCTGGAACAAATCTCGGCTATGGGGCGCCAAGCTGGGCAACCTCAGCGGACCGGTGCTGTTTCTGGACCTCGATATCGTCATCGTCGGGTCGCTCGACGCCTTCTTCGAGGTCGGAGAACCCGACGATGTGATCCTGGCGCGCAACCAGACGACGCCGTTCGAACGGCTCGGCCAGACCTCGCTGTTTCGCTTCCCGGTCGGCAAGCTGGTGCCGCTGCAGCAGAAGTTCCTGGCCGATCCGCAAGCCGTTGCCAATGAATACCGCTTCGAGCAGCGTTTCGTGACGCGCAACGCGCCGGGCGGCGTAAAACTTTTCCCAAGGCGCTGGGTGCTGCATTTCCGGCAGGACTGCCACTGGCCGCTCCCCCTAAACTACTTCTTCGCGCCGCGCCTGCCGACCGATGCACGCGTGGTGCTTTTCCCCCGCAGCCTGCTGCCGCAGCATGCGATCGACGGACAGTATGGCTATCGCGGCCGCGTGGACACGCCGCTCGGGCATATCCGGCGCCTGTTTTCCGGTGACCGGCGTGAAAAGAATCCAATCCGCTACCTGCGCCACTATATCCGCCCAGCTCCCTGGGTGGCCGAACATTGGCGCGAATAGTCGGCATACTGTTGAGACCGGACCGGATTTCGGCGTGGGCGCGCGACTTTTCGGCGGTCACCGGGCCGCCGGTCCCTTCACGCGGCCGGAGAGCACACCGAAGCCTTCGATGATCGCTTCCTGGTTTTCAAGCCGCGTCACTTCGAACTGTACTTCCTGAAGTGTGCGCAGGAGCTGAGGCACGGCCTCGAGGTCTCCCTCCTCGGTCGCATGCGCCAGTTCCCGCTCCAGCTCGCGCCGCTGCCAATGCAACGCCTTGGAGCGCTGGTGCAGCGCCAGCGCCTGCAGGTAACCCTCGCGCGCATCCTCGGGTGCCGCAGCAGCTGTCGCCGTCCACAGCCGGGCATAGCGGATCTGCTGGTCGATGGCCGCGATCAAGGGCGCAAAGCCTTCGGCTTCCAGCTGTTCCACCAGCCCTTCACGCGTCAGGCGCGGGCCGTTGGCGGCAGCCGCATTGAGCACCGCCGCCCAGCAGCGTTGCAGATCGCGGTGGTCGAACTCGATGGTCGAGATCTCGTCGTATTCGTCAAACAGCAGTTGCGGGTGGTTGACGATGGTGAGCGCCAGCACGCTTTCGCGCAACGAGGGCACCGCCTGCTGGCCGCTGACCAGCGACGAGCGCGCCAGCCGGTCCGAGATTGCCGTCGGACCCGAGGTGTTGGGCTGGCGTCCACCCTGCCCGCCGCGTTGGCCGCCGCCCTGGCGGCCGCCGCGCTCGAATTGCCGCCGCTCGCCGCCGCGACCGGGGCTTGAGGCCTGCAGGAAGGCGTGCAGCCGGTCGCGCATGTCCTGGCCATAGTGGCGCCGCACACTTTCGTCGGCAATGACGGCGGTGACCTGCTTCAGCCTCGCTTCAAGTTCGGCGCGTTTTTCCGGCGTATCGAACGAGCCGCCCTGGATTTCACGTTGCCAGACCATCTCGGCCAGCGACCTTGCATTGGCCAGCACCTGGTCGAAGGGCGCCCGCCCCTCTTGCCGCACCAGATCGTCCGGGTCCTTGCCGTCAGGCAGCATGGCAAAGCGCACCGAGCGGCCGGGTTTCAGATGCGGCAGCGCCAGATCGACGCCGCGGTTGGCAGCGCGGATGCCGGCGCCGTCGCCATCGAAGCAGAGCACCGGCTGCGACGTCATCTTCCAGAGCAGATCGAGCTGGTTTTCGGTGAGTGCTGTTCCAAGCGGCGCAACGGCATTCTCGACGCCCGCCTGGTGGAGCGCGATCACGTCCATATAGCCCTCGACCGCGATGATCGTCGCCGTAGCACTTTCGTTTTGCCCGGCATCACCGGGGCGGCTGCCCCCGGACATTGCACGGCGTGCCCGGGCAAAGTTGTAGAGCACGTTGCCCTTGTGGAAGAGCTCGGTCTCATTCGAATTGAGATACTTCGCCGGCGCATCCGGCGACATGGCGCGGCCGCCGAAGGCGATGACCTTTTCGCGCGACGACAGGATCGGAAACATGATGCGGTCACGGAAGCGGTCGTAGGAAACCGGCACTTCGGGACCATGCACCACCAGGCCGCAGGCCTCTATCTGCTCCTTGCCGATGCCCTTGCCGGCCAAAAATTCCTTCAGCGCATTGCGGCTGTCGGGCGCAAAGCCGAGGCGAAAGGTCTCGATGGTGCGGCCGGTCAGCCCGCGCTCGCGCAGATAGGCGCGCGCCTTGGCGCCATTGGCCGTCTGTAGCTGGTCCTCGAAAAACTGGGTCGCCAGCTCCATCACATCGAGCAGGCTGGTGCGTTCCTTTTCGCGCTTCTCGGCCTGCGGGTCGGGCTGCGGCATGGCAACACCGGCCATGTCGGCGATCTGCTGCACCGCCTCGGGGAAGCTCAGGCCTTCGAGATCGGTGAGGAAGCGGAAGTGGTCGCCGGTAACGCCACAGCCGAAGCAATGGTAGCGGCCCTTGCGGTCCTCGCAGTGGAAGCTCGGAGATTTCTCGCCGTGGAACGGGCAGCAGGCCCAGTAGTCGCCGCGCGAGACATTGGTCTTGCGCCGATCCCAGGTGACGCGTTTGGCGATCACGTCCGAAATCGGCACGCGGTCGCGTATCTCGTCAAGAAAGGACTGTGAAAAGCGCATGGGTACCTCTGGTCAATCCTCCATATAGGCGGCGAAACCGCCGGACGCCACAGCGCTGACCGGCCTTGCCCGCAATTCACAGGCTGTAAAAAGGCAATTGCAAACCCCGCTTGCTGTAGGTCATCGGATGATGCGCGTCTAGCGCGAACATGTTTCTACACCCAGGCCGTGCATCGACCCTGACTCCGACCAAGCACAACAGGATGAATTCGCCTCCCGACCTCGGATCCCGCATCATGGCCATCACCGTCGAAGCACTTGCATCCAGCGCCGGCTTCTTCAACGCCGTGCCCAGCGGCATGGGATGGGATGGCCCGCCGGGTCGCAGCAGCCTCTGGCTGTCGCAGGGTTTCATCCGGGAATATTGGGATTATCAGGCGGAGAAGTTCGCGCTGATCGATCAGGCCCATGAAAGGCTCACCGGCAATTTCAATGCCGCAACGGCGCCCGCCGCAGACGAGCGGGCGCAGTCGGTTACTTCAGCAGGTCCTTGACCAGGCCGGAGGCCTTGGCGAAGTCCATCTGGCCGGGATACCGTTCCTTGAGCGCGTTCATGCACTTGCCCATGTCGCGAAGCCCGTGCGCGCCGGTTTCCTGGATCACCGAAGCACAGAGTTCCTTGACCTTATCCTCTGGCAACTGAGCCGGCAGGAACTGGTTGATGATGACGATTTCCTGCCGCTCCTGCTCGGCAAGCTCCGGCCGGCCGCCCTGGTCGTAGATGCGCGCCGATTCCTCGCGCTGCTTGATCATCTTGGCGAGGATCTGCAGGATCTCGTCGTCGCCGACCGGATCCTTGCCCAGGCCACGGTTGGCAATATCACGATCCTTGATCGCAGCCTGGATCAGCCGCACGGTTGAGGTGCGCCGCGTGTCCTTGGCCTTCAGGGCTTCTTTCAGTACCTCAGCGAACTGGTCGCGCATGTCTTTCTCCATGTCGAAGCCGGCCCGCGGTGCTCTTGCCCGGAACCGGTTCGATGCGTCAATGTTGTCGTCGTCTTAAACCAGTGTGGCAGGTGCAATCAAACGGATTACACAACCGCTTGAATTAAAAGGAATTTTATTTCCAGACAATTCACAGCGGCTGGTTGACCGGGCTTTGCGCTTTGGCTATTTTCCCGCACCTGCACGACATTGGCATGTGAGCACTTTTCGCGGGGATTCCGCGCGTCCATGCCTGAGCACATAAAATGGCGATCAGCCGTCGGGCTTTCAAGCCCCGCCTCGCGCCGCAACGGGATAGGAACGATGACCGCGACACCCGCATGGACCACTGAAAAACCCACCGCTTTGCTCGTTCTTGCCGATGGCACCGTCATCGAAGGCAAGGGCATCGGCGCAACCGGCAAGGTGCAGGCGGAAGTCTGCTTCAACACGGCACTGACCGGCTACCAGGAAATCCTGACGGATCCTTCCTACCTCAGCCAGATCGTCACCTTCACCTTCCCGCACATCGGCAATATCGGCGCCAATGACGAGGACATCGAAGACCTGACGCCGGCAGCCCGCCACGGCGCGGTCGGCGTGATCTTCAAGGCCGATATCACCGAGCCGTCGAACTACCGGTCCGTCAAGCACCTCGATGCCTGGCTGAAAGCCCGCGGCATCATCGGCCTCTGCGGCATCGACACCCGGGCACTCACCGCCTGGATCCGCGAAAACGGCATGCCCAACGCCGTCATCGCCCACGATCCCTCAGGCGTCTTCGACATCGAGACGCTGAAGAAGGAAGCCAAGGCTTGGAGCGGGCTTGAAGGCCTCGATCTTGCCAAGGTCGCGACCTCCGGCCAGTCCTCGCAGTGGACCGAGAAGCCCTGGGTCTGGGACGAAGGCTATTCGACGCTCGGCGATGCCGAGGCCGACTACCACGTCGTCGCCCTCGACTACGGCGTCAAGCGCAACATCCTGCGCCTCTTCACCGGCCTCAACGCCCGCGTCACCGTGATGCCGGCAACGACGAGCGCCGAAGAGGTGCTTGCCCAGAAGCCGGACGGCATCTTCCTCTCCAACGGCCCGGGCGACCCGGCGGCAACCGGCGAATACGCCGTGCCTGTCATCCAGGACCTGCTGAAGAGCGATATCCCGGTGTTCGGTATCTGCCTCGGTCACCAGATGCTGGCGCTGGCGCTTGGCGGCAAGACCGAAAAAATGCACCAGGGCCACCATGGCGCCAACCATCCGGTCAAGGATCACACCACGGGCAAGGTCGAGATCGTCTCGATGAACCACGGCTTCGCGGTCGATTCGAAGTCGCTGCCGGAAGGTGTTGAAGAGACTCACATTTCGCTGTTCGACGGCACCAATTGCGGCCTGCGCGTCGCCGGCAAGCCGGTGTTCTCGGTGCAGCATCACCCGGAAGCCTCGCCGGGCCCGCAGGACAGCCACTACCTCTTCCGCCGGTTCATGAACCTCGTGCGCGAGAAAAAGGGCGAACCGGCGCTTGCCGAGCGCTGAGCGCGCGACCGAGACAGCATAGAGGCCCGCTCCAAGCGGGCCTTTTTCATTTGAACCCTAACTTTCTGCCATCCTTAAAACCAGTAGCGGCCGGCATAGACGCAGGTCATGACCGCGCCGGAGAGGATCACGAACAGCCGCACGACTTGGGCCGGCAGCACCCGCACCAGATGACCGCCGGCATAGCCGCCGATCAGCGCGCCCGACAACATCGTCAGCGTCTCAGGCCATTGCACCATGCCCTTCGCGATGAAGATGACGATCGCCGCGAGGCTGACACAGCTGCCGAGCAGGTTCTTCATCACCTTGACCTTGCGGATGTCGCCCGGCTCTTGCAGCGAAAGCACCGCCGTCAGGAGGATGCCGAGCCCCGCACCAAAGAAACCGCCATAGATCGAAGTGGCAAACAGCGCGGCCATTCCTTCGGTCCTTGATGCTTGTCCCTTCCCGCGATGCGTTACGGTCCACTGGCCGATGCGCGGCGCAAACGCAAAGAGCAGCGTGGCAAGGCCGATGAGCCCGGGAACCGGCAGCACGAAGAGGCGATCGGGAAGCGCAAGCAGAACCAGTGCGCCGATGACGCCGCCAACGACGCAGAGGGCGTGCAGGACCAGCATGCGCCGATCGAAGGTCGGCAGCTTCTCGCGATCGGCAATCGCCGCCAGCAGGTGCCCAGGTGCGATGGCAATGGCATTCGAGGCATTGGCAACAACAGGCGGAAGACCCGCGGCAAGCATCGCCGGGAAGGTGATCAGCGTTGCGCCCCCTGCTAGCGCATTGATGATGCCGCCGGCTATGCCGGCGAGAAACAGAAGAGGCGCGATCAGTCCGTCCATGCCATGCCTTTCGCAATGATGCGAAGAGATCTAGCCTGTGGCCGTGACCACGTCTGGAACGTTTGTGACCGCCCGCATGTTTTCGCCATAGGCGCGTGGTGTGGCGCCGAAGACGCGGCGGAAATGACGGCCGAGATGGCTCTGGTCGGCAAAACCATATTTTGCTGCGATGTCGGCCACCGACGTTTCCGATCGCAGATCGCGCCGGGCCGCGTTCAGGCGGTGCATCAGCCGATAGGCGTGCGGCGACATACCGATCAGCCGCGTGAACCGACGACTGAAACCTTCGCGGCTCAGACCATGACGAACGGCGATCTTGCCGACCGTCATGCTGCTTACACCGATATCGCCAAGCCAGAGATCGTCGCTCGCATGTCCCGGCAACCTGCCACCCGCTTGCAATCGTTCCCCAACGCCGCGGAGCAGCGCGAGCGGATCGGCCTCCCCTTCGGAAAGCCCGAGTTCACGAAGCGAGTATACTGTGGGGCCACAGCCTGCATCCGGCAGGGCAGCGTAGAGGTTGAGGCATTGCGCGCCCTCGGGCTCGGCAGCAAGGCTTCGGTGCGGCATACCGGCGGGAATGTGCAGGCACTGCCCCGCCTCGACCCGGAGTATCACGCTTCCCACCTGAAAGGCGCGACAGCCGGAATGCACCGTCGTCAGCTGGCTTTCGGGGTGGAAATGCATGCCAAGTGCCGGTGCAGGCCCGCCAGCCCAGAAGGCGTACTCGACTTCAGGCGACGCCCGGCCCAGCCAATAAGTCCATTGATGGTTCTCGTGCGGGATCATTCGACAACTCGGGCATCCGTTCGGGCGAAGGATAGGTTGGGGCCGCCCGACGCGCAACGGCAGTGATGCACGCCATCTGGCCAATCATTGCAGCTATGCGGCCGACCCTTGCGCGCCGGGCAGATGCTCGGCGATGAAGTCGACCACCGCGCGCACCGACGGCAGTTGCCCCCGCCGATGCGGCATCAGCAGGGTCGTGGTGACGCTGCCCGCTTCCCAATCGGGCAGGACACGAACGAGGCTGCCCTCCTCGATTTCCGCCCGGCAGAGTTTGCGCGGCAGCGCGGTGATGCCGAGGCCGGAAACGGCGGCCGCACGGAGCACATTGGATTCGTCCGCAAGGAAACGCGGCTCCGGACGGACCCGGACGACCACACCCGCATCATTGCGCATCGTCCATCCCTCGGCGGTCAACGACGCCAGAAGTCCGTCATGACGCGAAAGCTCGCTCGGTTCGCGCGGGGCCCCGCGGCTTTCGAGATAGGCCGGTGCCGCCACCAGCCAGATGGCGTCCGTTGCCACCCGCCGCTGCACAAGACCCGAATCGGGCAAGGGCGCGAAGTGATCGCGCACGGCGATGTCGAAGCCTTCCTGGACGACGTCGACGAAACGGTCGGTCGCGTGCACCATCACGCGCATCTTAGGGTATGCGAGCGCCAACGGCGGTAGAAGGCCTGCCAGCGTCATCTGCGCCGTCGGCACTGAGGCGGTGATCCTGACCGTGCCGCTCGGCTCAGCGAGCCGGCCCTTGACGATGGCTTCGGCCGCATCCGCCTCGATCAGCATCGCCGCGGCATGTCGATAGAAGTCCTCGCCGATCTCGGTCACGGTGAAGCGGCGCGACGTGCGGTTGATCAGCCTGACGCCGAGTGTCTTTTCCAGTTCGGCCACGCGCTTGCTCAGCGTCGATTTCGGCATGTTGAGCGCGCGCGCGGCCGGCGCGAACCCCTTGTGATCGACCACATGGGCAAAGACGATGAAGTCGTTGAGATTGCGCATGGCCATTTTCCGATGTCTACAAATGTGGACGATACATCCACATTTGCCCGTCTTCCGCAATATCGTCCATGAATTTATCTCTTCTCCATCGAACTCACATCGAAGGAAAAGATCATGGGTAGCTATCAGGACAAGAAAGCCGTCGTCATCGGCGGCACGCATGGCATGGGCCTGGCGACAGTCGAACGGCTCGTCAACGGCGGCGCGGAAGTACTCTTGACCGGCAACAATGCGGCCAACCTCGCCAAGATCCAGGAGCGCTTCGGGGCGCGTGTCCATGCGGTAAAATCCGACATCTCCGACCTCGGCGAGATCGCCGTGCTCGGGGCGACCGTCGGCCAAAAGCTGGGGTCGATCGATCTGTTGCACGTCAACGCCGGCACGTCGCTGCTCGAACTGTTCGACCAGGTGACGGAGGCCTCCTACGACCGACAGTTCACCATCAACACCAAGGGCGCCTTCTTCACCGTGCAGCGGCTGGCGCCGCTCATCCGCGACGGCGGCTCCATCGTCTTCACCTCTTCTGTCGCCGATGTCGGCGGTCATGCGGGCATGGCTGTCTATAGCGGCAGCAAGGCGGCACTGATCTCGTTTGCCTCCGTCTTTGCCGCCGAACTGTTGCCACGCGGCATCCGCGTCAACTCGGTCAGCCCCGGCTTCATCGACACGCCGACCAAGGGCGTTGCCGGCATCACCGATGCCGAGCGTGCAGAGTTCAAGGCGCTGGGGGACGCGATCACGCCCATGGGCCGCAACGGCACCGCCGACGAAGTGGCCCGCGCCGTGCTGTTCCTCGCCTTCGACGCGACGTTTACCACTGGCGCGAGGCTGACGGTCGATGGCGGTCTCGGCCAGCAATTGTCGCCGGCTGCCTGAAACAAGCCAGAACGGAGAATCGGATGTCCAATTGCATCACCATCATCGGCCTCGGCGCCATGGGCACGGCCCTCGCAAACGCCCTCATCGAAGCAGGCAACGTAACGACGGTCTGGAACCGCACCCAGGCGCGGGCTGACACACTTGTTGCCCGCGGCGCGCGCCGAGCCGAAACGGTGCAGGAAGCCATCGACGTCAGCGACGTGATCGTGCTGTGCCTCACCGATTATACCGCCGCCGAAGCCACGCTTGCCGACGCCGCTCCCTTGCTGGCCGGCAAGACCGTCGTCAACCTCACCGATGGTCGCCCGGACGAGGTCCGGGCGACCGCCGGCCGTCTTGGCGGATACGGTGCGCTCTATCTCGACGGCGGCATCATGGCGACGCCGCCGATGATCGGCTCGTCGCACGCCTTCATTCTCTACAGCGGCAGCGCCGATGCGTTTGAGGGCGCAAAGGAGCAACTAGCTGCCTTTGGCCAGAGCCACTATCTCGGCGAAGATCCTGTTCTCGCCGCGGTCAACGACCTCGCATTGCTGTCGGCGATGTACGGCCTCTTCGGCGGCTATCTGCACGCAACGGCGCTTGCCGGCAGCGTTGGCGTCACGGCAATACAGTTCCTAGCCTTCGTCGAGCCCTGGCTGGCAGCGATGATGACGGCTCTGCCCGACCTTGCCGAGCGGATCGACAGCGGCGACCACGCCCGCGACGTGATGTCGAACCTTGCGATGCAATCGGTGGCGATCACCAATATCGTCGCCGCAAGCCGCAGCCAGGGCATCGATCCGGCGTTCATGGATCCGATCGAAAGACTGGCGCAAAAGCGCCTCGCCGGCGGCTTCGGTGCCGACGAGATCTCCGGCATCATCGAGGGAATGCGGGCAAAATAGGGTTCTGTCGTCCACGGGTGGCAGGCGCCGGCGAAAGCAGCGTCCGCCGCTCGCCTAAACATCGTCATAACCAACCGGCTCGAGCAAAACGGTCCGCGGTCGAAAGGTCGCGGGCCCTCGCTTGCTGTTGACCCGCCGCCGGGCTTCACGCATCCTCGCCGCAACTGGAGGTGACGATGATTACAGGTCCACAGTGCCGCGCCGCCCGGGCTCTGATCGAAATTTCGCGCGAGATGCTGGCGAGCTTTTCAGGCGTCGACGAAGACACGATCCTGAAGTTCGAGCGCAAGCTGGAAAAGCCCGCCGACGCGGTGATCGTGTCGCTGACGCATGCACTCGAAAATGCCGGCGCCATTTTTCTGCCGGAAGGCGAACGCGGCATCGGCGTCTGCCTGAAGTTTACCCGTTCCGAGGCACGTCGCCTCTCCATTCTCGAAAGCGAGGGCGGCGTCGTCGGCGATGACGAGGTTCCGGGGGCTTGAACGAAGGGCAGTTCGACTCTGATTTCAACGCCTTAGCCGCCGCGCTTGAATCAAATTGACCGCCCGTTGAATCCGTTTACGAACAAAAAAGCCCGCCGTTGCCGGCGGGCTTTTCATGAGATGGAATGCCTGAGCTTACTTGCAGGCGCCGCAAAAGCGCTGGATGCGGCGGCATGCTTCTTCCAGCTGCGCTTCCGACGTCGCGTAGGAGATGCGGAAGTTCGGGCCGAGGCCAAAGGCCGAGCCATGCACGACGGCAACGCCTTCGGCTTCGAGCAGCTCGGAGACGAAGTCTTCATCAGTCTCGATGACCTTGCCCGACGGTGCGGTCTTGCCGATCAGGCCGGCGCAGGACGGGTAGACGTAGAAGGCGCCTTCCGGCGTCGGGCACGCAATGCCCTTGGCCTGATTCAGCATCGACACCACGAGATCACGGCGACCTTCGAAGATCTTCTTGTTCTCGGGGATGAAGTCCTGTGTGCCGTTGAGCGCCTCGACGGCAGCCCACTGCGCGATCGAGGTTGCGCCCGAGGTCTGCTGGCCCTGGATCATGTCCATGGCCTTGATCAGCTGCAGCGGGCCGGCGGCGTAGCCGATGCGCCAGCCGGTCATGGCATAGGCCTTGGAGACGCCGTTCATGGTCAGCGTGCGGTCGTAGAGGCCGGGCTCGACTTCGACAGGGGTCGCGAACTTGAAGTCGCCATAGGTCAGGTGCTCGTACATGTCGTCGGTCAGCACCCAGACATGCGGGTGCTTCATCAGGACGTCGGTCAGCGCCTTGAGTTCTGCGTGGCTGTAGGCAGCGCCCGACGGGTTGGACGGCGAGTTGAAGATGAACCACTTGGTCTTCGGCGTGATCGCCTTGTCCAAGTCGGCAGGCTGGAGCTTGAAGTTGTTTTCCTGCGTCGCCGAAACAGTCACCGGCGTGCCGCCGCACAGCGCCACCATCTCCGGGTAGGAAACCCAGTAGGGCGCCGGGATGACGACTTCATCGCCCGCGTTCAGGGTCGCCATGAAGGCGTTGAAAAGAATCTGCTTTCCACCGGTGCCGACGATCGTCTGGGCGGCGGTGTAGTCGAGGTTGTTCTCGCGCTTGAACTTCTTGGCGATCGCTTCGCGCAGTTCCGGAATGCCGGATACCGGCGTGTACTTCGTCTCGCCGCGGTTGATCGCGTCGATCGCAGCCTTCTTGATATTATCAGGCGTGTCGAAATCCGGCTCCCCTGCACCAAGGCCGATCACGTCGCGTCCCTTCGCTTTCAGCTCGCGGGCTTTCTGCGAAACGGCGATGGTGGCGGAAGGCTTTACACGGGAAAGGGCATCGGCAAGGAAGGCCATGATGAAAGGTCCTGATCGTTTCGAGACGCGGTGAGCGCTACGGAACGAAAAAGTCAGGCTCCATAGCGGTTAGGTCTATGTCGAAAGACGCCCGGTCTTGCAAGCGCCAGAGCCTGAAAAACCGCCGGAATGCGGGCAAAATGCGTCACCATGACAAAGTTTCATGAGTGTGATCAGCAATCACGATCGACGCGCTCCGCCTGAGGTGATGGCAGCCCCGGCCAGAACGGTCCGCATACCGACAAGAAACCGGGGCTTCCATCCGATGAAGGCGCGGTCGGTCAGACACGTGCCACGGTCCCGATTTATTCAGAAAAAACAGCGGATTTCGACTTTTTTCGAAAAGCCATATTTTGGCCACAACAACTGTCGCGGAACGCCGCAATTCCGTCCCGCAACAGCCGATTTCCGGGCCTTTCCTTCCATGATCCGAACGCATGGCATGACGGGGGTATGCAATGTTTCTCGACGACGAAATCGCTGAATCACGGACACGGCAAAACGAAGCGCGCTGGGGCATGTATCTGGCGCTCGCAGCGCTCGCCGCCTGCATCGTGATGATCCTCGGCCTGATGACCCAGGCCTCGGCCCAGACAGCAAACGCCAGGCCCGAGCAGATGGCCGGCTATGTCAGGCCCAACGACATGGGCACCGGCGCCCTGCTCTTCCCCTCCAAGGAGCCCGGCTATTTCGTCGAGGCGCCGCGACTGGCGACCGACGTTCAGATCGACGTCAACGGCCCGATCATGCGCACCCGGGTGACGCAACGGTTCCAGAACCCGAGCAAGGGATGGGTCGAAGGCACCTATGTCTTCCCGCTTCCCGATGATTCCGCCGTCGACACGCTGAAGATGCAGATCGGCGACCGCTTCATCGAGGGTCAGATCAAGCCGCGCCAGGCGGCCAAGGAGATCTACGAGCAGGCAAAGGCCGAGGGCAAGAAGGCGGCGCTGCTCGAGCAGCAACGCCCCAACCTCTTCACCAATCAGGTCGCCAATATCGGCCCTGGCGAAACGGTGGTGGTGCAGATCGAATATCAAAGCGGTGTGCCCCAGTCGAACGACGCCTTCACCTTCCGCTTCCCGATGGTGGTCGCCCCTCGCTACAATCCGCAGCCGGTCGTCCAGACCGTCGATCTCGACAGCCGCTCCGGTTATGCCGTCAGCGATCCGGTCCCCGATCGCCAAAAGATCGAGCCGCCGGTGCTTGATCCGCGCGAGAACGCCAGGATCAACCCGGTGACGTTGACGATCAACCTGAAGGCGGGCTTCCCGATCGGCGAAGTGACATCGGCCTTTCACGAGATCGAAACGACCACCCTCGACCAGCTTACTCGCAAGATCACGTTGAAAGCAGGAAGCGTTCCGGCCGACAGGGATTTCGAACTCAGCTGGAAGGCTGTCGCAGGCAAGAGCCCCTATGCTGGCCTCTTCCGCGAGACCGTCGACGGCAAGACCTATCTCCTGTCTTTCGTCACCCCGCCGGTCACTGCGACCGCGACTGACAAACCACTCCGGCGCGAGGTGGTCTTCGTCATCGACAATTCCGGCTCGATGGCCGGCCCGTCGATGGAGCAGGCAAAGGAAAGCCTGGCGCTGGCGATCTCGCGGCTGAAGCCGGAAGACCGGTTCAACGTCATCCGCTTCGACGACACGATGACTGTGCATTTCCCTGGGCTCGTCGAGGCGACACCTGACAAGCGCGAGGACGCGATCTCCTTCGTGCGCGGCCTGACCGCCGACGGCGGCACCGAAATGCTGCCGGCGCTGGAAGCGGCCCTGCGCACGCAGGGACCGGTTGCCGCTGGCGCCCTTCGCCAGGTGGTCTTCCTCACCGATGGCGCCATCGGCAATGAAGGCCAGCTTTTCCAGGAAATCCAGAACAACCGCGGCGACGCGCGCGTCTTCACCGTCGGCATCGGGTCCGCGCCCAACAGCCATTTCATGACCAAGGCGGCTGAGTACGGCCGCGGCACCTTCACGCTGATCGGTTCCGAGAGCCAGGTGGCCGCCCGTATGGGCGAGCTTTTCACCAAGCTCGAGAGCCCTGTTATGACCGACATCTCCGCCACTTTCGAGGGTGCGGCCACGGGCGACATCACCCCGAACCCGATGCCCGATCTCTATCGCGGCGAGCCGGTCGTGCTGACGGCCGAACTCGACGGCGCCGCGCCGGAAGGCAAGCTTCGCATCGTCGGCAAGGCCGGCGACCAGCCCTGGCGCGTCGAGATGGACATCGCCAAGGCGGCAACCGGCGAAGGCGTCGCCAAGCTCTGGGCCCGCCGTAAGATCGACGATCTCGAGGCAAGCGCGGCGACGATCGCCGACCCGGCAACGCTCGACAGGCAGATCGAAACCGTCGCGCTCGCCCATCACCTGGTCTCGCGCGTCACCAGCCTTGTCGCCGTCGATGCGACACCGTCGCGGCCCACCGGCGAAAACCTGACGGAAACCGCTGTGCCGCTCAACCTGCCGGCCGGCTGGGACTTCGGCAAGGTTTTCGGCGAGAAGTCCGATGCGACAGAAAAGGTCGACGAGCGCGAGGCTTCGGCCGAAAGCCAGACGAAGCTCGCAATGCTGACCGCCGACCGCATGCTGGCGGCACCGACGGCGCGCGCCGCCGGCCTGATTGCCGAAGCCAACAACCAGGTGAACCTGCCGCAGACGGCAACCGAAGCAGACAAGCAGATCCTCATCGGGCTGATGCTGCTCGCCTTTGCCCTTGCTGCCGGCAGCACCTTCGTCTTCTGGCGTGGGCAGATCGCCGCCCTCGTCACATCAGGGGTTCGACGCCATGGCCGCTGACGACGACCTGCCCGGGCCACGCCCGGGCTTCCTCGCCCGTCTTTCGGCGATCGAGACGATCGTGGTCGCGCTCATTGCCCTGTTCGCCCTTGCCGGCCTGATGCTGGTCGGCAAGGGATTTTACATGAAGGCCAAGGCCGAGGTCTCTCAAGTCCTCTTGAAAAAGAGCTTCGAGGCGCAATTGCACGGCGAGGCCAATGGCAGGCCCTGGCCCTGGGCCGACTTCGAAACGACAGCGGAAATCATGGCGCCGCGCATCAACCGCTCGGCGATCGTGCTCAAGGGCGCAAGCGGCCAGGCGCTTGCCTTCGGACCTGCCTGGCTCACAAACACCCCCCTTCCCGGCGACGAAGGCACCTCGGTCATCGCCGCCCACCGCGACACGCATTTCCGCTGGCTGAAGGATGTGTCCGCGGGCGACCTGCTGGTGCTGACCCGCAAGGACGGGCGGCGCTTTCTCTTCCGCGCCGGCGAAGGCCGGGTCGCGCGCTGGGACGAGAGCGGCATCAACGCCTCGGCCAGTGGCCACAAGCTGGCGCTTGCCACCTGCTTCCCTTTCGATGCGATCGAGCCGGGACCGATGCGCTACATCGTGACCGCCGAACTGGTCGGCGAGCAGCATCCGGTGCCGCTGACGACAGGCTCGGTTTCGAAATAAAGCCATTTTGATCCGATTTGACTTGAACGAACCGGGTGACCACTCCAGCTTGGCGTGTGGCGGCATGAACTGATCGGAGATATCGAATGTGGCAGGCGCAGGCATCAAGGCTGGAAACGACCCGGATGGCGGGAACAATTCGCGCGCTGCCGCTCCTCGCCGGCCTTGTTTCGTTTGCCGCCCCGTTTGCTGCCGCAGCACAGGAAACGCGTGAGTTTCCCTCCCAGCATGGCGACGTTCTCGTCGAAACGCTGGCGAGCGGGCTCGAACATCCCTGGTCCGTCGAGGTGCTGCCGGACGGCAGTTACATCGTCAGCGAGCGCGCCGGTCGGCTGCGCATCATCCGCGACGGCAAGGCCTCGGCGCCGCTTTCCGGCGTGCCTGAGGTGGCCGAGCAGGGCCAGGGTGGCCTGCTCGACATCGCCCTTGCCCCCGATTTTGCCACCAGCCGCACGCTCTACCTGACGCTCGCGGCCAGTGGAGACGGCGGTTTCGGAACGGTCCTGGTGCGGGCGGCATTGTCGGCGGATAATTCGGACCTGACCGACGTCAAGGAACTGTTCCGGATGAACAAGCTGACCCGCAACGGCCAGCATTTCGGCTCGCGCATCGCATTCGCGCCTGATGGCAGCCTGTTCTTCGGCATCGGCGACCGCGGCGAGCGCGAGCGCGCCCAGGATCTGCACGATCATGCCGGCGCCATCCTGCACATCAACGCCGACGGCAGCATTCCCGCCGACAACCCCTATCGCGGGGGCACCGAGGGCCTGCCGGAAATCTGGTCCAAGGGGCATCGCAATCCGCAGGGCATCGCCATTGATCCGAAGGACGGCACGCTTCTGACGGCAGAGCACGGCGCGCGCGGCGGCGACGAGGTCAACAACCCGCAATCCGGCCATAACTACGGCTGGCCGGTGATCACCTACGGCAAGGACTATTCCGGCGCCGAGATTGGCGAAGGCACGGCCAAGGACGGCTTCGACCAGCCGATCTACTACTGGGATCCCTCGATTGCGCCAGGCGCGCTCGCGGTCTATCGCGGCAAGATGTTTCCGGAGTGGGATGGCAACCTGCTGGTGGCGGCGCTGAAGTATCAGCTCCTCGCCCGGCTGGAGCGGGACGACACCGGCGCTGTGACCTCCGAGGAACGGCTGTTCGACGGCGAGTTCGGCCGTATCCGCGACATCGTGGTGGCGCCGGACGGCGCACTGCTGATGGTGACGGACGAAGAGGATGGCGCCTTGCTCAGGGTCTCCAAGGCACCGACGCAGTAATACCAACCGGCGCTCGTATAAATCCAAATTCGGGATCAGAGATCGGCGCGAACGTCCTTGCGGAACATAAACTTCAATCCGGACCAGACCGCATCGACGGCGCAGACCTTGGTGTCGACGAGCCCGAGCGGCAGAAAGATCTCGCGCAAGACGTCCTCCGTCAGCGTCGTCGGAACCTTCGATGCGCGCTTCGGCCACGAGATCCACATCATGCCGTCGGCCTTGAGGCTCGCCGCAAGCGGTAGTGCCAGCGCTTCAAGCTTTGCCCTCTCCACGGCGAAGACGTGGATGTAGTCGTGCCGACGTGACGCCGGGCCGTCGACGGCGGTTTCGCACCTGGAGAACCCTGGAAAGCCGGCAATATCGGTCAGATCGTCAGGGACGCCAAGCAACAGCGCTGACTGCCCGCCCCTCATGCCCAGCTTGCGGACAAGCGGCGTTCCCGAATAACCGCTCTCGCCCATCTCCACCGTCCCCATCTCCACCATGCAACCGTCGCCGGCACGCCGCGCAGATCAGCCGGCCGCCGACGATGAGCCTTGCCCGGAAAAATCGCAACTGATAGACGGCGAAGCATCTGAGGAGAGCAATGATGACCCGCGTCCAGGCCAATCTATTCCTGCTGTTTTCCGGCGCCATCTGGGGTGCCGGCTTCGTCGCCCAGTCGACGGCGATGCAGGCGATCGGACCGCTCTGGTTCATCACGCTTCGTTTTGCCATCGCAACCCTGGTCGCGCTGCCGCTCGCCGTCGTTGAAACCAGGCGGGCGCCGCAGCCGTTGACCGGCAGGACCCTTCGCAACTTCGTGTTTGTCGGGCTCGCGCTTTTTGCAGGCGCCGTTACGCAGCAATACGGGTTGCTCACCACCAGCGTCACCAACTCCGGCTTTCTAACCGGGCTTTACGTCGTCTTCGTCCCGGTGCTGACCATCATCTTCCTCCGCCGCAGGCCGCACTGGATCATCTGGCCCGGCGCGCTGATGGCCCTGCTCGGTATCTTCCTTTTGAGTGGTGGCGCTCTGTCGAGCCTGACCGGTGGTGATTATCTGACTGTTGTCTGCGCCCTGTTCTGGGCACTGCAGCTGATGCTTGTCGGCATCTTCGCACCGAGCAGCGGCCGGCCGATGCTGCTGTCGATGACGCAGTTTGCCGTTTGCGCCGTACTCGGCTGCGTCGTCGCTTTGGCGATCGAGCCCCTGAGCATGGAGGCGGTTAAGGGCGCGCTGCCGGAAATCCTCTATGCGGGCATCTTCTCCAGTGGTGTCGCCTTCATCTGCCAGGTCGTCGGCCAGCGCTACACCACGGCACCGCAGGCAGCGATCTTCCTGTCGAGCGAGGCGCTGTTTGCAGCCCTCTTCGGGGTGCTGCTGCTCGGGGAGATCATCACGCCCATCGGCTATGTCGGTTGCGCCATCATCTTTGCCGCCATGCTGGTCGTCGAGATCGTGCCCGAGATCACGAAAGGTGGCCGGAAGGAAGCCGCAGCCTGAGACGAGATAGGCATGCGCGGGGACCTGCAGAACTATAACCCTTGATTTTGGCGGGTACTGAACTGCTGCGTTACTTGTTATTGCCCCGCCCCGCAAAGCTGTTGCTTCACTTTAAAGCGCCGCGATGCAACCTGCCGATTCCCGGTTATTACTTGCAGGATTTCTGCAAAGCGAACCGCCACGGTGCCCGACAGCATCACTTTGGCAAGAAGCTTCAACCATATCAGTCGCTTGACAAATGAATGGACCTGTTTGGCAGCCATCGCGGCGTCGCCGATTGCGGCGAAAAACGGCGCAAAGCACTCAACTTCTCGGCACATTCGTTCAAAAAGCTGTGATTTCAACAGCTTGCGATGCACCTTCAATATCACCTGAAAAATCGGCGACTGACCGAATTTTGAGCAATGGCAAGACGCAATACCACTTCTAAAAAGTTTTGCTTGCCAATTCAAAATAAACCCATCAATCTTACTCTGTTCGGGCAATCTACGAGCATGGGAAGATCTTGAAATAAAAGCGGGCCGGAGACGCAAAAACTCCGGGTGGCCAGACTGGGGGGGACGCGAGTTTGCAACCTTTCCGATGGCTGGCTGCGGTAACAGGAACCTTTCCTCAAATATCGAGAACTGCCTGCCCAACGCCCAATCGGGCAAACTGCAATGCTACCCGTCCGTCAAACGGGTGGAGAGAAAAGGACCTGACGCATGGCCGAAACTGGCACTGTTAAATTCTTCAACACCGACAAGGGCTTTGGTTTCATCAAGCCTGACAACGGTGGTGCAGATATCTTCGTACACATCTCCGCTGTCCAGGCTTCCGGCCTGGACGGCCTGTCGGAAAATCAGAAGGTAAGCTTCGACACCGAACCGGATCGCCGCGGCAAAGGCCCGAAGGCGGTCAACCTGCAGATCTCCGGCTAACACCGGTTTTGCTGAAAGATTCAAGTTGAAGCCCGGCAGCGATGCCGGGTTTTTTTGTTCAGGCCCCGTTCAGTTTGGCGTGGTTAACACTCTTTCATCATGAAGGCCGGAAACGCTCCGGACCATGCACAGGATTGAAGCCATGAACAAGTTCATCAAAGCGACGGTTCTCTCGGTCATCGCCGCCGCCTCGGTTCTCCCGACCCTCAGCACGGCTGAGGCTGGTGATTGGAACCGCCGCAGGCACTATGACAACGGTGACGCCGTTGCACTCGGCGCTCTTGGCCTGGCGACCGGCGTGATCATCGGCGGCGCGATTGCTTCGCAGCCGCGTTACAGCGAGCGCGTCTATGTCGACCCGGAGCCCGATTATTACGAGCCGCGCCCGGTCTATCGTCCGCGCCCTGTCTATCGCGCGCGTCCGGTTGTCGTCGACAACTATGGCGGCGGCTACGGCGGCGGCGGCTACGGTTCGCTCGAGCCCTGGACCCCGTCCTGGTATCGTTATTGCTCGCAGCGCTACCGCTCGTTCAACCCGGACAACGGTACGTTCCGCGGCTACGACGGCCGCAGCTACTTCTGCGACGCAGGCTGATTGAAAAGCCGCGATGCGATAAACAAAAAGCGCATGCCTTTTCCCGGGGCATGCGCTTTTTCATTACGGCCTATATTCCCGAACCGGGGCCCGCGTCTTTTCGGGGTCAGAGACCACGCAGATAGGGGTTGGTGCGCCGCTCTTCACCAATCTGTCCACCGGGGCCATGGCCGCAAATGAAGCCGACCTGATCGCCGAGCGGCAGGATCTTGTCGCGGATGGAATCGAGCAATTGCTGATGATTGCCGCCGGGAAGATCGGTGCGACCGATCGAGCCGTGGAACAGCACGTCGCCGACATGGGCAAAATTCTGCACCCGGTTGAAATAGACCACGTGGCCAGGCGCATGGCCGGGGCAATGCAGCACTTCAAACACATGATTGCCGAAGGAGACGGTATCGCCGTCCTCCAGCCATTGGTCGGGTACGACGTTCTCGACCTTCATCGCCAGGCCGAATTTCTCGGCCTGCTCTTCCAGCCGCGACAACAGCGGCAGATCGTCCTTGTGCGGGCCGATGATCGAAAGCCCGAGCGCTTCCTTCAGTTCCTTGGCACCGCCGGCATGGTCGATGTGGCCGTGCGTCAGCCAGATCGCCTTCAGCGTGATGCCGTTCTCCTGGATCGTCTGGAGGATCACATCGACGTCGCCGCCGGGATCGACGATCACGCCTTCCTTGGTTTCAGCATCGAAGAGAACCGTGCAGTTCTGCTGGAAATGAGTAACCGGGATGATGCCCGCCTGTAGCATGCCGTCTGCGCCTCACTTAGATGTCGTTGGCACACCTATAGCGCCAAACGGCATCAGACACAGCGCGAATTAAAGCATGTCGCACAAAAGTGTTCAGCAGTTTTGCGATGACGACATGCGCAAAAACAAGAGCTTAAAGCGCAGCAAGCGAATCCTTGAGCGCCGCGCGTCATATTAGATGCGCAAAGGTCGCGGTAGCACTTAAATGACTGCATGCTGCCTTAAATCGAATACGATCTAAGGAAACATGCAGTGGAGATCGCGACGCGCTTTAACGCAGGCTGGCAATTTCCGCTGATGGAGACTGAGGTGCGGGGAGCTGCACGGTGGTAAGCAGCAAGGCCGAGACAAGCAGTTCGGCCGCAACGACGATTGCCACCACCGGGCGCAAGCCGTTGATGGCAGGATTTACCGGATTAACAGCTGAATTCGACATTGAACCTCCCTCTCCTGCCCGTGCTCACCTTCTTTGCGCGGGCATATCGCTGATCGTTCCCTCGGGCGCCTGCCCGACATCGACAGGAAAAATACTTTGATCGCGAAACGGTTCCCTCGGCGTAACGCCGGGTTGAACTGCGACAGGGTTAGTATGTCGCATCTTCACATTTCGTGACGTTACCGCGGGAACATCCCCACCATCGCTGCGTTTGCTCATCAGGGATAACGAAGGAGCATGATGATGAAGAACCTTACCAGCACCCTGTTGCGAACTGCCGCGGCTGCGGGTTTCGTACTCGTAGCTGGCACCTCGGCAGCCTTCGCAGCCATGACCGCCACAACCGTCACTGACCTCAATGTCCGCGCTGGCCCGGGCCCGCAATATCCCACCGTTGGCCTGGCAACACGCGGCAGCACCGCAGTCCTTGATGGCTGCATCGAAGGCAGCAAGTGGTGCCGTGTCGACGTCAACGGCCTTCGTGGCTGGGTCTATGCCCAATATCTGACCACCGATCTCGGCGGCGCTGCTGTCGTCGTTCAGGATCGACGCGCCGACCTGGCGGTTCCCGTCGTGACCTATGAGGCGCAGGCCGGCGATCCGCCAATGCCTGCACCCGGTGACGAGTTGCTCGGCCCTGTCGAAGAGGTCGATCCGATCGCGCCGCCGGATACGGTGCGCACCTATATCACCACCAACCCGGGCGAAACCGTCTATCTCGACGGCGAAGTCGTGGTCGGCGCCGAGCTGCCGCAGACAGTCGAAGTGCGCCGCGTGCCGGACTATAGCTACGACTATGTCAGCATCAACGGCCAGCCGGTTCTGGTCGAGCCGACAACACGCCGCATCGTCTACGTCTATCGCTAAACGAAACACGCCTCCACGTGGGCGAATACACAACCAACTCCAGCGGCTTGGCCGCTGGAGTTTTCGTTTGCACTGCAGCGAATCACCAGTCTTTTTTAGCCACGGGCGGCTGAAACGATCCTCGAACACTGCAGTAATTCTGTCATTTTTCGGCTTTCGAAGCTCGAAAAGCGCGGTTTCCGGCATGAAACAGCAACATTTTAGCGAGTAACGCCTTCACAGAAGGCAGCCGTGACTTCCCCAAATTGACAAGAGTCTAAATTCGGCCTCAACCTGTCCTTGCCGGATCATCGGCATTTGGCGGCTCGTCTTCGACGGGCCTGGATACGGAGGGATCAATGGAAGCATTAATGCCAATCATTACCCAATTGATCGCGGGGGCGGCCGGCGGCAACGCGGCCAGCGCAGTGTTGAAGCAAGGGGCATTCAGTGTCGTCGCACGCACGATCGTCGGCGCTATCGGCGGCCTCGGCGGGGGGTTCCTGATCCAGATGCTCGGTGGCGAAGCGGCCGCAACTGGTCTTGCGATGCAGGCACTCGGCGGCCTCGTCGGCGGCGGTGTGTTGAGCGGCATCGTCGGGCAATTCCTCGGAAAACAAGCCTGACGCCTTCCGAACGATATCCGTAGCAAGACAAAAGGCGGCCCTGGGCCGCCTTTTCTGCATTCAGGGATAATCCGGTTACTCGGCTGCCGCTGCAACCGGATAGACTTCCTTCATGTAGTCGTTCATCAGCGTTTCGCAGATGGTTGCCGGCGTGAAGCGATGGGGGCCGATCTCGGAAACAGGCGTGACCTCGGCGGCAGAGCCGGTCAGGAAGCACTCGCTGAAACCGGACAGTTCTTCCGGCATGATCGCCCGTTCGACCACTTGGTAGCCGCGGCGCTTCGCCAGCTCGATCACCGTGCGGCGGGTGATGCCGTCGAGGAAGCAATCCGGCACCGGCGTATGGATGACGCCATCCCTAACGAAGAAGATGTTGGCGCCGGTCGCTTCAGCCACCTGGCCGCGGTAGTCGAGCATCATCGCGTCGGCATAGCCCTTGGCTTCCGCCGCATGCTTGGAGATCGTACAGATCATGTAGAGGCCGGCAGCTTTCGATTTCGACGGCGCCGTCTTCGGATCCGGGCGGCGCCATTCGGCGATATCGAGACGAATGCCCTTCAGCTTTTCGGCCGGGTTGAAATAGCTGCCCCACTGCCAGATGGCGATCGCCACGTTGATGCGGTTGCTCTGGGCCGAAACGCCCATCATCTCGCTGCCGCGCCAGGCGATCGGCCGGACATAGGCTTCGGAGAAGCCCTGACGTTTCAGAAGTTCGACGCTCGCCGCGTCCAGTTCTTCGACGGAATAGGGAATCTTGAAGCCGAGGATTTCGGCGGAGTTGTGAAGGCGCTGGTTGTGTTCGGTCAGCTTGAAAATGCGGCCGCCATAGGCGCGCTCACCCTCGAATACGGCACTTGCATAGTGCAGGCCGTGGGTCAGCACGTGGATCTTGGCGTCCTTCCACGCGACGAACTCGCCGTTGAACCAGATTTCGCCGTCCAACTGATCAAAAGGAACCGCTGCCATGATGTCGTCCTCTGGCGCTTGTGCGCCATTCTTGCTGTTGATTATCTTCCCGCTTTCAGTTTATCGGCAAACTGATTGTGGGAAAATTCAATTTCGAGATTTTGGATTTGCGATCAGTGCGGCGCGGCATATCCTCCTGAGGTATTACCGCCGCCAAATGTCTCGCTTACCGAGCATGGACGCTACCAACGCGGTAAAAATATGTCAATAAAGCTGACATATTTTTCCGATTGTTTCGTAAGTTGCAACTTGGCTGAAAGGAAATGACCGCGTGGCCGGCCAATCCAAAGAAAACACCCGATATGTGGGCGACACGGTCGCGCACGACGATGATACGATCGACTTCGAAATCATCGAGCTGCTTTTCTTCGCCTATCGCGACTTCACCTCCGATCCGGATGCGATCCTGGAAAAGAGCGGCTTCGGCCGCGCCCATCACCGCGTCGTGCACTTTGTCGACCGCGAGCCGGGCATGACCGTGGCAGACCTGCTCGATACGCTGAAGATCACCAAGCAGAGCCTGGCCCGCGTGCTCAAGCAGCTGATCGATTCCGGCTATATCCGGCAGGTCACGGGGCCAGAGGACCGGCGCCAGCGCATGCTCTATACCACCGAGGAAGGCCAGGCGCTTGCCCGTGCGCTTGCCGAGCCACAGTCCCGCCGCATAGCCGATGCATTGGCAAAGACGGGTCCCGGCGCGCGCGAAACCGTCAAGCGCTTCCTTGCCTGCATGAAGAACGGCGCCGGGGACTGAAATGTCGAAAGCCCGCTATCGGCGGGCGACGGGGGAAAGCTAGGCATGACAACAAAAGCGACAGTCTCCGACGATGCAGCCCATCTACTGATCGTCGACGATGACAGGCGTATCCGCGATCTGCTCAACCGCTATCTGGTCGAACAGGGTTTTCGCGTCACGACCGCCGCCGACGCCGATGAAGCGCGACGCAAGCTGGTCGGTCTCGATTTCGACCTGTTGATCGTCGACGTGATGATGCCCGGCGAAAGCGGCATTTCCCTGACGCAGAGCCTGCGCCAGATCAAGACCGTGCCGATCCTGATGCTGACGGCGCTGGCGGAATCGAATTCTCGCATCGAGGGCCTCGAAGCCGGCGCCGACGATTATCTCTCCAAGCCGTTCGAGCCGCGCGAACTGGTGCTGCGCATCAGCAATATCCTGCGGCGCAACCAGCCGGCCCAGGCGCCCAAGATCGATCAGGTGATCTTCGGTCCCTACACCTTCTCCGTGGTACGCAAGGAGCTTCGACGCGGCGCCGATCACATCCGCCTTACCGACCGCGAGCAGGAAATCATGACGCTGTTCTCCCAACGCGCCGGCGAGACGATCCCGCGCCACGAACTGATCGGCGACGATGCCGAGGTCGGCGAGCGCACCATCGATGTCCAGATCAATCGCCTGAGGCGCAAGATCGAGGACGATCCCTCCAATCCCGTTTGGCTACAGACGGTCCGCGGCATCGGCTATAGATTGAGCGTGGACTAAAGCATGTCGCGCAAAAGTGCGCAGCGGTTTTGCGCGACATGCGCAGAAACAAGAAATTAAAGCGCAAGAAGCGAATCCCGGAGATCGCGACGCGCTTTAGAGTGGCGACCCCGATGAGGGCAGCGGAAACCGATGGCAAGCTTTGACAGTATGCGGCGCGAGGCGGCAAACCCGAGCGACAATCCGTGGAAGCGCGTCACCCGCTGGCTGCGCCGGCGGTTGCCGATGGGCCTCTATGCCCGCTCGCTGCTCATCGTCATCATCCCGATGGTGCTGCTGCAATCGGTGGTCGCCTTCATCTTCATGGAGCGGCACTGGCAACTGGTGACACAGCGCCTCTCGGCAGCCGTGACCGGAGATATCGCGGCAATCGTCGATCTGATCGCCACTTTCCCCGCCGATCGCGACATTTCGGAAATCGTCCGCATCGCCCGCGACCAGCTCAATCTCAGCATTTCCGTCGAACCGGGCGGCGAACTGCCGCCGCCGCGGCCCAAGCCCTTCTTCGAGATCCTCGATCAAATCTTGAGCGAGGAGATCTCCGACCAGGTCCGCCGCCCCTTCTGGATCGACACGGTCGGCAATTCCAACCTTGTCGAAATCCGCATCAAGCTCGACGACGGCCGCATGCTCCGGGTCTATGCCCGCCGCAACCGGGCCTACGCCTCCAACACCCATATCTTCATCGTCTGGATGGTTGCCGCCTCGCTGGTGTTGCTGTCGATCGCCATCCTGTTCCTGCGCGGGCAGATCCGGCCGATCCTGGCGCTGACCAAGGCAGCGGAAAGTTTCGGCAAGGGCCAGAAGATCGACGACTTCGCACCGCGTGGCGCTGATGAAATTCGCCGCGCCGGCCTTGCCTTCATCCAGATGCGCGAGCGCATCGAGCGCCAGATCGAGCAGCGCACGGCCATGCTCACCGGCGTCAGTCATGACCTTCGAACCATCCTGACCCGCTTCCGGCTGCAGCTGGCGCTCGCCGGCAACAACCCCGACCTCGAAAGCCTCAATCAGGATGTCGACGACATGCAGAACATGCTCGAAGGTTACCTCGCCTTTGCCCGTGGGGAGGCTGAGGAAGACGTCGGGCAATTGAAGCTCAGCGACCTGATGACGCGTCTTGCCGCCGAAGCAGAACTGCACGGCAAGACGCTGACGACCTCCGTCGAGGGGGAGGACCAGGTCCGTGTTCGCCCGAACGCCTTCACCCGCCTTATCGCCAACCTGGCATCCAACGCCTATCGCTACGCCAACCGGGTCAATATCGAGGCACGCCACAGCGCCAAATGGGTGACGATCACGGTCGACGACGACGGGCCCGGCATTCCCGAGCGCTCGCGCGAGGACGTGTTCAAGCCGTTCTTCCGCCTCGACGAGGCGCGCAATCTCGACAGTTCGGGAACCGGCCTCGGCCTCGCGATCGCCCGCGACATCGCCCGCAGCCACGGCGGCAACGTCACGCTTGGCGACAGCCCGCTTGGCGGCCTGCGGGCAACCGTGCGTTTGCCGGCGTGAGCGGGGCGATCTGGTCAGCGCTGCAAATATGGAGGCTCCGGACTTGTCCGACACGCTAGACTGGGACGATTGGGAACAGCGGCTGGCGCTGCACTGGGCGGATTTCGGCCATATGGACGCGGACGCGTTTATCGCACGGCTCGATGTGCTGGCCGCCGAACTTCCGGACGGCGATCCGATCGGCCTCTTCGAGCGTGCATCAGCCCAGGATTCCCTCGGCAACGAAGCAAATGCAGCACCTCTGTATCGGCAGGCGCTTGCCGGTGGCCTCTCCGGCATTCGCCGCCGCCGCGCCACCATCCAGCTTGCAAGCACGCTGCGCAATCTCGGGCAGATCGAAGAGAGCATTGCCTTGCTGGAGGCCGAACGGACAATGCCATCCGACGAACTCGACGATGCGGTCTTAGGCTTTCTGGCGCTCTCGCTCGTCGATGCCGGACGAGCGCAGGAGGCGGCGGGCCTGGCGCTCGGCCGTCTGGCGCGCCATCTGCCCCGCTACAATCGCTCGCTCAAGCGCTACGCCGACGCGTTGCTGTCGGACGCGTGAGCATCCCCAAGCAAGTCGTTTTCCCCGAAAGCGCTGCCCACCTTCGGCCGGTTTATTCTTGAGCGTTTCCGATTTAGACGGAACCGCACAAACGCTCTATCTCTTTGTTTTTACGCATTTCTTGACGGAAAACCGGTTCGCACTTTTCCTGGAATGCTCTAGCGCGAATATATGGAAATCAGGCCGCGCCGCTCGTTGAAGCGGTGCCAGGCATCGATGCGACGCGGATGGCGCGCGCGCATGGCGTCGAGCGGTGCAAGCAACCGGCCCTCACGACCAAGCGACGCATCGAGGATCTCGATGATCCGGCGGTTCGGCCAGGGCTTTCTGGTGATCATCAAAAGCGCCCGAAAAGCCTCGTCCTCGCGGCCGGCGCCGAGCTGGTGGGCGATCAAACCATAGGCAAAAGCGGTCGAACGGCTGACGCCGGCATGGCAATGCACCAGAATGCGGCTCGACCTGTCGTCGGCAGCCGGCCGCATCGCTTCGAACACTTCAAGGACCAGATCCGGGAAATGCTGCGTCGCACCGGCGTTTTCCTGATCGCGCATGCGCACGACGCGGTGGCTCGCCTCGGCGATAACAGGCACGTCGGTATCGGGCAATTCCGGATCGAGCAGCGAGAGAACATGGCTGGCGCGCCAGTCGCGCGCAGCATCAGCCGCGCGCCAAAGGCAGGAGACCTTGACGCGCTCGGGTATCAGATCAACATGGATTGTCATCGGATCACATCAGTTTGCGGCCGTTGGGAATCGCCTTGTCGATGGCGGCCAGCACGATTGCGCCAGCCTCGTCTTCAAAGCCCAGCGTAAGAACCTCGGAACGGACAGGACCGATCTGGCGTGGCGGAAAATTGACCACTGCCATGATCTGCCGGCCGATGAGATCCTCAGGCTGGTAGTGCACCGTGATCTGCGCCGATGACTTTTTTATGCCGATTTCAGGGCCGAAATCGATCTGCAGCTTGTAGGCCGGCTTGCGCGCCTCGGGGAAAACCTCGGCTTCGATGATGGTGCCGACACGAATATCGACGCGTTCGAAATCTGCGAAAGTAATCGTTTCCGACATGACAATGCTCTTGAATTAACCGGCCAGTTCCTCGGCGCGCTGGCGGGCAGCGGCAATGGCCTTGTCGAAAAGTGGCTGCATCCCGTCATCGGCCATCAGCACCGCGAGTGCTGCGGCGGTCGTGCCACCCGGCGAGGTTACGTTCTGGCGCAGCCGCGAAGCGTCGTCGGGGGACTGATAAAGGAGTTCACCAGCCCCCGCGACGGTTTCCCGCGCGAGCCGCATGGCGAGGTCCGCCTTGAGACCGGCCTTGCGCCCGGCCTCCGCCATGCACTCGACGAGGTAGAAGACATAGGCCGGACCGCTTCCGGAAACGGCGGTGACGGCATCGATATCGGCTTCAGTCTCGACCCATTCGACCGGGCCGCTGACCTTCAGGAGATCATGTACCTGGCCGCGCTGCGCGTCGCTGACGCGGGCATTGGCAAAGGCGCCGGTAACACCGCGCCCGATCATCGCCGGCGTGTTGGGCATGGCGCGCACGGTGGCGGTAGCACCCAGATGGCTTTCGATGAAGGCAAGCGTCTTGCCGGCAGCGACTGAAACTATCACCGTGCTTGCACCGACGAGTGTCTTCAGCGGCGGCAGCACCGCCTCCATCACCTGCGGCTTGACGGCGATGAAAATCACCGCAGCCTCGACGCCAGCGGGAGCCGAGGTCGCGTGACTGACGCCATTGTCGGCGATCAGCTTTGCCATCGCCGGCGGCGGGCCGGGATCGATGACGAGAATGTCGGCGCCCTTGACGCCGCTCTTCAGCCAACCGCTGAGCATGGCGCCGCCCATGTTGCCGGCGCCGATGAGAACGATGGGACCGGAAGCGACGGCTGCCATCTCAAGCCTCCCCGACCGTTTCGAACAGCACCGCATCAACGGCGCGCTGCGCATCCATGCCCGACCAGACGACGAACTGGAACGCCTGGAAATAGGACTCGCAGGCATCAAGCGCGCTCGAAAGCAGAACTTCGACCTGCTGATTGGTGGGCTCGGCGCCGCCGGCGAGCAGCAGCGACTGCCGGAAGATCACCACCTCTTCCTGCCGCCACAGATCGAAATGCCCCATGAGCACCTGACCGTTGATGTGCGACAGAAGACGGATGACTTCGTTGACGCGGCTGTCGGGAACCTTGATGTCGAAGGCACAGGCAAGATGCAGCGCCTCGAACTCTTCCATCCACGAGAAGGAAACGTGGTAGTCCGCCCACTTGCCCTCCACGGTCATGGCGATCTCGTCCTCGCCCGACCGTTCGAATGACCAGTCATTGGTGGCGGCCACAAACTCGATCATATCGACCGGGTTGGACTGACGCTCGATTTCCATTTCCAAAAGGCTCATGCATCACCCTAGTAGGCGCGACACAGGCGCGCGTTATCACGTTTACAAGACGCAACTCTGCAAACCTGGCACTGAATAAGAACACACTATGATTGCTGAACTCACATCCATCCTGGCTGACTTACCCTGCCTGGAGCTTGCGTGGTCCGTTTCGAATCATCATTTAAAATCAGTGTATAATGGCGGAGTCAGGCTGCCAGCCCCCCGGCCGAAAAATAGCCGGGTACAACCACTTGCGTGTTGCCATTTCGATTCAGCGCGGGTGGTTAAGCGACTCTGGCATAAGGGTTTTTTGCCAGTGTCCACAGGTGGAAAACTTTTCAGGTTTTATTAACCTCCCTGTGCGGCGTTTCACACCGCCAAGGAATAACGACAGCAAAACGCCCGCAGAATCGATCCGCGGGCGAAGTAGAAACGTTGAAAAGCCGTTATTTCGCAAGAATCGCGTTACTTGCCACTTTCGGCGAGACGCGCTTCCAGAGCCTCGATACGCGCCAGAAGCGCATCGTTTTCGTCGCGCGCCTTGATCGCCATTTCCTTCACGGCTTCGAACTCCTCGCGCTTGACGACATCGAGCGAATTCATCGCGCGCTCGGCCTGGGCGCGAAACGCGGTCTCGACCTCGCGACGCACACCCTGGGCCGCCCCTGCGGCATCGGTCATCAACTTGGCAAAATCATCCATGATGCGGTTGGCGCCTGTGCTCATCGTTCTGATCTCCATATTCAGCCGCCGCCTCGCACTGCGATGCGGTCCTGGTTTTCAGGTAGGGTCAGGCGCGAACGGATGCAAGAAAAATCACCAAACTGTGGCTGGCCGTCGGCCGCAAGCGGCCTTGACCCCGCCGGATTCGATCGCCATGTTCCGGCAAAACAACCGGTCCGGAACGAGAAGACATTTTGGAAACCATCGCGACCCGCCTCGCCATTCTCCCCTTCCCTCAAATCGATCCCGTGATCTTCCAGATCGGTCCGCTCGCTGTCCACTGGTACGGACTGGCCTATGTCGCCGGTATCCTCATCGGCTGGTACTACGCGCGCCGCCTCGTGCAGAACACGTCGCTCTGGCGCAATGGCGAACCCGCGGCAACCCTGGCGCAGCTCGACGACTTCCTGCTCTGGGCCGCCGGCGGCATCGTGCTTGGCGGCCGCATCGGCTACATCCTCTTCTATGATCTGGGCTCCGTTCTCGAAAACCCGATCCGCGCGCTCGAGATCTGGAATGGCGGCATGTCGTTCCACGGCGGCTTCCTCGGCACGACCATCGCCATGATCGTCTTTGCGCGCAGGAACGGCATCGCCATCTGGAGCATGTTCGATATCGTCGCGACCGTGGTGCCAATCGGCCTGTTCTTCGGCCGCATCGCCAACTTCATCAATGGCGAACTCTGGGGCCGGCTGTCGTCCATGCCCTGGGCAATGGTGTTTCCGACCGGCGGCCCCTTTGCCCGCCACCCGAGCCAACTCTATGAGGCGGCACTCGAGGGTCTCGTGCTGCTCACCGTCATCGCCTGGTTCATTTATCGCCGCCATGCGCTGAAATCGCCGGGTCTTGTCACCGGCATCTTTGTGCTCGGTTATGCCGCAAGCCGCATTTTCGTCGAATTCTTCCGCGAACCGGACGCGCAGATCGGCTATCTCGCCGGCGGTTGGTTGACCATGGGCATGCTGCTTTCGCTGCCGATGGCGCTTGCCGGCATCTGGGCCATCGCCCGGGCGTGCCGGGCCGCCGTCGCTGCTGCATAATTGGACGGGCGCATGACGACACCACTCGCGGACAAGATAAAGACGCTGATCAGGACCAACGGACCGATCAGCGTCACCGACTATTTCTCGCTCTGCCTCGCGGATCCGGAGCACGGATACTATCGCGTTCGCGAACCCTTCGGCAAAGCGGGCGACTTCACCACGGCGCCTGAAATCAGCCAGCTCTTCGGCGAGATGATCGGCATCTTCCTGGTTCATGCCTGGCAGCAGCATGGCGCGCCGGAGCAGCCCGTGATCGTCGAGATCGGCCCCGGCCGCGGCACGATGATGTCCGACGTCCTACGGGTCGTCAGGCGCCTGTCCCCCGAACTCTATGCCACCGCCAGCGTCCATCTCGTCGAAACGAGTGATCGCCTGCGCAAGATCCAGGCGGAAACACTGGCCGCCCATGGCGAGAAGGTGGAATGGCACACCAGTTTCGAAACGCTGCCGGAGGGTTTTGTGCTCCTGGCGGCCAACGAGCTTTTCGATGCCATCCCGATCCGCCAGTTCGTGCGAACGCCGCAAGGGTTTCGCGAACGCATGGTCGGCCTCGACGCTGAGGACGAGCTGACATTTGCCGCGGGGATTGCCGGCATCGACCCGACACTGTTGCCGACGCCCGCACAAGCAGTTGCCGAAGGCACGATCTTCGAGATCGCGCCTGCCCGCGACGCAGTCATGGCCGCCCTTTGCGAACGGCTGAAGATCGGCGGCGGCACCGCCGTCATCATCGACTACGGGCACCTGGCGACGAACTACGGCGACACGCTGCAAGCGCTGCTCGACCATCAGTACGATCCGCCACTTGCCAACCCTGGACGCGCCGACCTGACCAGCCATGTCGACTTCGAGCAACTGGCGCGGCGCGCGCAGAACGACGGCGTGCGGATCAATGGGCTTGCTCACCAGGGCGATTTCCTGATCGGCCTTGGTCTTCTGGAGCGCGCCGCGGCGCTGGGCCGCGAGAAGGATGCAATGATCCAGGAAGGCATCCGCCAGGACGTCGAAAGGCTTGCCGGATCCGGCGAAGGCAAGATGGGCGAACTTTTCAAGGTGCTCGCCGTCAGCAGCCCGCCAATCGCGCTTCCGCCGTTTCGCAAACCCAAGGCATGATTGCTTCGGGCGTGGCCGGCCAAGGGTGAAAATCATATAGAGGGCCTGGGGTGTTCCTGCGCCCCTTGAGCCTTGGGATTGGCGCCTTGCGCCATCGGCCCTAAGCCCGCGCCGAACGGCACCCCTGTCGTTCGGCAATTGACAGCCCCGCCATCGCGGGTCAACATCGCGCTGGCAAATCAGCCGCCAGCCACCGGGCCACACGTGCCCCCAACCCCATTGAAACTCACGTCAAAGCAAAGGGCGAAAACACCGATGCAGCATGATGCCGCGCTTTCCCCCGTGCAAAGCTCGCTCTTTAGCGACAAGGCCGGTCCGGCGATCGCACATGGTTATTTCACCCGCCAAGGCGGCGTTTCCGAAGGCATCTATCGCGGACTGAATGTTGGTCTCGGCTCGAATGACGACAAGGAGCGGGTCGGTGAGAACCGCGCTCGTGTCAGCCGCTGGTTCGGCGCCGCTCCGGAACAGCTTGCCACCGTCCATCAGGTCCATTCCCCCGACGCCATCGTCGTGGACGCAAGCTACGACGGCAGCCGACCTACGGCCGACGCCCTGGTGACGGCGACGCCCGGCATCGTGCTTGGCGTTCTGTCGGCCGATTGCGGACCTATTCTGTTTGCCGATGCCGACGCCGGTGTTATCGGCGCGACCCATGCCGGTTGGAAGGGCGCGCTCGGCGGCGTGCTCGAAAGCACGATCGAGGCGATGCTGACGCTCGGCGCCAGCCGCGAACGCATCGTCGCCTGTCTCGGACCTTCGATCAGCCGGCGCAACTACGAAGTCGGCGCCGAGTTCGTCGATCGGTTCCTGGCGACCGATGGCAGCTATGCGCAATTCTTCAACCCATCCGAACGCGACGGCCACGCCATGTTCGATCTGCCGGGCCTGACCATCGCACGCCTTACCGCAGCCGGCGTTACCGCCGAAAACCTCGACATCTGCACCTATGCAGACGAGGATCGCTTCTTCTCCTACCGCCGCACCACGCATCGGCAGGAGCCGGACTACGGCCGGCAGATATCCGCAATTTGCATACGGGAGACCTGACATGGCGCTTCAATTTGCCCAGGAGGAATATGCCGCCCGCCTTGAGCGGCTGACCGCGAAGATGCGCGAAGACAAGCTCGACGCGGTTCTGCTCTTTGCCCAGGAAAGCATGTACTGGCTGACCGGCTACGACACCTTCGGCTACTGCTTCTTCCAGACGCTGGTGGTCAAGAAGGACGGTTCAATGGTGCTTTTGACGCGCTCGGCCGACCTGCGCCAGGCCCGTCACACCTCCAATATCGAGCGCATCGAGATCTGGGTCGACCGTGTCAACGCCGACCCGACGATGGACCTGAAGAACCTCTTGAGCGAAATGGACCTGCTCGGCAGCCGCATCGGCGTCGAATACGACACCCATGGCATGACCGGCCGCACCGCACGCCTTGTCGACAACCAGCTTTCGACCTTCGGCGAGCTCGTCGATGCCTCGCTGCTCGTCAGCCGGCTGCGCCTGATCAAGAGCCCGGCCGAAATCGCCCATGTGGAAAAGGCCGCAAGCCTTGCCGATGACGCGCTCGACGCCGCGCTGCCGCTGATCGGCCCCGGCGGCAACGAAGCTGACATCCTTGCCGCGATGCAGGGAGCGATCCTTGCCGGCGGCGGCGACTACCCCGCCAACGAGTTCATCATCGGGTCGGGCGCCGACGCGCTGCTCTGCCGCTACAAGGCCGGCCGCCGGTTGCTCGACAGCCAGGATCAGCTGACGCTGGAATGGGCGGGCGTCAGCGCCCATTATCACGCCGCCATGATGCGCACCGTCGTGATCGGCGAACCGACCAACCGCCACCGCGAGCTTTACAGCGCCTGCCGTGAGACCATCCAGGCGATCGAGATGGTGCTGCGCCCCGGCAACACCTTCGGCACGGTCTTCGACGTGCACGCCAAGATCATGGACGAGCGCGGCCTGGCCCGGCACCGCTTGAACACCTGCGGTTATTCGCTGGGCGCGCGCTTCTCGCCGTCCTGGATGGAGCACCAGATGTTCCATGTCGGCAACCCGCAGGAGATCGAGCCTGACATGTCGCTGTTCGTGCACATGATCATCATGGATTCCGACAGCGGCACGGCCATGACGCTCGGCCAGACCTACATCACAACCACCGATACGCCGCGTGCTCTTTCCCGTTATGGGCTGGACTTCATTTCTGCTTAGGGAAATCCGCCTACACTCGCGCTGAAATGGCAGACAACAGGAGATGACTTCACAGAACTGCCGCGAAGGAAAGACGGACGGTTTGAACGATGCGAAAGCTTATCACGCCCATCGCAAGCCTTGGCCTTGTAGCGGCCCTGGCAAGTTGTAACAGCACGGACGCGCTGATACCGCAGGTCGATGTCGGCGGCGGAACGTTCCGCTCGCCGCCGGTGACGCAGTCCGACCTCGAATCGATGTCGACGCAGACCGCCGTCGTTCCGGTGCAAAGCTCGCCGGTGCAGCGGACCCGGGCCTTCGCCTCCCAGCCGGCACCTGCCAGCATGCCGACGGAATATGCGACCGGCGACAGCACCTACACCGATCCCGCCGGCTCGCTTGAGGCGCAGGCAAGTCGCCTGGCTTCCGGTGTGGAACCGGTGCAGAACACGACGATGCTCGCCGAGCCGGCGCCTGTGGAAACATCCGAACCTGTTGCCGAAGAGGTTCAGCAGCAGCAGCCGGCCGTTGCCTCCGTGCCTTCCGCAAGCACGGCGACGAGCGGGACGATCCGCTTCCTGCCGATCATCGGCGCGCCTGTCGCCGCCGTCACGCCGCTGTCGAAACAGCTCGGCGCCGAGGCGCGCAGCCATGGCCTGACGATCAAGGGTTCGGCCGATGCCAGCAGCGAACATATCCTCAAGGGCTACTTCTCGGCCCTGAAGGACAATGGCAAGACCACGATCGTCTACGTCTGGGATGTGCTCGACGGCAGCGGCAATCGGCTGCACCGCATTCAGGGGCAGGACTCAGTTGCCACTGTCGGTGCCGATCTCTGGGAGGGCATTCCGGCCGAAACCATGCAGGCAATCGCCACCAAAACCATCAGCGCCTACCTCGAATGGCGGCAATCCAGACCCGGTTGATACAAAGTTTTTAGGATAATGCGCTTCGCGGCGCAGCATTCCCCTTGCATTCAAGTTCAGTGTCGCTAAAAAGCGGCCGATCAGCTCTGAACGGCGGCCATCCGCAATGAATGTCCGCGATTGGAATGGCTCTCGGAATCTGCGCGGAAAATGCCGCTCCCGGAAATGAACCCGGACGGTAGCCGCGCCAGCTCAAGGCGGTCCGTCAATGAAGGTTTTCGCAGGCAATTCGAACCGGCTGCTGGCCGAAGCGATCTGCAACTATCTCAACCTGCCTCTTGGAAAAGCGACCGTAAGGCGGTTTGCCGATCAGGAGATTTTCGTCGAGATCGGCGAAAACGTGCGCGGCGAGGATGTCTTCATCATCCAGTCGACCTCGTTCCCCACCAACGATCACCTGATGGAACTGCTCATCATGATCGACGCGGTGCGCCGCTCCTCGGCCCGCCGCATCACCGCGGTGCTGCCCTATTTCGGCTACGCCCGCCAGGACCGTAAGCCCGGTCCGCGCACGCCGATCTCGGCCAAGCTGGTTTCCAACCTGATCACCGAGGCCGGCGCCGATCGCGTGCTGACCCTCGATCTTCACGCCGGCCAGATCCAGGGCTTCTTCGACATTCCGACCGACAACCTCTATGCGATCCCGATCCTCGCCCGCGACGTCAAGGAAAACTACGACCTGAAGAACGTCATGGTCGTTTCGCCCGACGTCGGCGGCGTGGTACGCGCCCGTGCGCTCGCCAAGCGTCTCGACTGTCTGCTTGCCATCGTCGACAAGCGCCGCGACCGCCCGGGTGAATCCGAAGTGATGAACGTCATCGGTGACGTGAAGGGCAAGGACTGCCTGCTGATCGACGACATCGTCGATTCCGGCGGCACGCTCTGCAACGCGGCCGAAGCGCTGTTGAAGAACGGCGCAACGAGCGTTACCGCCTATATCACCCACGGCGTGCTTTCCGGCGGCGCGGTTGCCCGCGTCACCTCGTCGATGCTTAAGGAACTTGTCATCACCGACTCGATCCAGCCGACGACGGCGGTTCAGTCGGCGCACAACATCCGCGTCATCACCACGGCAACTCTGCTCGGCGAGGCGATCAACCGCACCAGCCAGGAAGAATCGGTTTCGAGCCTCTTCGACTGAGAGAGGCTCGGCCGCCCGCAAAAGCATCCGTCTTCGTCAAGCGGGATTTGGCGCCCATTTTCTGTCGTTCCTGAAAAGCGCGTTGCGTTTAGGCAGCCCTATGCAACGCGCTTCCAAGGCTCGATTTCACGCATGTCGTTGTCGCAAGACGGCTGTGCACTCTTGTGCGACATGCCTTAGCGCATAATTCTTTCGTTAAATCGAAAACGGTCTAGCGAAAGAATTATGCAGTAAATCAAAGCGCTACAGCAATCTTTGCGCGTCTAGTTGGAGGCGCGGCGCTGTAGCAACGGCCCCCGAGAGTTGTCATCTTCCATCCCAAGGGGTAACATCTGCCCGCTGTTGCTGACACCTTTCTCTGCAGACAGCATTGTTCATCAATGACGTGCTTCTGATCGAACAGAAGCCTTTTTGATTCTTAGAAGAACATAATCGGAACGTTACTTCCATGCAGCGCCACGCAAATGGCGGCTCCCCGATCTATCCCGATCACCCCGGATAATTTTGGAGGAAAAGATGAGTAACTGTACGCTAACCCTCATTCTTGCAGGCGGCCTCGCCTTGTCTGGTTGCCAATCTGCTACGTACTCTCGGACGAGCACCGGCGATTTCGGCTGCCTTGCCGGGACCGTCAGCGGCGCAATCCTTGGCGGGTTCGCCGGCTCGGCCATCGGCGCAGGCACCGGTCAGCTCTGGGCTGTCGGCGGCGGCGCCACCCTTGGCGGTGCGGTTGGTAATGCCTTGACTTGCCGCTGATTGCGAAAGGCTACGAGATGCGAAAAGTGACTCTCCTTATGGCATCCGTGCTTTGCCAGTTCGCTCCGGTCGCCGCACAGGATAAGCCTGCGGCGATGTATCAGGGGCAAATGGATCGGCTCGACCGCGACGGCGACGGCGTGATCAGCCGGTCCGAATATCAGGCCTTCATGACAACGGCTTTCGCAAATCTGGACAAGAACAAGGACGGCACTCTAAGCGCCGACGAGGTAGCGCCTGTCCTTAACGCCCAACAGTTTGCCGCCATCAACGTGAACCGCGACGGCAAGATCACCCAAAGCGAGTTCCTGAACAGCGTGATGGCCGATTTCAAGGCGGCCGACCGCGGCGGCGACGGCAGTCTGCAGTAGAACGCGCGCGGATCGGACGAAAAACGGTCGCGAAGGCAGCGCAACAGAGGACACGGCTGTCAGCTCACGCTGGCGGAAGTAGCGGTCATGCGCCGGCGCTTGTCGCCGTGGCTGTGGCCGCCAGCGGGCAGGCCTCGCCACCACCGAAGAGGCGCGAACGCGTCAGGAAGCGTCGCTCGCGACCATTGTCGAGCGAGAACATCCCGCCCCTGCCCGGCACCACGTCGATGATCAACTGCGTATGCTTCCAGACTTCGAACTGGCTGGCGCTGATATAGACGGGAACGCCGCCAATCTCGCCGAGCTTCACGTCATTGTCGCCGACGATGTAGTCGTCGGCGGGATAACACATCGGCGACGAGCCGTCGCAGCAGCCACCCGATTGATGGAACAGGATGTCGGGATGATCGCGCCTGATCTCGGCGATGAACTCGAGCGCCGCGTCGGTCGCCAGCACGCGCGGTTCGGTGGTGGTCATGTTGAGCCTCCTTGCGCATGTCGCGCAAAAGTGTGCAGCGGTTTTGCTATGACGATATGCGCGAATCAAGCGCCTTGAAACAAGCGCCGCGCCTTGCGTTTTCAAAGTCGGGGTGGACCGAGGGCGAGAGCTGGAGAAGAGCCCTCGGCCACACCTGGGAGGCCCTCTCCCATAGGGGAGAGGGAACGATGGCGAAGCCTCAGAAGCAGCCGAGCGCCTTCGGGCTGTAGCTCACCAGCATGTTCTTGGTCTGCTGGTAATGGTCGAGCATCATCTTGTGGGTCTCGCGACCGATGCCCGATTGCTTGTAGCCGCCGAAGGCCGCATGGGCCGGATAGGCATGGTAGCAATTGGTCCACACCCGGCCCGCCTGGATCTCGCGGCCGAAGCGGTAGCAACGGTTGGCGTCACGGCTCCAGACCCCGGCGCCAAGGCCGTAGAGCGTATCGTTGGCGATCTCCAGCGCTTCCGCTTCGGTCTTGAAGGTGGTGACGGACACCACCGGCCCGAAGATCTCTTCCTGGAACACCCGCATCTTGTTGTGCCCGCGGAAGACGGTCGGCTTGACGTAGAAGCCTTCCGCCAGCTCGCCTTCGAGCACGTTGCGGCCGCCGCCGGTCAACACCTCAGCGCCCTCCTGCCTGCCGATGTCGATATAGGAGAGGATCTTTTCGAGCTGCTCGCTCGACGCCTGCGCGCCGATCATCGTGGCGCTGTCGAGCGGGTTGCCCTGTCGGATCGCCTCGACACGCTTCAACGCCCGCTCCATGAAGCGATCATAGATGCTTTCCTGGACCAGGGCGCGGCTCGGGCAGGTGCAGACTTCGCCCTGGTTGAGCGCGAACATCGCGAAACCTTCGAGCGCCTTGTCGAAATAGTCGTCGTCCTCGGCCAGCACGTCGGCGAAGAAGATGTTCGGCGACTTGCCGCCAAGCTCGAGCGTGACCGGAATGAGGTTCTGGCTGGCATATTGCATGATCAGCCGCCCGGTTGTCGTCTCGCCGGTAAAGGCGATCTTGGCGATGCGCGGGCTGGTGGCCAGCGGCTTGCCGGCTTCAAGACCGAAACCGTTGACGATGTTGAGCACGCCGGCCGGCAACAGGTCGCCGACGAGGTCTGCCCAGACCAGGATCGAGGCCGGCGTCTGCTCGGCCGGCTTCAGCACCACGCAATTGCCAGCGGCCAGCGCCGGCGCGAGTTTCCATGCGGCCATCAGGATCGGGAAGTTCCAGGGGATGATCTGGCCGACGACGCCGAGCGGCTCGTGAAAATGATAGGCAACCGTGTCGTGGTCGATCTCGCCGATAGAACCTTCCTGGGCGCGGATGCAGGCGGCGAAATAGCGGAAATGATCGATCGCCAGCGGAATGTCGGCGGCCATGGTTTCGCGGATCGGCTTGCCGTTGTCGAAGGTCTCGGCGCGCGCCAGAAGCTCCAGATTGTCTTCCATGCGGCTGGCGATCTTCATCAGGATGTTCGACCGCTCCGCAGCCGACGTGCGCGCCCACTTCTCGCGGACGGCATGGGCAGCGTCGAGCGCAAGCTCGATGTCGGCCGCATCCGAGCGCGCGACCTGGCACAGCACGCCGCCGGTCACCGGCGTCGTATTGTCGAAATAGCGCCCGGCCACCGGCTCGCGCCATTCACCGCCGATGAAGTTGCCGTATTTCTGCTTGAACGGGCTCTCGACGATCTTCTGATGCAACATGTTCATTCCTCCCTGTGAACAGCAACCAAAGCTGTGAGAGGAAGGTGAAGCCGAACGTGCGTGTTCGATAGTGAGGCACGATCGCCAGCGACGCGATCTGTTTCAGATGTGAGACACCTGGGCTGAGGTCAGCGTGCTGCAGCGCAATAAGCGGCGCGTTGATGAGTGATTCGAGCCGCTTCCGCCCCTCATCCCCCTGCCGGGACCTTCTCCCCGCCAGCGGGGAGAGGGTTAGGATGAGGGGGCAGCCTCAGATGAGGTAAAAGTTCAGTTAACCGAAAGCCGTTTCATCTTGCGATAAAGCGTGGCGCGGCTGATGCCGAGCAGTTCGGCTGCCATCGACACATTGCCATTGGCGCGCGACAGCACGCGCCGAAGCGCGGCCCGCTCGGCATCGGGAAGCTCGCTCCCGTCGCCGGACGGATCCTCCTTGAGAAGATCGGATGCCGGAATGCCCGAGGCGATGCGTTTGTCGTCGAGTCCGAGCCATTGCCGCGCCGCGCGTGTCGCGCCCTTGACGAGGTCGTCGCGATCGACAGCCAGAAGTGCCGGCCCTGCCCGGTCGATCGGCACGAGCACGATCCGCGATCCGGCAAAGGCTCGACGGAAGAGCCCCGCCTCGATACGCGCGGCCGCATCGCGCACGGCCTGTGACAAAAGCGAGACGGTGATCTCCGACGCATCATCGCGGCAGGTGGAGATGTCGATCGCCGCCGCCAGCCGGCCGAGGTGATCGCGGATCGGCGCGGTCGTGCAGCTAAGCCCGATATTGCTGCTGAGGAAATGCTGATCACGCTGGATAATGACGGCGCGCTCGTCGGCGATCGCCGTGCCGATGCCGTTGGTGCCGACGCTGGCCTCGCTCCAGATAGTTCCTGACCACAGTCCGACATCGCGGAAATCCGCATCGTCACCGACCGCACCACGCCGCTCCAGCGCCACGCCCTTGTCGTCGGTCAGAAGCAGGCAGCAGCCGGCCTTGCCGACCGTCGCAAACAGCCGGTCGAGTTCGCCGCCCGCCTCGGCGATCAGTTCGGCCGATCGCTGCCGCGCCAATCGGAACTCGCTATCGGAAAGTCGAACCGGTGTGCGCCGATCCTCAGGTGCCAGGCCATGGAGCGTCATGCAGCGGCGCCAGGATGCGGCCACCGGCGAGCTTGCAGCCGCCGAGGACCGGTGCGCAACCTGATAGACGTATTCCGTATGATCCCTGACGGCAGGCATCGGTTTCCTCCCTGCAAGCCACGTCCGGCAACGCAAGTCCCACCCGATCTCCCAAACGGCTGAGCCTGCTTTGGCCATACTATAGGCATCGATTGGATGAGAGGTCCAGCAAGACGAAGGTCCACCTTCATGCCCGCATCAGCGCGTTTGATGCGTTCATCACGCCGGCGGTATCGACACGCCGGCGGAATATGATACGCGAGTTCGAGCATCATCCGACACTCATTCACAACAACCGGTTGCCAGCCATGCTTCGTGACTTCTCGCTCCAGAGCCTCTTCATGGGTCTCTTGATCGCCTTTGTCGGCTTCGCCAGCTCCTTCGCCGTCGTCCTTCACGGCCTTGGCGGCGTCGGTGCGACAGAAGCACAGGCCGCATCCGGGCTGATGGCGCTGTCGATCTCGATGGGCGTATGCGCCGTCATCCTCAGTGCCGTGACCCGGCTGCCGGTCAGCGTCGCCTGGTCGACGCCTGGTGCCGCGCTGCTCGCCAGTTCCGGCATGGTCGAGGGCGGCTTCAACGCCGCGGTCGGTGCCTTCCTCGTCTGCGGCCTGCTCATCGTTATTGCCGGCCTCTGGAAGCCGCTCGGCCGCATGGTCTCGTCCATTCCGGCGACACTGGCAAATGCCATGCTGGCCGGCGTCCTGCTCAGCCTTTGCTTTGCCCCGGTCAAGGCGATCGGCTTCAATCCGCTGTTCGGCCTGCCGATCCTCTTGGCCTGGGCGATCGTCGGCAGCGTCAACAAGCTCTATGCGGTGCCGGCCGCCCTGCTCGCCTTCGTGCTGGTGATCGCCTTTGGCGTCGAAATGCCTGCTGATGCCCTGGCCGAGCTGTCTTCGGCTCTGGTGCCGCGGCCGGAATTCGTGATGCCCGCCTTCACGACGCCTGCGATGATCAGCATCGCGCTGCCGCTGTTCATCGTTACAATGGCGTCGCAGAACATTCCCGGCATCGCCGTCATGAAGGTCAATGACTATAACCCCACCCCCGGCCCGCTGTTCGCGACGACCGGCCTGTTTTCGATGCTGAGCGCGCCCTTCGGCGGCCATGCGGTCAACCTTGCGGCGATCACGGCGGCCATGGGTGCCGGCGCCGACAGCCATCCGGATCCGGCGCGACGCTACTGGTCGACGATCAATGCCGGCATCTTCTATGTCATCTTCGGCCTGCTCGCCGGCGCGGTCACCACCTTCGTCAGCCTCGCACCATCGGTGCTGATCGAGGCAGTCGCCGGTCTTGCGCTTGTCGGCGCCTTTGCCGGCTCCGCCATGGCGGCCTTCACCGACGCCAGGACACGCGAGGCGGCCGCAATCACCTTCCTGGTCACCGCCTCCGGCGTCAGCTTCGGCGGCGTTTCGGGCGCCTTCTGGGGGCTGATCGCCGGTGGCCTGATGCTGGCGCTGGCGCGCTTCACGCGCAAAAAGGCCTGAGCGCGACGCGCCTTCGCACTTTGATTTCACGCAAGTCGTTATCGCAAAACCGCTGTGCACTCTGCGCCACATGCTTTAAAACCGCGGCAAAGCTTGCATTTGCGGGTGATCTCGTCTATGCACCGCCCGTCCGCGTAGACACCCTTGGAGGCAACGCGGATGAAGCCCATGCGGCTTCGGTTTTTCCGCATTGCGGATGAACTCTCCAGAATTAGACATAGAAAGGTCTACCTATGAGCCACGCAACTTATGAGCTCAAGGCCGAGACGCGCGAACGGGTTGGTAAGGGGTCCTCCCGTGAACTCCGTCGCAACGGTCTTATCCCAGCTGTCATCTACGGTGACAAGCAGGCCCCCATTTCGATCGCGCTGTCCACCAAGGACGTGACGATGAAGATCCACGCCGGCGGTTTCATGACCACCGTTGCGGTCATCGACGTCAACGGCGAAAAGATCCGCGTCCTGCCGAAGGACTACCAGCTGGATCCGGTCCGCGACTTCACCATGCACGTTGACTTCCTGCGCGTCTCCAAGGACAGCAAGGTCACCGTTCAGGTTCCGGTTCACTTCGTCAACGAAGAGAAGTCCCCGGGCCTCAAGGCCGGCGGCGTTCTCAACATCGTTCGCCACGAAGTCGAACTGGCCGTTGCTGCCGACGACATTCCGGAATTCCTGACCGTTGACCTGTCGGGTCACAAGGTCGGCGACGCGATCCACATCTCCAACATCAAGCTGCCGAAGGGCGCGACCCCGGTCATCACCGACCGCGACTTCACGGTTGCCACGATCGCTGCTCCGGCTGGCGGTCTGAAGGAAGAAGAAGAAGGCGAAGCAGAAGCCTGATTCACCTTGAGGTGAAGCGGCGATCCGGCATCGGCCGGATACCCTGCGGTACCCATTGAAAGGCCCGCCCCGTCAAACGAGGCGGGCCTTTTGCGTTGAACGCACCGGTTGCCGCCGTGCTGTCCCTGTCCTGCAATCGAGCAGGCTTCCTCACGAATTGTCACGTAGCAATTTCAGCAACATTTAAGGTTTTGATGATGTTCTTGCGCCGGGGAAATTTGTAAGCAAGCGTCTAAAGAGAATCCGAAATGACACGAGTGGCAACGCCTGGGGGATGCGTCCAGTGATGCATTCCGTCGAGAACCGATTTATTGCGATTGTCTGCGGTGCAATGCTGGTTTTCGTTGCCCCACTCTTCGTGCTCTTCCTCAGCATCTCCAGCGAACGCGCCGCCCGTGAGCGCCTGCACAACATCGAGCTTCTGATGGGCGCAAGCGCCGAAGCGTTGGGCAAGCCGATCTGGGATTTCGACAGCGACGGCATCAAGCGCATCGCCCGCTCGCTGATGAACGACACCGATATCGTCGCTGTCACCATCCGCGACACCTCCGGCTCGACCTCGCGCAGATGCCCTCCGGCGGCCTCGGCATCGACAGCGACAGCCGCAGCCTGAAAACACCCATTTCCTACGACTCGATCGACGGCATCAAGGAAATCGGCAGCATCGAAGTGCGCGCGCCGACACCCGGCCTGCTATCGCAGTTCAGCAAGGACGAGCTGGCTATCCTCGCCATCCTGCTGATTGCCGTAGCCACCGTCTTTGCCGCCGCGCTCATCGGCAACCGCTTCACCGTCATTCGCCCACTGATGCGCTTGACGTCCGCCATAGAGGCGACCCGGCGCCTGGGCTCGCGCCACCGGGTCGATTGGACCTCGGACGACGAAATGGGCGCGCTGGCTGCCAATTTCAACGAGATGCAGGACCGGCTCGAGCGTGAGTCGATGGAGTTGAAGAGCGCGCATGAGCGCGCCACCGACATCTACAACCTGACCCCGGCGATGCTGTTCTCGCTCGACACCGACAACCGCCTCTGCGCCGTCAGCGATTACTGGCTGCTGGCAACCGGCTATCACCGCGAACAGGTGATCGGCGAGGATTTCACCGATTTCATCGACCCGCACTGGCACGAGACCTACCGCAGCCACGCCAAGGCGATTGCCGTCGGCGACCACGACATCTGCGAGGTCACAGTCCCCTTCCGCAAAGCAGACGGCGCGTTCATGACCGTGCTGATCCTGGAGACGGAAACGGCCGGCGATGGCGACCTGTCGCTATCCGTCATGACCGACGTCACCGCGTTGAAGCAGGCCGAAAGCCGCAACCATGCCCAGGCGATCACCGATCACCTCACCGGCCTTCTCAACCGCCAGGGCTTCGAGGCGGCACTCGACGAGGCGATCGTCACCGCCGATGCCTGCGGCATCCAGGTCGGCTGCCTGTTCATCGACCTCGACCGCTTCAAGTGGATCAACGACAATTTCGGCCATGCCGCCGGCGACGAGGTTCTGCGCCACACGGTCGAGCTGATCCGCGCAACCCTGCGCCCTGACGATGTCATGTCACGCCTCGGCGGTGACGAGTTCGCGATCCTGGTATCGGATAAGGACGTCGCCACTCTTGCGTCTGAAATCGGCGAGCGCATCGTCAGTGCCCTGCGCGAGCCGATGCCGATTGCCGGCAACGAACTTTTCGTCAGCGCCAGCGTCGGCATCTCCGTTTATCCCGAGCACGCCGAGAATGCTTCGGACCTGCTGCTCAACGCCGACATGGCGATGTATGCGCGCAAACGCGACGGCAAGAACGGTCTGCAGGTCTTCGACGCCAGCATGCTCGATGCCGCGCGCGAGCGCCACGAGATCGAACAGTGCATCGAAGCGGCCCTCAAGGACGATCACTTCGAGGCGTGGCTGCAGCCGATCGTCAGCCTCAGCGACGGCCAGATCGCCGGCTTCGAGGCCTTGATGCGCCTCAACCACCCGGAAAAGGGCGTGATGCCGCCGGGCAAGATCATCGGCATTGCCGAGGAAACGGGAACGATCGCCCGCATCGGCGATTGCATTCTCGAAAAGGCTATCCGGCATCTGGCTGATATCTCCGCCCTCGACGGCACGCAGAACACCTATCTCGCGGTAAACTTCTCGCCGCTGCAGTTCGAGCTTACGCTGCCGCACAAGCTCGCGGCCCTGCTCCTCAAACACCATATTTCGCCGAACCGGATCGTCATCGAAATCACCGAGGCGGTGCTGATGCTCGACAATCCGGAAGTGCACGCGGTGCTGAAGCAGCTCAACGAGTTCGGCTGCCGGATCGCGCTCGACGATTTCGGAACGGGCTACTCGTCGCTGAGCTACCTCAACCGCTTCCCGGTCGACATCGTCAAGGTCGACCAGTCCTTCACCCGTTCGCTCAGCTCCGGCACCGCCGATATCCGCCGCAAGAGCCGGATGCTGATCAAGGGCATCCGCACGATCTCGCACCAGATGGGCTGCACCGTGGTCGCGGAAGGCATCGAGACCAAGGAGCAGTGGCAACTCCTGCGCAAGCTTGGTGTGGATTGTGGGCAGGGTTATCTTTTCAGCCGCCCCATGCCGATCGGCAAGATGCTGGCCATGCTGGAGAGCGATTCCGAAGTCAAGGCCAACATCCAGGCATAACGGCCAGACACTGGCGCGAAGGAGCAAGGCGTGAAAGAGCTGATCCTGGCATTGTTCCTCGGCCTTTCCACCGCCGCCGAAGCACAGACGATCAAATTCGTCACCGAGGACTACCCGCCCTACAACTTCTCGACTTCGAGCGGCGCAAGCGGCGCCTCGGTCGAGCAGGTAACCGCGATCATGGAGGGGCTGAAGCTTCCCTATACGATCGAAGTCCTGCCCTGGGCGCGGGCCTACATGCTGGCAGAAACCGATGCGTCCTATTGCGTCTTCACCACCGGCCGCAACACCGAGCGCGAAAAGCTGTTCCAGTGGGTGCAGCCGCTGCTCGTCGACCACATGATCATGGTCCGGCGCAAGGGATCTGACACCGCCCCCGGTTCGATCGATGCGGCAAAGCGGTTCACCATCGGCACCCAGCGGGAAGATTTTTCCGCCACCTACCTCACGGAACACGGCTTCGAGAAGATCGACTATGCGACCAATCTCGATTCGACGCTGAAGAAACTGATCGGCGGCCGCATCGACCTGATGATGACATCGGAGAAGACCTTCGAAAGCATGCGTGCCGAGGGCAAGCCCGTCGAGGCGGCATTGATGCTGGAAGGAGAATATTACGGCATCGCCTGCCATCGCGACATGGACAAGGAAACGGTCGAGAAGATGCAGCGCGAACTCGACCGCCTGATCGGCAACGGCACCCAGGATGCGATCTTCGATCGTTACGGCGTTCGGCCGAGCGGAAGCGAACAGGCAACGAAATAAGGATTGACTCTGATGGCGTTTCGCGCTCGTGAAGCGGGGAAAGCCCGACGGAGCGTAACGACATGCTGATCATTGCAGGACTTGGCAATCCAGGTTCGAAATATGCCTCAAACCGCCACAATATCGGTTTCATGGCTGTCGACGTCATCCATCGCCGCCATAACTTTTCCTCCTGGTCGAAGAAATTCAAGTCCGAGATCGCCGAGGGTGAAATCGGCGGCGAACGGGTTCTGCTGATGAAGCCGCAGACCTTCATGAACCTCTCCGGCGAGGCGGTCGGCGAAGCCATGCGCTTCCACAAGCTGCATCCGAAGGATATCACCGTCATCTATGACGAGCTGGATCTGCCGGCGGCAAAAGCCCGCATCAAGGTCGGCGGCGGCCACGGCGGCCACAACGGCATCAAATCGATCGACGCCCATTGCGGCAAGGAGTATCGCCGTCTGCGGCTCGGCATCGGCCATCCTGGCGTCAAGGACCTCGTCCACGCCCATGTGCTCGGCGATTTCGCCAAGGTCGACCAGACCTGGCTGGTGCCGCTGCTCGACGCCATCGCCGACAATGCCGACATGCTGGTGCGCGGTGAGGACTCGCAGCTTCTGAACAAGATCGCGCTTGCGACCGGCGGCAAGCCGGACGAGGACAAGCCGCAGGCGCAAAAGAAGCAGGGCGCGCAATCCCATATCCATCAGGCGCGCAATTCGGCTCAGCCGAAGAAGCTGCCTACGAGCGGTCCGATGGCCGACATGCTGAAGAAGCTGTTCGGCCCCAAGGGCGACTGACAGGTGTCGCCCCTGCCCTTCGCGATCCGTGCGGCATCGGCAGACGATCTGCCGGGACTTCTTGCGCTTTATGGCGAACTGAACCCGGACGACCCTTCGCTCGACACAACCCTCGCCACCGATCGCTTTCAGGCAATCTTTGCACAACCCGGCATGACGGTCTTCATCGGGTTTGCCGGCGATGTCGCCGCCGCATCGGTCACGTCGGTCGTCGTGCCGAACCTGACGCGGGGCGGCGCACCCTACGCTCTCATCGAAAACGTCGTCACTTCGGCCGCCTTTCGCAAGCGCGGCTTTGCCCGCGCTTTGATCCTGCATGCCATCGGCGATGCGTGGGCCGCCGGCTGCTACAAAGTCATGCTGCTGACGGGGTCGAAGGATCCCGCGACGCTGCGTTTCTACGAAAATTGTGGCTTCCGGCAGGACAAGACCGGCTATCAGATCCGCCGCCCCTGACCGTCACTCCTCCGGCTCGGTCATGAACATCAGCGGGAAGCCGGCATCCTTGGCGAGGTCGGTCGCCTCCTTTGCCTTGGTCTCGGCGATATCGCGCACGCAGACGACAACGACGGAAACCCCCATTTTGTGCGCCGTCATCATCACCCGGTAGCCCGCCTCCTCGCTCATATGGAACACGGCCTTCAGTACCATGACGACGAAGTCGCGCGGCGTGTAGTCGTCATTGACGAGAATGACCTTGTAGAGCTTCGGCCGCTCCAGCTTCGGTTTCGGCTTCAGCTTCGGTTTTGCGGCAAGATCGTCGTCACTCATCGGAAATCCACCCGTTGATGACAGGAAGGCGGTCGCGGTTGGCCATCCGGCCCCAGGACGCTGCCACTCAATATCGTACGCCAGACACCGCCAATCAAGCAAAAGCCCGCTCCTTCACCGCGCCGAAACGCGCGAAGGCTTGACCGTTCGGCTCCTTTATCCCATAGCCACGCCCAACGAATTCGAGAACGACAGGTTTTAGCCATGGGCTTTAAATGCGGTATTGTCGGGCTGCCGAACGTCGGCAAGTCCACCCTCTTCAACGCACTCACCAAGACGGCGGCGGCTCAGGCTGCCAACTATCCGTTCTGCACGATCGAGCCGAACACCGGCGAAGTCGCGGTTCCCGATCCGCGCATGCGCAAGCTGGCCGACATTGCCAAGTCGAAGGAAATCATCCCGACGCGCATCTCCTTCGTCGACATCGCCGGCCTGGTGCGCGGCGCGTCGAAGGGTGAAGGCCTCGGCAACCAGTTCCTCGCCAACATCCGCGAAGTGGATGCGGTGGTGCACGTGCTGCGCTGCTTCGAAGATGACGACATCACCCACGTCGAAGGCCGCATCAACCCGGTCGCCGATGCCGAGACGATCGAGACCGAGCTGATGCTCGCCGACCTCGACAGCCTGGAGCGCCGCACCGAGCAGACCCGCAAGCGCGCCGGCGGCAAGGACAAGGATTCGGTGGCACAGCTGCCGATCATGGACGCGTCGCTGAAGCTGCTGCAGGACGGCAAGCCGGTGCGCACGCTGCTTGCCAAGCTTGATGCCGAAGAACTGCGCATTCTGCAGGGCCTCAATCTCCTGACCGCCCATCCCGTGCTTTACGTCTGCAACGTCGCGGAAAGCGATGCCGTCGACGGCAACGAGCACACCCGCGCGGTTGCCGAAATGGCAAAGACCCAAGGCGCTGAAAGCGTCGTGATTTCGGCGGCGATCGAATCCGAAGTGGCGCAGCTGCCGGAAGAGGAAGCCAAGGAGTTCCTGAGCGCGCTCGGTCTCGAGGAGGCTGGTCTCGACCGCCTGATCCGCGCCGGCTACAAGCTGCTCGATCTCATCACCTATTTCACGGTCGGTCCGAAGGAAACGCGCGCCTGGACGATCCCGCGCGGCACCAAGGCACCGCAGGCCGCCGGCGTCATCCACACCGACTTCGAGCGCGGCTTCATCCGTGCCAACACCATCGCCTTCGACGATTACATTGCGCTCGGCGGCGAAGTCGGCGCCAAGGAAGCCGGCAAGGCCCGCGACGAAGGCAAGGAATATGTCGTCCAGGACGGCGACGTCATCCACTTCCGCTTCAACACGTAAGACAATGAGATGAGGCGCGCTTCACGCGCGCAGCCATTGAAGCATGTCGCGCAAAAGTGTGCTGCGGTTTTGCGATAACGACATGCGCAAAGAACAAGAGCTTAAAGCGCAGAAAGCGATCTGAAAGATCGCAACGCGCGTTACCCGATATTACGGCGCGGCATGCAACCGCGCCGTAATCACTTCCGGCAACAGGTTCATGACAATGCGCCGCAGCTTCTGCCAGAAAATGCCGATGAAAAGCACGGTGACGCCGACCGCCGCGAAGGCAACGAAGACGTAGTTGTCAAGCGACGCGCCGGTCTGGTTGAGCATCGTCCAGATCGCGCCTCCGAGCGACAACAGCCCTGAAGTGACGAAGGCGCGGCGGTCGATGACCAATCCGACCAGCATGAACAGGGCAACGATCAGAATGGCGGCAATCGCCTGGCCAAGCCCGGCCTGCCCGTCCCACCACGTGCCGCGGCCGTTCGACACGAAGACCAGACCGATCAGCGAGTAGAGCAATGCGGGCGCGGCGGCCAGATGCAGCCAGAACGCCGTATCGGAGCGCGCCGTCACACGCTGTGGATCGGAAACGTCGTAGCGCATGGCGGTCGCAAAGAGACCCAGGGCTCCGACAAGAACGGTGAGCGCGAGAAGCATGAAATGGTCGTCGTTGGCGAGGTCGATCCCCAAGCTCCTCTCGAAGGCAAGAAGGATCGCGACCACGCAGATGAGTGCGACCGACACCATCAGACCGGCCAGCGCCAGCGGAACGCGATAGCGCCAGTAGAACAGACCAAGCGGGATCGGGAACGCTGATAGATAGGCGAGTGCAAAGACCATCGGCTTCCAGGCATCATCATGCTCGCTCACGAACAACAGTGACGTCGTCCCGACCCAATGCACGAGAGCAACCGTCAGCGCCACCGACGGCAGCGCCAGCCGCTGGCGCCGCACCAGGATTTCCGCGAGCCCAAGAATGACCGGCAGCGTTACGAATGGGCCGCCCAAGCCCCAGAGGCCGATCAGCACGACAACGACGCCGATCGTGATCAGGATATCGTGAAATCCCCTGACGAACCGCGGCTGTTCGCTGTCTTCGGCGGCGCGGGCATCGAACGCCGCATCGTCCCGGTCGGCGGCAGCATCCGGTGCCACCGGCCCGAAGCTGATGCCACGGTCAGCGAGATAGGCTTCGAGATCGCTCACCTGACGGGCAGAGATGATCCCTTTTTCGGCAGCGCCTGCGAGCGCCCTGTTCAGTTCGGTCACGAGCATTCCTCAATCAAAAGCCGGTCGATACACCCATAAATCAGGTGGTTGCATGAACAATCGGCATGCGCAACCTGGAAATTCCACGATACGGTGGCATCAACCGACACGAGAGCGCCACAGGTCAGAGATGACGAATGAGGCACGCTCTAACGTTTGAAAGCCACTGCTTAATTTCCCGCTTAAATCGATTCCGGTTTGAGAAATTATGCAGTACGTAAAGCGTCAGCAAATCAGACGGGACAACTCAGCATGCTGTATTTCGAGGATTTTTCCGAAGGGCGACGCTTCGACTACAAGCCGGTCGAAATGAAGCCTGCGGACATGATCGCCTTTGCCCGTGAATTCGACCCGCAGCCGATGCATCTCGACGAGGAAGCTGGCAAACTCAGCATCCTTGGCAGCCTCTCTGCCTCCGGCTGGCACACCAGCGCCGTCGGCATGCGCATGATGCTCGACGCCTTCATGGGCCATTCTTCGTCTCAAGGCTCTCCCGGCATCGATTTCATGGACTGGAAGAAGCCGGTGATAGCAGGCGACGTGCTCACCGGTTTCAGCCAGGTGCTCGAAGCGCGCCGGTCGAAGTCCAAGCCGAGCCTCGGCATCGTCAAGTTCCGCAACGAAATCGTCAACCAGACCGGCGAACCGGTGGCGGTTTCGGAATGTACCGTGCTCTTCCGCTGCCGCGACAAAGGTCAGAATTAATGATGACGATGGAGGAGTTTTACGCCACCGGTCGCAGGACCGTCATCGGCACCCTGGCCTTTACCGCCGAGGATATCGTCCGCTTCGCCCGTGACTTCGATCCGCAGCCGTTCCACCTCGACGCGGAAGAGGCTCGGCATTCGCTGTTTGGCGGTCTATGCGCCTCCGGCTGGCACACCGCGGCCGGATGGATGCAGTGTTTCGTCCGGTTCTGGAAGGACGAACAGCGGCGGCTTGCGGCCGAAGGCCTGCACGCGCCACGGCTCGGCCCCTCGCCCGGCTTCCGGGATCTGAAATGGCTGAAGCCGGTCTATGCCGGCGATACCGTGACCTATGCCGTCACGTTCCTCGAAAGCCGCACGCTCGCTTCGCGGCCGGGCTGGCGGATCAACACGATCCTCTGCGAAGGCGAAAACCAGCACGGCGAGGCGGTCATCCGTTTCGAAAGCAAGGTCATCGAGTTCGTTTAGCCAGGGCATCTCCAGGAAAAACGCCAAGAGGCTTTCAGTCAAGAAATGCTTGGAAATAAAGAGATAGAGCGTTTCCGTAACTCCGGTTAACCCGGAAACGCTCTGTTGAGCGACCGTCGCCCGTCCAAACGACGCGCGTCCCCGTTATTCCTTAAATCAGGAACGATTTGGGCGTAAAATCCGTTCGGACCTTCAGAGTTCCGCGCCAGTGGCCGAAAGGCCAGCACGCGTGGGAACTTCGACAGAAAGGAACGGAGGGCTATCGATGGAAAAGACCCATGTTCGCGAACTGGCGGAGGAATATCTTCGCCTCGGCGGCCACCGGCGCGTGGCCATCGACGATAACGAAACCTCGATCAGAAGCTGGGAAGACGAACCGCCGGAAGCCGACGCCTTCTGGCGGAAAGAGGTGGAAACACTGACGCCGGCAACGCAGCGCGAGGTGCAACTGATGCTGCCGACGATCAACCGCGCCTGAGCGGTGTCAGTGACCTTCGAATTCGATCAGCGTGCGGACATTGACGCCGAGCGCCTCGAGTCTCTTGCGGCCACCGAGTTCCGGCAGGTCGATGACGAAACAGGCCGCGACGATATCGGCGCCCATCTGCTTCAACAGCTTGACGGCCGCTTCCGCTGTGCCGCCGGTCGCGATCAGGTCGTCGACCAGAATGACCTTCTCCCCCGGGCTGATCGCGTCCTTGTGCATCTCCATCTCGTCGACGCCGTATTCGAGGCTATAGGCGATGCGCACCGTGTCGTGCGGCAGCTTGCCCTTCTTGCGGATCGGCACGAAGCCGGAGGAAAGCTGGTGGGCGATCGCGCCGCCAAGAATGAAGCCGCGCGCCTCGATGCCGGCGATCTTGTCGATCTTGGTACCGGCATAGGGGTGCACCAGTTCGTCGATCGCACGGCGGAACGCCCTGGGATTGCCGAGCAGGGTGGTGATATCGCGGAACATGACGCCCGGCTTCGGATAGTCCGGAATGTTGCGGATGGCGGCGATCAGTTCCGATTGAACGGTAGTGGTCATGGGCAAAGAAGGCCTTTGTGTCTCTTGTTACCGCAAACCCATAACACCATCGACCCGCATGTCTATAACGGTTTCTGCCGCACGGATGGCTGGAACAATTTGGTCGTGCCGGGGGTTGATGCTACGCTGAGGCCCATGGCACGCGGAGGAGATGCGCGCGCCGCATGCCTCACGTTGAGCCCACATCGGAAGGAGGAACATCATGCGCCTGTTTGAATGCGGTTCTCTTGTCCCGGGGTGCGAATGGCACACCCGCGCCGATAACGACGCCGAAATCGTCCGCCGCGTGGTGGAACACATGCGCCAGGCCCACGGTGAAACGATGATCCGCGAAAACATGATCGATAACATCAAGGCCCGCATCGTCGAAGAAACCAAGGCCGCCTGACGAAACTACATCTACTCCGAACGCGCGCGGGTCTTGCAATGACAACGCCCGCGACGCGTGCCGTTTGCCCTGACACCGAATGATGGTGCGTCGCATCGAACCGGTGCGAGGGACCAAGTCTGTCCCGGCGAGCCGCCCGATCTGGATTTTCAGGCCGAGTTGACCGTGACCGTCATCCAGGTCTGGATCTGAGGCACACGGCACCGCATTCGCCGATCCCTATGCTATGGCAATGACGCGAAGGAAGATTTGACCCGCGCGGTGCTCACGCTCTATAGCACGTGGCCTGTTGTCCTTACCTGTATGGCGATCTCTTGCGTTTACCGGTGGGCTGCGCCAACGTCTCATGCCCTCATTCTTTTTAACTGGCATTCGGAACCTATGAACGACAAAGTTTTTGACACTTTGACCGGCATGTACTTCACGGTCGACGATCCCGATGGAAGTTACGGCACGGGTCAAGTTATTCGCCTCGCTGCCGAAGGGATTTACTTCATTCGCTTCGACGGCAACGAGGTAATGCTGCCTCTGGAGCTCGTATCCATCGGCGAGATGCTGCAGACCACCGACGAAGAGTACAAGCTCTGGCGGTTCTTCGACACGCTCGAGGAAAGGGACAAATGGATCGAATGGCTGGACGCCCCATCGAAGCCACGGGTCGTCTCGCTGGTGAGGCCGACCAAGTAACAGCCTCTCGGCTCCCTCGCTCTACGAGCCCACAGCTTGCTCAATACCGGCAGTTGGTGCCAGGAAAGATCGGTCATCTACATCTAACATGGTCGCGCGCCACGCGCTTTACGCGCGCGGCACCATCGTCTCGAGGCGGGCGACAAGGTTTGCCCGGTCGACACTGAAATTGCGGTCTACCCACAGGGCCTCCAGCTCACCGAGGATCTGGCCGACGCGAGGCCCGGCGGGGATGCCGGCCTTCAGCACATCGGCGCCCGTCAGCGGGAAGCTCGGGCGCTTCCATGCCTCGGTGCGCGTCAAGAGGCGCTGGAACGCCGCCGTCTCGGCAAGCAAGGCCGGATCGTTTTCGGACTTGCGTCTGGCCGAGGCGAGCGCGAGGCGAAGCCGGACGGAAATCCCCTCAGCGCCGTGGCGGTAGAGCAAGCGATCGAGCGCCGCATCCACAGTCTTTGCCGGTAGCGCTGGCGCATTCGCAAAGCGCGAAAAATACGCTGCCTCGGCCTTCGACAGGCGCAGCCGCGCGGCCATGGCTTCGAGCCGATCTTCATCCGGCGGCACGATTGCCGCAAGGCGCAGCAGTGGATCCGGTGCCCAAGAAAAGGCCTTCTCGGCAGCAACCAGTTCCGGAATGGCGTCGATGCCCCATTTCTCGGTCTCGGGCAGGATTTCGGTCAACACGCCCGCCTGGCGCATCCAGAGCAGCGCCCGGCCCGGGTCCTCGGCTGAAAGCAGCTTCTTCGTCTCGGCCCAAACCCGCTCTGCCGAAAGTGTCGACAGCTTGGAACGCGCCTGGGCGCAGGCCCTCAGGCCATCGGCATCGGGGCGACCGTTGCCGTAATGGGCGAAGAAGCGGAAGAAGCGCAGGATGCGAAGATAATCCTCGGCCACCCGCTCGGCAGCATTGCCGATGAAGCGCAAAGTGCGGGTCTTAATATCGGCAAGGCCGCCGACGTCGTCCACGACCTCGCCCTCATGGTCCGCGTAGAGCGCGTTGATGGTGAAGTCGCGCCGCTCGGCATCCACCTTCCAGTCGGTTCCGAACGCAACTTCAGCGCGGCGCCCGTCGGTCGCGACATCGCGGCGCAGCGTCGTCACCTCATAGGGCGTACCGTCGATGACGAGCGTCACCGTGCCGTGGTCGATGCCTGTCGGTACCACCTTGATGTCGGCTGCCTTGGCGCGGGCAACGACCTCGTCTGGATGCCAGGTGGTGGCCATGTCGACATCGCCGGCCGGCACCCCCATCAGGCTGTTGCGCACGGCGCCGCCGACGACGCGCACCTCCCCGCCCTCGACATTCAGGAGATCGAAGACGCGACGAAGGGATGGAGCCGAAAACCAGCTCTCACCGGCAACCGAGGTCATGCATAAAGCCTTTCATAAAGCATTCGGACGATGCCGGCGGTGATACCCCAGATATTCCTGTCGCCATAGGGCATGCGATAGAAATGCCGGTCTTCACCCTGCCAGTGGCCGCTTCCACGCCCATGGTTTCCGGGGTTCATGAGGAAGGACAGCGGCACTTCGAAGACGCTTTCGACCTCGTCGGGGTTGGGCACCAGCTCGAAGCCGGGCTGCACCACCGCCAGAACCGGCGTGATTTTGAAACCGGACAACGCCATATAGTGCGGCAGTCGTCCGATCGTCTCGACGAACCGCGGGTCAAGACCGATCTCCTCCTGCGCCTCGCGAAGGGCGGCGGACTCGATCGAGCGGTCCTCCGGGTCGACCGCGCCGCCGGGAAACGCCACCTGGCCGGAATGCTTGCGCAGGCTTGCGGTCCGCTGGGTGAAGATGACATGCGCATCCTCGCCGTCGTCGACCACCGGCACCAGCACGGCCGCATCCTTCAGATGCAGGGTTTCAAGATGCGGCACGATACTGGGATTGAGCAGGAAATCTCCGTGTTCCCGCCACGCGCTTTCCACTGGCCCGCCCATCTGGGTCAGGGCCCGGCGGCGAAATTCGTCGGCAGAATAGGGATGCCGGTTCATCGCGACAGCGCTTCCAGTTCGGCAGCCTTCATGATCGGGAAGATGGACCCACCCGAGCGCACGCAGAACATCTCGACGCCGTCGACCACCACGGTCTCGCCGAGTTCGACGAGATCGTACATGACGGGCCGGGAAACCAGCGCCTCGAGCCGGCCGCGCACGTGCAGGTACGGCTTCAGTTCGCGGTTCTCGCCATGAATGACAAAACGCAGGGCATGCTCCGGCCCGGCCTCGACAACGTCACCGACATTGGTGCGAAAGGTCAGCACCTGCACGCCGTCCGCCTGCGTCACGCTCATTTCGACGGCAACGAAGGGCGCGTCGACGATGCGGATCGCCACCTTTTCCACAGGCGTCACCAGATAGGTGACGCCATCCTCGTCCTTGCGCAAAACTGTGGAGAACAGCCGCACCAGTGGCTGCCGGCCGATCGGCGTGCCCAGATAGAACCAGGTGCCGTCGGCGCGGATTTCCATGTCGATATCGCCGCAGAACGGCGGATTCCAGCGCTCCACCGGCGGCAGGCCACGCTTGCGGTCGCCTGTCTGGCCGGCCGCACGCGCGATCAGGGCCGCCAGTCCGGCCGCGTCCCCGGTTCGCTGAATTTCGGCTTCTGCCATCGTTCCGTCCCGATTGGCCCCGATTTTGCACCGGAGGCGTGTATGTCGTCGCGAGATGCGGCGTGTATGCTGTCACGAGATAGTGCGTCTGCGGCGACTTGTCAGCCGTCAGCCAGGGTCTAAATTGGAATAAGGCAACTGAAAATCCCCCGCGGGGCGATTCGGTTCAACAACGGGCGACCGGGGAGTACGACCATGAGTGTGATGAAGGGCGCCACGGAAGCGACCGACGAAAGGGCGATCGTTGCCGCGGCGGAAAACGCGCTCGCGGAGATCGCGCTCGTGCGGGCCGAAGTCGGCAAGGTCATCTTCGGTCAGGAGAACGTGGTCGAGCAGACGCTGCTTGCCGTTTTGTCCGGCGGCCACGCCCTTCTCGTCGGCGTTCCCGGCCTTGCGAAAACCAAGCTGGTCGCGACGCTCGGCACCGTTCTCGGCCTTGATTCCAGCCGCGTGCAGTTCACGCCCGACCTGATGCCATCGGACATTCTCGGCTCGGAAGTGATGGACCAGGATGCCGCCGGCCACCGCTCCTTCCGCTTCATCCCCGGTCCGATCTTCACGCAGCTGCTGATGGCCGACGAAATCAACCGTGCCTCGCCGCGCACGCAGTCGGCGCTGCTGCAGGCGATGCAGGAGTATCACATCACCGTTGCCGGAGCCCGCAAGGACCTGCCGCAGCCGTTCCACGTGCTGGCCACCCAGAACCCGCTGGAGCAGGAAGGCACCTACCCCCTGCCGGAAGCCCAGCTCGACCGCTTCCTGATGCAGGTTGACGTCGGTTATCCCGAGCTTGCCGCCGAACGACAGATCCTGCTTGAGACCACCGGCGTCACGGAGGCCTCGGCCCGGCCGGTGATCGACGCCGCCCGCCTGCAGCAGATCCAGAGCCTGATCCGGCAGATGCCGGTCGGCGAGAAGGTGGTCGATGCCATCCTTGATCTCGTGCGCTCCGCCCGCCCCGGCAACGGCAATGCCGCCACCGACAAGAACGTCGCCTGGGGCCCGGGTCCGCGCGCCGGACAGGCGCTGATGCTCTGCGCCCGCGCCCGTGCGCTCTACGACGGTCGCCTGGCGCCGTCGATCGACGATATTCTGGCGCTCGCCGAGCCCGTTCTCCAGCACCGCATGGCGCTGACCTTCGCTGCCCGTGCCGAAGGCATGACCGTGCGCGATGTCGTCGCCGAGCTGGTGAAGCAAGCCAAGGGATAAAGAATGGCCTCCATCGGGCACATAGTTGCGCGTACCCCCGCTGGTGAGGTTCTTTCCCGTGCGCAGCAGCGCGCGATGCTCGTTCCTGACTGCCTGGTCGAGGCCCGCCGCATCGCCAATACGGTGATCTCCGGCTGGCATGGGCGGCGCAAGCGCGGGATCGGCGAGAATTTCTGGCAGTTTCGCCCCTATAGCGACGGCGAAAGCCTGTCGCGCATCGACTGGCGCCGTTCGGCCCGCGACGACCATACCTATGTGCGCGACCGCGAATGGGAAGCGGCCCACACCATCTGGCTCTGGGCCGACCTGTCTCCGTCGATGATGTACAAGTCAACGCTCGGTTCGGTGTCAAAGGAAAGCCGGGCCCTGGTCTTGATGCTGGCGCTCGCCGAAATCCTCGCCCGCTCCGGCGAACGCATCGGATGCCCCGGCGTGATGGAGCCGATCTCCGCCCGCAACGCCGCCGAACGGCTGGCAACCGCGATCATGCTGAGCCCGCTCTCCGAAGGGCTGCCCGAGACGGGGATGATCCGCAGCGCCAGCGATCTCGTCTTGATCGGCGATTTTCTCGATCCGACCGACAGGATCATGGAGCGGCTGGGCCCGCTCGCCCGCCGCGGCCTGCGCGGTCATGTCGTCGAGGTTGCCGATCCGGCGGAGGAAGTCTTCCCCTATGCCGGGCGGACTGAATTCAGCGACCCGGAAACCGGCCAGAAACTGACGGCCGGCCGCGCCGAGGTCCTGCGCGAGGACTATCAGCGCGCCTACCTCGCCCGCCGCGAAAGCCTCGGCGTCACGCTGCGCCATCTCGGCTGGACCTTCACGCCGCACAGGACCGATCGGCCCGCCTCCGAGGCGCTGGTTGCCGTCCACATGTATCTGTCCGGCATGCCAGGACGCGCTACGCATGGAGGCCAGCTATGACCGGCCTTCCCTTCCTCTTCGCCAATCCGGCACTCTTGGCAGCCCTGATCGCTTTGCCGGTGATCTGGTGGCTGTTGCGCATGACGCCGCCGAAACCGGCGGCCGAAGTGTTCCCGCCGTTGCGCATTCTCGCCTCCGTGTTGAAGCGCGAGGAAACCCCATCGAAAAGCCCGTGGTGGCTGACCCTGCTGCGCATGCTGATGGCGGCCGCCGTCATCCTCGCGATCGCCGATCCCGTCGTGAACCCGCGTCAGAACACACTTGCTACCGGCGGCCCGCTGGCGATCGTCGTCGACAACAGCTGGGCAACCGCCACCGACTGGGAACAGCGCGTCGATGCCGTGAGCACGCTGATTGACGACGCGGAAGCGCGCGACCTTGCAGTCTCCATCGCCTTCACCGGTGATCGCCAGCACGACGCCACGCCAGGCTCGGCAGCAACCGCGCGCAACAGGCTTGCCGCTGCCGCCCCCATTCCCCTTGCCGTCGACCGAGCCCAGGCGATAGCCGCGCTGAAAACCGCATTTGAGGGCACGAATCCCGGCACGCTCGCCTTCGTCAGCGACGGCATCGAGGCTGCGGATCAGAAGACGATGGCAGCGCTTGCTGACGTGGGAGCTGCCGAACTGCGGGTCGTCGAGGCCGATGGTAGCCGCACCGTAGCGCTGACCGATACCAGCAACGGCTCGACCGGCATGTCGGTGACGGCAACGCGCCTGCGCAAGGACGGCGCGCTGACCCTGCCGATCGTCGCCTACGATACGCGTGGGCGCGCGATCGCCGATGGACAGATCGCCTTCGCCTCGGGCGAAGGCGTTGCCAAGGGCAGCATCGAAGCGCCCTTCGAACTGCGCAACGACTTTGCCCGCATCGGCATCGAGAATGCAGCGACCGCCGGCAGCGTGCATCTGCTCGACGATGGCTTCCGCCGTCGCCGCGTCGCCCTGCTGAGCGGCGAGGCCCGCGACCTGTCGCAGCCGCTGCTATCGCCGCTCTACTACATCAACCGTGCGCTCACCCCCTATGCGGATCTCGTCGAACCGCACGAGACGGATCTCGCCGTCGCCATTCCGGAACTGTTGGAGCAGAAGCCGTCCGTACTGATCATGGCCGATATCGGCCGGCTGCCGGAGGAGATTTATCCGAAGCTGTCGAAGTGGATCGATAATGGCGGCATGCTCATCCGCTTTGCCGGCCCGCGGCTTGCCGCTGCCCCCGCAGACGATCCGCTTGTGCCGGTGACGCTGCGCCAGGGTGAACGCGCGCTTGGCGGCGCGCTGTCCTGGTCCGAACCGCAGCCGCTTGCCGACTACCCCGGAAACAGCCCGTTTGCCGGCATGGCACGCCCGACAGACATTCTCGTCAAGCGGCAGGTGCTGGCCGAGCCGACCTCCGATCTTGCCGAGCGCACCTGGGCAAGCCTTGCCGACGGCACGCCGCTGGTAACGACCTCAGCTCACGGCGCCGGTCGCATCATCCTTTTCCATGTCAGCGCCGAGGCCACCTGGTCGAACCTGCCGATCTCGGGCGATTTCGTCGAAATGCTTCGCCGCAGCGTCCAGCTTTCGCGCGGCGGCGGCGTTGCCAACGAGGGCAAGGCGCAACAGCAGACGCTCGCGCCCTATCGGCTGCTCAATGCCGACGGCGTGCTCGTGGCCGAGACCGGCAACGCCCGGCCGCTCGACGTCATCCCCGGCAAGGTGCCGGTCGCCACACCGGAAAACCCTCCGGGTCTCTATGGCTCCGAAGACGGTTTCACCGCGCTCAACCTGCTGCCACGCAATGCCGAGCTGCAGCCGATCGACATGACGGCCGCCGGCGCTCACACCGCCCAGCAACTGGCCGGGTCCGAGAGCTGGTCGCTGAAGCCGGCGTTGTTCACACTGGCCCTGCTGCTGCTGCTCGTCGACGCGCTGATCGTGTTGTTCATGGGCGGGGCCTTCTCGCGGCTGCGCGCAGCAAAGGCCATGACCGCGGTCCTGTTGCTGGCGGCAAGCGCCTTTCTCGTTTCGCCGCCGGATAGTCTGGCCGATGACAGTCGACCGGAAGACGCCGCCATTCTCGAGCGCCTCGACACCACGCATCTGGCCTATGTGGTGACCGGTGAGAGTGAAGTCGACCGCCTGTCCGAGCGCGGGCTGACGGGGCTCACCGACTTCCTCACCTATCGCACCACGCTGGAGCCCGGCACGCCCGTCGGCCTCGATATCACCAAGGACGAGCTCTCGTTCTACCCGATCATCTACTGGCCGGTCTCCGCCTCGGCGCCGATGCCGAGCCCACAGGCCGTCAGCCGCATCGACGCCTATATGCGCGCCGGCGGCACGGTGCTGTTCGACACGCGCGACCAGTTCTCCTCGCTCGGCGCGTCATCCGGTGGCACCAGCCCCAACACCGAGAGGCTGCAGGCGATCCTTGCCAACCTCGACATCCCGCCGTTGGAGCCGGTTCCTACCGACCACGTGCTGACCAAGGCCTTTTACCTGCTGGCGAACTTCCCAGGCCGTTATACCGGCAGCCCGCTCTGGATCGAGGCGCAGCTCGACAATCGCGAAGAGCCAAGCAACCGCCCAGCGCGCTCGGGCGACGGCGTGACGCCGATCATGATCACCGGCAACGACTTTGCCGGCGCCTGGGCGGTGGACGCCAATGGCGTCGCGCTGCTGCCGACGGTGCCGCCGGACGAAATGCAGCGCGAATACGCCTTCCGTTCCGGCGTCAACATCATGATGTATATGCTGACCGGCAACTACAAGGCCGACCAGGTGCACGTGCCGGCCCTGCTCGAACGGCTCGGACAATGAGGGCCGATCGATGACCGCCGACTTCTCGCCTTTCATCCCCTGGCCCTATCTGGCGGTGCTTGCCGTTGCAGCCGCAATTCTGGCTGCGCTTGGCATCTGGCGCGGCGTGCGCGGAGCCTGGGTGCGTGCCGCAGCCCTTGCCGCCTTCTGCCTGGCACTGGCCAATCCGATCCTCTTCCAGGAGGAGCGCGAGCCGCTGTCGACCATCGTCGCTGTTGTCGTCGACCGCAGCCAGAGCCAGGACTATGCCGGCCGGCGCGAGCAGACCGACAAGGCGCTTGCCGATCTCAAGGACCGGCTGTCGCGCTTCCCGCAGATCGAGACCCGCATCGTCGAGGCTGCCGACAGCGAAGAGAGCGAAGCGCCATCGACGCGGCTCTTCTCCGCCTTGACCTCCGTGCTTGCCGATGTGCCGCCGGCACGGGTCGGCGGTGCGATCTTCATCACCGACGGCCAGATCCACGACGTCCCCGATATCAACCAGAAGCTCGGCTTCGACGCGCCGATCCATGGGCTGATCAGCGGCAAGCCGGATGAGTTCGACCGCCGCATCGAGATCGTCAGCGCGCCGCGTTTCGGCATCGTCGGCGAACAGCAGAAGCTGTCCTTCCGCGTCGTTGATGACGGTGCGGCACCGGGCGGAACCGCGCAGGTGACCATCCGCCTCAACGGCAACGAGATCGCAACCGAAGTGGTCGAGCCCGGCACTGACGTGCCCTTCAGCTTCACCGTGCCGCGCGGCGGCAACAACATTCTCGAATTCGCGGTCAACGGCGTCCCCGGTGAAGTCACCGAGACCAACAATCGTGCCGTCCATGTGCTCGACGGCATCCGCGAGAACCTGCGCGTGCTGCTCGTCTCCGGCGAGCCGCATGCGGGCGAGCGCGCCTGGCGCAATCTGCTGAAATCTGATGCCGCCGTCGATCTCGTGCACTTCACCATTCTGCGCCCGCCGGAAAAGCAGGACGGGACCCCGATCAACGAGTTGTCACTGATCGCCTTTCCGACGCGCGAACTGTTCGTGGACAAGATCAGCGAGTTCGACCTGATCATCTTCGATCGCTACCAGCACCGCGGCGTCCTGCCGATCCTCTACTACGACAACATCGCGCAATATGTTCAGAACGGCGGTGCGCTGCTGATCGCCGCCGGTCCCGAACATGCCGGCAACGATTCCATTGCCGCAACGCCCCTGTCGGCCGTGCTGCCGGCAAACCCGACCGGCGTGATGAATGAAAAAGGCTTTTACCCCCGCCTGTCGGACGAGGGAAAGAAGCATCCGGTCACCCGTGGCCTCGAAGGTGCGGCAAGCGAACCGCCGCAGTGGGGCCGCTGGTTCCGCACCGTCGACGTCGACAGGCCGCTCGGTCAGACCGTGATGGAAGCGGCTGACGGCAAGCCGCTGCTGGTGCTGAACCGCGTCGGCAAGGGCCGTGTCGCCATGCTGCTGTCCGACCAGGGCTGGCTCTGGGCGCGCGGTTTCGAGGGCGGCGGTCCGCACGTCTCGCTCTATCGCCGCACCGCCCATTGGCTGATGCAGGAGCCGGCGCTGGAAGAAGAAGCGCTGACCGCGCGTGCCGCCGGCCGCACGCTGGAGATCACCCGTCAGACCATCGAAGGTGACCCCGGCCATGCGACCCTCACCTACCCGTCCGGCAAGACCGAGGAGCTGACGCTCGCCCAGCGCGAGCCGGGTCTTTACAGCGCCGAAATCAAGACCACGGAAACCGGCCTGTTCGAAGTCGCCAACGACGAACTGACGACGCTTGTGCATGTCGGCAATGTCGACGCACCGGAGTTCAGGGCGGCGATCTCGACCGAGGACAAGCTGCGCCCCTGGGCTGACAAGACCAAGGGGCTTGTGCGCCGGCTGGCAAGTGCCGATGGCGCCATCGACCTGCCATCGATCCTGCCGGTGCGCGGCGCCGTCCGTGTCGCCGACGACCAGCGGCTGTCGCTGCGCATGACGGATGAAACCGTGCTCAGGGGCATCAACTCGCTGTCGCTGTTTACCGGTCTCTTCGGCCTTGCCGTCCTGCTCTTCCTGATATCGGCGACCTGGTACCGCGAGGGTCGATGACCGATCCGAGCGTCGCCATCAGCAACCTGCGCGATGTGCCCTATTTCGCCGATGATATCGCCGACCGTGTCTGGCGGGCCTGGTGGGAGCCGCGTGGCTTTCCGCTTGGCCATATCGCCGAACTGGTTGCCGGAAGCCTTGGCGACCACCACATCCCGTTTGCCATCGTCGCCCATCGCGGCGCGACCTTCATCGGCACCGCATCGGTAATCGAATCCGATCTCGACGAGCGGCCGGCACTTCGTCCCTGGGTCGCGGCGGTCTGGGTAGAGCCGACCTTTCGTGGACTCGGCATCGGCGCGAGCATCGTTCGCCATGCCGCGGACGCGGCTTTGGCCACCGGCGTCGAGAGCGTGCATCTCTGCTCCTTGCCGGAGAAGCGAGCATTCTATCAACGCGGCGGCTGGCAGCTCGACGAAAACGATGTGGGTGAAAGCCGGCTCGACGTCTTCAGCATGCGCCGTTCCTGATTTAGGCCACAATGACTGTCGAAATCGCAGGGATAGTTTTTAGGAGCCCTGTACATGCGTTTGATCGTCTCCTCCCTCCTCGCTCTCACCGTAGCCGGTTCTGTCGTCACCGGGCCCGCTCATGCGGCCGATCTCATCGGCTTCTGGGACAAGCCGCAGCACGGCGGCAACAGCTTCAACCGGCTGCCGCCGGACGAGGCCTATTTCAAGGCGCTGTCCGGTTACGGCGCCACTTGGGTCCGGCTCTCCTACGACAAGTGGAAGCCGGCCAAGCGCGATTATCTGATCGGCGATGCCGACAAATACGAGGGCATTCCTGCGGCCGACCTTAAGATGCTGAAGGAAACGCTCGACCGGGCCGACAAGGCCGGGTTGAAGGTCGTCATCACTCCCCTGTCGCTGCCCGGCATGCGCTGGTCGCAGAACAACGGCAACAAGTTCGATGGGCGCATCTGGCAAGACAAGGCCTGGTGGGCTGAGGCCGCAAGCTTCTGGCGCGATCTCGCGCGCGAACTTAGGGATCATCCTGGCGTTGCCGCCTACAACATCATCAACGAACCGGCGCCTGAAAAGCAAAACGGCCTTGCCGAGCATGCCGACAGGAAGGCGATGCTCGACTGGTATGCCGGCAAGAAAGGCAGCGCATCCGACCTCGTGGCCTTCTACGAAACGGTCATCGCCGCAATCCGCGAGGTCGATCCGGCCACCCCGATCATGGCCGACGCCGGATGGTACGCGGCAGCCGACGGCTTCACCTATTGGCCGTCGGGCCTCAGCGACCAGAAGGTGGTCTACAGCTTCCACATGTATGAGCCCTACGCCGCGACGAGCGCACCCAACATGAAGCGCGAGAAGCCCTATACCTATCCCGGCAAGGTGCCCTTCGGCGAAGGCGATGAGGACTGGGACAAGGCGCGGGTCGCATCCTATCTCGACCAACCGGTGCAATGGGCGAAAGACAAGGGCATACCGCTCAATCGCGTCGTTGCCGGCGAGTTCGGCTGCATGCGCCGCTGGACCGGCTGCAAGGCTTACCTCGAAGACGTGCTGACGACGCTCGACAAGAACAGCCTGCACTGGGCCTTCTACAGCTTCCGCGAAGACAGCTGGGACGGCATGGACTACGAACTGGGATCGAAGAAGGTCCACTGGAAATACTGGGACGCGATCGACGCCGGCACGCCGGATCCGGTCAAGCGCACGGCGACACCGGAATTCGAACCGATAGCCAAACGGCTGGCAAAGGAGGAGCAGTGATGTTCGAGATCACCGACGCACCGCCGGCCGAAGCACTCGAGGCGATCGGCAACGGGCTGACGGCGTTCAACGCCGCCGATGTCGGCCCATCCGAGCGGCGGCCGCTGGCAGTGCTCGTCGGTGGACCCGATGCGGCGGGCAAACGCGGCGGCCTCAGCGGCTACACCGCCTGGGGCTGGTTGTTCGTGCAATGGCTGTGGCTACCGGAAGACCTGCGCGGACAGGGCCTTGCGGGCAAGCTGCTGACGGCGGCCGAGGAAGAGGCCATTCGTCGCGGCTGCCACGGCGCCTGGATCGACACGTTCAACCCGCAGGCGCTGCGCGCCTACAAGCGCCAGGGCTATGAGACCTTCGGCGAGTTGCCCGACTTTCCACCGGGCCGCAGCCGCGTCTTCCTGAAAAAGCTGCTGGTTTCGCAGTAAGGCCCGAAGGCCATCAAACGGCAAGCGCCAGTTCGATATCGGCCAACTCGGCCGCGTCATGGGCGGCCGCGTCGTCCCGCCAGCCGATGACGCCGGCAAGGCCGGCGTGAACGCCTTCAGCCATCGGCACCACCAGCACCCGTGCCGGATCGACCGGGCCCGGAAATTCCAGTGCGGCGTAACGGACCTTTTCAAAGCCGAGCGGCTGATAATAGGGCGGATCGCCGACGAGGATGACGGCCTGCGACCCCTTCCGCCGTGCCGCCTCCACGGCGATGCGCACGAGTTCCCGGCCGATGCCCATGTTCTTGTGCGACGGCCTGACAGCAAGCGGTCCAAGCAGGTGGCCCTTGATCGAACCGGCCATCACAGGCGTCATCCTGACCGAGGCGATCGTCCCGCCATTGTCGGCGCAGATGAAGGACAGCGACCGATCGTGCGGCCCCTGCTCGCGAATGCGCGCAGCCGCCCGGGCAAACCGGCCGGGGCCAAAGGCTTCTTCGTTGATGATTTCGATGGCTGCGTCATGGGACGCGTCTTCGGTCAGGTAGACGAGGTCGTGCTTTTTCATGGGATCAGGAACCAGGCATACGAACGGACATGGGGATGGCGTCACCCGAAGAGGGCGTTGGCAGCATCAGCGTCGTCGCAGGTTTCCCGAGAAGGTCATGAGTACGGTTCGTTCCGGACACAGAGAAATTTTCTGAAATCGCCGATACCAGAAAATTGCCCGATGTCAAAGCCCAAAACGCACTGTTCAGAAATCGATACCTATCGAAGACCGGCAAAGACGCTATCTATGAACGACGAAACGACAAAGGAGATCGCCCATGGGCAGGCTTGTAGACGGCATCTGGCAGGACGTCTGGTATGACACGGCGGCGACGAAAGGCCATTTCAAGCGCAGCGAATCGCAGTTTCGCAACTGGATCACCGCCGACGGGTCGGCAGGCCCATCCGGCGAGGGCGGCTTCAAGGCCGAGGCCGGGCGCTATCATCTCTACGTCTCGCTTGCCTGCCCCTGGGCGCACCGCACGCTGATCTTCCGCAAGCTGAAGAAGCTCGAAGACCTGATTTCGGTCTCGATCGTCGATCCGCTGATGCTGACGAAGGGCTGGGAGTTCAAGGGCAAGGATGGCGGCACTGTCGACCACCTCTACGGCTTCCACGCCCTCTGGCAGGTCTACGCCCGCGCCGACCCAACCTATTCCGGCCGGGTGACCGTGCCCGTCCTGTGGGACAAGCAGAAAAACACGATCGTCTCGAACGAATCCGCCGAAATCATCCGCATGTTCAACTCCGCCTTCAACGAACTGACAGGCTCGAACGACGATTTCTACCCGGAGGAACTGCGAGGCGAAATCGACGAGCTGAACACCCGCATCTATGGCGCGGTCAACAACGGCGTCTACAAGGCCGGTTTCGCCACGAGCCAGGAAGCTTACGAGGAAGGCGTCACCCCATTGTTCGACATGCTCGACGAACTGGAGGAGCGGCTTGCCACCCGGCGCTACCTGACCGGCAGCAGGCTCACCGAGGCCGACTGGCGGCTGTTCACGACACTGGTGCGCTTCGATCCCGTTTATGTCGGGCACTTCAAGTGCAACATCCGCCGGATCGCCGATTACAGGAACCTGCAGGGTTATCTGCGTGACCTTTACCAGGTGCCTGGCGTGGCCGAGACGGTCAACATGAACCACATCAAGGAACACTATTACCGCAGCCACACGATGATCAATCCGACCGGCGTCGTACCCGTCGGCCCGATCATCGATCTGGATGCGCCGCATGGGCGGCAGGCTGCCTAACGCATGTCGCGCAAAAGTGTGTAGCGGTTTTGCGATCATGACATGCGCAAAAAAAGAGCCTTAAGCCGCCGCCGCGCGTTCACGCGTGCGGCGGCGCGCGGCCGGCCCTACCAGTAGCTGTCGAAAGCCGTGCTGCCCGCAAGCTCGCCAAGCCGGCGGCGCGTTGCCGGCGTCGTATCGTCAGGCAGCGCATCAAGCGCGAAGAAACCGCTCGCGGCGATCTCCAGATCCGGCACCTTCGGCAAGGTCTGGCGCACGCCGTCGCAACGGTAGAAGACCACGTGATCGCGGCGACTCGTGCGCCTGTTGTAATAGACCTGTACCAGTGTCGGCGGGGCGGTCGTTTCCAGATTGCCCTCCTCGCGCAACTCCCGCAGCAACCCTTCGAGCGCGGTCTCGTCGCGGTCGAGCCCGCCACCCGGCAAATGCCAGCCGGGCAGGTAGGAATGCCGCACCAGGAAGACGCGCCCTTCAACGTCGAAGCAAGCGGCACGCACGCCGATCGTCATGCCGCGCGACAACGCGTAATAGCCGTGCACCAGGCGCATCAGGACGCGGAGATACCAGCGTCGCATCTCCGGTGGCCGCTCCTGCTTCAGATGCCTATCCTTCCGCATTGACTGTCAGACCGGATTAATCCGGCGACATGATTCCCCTCAACCGGAATATGCGCTAGACGGGGACGATGTTCAAACTTGCCCATATCTCCGATATCCATCTCGGCCCCCTGCCCGATCTCTCCTTGAGGGAACTTGCCTCCAAGCGCATCACCGGCTTCGTCAACTGGCACCGGAACCGCAGCCGGCACCTGTTCACGGGCACGCTCGACTGCCTGATGGCCGATATCGAGAAGCGCGATCCCGACCATATGGCGATCACCGGAGACCTGGTGAACCTCGCCTCGTCGCGGGAGATCGCAACGGTGACCGATTGGCTCGAGGACGCTGGCGACCCGGCCAACATCTCGATCGTCCCGGGCAATCACGATGCCTATGTGCCCGGCGCCTACGAGAAGACGACGCGCGCCTGGTATCCCTTTATGCGGGCGGATGGCGCACCGGCCGAGTGGCATGAGGGCCATCGCTGCTTCCCCTATCTGCGGGTGCGCGGCCCGGTGGCGCTGATCGGTTGCTCGACTGCGGTCGCGACGCCGCCCTTTGCCGCCAGCGGCTATTTCGGCCAGCGGCAGGCGCGCGCCACCGTCAACCTGCTTCGCCAGGCCGCTGACGCCGGTCTTTTCCGCGTGGTGATGATCCACCATCCGCCGATCCACGGCGCCGCCTCGCTGCACAAGCGCATGCTCGGCATCCGCCGGTTTGCGGCAACGATCTCGTCGGGCGGCGCCGAGCTGGTGATCCACGGCCACACCCACCTCAATACGGTCTACTCGCTGCAGGGCCCGAATGGCCCGGTGCCGGTCGTCGGTATCTCCTCGGCGTCGCAGGGTCCGGGCGGACACAAGCCACAGTCTGCCTACAATCTGTTCACGATTGCCGGCGAGGCCGGCAACTGGTTCCTCACCCGCGAGCGCTACGCGCTCAACGCCGATGCGACCGGCGCCACATTGGTCGAAACCACCCGCTTCTAGGCCCGCTCGCCCGACTTTTCGCCGAAATCCCATCGCCGGGCGAATAAATGCCCCTATTCGTGCGTCACACTCCCGTTCGGGTTCCCACGACCGGCAGAGCGATCTATCCTCTGTGCCGTGAATGGTGTGCTCGGCGCCATTCCATATGTTGGGAGATAGGCATGATGAACCGCAAGACCATTCTATGCGCCCTGTTTGCCGCCAGCGCGGCCGTTTTTGCAGGGCAGACCGCCATGGCCGCCGGCGAGGACACCAGCGAACCGCCGAAGAAAACCAAGACGAGCAGCGAATGCACCAACGGCAAGATCTGGGATGCCAAGAAGAACGCCTGCGTCAATGCCAAGAAGAGCGATCTTAGCGACGACATCCTCTTCGAGGCCGCCCGCGAGCTTGCCTATGCCGGCCAGTATGAGAACTCCATCAAGGTCCTCGGCGCCGTCAAGGATCAGAAGAGCGCCCGCGTGCTGAACTATCTCGGCTATGCCAACCGCAAGGCCGGGCGCATGGAGCTCGGCATGCAGTATTACAAGCGCGCGCTCCAAGCCGACGAGAACTATATCCTCGCCCGCTCCTACATGGGCCAGGCCCTGATCGAACAGGGTCAGGTAGAGGATGCCCGCGTGCAACTGGTCGAGATTCGCGATCGCGGCGGCGAAGACACCTGGGCCTATCGCTCGCTGCTGCAGTCTTTGGGCGGCGTCAGGCAATATTGATGCATGCCCACTGCCTTCCCGAACCTGGGAAGGCAGCCGCGGCATCGATCCTTGAAGCGTCTCCTCAGTTGCGCTTCTTCTCGGTCCATTCCGGCGGCAAGCCCAGCGCGCCGCCGACAATGCCCGTGACCCCCGAGCCACGCCCGAAAACCGCGCAATCGGGATCGGTCGATTTGCCGGTAACCGCATAGGACACGCTATTCGAGACGTTCTTCATCGACGGCAGCTCGAAGTCGGACTTCATCGGATCGTTCGACTTTGCCAGCATCGCGCTGAAATCGTCGGAAAAGTCTCCGGCAAGCTCGAAGGCGTCGGCGGCAGTCGACGCGCGCGAACCGCTGGTGACGATGTTTGCCCCCCGCGCCCAGGTCAGACCCGCGATCTGTTTGCCTCTGGCATCGAAGGCCTCGGCTTCGACCGATAGATTGCCGAGACCGATCGGAAGGCGCGGAACCGGGACAGGCGAGACTTTCGAAGCGACACTCGACACGCCGGCAACGACGGCGTTGGTGGCTTTCACCTTCGTTACAACGGAACGCACCGCCATATCCGCCGGCTTCGACACCGGAACGACATCGAAATGCGCGCTTAGCGCCTCGCACAGCGAGCGGTCGATCGCCGTCGCCACCAGCTTCTTCTGGGGGTCGCCGAGGGTGCCGACATCGGCATTGGAGGCAAAGGTCGTCGGGATCAGATGCACGGTCTTGACCGTCTTGGTCGAAGCGGCATCCACCCGATACTTGGTCTTGGTTACCATCCCGTCGCTTGCGACGAAATCCTTGTAGGAGGACAGCGAACCGGTTTCGCTGAGAGACGCACTCTGGCAACCGGCGAGGCCCGCCAGGGATACGGTCAAGCCGGCCACCCGCAAGAATTTCGGAGCGGGGCGCCACCCGCCATCACGCGGTCGCCCTGTGGAAGGTCGACCGTCATTTCGTCTCTCGCCGCATGCATGCTCGTTCATTGACGCGTCCTCTGTGATCGACCTGGAGTTGTGCGGATGAGTGCCGATCAGATTCGGGCCGAACTTTGACGCAATGCCGGCCCACCCTTGCAGTTTACGGTAACGACCGCCCTGCGAGACGACATGCGGATCGGCAAGGGTTTTTGGGATAACGGCGAAAGAAAGAGCAGATTTCGCTTTCCGATCCGTGACTTCCCTTGCAGACTAACGGTCAAATGTTTCATATCATTCACCGTGGAATTACCTAGCGAATAAAGACACGATCCCGCACGTTTCATTTGGAAGAGCAATGCGCCCAGCGGCAGAAACGAAGGACTTCAGACGCGACTTGGTCAGCTTGCTGCCCAAATTGCGCCGCTTCGCGATGACATTGACGCGCAATGCACATGATGCCGATGATCTTGTCCAGGAAGCTTGCGAAAGAGCGATTACGCGCAGTCACCTCTGGAACGGAGAAGGCCGGCTCGAAAGCTGGATCTACGCCATGACGCGCAACCTCTGGATCGACGAGATCCGCAAACGGAAAGTCCGCACCGGCAGCGGTACGGTCGACGTGTCCGACCAGGACGAACTGAGCATCGAGGCCTCCGCCGAGAAAGCCGTCTACGCCAACCAATTGCAGAAGATGATCCTCTCGATGCCTGAGGGCCTGGCAAGCACCTTCCTGCTGGTCAATGTCGAAGGCCACAGCTACCGCGAGACTGCCGATATCCTCGGTATCCCGATCGGCACGGTGATGAGCAGGCTGTCGACCGCGCGGTTGAGGCTCGCCGCGATGATCTCCGAAAACACCGAAAGGAGGGCATGACCGTTGCAGCAAACAAAAGGTCACGCGCTCGAAGTCCGGTTGTGCGCCTATATCGATGGCGAACTCGGCGAGGCAGAAAAGACTGAACTCGAGACGCTCCTCGCCCGCGACGAGGAAGCCAAGGCGTTGTTTGAAAAGCTGAAGGCCGGCAGCGCCTTCGGCAACACGGCATTCGAGGATTTCCTTCATGATCCCGTGCCGCTGGCGCTGGTGCGTCAGATCAAGCAGGGCTCCGGCATCAATCCCAAGGCGGAACGCGTGACGATCGCTGCCGCCAATGTGCGCAGCGTGCGCATCTGGCCGCGGGTGATGGCTGCTTCCGTGGCGCTGGTGCTGGTCGGTGGCTTCACCGGGTTTATCATCGGCACGGCCAACCACGCCGGCGAGCCGACAAGGGTCGCCTCCGCCCGCACCTGGCTTGACGACATCGCCGACTACCACCGCATTTATTCCCGCCAGAAGGAACGGCTCGTCGAGGTCCCGGCCTCCGAAGCGCCGAAGATCGAGGCTTGGCTCGCCTCCAGCGTCGGCGTCCCGTTCACCATTCCCAACCTCACCGGCAAGGGTCTGAACTTCGAGGGTGCGCGTCTGCTCGTCGCCAACAGCAAACCCGTCGCGCAACTTATCTATCGCAATGCCGATGGCGACGTGTTTGCCATCTGCTTCCTCAAGGACAGCGACAGCCCGCAGTCAGACAAGTTCTCCGAAAGCATCCGCGACAATCTCGGCATGGTTTCCTGGCAGCGCGGCGGCGCGTCTTTCGTGCTCGTCGGCCCGTCGGCCAGCATCGGTCTGCACGATCTGGCCGAAGCGGTCTCCACGACAATCTGAGCCGCGACCTCCGCCTGAACCAGGCAACGGAACCATGGCAGCGCCTGTTGCCAGGGTGGATCGTGTTGCCGTCAAAATCAGACATCGACCGCAGCGCGGCAGACTGCATCATCCGCGCGAGCGGCCCTATGCCGAGCCGGGCTGATGTTAGCTCACGCGGAAATTTTTGCAGGCAACCAAATAGTTACACCTGCTTTCCCGGCCTAAAATACATATGCTGCACCGAAAAAAATTTCGCTCCGAATTGCCGTTTCGCAACACCCGCAAAATTGGCAAAACCCGGCAAGAAAAAACCAACGGTTGACATATCAATACTTTGTCTATATCTCTGACAAATCGATATTTGCTTGCTGAACTTTGGTTACCGCGCATTTAGCAACTGCGCCCTGACGAACCTTCCTTTCAAAAATCGCTATCTTCATCCGCAGCGCTTGTGCGCGGCGGTCATTCAATATGCTATGAAAGGGTTCATCATGACCACTGGCACAGTTAAATGGTTTAATTCCACCAAGGGCTTCGGCTTCATTCAGCCTGACAACGGCGGTCCGGACGCATTTGTTCACATCTCTGCCGTCGAACGCGCTGGCATGCGCGAAATCGTCGAAGGCCAGAAGGTTGCCTACGACATGGAGCGCGACAACAAGTCGGGCAAGATGTCTGCCTGCAATCTGCAGGCAGCCTAAATCGGTATCGGCTCTCCCTTGACCACGGATGTACTGGCACTGTCGAGAGCATGATACCCATCAAGGTCAGGCAACATGCCTGGCCTTTTTTATTTCCGCGCGCCGACTGCACGATCCCGCAACTGCATTATGCATCGGGAGTGACGTGCAACACCGTAGACGCGCGCCAAAGTCGGGGATATCCCATGACAGAGACACACAACAAATCGCGCCAGCGGGCCGAGATCGCCTTTGCCAAAGAGCAATCGCAGTTCTTTGCCCGCGACAGCGCCGTTGAAGAACTCGACTCCATCGTCCAGGCTCGCGAAGAGAAGACCCTGCGTCTGCGCGAAGCGCGGCTGGCGAAGGAATTGCAGGACCGCCTGGCGGCGGCTGCCGCCCCCGCTTCGAAACGCGTCAGAAAAACCTGACTTTCAGTCAGGGTGACACCTCAACTGGAATAGAGACTTGAGAAACATCAGAAACAGTGAACTCACCGACCGTCGCAGCGCCGCGGCCGATGCGAAGAAAGCGCTTCTTGAAGCCTACCGCGCGGCAAAGGAAGCCGCAGAACCGACCGAACTCGCCCGCCAGGCCGAGCGTCAGGCGGTCGCTGCAGCCCGCGAAGAGCGGCGCATCGAACGCGAACGGGTAAAGAATGAGGAGCGCGAGCGCTTGCAGGCCGAGGCCGCTGAGCGCGAGGCGGCACTCACGGCTGCTGCAAGAGCTGAGGCCGAAGCGCGCGAAGCCGCCGACAAGAACCGCATTTCACGCGTGATCGAGGACGAGGCTGCTCGCAAGGCCGAGCGCGACCGGCGCTACGCCAACCGCAAGGCGCGGCAGGCTTAACCGCAGCCCGCAAATGGACTTTGAAGCCCCCACCATGGCGAGCCGTGATTGAGGGTAGCGTCAAGTACCGATCGAAAACGCCGCGCGTCCTCAGGGCGCGCGGCGTTTTGATGATCAGCTACGTTTCATTTCCAACACGCGGTTGGCAGCCGAGACGATCGCTTCCAGCGAGGCTGCAACGATGTTGGTGTTGATGCCGGCGCCAAACAGCTTACCATCAGGGTGCTCCATCTCGACATAGGCGATGGCGGCTGCGTTCGAGCCGTGCTGCAGCGAATGCTCGGAATAGTCGGCGACCGAGAGATCGACGCCGAGATAGATCGACAGCGCGTTAATGAAACCGTCGATCGGACCGGTGCCCTTGCCCTCGATGCGCTTGAGCTCGCCGTTGTCGGTGATCTCGGCCGAAACCACACGCACGCCCTTGTGCTCGCCGACCGGATAGGTGTTGTGATCGACGAATTTGATGCGCGCGCCGGGCTGCTCGACATAACGCTCGATGAAGCGTTCATGGATGCGTTTGGAGGGTAGCTCCTTGCCTTCTTCGTCGGTGATGTGCTGGATGTCCTCGCGGAACTCCACCTGCAGGTTGCGCGGCAGGTTGATGCCGTAGTCTTCCTGCAGGATATAGGCGATGCCGCCCTTCCCCGACTGCGAGTTGATCCGGATGATCGCCTCGTAGGAGCGGCCGACGTCACGCGGATCGATCGGCAGGTAAGGCACTTCCCACAATGGCTTGTTGGCGGTCTTGATCGCCTTCATGCCCTTGTTGATCGCATCTTGGTGCGAGCCGGAGAAGGCCGTGTAGACCAGTTCGCCGACGTAAGGATGGCGCTCGGGGATCACCATCTGGTTGGAATATTCGTAGACTTCCTTGATCCGCTCGATGTCGGAGCAGTCCAGCTGCGGGTCCACGCCTTGCGTGAACATGTTCAGCGCCAGCGTCACCACGTCGACATTGCCCGTGCGCTCGCCATTGCCGAACAGCGTGCCTTCGACGCGGTCGGCACCGGCCATCAGGCCGAGCTCCGTCGCCGCAATGCCCGTGCCGCGGTCGTTGTGCGGGTGCAGGGAAATGATCAGGCTCTCGCGATTGTCGAGGTTGCGGCACATCCACTCGATCTGGTCGGCATAGATGTTCGGCGTCGCCATCTCGACGGTCGACGGCAGATTGAGGATCAGCTTGTTATCCGGCGTCGGCTTGACGATCGCGGTGACCGCGTTGCAGATCTCCAGCGCCACTTCCAGCTCGGTGCCGGTGAAGCTCTCCGGCGAATACTCGAAGCGAAAATCGCCACCGGCCTTGGCGGCCATGTCGGTGATCATCTTGGCAGCATCGGTCGCAATTTGCTTGATGCCGGCAACATCCTTGGCAAACACCACCCGGCGCTGCAACTCACTGGTCGAGTTGTAGAAATGCACGATCGGCTTATGGGCGCCCTGCAGCGCCTCGAAGGTCCGGGTGATCAGCTCCGGCCGGCACTGCACCAGCACCTGCAGCGACACGTCTTCGGCGACATTGCCCTCTTCGATGCACCAGCGGGCAAAGTCGAAGTCCGTCTGCGAGGCCGAGGGGAAGCCAATCTCGATTTCCTTGAAGCCCATGTCCAGGAGCAGCTGGAACATGCGCGCCTTGCGGTCATGGCCCATCGGGTCGACGAGCGACTGGTTGCCGTCACGCAGGTCGACCGAGCACCAGATCGGCGCCTGGGAAATGGTCTTCGACGGCCAGGTCCGGTCGGCGAGCGCGATCTGCGGGTAAGGCTGATACTTCACCGCCGCTTCCGGCATGCCGTTCTTGATGGAATGGGATTTCTGGATCATTGCAGCTTCTCTTCATCACTGAGCGCTCTGGCCGCTTTGCCATAACCGATCGGGGATCGGATTGCGATGGCAAATGCCGTGGCGGGCGCGTTTGTCCTAAAACTCTATTGGATTCGAGGAGCATCTGCCGGCGTGGCTTTTTCGGCCGCCGGGCGCTCCTCAGCGAACCCGGCAACCGCGAGTAAGGCCGAGAAGAAGAAGCGAGGCGAAGGCGTGCAGCGGCGCACGATTGTCATCGTGTGCGGCAGAGATCGTAGCGATCCGATATGCGCTGGCCTTGGTCATGACAAAGCCTATACACGGCTTGCCGAACCGGAGCAAGGCATGCCCGTGCGGAAACGTGAGGAGTGCGACCATCCCTCTGGCGCGAGCCCCGCCAAACGAAAAAGGCACCGGCGCTGCCGCCGATGCCCTTTGCAATTTCAACGCCGTTGCCGACGGTATATCGGTCTCAGATATCCGAAACCGAGGTGATGATGCGCGAGACGAGGCCATAGTTCTTGGCCTCTTCAGCCGACAGCCAATAGTCACGTTCGGTATCCTTGGCGATCTTTTCGACCGTCTGGCCGGTCGCTTCGGAGAAGATCTTGTTCAGGCGCTCGTTCATCTTGATGATTTCGCGGGCCTGGATCTCGATATCCGAAGCCATGCCGCGGGTGCCGCCCGACGGTTGGTGAAGCAGGAAGCGGGTATTCGGCAGGCAGAGACGACGCTCCTTGGGAACGCCGACATAGATCAGCGCGCCGGCGGACGCGACCCAGCCGGTGCCAATCGTCCAGACCTTCGGCTTCACGAACTTCATCATGTCGTGAATGCTGTCGCCGGATTCGACGTGGCCGCCTGGCGAGCTGACGAAGAGGCGGATGTCGTCATCGCTGGCCGACGCAAGCGCCACGAGCTGCGAGCAAACCTTCTGCGCCAACTCCTGGGTGATGGTGCCGTAAATGAAAATCGAGCGCGACTTGAAAAGGTTCGCCTCCGTTTCCTTGCCCAAGGGCAGTTCGGTGTTCTTGTCTTCCTCGTCGCTCATCCGTTGTTCTCCGGCGTCTCATGAATTTCTTTGTCAAAGTCAGATAATGCGACTCGACAGCGAAGACAATGCAACAAACCGAAAGGGCGACAAAGGGCGAAGCGGATTGCACTGCGCCTATGGTAAACGGCGCCACCGCCAAATGCCGTATGGACAGAGACACAGAGCCCAATAAGATCGAGCCGGTCAAAAAACTGCAAGGACAGGGCTCCCTCCCAGGTCCTGTCGATCCATGGGGACAGATATGAACAGACGCATCCTGATTGCAGCGGCCGTGCTGATGGCATCCGCGGCACCGGCCTTCGCTCACCTCAACCCTGATGAGCACGGCTCGTTTGCCGCCGGCTTCTCGCATCCGCTCTTCGGCCTCGACCATATCCTGGCCATGGTCGCCGTCGGCCTCTGGGCCGCACAGATCGGCGGCCGGGCGCTGTGGCTCGTGCCGTCGGCCTTCGTCGCGATGATGGCGGCCGGCTTTTCGCTGGCAACGGCCGGCATCCATTTTCCCTTTGTCGAGCCCGCGATCCTCGCCTCGGTTGTCGCGCTGGGCCTGCTGGTGGCAATGGCCGTGCGCCTCGATGCGGCCGCGTCGGCTGCGGTCGTCGGCCTCTTCGCGCTCTTTCACGGCCATGCCCATGGCGGCGAACTCGGCAGCGCCGGCGCCCTTCCCTTCGCCATCGGCTTCATGCTTGCCACCGCCGCCCTTCACGCGGCCGGCATCGGCCTTGGCGTGGCGCTTGGTCGCCTCTCAGGCGGCGGCACGCTGGCGCGCATTCTCGGCGGCCTTACGGCACTTGCCGGCACGGCCCTGATCTTCGGCTGACGAAACGAACGGGGAATGGCGGGTCATGCCCGCCATTTTTATCCGCGACCGCGATAGGTCGGCACGCCCTGATCGGGCAGCCACAATCCTTCCGGCGGCTTGCCGGTCTGCCAGAAAACGTCGATCGGAATGCCGCCGCGCGGATACCAGTAGGCACCGATGCGCAGCCAGCGCGGCGACAACAGGCTGACCAGCCGTTTGGCGATATCAATGGTGCAGTCCTCGTGGAAGGCGCCATGATTGCGGAAGGAATGCAGGAACAGCTTCAGCGACTTCGATTCCACCAGCCATTCATCCGGCACGTAGTCGATGACGATGTGGGCAAAATCCGGCTGGCCGGTCATCGGGCAAAGCGAGGTGAATTCCGGCGCGGTGAACCGCACCAGGAAGTCCGCGCCCTGATTGCCGCTCGGCACGCGCTCGAGCACCGCTTCGTCGGGGCTCTGCGGCAGGTCGACCTTGGCGCCCAGTTGCGACAGGCCGGATACGTCAGTCTTGCTCATTTGCGTGGTGCTCCACTTACCTTTACGCGCACGCCGTGCGCCTTTTCACCTTCCGGCTCGACATGGATCGCGATCTTGGCGCCGGGGTGAACGGCGCGTATCGCGTCCTCGATGCGATCGCAGATATCATGCGCCTCGCCGACCGGCATCATTTCCGGCACGACCATGTGGAAATCCACAAAAATCACCGGGCCTGCCTGGCGGGTCTTGAGATCGTGCACTCCAAGCGAGCCCTTGCCGTTGGCGGCGATCGCCTGCTTGATCGCCTCCTCCTCCTCGGCCGGCACCGCCCGGTCCATCAACCCGTCAATCGACCGCGAGATCACCATCCAGCCCTGGAACAGGATATTGCAGGCGACGATGACGGCCAGCAAGGGATCAAGGATCGCGTAACCCGTGGCAATGGCAAGACCAAGGCCGATCAAAACGCCGATCGAGGTCACGACGTCAGACAGAATATGATGGCCGTCGGCGCTGAGAGCCGGCGAGCGATGCTTCCGACCGGCGCTGATCAGCACATAGGCCCAGATGGCGTTGACGACACCAGCAGCAAAGTTGATCGCCAGGCCGAGCGCCGGAGCTTCCAACATCACCGGCGCCATCATCGCCGGCACCGCTTCCCAGACGATCAGCAATGCGGCAACGACGATCAGCACGCCCTCGATAACCGCGGAAAAATACTCCGCCTTGTGGTGCCCGAAGGGATGGCCGGCATCCGCCGGTTTCGCCGCATAGCCGATCATCAGATAGGCGATCACCGCCGCAATCACATTGACTGTCGACTCAAGACCATCCGACAAAAGGGCCACCGAGCCGGTAAGCCACCAGGCAAGCAGCTTCAGCCCCAGCACAGCCAGAGAAAGCGGAATGCCCCAGAAGGCAAGCCGCAGGACGGTTCGGTTATCGGATAGAGACATCTTCTTCATTCCTCATGCAGATGCAAACGAGTTGCAAACGCAAGCCCATTGAAACGCAAAACCGCCCGCGCGAATTTCGCGCAGGCGGTCAATGGGAAACATATGTGCCATCGATGCCGGCTTGTCAAAGGTGCGTTCGGCTCCTGCCCGTTTTTTAAGGGTCCGTAATCGTACCCGGCATCAGATCGGTTTCGGCGCTTTCGACTTCTTCGGCGCCCTTGCCGAGGTACAGGAAGACGACCACGGCCGTTGCCGTGGTAATGGCCGTCAACAGCCAGAGCAGCGTCCCGAACGCGCTGCTATAGGCTTGAAGCAGTGCAAGGCGCTCAACCGACGGCACTATGCTGCCGGCCGCAGCCACGTTGCCGGTGACGAGCCTCTGGGCGACATCGGCGGCGTGGCCGCCGGCTGCCGACCCCAATTTGATCTGCGTGAAGACAGAGAGAAGCGCTGTCACCACCGCAAGGGCGATCCCTTCGCCCGCAACACGGGTGGTGCTGAAGATACCCGTCGCCATTCCCGCCCGCTCCTTCGGCACCACGCTGACCGCCAGCCCATCCATCAAACCCCAGGGCAGGCTGATGCCGATGCCGACGAGCAGCAATGGTGGGACCAGCAGCCCCGGCGCCGAGCCCACGGGAAACTGGCTGAGCCAGCCAAGCCCGGCGGCTGAAACCAGCAATCCGGTCCCGCAGATGACGGCCGGCGCAAACCAGCGCGTCAACAGACCGGCGGCGATCGGCAGGAGGAGCAGCGGAGCCGAGAGCGCAATCATCATCCGCCCCCCGGCAATCTCGCTCATGCCTTCGATGCCGATGAACCGCACCGGCAGAAGAATGAGCAGCACGACGAAACCATAAGCCGGCGCCGCCGCGAGCAGTTGTACGCCGACAAAGCGCGGATACTTGAACAAGGACAGATCCAGCATCGGCCGCGCCACGGAACGCTCGATTCGGTAGAAGACAAAGAAGAAGACAACCGCAGCTACCAGCACAGCGAGGACGAAAGGATCGCTCCAGCCGGCCTCGGGCAGCTGCAGGATGCCAAATGTCAGGAATGCCAGCGCCAGCGTGAACGTCACCGCCCCCTTCCAGTCGAGGCCGCCCGCATTCGGGTCGCGCGTTTCCCGCAGGAAAACGGCACCGAGCGCAAAGGCAAAGGCCGCGAGCGCGACGACAAGCAGGAAGATTGCCGGCCAGCCGAGCGCCTCGACCACGAGGCCGGAGGCAATGGGGCCAAATGCCAGGCCGACGCCAAAGCTCGCACCGACGACGCTGAACGCCCGCAGCCGTTGCCCCTCTTCAAACTCCTGTGCCAGTGAAGCCATGCCGCCCGAAAACGCTGCCGCCGCCCCGACACCCTGCAAGGCCCTGAGAATGTCGAACAAGACAATATCGTTGGCGAAGGCAAGGCCGAGCGAGAACAGGCCGAAGGCTGCAAGCCCGCCGAGGAACATGCGCTTGCGGCCATAGCTATCGGCAAGCGCGCCCGCCGCCATCAGGGTGCTGCCGAAGGTCAGCATGAAGGCGTTCGTGACCCAGTTGAGCGCCAGCGGGCTTCCACCCAGCGTCCGGCTGATCGCGGGCAGTGCCACCGCCGGCCCGGTGAAGGTCAGCGGCATGGCGGCGGCCGCACAACAAACAGCAACAAGAACGCACAACCGTCCGGCGTTGCTCCTACTCCTGGTCTTTTCTCTCATGTCTTGCAGTCCCGATGTGTTCGAGCAAGGAAGGACCCGCCGGTCGCACTTCGTGAGGCGACCGGTCGCCGGTCGGTGGGTATCGATTGACTTGAGGAGGATAGATTGGACAGAATGGCTGGGAAATACCGCCATCATTCCACTCTTGGCGGAAAAAAACGCTCGAATAGGAGAGGCAATGGATCGCTTGGGTGGACTGACGGCCTTTGTTCGAACCGCCGATCTCGGCAGCTTTGTCGCTGCCGGACGGGTCCTTGGCCTATCCGCTTCGGCCGTTGGCAAGGCGGTGACCAATCTCGAGAGACAGCTTGGCGTTCGCCTGTTTCAACGCTCGACACGCAGCATCCGGCTGACGGAGGAAGGGCGGCTGTTTCACGAGCGCTGCCGTCGCGTCCTCGACGATCTAGACGATGCCGAGGCATCGCTAGCCCAAGCCGTCGCGGCTCCACGCGGGCGCCTGCGCGTCAGCGTTCCGATCGTCAGTTATCACCTGCTGCTGCCGGTGCTGCCGGAATTCGTTGAGCGCTATCCCGAAGTCGAACTCGATCTCGATTTCAACGATCGCATCGTCGACCTGATCGATGAGGAGGTCGATGTCGCTATCCGCAGCGGCGATTTGCCGGATTCCCGGCTGATGTCGAGAGCCCTGCGCCCGTTCCGGCTTCTGCTTTGCGCCGCCCCAAGCTACCTCGCCGATCACGGCACGCCCGAATGCCCACGGGATCTCGATGGTCACCGGGCAATCCGCTTCCGGTTTCCCAACAGCCGCAAACTGCAGGACTGGCCGATTGTCATGTCAGGCACCATGCCGCCGATGTGCACAGTGCTGACCTGCAACAATATGGAGGCATTGCGTGGCGCCGTGATCAGCGGTCTCGGCATTGGCTGCATGCCGGACTTTCTGGCGCGCGGGCCGCTTGCCGACGGCGCGCTTAAAACGGTGCTCGACGCCCATCTCAACGCACCCGGCCAGTTTCACCTTCTCTGGCCCTCGAACCGGCACCTCTCGCCCAAGGTCCGGGTCTTCGTCGATTTCCTCAGCGAGCGGCTGTTTGCCGATCGCTGCGAAATTCCGGGCGCGCCAAGCGCCCCATGAAGGCACCTGCCAGCCCGACAACGAAAGCGCCGCCCTTTGATACGGAGGCGGCGCCTGATTGTCTGCGGTTCGTTTCTTAGGCGGCCTTGACCTTCGCCCGCTTGGCCAGATGCGCCACCACGTTTTCGATCATGCGCATGCCGGCATCGCCGCCGAGCGTCATGATCGATTCCGGGTGGAACTGCACGGCTGCCACCGGCTCCTTGGTATGCTCGATGCCCATGATCGTGCCGTCTTCACTTTCGGCGGTGATCATGAAATCGCGCGGCAGGCTCGACGGATCGGCAAAGATCGAGTGATAGCGACCGACGGTCACCTCCTTGCCGAGGCCGGAGAAGACGATGCCGGGTTCGAGCACGCGGATGCGCGACGGCTTGCCGTGCATCGGGATCGCCAGCTGCCTGAGATCGCCGCCATAGGCTTCGGCAAGCGCCTGCAGGCCGAGGCAGACGCCGAAGATCGGCAGATCGCGGGCACGCGCCTTCTTGATCGTTGCCTTGCAGTCGAAATCCTTCGGGTTGCCGGGTCCCGGCGACAGCACGACGAGATCCGGCTTCACCCGGTCGAAGATCTCTTCGGCCACCGGCGAGCGCACCGTCGTCACCGTTGCCCCCGTTTGGCGGAAGTAATTCGCCAGCGTGTGCACGAAGCTGTCCTCGTGGTCGACAAGCAGGATGTTGACGCCGGCGCCTACGGCGGCGACGTCACGGCCGGCCTTGCCGCTGTTGGCGGATTTCGCGTCACGAATGGCTGCGATCATGGCAGAGGCCTTCAGTTCGGTTTCGGCTTCTTCTTCTTCCGGGTTTGAATCGTAGAGCAGCGTCGCGCCCGCCCTCACCTCGGCAATGCCGTCCTTGATGCGGATGGTGCGGAGCGTCAGGCCGGTGTTCATGTCGCCGTTGAAGCCGACCATGCCGATGGCGCCACCATACCATGCGCGCGGGCTCTTCTCGTGGCCTTCGATGAAGCGCATCGCCCAGAGTTTCGGCGCACCGGTGACGGTGACGGCCCAGGCGTGGCTGAGGAAGCCGTCGAAGGCGTCCATATCGTCGCGCAGGCGCCCCTCGATGTGGTCGACCGTGTGGATCAGGCGCGAATACATCTCGATCTGGCGGCGGCCGATGACCTTGACGGAGCCGGGAACGCAGACGCGGCTCTTGTCGTTGCGGTCGACATCCGAGCACATGGTCAGTTCGGACTCGTCCTTCTTGGAATTCAGCAGCTTCAGGATCTGCTCGCTGTCGGCGATCGGGTCGTCACCGCGCTTGATCGTGCCGGAAATCGGGCAGGTCTCGATGCGGCGGCCGGACACGCGCACGAACATTTCCGGCGAGGCGCCGACCAGGTATTCCTGGTTTCCGAGATTGATGAAGAAGGAATAGGGCGACGGGTTGATCGCCTTCAACCGTTTGGAGATCTCCGACGGCTTGCTGTCGCAGCGCTCGAAGAACTTCTGGCCGGGAACGACCTCGAAGAGATCGCCGCGGCGGAAGCTTTCCTTCGCCTTGACCACAAGCTCGGCATATTCGCCGGGCCGGTGGTCCCCATGCGGCGGAATGATGTCGACGGTCTGGAAGGGTTCGCTGGCGATCTCCTCCGTCTTGCCTTCAGTCGAAACACCGTCCTTGGCGAAGTCATAGCGGTCGATCCAGGCCTTGGCGGCATAGTGGTCGACGACCAGGATCTCATCCGGCAGGAACAGAACCATGTCGCGCTGGTCGTCCGGGCGCTTCAGCTTCAGCTCGATGGCGTCGAACTGGAAGGCGAGATCGTAACCGAAGGCGCCATAAAGGCCGAGGCTCGCATCCTCCGCCGAATGGAAGAGGTTGGTGACGGCCCGAAGCACGGTGAAGACCGTCGGCATCTTCGAGCGCTCTTCCTCGGTGAAGACACGGTCGGGCGCGTTGATCGTCAGGTCGAGACGGGTCGCCGTCGAGGTGCCGAGCGTGATGTCGGCGACGGTTTTCAGATGGTCCGAAATGATCGACAGCAGCACTTCGCCGCGGCCGTTATAGGCTTCGATCCAGAGCGAGCGGCCGAAGGAGGAAATGCCGAGCGGCGGGTCGACGACGGCAGTGTCCCAGCGCGTGTAGCGGCCCGGATATTCGTAGTTGGACGAAAACACCGCGCCGCGACGTTCGTCCAGCCTGTCGACATAGCTTGAAATCGAATCCGCATAGGAGGCTTCGCGCCGCCTGCGGGTGACGACGATCCCGCCCCTGGTGGTATAGCTTTCCGCGCCGTCTTCGAGAATTACCGTTGCCATTCGTCTCGCTCCGTAAAAGCCCGGTTTTTCCACGCGGCCAGAATACGAAAAAGCCGCCTCGAAATCTCCGGGCGGCTTGATGTCTCAATCACGCATGACTGGTCAAGGCCGCCTCAGCGAGCCCACCACCAGATCGAAATGTTGCGTGCATTTGTCATGGGCGAAAGTGTTAGCGCGGGTTGCAGCCTTGCGCAAGCGGGAAAAAGTGCCGCCGCAGGAGCAAAAGAAAAGGCGGCCACGAAGGGCCGCCTTTCCGACTGGAGCTCGTCTGCGATCGATCAGAACTTGGCCTTCGCCGTGACCAGGAAGGTCCGGCCGCGACCGGTGTCGATCGTGCTGCCGGCAATGGTGCTCGACGACGGCGTGTAGGCCTTGTCGAACAGGTTCGTGACCGTTGCCGTCACTTCGAAGCCATTCTCGAACTTGTAGTTCGCGAACATATCGACCAGCCCGTAACCCGGAACGGTCGGCGGCGTGCGGTTGATCGCACCGACGTCGGCGCTCGAAACCGCGTAGAAGCGCGTGCCGACCGTCAGGCGCTGATCTTCGAGGAAGCGGGCGCCGAGCGTCGCGCTGACGATAGTGTCCGGCAGGTAGGTCTGCACGCCGAAACCGTTGATCTGCGATGGCAGTTTGCTGTCGGTATAGGTATAGGCGAGGTCGCCGAAGACGAAGCCTGCATCATAGGCCGCCTGCAGTTCGAAGCCCTGAACCGTCGACGTGCCAGGGTTGTTGACGAAGAAGATCTGGCGACCGCCACCAAGCATTGCCGCGGTGATGTAGTTGTCGATCCTGTTGTGGAAGTAGTTGGCCTTCACACGCAGGCTATCGCTGGAGTCGAGCAGACCGTCGAAGGAGAAGTTGGCACCAACTTCCCAGCCCTTGGAGATTTCAGGCTCCAGGAACGGATTGGGGAAGAAGGACTGACCGCTAGAGCCCGGGTGTGTTCCACCGGCAAAGGTTTCGTTGACCGTCGGCGGGCGCGAGGTCTCTGCGTAGGTCACGTAGGGCTGGAACCAGTCCGTAGGGTTGAGCGCAAGCGTGATGCTCGGATTGAGGTGTCCATCGGACTTGTCAACTGTGTAGGGACCTGCCGGAAGGCCGATCGGGTTGCCGGCGACAACGGCGCCCGAGCCGTCGAGGCTGTAGTGGTCGTAGCGCAGCCCGGCCGTCAGGTCGGCGATACCGTAGGTGAAGGTCGTCGTGCTGAAGACGCCGGTCGTGGCATTGCGACCGCCACCGTTGACACCACCGCTCGGCCGCGCCGTGCTGTTGATGACGTCGTAATCATCGCGGAAATACTCGACGCCGTAATTGGCCCTGACCGCAACGTCACCAAGATCGAACAGCGAGGTGTTGGAGATGTCGAAGCCCTTGCCGGTGTCGATGATCTGACGGCCGGCGGCAGTACCGCCACCTCTGACGTCGGTGTCGTACTTCATCTTCAACCGGTTCCAATAGGCGTTGGCGCGGAAATCTATGAGTTCGTTGTCTGGCGTATAGGAATAGCTTGCGGCCAGCGTCTGGTTCTTCACGTTCTGGAAGTAGGAGTTGGCGAAGAAGTCATTGTCATAGGTGATGCCGCTGAACTTGAAGGTATGATCCTCATCCGGCGTAATCTCGAACTTCAGCATGCCAGACAGCAGGTCTTCCTCGGTATAGGGCACCTGAACGCCATTGCCGTTGTCGTAATTGCCAGGGTCGGCCTTGCTGATACCGCCCAGTACCGAAAAGACGTCGTTGAAGCGGTAGGCGCCGATCAGCGATTCCGACCAGCCGGCACCGTTGGTGCCATAGGTGGCGGAGGCAATGCCGCCATAGGTCTTGCCGTCCTGGATCAGGTCTTCGATGTCATAGGTCCTAAAGTTGACCGAGCCGGCCAATGCGCCACCGCCGACACCGGTGACGGCGCCGCGGGTGACGTCGATCTCGGACAGGAACGCCGGGTCGAAATAGGCGAGACCTTGCGCTTCGTGACCGGTGAAGCGGAAGTTCTGGCGCACGCCGTCGATCATCATGTTGACGCGACCGGAACCTTCGAAGCCGCGAATGTTGACGGCCACACCCGGGTTCTGCGGATTGTTCGCCGTCGACGTGCCGGGAACACCGCGCAGCAGGTCATCGGTTTCAAGCCCGGACTGCAGGTCGATCTGGTCGGTCGTCACCACGCTGACCGGGCCGGCCTTTGCATAGGGGTCGCTGGTGCGCGCGCCCTTGACGACGATCGGCGAAAGGAAGGTCTCGCCCTTCTTGGCGGCCTCGGCATTCTGTTCGTTTGCCTTCGGCGCGGTCGTCGCGGTCTGCGCGAAGGCACCAGAGGCGGCGGAAAGAGCAAGTGTAGTCGTGCACGCCAAAAGTGCCAGGCGACGGTGCCGGTTGAGCATGGACCAATCCTTTTGAATTCATGGGCCGGGCTTGCTGTTGAGCGGCGAACTCAAGGGGCTGGCTGGGCGTGGGGTTCGAATACGTGGCGACATTGCGTCGCCTCATTTATGCCGCATAAAAAACATGACTATTATTGTCAAGATAGAAACGCCTCCCCAACAATTTATGGGATCGTCCCAATTCGGGGCGTTGCCGAACTGCAACGCTCTTTGCATCAAGCCGATGAAACCAGATGGCTTCCCATGCGTTCCTCCCCGTCGAGGCCTGCCCTCGCGGACATGTGAAAGGAAACGCATGCGTTGCCATATCCCCCTGATTTTCCTGTCGACATTGCTCCTCACAGGCGCGAGCCTTCCCAAAACCGGCCCCCTTCCCCTACCCAAACCACCTGCGGACGCACAGGCCGAGGCGCCGGTACCCGCTCCTGAAAAGAAGCCGGAAACGCGGGTGAAGGAAGGTGACGAAGACAAGGACCAGCAGCCTCCCAGCGGTCAACAGGGCAGCCAAGCGCCAACGCCTGAGCCGAAGCCGGCGGAAGGCACAGAAACTGAGAAGGACGGCGACAAGGGAGCCGACGGCAAGAAGGGCGACGCCGCCAGCGAGGAGAAGACCACGGACAAGCCGACTGACTACAAGGCGGAAGAGCCCCCCGTCATCTACCCGCCGGTCGAAAACGAGAACCCGACCGAATACGCCAAGTGCCTATCGGAGCTGAAAGCATTGGGTGCCGTTTTCACCGAAGCCAAGCGGATCGACGATGGCAAGGGCTGCGGCATCGACAAGCCGCTTGATGTGACAAGCGTGTTGCCCGACGTGAAACTGGCGCCGAAGGGGCTGATGCGCTGCGAGGCGGCGTTGGCATTGGCGCGCTGGACCAAGGAAGCAGTACAGCCGGCGGCCGACGTGGCGTTTGCCAAGGGTACGACCGTCAAGATGTTGAACCAGGCCTCCACCTATATCTGCCGCCTGCGCAACAACGCCCCGACAGGCAAGATCTCAGAGCATGCCCACGGCAACGCCGTCGACATCGCTTCGTTCACGCTCAGCGACGGCAAGACCATCGAGATCCAGCCTCGCGACGAGGATGGCACCATGACCGGCGCCTTCCAGCGTGCGATCACCGCTTCGGCCTGCCTGTATTTCAAGACCGTGCTCGATCCGGGCAGCGACGCGGCGCATGAGACGCACCTGCATCTCGACGTGATCGAGCGCGGGAACGGATATCGTTACTGCCGATAGAGCGTTTCCGCCTTGTACGGAGTCGCTGAACCGCTCTATCGTTTTGCTTCACGCATTTCCTGACGGAAAACCGCTTCGCGCCTTATCTGGAACGCTTTAATCCGCACCATAGCCAAGGGCGACGAACTCGCCTTCGAAACGCCCGGCAAGCTCACCGTCATCCAGCAACTCGGCGGCAACGACGATCCTTGCCCTGCCCCGACGGTGAAACAGCCGCAGGAAGCTCGGCCATTGCCCCATGTCCGCAAGGGTTGACCGAGAGGAGAATGCACCGGCAACCGGCTTCAGATACTCCATCCGGTTGCTCTGGATCACGAGGCGGGCCGGAACGCCCGCGTGCGTCAGCCGCACGTGCAGCAGCGACCAGGCGGCAAGGATGGAGAGTGCGGAGGCACTGCCGCCGAACACCGTTTCGCGATGATTGATGTTGGGAGCGAGCGGCGCAGATAGCCGCACGTGCTCATCAATCGCTTCGTCGACATGAACCTGCATCGCTGCCGAAAGCGGAATATGGGCGTGAAGATAAGCTTCAAGGTCCAACGGGGTCATGGCGGCTCAGATCGATTTTGCTCACATCGTATCGGTGGGCAGGCACTCGCAACATCAGCACGGACGCACTGATCAGGACAATACCCTCTCCCTTTCGTCACCATCAAGCGAGCAACCCGCACGGCTTGCACGGCAACAAAGGTGGCGTAGATACCTTGCAGGATCAGGTTTCCTTCCCCAGATAGCAGCCCAGGAATATCACTGCCCCCCAAGCCCGAGGAAACCTCCATGGCGCTCACAATGTACAGGCTCTCCGTTCCCACCTTCGTCCATGGCTTCAATGTCCTCGGCAAATTGCTCGACAAGGCCGAGGCCCATGCCGGCGAAACCGGTCTTTCGCTCGACGATCTGGTCAACGCCCGACTGGTCGCCGACATGCTGCCGCTTGCAGGCCAGGTGCAGCGCGCCAGCGACACGTCAAAGGGCACCATCGCCCGGCTGACCGCGCTCGAGGTGCCGAGCTTTCCCGATGAGGAGAAGACGTTCGGGGAACTGCGCGAGCGCATCGGCAAGACCGTCGCATTCCTGGAGACCGTTCGACCGTCCGATCTCGACGGCAGCGAAACCCGCGAGGTCACCCTGACCTTCACCAAGCTGAAGATGACGTTGAGCGGCGAGGACTATCTGTTGAAATTCGTGCTGCCGAACTTCTATTTCCACCTGACCACGGCCTACGACATTCTCCGCCATAAGGGCGTTCCCGTCGGCAAGGCGGACTTCATCAGCCTCAACTGAGACGTGGCGCCTCGGGAAGCGAAACGGGAGCGGAAACGCTTTAAAATCAATCCATAACGCCTCAAATCGATCTCGGTTTGAGGCGTTATGCCTACAGCGCCGCGCGTCTTGTTAGACGCGCCAAGGTCGCTGTAGCGCTTTAAATTGCCGCTGCTTTTATCCCTAAATCGAATGCGATTTACGGAAACTTACAGTAGCCGGGAGCTCAAGCGTTTCCGATTTAGACGGAATCGCATAAGCGCTCTATCTCTTTGTTTTTACGCATTTCCTGACGGAAAACCGCTTCGCACTTTTCCTGGAACTGCTCTAGAACAGGCCTTCGATATAGCCCTGCTGATTGAGGTAGATCTTCTCCGATGACGGCACCTTCGGCAGGCCCGGCATCGTCATGATTTCGCCGGTGATGACGACGATGAAGCCGGCGCCGGCGGCAAGCCGCACTTCGCGGATCGGCACCGTGTGGCCCGTCGGCGCGCCGCGCAGGTTCGGGTCGGTCGAAAACGAATATTGCGTCTTGGCCATGCAGATCGGCAGGTGGCCGTAGCCCTGATCCTCCCAGGTGCGCAATTGATCACGCACCGACTTGTCGGCGATCACTTCGCTGGCGTGGTAGATGTCCTTGGCGATCGTCTCGATTTTGTGGAACAGCGGCATCTCGTCGGGATAGAGCGGCGAAAACTGCGAGTGGCCGCCTTCGGCGAGTGCTGCTACCTTTCGCGCCAGTTCCTCGATGCCTACAGAACCTTCGGCCCAGTGGCGGCAGAGCACGGCCTCTGCACCGAGCGTTGCGACATAGTCCTTGATTGCCTGCACCTCGGCCTCGGTATCGGAGGTGAAGTGATTGATCGCGACGATCGCAGGCACGCCGAACTTCTTGACGTTCTGGACGTGGCGGCCGAGGTTGGCGCAGCCTTTGCGCAGCGCCTCGAGGTTCTCCTTGCCGAGATCGTCCTTCTTGACGCCGCCATTCATCTTGATGGCGCGCACGGTGGCGACGATGACGGCGGCATCGGGCTTGAGCCCGGCCTTGCGACATTTGATGTCGAAGAATTTTTCCGCGCCGAGATCGGCGCCGAAGCCGGCTTCGGTTACCACGTAATCTGCGAGTTTCAGCGCCGTGGTCGTCGCGATCACCGAGTTGCAGCCATGGGCAATATTGGCGAACGGGCCGCCGTGCACGAAGGCCGGATTGTTCTCCAGCGTCTGCACCAGGTTCGGCTGCATCGCATCCTTCAACAGCACGGTCATCGCCCCGTCCGCCTTGATATCGCGGGCAAGGACCGGGCTCTTGTCACGCCGGTAGCCGATGATGATGTTGCCGAGGCGCTTTTCCAGGTCCTTCAGATCCATCGAAAGGCAAAGGATCGCCATGACCTCGGAAGCAACTGTGATGTCGAAACCGGTCTCGCGCGGATAACCGTTGGCAACGCCGCCGAGCGAGCCGACGATGTTGCGCAGCGCCCGATCGTTCATGTCCATCACCCGTCGCCAGGAAATGCGCCGGATGTCGATGTTCTGCTCGTTGCCCCAATAGATATGGTTGTCGAGCAGCGCCGCAAGCAGGTTGTGGGCGGATGTGATGGCGTGGAAATCGCCGGTGAAATGAAGGTTCATGTCCTCCATCGGCACCACCTGGGCGTAGCCGCCGCCGGCCGCCCCACCCTTGACGCCGAAACAGGGGCCGAGCGACGCCTCGCGGATGCAGACGATCGCCTTCTTGCCGATGCGGTTGAGGCCGTCGCCGAGACCGACCGTCGTCGTCGTCTTGCCCTCGCCGGCGGGCGTCGGATTGATCGCGGTCACCAGGATCAGATGGCCGTTCTTGCGGTCCTTCTGTGCAGCAATGAATTCCGCGCCGATCTTTGCCTTGTCATGGCCGTAGGGCAGCAGATGCTCCGGCGGAATGCCGAGCTTTGCACCGATCTCCAGGATCGGCCTCTTCTTCGCGGCACGCGCGATTTCGATATCGGACTTGACCTCCACCATGGGTTTTCCCCTCCCCCCAAGCTGCATTTCTGTGCCTGACCCCATTCGGGATGAGGCGTTTCTTGCACCTTCGCCGGAAGGCACAACTCCGGCTGGAGCTGCCGCCCATCAGGCGCTGATCTTTATCGCGCGAGAATGTCGCGCATCTCGACGATGTTGGAGCGCACCCGCAGGATATAGAAGCCCATGGTCGCCAGATGCGTCGGCATGATCCAGCCGGCCTCTTCGCCGTTGGAGATGATGAACGGCTGGATGCGAAGTGCCGAGCGCAGCTGCTTGATCGTTTCCGTCCAGATCGGCGTCAGGCCGCGCTGGGCGACGACGTTCTCGAAGTCGGCGCCGGCAGCCGAAAGGATGCCGTAGTAACCGTAGAGCTGTCCGTAGGCGAACCAGAAACGGTCGTCGGCACGCGTGTCGAACCAGCCGCCATTGTGGTTTTCCGAGCGCTCGCGAATGATCGCCGAGGTGTTGCCGAGATCGTTGGCGATGCGGTCGAGGAACTCCACCAGGTTATCGGCGCGACCGTCAAAGACGGCATCGCACTTGGCAAGCGTGGCGTTGAAGGTGCGCATGTCCCGCATGGCAGCGCGATAGAAGCTCGGTGTCGGGGTCTTCGGGCCAAACGGATTGAGGCCGAAGTACCAGGTCTCCTCGTCGAACTGGATGTTGCCACGCGCCCGCTGCAGATCGTTGTTGATGCCTGACGTGCCGCGAACGCGACCGAGTGAATCGACCAGTTCAACCGAGGTACGGCGAACCGCCTGGTTGATGCCGCGCTGGAACGATGCCTTGTTGTCGAGCCAAGGCGTATCGTCCCAATCGAGGCCGAAGAAGCCGACCTTGTAGAGCAGCATCGACGAAATCCAGGCATTCTCATTGACGTTGAAATCGATGAGATCGGCCGCGACATCGACGATCGCCGAGGTCTGGCACTGGGTCCCGGCGGGCAGTTGCACGGCGGCAAGTGCCTCAGGCGTAACTTCGGCCGGCGGCGTAACCGCGGCCGCCTGGTTGGCTGCCGCTGCGCCGGTCGTCGTTTGTCCGGTCGTGACACCGGGCCCCGCCACAGGCGAACCCGCCGGCACCTTGCGCTCGGCGAGCTTGTAGCGATCAACATAGTCGGCATCGAAATTCGTCCAGGCCTGGGTCTGCCAGATGAAATAGCCGTAGAAGAAGATCAGGCCGAGCAGGATGATGCCGATCGGCCCCTTGATGATCCAGTTGCGCTGGCGATACCAGTTTCCAAGCGCAACGAACGGCCACAGCAGCCAGGCAACGGCCAGGCCGATGCCGCGACCGATCGCGGTAAAGACACGCTGGAAAAACGCGACGATCGGATCAAACATGTCCTATTCCTCTCTGAGGCCGTAAAGCTTGCGGCGGAAGGCCGCCTTGTCCTTGAGATATGTGCCGGTCAAGGTCGTCACAACATATTCCCTGAACTTTTCGCTGTAACGCTCGTAGGCGTCATAAAACCCCTGCTTGTCGAAGACGAAGCGGGAAACGAAATCGCGGGGAACGAGCTGGGCGATCAAGCGGTTGACCAGCCACTGATCGGGATGAACGGGCGCGGCCCTCACCAGCATGAAGCGGTTTGCCGGCGCGACATCCTGCATCCGGATGCTGCCCGTCGTCTGCACCATGCGCTGCATCTCCTGCAGGAAGGGATAGGTGGCATCCTGGGCAACGAGTGCCGCGTTGCGATGCATCCAGGTCTGCAGCCAGATCCGGTCGGCGCGGGCAAGATCCGTCGTCGGATCGGCATCGTTGATCAAACCGCGCACCACCATGTCGGCGCGATGCTGGTAGAGCCCTGAGTCCTCGACCCAGGACGCCTGGGGCAGTTGCAACCGCTTTGTCGAGGCCAGGAAATCGTAGATGCGGGCGTGATCGTCGATCGCGATGTAGCTGACCTGCCAGGGCCGCGACCGGCGGAAACCGGGGACCGACGGGTCGCAGATGACGGTCGTCGTCTTCTCGTCGAGGAAGACATAGACGCCGCCGAAGTGATTGGCCCAGAAGGCATCGTGGCGGAAAACCAGCTGATCCGGCACCAGCGCGTTCTGGCGGATGTCGCCCGTCACCTTCGCCAGTTCGACCATGCGGTTCAGCATCTCGTCATCAGTCCAGGCGGTCGGCACCTTCTTCAGTCGGTCGACCAGGCTCCTGAGTTCGGCCGCCTTGCCCAGCATGTCTTCTGCGGAAAGCACCCGGAAGCGCACCTCGTTGATCGACAGCAGATCATCGATGTCGTCGACGATGGAAACCGAATCCTCGATCTCGCCGTAGAGTGCATCCTTGATCGTCACTGCGTTGATCGCCCGACTGTTGGCGTTGAAGAACTCGTGCATCAACGCCGCCGTGTTGGAAAAGCTTGTGTGCACCACCGGCAGTTCCGCCTGATCCGGCGTCATGATGATGAAACGGCGGTTCACCCGGTTGGGGTCGAGATAGTCGCGATCGCCAAGCTCGTCGGCAATCTCCGGCGAGAACCCCGTCATGTCGATGCTGAAGCGTTCCAGCGCCGTCGGACGCAGGCCAAAGCCCTCCAGCGCCTTGTTGTAGCGCGCGATCAGATGCGGCTCGGCGATATCGAGCAGGCGTCCATAGATAAGCTCGGCTTCGAGCAGACGTTTCATAGCTCAGCGCTCCCCGCCATCAGCCCTGCCACCGGCCGTCGCGTTTCATCGCCTCGATCTCGCGGATCGCCTTTTCGCGCTGGCGCTCGCGGCGGATGATGTCGGTGACGGCGGCATCGTCCGACTTGTCGGTGTAGCGGAATTCGCTGTCGGCGTAGCGGTTGATTTCCTGCAGCACCATCTCGATGGTGATCGGGCCGCGAAGCGCCTCGATCATCGCTTTCTTCTCGTCATAGCCCTTGTGCATGAACGAGCCGGCATCCTTGAACCAGTCGTCGGGCAATTCGACGTCCATCGCCCTGAGCTTGACCGCGTCGGTGATGTTCTTGATCGCCCGGCCGGTAAAGCGCGGCTCTGCCTCCTTGATCATGTGCAGATAGGCGCCGACATCGGCAAGCGTGGCAAGCGCGCCCTTCTCCTTCTGGTACCGCTCCCAGACGGAAACCAGCCCCTCCTCCTGCGGTCGCGAATGCGCCCCGTAGGATTGCGACACGGCGCGCTTGATCTCCTGTCCCTCGAACAGCGCGTGCTCGCCGAGTGGGATCTTGTGGTTCTTGCCGACGAGCAGCGCGAAGATGTCGATATAGTCGTCTTCCGTCTGCGGCCCGTCGACCAGCCAGCGGGCGCCGGCGCGCTGGCGCAGCGCATCGTCGACATTCTCGGGATAGTTGGAGAACATGCCGAAGGTGCAGTTGCCGCGCACCACCGTCGATGCGCCGGCAAAGCTTTCCATCAGCACCGCCGTCACCTCGTGCTGGCCGGCCGATGCCCGGTCGTCGGAGCGCTTGGCCGCAACCTGGTCGACATCGTCGATGGTGCCGAAGCCGATGGCGCGCGGGTTGATGACGTTGTTGACGAACTCCTTGCAGTTCTGGCCCGATTTGCCCTGATAGGAGGAGATCTGGTCGACGCCGAAGTTTTCGTAGTGGAAGGCGTAGCCGGCGATCTCGCAATATTCGTTGAGCATGCCGGCGAGCATCTGGATCAGGATCGTCTTGCCGGTGCCCGGCATGCCGTCGCCGATAAAGGTGAACAGGAAGCCGCCAAGTTCGACGAACGGGTTCATCTGTCGGTCGAAGTCATAGGCCATCAGCATCTTGGCAAGCTTCAGCGCCTGATACTTGGCGATATGGTTGCCGATGATCTCTTCCGGTTTCTTGAAGGTCATCACCAGCGGCTTGCGCTTCTGGCCGGGCGCGACGTCGAAGCCGTTCAGGGTGAAGTCGTCCTGGTCGAGCCGGATATGCACGTTCTCGAAGCTCTGCAGGCCGGTAAAGCGGCCCTTGCGCGCAATAAGCCCTTCGATGGCAACGCGCGAAAACGCACGGGCACGCGCCGTCAGCGCCAAATCGTCGGCCGCACCGGAAATGCTGCGGTCGAGCGCCGCGATCAGCCCCTTCAGGGCATCCTGCGGCGTATCGAACAGGAAGTCCGGCTCGACGGCATCGTCCACCGGCTCGCCCTCGCCCGACAGCGTCGAGCCGAGATAGGCGGCCAGCGTGAAGGCGGAGATATAGGCGGAAGCGTTGAGCAGCGCCTTGAACTGGTTGGCGTCCTCGCCGGCAAGCGGCGCGGTCGTGTTGCACGCCTGCAGCTGTTCGAGGTTCGTCTGGCGCGCGAAGACGTCGGCGACAGCCAGCGCCACCTGGATGCCGCGACGGGTCCTGTAGAGAACCGCATGCTGCGCCGGCGACAGCATCTGGTCGCCCTGCCGCACCGCCTGAACCGTGCGCGCAAGCTCGACCTCGCGGGTGCGGCGCTGGCCGCCGGTCGAAACCGTCGAAACAAACCGTCGCCCGGTGCCGGCGAGCGGTGTGCCGGCTGATCCCTCGTCCCGCTCGAGGATCACCAGCTTGGTCACCAGCCCCTGCGCGACCGCCTGGTGCTTGGCGATCTCGTCCTCGTGCAGCGTCGTCAGCCCGGTATTGAGCGTCATGCTTAAACCTCGCTCACGACCTGGTTTCCGGAGATGACATGCACCTTGTAGTCACCGAACACCTGGGCCGCCTCGCCCGATGCATAGAGCGCCTGATAGGCGTCGTGCGGCACCAGCGCATGTTTCTCGTAGGACGAAACGCCCATGCGCGTGGCCTCCAGATTGTCGGTGTCGATGTGGAATTCCTCCTGCGCCGGCGTCGTCGACCAGAAGCCGCGCTGTGCGGCGCGTTCGGCCTTCGAAAACACCTCCTGCACGGTCCAGGTCAAGAGCCAGGCATTTTCGGGCTTGCGCACCTTGGACAGGATCTCGTTGATCTTCGCATTGTTCTCGGTGATCCCGGCCGAATAGAACGGGCCAAGCACGATGCGCCGCAACTGCTTGGGGTGCAGCTCGGGGAAATCCTTGTCCATATTGGTCGCGATCGTCACCGGCGTCAGCGAGTAGGTGCTGTTCTTAGAGGCGAAATCATCGAAGCGGCTGGCAAGCTCCGGATTGAGCAGGCCGCCGACCGGCAGCGGAATCTCGACCTGTGGGTTGAGCTTGCCATCCGCGGTGACGAGCATCTCGACGATCTTCTCGGAGGAATCCTCGATCGTCGCCATATAGACCATCGGCAGGGTCTGGGTGCCGTCGAAGGCGCCCCAGCTCACGATGTAATAGGGCCGCATCGTCTTCGGGTTGACGGCAACGCGGATCGTTTCCGGCAGGATGAACGGCGAAAAAATCTCGCCCTTGCCGATCTGCTCGAGATAGAGCCGCTCGGCCATGCGCGACTGCAGCGCCTCAGGAAAAGCCTTCTGCCTAAGGATGAAGTCGGCCATCTCCTCGCGCAGGGCATCGGCCGAGGGAATATCCGCAAGCCGCTTCGGCGCCGCCTGGCGGTCGTTTTCCAGTTCGAGCACGTTCTGGAAAACCGGGAAGCCGCTCTCGGCCCGGGAGATCCTGAACTGATCGACGAAGCCGATGCGGTTCTCCCAGCAGGCGATCGAAGCTTTCAGCCGGGCGAGATAGGGAACGATCACCTCACCGACCACCGTATTGCGATAGAGCGGCGAATTGCGGTCACCGAGAAACAGCTCGAGCCCGGCAAGAGCCGAATGGATTGAGGCGAAATACTGCGTCACGGCGGGGGATGCAGCCACTTTCATGCCGTTCCCCCTGGCGCGTGCCGCAAGGCAAACTCGGACCCTATCATGTGCATGCCCGTGCCCTGCCGCCGATCACTGCTTCACGTAGTTGGCGGTGTTGTGCTTGTCCATGACCGTCTGGAAGCGTCGGGCAAACGCATCGTCGGCCAGCTTCTTGCGGCGCTGGATATCCTGCGTCGACAGCATGTTCTTCTCGTGCATTTCGAGCAAGTCGCCGATATGGCGCTGGGCAGCGGCGCCGATGCCCGCCATCGTCTCTTCCGCTGCCGTATCGACCTGGCTTCCGAGCGTATTGATCTTGTGGGCGACATCCTGCTGGGCGGCGGTCTTCAACGAATCCTCGAGCGCCTTGTAGAGCACGATGCGCTGCTCGGTATCGATCGTCAGCTTGTTGATCAGAGTGTTTTGTGCGGCGATCTGGTTGTTGAGCGAATCGACGAAGGTCTGGAACATCGAGGTGTAGCGCTCGAGCGTCTGGCTCTCGGCCAGCAGCTCCTGCTCCTTCGCCTGCTTCTCGTTGTATTCCGTCGCCAGCGCCGAGCGCTCGCCTTCAAGCTCGGTGCGCACCTTCTGCTCGGTCGACGCAGCAATGCGGTTCTCGATGTCGAGCAGCAGCGGGTTGAGCTCCTCGATACGCTTCTGCACCGCTTCGAGATTGGACATCGTGCCCTTGCGGCGCTCGATCACCTGGATCAGGCTCTGCTCGGAGGTCTTGTAGCGCTGGTCGAGGATCGACTTCTGGTCCTTGAGGATGCCGACGATGGTATCGGATTTCGACAGCAGCTCCTGCAGGTTGCCGGCGAGCGACATGTTGCGCACCCGGTCGGTGCGCATGCGCTGCATCTTCTGCTTGGAGAACATGCCGATGAATTTCTCGTAGCCGGTATAGTTCTTCATGCTCTCGAATTCGGAGCCGAAGACGTTGGTCGCATCTTCGAGCCCGATGATCAGGTCGGCGATGTTGGCCTCCATCACCTTCTGCTGGCTGATGACGTCCTGGATGCGGGCGTTCTCGATATCGAAATTGACGTCGCCGAGCTTGGTCTCGGCCTTGGCGAATTGCTCCAGCACGACGCCGGATTGCTCAAGCTTGCCGCGCATCTGCTCGACAACGCTTTTCGTCTTCTCGATTTCCGCGTCAAAATTCTGAAGAGTCGCCATATCATCCCCCTGGATCGGTTGAGGCAACAGATGCCATCCGGGCCAAATTGTTCAGCCTTCGATTGCAGGTATATAAAGGGTGTTTATCGAAAGAGAACAAGCCTCGCCGGCCGGCTTTTTTGGTCAGCCGTCCCGTCGAAGTGATTGAGATATCGAAGGCATTGCCTATTTGGCCGCGGATGGGTCCTTGAGATAGGCGATGACGTCGGCAATGTCCTGCGGCTTCTTCAGCCCGGCAAAGCTCATCTTGGTGCCGCCGACCATCGCCTTGGGGCTGAGGAGATATTCGCTCATCGTCGCTTCGTCCCAGACATGCCCCTCGGATCCGAAGGCCTTCATCGCTTCCGAATAGCTGTAGCTGGAGACCGAGGCGGCCGGACGGCCGATCACGCCCATCAGGCTCGGCCCCACCCTATTGTTGGGCTCGGTCGCCGTGTGGCAGGCGCCGCATTTACGGAAGACTGATGCCCCCGCCTTGGCGTCACCGCCAGCATGGCCGGGCGTCGCTCCGAGACAGAGACAGAGCAGAAGATAGGGAAGCAGACGCGGCATCGCGAACCTCATCGGGGAAAACCGGGATCAGCATGGCATCCAGAATGCGTGGCTTTCAAGACGCCATGCAGTCGCACCGCGATGCCGCGCGTCCGATAGAACGAGCGAAGGATGCTGTAGCACTGCAAACTCGCGGCATAACGCCCTGAATCGAATCCGGTTTATCGGCTTCAGGCGGGGTCGCAGCGCATCTTGTCTTCCCAATGGCGCCGGCAATAGGAGACATATTTCTCGTTGCCGCCGACCTCGACCTGGGCGCCTTCGCGAACGACGTTGCCCTGCCCGTCGAGACGGACGACCATGGTCGCCTTGCGGCCGCAGTCGCAGATCGTGCGCACTTCGCGCAGCTCGTCGGCAATGGCCAGCAGCGCCATCGAGCCCGGAAAAAGCTTGCCTTGGAAATCGGTGCGCAACCCGTAGGCCATGACGGGAACGCCGATGCGGTCGGCGACCCGCGCCAGCTGCCAGACCTGCTCCTCGTCGAGAAACTGCGCTTCGTCGACGAAGACGCAGGCAATCTGGCCCGCACCATCGGTGTTGAGCTTTTCGATCAACGCGTAGAGATCGTCGCCACCGTGGAACGGAATGGCATCCGCATCGAGGCCGATGCGTGACGAAATGCGCCCGGTGCCGGCACGGTCGTCGAACGCTGCGATCAGCATGACGACGCGCATGCCGCGTTCCTGGTAGTTGTAGGATGCCTGCAGCAGCAATGTGCTCTTGCCCGCATTCATCGTCGCATAGCTGAAATAGAGTTTGGCCATATCCTGCCGTTCCCGGAAATCGTCTTGCCGGTTCATGACGAGGCTTGGGCCCGAAGGCCAGAGCCCGTTTGCGCGACCCACAGTTTTTCGCCCAACTTAACCATTTCGTGGGCATTGCGACATTCTGCGTCGCAGCGTGCATCCCGTCCGCGTATTGACGCAATACACTTCCTTCGACATCAAAGCGCTTGAATTCGCTATCCAATGGTGTTTGGCTAAAGCTCCAATGTGTTTGGCTAAAACAATAATAGAGGCAGGGGAACGACAACGATGAACAAAGCACTCTCTCTCAAATTCATGCTCGCGGGCGCCGTTTCGGTGGCTGCCCTTGTTGCCGGAAACGCCGCGGCAGCCGAGCCTGAAAACTGTGGCACCGTCCGGTTCTCCGACGTCGGATGGACCGATATCACCGCCACCACCGCTACGGTTTCCGCTGTCCTCAAGGGCCTGGGCTACGAGACGGATATCAAGGTTCTCTCCGTTCCGGTCACCTACACCTCGCTCAAAAACAAGGACATCGACATCTTCCTCGGCAACTGGATGCCGACCCAGGAAAACGACGTGCGCCCCTATCTCGACGACAAGTCGGTCGAATCCTTCGGACCGAACCTCGAAGGCGCGAAATACACGCTGGCGACCAACGCCAAGGGTGCCGAACTCGGCATCAAGGACTTCAAGGACATCGCCACCAAGAAGGACGCGCTCGAGGGCAAGATCTACGGCATCGAGCCGGGCAATGACGGCAACCGCCTGATCATCGACATGGTCGACAAGGACACCTTCGGGCTCAAGGGTTTCGAAGTTGTCGAATCCTCCGAACAGGGCATGCTGGCTCAGGTCGCCCGCTCCGAGAAGGATGGCGCGCCGATCGTGTTCCTCGGCTGGGAACCGCATCCGATGAACGCCAATTTCAAGCTCACCTATCTCTCCGGCGGCGACGACATCTTCGGCGCCAATTTCGGCGGCGCCAGCGTCTTTACCAATGTGCGCGCCGGCTACACCACCGAATGCCCTAATGTCGGCAAGCTGCTCACGAACCTCAAGTTCTCGCTGCAGATGGAAAACGAGATCATGGGCAAGATCCTGAATGACGGCAAGGAGCCGGACGCTGCCGCAACGGAATGGCTGAAGGCCAACCCGACGGCGATCGACCCATGGCTTGCCGGCGTCACGACCAAGGATGGCGGCGAAGGTCTCGCCGCTGTCAAGACCGCGCTCGGGCTCTGACCGGCAGCAAGGCGGGGGAAGTCCCCGCCTTTTTTCACCGCATCGCGCGATAGTGTTGATCTGACGAGACGGATTCACCCTGTGGAATTTCTGACAGAATACCGCATTCCCATTGGCGGCTGGGCCAAGGCGTTCGTCGACTGGCTGACGACGAACTTCGAGTTGTTCTTCGACCAGCTCGCTCGCTTCCTGTCCGGCGTCGTCGGCGTTCTGCTTTATATCTTGCAGACGCCGCACCCGCTGATCGTCGTTGCGGTTATCACCGCACTCGCCTGGTGGTTCCGCCGTTCGCTCGGCGTGACACTGTTCACCGGCCTCGGATTGCTGCTGATCATCAATCAGGGCTACTGGAAGGAAACGACGGAAACGCTGGCGCTGGTGCTGGCGGCCAGCGTCGTCAGCATGGCCGTCGGCGTTCCGCTCGGCATTGCCGCCGCGCGCCGGGCCTGGGTCTACTCCGTCATGCGGCCGATCCTCGACCTGATGCAGACGATCCCGACCTTCGTCTATCTGATCCCCGCGCTCATTCTCTTCGGTCTCGGCATGGTGCCGGGCCTGATCGCAACGGTGATCTTCGCCATTCCCGCACCGATCCGCCTCACCCGTCTCGGCATCATCTCGACGCCGCCCTCGCTGGTGGAGGCGGCACAGGCCTTCGGCGCGACACCCGGCCAGGTGCTGCGCAAGGTCGAGCTTCCCTTCGCCATGCCGCAGATCATGGCGGGCCTTACCCAGACGATCATGCTCTCCCTGTCGATGGTGGTCATCGCCGCACTCGTCGGCGCCAACGGCCTTGGCGTTCCCGTGCTTCGCGCACTGAACTCGGTGAACGTCGCCAAGGGTTTCGAGGCTGGTCTCTGCATCGTCATCCTCGCCATCATCCTCGACCGCCTGTTCCGCTCGTCCGACGAAGGAGAGGGTGCATGACCGACGCCGTCGTTTTCAAGAATGTCGACATCATCTTCGGCAACAATCCGCAGACCGCGCTCCAGATGGTTGACCAGGGCAAGACCCGTGACGAAATCGGCGCCGCAACCGGCCTGGTGCTGGGTGTCGCCGGTGCGTCGCTCGCGATCAACGAGGGTGAAATCCTCGTGTTGATGGGGCTGTCAGGCTCTGGCAAGTCGACGCTGCTCCGCGCCGTCAACGGCCTTGCGCCCGTCGTTCGCGGCGAGGTCGAGGTCAAGACCGCAAACGGGCCGCTCAACCCCTATCGCACCACACCAAAGTCGCTGCGCGACTTCCGCATGCACACTGTGTCGATGGTGTTCCAGCAGTTCGCGCTCTTGCCCTGGCGCACCGTCGCCGACAATGTCGGCTTCGGCCTAGAGCTTGCCGGCATGCCCGACGCGGAACGCAAGGCCCGCGTCGGCGAGCAGCTAGAGCTCGTCAACCTGACGAAGTGGGCCGACCGCAAGGTCAACGAGCTTTCAGGCGGCATGCAACAGCGTGTCGGTCTTGCCCGCGCCTTTGCAACCGGCGCGCCGATCCTCCTGATGGATGAACCGTTCTCGGCCCTCGACCCGCTGATCCGCACCCGGCTTCAGGACGAACTGCTCGAATTCCAGCGCCGCCTGAAGAAGACAATCGTCTTCGTCAGCCATGACCTCGACGAGGCGTTCCGCATCGGCAACCGCATCGCCATCATGGAAGGTGGCCGCATCATCCAGTGCGGAACCCCGCAGGACATCGTCAGAAACCCGGCGAACCAGTATGTCGCCGATTTCGTCCAGCACATGAACCCGATCAGCATGCTGACGGCAAAGGACGTGATGCAGACCGGCATCCAACGCGGAGCGGCCGTGGCCGGCGTGACGGCGACCGCCAAGCCGACGACGCCGCTCGTCGATATCCTCGACGCCATGTCCCGACAGCCGGGCAGCGTCGGCGTCGTCGACAACGGCTCCGTCGTCGGCACGATCAACGCGCAAAACATCGTTGAAGGCCTGACGCGACACCGCAACAAAAGTTGACGAAAACGCACAAGAAGCCAATAAAAGCCCGGCACCAGTTCCGGGCTTTTTCGTCTGGAACCGCGCTTGAATTTCTGGAAGGACCGACGAATGACCGACAAACCGAACGTATTGCGCGAAACCGATGACGAGGCGCGCAAGCTTGCGCACACGCTTCTGCGCGGCGCACGCAGCGGCTCGCTTGCGGCGATCGAACCGGAGAGCGGTGGGTTTCCTTTCGTCAGTCGCGTTCTCGTCGGCATGGATGTCGACGGCGTGCCATTGATCCTGATTTCCAAGCTGTCGACCCATACCAAGGCACTGCTTGCCGACACGCGCGCCTCGCTGCTGACGGGCGACCCCGGCAAGGGCGATCCCCTCGCCCATCCACGGCTGACGGTTCAGTGCGAGGCCGAAGCGATCTCGCGTGATTCGGATGCCCATGCCCGCATCCGCGAACGATTCGTTCGCCGCCATCCGAAATCGAAGCTCTATGTCGATTTTCCGGATTTCGGTTTCTTCCGCCTGAACCCGTTACGCGCCAGCCTTAACGGTGGTTTCGGCCGCGCCTATGTGCTGACCGCGCAGGATCTGGTGATCGAATCACCCGCCACCGCATCGCTCGCCGCCATGGAAGCAGGCGCTATCGAGCATATGAACGCCGATCATGCCGAAGCGGTCAGATTTTACGCTGAAAAACTTTGCAACGGCCCGGAGGGTGACTGGAAAGTGGTCGGTATCGACGCTGCCGGCCTGGATCTGGCCCTTGGCGACCAACTGAAGCGGCTCGAGTTCCCCGCGCCAATGCGGGACAGCTCGGAGTTACGGCCACTTTTGCGCGAACTTTACGGTTAATCGCTCGCCAGATACCCCCATTTCTTGCAGTAGGTGGTTGCCCTTTTATGCATCACGACTAATTATCGTCCTTCGTCAACCATAACTACGTGTGATGTAATTTTCGCATGGAGCACGCAATGCAGCCACTTTCGCCTGAAAAACACGATGAAGCTGAGATAGCAGCTGGCTTCCTCTCGGCCATGGCAAATCCTAAGCGCCTTCTCATCCTCGATTCCCTTGTCAAGGAAGAGATGGCTGTCGGCGCATTGGCCAATAAGGTGGGCTTGAGCCAGTCCGCCCTGTCCCAGCACCTGTCCAAACTGAGAGCCCAGAATCTGGTCAGCACTCGCCGTGACGCTCAGACGATCTACTATTCCAGCTCGTCCGACGCGGTCATGAGAATTCTGGGTACGCTCTCCGATATCTACGGCGTCGAAGCAAATGCCGTGACAGAAAAGACTTTGGTCCGCCGCTCGGCCTGACCTACTCAGTCCGTAACAGGGATCATGCCCTGAAGTAGCCCCACACGAGAAATCGCGCGGGGCTTACTCTTTTCTGGAAGATCGGCAGACGGGGCAAGCCATTGCCCGGCCGAAGTGCCTCGTTGCCCAGGTAACATCGACCGTCAATGTTGCCAGGGGCTTGCCTGCGATGTTTACGCGGCCTTGAGGTTTCGGGGTCAGGATGCGCCCGGACATTACAGCGCCGCGCCTCAAATATGACGCGCAAAGGACGCTGTAGCATTTTGAACCTACTGCCGGGACATCGGGTTTCACGCAATGCAAGACAAGGTCCGTTGGGGCATCGCTGGTACCGGCGCGATCGCGAACAGCTTCGCGTCCGATATCCAGTTTACCGGCAATGCTGAGCTGGCCGCTGTCTATTCCCGGAGCAAGGAGAAGGCCAACGCCTTCGCCGCCCGTTTCGGCGGCATCGCCAGCCATTCCAGCATCGATGCCTTTGCCGCCGATCCAGGTATCGATGCCGTCTATGTCGCCTCGCCAAACGCCGTGCACCTGGAGCACGCGATCGTCTTCCTGTCGGCGAACAAAACTGTGCTGGTCGAAAAGCCGCTGGCAACGTCGTTCGACGATGCGCGCTCACTCGCAGCCTTGGCTGCAGCCAAAAACCTTTTCGCCATGGAAGGCATGTGGACCTGCTTCCTGCCAGCGATCGCCAAAGTCCGGACCCTGCTCGGCGCAGAGGCTCTCGGCCGCATCCGGCATGTCATAGCCGAGCTTGCCTATGAAAAACCATTCGATCCCACCAGCCGCTTCTTCGACGCAAGGCTCGGCGGCGGATCGCTGCTCGACCTCGGCATTTATCCACTGTCCCTGTGCCTCAACCTGTTCGGACAACCACGGGCGGTCGACGGACGCTGGCAAAGCGCGCCCACCGGCGTCGATCTTTCGGCCGAAATGCGGCTTTCCTACACCGGCTTCCAGGCCCATCTTTCCTGCGGCTTCGACCGCGACGGCGACAATCGGTTCATCATCGACGGCGATCGCGGCACCCTCGTCATCGACGCGCCGTTTCTGAAGGCGAGCCGACTGTTTCTTGGCGACAACGGTCTTGTCCGCAAAGTCATCGCACCTCGGGGCCAGGGCCCGTGGGCAAAGATGCTGACGCGCATTGCCAGGCGCGTCTCCTTGCCCGGCCTTCAACGCTTCGATCTGCCGTTCCCGGGCAACGGACTGCAATTCGAGATCGAGGCGGCAAGTGCGGCGATCCTGGAGGGCTGGCACGAGCACATCCTGATGCCGACATCGCGCAGCATCCAGGCGATCGAAATCATCGAGACGATCCGTGCTTTACCGCCGTCATAGATCGAGCGGGCGATAGCCCTGACGACCGCTGTTGAGCGCAAGCACGATCTCGGTCAGATGGCGCGCGGTCGCGCCGGAGAAGTACGGCGTTTCCCCACGAGCGATCGCCTCGGCCTGGGCGGCAATCCCGCCAACGAAATCGATCTTCGAGGGATAGGCGGGCAATTGCGACGCCACGACCCGGGCAGGATAGCGTACCTTCCGGCCGGCATAGAGCCGGAGCGGCAGCTTGCGGCCGACCTTCCACTCGACCCAGTCGAGGATACGGTGTTGCAGCGGGCGCTTCGCCCCGAAGGCCTCCAGATGTATGGGCGAGCGGTTGTCCCAGAGATCGCGCACGACGATGGTGCCCTTGTCGCCGATGATGGTCAGCGAGCGGTCGCGCGGAGCCGCAAGCCCGCAGGTCACACGAGCCGTCACGCCGGAGCGGAAGGAAAGGCAACCGACCGAAAAATCCGGGCCAAGGCTTAAGTTTTCCGTGCCCGGCCCCTTGTCCGGGAAGGTCAGGGCGGAAATGGCGCTGACTTCGGCAACCGGTCCGAACAGCGAAACGAGCCAGCTTGCGGCATAACCTGCATGTTCGAGTGTGCAGCCGACTTCGAACTCATGCACGCCGGGCCAGCGGGCGCCGGAACGGCTGCGCCACTCGCGCCAGTTGGCTTGGAACACCGGACCATCTTCCATTTCCGCATAGACGAGGCGTGGCGTGCCGATGGCGCCGCTCGCAAGAAGCGAGGTGCAGAGCGCGTGCGCTTCGCTGAGCGCATTGGCCGGCGCACCGGCAAGCACCATCCCCCGCACTCGCGCCAGATCCACCAGCTCGCTGGCCTGCTCGACATCCATGGCCAGCGGCTTTTCGCAATAGACATGCTTGCCGGCCAGAAGTGCTGCGCGATTTACCATGTAGTGGCTTTCCGGCGTCGTCAGATTGACGACGATCGTGACCGCGGGATCCGCCAGCGCCGCGTCCAGTGAAGCGTAGCGGTTGACCTTCCAGTAGCCGGCAAACGCCGCCAGGCGGGTTTCATCGCGATCCCAGACGCCGGCGAGGCGCAGTTGCGGATGGTTGGCAAGCGTCGTCATGTAGTAGTCGGCAACGAAGCCGGTTCCGACAAAGGCTATCCCCGTCATTGCTGCAGCCCCCTAGCGTGCGTCGGCAAGGAACGACGCGACATAGACGAGCGGCGCATTCCAGTTGATGGTGATCTCATTGGAGCCATAAGCCTCGATATCGTCGGCATAGCAGGTCTGCGGCGCACAGCCCTGCAGCCGCTGCTTGGCGATCGCATCCACCGGCGTCGAATTCGGCCCGCCGGCAAGCGAGCCAACCGGCGGATTGGGCAGGGTCGGGTCCACCTGGTGCGCGTACCAGCGGCTGTGCTGGTTCTCGGGCGAGCGCGCGCCATAACCTGTAATGTAGGACATCGCCATGGCATTGCGGCCGAGAATGTAATCCATGCTTTCGCGCGCGGCATTGAGGAAGGCCTTGTCGCCCGAAAGGTCGAAGGCCGTCGACAGGACGATGATGTTTTGCAGGATCAATTGGTTCGATCCCCAGTCGTACTGGTGGTTCGCCGGGCGGTAGATCTGCCCGAACGGTTCCGCTGCCTGCAGCGACAGGAATGTCCGCGCGGCCGTCAGAACCGAACTTCGCACCATGTCGAGTTCGGCCTTGGGCAGGGCTACGCCGTAGAGCGCCAGCTGCAGCCGGGCGAAACCGGCAACATTGCGCCAGTGGAACGCGCCGGTCGACGGCAGCACATCGCCGGACCAGTGCGGAGAAGCGCGCAGCGCATCGAGGTACGTCGCCTCTCCGGTTGTCAGGAACAGTTCTGCCGCGGCCCAATAGAGTTCGTCCGACGCGTCGTCGTCATCGTAATCGCCGCCGCCCGAATTGCCGTCGGATTTCGGCGCGAGCAGGACCGGATTGGCATTGGCCGCCACCCATGCCTTGCGCGCTGCCGAAAGCAGCGTTGCGGCAAAGGTCGGGTTGTCCTTCGCGAACAGCCGCGAGGCCTGCGCGGCAACGGCCGCCACATCGAAGGTCGCCGCCGTCGAGGGCCGGTGCAGCGCCCGCGGTTTCGGATCCTCGCTTGGCAGCATCGGCGGCGACGACCACTCTGTGTCATGGATCTTGTGGTGCACCATCCCGGCAAGCGGCTCACCGTCCGGCACCATCATTGCAAGCAGGAACTGCAGCTCCCATCGCGCCTCGTCGAGCAGATCGGGAATGCCGTTGCCGCTTTCGGGAATGTGCGAAAGCCGATCGCCGAGGACGGGCGAGGCAGCACCGCCAAAGACACGGCCGCGCTCGAATGTCGCCAGCAGCTGCGCGACCGAGACCGCACCGTTGACCGCGTATTTGCCGTGATCGCCGGCATCGTACCAGCCGCCGGAAACGTCGAGACGATAGGAGCAGGACCAGTCGCCATAGAGCGCCTTGGCCTCGTCGCCAGTCAAGCAGCCGACTGATTGGTCGCCCTCGTTCGGCGCGACGCCGATATGCCCAGCCGGCCTGGCATAGGCCTTGCCGGCGATATCGCCGCGGATCTGGATACCGCTGCGCTGCGGGTAGAACCAGGAGAGCGCGTCTACGCGCAGGCGGCCATAGAGATCGTCAGAGATCGAAAAGCGATCGCTAGTCCAGTCACCGGAGACCAGTCGGTACCCGTTGCCGGGAACGGCATAGGCGGAAAAGTCCGCCACGTGCGTCCTGACGCCGGCGGACGGATCAAACCCGCTCGGTCGCGTTGTCCCCTCGCCGACGACGGCATCGCCTGCATCGATCAGTTGGAAGGAAATGGCGCGGCGCGCATCGGAGATCACCGTTGCCCGCTTTGGACCATCGGTGAAATAGCCGAGCTGGTTCACCCGAATGGCCGGCCCCTGGTTCGCTCGGCTGGCCGCACCAGCAGAGGCCTCGATCTCCACCAAGGACAAGTCATCGATGCAGAAGCGCCAGGATTTTTCAGCGCCGCCGAGCGGGAAAATCAGTTGGGCCTCATCCTCTTCGGAGGCCATGAAATCTGCCGAAAACGGCGCACGCTCCGGCGCGCCTGCGATGCTGAACTCGCTCTGCACCGTCCAGGGCTCGGCGCCACGCTGGATGCGGGCGGACACGGCACGGGCAGGATCAGCCGCGGTCGACAGCGAGAGCCTGTAGTGAAGGCCGGGCTCGAGTTTCAACCCGTTGACACCAATGAGCCTGTCCCAGGTGTCACCGCCCGCCGAAACGTCGGCACAAAGCTGCCTTCCGCTCCGGGTCAGAGCCACGCCTTCCCCGGCCCAAAAAGTGTCCCGGCCTTGCTCGAAGCGTCCGTCGACGATCAGGTCGGCGGCCGCGGCCATGCCTGGCAGAAAGAGGACGGCAATGGCCGCCGGCGCTATCCCCAACCTCGACACTGTCTCGCCACTCCGCATCTTTCGCCACCGGACCGCACCGTCGGGGGACGGCGGGAAACACTGCCATGGATCCGGCGATACACGGCGCGGTAGCGTTGACGCAAACAGGTTAAACTTGAGAAAACGTCTGAGCCGATAACGGAAATTCCCACTCTTGGGACGCCTCGGATAGGCGGGCATTTGCCACCAGCGGAATATACCGCACTCGAATTCCGGGGCGCGCCCTGAGCGATAACGCGCCGGCGCTCCAGACTTGACCCGAACCGGCGCCCTGATAGTTTGACCAAAGGGTAAAAGAATCCAAGCGGGCGCGATCGCCCGACACGGGACCATGCCGAGGAGAACTGGAATGTCGAACCGCCTCAACACCACGCCGAACGACCTGCGCGCCTTCTGGATGCCGTTCACTGCCAACCGGCAGTTCAAGAAGGAACCGCGCCTCTTCGTCGGCGCGAAGGACATGCACTATACGACGCATGACGGTCGCACGGTCCTCGACGGCACGGCGGGTCTCTGGTGCGTCAATGCCGGCCATTGTCGCCCGAAGATCACCGAGGCGATCCGCGAACAGGCAGGCGAACTCGACTATGCGCCGGCCTTCCAGCTCGGACATCCAAAAGCCTTCGAACTGGCGAACCGCCTGGTCGATATCGCGCCTGAGGGCATGAACCACGTTCTCTACACCAATTCCGGCTCTGAATCGGTCGAGACCGCGCTGAAAGTGGCGCTCGCCTATCACCGTGCCAAGGGCGACGGCTCGCGCTTCCGCCTGATCGGCCGCGAGCGCGGCTATCACGGCGTCAATTTCGGCGGCATCTCGGTCGGCGGCATCGTCTCCAACCGCAAGATGTTCGGCACGCTCCTGACCGGCGTCGACCACATGCCGCACACGCACCTGCCGGCCCAGAACGCCTTTACCCGTGGCGAGCCCGAGCATGGCGGAGATCTGGCGACCGAGCTTGAGCGCATCGTCACCCTGCACGATGCCTCGACGATCGCTGCCGTCATCGTCGAGCCGGTTGCAGGTTCGACCGGCGTGCTGATCCCGCCGAAGGGCTATCTCAAGAAGCTGCGCGATATCTGCACCAAGCACGGCATCCTGCTGATCTTTGATGAGGTCATCACCGGCTTCGGCCGCCTCGGCACGCCGTTCGCCGCGCAGTATTTCGACGTGACGCCGGATATCATCACCACCGCGAAGGGGCTGACCAACGGCGTGATCCCGATGGGCGCGGTGTTCGTGACCTCGGAAATCCATGACGCCTTCATGAACGGCCCGGAACACCTGATCGAGTTTTTCCACGGCTACACTTATTCCGGCAACCCGATCGCCTCGGCTGCAGCGCTTGGCACCCTCGACACCTACAAGGAAGAGGGCCTGTTGACACGCGCCGCCGAGCTTGCCTCCTATTGGGAAGACGGCCTACATTCCCTCAAGGATTGCCCTAATGTCATCGACATCCGCAATGTCGGCCTGATCGGCGCGATCGAACTGCAGCCGATCGCCGGCGAACCGACCAAGCGCGCCTTCAATGCCTTCCTGAAGGCCTACGAAAAGGGCCTTTTGATCCGCACCACCGGCGACATCATCGCGCTGTCGCCGCCGCTGATCATCTCCAAGGCAGAGATCGACGAGCTGTTCGACAAGCTTCGCGACGTTCTCGTCAACAATATCTGATTGCGTCGTCCATCTGCGAATAGGGCCCTTTCCCCGGCAACGGGGAGAGGGTTAATCTTATCTACGGGTCTGAAGTGAGGGGTGCAGAGATGTCTAGGGCTTTGGAACGAATGATCGACCAGGGCGTCGGCCGCGAGCCGGCCGACATCGTGCTCAAGGGCGGGCGCTTCTTCGATCTGGTGACGGGTGAACTGATCGCCTCCGATATCGCCATATCGGCCGGCCGCATCGTTGGCACCTATGGCGATTATGAGGGACGCGAGGAGATCGATATCTCCGGCCGCATCGTCGTTCCCGGCTTCATCGATACGCATCTGCACATCGAATCCTCGCTCGTCACCCCGCATGAGTTCGATCGCTGCGTGCTGCCGCTCGGCATCACCACAGTTATCTGCGACCCACACGAGATCGCCAACGTGCTCGGCACCGAGGGCATCCAGTTCTTTCTCGATTCCGCTCTCGAAACCATCATGGATATCCGCGTGCAACTGTCGTCCTGCGTGCCGGCGACGCATCTGGAGACCGCGGGCGCCGACCTGCCGATCGAAAGATTGCTGCCCTTCCGGGATCATCCGAAGGTGATCGGCCTTGCCGAGTTCATGAATTTCCCCGGCGTCATCCACAAGGATCCGGTATGCCTCGCCAAGCTCGAGGCGTTCCAGGGTGGGCACATCGACGGGCACGCGCCGCTGCTGCGCGGCAAGGACCTCAACGGCTATCTCTCGGCCGGCATCCGCACGGAACATGAGTGCACCACCGCGGACGAGGCGATGGAGAAGATCCGCAAGGGCATGCATATCCTGGTGCGCGAAGGTTCCGTCTCCAAGGACCTGCACGCGCTGATGCCAATCATTACCGAGCGGCTTTCGCCCTATCTGGCGCTCTGCACCGACGATCGCAATCCGCTCGATATCGCCGAGCAGGGCCACCTCGACCACATGATCCGCACCGCGATCGCCGCCGGCGTCGAGCCGCTGGCGATCTATCGCGCCGCCTCGATCTCGGCCGCGCGCGCCTTCGGCCTTCGCGACCGCGGCCTTGTGGCCCCCGGCTGGCGCGCCGACCTCGTCGTCGTCGACAGTCTCGAAAGCTGCCGGGCGCAGATGGTCTTTTCCGGCGGCCGCCGCGTCACCGACGCACTGTTTGCCACCCGCAAGCCGGTCGCCCCCGTCGGCCTCGACAGCGTCAAGGCCGGCCATGTCAATGCCAGCGACTTCGGCGTGCCCTACTCCGACAGCGAGACATCCGTCATCGGCGTCCTGCCGGGCAAGATCATCACCGAGCACCGCCGCTACCGGCTGCCCGCGGATGGCAACGAGACCGGCGTCGACCTCGGTCGCGACATCATCAAGGTGGCGGTGATCGAGCGCCACGGCGTCAACGGCAACCACGCCAACGGCTTCGTACAGGGGTTTGGCCTGAAGAAGGGCGCGATCGCCTCGACGGTCGGCCATGACAGCCACAACATCTGCGTCGTCGGCGTCAACGTCGAGGACATGGCGACCGCCGCCAATCGCCTTGGCGAGATCAAGGGCGGCTTCGTCGTCGTCGAGGATGGCAAGCTCACCGGCGAGATCGCGCTTCCGGTCGCGGGCCTGATGAGCCTGGAACCGCACGAATCCGTGCGCGACACCCTGCACCATCTGCGCCAGGCGGCATTTGCGCTGGGCGCCACGCTGGAAGAGCCATTCCTGCAACTTGCCTTCCTGCCGCTACCGGTAATCCCGCACCTGAAGATATCAGACCGCGGCCTCGTCGACGTCGACAAGTTCATGCTGATCGGCTGAAGCGCGGCTCGCTCAGTTATCCGCGGCGACCGACAGCTCTTTGCGGAAATAGACGACGCGTTCGGTTTCCTCGAAGCCGAGCGCCATATGCAGGCCATGGCTTTCCAGATTGTCGATATCGGTGTCGGATGCAAGCTCGCGGCAGCCGCGACTGATCGCCCAGCGTTCCGCCGCGGTAATCAGCGCCCGCGCAACGACATGGCGGCGATAGCCCGGAAGCACATAGATGCCTTCGAGGAAGGCAACAGGCGATGTCTCGCAGCCGTTGACGTAGTCGGTGCGTAGCGACACTTCGGCGAAGCCTACCGCGACACCGGCATCGTCCTCGCAAAGAAACGCGGCCTGTCGCTCGGCTGCAGCCAGACTGCTATCGATCTCGTCGCGGTGCACGGCGGCCGGCGTGTCGGACCAGAGCGCAAGCCGCATCTCCAGCCAGCGGCCGACCATCTCCCCGTCCATTAGCAACACACGCATCAGAGCTTCCCGCAATAGGCACTCAGAGCATCGAGTTTCAGCACGCCGCCGGCGACCCGCACCGATTGACCCGGCAACGGCACGCCTTCCATCGCCGCGTCGGAAACGAGAAATTCCTGCGGCACGCGCGTCAGGTTGAAGACGAAGAGCAGCCGCTCGCCATCCTTCTCGCGGATGAATGCCAGCAGGTCGCGGTTGCTCTCGATGAACGACATGTCACCATCGTGCAGGGCCGCATGCGACCGGCGAAAAGCCAGCATGGCGCGATAATGGTTGAGCACCGTGCCAGCGCCAGCCTCCTGCGTATCGACCGCCAGGCGGGCCTGCTCTGTCGGCACCGGCAGCCACGGTTTTCCGACGGAGAACCCGGCATGCCTGGCGGCCGCCTCCCACACCATCGGCGTGCGGCAGCCATCCCTCCCCTTGAACGACGGCCAGAAGCGGATGCCATAGGGATCGCGTAAATCCTCGAAGGCAAGATCCGCTTCCGTCAAACCCAACTCTTCGCCCTGGTAGAGGCAGATCGAGCCACGCAAGGTCGCCAGAAGCGTGATTGCCAGCTTTGCGACCACTTCCCGTTCCGCATCGCTTCGCGCAAAGCGGCTGACATGGCGCATGACGTCGTGGTTGGAAAAAGCCCAGCACACCCAGCCGTCGGTGACAGCCTTCTGGAAATTGTCGACGCAGCGGCGGATATGACCTGCAGTGAAATCCGGGCCGAGCAGATCGAAGGTATAACACATGTGCAGCTTGTCGCCGCCGCTGGTATAGGCGGCCACGGTCTTCAACGATCGCGCGCCGTCCCCCACTTCGCCGACCGTCGTTCGGCCGCCATAACCATCGAGCAAGGCCCGGAACCGCTGGAGAAAGGCGACGTTTTCCGGTTGGCTCTTGTCGTAGAGGTGATCCTGCATGCCGTAGGGATTGACGTCGGGCGCATCATTGCTCGTCGCATCCGGATCCGGCACCAGCGGCGGATTGTCCCTGAGATGGCGGTCGTGGAAATAGAAGTTCACGGTATCGAGCCGGAAACCGTCGACGCCACGGTCGAGCCAGAAGCGCGCTGCATCCAGCACTGCATCCTGAACATCAGAATTGTGGAAATTGAGGTCCGGCTGCGAGGCAAGGAAGTTGTGCATGTAATATTGCTTGCGCACCCCGTCCCACTCCCAGGCCGGTCCGCCGAAGATCGAAAGCCAGTTGTTGGGCGCGGTGCCATCAGGCTTCGGATCGGCCCAGACATACCAGTCTGCCTTCGGATTCTCGCGGCTGGTCCGGCTTTCGACGAACCAGGGATGGCGGTCGGATGAATGCGAAATCACCTGATCGATGATCACCCTGAGGCCGAGGCGGTGCGCCTCCGCCAGCATCGCGTCGAAATCGGCAAGCGTGCCGAACATCGGGTCGACGTCGCAATAATCCGAGACGTCGTAGCCCATGTCGGCTTGCGGCGAGGTGAAGAAGGGCGACAGCCAGATGGCGTCGACGCCGAGCGAGGCGATGTGGCCGAGCCGCCGCGTGACGCCCTTCAAGTCGCCGATGCCATCATCATCGGTATCCTGAAACGAGCGCGGATAGACCTGATAGATCACAGCGCCGCGCCACCAATCGTCACCCGAAACCTGCTGAGACGCCATGCCCTGCCCCCGTGAAACCGATCTGTGCGCCAAGATGTAACCGCGCCCGGCGCGGGAGTAAACGCCGGAGGGCAGCCAAGTCATCGCTCAAATCTCAAGCGCCCTAAAAACAACTCTTGCCGAGACCGGTCTTGAACCTTATCCCGTCAGCACGGCAAAAACCAAAGGGAGAGAAGACGTTGGCGGGAACGATGCTTTCGATCGGGGAATGCATGGTCGAACTGATGCAGGCCGAGGGCGGCCTGTTGCGCAAAAGCTATGCCGGCGACACCTTCAACGCCGCCTATTATGCACACCTGTTCCTGCCGATCGACTGGTCCGTCGCCTATTGCTCTGCCGTCGGCACCGACACGGTTTCCGACGAAATGCTCGCCTTCATGGCCGAGAAGGGCATCGACACGGCGGCCGTCCGCAAAATCAAGGGTCGCACGCCGGGCCTCTACATGATCCATCTGAAGGACGGCGAGCGTAGCTTCTCCTATTGGCGCTCGGCTTCAGCAGCGAGACTTCTCGCCGATGACCCAGAGCATCTGCGCCGCGCCATCGAGGGCGCCGATCTCATCCTGTTTTCCGGCATTACCCTTGCGATCCTGGCGCCCGAGGCGGTGGAAACGCTGCTTGCCGAACTGCGCCGCGCCAAGGCCGCGGGTAAACGCGTCGTCTTCGACCCCAATATCCGTCCTCGCCTTTGGGACGACGCCGAGCGCATGCGCCAGACACTGACGGATGGCGCCCGTGCCGCCAGCCTGGTGATGCCGAGCTTCGACGACGAGGTCACGCATTTCGGTGACGGCTCGATCAAGGCGACGATCGAGCGCTACAAGGCGCTGGGTGTCGCCGACGTGGTCGTCAAGGACGGGGAAAAGGGTGTGACGCTGGCGTTCGAGGGATCAGAAGCAAGCCACGTCCCGGCAACGCCGGTCGAGCGCGTGGTCGACACCACCAGCGCCGGCGACAGCTTCAACGGTGCCTTCCTCTCGCGTCTCGTCACGGGCGACACGCCGAGTGAATCTGCAGCCTTTGCCGCCCGCATCGCTGCCGGCGTCATCGGCCATCACGGCGCGCTGGTCGACAAGAACAAGCTCGTCGACTGAGGCATCGCCGCAGCCGACCGCCGCTTGCGGATTTTGGGCATGATAGCATCCCTTGCGCGTCAAAATCGACGCGAGGGGCTGCAAAGACACAGACGCTGCCGCCGATGGCTCAGCGCTTCTTGCGCTTATTCTCGAAGGGATTTTCCGACGCGCGATAGTGGATGCGGATCGGCACGCCCGGCAGGTCGAAATCGTTGCGCAAGCCATTGATCAAGTAGCGGGTATAGGATTCCGGCAGCGCGTCGGGCCGCGTGCACGAGATCATGAAGCCCGGCGGGCGGGCCTTCACCTGCGTCATGTATTTCAGCTTCAGGCGGCGGCCGGAGACAGCCGGTGGCGGATGCTGCACCTGCTGGGAATCGAGCCAGCGGTTGAGACGCGCCGTCGAGATACGGCGGTTCCAGGTCTTGTCGGTGTCGATGATCGCCTGCATCAGGCGGTCGAGGCCGTAGCCGGTATGGCCGGAGATCGGTATGGCGCGAATGCCGCGCGCCTGCGGCAACAGCCGCTCGGTCTTTTCGCGAAGATCGGCAAGCACGGCCTGCCAGTCCTCGACCAGATCCCATTTGTTGAAGGCAAGCACGGCGGCCCGGCCTTCGCGAATGATGAGATCGACGATCTGCAGGTCCTGCTTTTCGAACGGAATGGTCGCGTCGAAGACGATGACCACCGTTTCGGCAAAGCGGATGGCGCGCAGCGCATCGGCGACCGAAAGCTTCTCCAGCTTCTCCTGCACCCTGGCCTTGCGACGCATGCCCGCGGTGTCGAACATCTTGATGGTGCGGCCGCGCCAGTCCCATTCGACCGAAATCGAATCACGGGTGATGCCGGCTTCCGGCCCGGTCAAAAGCCGGTCTTCACCGAGGAAGCGGTTGATCAGTGTCGACTTGCCGGCATTCGGCCGGCCGACGATCGCCACGCGCAGCGGCTTGGTCTCGTCATAGGCAGGCTCGGCCTCGTCGTCCTTTTCCGCCGCTTCGCCGGTGGTCGGGCGCAGGTCGATATCGGTCTCGGCAACGTCGTCTTCCTGAGGATAGGCACGGTCTTCGCCGATCGCAGCGACGATCGCGTCGCGCAGATCGAGCATGCCCTGGCCATGTTCGGCCGAGATCGGGCAAGGATCGCCAAGACCGAGCGTGAAGGCGTCATAGAAGCCGCCGTCGGAACCGCGGGCCTCGGACTTGTTGGCGACGAGCACGACCGGCTTGCCGCGCCGACGCAGCATCTCGGCAAGTGTGTTGTCGGCCGGCGTCAGGCCCCCTTTGGCGTCGACCACGAACAGCGACAGGTCGGCCTCGTCGATCGCGGCTTCGGTCTGCGCCCACATGCGGCCCTGAAGGCTGTCGGGTGCGGACTGTTCCAGGCCGGCGGTATCGATGATGCGGAAGCGCAAGTCGATGAGCTTGGCATCGCCCGGACGGCGGTCACGGGTGACACCCGGCGTATCGTCGACGAGCGCCAGCTTCTTGCCAACCAGACGATTGAACAAGGTGGACTTGCCGACATTGGGGCGCCCGATGATGGCGACGGTGAAACTCATGAACGTATCCGTTTCCGTCCTGAAGCGCTGCACGTCGTCAAGACATACAGCGCTCCAACACTTTGAAAATCAACATATCCTTTCCAAAGGCCGGTGCCGGCCTTCAGGGATATGCGCTTAGGCTTTGCCGCTCGCGGCAATCACGTCGAGCAGCATCTGCGCCCGGCCTGCAACATTGCGCGGGCTCTGGGGATCATCGACGATCTGTTGGAACCAGCTCTTCGCCTTGGCGGTATCGCCGGCCTTGTAGGCAGCAAGGCCAAGCGCCTCACGGGCCGAGTGGCGCATATTGTTCTGCGGCACGGCCAGTTGTTCGACTTCGGCCGAAACCTGGTCATAGGTGCCGGTATCGACCAGCAGATAGGCGGCGCGCAGGCGGGCGGCGTCGCGAAGCGCCTCAGGCAGGCCGGTGTCTTTGCCGATCTCCGAGAACGCCTTGATGGCGGCATCGGTCTCGCCCTTCTCGGCCTGCAGCGTCGCCGCACGAAGGCGAGCCAGCACCGGATAGGCGCCATAGCCGTCCTTCTGCAAGTTGTTGAGGGCGGCCAGCGCCTCGTCGGCCTTGTTTTCCTTGGCGAGGTTCAGCGCCTGGAGGAACTCGTCGCCGGACTTCGACGACGCGTTGTCACGCCAGTAGTCGTAGCCGACCTTGCCGATGGTTCCGAGAACGATGAGCACGGCAATCGCCACGATGACGCTGCCGAAACGGGCCCAGATGTTCTTCATCTGGTCCGAACGCAGTTCTTCATTCACCTCGCGGATAAAGCTGTCGTCTTGGTTCGCCATCGATTGCCCCGGCCTCTCGGCCTTCCCTGCACGCTATTAGGATTTTGCGCCTTCTACCCGATTTTGCGGCTGTTGTAAGGGGGCGCGCGTTATTTAGCCGACAACCATAGGCGAAACACCGATCACCAGTTCGTGCAACTTCCACACAATCACGCCATAAAGGGCCGCACCAAGCACGATGGCGATGAGGTCGTAGCGATAGGAAACGAACGCCGGATAGGTGATTTCGCCGGCGCGCCAGCGCTTTTTCATCGAAATGCGCAGGATCACCGCCCAGACGAGGAAGGTGCCGAAGAGCAGCACCGACGACGCCTCGCCATTGGCAAGCAGGTGGGCAAGTGCCCAGATCTTGATTGCGAGGATCGCCGGATGTTTTGTGGCCGCGCGGATCTTGCCCGGGGGCAGATAGGCGGCCACAAGACAGATGCTGGCGATCAGCATCAGGGTCAGCGCGATGTGTGCAAGAAAGACCGGGGGCGTATAGAGCATGCCGGTGGTGGCGCGCGCCTGATCGAAGCCATAGGCAATCAGACCGAGGCCAACAAGCGCACAGATACCGTGGATCGCATGCCAGGCGCCGGTGCCGCTGCTGGATATCACCGATGCGCGCAGGCCGGGTGCAAAGCTGCGAACGAGATGGATGCCCAAGAAGATCACGATACCCAATATCAGTAGCGCCATGTCGTCACCCGTCCTTCATTATTGTTCTGTCGGCTATCGACATAGCCGGAGTGCACAGAAATTTCCAGACAGATCAAAGGATTGCCGCATTCCTGGATAAAGGGACGGCATACGCAAATCGTCGCAGATATCATGATCCGAACATTTATTGCCCTTTCCCTCGCCCTTTGCCCTGCCCTCGTCGCGGCTGCCGAACCCACGCCCGATATGGCCGCACCGACCGTTCCTGCCAAGGACAAGCAGCTCGTCATCGTGTCTTTCGATGGGGCGCATGACAACGCGCTGTGGGAGAAAAGCCTGGCGATGGCCAAGCGCACCAATGCGCATTTCACCTATTTCCTCTCCTGCACGTTCCTGATGACGCGCGCCGACGGCAAGCAGAGCTACAGACCGCCGGGGCTGAAACCGGGTCGTTCCAATGTCGGCTTTGCCCAGAGCCGAGAGGAAATCGCGGCCCGCGCCGGTCACATCTGGCAGGCCCATCTCGACGGTCACGACATTGCCAGCCACGCCTGCGGCCATTTCGACGGCAAGGGCTGGACGAAGGCCGATTGGCAAAGCGAATTCTCGACATTCGACATCGCCCTGCGCGATGCCTGGAAGAAGGCCGACAGGCCGGATGCCGAGCCGCAAGGCTGGGCGGAATTTGCCCGCACCGGCATCAAGGGTTTCCGTGCGCCCTACCTGTCGCTGAGCGACGGCCTGCTGCCAGCCCTGAAGGCATCGGTCTTTACCTATGACGCGAGCCTGGTGACCAAGGGGCCGGGCTGGCCGATGGAGAAGGACGGTCTGCCGCGCTTCGGCCTGCCGCTGATCCCGGAAGGGCCGTCCAAGCGGCCGGTGATCGGCATGGACTACAATCTGTTCGTGCGCCATTCCATGGGTATCGAAAACAAGAAGGACAGCGCCACCTTCGAAGCGCGCACCTACGAGGCCTACAGACAAGCCTTCGACAAGGAATATGCCGGCAACCGCATCCCGCTGCAGCTCGGCTTCCATTTCGTCGAGATGAATGGCGGCGCCTACTGGCGCGCGCTCGACCGGCTGCTGACCGAGGTCTGCAGCAAGCCTGATGTCGCCTGCGTCAGCTACGCCCAGGCGCTGCCGATGATCGAGCAGGCAAAAAAGAAGGCGGATCGCTCCGCCTTCTGATTGGTCCTCTCCTGGCCCAGCTTAGGCCAGTTCTTCCTCGCCACCAACCGCGATGAACTTCTGCTCGATTTCCGGCAGGGGCTCATCGTCGATTGCCGCTTCGAAGGCGCGCAGACGCTTGTAGATCGAAAGCAGTTCGACAATCGTCGGCCAGGATGAAACCAGGTACTGAAACGACGACGTCACCTGCCCGAAGGCACCCGAGATCTGGTTCAACGCGCCGAGTGTGATCTTGCCGGCGATGATCGACGGCGCCAGGATCAGCAACGAGAAGATGCCGTTGATCTGCAAATAGAAAATGCGGGCGATGTTGAAGTAGAGATAGTGGAAATAGAGCCGGAAATAGTTCCGGCGAACGTTTTCGAAGAGATCGGCGACCGTCGGCGGCTGAGCGCGATCGGCGTGGTCCTCACCATAGACCAGTTCCTTGCGGTAGGCCGCTTCCACACGCTGGTTGCGGAACTCGAGGCCCGGCAGCTTAATGCCGACGAGCGCCAGGAACACCGTGCCGAACAGCGACCAAAGCACAGCGGCCGTAACCAGCGGATAGGGAATGTCACCGACGATCGGCAGTTCGGTGACATTGGCCGAAAGCCGGATCAATACCGGCGTAAACGCAATCAGCGTCATCACGCTGTCGATCAGGCTGACGCCGAGGCCCTCCACCGTCGTGGAGAAGCGCATTGTGTCTTCCTGGACACGCTGCGAAGCACCTTCGATACGACGCAGCTTGCCCCAGTGGGCCATGTAGTACTCGTTCATCGCCGTGCGCCAGCGGAAGATATAGTGGCTGACGAAGAAGCGGGTCATGACCGCGACAGCGACAGCGACCAAGGCGATACCGAGGAAGACGGCGATTTCTCCGTAGAACTCTGCCGCGGTCACCACCTTCGTCTTCGAGACGATCGCCTGAATCAGATCCCAGAACGGCCCGTACCAATTGTTGATCGCGACGCTCACCTGCACCTGGAAATAGGTGACGAAAAGAATGAGGGCTGAGCCGAGGATCGACCAGTTCTGCCAGGGATGTGGCGAATAGACATACCAGAATGCTGCGAACAGCCCGACGACCAGCCCGAAGTAGAGATAGAACCAGAGGAAGGCGGGCGACCAGAAGGCAGAAATCCCGGTGATCGGCGGCGCATCCGAGGGCAAGGGCGGCATTCCGAAGACTGCACCCAACTGCTCGCCTTCACCATACCAAAAGGCGATGGCGACAAGCGACCAGACGACAAAGGAAATGAAAAAGAGCTTCGGCTTCGGGAAGAAAGATAGGAACAAAGTACGGCACTCTCGTTTCGGGGGAGGAGAACAACTCGCCTCTCGAAGCGCCGAAACTAGGGCAAAGCACCTTTTTCAACAATCAGGTAATATGAACGTTACCGTTATTTCATCATGTGTTACGGCAAGCGGCGCAACCTTCCCGCCGCCGCTCAGCGCGGCAGCGCCGCTGCGATCCGCCTGAGTTCGGCAACGATCACCCCGCCGCAGACGAACAGCACCGCGGCCGCGATCAAGGTCGGCGCTGCAAAGCTGCCGGTGCGCTGGGCCAACCAGCCGGCAACCACCGGACCGATGATCTGGCCGATACCGAAGGCCGCCGTCATCAGCGCCAGTGCCTTGCGCGGACTTTCCGGCGCCAGATGCCGGCCGATCTGCAGGCCGTAGGCGGTGATCATCATGAAGGTGGCGCCCAGCATCAGGCCACCGGCAAGCGGCGCATAGGGCAGCGGCAGGCTGACGGTGAGCACAAGGCCGACAGCCTCGGCCAGAAGACCGATCGCGTAAACACCGGCAAGCCCGAAGCGCGGCACGGCGAAGCGCCAGAGATAGACCGACAGCGCTGCACTTAGGCCCGTCAACAGCCAGGCAAGGAACTCGATGCTGTGGCCGCCGCTCGCGTCGCGGGCCATGGCCACCAGGAACGTGGCCGTGATCACGTAACCGAAGCCGAACAACCCATAGGTCAGCGTCACCACCGTCAGGGGGCGGGTCCAGGTCAGCGGCTTTTCACGTGCGGCGCCGTTGCCGGAGACGGGACCGGCCGGCAGCATCAGAGCGACGACGACCGTGCCGACAAGCGCGACAAGAGCGCCGGTGAACCAGTCGGCTTGCGACGCTGAAAGCCCGGCGGCGCCAGCGAGAGGTGCCAACCAGACGCAGAGCGAGGAGAAGGCGATGCCGAGCCCGACGCCGCCGAAATGCATGGCCGGCACATGTTCAGACCGCGCCAACAGCCCGTGACCAAGGACGATGCCGGAGATGAAGATCATCGAAAACGCGCTGGCAAGGCCGGCGAGAAAGCGGATGAGACTGAGCACCAAGACCGAGGACGTCAGGCCCATCGCCGCCAGCAGCAGTGTGGTTGCCGCGAGCGAAGCAAGCCCGATCCTTCGCTCCTGCCCATGCGCCCAGCCGTAAGCGCCAAGCACGGCGCCGGCGAGATAGCCGACGAAATTGGCCGAGGCGATGAGGCCGGCATCCGCCGGCGATAGGCCGAGGTCCGTCATCATCGCCGGCAGGATCGGCGTGTAGGAGAAGCGGCCGAAGCCCATGGCGACCGCCATGGCAATGGCGCCGGCGGTAGCGGTGGAGGCGAGGCTTGCGTGATGTGGTCTGTCGATCGTGGTCATAAGCAGTTTTATTGCACTGCAAAACGAACACCACAAATCACTATAATTGAATGTCCTATTGAAGGAATCGAACGATGGCCCGTCAGCCGGGCAGCGTCACCACCAACGGACCGCCGCGCGTGACGACGACCGTGTGCTCATATTGCACGGTCGGTGCCCGCGGTTCGCTGTAGAGCGTCCAGTCGTCCTTGTCGCCGCTCTCGGCCCAGTCCGCGCCCATCGAGAGGAACGGCTCGACGGTAAAGACCATACCGTCGGTCATGCGCCGCCGCTCGCTCGGATCCGGCCAGGTCGCGATCTCCTTCGGCTCCTCGTGCAGCGAGCGGCCGATGCCGTGGCTGGCAAGGTTGGTGACCAGCGAATAGCGGTTCTTGCGGGCGAAATCGCCGATCGCATTGCCGATCGCTGCAAGCGACTGGTCCGGACGCACTTGCTTGAGGCCGACCCACATCGCCCGCTTGCCGTCACGGCAGAGGCGGTCGATGGCTGCCGAGACCGGCGGCACCGGAAAGGAAGCGCCGGTGTCGGCGAAGATGCCGTCTTTCTCAGCCGAAACGTCGATATTGACGAGATCGCCGGCGCGGATGATGCGGCTGCCGGGGATGCCGTGGGCGATTTCCTCGTTGACGCTGATGCAGGTGGCGCCCGGAAACTGGTAGCAGAGTTCCGGCGCAGAGCGCGCACCTGCCTCTTCCAGCACCTTGCGGCCGATGGCATCCAGTTCCGCCGTGGTGATGCCCGGCTCGAGCGCTTCGCCCATAGCCTGCAGCGCATTGGCGCAGATGCGGCCGATTTCCTTCAGCCGCAGCAGATCTTCTTCGTTGTTGAGGGTCATCCGTGTCTCGCTTTCGTGCCCACATGTAACCGGTCGGTGCCGGATTTTCCAGCGCCGACAAGCGAGACATGAACGGCCTGTGGCGGCTCAGGCCGAAACGGTCTGTCCGGCCCCCTGCTCGGCAAGCGCCTTGCGCACCAGCGGCGCGACCTTGGTGCCGTAGAGTTCGATGCCGCGCATGATCTGGGCATGCGGCATCGGGCCGATCGCCATCTGCAGCAGGAAGCGGTCGTTGCGGAAGAGCTTCCAGTTCTCGACGATCTTCTCCGCCACGGTTTCGGGGTCGCCGAGGAAGAGATTGCCGGCAGGGCTGCGCGCCTGGTCGAAATGCGCCCGGTTCGTCGGCCCCCAGCCGCGCTCCCGGCCGATGCGGTTCATCACCTCGGCCTGCGGGCGATAAAACTGGTCAGCGGCAAGATCGGTCGTATCGGCGATGAAGCCATGGACATTGATGCTGGTCTTCAGCTTTGCCGGATCCTGGCCGGCACGACGGGCGGCCTCGCGATAAAGATCGAACAGCGGAGCGAACCGGCGCGGCTCTCCGCCGATGATCGCAAGTGCCACCGGCAGCCCGAGGGCACCGGCACGGGCAACCGACTGCGGCGTGCCGCCGACGGCGATCCACAGCGGCAGCACCTCCTGCAGCGGACGCGGATAGACGCCGCGATCGCTGATCGCAGGGCGCATCTCGCCCGCCCAGGAGACCTTTTCCGCTTCGCGCAGCGCCATCAACAGGTCGAGCTTTTCGGCAAAGAGCTGGTCGTAATCGTCGAGCGACTGACCGAAGAGCGGGAAGGACTCGATGAACGAGCCGCGCCCGGCCATGATTTCGGCCCGGCCGTTGGAGAGAAGGTCGAGCGTGGAAAACTGCTGGAACACGCGCACCGGGTCGTCCGAGCTCAGCACCGTCACGGCACTCGTCAGCCTTATGGTCTTCGTCCTCGCGGCGGCTGCCGCAAGGATGACGGCTGGTGCCGAGGCTGCATAATCAGGGCGGTGATGTTCGCCAAGGCCAAAGACATCGAGGCCGACCTGATCTGCCAGTTCGATCTCTTCCAGCAAATTGGCAAGCCGACGCTGGCCTTCCCGGCCCTTGTCGGCAGCGTTCGGATCGACATCCGCAAATGTGTAAAGCCCGAGTTCCATGATGCCCATCCTATCGTTGTTCTACCGACAGATAGTTGGCCCCGGCGAAAGCAGCAAATGCGCGTCCGGGAAACACTGTGTTTCCCGGATGATGCCAAACGGCGCTTGGATCAAGCCAAGGGTCCGGGGCGAGAGCGTTTCCGGTTTAAGCGGAGTCGCAGAAACGCTCTATCTCCTTGTTTTTACGCATTTCCTGACGGAAAACCGCTTCGCACTTTTCCTGACGGAAAACCGCTTCGCACTTTTCCTGGAAATGCTCTAGGTCAGCGTGCGCTTGACCGCATTGCGCCAGCCCTTGAGCTTCGTCTTGCGCGTCGCTTCGTCCATCGCCGGCTCGAAACGGCGATCGCGCGCCCAGGACTTGGCGAACTCCTCCTGCTTCGGCCAGACGCCGGCGCGGCTGCCGGCGAGCCAGGCAACGCCGAGCGCCGTCGTCTCGAGGATGGTCGGCCGGTCGACCGGCGCATCGAGGAGGTCGGAAAGCCGCTGCATCGTCCAGTCCGAGACGACCATGCCGCCGTCGACGCGCAACACGGTTTCCTTGCCGTTGCTGCGCCAGTCCTTGTGCATGGCTTCGAGCAGATCGCGCGTCTGGTAGCAGACCGCTTCGAGCGCGGCACGCGCAAACTCGGCGGGCCCGGTGTTGCGGGTCATGCCGAAGATCGCGCCGCGAGCGTCGGGATCCCAATGCGGCGCACCGAGACCGGTGAAGGCCGGGACGAGGTAAACCTCCTGCGACGGGTCGGCGCCTTCGGCAAGCGTGCCGGTGTCCGGAGCCGCCTTGATGACCTTCAGGCCGTCGCGCAGCCACTGCACCGCCGCGCCGGCAACGAAGATCGAGCCTTCGAGCGCATAGGTGGTTTCGCCATCCAGCCGGTAGGCAATGGTGGTGAGCAGCCGGTTCTTCGAGCGCACCATGTCCTTGCCGGTGTTGAGCAATGCGAAGCAGCCCGTGCCGTAGGTCGATTTCAGCATGCCCGGCTTGAAGCAGGCCTGGCCGATGGTGGCGGCCTGCTGGTCGCCGGCAACACCGAGGATCGGGATCGCCGTGCCGAAGCGCTCCTTGTCGGTGACGCCGAAATCGGCGGCGCAGTCCTTCACCTCCGGCAACATGGCGCGGGGAACGCGCAGGATGTCGAGCAACTCGTCGTCCCAGGCATTGTCGGCGATGTTGTAGAGCAGCGTGCGCGAGGCGTTGGTCGCATCGGTGACGAAGGACTTTCCGCCTGTCAGCCGCCAGATCAGGAAAGTATCGATCGTGCCGAAGCAAAGCTCGCCCTTGGCAGCTCTGGCCTGGGCGCCCTTCACATTCGACAGCAGCCAGTTGAGTTTGGTGCCGGAGAAATAGGGATCGAGCAGCAAACCGGTCTTCTTGGTGAAGGTCTTTTCGAGACCCTGTTTCTTCAGCTTGTCGCAATAGGCTGATGTGCGGCGGTCCTGCCAGACGATGGCGTTGTGGATCGGCTTGCCGGTTTCGCGATCCCAGACCACCACCGTTTCGCGCTGGTTGGTGATGCCGATGCCGGCGATATCGCTTGGGGAGATCCCCGCCTTCCTGATCGCCTCGTTGACGGTGACGACGACGCTATCCCAGATTTCCTCCGGATCGTGCTCGACCCAGCCGGATTTCGGAAAGTGCTGCCTGAATTCCTTCTGGTCGAGGCCTGCTACCTGCTGCTTGCCGTCGAAGACGATCGCCCGGCTCGATGTCGTGCCCTGATCGATCGCGAGAATATATCCGCCCATATGCCCCTCCCCGGCCTCACATCACGTGTCTCGACGCCCTTCCTCTTGGGCGTGGCGTCCATTTCGAAAAACTTCAATACGATGGCAAAACGAATGTCAAACGAAAACAAAACGCAAGAAATCGTGACAAGGCCTCCCGCCGCAACTCTGCGTCGGCGGCCTGAAAAACACAATTGTCACCTCAGCGGTTTTACGCGTAGGTTGACGCTGTTGCGCCGCAAAAAACGGGCAAGATCAGCGGCGCTGCAAAGGGAGAGATCAGGAATGACGAGAACTGCGGTCATCACCGGTTCGACGAGCGGCATCGGCCTTGCCATTGCCAAGGCTTTTGCCAAGGGCGGCGCCAACATCGTCTTGAACGGCTTCGGCACGCCGGACGAAATCAAGGCTGCGACGGACGAAGTCGGGGCGCTCACCACGGGAACGGTCATCTATCACCCGGCCGACATGACGAAGCCGGACGAGATCGCCGACCTGATGGCAACGGCGGCAAAACGCTTCGGCAGCGTCGACATTCTGGTCAACAATGCCGGCGTTCAATATGTCGAGAAGGTCGAGGATTTCCCGGTCGAGCAATGGGACCGGATCATCGCCATCAACCTCTCCTCCTCTTTCCATACCATTCGCGCCGCCCTGCCCGGCATGAAGGCAAAGGGCTGGGGCCGCATCGTCAACATCGCCTCTGCCCACGGGCTCGTCGCCTCGCCGTTCAAATCGGCCTATGTCGCCGCCAAGCACGGCATCATGGGGCTGACAAAGACCGTCGCGCTCGAAGTTGCGGAAAATGGCATCACCGCCAATTCGATCTGCCCGGGTTATGTGCTGACCCCGCTGGTCGAAAAGCAGATCCCGGATCAGGCCCGCACCCGCGGCATCACCGAAGAGCAGGTCATCAACGACGTAATGCTCAAGGGCCAGCCGACCAAGAAATTCATCACCGTCGAGCAGGTAGCGTCGCTCGCCGTCTATCTCGCAAGCGATGATGCGGCGCAGATCACCGGCACGCATGTTTCCATGGACGGCGGCTGGACGGCGCAATAGAGAGCCGCCCGTCCATTGAGACGAGGCGGACGACGCCCTAACTCTATGAAAATGCGCATGGTCCGTCGCCGGGAACGCTTCCGGTTTTTGCGGCCATGCATCAGCAGGAATGAATGGCATGCCTAAGGTTAGGGAACGCAAGGACGACGACAGCATTCGCTTCATCCTCAATGATAGCGAGGTGGCGCTTTCCGACGTCGCGCCGACCGCGACCCTGCTCGACTATCTCAGGCTTGAGCGCCGGCTGACAGGAACCAAGGAAGGCTGCGCGGAGGGCGATTGCGGTGCCTGCACCGTGCTCGTCGGCCGGCTCGCCGGCGAAACGCTGGTCTATGAAAGCGTCAATGCCTGCATCCGCTTCGTCGGATCGTTGCATGCGACCCATGTGGTCACCGTTGAGCATCTCGCCGCCAGGGATGGAACGCTTCATCCCGTGCAGCAGGCGATGGTCGATTTCCATGGCTCACAATGCGGCTTCTGCACGCCCGGCTTCGTCATGTCGCTTTATGGCCTCTGGCTTTCGAACGACAATCCCAGCCGGGCCGACATCGAAAAGGCGCTGCAAGGCAACCTTTGTCGCTGCACCGGCTACGAGCCGATCGTCAAGGCGGCCGAGGCCGCCGCAAGCGCGCGGCCTTCTGCTATCTTCGATCCGATCACGGCTGCGCGCGAGGCCACCATCGCCCGCCTCAAGGCGCTTCAACCCGAGAAAACGATCACCGTCCGCCACGGTGAAAGCTGTCTGATCGTGCCGGCGGATGCCACCGGCCTCGCGACCGCTCTTGCCGAGCACAAAGGCGCGACGGTGGTTGCCGGCGCCACCGATGTCGGCCTCTGGGTCACCAAGCAGATGCGTCCGATCGATCCCGTCGTCTTCATCAACGGCATCGCCGAACTGCAGCGCATCGAGGAAAGCGACGGCGGCCTGACCATTGGTGCCGGCGTCAGCTATTCAGCCGCCTTTGCAGCGCTCAGCAAAGCCTATCCAGCCTTCGGCCGGTTGATCGACCGTATCGGCGGCGAACAGGTGCGCAACATGGGCACGATCGGCGGGAACATCGCCAACGGTTCGCCGATCGGCGACAGTCCACCGCCCCTGATCGTGCTGGGGGCAACTGTCACGCTGCGCTCGACGGAAGGGACGCGCACGCTGCCGCTTGAAGATTTCTTCATCGCCTACGGCAAGCAGGACCGCAAAGCCGGCGAATTCGTCGAGAGCGTCTTCGTGCCCGCGCTGCCGGCGGGTGAGCTGTTTGCGGCCTACAAGCTCTCCAAGCGCCGCGACGAGGACATTTCCGCATTACTCGGCGCCTTCCGCATTTCGCTTGACGGCAACCGGGTAGAGACCGCCCGCATCGCCTTTGGCGGCATGGCCGGCACGCCGAAACGCGCTGCAACCGTCGAGGCCGCGCTCATCGGCAAGCCCTGGACCGAGGAAATGGTGCGCGCCGCTCAGGCAGCCTTCGAGGCCGACTATCAGCCCTTGAGCGATTGGCGCGCCACCAGCACCTATCGCATGCTGGCGGCGAAGAACCTGCTGATGCGCTTTTTCCTGGAAAGTGGCGGCCAGCCGGCGGAGCTCGTGCGCTACGCGGCGGGAGAGAGGTAATCATGGACAAGTCGACCTTCGAAGAACGCAAGGCGATCAAGGGGCAGATGCATTCGCACCAGCGCCATGACAGCGCCCACAAGCACGTGACCGGCACCGCCGATTACATCGACGACATGCCGGAACCGGCGGGCACGCTGCACGGTGCGCTGGGGATGACCGACCGCGCCCACGCCGAAATCACCGCCATGGACCTCTCGGCCGTCGCCGCGGCGGCCGGCGTCGTCTGCGTGCTGACGGCGAGCGACATGCCGCATTCCAACGATATCAGCCCCAGCCACCTGCATGACGAGCCGGTGCTTGCCGACGGCATCGTGCAGTTCCACGGCCAGCCGGCCTTTGCCGTCATCGCCGAGACGCGCGACATCGCCCGTCGTGCTGCCCGGCTGGCGAAGATCAGCTATCGCGACCTGGCGCATTTCACCGATATCACCGATGCGGTAGCCCATGGCGGCGAGCTCGTCACCCAGCCCCTGACCTTGCAGCGGGGCGATGCCGACGCTGAACTGGAAAAGGCGCCGCGCCGGCTGAAGGGCCGGATGCGCATCGGCGGCCAGGAGCACTTCTACCTCGAAGGCCATATCGCCCTTGCCATTCCCGGCGAGGACGACGAGGTCACCGTCTGGTCGTCGACCCAGCACCCAAGCGAAATCCAGCACATGGTCTCGCACGTGCTCGGCGTTCCCTCCAATGCGGTCACGGTCAATGTGCGCCGCATGGGCGGCGGCTTCGGCGGCAAGGAAACGCAGGGCAACCAGTTCGCAGCCCTTGCAGCCGTGGCGGCGAAAAAGCTCGGCCGTGCGGTCAAGTTTCGCCCCGACCGCGACGAGGACATGACCGCCACCGGCAAGCGTCACGACTTCCTCGTCGACTACGATGTCGGCTTCGACGAGGAAGGCCGCATCCACGCCGTTCACGCCAATTACGCTGCGCGCTGCGGCTACTCCTCCGATCTCTCCGGACCGGTGACCGACCGCGCGCTGTTCCACGCAGACAGCTCCTACTTCTACCCGCATGTAAAACTGACGTCGCAGCCGCTGAAGACGAACACCGTCTCCAACACCGCCTATCGCGGCTTCGGTGGCCCGCAAGGCATGGTCGGCGGCGAGCGCATGATCGAAGAGATCGCCTACGCTCTCGGCAAGGATCCGCTCGAGATCCGCAAGCTCAATTTCTACGGCGAGAAGGGTTCCGGCCGGGATATCACCCCTTACCACCAGCAGGTCGAAGACAACATCATCGCCCGGATCGTCGCCGAGCTTGAAGTCGACGCCGATTACCAGGCGCGCCGCATGGCCATTATCGAGTTCAACCGTGCGAGCCGTGTCATTCGCAAGGGCATCGCGCTGACGCCGGTGAAGTTCGGCATCTCCTTCACCATGACCGCATTTAACCAGGCCGGCGCCCTCGTGCACATCTATCAGGATGGCTCGATCCACCTGAACCACGGCGGCACGGAAATGGGCCAGGGCCTTTATGTGAAGGTCGCGCAGGTCATCGCCGACAGCTTCCAGGTCGATCTCGACCGCGTGCGCGTCACCGCGACCACGACCGGCAAGGTCCCCAACACCTCGGCGACCGCTGCATCGTCCGGCTCCGACCTCAATGGCATGGCCGCCTTCGATGCGGCGCGCCAGATCAAGGAACGGCTCGTCGCCTTTGCAGCCGAGCGCTGGCAGACGACGGCGGAAAACGTCACTTTCGTTCCCGATCACGTGAAGATCGGCGAAGAACTGGTACCCTTCCCGGAATTCATCAAGCTTGCCTATACGGCGCGCGTGCAGCTTTCGGCCGCCGGCTTCTACAAGACGCCGAAAATCCATTGGGACCGCGCGACCGGACGGGGAACGCCCTTCTACTACTTCGCCTATGGCGCCTCGGTGTCGGAAGTATCTGTTGATACGCTGACCGGCGAATACATGGTCGATCGCGTCGACGTGCTGCACGATGTCGGCCGCTCGCTCAATCCGGCGATCGACCTTGGCCAGATCGAAGGCGGTTTCGTCCAGGGCATGGGATGGCTGACAACGGAGGAGCTGTGGTGGGACGACAAGGGCCGACTGCGCACGCACGCACCCTCGACCTACAAGATCCCGCTCGCCTCGGACCGGCCGAAGATCTTCAACGTCAAACTGGCCGAGTGGTCGGAAAATGCGGAAAAGACCATCGGGCGGTCAAAGGCCGTGGGCGAACCGCCCTTCATGCTGCCGATCTCCGTGCTCGAGGCGCTGTCGATGGCGGTGGCGAGCGTTGCCGATTATCGCGAATGCCCGCGCCTTGATGCGCCGGCGACGCCGGAGCGCGTGCTGATGGCCGTCGAACGCCTTCGACAATCGTCTTGATTGATGACATCGCCGCGCATCCCGTTCGACGCGCGGCGTGTGAGAGCTCCGGTCAGATCCGGGGCAGCTCGTCGATGTTGACGAGGCGGTGCGCGTCGGCCTGCGCCTCGACATCGTCCCCATAGGGGCCACGGCCATCCATGAAACCCATGTCTCTTTTGATATGGTCGGACAGCGCATTGACGTCGAGCACCGGCTTGGCGACAACGGCACGGCCAAACAGGGTGGACGTGAGCCGCACGACCGCATCCAGCGAAAGAAGCGGTTTTCTTTCAGTATGTTCGATAACGTCGCAAGTCATTTTGAGCACCTGTTCGTCTTGGGAAGTTGACTTGCAGGATGCCGTGGAAGAGGATTGAGTTCCAATCGAACATCCGTCTGCATGCATCAAGAGAACTTATCCATGAAGATGTCCAAGCAGTTTCCGCTGAATGCGTTGAGGGTCTTCGAAGCCGTCGCCCGGCTCGGCAGTTTTACCAAGGCCGGCGAGGAGCTGGGCATGACCCAGACCGCCGTCAGCTACCAGGTCAAGCTGATCGAGGAGAGCGTCGGCGAGCCCTTGTTCCTGCGCCGCCCACGCCAGATCGCGTTGACCGATGTCGGCCAGCGGCTGGCGCCACGGGTCACCGAAGCCTTCGAGATGCTGCAGGAGGCCGTCTCCTCAGCGCGCGGCGATATCGACAGCACACTGTTGATCAGCTCGACCCCGACCTTCGCCTCGCAATGGCTCGCCCGCAACATCGGCTCGTTTCAGTTCGCCCACCCCACCATCGCCGTGCGCCTGGACACCAACGACAACCTCGTCGATTTTGCCAAGGAACCCACGGATCTCGCCATCCGCTCCGGCGCCGGCGTCTGGCCGGGCCTCGACACACATCCGCTGATGCGCGTCGAGTTCAGCCCGATGCTGAGCCCGGCACTCGCCGAAACCGTTGGCGGCATCCGCGAGCCGCGTGATCTCCTGAAGCTCAGGATCATCGATGCCGGCGACCCCTGGTGGCGGATCTGGTTTTCGGCCGCCGGCGTCGACGATCCGGATCTCGAGGGCCGCCCGACAAGCCGGCTCGGCGCGCAATCCTTCGAGGCGCGCGCCGCCGTTGCCGGCCAGGGCGTGGCGATCCTGACACCGGAATTCTACGGTGACGACGTAGCGCTTGGCCGGCTCTACCAGCCTTTCGACCTGCGCTGCAGCGACGGCTGCGACTACTGGCTGGCCTACCCGCATGCGCGCCGCAACACCCCGAAGATCCGCATCTTCCGCGACTGGATCCTCAGCGAACTCTGCCCGTCGGTTCAGTTCGGGGCCGATTGGGTAGAAGAGCGCAAGGCGGCTTCCGCGAGCTAGGGTAACCCATTAGAATCCATCAGGTTTATCATTCCGGGTGAATTCACCCCGAAATCGTCCCGATCGCGGCAATTTACGCTTGGAGGCGCATTCGCCCCCTTCCCCAACTCCCGGTTTTTGCGCAAGGTGCGCTGACGGAGAGAATAAAGGGGACCTGAATGTACGAGTTCGCCATCGCCTGGGAATGGCTGGCCTTTGCTGTGCGCTGGCTGCATGTCATTACCGCCATCGCCTGGATCGGCTCATCCTTCTATTTCATCGCGCTCGACCTCGGTCTCGTGAAGCGCGACCACCTGCCTGTTGGAGCCTACGGCGAGGAATGGCAGGTGCATGGCGGTGGCTTCTACCACATCCAGAAATATCTGGTCGCCCCCGCCTCGATGCCCGAGCACCTGACCTGGTTCAAATGGGAATCTTACGTGACGTGGCTTTCGGGCTTCGCCATGCTCTGTCTGGTCTATTACGGCGGTGCCGATCTTTTCCTGATCGATCGCCACGTGCTCGATATCTCGGCAACGTCCGCGATCCTGATCTCGCTCGCCTCGCTCGGCATCGGATGGGTCTTCTATGACCTGCTCTGCAAGTCGCCGCTCGGCAACAACACCTGGGGCCTGATGGCGCTTCTTTATGTGGCGCTGGTGATCATGGCCTGGGGCTATACCCAGGTGTTTACAGGCCGCGCCGCCTTCCTGCATCTGGGCGCTTTCACCGCCACCATCATGTCGGCCAACGTCTTCTTCCTCATCATTCCCAACCAGAAGATCGTCGTTGCCGACCTGATCGCCGGGCGCACGCCCGACCCGAAGCTCGGCGCCCAGGCCAAGCAGCGCTCGCTGCACAACAACTACCTGACCCTGCCGGTCATCTTCTTCATGCTGTCGAACCACTATCCGCTGGCTTTTGCCACCGCCTTCAACTGGATCATCGCGGCGCTGGTGTTCCTGATGGGTGTCACCATCCGGCAATGGTTCAATACGACCCATGCCCGCAAGGGTAGGCCTACCTGGACGTGGCTCGTCACCGTCCTCCTCTTCATCCTGATCATGTGGCTGTCGACCGTGCCGAAGGTGCTGACCGGCGAAGAAAAAGCCGAGGTCGCGCCGGTCTTTGCCCGGTTTGCGGAGAATGCGCATTTCCCCGCCGTCAAGGACGCGATCTCGACCCGCTGTTCCATGTGCCACGCAGCCGAACCGGTCTATGAGGGCATCGCCCGGCCGCCGAAGGGTGTGGTGTTAGAGAGCGATCAGGAGATTGCCGCCCACGCCCGCGAAATCTATATCCAGGCGGGGCGCAGCCATGCCATGCCGCCCGGCAACATAACCGACATGACGACGGACGAGCGCCAGTTGCTGGCAGCCTGGTTCGAAAGCGCCGTCGAGGAAGGCAAGACACAATGACAACGACGCTCATCCGCGGCCGCCTCTTGAGCTTTCACCGCGCGCCAATGGCAATCGAGGACAGCGCCGCCTACACCTATGAAAGCGATGGCGCGCTGCTGGTCGCAGACGGCCGGATCAAAACGTCTGGCACCTACGCGACTGTGAAGGCCGAGGCAGCGGATGATATCGTCGAGATCGATCACCGCCCGCACCTGATCGTGCCGGGCTTCATCGACACGCATCTGCATTTCCCGCAGATGCAGGTGATGGCCTCCTACGCCGCCAACCTGCTGGAATGGCTCAACACCTATACCTTCCCGGAAGAGTGCCGCTTCGTCGAGACCGCCCATGCCGAGCGCATCGCCAGCCGTTTCTTCGACGAAATGGTCCGCCACGGCACGACGACGGCGGCCGCCTATTGCACCGTGCATAAGGCATCCGCCGACGCCTTCTTCGCCGAGGCGCTACGCCGCGACATGCGCATGATCGCCGGCAAGGTGATGATGGACCGCAATGCCCCGCAGGGGTTGCTCGATACGCCGCAGATGGGCTACGACGAGACCCGCGCGGTAATCCGCGACTGGCACGGCAAGGGCCGCAACCATGTCGCCATCACTCCGCGCTTTGCCATCACCTCGACGCCGGAGCAGATGGACGTCGCAAAATCGCTGGTGCATGAGTTTCCCGACCTGCATGTCCAGACACATCTGTCGGAAAACCGCGACGAGATCGCCTTTACCTGCGAACTCTATCCGGAAGCCACCGATTATACCGACGTCTACGCCCGTTATGGGCTGCTTGGGCCGAAGAGCCTGTTCGGCCACTGCATCCACCTCTCAGACCGCGAGGCGGACGTGATGTGCGAGACGGGATCGGTCGCGGTCTTCTGCCCGACATCCAACCTCTTCCTCGGCTCGGGCCTTTTCCCGTTGCGGGCGCTCAACCGGCGCGAAAAGCCGGTACGCACCTCGGTCGCCTCGGATATCGGCGGCGGCACCAGCTATTCGATGCTGAAGACGCTCGACGAGGCCTACAAGATCCTGCAACTGCAGGGCGAGCGGCTGAACCCGTTCGACAGCTTCTTCATGATGACCCGCGGCAACGCCGAGGCGCTGTCGCTGGTCGATCGCATCGGCACGCTCGAGGCCGGCACCGACGCCGACTTCATCGTGCTCAACATGGCGGCAACACCGGCGATGGCGCTGCGCGCCGAAGTGGTCAACTCACTCGCCGATGAACTTTTCCTGCTCCAGACCATGGGCGACGACCGCGCGATCGTCGAGACCTATGTGGCGGGAAAACCGGCCAAGGCGGCACTCGCTGCTGCCTGACTTCACCGTCATTGGCAAAGAGGTCAAAAAAATTGACCTCTTTGCGTCCGCGCTATTAACAAGCCTCCGGCAAACATGGTAAGGCCTCGGTAGTCATCCCAAGAGTTGGGTGCGGAAAAGTGTCCGCGGCTTTCCGCCCGCATCCCGCTCTAACCTGTGTTTCAGATGAAGGCCGTTTCCATGACGCAAATCCTCGAAATCAGCGACCTCAAGGCCCTTGCCAAGCGCCGCGTACCGAAGCTCTTCTTCGATTACGCCGACAGCGGCGCCTGGACCGAGGGCACCTATCGCGCCAACGAGGAAGACTTCGCCAAGGTGAAGCTGCGCCAGCGGGTGCTGGTCGACATGACCAACCGCTCGCTGGAAACGACCATGATCGGCCAGAAAGTGTCGATGCCGGTGGCGCTGGCGCCGACGGGGCTGACCGGCATGCAGCACGCCGATGGCGAGATGCTGGCAGCCCAGGCGGCCGAAGCCTTTGGCGTTCCCTTCACGTTGTCGACCATGAGCATCTGCTCAATCGAGGATGTCGCGTCGGTCACAACCAAGCCCTTCTGGTTCCAGCTCTACGTCATGCGCGAGCGCGAGTTCGTGCTGAACCTCATCGACCGGGCCAAGGCCGCCAAGTGCTCGGCACTGGTGCTGACGCTCGACCTGCAGATCCTCGGCCAGCGCCACAAGGACCTGCGCAACAGCCTGTCGGCCCCGCCGAAGCTGACCCCCAAGCATCTCTGGCAGATGGCGACACGTCCCGGCTGGTGCATGAAGATGCTCGGCACCAACCGCCGCACCTTCCGCAATATCGTCGGCCACGCCAAGAGCGTCACCGACCTGTCCTCGCTCGGCGCCTGGACGGCAGAACAGTTCGACCCGCAACTCTCGTGGAAGGACGTCGAATGGATCAAGGAGCGCTGGGGCGGTCCGCTGATCCTGAAGGGCATTCTCGATCCGGAAGACGCCAAGATGGCGGCGGCGACCGGCGCCGACGCGATCATCGTCTCCAACCACGGCGGCCGCCAGCTCGATGGCGCCCATTCCTCGATCAGCATGCTGCCGCGCATCGTCGATGCGGTCGGCCACCAGATCGAGGTGCATCTCGATGGCGGCATCCGCTCCGGCCAGGACGTGCTGAAGGCCGTCGCCATGGGCGCCAAGGGCACCTATATCGGCCGCCCCTTCCTCTACGGCCTCGGCGCCATGGGGAAGGAAGGCGTGACCAAGGCGCTGGAAATCATCCGCAAGGAGATGGACATCACCATGGCGCTCTGCGGCAAGCGCGATATCAACGACGTCAACCGCGACATTCTCGCGGATTGATCGAGCGCGCCAACCGGCGAAGCCGGATTGCCTGAAAAGGGCGGCTTCGCGGCCGGCCTCCAACACGTGTGTGGAATGCCTGCAGTTCCAAATTGGTCGCATAAACTAAACGTATGCGATCGTTTCTTGCGGCGAACCGTCCTTTGAGACGGGCGGTTCAGTCGTAAGCTTCAGGATTGATGCAGGTCGCCTTTACAGCGCCGCGCGTCAAATATGACGCGCAAAGGACGCTGTATCGCTTCAAACTTGTTGCATAATTCTATCCTCAAATCGGATCAGATTTGAGGAATTATGCAGTAGATCCAAGAGTTTGCGGCTCTCCGATCTCTATTGCGTGCCCGTCGGGATCATAAAAACGGAACACCCGCTGTCCCCAGGCTTGCCGCTCAATCGGGTGGATCAGCTCCACCTGCGGCGCAATGCTTTCGAAGGCCGCTTCGATATTCTCATGCTCGAAGTAGAGCAGCAGGTTCCCTCGCCCATAGGGTTCTTCCGCGGGACCGACTTCCCGCCAGACTGTTTGTTCCAGCGAACGACCCTCGTGGATCGCAAAACCGGTCTCGAAGAGAACGAAGTTTCCGAAGTCCTTCAACACCGTCAGACCGAGTGTCTCCCGGTAAAAGTCCCTGGATCGATCGATGTCGCGGACGAAAGGGATCGGATTGATGAAACGCATCGAATTCCCCTCGTGAGTCTCAAAATCGTCTCACACAATCCCGATCAAGGCGACGGTTTTCGACTGAATTTTACGCCGCGAACACTCATCCACCCACGCTCAGCTGCCGCGATAGGTCGAGTAGCCGTAGGGCGAAAGAAGCAGCGGCACGTGATAATGGCTGGCCGGATCGGCAATGCCGAAGCGCAGCGGGATCAGGTCGAGGAAGGCAGGCTCCGGCAGGTCCGCACCGACACGACGAAGATAGTCGCCGGCGTGGAAGACCAACTCGTAGCTGCCCGCCATGAAGCCGATGCCTTCGACCATGGGCCCATCGACGCGTCCGTCGCTGTTGGTATGAACGGTGCGGATCAGTTGCCGCTCGTCGCCTTCGAGCCAAAAGAGGTCGATGCGCAAGCCTTCGGCCGGCGTGCCGAGCGCAGTGTCGAGGACATGGGTGGTCAGGCGGCCGGTGCTGCTCATCGCTGCTCTTCCTTCATATTGCGCTCTCGATGACGAAGGGCTCGTCGTAGACATATTCTTCGAGATTGTTTCCCGGCCCATCCCGATCGACGACGATGAAGTCGCTGACCGCGCCCACCGACATCAGCGGATGGTGCCAGACATTGCGCCCGTAGTTGACGCCCTGCCGCCCGTTCGCCCGGAACACCCGCGGCATTCCCGGTCGGCCCCCCTCGTCTTCGGCAACGACGACGAGCCAGGGCCGGTCCTCGAGCGGCGAAAAGCTCTGGCTGCCGAAGGGGTGTCGCTCCATCATCGCCACCGCGTAAGGAAAGGCGCGCGGCTGGCCGCGAAAGATATTGATGATGACATCGGCACCCTCGCCGACAACATCGGCACGCGCCAGGCCATGGAAGCGTTCGGTGGTCCCGCCATTGATGTACCGCATCGAAGCCGGATCAGCCTCGATGACCGTGCCGAACGGCGCGAAAGCATCCTGCGTCAGGGGTTCGATCGAAAGAATACGCGACATCAGGCCATCGCCCCGCGGTGCTCATTGCCGGCGGCGTCGGCATGGTCCGGTTCGACTGCCCTCGGTAAAGATGAGCGCAGATAGCGAACGGGTATGTCAGGCATTTTCGTCTCCTGGAAGCATGGATTGCAGCCGCAGGCGGGCGATCTTCTCCACCTGCGCACAGGCGGTTTCAAATTCCTCTTCGGTCGAATTGTCAATGCGCCTTTCGAACGAGGCGAGAATGTCGTTCTTCGTCAGGCCCTTGACCGCGATGATGAAGGGAAAGCCGAATTTCTGCGTATAGGCCTCGTTCAGCGCCGTGAACCGGGCATGCTCGTCGGCCGAAAGGCGGTCGAGGCCGGCCGACGCCTGCTCCGCCGTCGAGTCCGCCGTCAGCTTGCCGGCGATCGCCAGCTTGCCGGCAAGATCCGGGTGGGCGCGCAGCACCGCCAGCCTTTCGCGCGGCAGACCGGCGCGAAAGGCCTGGCAAAGTGCCGAGTGCACGTTGCCGGCCGAAAGTCCCGTTGCGGCCGCCCGGTCGTAGGCCCGTTCGGCAACCCATGGAGAATGCTCGAACACGCCGCCGAAGCGGCTGACGAAGGCGTCGCGATCGGACATCAGAGAGCCCCTTCCGGCTTGTGGTGTTCATACCAGTGACGGGCGATGTCGATGCGCCGCGGCACCCAGACCTTGTCGTGCGACATGACATAGTCGATGAACCGCGCCAGCGCCGCGGCGCGGCCTGGACGCCCAACGAGGCGGCAGTGCAGGCCGATGTTCATCATCTTGGCGTTGCCTTCCTTGCCCTCCTCATAGAGCACGTCGAACGTGTCTTTGAGATAGGTGAAGAACTGGTCGCCGGAGTTGAAACCCTGGTTCGTCGCAAAGCGCATGTCGTTGGCGTCGAGTGTGTAGGGGATGATCAGATGCGGCTTGTCGGCCGTCAGCCCCGCCACCCAATAGGGCAACTCATCCGCATAGGAATCGGAGGAATAGAGGAACCCGCCCTCTTCGAGAACGAGCTTCAGCGTGTTGCTTGAAGGCTTGCCCTGGTAAAGGCCAAGCGGGCGCTCGCCGGTCAGTTCGGTATGCAGCCGAACGACTTCGCGGATATGCTCGCGCTCCACCTCTTCGGGGAAATCCTTGTATTCGAGCCAGCGCAGGCCGTGGCTGGCGATCTCCCAGCCCGCTTCCTTCATGGCGGCGACCGCTTCGGGATTGCGAGCCATCGCCAACGTCACGCCGTAGACCGTCAACGGCACGTCGCGGCTGGTGAACATGCGCCAGAGCCGCCAGAAACCGGAGCGCGAACCGTACTCATAAATCGATTCCATGTTGAGGTTGCGCTGGCCCTGCCAAGGCTGTGCACCAACGATCTCCGAGAGCAGGCTCTCGGAGGCCAGGTCGCCATCGAGGATGCAGCTTTCGCCGCCCTCTTCATAGTTGAGCACGAACTGCACGGCGATACGCGCATCGCCCGGCCAGTTTGCCTTGGGCGGGTTGCGGCCATAGCCGACGAGGTCACGCGGATAGGAAGTCTCAGACATCAAATCACCCTTCGAATTTTCCGGAACGGTATCACCGCCGACCGGATTGTCGAGACAAAATGACGTCGGTGCAGACGGTTAGCGGCCGGCCATCAGCGAGGCGACCATCCGCGACAGTGGCGGGATAGGGCCTGGCGCAAGCGTCGCCTCGGCTGCCGGCCGCTTGATCCGTTCGGCCCGCTTGGCCGCCGAAATCTTGCCGAGCGGGTGTTGCGAGTGGACGCGCATCGGCGCGCCCGATTCCTGCTCCACGAACAGCGCCAGGCTGCCGATCGTCAGCGGCGGCGCCAGGCATGGTTCGAACAGGTCGCGAAGCGGTGCCTCGATGCTGCGCATCGCGTCCAGATTGAGCGGCCCGGTCAGCATCATGTGAAAGCGATATTCATCCATCACATGAGGATCGCCCCAGCGATGCAGGTTGGAAAATTGCGGCGCCGTCAGCCTGTCGGGGTCGGAGCGCTCGATGTCGTCTTCGCTGAGCGGCGCGCGGAACGCGTCGAATTCCTGGATGATGCTGGCGGCCAGCAGATGCATCGCCGTGCTCGGGATCTGCGGCATCAGTCCCCAGCAGTGGCCGAGCCGGGCCACTTCCAGGCGCTCGATCTCGAACGGCGTCTGGGCGCCGGCAAAATGCATCAGCGCCTTGAGTAGCTGCGCCTCGTCCATATCGGGGTGAAGCCGGAAGGGCGACATCACCACCGCCTGAAAGCCGAAGCGACGCGGGACAGCCGTATGGAAGGCGATCTCGGATGCGGTCAATCCGGAGATCGATGGTAACTCGGTGGGCTCGCCGGAATAGACATTGCGGCCGAGCCAACTGGCGGCAACCGTTGAAAGCGGGTCGGCCATCGGCGGCGTGAAACAAATGGCGTAACGCATGCGCATGCTCCGGAAATCCGTTCTGGCACAGACCCGCGACAATCGATCTCGATCGTCGCCAGGGTGCGCAGGTTCAAAATCTTAGAGCTTCAACAATACCCTCCCCGGGAAGACGCGACGCTCTATTGCCCGCGTCTTAGGTGATTTGCGTGACAGCTTGACGAAGTGGAAGGGGCAATACCACGCGATTACCGTCCGGATCGCGCCCGCAGCTTTTTCGGAACCATCCCACCGACCAGCCGTTCCCCTGAGGTAGCAAACAACGATGGAGAAGAAGCGTGACCTATCACAATGCGAACCTTCAGGACGCCGGGATCAAGGAAACCCATGACCTGATCGCCAGCGACAAGGTTGAAGGCACGAAGGTTTATGGCGCCGACAACAAGCACATCGGCTCGATCGAGCGCGTTATCCTGGAAAAGCGCAGCGGTCGCGTGGCCTATGCCGTGCTCGGGTTCGGCGGTTTTCTCGGCATCGGGGAAGATCACTATCCACTGCCTTGGGCCAAGCTGACCTATGATGAGAACCTCGGCGGCTATCGGACTGATGTGACTCGCGAACAGGTCGAGCGGGCGCCGAAATATCACGGCAACGAGGAATACGACTGGAACAGCGAGAACGGACGCCGGGTCTATGACTATTACGGCGTGCCGCCTTACTGGATGTAAGGATCGGGTTTACGATCGTCCCGACATGGCTCCGCCGATGGCGGGGCCGTTCTTATGCCGCCAGCTTAAAGATGTTTCTCGCGAAGTGCCGCTATGTGATTCTGGCACAAGAAGGATCCCGGAATGTCGATCAACGGCTGGCCGGTGATCTCGTCGACGACGAAGCGCGCGAGGCGGTGGGCGATGCCGAAGCTCACCTTGAAGCCGCCTGTCAGGACCGACAGGTTTTCGTGATCCGGATGGCGCCCGGCGATCGGCTCCCGGCCGGTCGATTTCGGCCGGATGCCGGCCCAGCGCTCGACCACCTCCGCCCCGCGCAAGGACGGGACCAGCGCCTCGGCGCGCACCAGCAGCTCATTCAGCAGTTCATCCGTCGACTGCGGATCGGCATATTTGTTCTCGCTGGTGCTGCCGACCGCGATATGCCCGTCGTCATGGGCGACGATATAGACGCCGTCGGTGAAGATGACGGGCAATTGCGGATCGACATCGGCCAGAAGCAGCGCCGCCTGGCCCTTGACCCCCGTGCCGCTCGGTCCACGGAGAGGTCCCGACAGCGCATCGACGAGCGGAAAGCTGTCGACGCCGGCAGCAACTATGCAATGGCCGAAGGCGATTTCCGTGGCGTCATCGAGTTCGGCGCGGCCCTGGCCCGGATGGATTGCTCGAACGCCCGTCCCCTCGACGATCCGCACGTTCGGCGATTGCGCCAGTGCCGCACGCAGAACCGCCAGCATCTGGCGTGGAGAAAGCCGACCGCCAAGCGTATCGAACACCAATCCGCAAGCCGCCGCCTCGGCACTGAGCCATCCGGACGGCAGCTCGTCGCGCACGTGCCAGAAGAACTGGCGGTCGCCTGCCCGCCAGTTGCGCGTCGCATCCTGCTCGTGGCGAAGAGCGATCTCGCGCAGATGCGGCTTCGCAAGCGGCATGATCCGCCCGCTGCGGCGGTAACCTGCCGAAAGTCCGGTTTCGGCCTCGAGCGTTTCGATCTCGCTTTCGAGCGACACCAGGGCGTCGAACTGGAATTGTTTCTTGGCGTTCCATTTGTCCGGCATGTGCGGCATCAGCGCGCCGAGTATGCCGCCACTGGCGCCGGCCCCGATGCGATGCTCGTCGACCAGTTGCACGTCCATGCCGGTCCGTGCTGCCGTAAGGGCTGCCCAGAGCCCCATGATGCCGCCGCCGACGATCAAAAGTTCGCTCATCGATTGACCTTCTCCGGTGGCGGGATTATCGCCATCGCATGACAGGATCCGCCGCAGAACCGAACCAGCCCCCGGCCCATCAAAGCCTCGATTGGCACGAGGGCGATATGCCCTATTCCAGGGAGTTTGGCGATCATTTTTATTGCCGCACCGACGGTCGGCTCGAATGCGGACATGTGTTCCTCGCCGGCAACGGCCTGCCCGAACGCTGGGCCTCCGGCGGGGCATTCACCATCGGCGAACTGGGCTTCGGCACCGGCCTCAATTTCTGTGAAACCTGGCGGCAATGGAAAGCTACGGCGACCACGGACGGCACGCTGCATTTCGTCAGTTTCGAGCGCTTTCCCATGCAGGCGGAGGAAATCTCCCGCGCCTTGTCCCATTGGCCGGAGATCGACGCCGAACGGCTGGCCCTCACCGATCGCTGGCCGGCAACCAACGACGGCAGGATCGAGATCGATCTTGGCGATGGCGTTCGCCTGACCGTCGTTTGCGGCACAGCACTGGAGGGGCTCGCCCAAGCGAAGGAGCGCTTCGATGCCTGGTTCCTCGATGGTTTTGCACCGTCCCGCAATCCCGACATGTGGTCGGAGGAGCTGATGCGGCTGGTGTTCGACAAGACCGCGGCCGGCGGCAGCTTCTCCACCTATGCCGCCGCCGGCTTCGTTCGCCGCAATCTGCAGGCGGCCGGCTTTGCCGTCGAGAAGCGCAAGGGCTTCGCCGGGAAGCGCGAGATGCTGCGCGGAGACAAGCGCTGAGCGAGGCGAGCAGTCGGCGTCCGCGGGCATTTTGACGGCCTTTACTCCACCAGAGAACTGAACTGTCGCAAATGGCAGGGGCATGACCGCGAAAAATCTGCGACAGAAATCCATCGGCAACGCGGTGGGTTTTTCATGAACGACGATCAGTTTCCGGATGCTGCCACAGGTGAAACTTCCTCAGCCCCGCTCGAGCGGCGACGCCGGCCCGGCGGCCGCAGTGGCGAGCGCACACGAAAATCCTCAGGCGGTAAATATCTCAATCTCGTCAACACCCAGAGCAAATCCTCGGTACTGTCAGAAGACGCGCTCGAGGCGATCCATCAGGCGTCGCTGACGATCCTGGAAGAGATCGGCATGGATGTCATCCTGCCCGAGGCGCGCCAGCGCATGAAGGCAGCGGGCGCCGATATCACCCCCGGCACCGACCGCGTGCGCTTCGATCGCGGGCTGATCATGGAGATGATCGCTTCGGTTCCCTCCTCCTTCACCATGCATGCGCGCAATCCGGCCCGCAACGTCGCGATCGGCGGCAACAATCTGGTCTTCGCCCAGATCGCCAGCGCCCCCTTCGTGGCCGACCGCGAAGGCGGCAGGCGCACCGGCAATCAGGAGGATTTCCGCAAGCTGGTGAAGCTCGCCCAGTCCTACGACATCATCCACACCACCGGCGGCTATCCCGTCGAGCCGGTCGACCTGCACGCATCCGTGCGTCATCTCGACTGCCTCTCCGACATGGTGAAGCTCACCGACAAGGTCTTCCACGTCTATTCGCTCGGCCGCGAGCGGAACACCGACGGCATCGAGATCGCCCGCATCGGTCGCGGCATATCCATGGAGCAGATGGAGCGCGAACCGTCGCTGTTCACCATCATCAACACCTCCTCGCCGCTGCGCCTCGACGGGCCGATGCTGCAGGGCATCATCGAAATGTCGTCGCGCAATCAGGTGGTGGTGGTCACGCCATTTACGCTCGCAGGCGCCATGGCGCCGGTCACGATCGCCGGTGCCCTGGTGCAGCAGAATGCCGAGGCGCTGTGCGGCATCGCCTTCACCCAGATGGTCCGGCGCGGCGCGCCGGTCATGTATGGCGGCTTTACCTCGAATGTCGACATGAAGACGGGCGCACCCGCCTTCGGCACGCCGGAATACATGAAGGCGGTCATTGCCGGCGGCCAGCTCGCCCGCCGCTACAACATTCCCTACCGCACGTCCAACACCAACGCCGCCAATACGCTCGATGCGCAGGCAGCCTACGAGTCCGCGCTATCGCTCTGGGCACTGACGCAAGGCGGCGGCAACTTCGTCATGCATGCGGCCGGCTGGACCGAGGGCGGACTGACCGCCTCGTTCGAAAAATTCATCCTCGACGTCGACATGCTGCAGATGGTGGCGGAATTCCTGACGCCGCTCGATGTCAGCGAGGATGCACTCGGGCTCGACGCGGTGCGCGACGTCGGCCCCGGCGGGCACTACTTCGGCACGCTGCACACGTTGCAACGCTATGAGACAGCGTTCTATTCGCCGATCCTTTCCGACTGGCGCAACTTCGAAACCTGGACGGAGGCGGGCCGGCCGACGACCTATGACCACGCCAACCGTGTCTTCAAGCAGAAGCTCAACGAATACGAACGGCCGCCGCTGGACCCGGTGATCGAAGACGAACTCGACGCCTTCGTTGCAAAACGCAAGGAGGAAGGCGGCGTCCCGACGGATTTCTGACGGGACGCCTTGTTACATCAAGATGCGGCATGCGTATGAGAGCATTTCCGCCCTCTGCCTTACGCATGCCCAGACGGGAAACCGCTAAGCACTTTCCCTGCAAAAGCTTCAGGGATAAACGGCCGAGCGGGCGGTGGCGATCAGTTGCTCGATCGGCACAGTGACGCAGTTGCGGTCGATTTCGGCCACCGTCTTCTGCCTTACATTGGCAGAAAGCAGCTTGCGCAAATCTCCGAGCGTCCTTGGCGCCGCGCAGATCACCAGGCTGTCGAAGGCGTTGTCGTTCAGATAGCCTTCGAGCCTGCTGGCCACATCGACGGCAAAGCGATGCTTTTCCTCGCGTACCGGATCACTGCTGTATTCCATCGCCGACCGGCCATGACCGACGGACGAATGGCTGCGTCCCGGCTTGTCGGCCATGATATCCTGGGCGCGTTTCGGGTCGGTGTGAATAACCTCTTCTTCCGGGTGCTGACGTTCGTCCTTCCGCAGGTTGACGCCCTTGACGAAGCGCGCCGTATTGCCATCCGCGGCCAGTATCCAAGTCCGGTTCTGCACGATTGTCTCCCATGCAATGATGTTGCTCGTGGGCAGGCCAGAATAAGCCCTTAATAGAAACGGATGAAGCCCGATCCGGTTCCATCTTTTCCTCGATCGCGCGCACTTTTACGGTGTCATCCTACATGCGCGAGAGATAGGCGTCGAAGCTGCGCTCTGGTGACGACTGGAAATGATCGCGCTCGAGTTTCATCTCCCGGATGCGATCCACCCGGAAGTCGCGAAAGTCCTGGCGCAGCTCGCACCAGGTGGTCAGCAGCCAGTGATGGCCGAAGACGCTGAGGCCGAGCGGCCAGACGGTGCGCTCCGAGCTCTGATCGGCGAGGCTTTCATAGGCCATGCGCACCTTGCGCTCCTCGGCGATCGCCCGGCGCAGGTCACCCAGCATCGGCGGCGGCTTCGGCTGCAGCGCCGAACGGAAGGCGCGGATCGGGGCGCTGCGCAGCCGCGCCACGTGCTCGGGCGGAAGTCCGTGTTCGATCTTTTCCATGGCCTCGCGCGCGGCCTGCGCCAGCCGGTGGTCGCCAAGCATCTGCACGGCCCGCGCGCCGAAGGCCAGCGCTTCGAGCTGCTCGAAGGTGAAAGCGAGCGGCGGCGCGTCAAAGCTCTCGCGCAGGAGGTATCCGACACCGCGCTCGCCGTCGATCGGCGCACCCGAAGCCATCAGGTGTTCCATGTCGCGGTAGATGGTCCGCCGCGCCACCTCCATCTTGTCGGCGATTTCCTGCGCCGTCATCGCCCGGCCGGTCGCCCGCATGAGCTGGATGATTCGAAACAGCCGGTCGGCAGGTCTCATTCGCGTATTCCCATCGCATGTCGATGTAAGGCTATGGCCATAAGGCTGTCAGTTGCACTGTGCTTTAGTCAAGCGGCAATCAACATGGAGCATGACATGACCACCAAGAGCATCCTCGAACTCGCCGTCTGCATCGTTGTGGACAAGCCCGCGGCCGCAGCCGCGCGCCATCGGGCGATGCAGGCCGTTTCAAACTATCCGGGCTTCATTTCCTGGCGCGCCGTCGGCTCGTGCGAAAAGCCCGACATGCTCGCGGATCTGGTCGAGTGGGAAACGCTCGATGATGCCAGATCGGCAGGCGAACGCGTGCGTCGCGACCCGGATTTCGCCCCTTACATGGCGGCAATCAGCGCGGTAATGCTGATGCAGCATTTTGCTGTCGAACAGCAGATCTGAGCCGGGAGAGTACCGAGAGATGGCGGAGCCACTGAAAAACCTGTTGCATCCGGGCGTCGTCACCGCCATCGCAGACCGCCTGAGCGCGGCTGCCCGACATTCGACCGCAAAAGGTTCGAGGCGCTTGCCAGCGACAATCTCGAGGCACTGGAACTGATGCAACGATCGCTGCAGATCCGCGATGCGCTCATCGAAACCCTACCGCAGTCCTTCCCGCAAGCCGCGGCAAAGCTTGGCGATTGTCTGCACACCGACGAGAGGCCCGGCCTCAGCGGCTGGACCCTGTTGCCCGTCAGCCAATATGTCGCCGCACGCGGGCTTGGCGATTTCGAGCTATCGCTGTGGCTGCTGCGCGCTTTGACGCCGCACTTCACCTCCGAGTTCGGTATCCGCGTGTTCATCGACACGGACCAGGAGCGGGCGCTCACGATCATCGGCTCATGGGTAACGGACGCCAATCACCATGTCAGGCGTCTGGCGAGCGAAGGCACCCGCCCGCGCCTGCCCTGGGCAATGCGGCTGCCGAAGCTCATCCGCGATCCCCAGCCGATCCTGCCGATCCTGCCGATCCTGACGGCCCTCCTCGACGACCCCGAGGACTATGTGCGCCGCTCGGTTGCCAACAGCCTCAACGACATTGCCAAGGATCACCCGGATCTGGTGGCCGGTTTCGTGGCCGAACACATGGTGGGTGCCTCGCCGGAGCGGCAGCAATTGCTGCGCCATGCCTCGCGAACGCTTCTGAAACAGGGACATGAGGCAGCTCTTTCGAACTTCGGCTTTGCCGCACCCGCCGGCATAGACGCAGCCTTCTCGCTCGACCGGTCGGACATCGCGCTCGGCGAAAGCCTCGTCTTCAAGCTTTCGGTCAGGCACACCGCGAAGACCACCCAGAAGATCATGATCGACTACGCCGTACACCACCGCAAAGCGAATGGCACGACCTCGCCCAAGGTGTTCAAGTGGACATCGGCGACGCTGGAGCCGGGCGCGACGATCAGGATCGAAAAGCGTCACGCGATTCGGCCAATCACAACCCGTCGTTACTATTCCGGCACCCATCGCGTGGTGATCCTCGTCAACGGCCAGGAGGCTGCCGACGCCGATTTCGAGCTGTCGGTCGCCGAATAGCCCCCACCTCATTTCGCACCTGCGAAAAGATGGACCTTGACTTTTGGGGCCAAAACGACGACATGGACGCAGCGTCACCTTCAGGCCGCCGCGTGAGCGCGCCCTCGGCAACACAGAAAGCCGTGAAGAAGGAAAAGCGCAACCATACGCCGTAACCGGCGACAGCACAGGCGCTTGACGACTTTTTTCTTAACCCACAAGTTCCCAATTCACGCGGGGTTCTTGACGCCAAACGACACCGGAACAGCAGATAGCGGTTCCGGCGAATGCGTTTGGCGCCCCCAAAAGGTATATACATTTGTCCACCTTCAAAGATCTTGGTCTTTCCGAACACATTCTGGAGACCCTGTCCGCCAACGGCTTCGAAAAGCCGACGCCGATCCAGGCGCAGGCCATTCCGCTGGTGTTGAAGGGCCACGACCTCATCGGTCTCGCCCAGACCGGAACCGGCAAGACGGCCGCCTTCGGCCTGCCGATGATCGAAAAGCTCGTTGCCGACGGCAAGCGCCCCGACCCGCGCAACATCCGCGCCCTGGTGCTGGCGCCGACCCGCGAACTGGTCAACCAGATCGCAGCCAACCTCAAGCTGTTCGTCAAGAAGTCCCCGCTGAAGATCGGCGTTGTCGTCGGCGGCGTCTCGATCAACAAGCAGACCGAACAGCTCGCCCGCGGCGTCGACATCCTGGTCGCAACGCCGGGCCGCCTGCTCGACCTCATCAACCGCAAGGCCGTGACGCTGACCCAGGGTCGCTACCTCGTGCTCGACGAAGCCGACCAGATGCTCGATCTCGGCTTCATCCATGACCTGCGCAAGATTTCGAAGCTCGTGCCGAAGAACCGCCAGACGCTGCTGTTCTCGGCGACGATGCCGAAGCTGATCGCTGAACTCGCCGGCGAATATCTGACCGACCCGGTCAAGGTTCAGGTGACGCCTCCGGGCAAGGCCGCCGACAAGGTCGAACAGTATGTTCATTTCGTCCCCGGCAAGGACCTGAAGACGACCATCCTCAAGAAGACCCTGACCGACAATCCGGATGGCCTGTCGCTGATCTTCAGCCGTACCAAGCATGGCGCCGAGAAGCTGATGAAGCATCTCGACCACGTCGGCTTCAAGGCCGCCTCGATCCATGGCAACAAGAGCCAGGGCCAGCGTGAGCGTGCGCTCAAGTCCTTCCGTGACGGTGAGATCCGCGTGCTCGTGGCAACCGACGTCGCTGCCCGCGGCATCGACATCCCCGGCGTCACCCACGTCTACAACTACGACCTGCCGGAAGTTCCCGATGCCTACGTTCACCGCATCGGCCGTACTGCCCGCGCCGGCCGCGACGGCATCGCGATCGCTTTCTGCGCACCGGACGAAATCCGCCTGCTTCGCGACATCGAGAAGCTGATGGGCATCAACATCGCGGTTGCCAGCGGCGAAGCGCCTGCCGACCAGGCCCGTCCGTCCAAGGGACGCGGCGGTCGCGGCAACGGCAATGGCAACGGCCAGCACCGCGGCAATGGCGGCGGCGGCCAGCGTCAGGACGCCCGCCCGCGCCGCGAACGCCCGGCTCGCCAGTCGGCACTGGCTCCAAGCAGCTTTGCCGGTGACGATCTTCTGCGCGACGACCGCCCGAAGCAGGACCGCCGCGATCAGCGTCCGGCTGGCCAGCCCCACGCCGACGGCCGTTCGGAAGGCAACCGCAACCACGAACCCAAGAAGCACCACGGTCGTCCCGGCCAGAAGCCGGGCGAATGGCGCAACAAGGGCCCGCGCCCTGAAGGCCAGGCCGGCGACCGCCGCGAAGGCGGCCAGGGCGGCATGCGTCGTGGCGCCGGTGGCGGCAACCGCGGCCAGCAGGGCTGATCGGCAAGACATTGCCTAGCGCATTTTCAGAAAGCCTGCGAAGCAGGTTTTCCATCAGGAAATGCGTAAAAACAAAGTGATAAGAACGGCGGGTCGCTTCGGCCCGCCGTTTTTTATGCCTGCTGTTTGCGGTTGGTGAGATAGACGCCGGCAACGGCAATGACCGTGCCGATGATCATCGGCAGCGTCAGCGCCTCGCCGAAGAACAGCCATGCCTGCACGGCCGCAAGCGGCGGCACGAGATAGATGAGCGAGGCTGCGCGCGATACCTGGCCGCGGCGGATCAGATAAAGCAGCAGCGCGATCGCGCCCATGGAAAGCCCCAGCACCGACCAGGCGAGTGCCGCAAAGATCTGCAGGTTCCAGGTGACGTGCAGATCCTCCAGCACCAGGGCCAGCGGGACCGTGACGATCAGGGCGCCGAGATATTGAAGCGCTGCGATCGTACGGATGTCGCCGCTCTGGAGGTGCCGCTTCTGGTAGAGCGTGCCGTAGGTCACGGCGGCCATGCCGAGCACGTTGATGATGACAGGGAAAAGGTGGATCGGCGTTGCGCCGGTGTCGATCGAAAACACCTTGGGCAGCACGGCAAGCGCGATGCCGAAGAAGCCGAGCACCAGTCCGAGTTTCTGCTGAACGCTGAGCTTCTCGTCGATGACGACGGAGGCGGCGACGGCCGTCATCAACGGCTGCAACCCGGCGATGATGCCCGAGATCGCAGCCGGCACGCCCTGCCCGATCGCCCACCAGACGGCGCCGAGATAAAGCCCGTGCAGAAACATGCCGGAGACGACCGCATGGGCCGCGGCCGACCACGACTTCGGCCATTTCGCCCCGGTCACCAGGCAGAAGCCGATGAACAGCAGGATCGCCAGGGTGTAGCGCAGCACCAGAAACGTCAGCGGATCGGCATAGACGGCCGCATATTTGGCGACGACCCAACCGGTCGACCAGAGCAGTACGAAGATGGCCGGAGCCAGGCGGGCGAGTGTCATTGACCTATCCGAATGGGCAAAGGGAGGTCAGCCGCGATAGACGCGGGGGCGTTGATGGTCAAAGCAATTTTTCTGATACTGACGATCAGCTACTGCATAGTTCCTTAAATCGGAATCGATTTAATGGCAAACTTATGCAGCAAGTTCAAAGTGTTACAGCGTCCTTTGCGCGTCATGTTTGACGCGCGGCGCTGTAATCGGAACCATCAACCTGAGCGACGACAGCGAGAGAGAGACGAAGCCCGGCTCGTACTCTTCGCGATAGTGCAGCCTGCCGGTATCGACCACGAGCCCTTCAGACCCGATCCAGTCAAACATGTGCTGATAATGCGCGAAGACGTCGCCATCATCAGGGTGGTGCATGGCGCTGACGAAACGCATGGCCGGTAGGTCCACATGGCCAGGGTGACGCGTCGTTTCCGCCGTCTGGGAAACAAAGCCGACGAGATAGCGGAAGCCATCAGGACGGTCGTTCCACGACAGACCGACGAGCGTCGGATGGTCCTTCGGATGGACACGCAGGTGATGCTCCTGCATCTCAGCGATCAGCCGGCGAACGGCCCCGTCGGCCGCCTCGACGAAGGTCCCCTCCCAGAAGGAGCCGGCAATCCGCTGCGCCGGCCTTTCGACGATTTCGAACACGGTGCACCTCCTGGCAAGACCAGAACCGGCCCGCCCGGGACCGGCGCGACTATTGTTAGGGCAGCCGAACCGGATGGCAATCGCCTTCGCGTTCGCCTAGAGCAGATCGACGAAAGCGCGGGCCGCGCGGCTGAACTGGCGGTCGCGATGCGTCAACAATTCGAAGCTGCGCTCGGCAAGTTCGAACGGCAATTCCACCAACCGGCCGCTATCGGCGAAAGGCTGGGCGGCGAGCCTGGAAACGGCGGTGATGAAGGGACCGCTCTCGACGGCCGTCAGTACCGCCTCGTTCGACGGCAATTCGAGTTCGACCTTCAGCTGATCGATATCCGCACCATGTGCCCGCATCGATTGCAGGAACATTGCCCGCGTCCCCGATCCTTCCTCGCGCAACACCCACCGTGCGGCAAGCAGCGCTTCGAGATCGACCGGCCTTCCGGCAAGCGGGTGGCGGGGTGGCGCATAGATCGCGATGCGGTCGACCGCCACGCTGCGATGGTCCAGCTTTTCCGCATCGACCCTGCCCTCGACGAAGCCGAGCTGCGCCGTTCCCTCCTCGACCGCCTCGGCGACCACCGCCGTGTTGCGCACGGTCAGCTTCACGTCGATATGCGGATAATCATGGGTGAAGCGGGCGAGACGTGCCGGCAGCCAGTAGCTTGCCACCGTCTGGCTTGCGGCGATCGCGAGCGTGCCGCGGCGCAGATGCGAGAGGTCGTTGAGGCAAGCGGTCGCAGCCGTCGCGCGCGCAAGCACGGCTTTCGCCTCCGGCAGAAACGCCTTCCCCGCCTCCGTCAGCGCCAGCCCGCGGCCGATGCGATCGAACACCCTGACGTTGTGTTGCGTTTCAAGCGCCGCGATCGCCGCGCTGGCGGCAGACTGCGTGACGTTCATTGCCTCGGCCGCGCGTGTCATATGCAGACGCTCGGCGACAGCCACGAAAATGCGAAGTTGATCAAGGGTCATGGAAAATCAATCGCAAAAAGCGATCGAATTGACAAGAACAATCCGTTAGACTGATTCATCAATCGGACTAGGTTGCGGCCATGTCCAGATCGCATTCCCCATCGGCCGCCCCCGCACCCACGCTCTCTTCCCGCATAGCGCGCATCGCGCCGGGTTTGATCCTCTGTTGTCTCGTAGCACTCGCCGCCTTCGGCCTTGAGCGCCTCGAGGCAAGCTGGACCGGCCGGCCATGGCTGGAAGCGCTTGTTATCGCCATCCTTCTCGGTGCCCTGCTGCGCACCTTCTGGACACCGGGCGATCGCTGGATGGCCGGCATCCGCTTTTCCTCCAGGCTGCTGCTGGAGGCGGCGATCGTCCTCATCGGCGCGACCCTCAGCTTAAAGGCGATCCTGGCAAGCGGCCCGGTGCTGCTCGCAACCATCGTCGGCATCGTCTTTCTGTCGATCGTCTCCGGTTATCTGATAGCGCGGCTGCTCGGCTTGCCAAAGCGGATGGCGACCCTGATCGCCTGCGGCAATGCCATCTGCGGCAATTCGGCGATCGCCGCCGTCGCGCCGGCCATCGGTGCTGAGGGCGATGACGTCGCCGCCGCCATCTCGTTCACCGCAATTCTCGGCATTGCCGTCGTTCTATCCCTGCCGCTGATCGGCGGCTGGTTCGACATGTCGCCCTATGGTTTCGGCGTTCTGGCCGGCATGACCGTCTACGCCGTACCGCAGGTACTGGCCGCTGCCGCTCCGTTCAGCGCCCTGTCCGTCCAGGTCGGCACGCTGGTCAAGCTCGTGCGCGTGCTGATGCTCGGCCCGGTCGTCTTGTGCTTCTCGATCATCAACCGCGAGAGCGAGGCGCATCCCCTGGCGCCTAACCTGCCTGCCGGCAATCGCCGCGTGCGCCTTGCCACGTTTGCGTATTTCGTGCCCTGGTTCATTCTCGGCTTCCTCGCCGTGGCGGTCGCCCGCAACAGCGGGATGATCCCCGACGCGGCCGCCGCCGGTGCTGCTCACCTCGCCACATGGCTCACCGTCATCGCCATGGCGGCACTCGGGCTGGAGGTCGACATCCGCAAGCTCGCCGATGCCGGGCCGCGCGCCAGCGCCGCCGCCATGCTGTCGCTGCTGGTTCTGGCCGGTCTGGCAGCCGCCGCAATCACCGTGTTCGGCCTGGGCTAGCTTCCCAGACACGCCCAAATTTCAAGCATTTGCTTATTTTCTAAGACGCCAAAGTCGGGGCCGATCGGGTGACTGGCCGTCCCCGCCCCATTGTTGAGCATCGCCTTGCCCGGAAGCGGCGGGATAACGCGCCAAAACTTTCTTGTCCCGCGACTGTGCACGCTTCTTGCATTGCATCCAGCGTTGTACTCAAATGGTCAAAAATAAGGGGATCACGCCTTTGGCATTTGACGAAATGATGAATGCGGACAGCAGTCCGCGCCAGCCATATTCGACCTATCATGAATGGTATGCCAGCCAGGACAGAAATCGGCTCATAGCGAAATCAAAGGACGCCGAGAACATCTTCCGGAAAACCGGCATCACCTTCGCGGTCTACGGACACGCAGACAGCTCCGAAAAGCTCATCCCCTTCGACCTCATCCCCCGCATCATTTCAGGTCGAGAATGGCGCAAGCTCGCCCAGGGCATCGAACAGCGGGTCATCGCCCTCAACGCCTTCCTCGACGACATCTACCACAAGCAGGAGATCATCCGCGCCGGACGGGTGCCGCGCGAGTTGATCGAGAAGAACGTGGCGTTCCTGCCGCAGATGATCGGCTTCCGGCCGCCGGGCGGCGTCTACACCCATATCGTCGGCACCGACATCGTGCGCACCGGCGAGGATCAGTTCTACGTGCTGGAGGACAATGCCCGCACGCCGTCCGGTGTCAGCTACATGCTGGAAAACCGCGAAACGATGATGCAGATGTTCCCCGAACTCTTCCATCAGAACCGCGTGCGCCCGGTCGAGAACTATCCCAACCTGCTGCGCCAGAGCCTGGCGTCGCTGGCGCCCCCCGGCTGCAGCGGCAAGCCGCGCGTCGCCGTTCTCACCCCCGGCATCTACAATTCCGCCTATTACGAACATGCCTTCCTAGCGGACATGATGGGCGTCGAGCTGGTCGAGGGATCGGACCTGCGCGTGATCGACGGCAAGGTGAAGATGCGCACGACCCGCGGTTACGAGGCGATCGACGTCCTCTATCGCCGCGTCGACGACGACTTCCTCGATCCTCTTACATTTCGCCCGGAGTCCGCGCTCGGCGTTCCCGGCATCATGGATGTCTACCGCGCCGGCAACATCACCATTGCCAACGCGCCCGGCACCGGCATCTCCGACGACAAGGCGATCTATTCCTACATGCCCGAGATCGTCGAGTTCTATACCGGCCGCAAGCCGCTCTTAGAAAACGTGCCGACCTGGCGCTGTTCCGAGCCGCAAAGCCTGAAATACGTGCTCGAACACCTGGAAGAACTTGTCGTCAAGGAGGTGCACGGCTCCGGCGGCTACGGCATGCTGGTCGGCCCGACAGCCAGCAAGAAGGAGCGCGCGCTCTTCGCCGAAAAGCTGAAGGCACGCCCGACCAACTACATCGCCCAGCCGACACTGTCGCTGTCGACCGTTCCGATCCTCGTCAACAAGGGCATCGCGCCCCGGCATGTGGATCTTCGTCCCTATGTCCTTGTCTCCGACAAGGTGCAGATCATTCCCGGCGGCCTGACGCGCGTCGCCCTCAAGGCTGGTTCGCTTGTCGTGAATTCCAGCCAGGGCGGCGGGACCAAGGACACCTGGGTGCTGGAGGACTGAGACCATGTTGGGAAGAACTGCAAACGGTCTCTACTGGATGTTCCGCTACATCGAACGCGCCGAAAACAGCGCCCGGCTAATCGATGCCGGCCTGCGCATGGCGCTGACGCGCAGCGGCGCAACGGAAGGCGATTGGGACGGCGTGCTGCAAAGCGCTGGTGTGCGCGAACTCTACGACGAAGTGCACGAGGCGCTGACGAGCATCGATGCCATCGACTTCCTGCTGCGCGACCGCAGCAATCCATCGAGCGTGATGTCCTGCATCGAGGCGGGCCGCCACAACGCCCGCATGGTGCGCACGGCGCTGACGCGCGAGACGTGGGAAGCGACCAACGAATGCTACCTCGAGATGAAGGCGATGCTCTCCAGGAAAGCGCGTCCGACCGACATGCCGGAGATCATCGACACGATCAAGCGTCGCGCCGGCCTCATCCGCGGCGCCTTCCACGGCACGATGCTCAGGAACGAGATCTTCAATTTCTCACGCATCGGCACTTTCATCGAGCGGGCCGACAACACCGCGCGCATCCTCGACGTCAAATACTACGTACTGCTGCCGGCGGTCGCCGCCGTCGGCTCGTCGATGGACAATGTGCAGTGGGAATCGATCCTGCGCTCGGTCTCGGCCCACCGCGCCTACGGCTGGGTCTATGATGCCGAACTGAAGCCGGCGAATATCGCCCATTTCCTGATCTCCAACGGTCGCATGCCGCGTTCGCTTGCCTATTGCTATGAAAAGATCGCCAGCAACCTCGGCTATCTCGAGCGCGAATATGGCGAGCGCCACGAGGCGCACGAAACGGCGGAACGTACGCTGGCCGCGCTGCGCAGCCGCTCGATCACCGACATCATGGACCAGGGCCTGCACGAATATCTCGAGGATTTCATCAGCCAGAACAATCTTCTGGGACAGGAAATCTCCGACGGCTATCGTTTCAACTGAATTTCGGGAGGACAGCATGCACCTGAAAATCAGCCATACGACCGAATACCACTACGACGAGCCGGTGCAGTATGCGCTGCAGCGGCTGCGCCTGACGCCGATCACCGGGGTCGGCCAGACCGTGCTCGGCTGGCAGACGCTCGTCGACGGTGCTGTGATGGAGGTGAGCTACGACGATCACTTCGGCAATCGCGTCCATCTCGTCAGCGTCGATGGCGACCGCGAGGCGATCCGCATTACCGCCAGCGGCGAAGTCCACACCGAGGACCGCCACGGCGTCTTGGGCCCGCATCAGTCCTACGTCCCGCTTTGGCTTTATGCCCGCGAAACGCCTTTGACCAAGGGGGGCAAGCTGATCCGCGACCTGGCGAAATCGGCCGAGGGCGACACCGATCTTGCCCGCATGCATGCATTGATGGCGATGATCCATGAGGCGGTGGAGTACAAGGCCGGCGAAACCCACGCCGAGACGGCGGCCGAGGATGCGCTCGAGGCCGGCCACGGCGTCTGCCAGGACCATGCCCATATCCTGATCTCGGCGGCACGTTCGCTCGACATGCCGGCGCGCTACATCTCAGGCTACCTGATGATGGAAGGGCAAACGGAGCAGACAGCAAGCCACGCCTGGGCCGAGATCCATCTGCCGGGCCTCGGCTGGGTCGGCTTCGATGCCGCCAACAAGATCTGCCCGGATGACCGCTATGTGCGCATCGCCTCCGGCCTCTGCTACCGCGATGCGGCCCCGATATCGGGTCTGATCCATGGTGAGGCCAACGAGACGCTGAAGGTATCGGTGACCGTCGAGCAGCAGGCGCAAAGCCAGAGCCAGACGCAAAGCCAATAAGGTTGGCGATGGGGCGCACCGCAGTGCGCCCCATCGAACTCCGTCCGGCATCAATTCTCGATCTCGTTCGACGATATCGAATGCCGAAAACGCCGGTGCATCGGGCCGACACCCTCTTTGCAGATCGGCTTCCACAGCACGCCATTGGGGGCCTATGCCCCTGAAGACCTTACCAACGGCCCGAAAAAGCCCACGACCCGTGTTATCCGCTCCTGCCCAGGGTGGAGGAAGATGATGTCCAGCCCCTCAGGGAAGGATGATCCGTCCGGCATCACAAACCTCCACGCGAAGCGTGCGATCCCATGATGAACATCCACGTCGCTTGTCCGTGCAATGCGTGCACCAGGATGCTTGGCCTGTATTCCTGCGATGTGCGCGAGCAGTTCTTCTGCGCCAGCAGCATGAACTGTTGGATCCGTATACGTTGCGCCGTCGGCCCAGATCGGCAGCAGCAACGCCCGCCGCTGCTCGCCGTCCTCGTTCGACCATGCAGCGCAGTACGAATCGATGAGATGCGCTAAAGGCATTTTATTCTACTCCTATGGATCATTGGTCTGACTACAGCGCCGCGCGTCTTATTTGACGCCCAAAGGTCGCTGTAGCACTTTGAATTGCTGCGCAGGCAACAAGACCCGAGCGCGTCCTCCTTCTTTTGCCGGAACCAGCTGGCCGTCATGGGGTCGGCTGGCTGGCCGCAAGATGCTGTTCGGTCCCTCGATCCCATGCGTCCGGTCCCCAAAACACTGATTGCAGGCCTCATTCCGACACCCCATATTGGTCGGCACAACGCTCGGTACGCTTGCCGTTGAGAGAGCTACGATGTGAAGAGTACTGTGCCAATACGCACAGAAGCGTAAGTGGTTACCCGCAGGTAAGGCGAATGGGACGGACTGGCCTATGGACAATGGTTTTTCGACAGCGATGAAGATGGTCGCCGGCAAGTGGAAGATAACTATCCTTTGCGAGCTCGGCACAGCGCCCCGTCGATTTGGCCGGCTGCGGCAGTCTATCCCTGCGGTCAGTGAAAAGATGCTGACGCAGCAATTGCGTGAACTGGAGGCCGACGGGCTTGTGAACCGAAAAGTCTATCCGGGTTCCCCGACCAAGGTCGTCTATTCACTGACGGAAAGCGGGACAGCGCTCAACGCTGGAGCGGTGGGGTTATGCCATTGGGCTGAGCAATTCCATCTCGTGCCTGTGCCTAAAGGTCCCCCAGAACCATCTCCTGAAACGCCGTAAATTCAGCTTAGGGTCGTCCGCATGACGCGGCTTTCCGGATTTGGCCGGCGCCAGCGCGCCGACGGAAAAATGAAGCCGTACGATCGCGGCGCAGCTGTTTTTCCTGGGGTCGGATGAAACTTTGAGAAGGATTGCGCTGGCTGGTGCGTCGACCGCCCCAGTCACCGACAAGCTATCCGCCAACCACCTGCAGCAGATGGTCGGCGAGGCGGTGGGCGAGCGCCACGACGGTAAGGGTTGGCGTATCATTTCCAGCCGTCGGAAAAACTGAACTGCCAGCGATGAAAAGGTTATCCGTTCCGTGGACCTTGCATTGCGTATCCACGACCCCTTGACCGGGGTCCACGTGCATCCGTGTCGTGCCCATGTGGTGCCAGGTCCACATCGGCTTTTCGAGCCCGGTCAATTCCTCTGGTTTCACGATCAGCTTGCCCAGGCCGGTCTTCGTCAACTCGCTGCCTAAAATTGTGATCGTACGCATGACGGAATCGACCGTTTTGGCCGAAAGCTGCCAGCGCAGATTGACCATCGGCAATCCGAAACGGTCCTTCTTGTTCGACAGCATGACGCGGCTTTCCGGTTCCGGTTCCGGCTCCACGATGTGAAGCAGGCGAAAGGAACGCAGAAGGCTTGAGGGCCGCACGAGATGCATGAGCCAGGTCCAACTGACCAGACCCTCCTTGCCCGCCGCGCGGACCGCCGACTTCGCCTCCACGCCATGCAGCCGCTGCTCCCTGTAAGCGAGCAGTTTCTCTTTCATCGCCTGCAGCTTGGCTGTGTCCTGGCCGATGAAGCATGGCTCGAGCCATGCTCGATAATTGAGAAGCTCCTCGCGCTGCTGCAATTCCGCCGGCAGCGTCAGCCCGTTGACGAGATACGGGCGCTGTCGCGTGTAACTCAACGCATCGCGGATCCGCTGGCCGCGCGCGATCCGGATTCGATCAAGAGCGTTGAGAGTTCTCAGAACACTGCCATTGGCCGGCACCAGCGTGCCGATGGAAAATCGCGGATGATCCATGAAAAACCGCCCAGTGGTTCTGTCGTCGCTCCCCGGTCCGCCGCTCAGCAACAAGAGACGCGCGTTCTCGATGCCACCGGCGGCAAGCACGAACGTCCGCGCTCGGATGTGAATGGTTTCGTCAGCCCCGTTTTTGACGACAGCCGATCCGACCGTGCGCTTTTCTTCATCAAACGAAAGATAGAGCAGCGTGGAATGCAGAAGGATGCTGATATTGTCAGCGTTTTCGAGGGCATGACGCAGGCGTTTGCCGGGCCGATTGTGCCGACAGAGCTCGAGATGATCGACGGAGATGATGTCGGACCTCCCCGGAAACAGCGGCTGCCGCTGGCCAAGCGCCTCGACATCCGCAATCCCTAGCGTTTTCTGCGCGCGTCGGTAATAGGGAAGGAGATGCTCGCGGCCGAAGGGCCAGCCGCTGTGCCGGACCCAGGGGCGTACCGCGAAATCCTGCTCGTCGAGCGGCTTGCAGAGACCACCCCAGCCCAGGGCCTGGGTGCTGCCGCCCAAGCCGCGCAGCCTGCATGTATCGAGTTCGGCATAGGTGAGCCCGGTGCTTTCGCCCGCCGAGAGATCACTGGCCGTCGGGATCGCATCGGCCCCTCCGCTTTCGAGCACGCAGACGGAAACGCGTCCACCGGCGAAATCCGACGCGATCGTCAATCCACTCGCACCGGCCCCGACGATGCAAATGTCGAACGTTTTGTCGGCAGGAATATCGATCCGTTCACGTAGGATCATGCATCACCCGCTTTGCTGCAAGTGAACGACCGGCACCACGGCAGAGCAACACACACCTCCCGCGAATACAGACGAAGCTTAAATCAATAGTCTGAGATGCAATGCTGCGACGCTCGTCTGCCTCCTGCGGACAGGAAGAGAGCAAAGCGTCACGGTCCCCAAAATTCTACTCCGCTTGCATCATTACACCGGATACCGGCGGCGTGAAACTCGCGAACTCGACAATCTTAAGAATGCGCTAAAATAAAGCCACCACGGCCCGCCGAAGCCGGGATAAATCGGCATCGGCGGGCCGTGGCGGCTCAAACTGCTAGTGGCTGTCGCGTTCGACGACAGAACCGCGCGTGCCGACAAGGAAGTCGAGGTCGGCGCCGGTGTCGGCCTGCATCACCGTGTTGACGTAAAGGCCGCCATAACCGCCCTTTTGCGGCTTCACCGGAGAAACCCACGCCGCCCGACGCCGAGCCAGTTCGTCATCGGAAACATCGAGCCGGATGGTGCGGGCGGGAACATCCACCGCAATCATGTCGCCGTTCTCGACCAGCGCCAGCGGGCCGCCGTCCGCCGCTTCCGGTGCGGTGTGTAGGATGACGGTGCCATAGGCGGTGCCCGACATGCGCGCATCGGAAATGCGGATCATGTCGGTAATGCCCTTCTTCAGCACCTTCGGCGGCAGCCCCATATTGCCGACCTCGGCCATCCCGGGATAGCCCTTCGGGCCGCAGTATTTCAGCACCATGACGCAGGTCTCGTCGATGTCGAGATCGTCGCGGTTGATGCGGGCGTGGTAGTCCTCGATGCTTTCGAAGACGACGGCGCGGCCCGTGTGCTGCATCAGGTGCGGCGACGCAGCCGAAGGTTTCAGTACGCAGCCCTTGGGCGCCAGATTGCCGCGCAACACGGCGATGCCGCCCGACTGCGTCAACGCCTTTTCGCGCGGCACGATGACATCGTCATTGTAGTTGGTGACATCCTTGACGCCGTTCCAGATCGTATCGCCGGTAACCGTCAAGGCGTCCTTGTGGAGGAGGCCCATCTCGCCGACCGCCTTAATGACCACCGGCAGACCGCCTGCATAGTAGAACTCTTCCATCAGGTGCTTGCCCGACGGCTGCAGGTTGACGATCGTCGGCACGTCGCGGCCAAGCCGGTCCCAGTCGTCCAGCGTCAGGTCAACGCCGATACGACCGGCGAGCGCCAGAAGATGCAGCACGGCATTGGTCGAGCCCCCGACGGCACCGTTGACGCGGATGGCGTTTTCGAAGGCTTGCCTGGTCAGGACATCGGACGGCTTCAGATCTTCCTTGACCATGTCGACGATGCGGCGGCCGGAAAGCTGGGAGATCACCCGCCGGCGGGCGTCGACAGCGGGAATTGCCGCATTGCCGGGCAGCGTCATGCCGAGCGCTTCGGCCATCGACGCCATGGTCGAGGCCGTGCCCATGGTCATGCAACTGCCGGCCGAACGGGCCATGCCCTGCTCCGCATCCATGAATTCGGCCAGAGACATCTCGCCGGACTTCACCATTTCGGAAAACTGCCAGATGGCGGTACCGGACCCGACGTCCTTGCCGCGCCACTTGCCGTTCAGCATCGGGCCGCCGGAGACCAGAATGACCGGGATGTCGACGCTCGCCGCCCCCATGAGCAGGCTCGGCGTGGTCTTGTCACAGCCGCCGAGCAGCACGACGCCATCGACCGGATTGCCGCGGATCGCCTCTTCGACATCCATGGCCGCGAGGTTACGGAACATCATCGCCGTCGGCCGTAGCGTGCTCTCGCCCACGGAAAACACCGGGAATTCGACCGGGAAACCACCCGCCTCGTAGACCCCGCGCTTCACTCGCTCGGCGAGATCGCGCAGATGCGCGTTGCACGGCGTCAGTTCCGACCAGGTGTTGCAGATGCCAATGATCGGCCGGCCGTCGAACGTATCGGCGGGCAGACCCTGGTTCTTCATCCAGGAGCGATGCATGATGGCATTCTTCCCCGTGCCACCGAACCATTCCTGCGAACGCAGCTTGCGCGGCCACTCAGCTTTCTTCTTCATCTTATCCTTCCTTGAGCGGCCCGCGCCGTAACGCGGGCCTGCGACGGCGCCCATTAAGCCAGGGTGTATGCGGTCTTGACGGTTGTGTAGAATTCGGCGGCGTAGCGACCCTGCTCGCGCGAGCCATGGGAGGAGCCCTTGCGGCCACCGAAGGGCACGTGGAAATCGACGCCGGCGGTCGGCAGGTTGACCATCACCATGCCGGCCTCGGCATTGCGCTTGAAATGCGTCGCATGTTTCAGGCTGGTGGTGGCAATGCCCGACGACAGCCCGAACGGCGTGTCGTTGGCGACGGCAAGCGCCTCGTCATAATCCTTCACCCGGATCACCGAAGCGACCGGTCCGAAGATTTCTTCACGCGAGATGCGCATCTGGTTGGTTGCCTCGGTAAACAGCGCCGGCTGCAGGTAGAAGCCGGGCGTGTCACGCTTCAAAAGCTCGCCGCCGAAGGCGAGTTTGGCGCCTTCCTGTTTGCCGATGGCGATGTAGTCGGTGTCCTGGTTGAGCTGGCTCTGGTCGACCACCGGGCCGATATGGGTGCCGGCCTTCAGCGCATCGTCGATGGTGAGCCCCTTCATGCGCTCGCCCATCGCCGCCACGAACCGGTCGTGAATGCCTTCGGTCACGATCACCCGCGACGACGCGGTGCAACGCTGGCCGGTGGAGAAGAAGGCGGAGTTGACGGCGGCTTCGACGGCAACGCTAAGATCGGCGTCGTCGAGCACCACGAACGGGTTCTTGCCGCCCATCTCCAGCTGGTACTTGCGATTGTGCTCGACCGAGGCCAGTGCCACGCGTTTGCCGGTGCCGGTCGAGCCGGTAAAGGTGATCGCCTGGATGTCGGGGCTGTCGAGCATCGTCTGGCCGACGACCGAGCCCTTGCCCATCACCAGGTTCAGCACGCCCTTCGGCAGGCCGGCGCGATGGAGAATATCGACGATCGCCCAGGAGCAACCGGGCACCAGTTCGGCCGGCTTGAAGACGATGGTGTTGCCATAGCAGAGCGCCGGCGCGATCTTCCAGGCGGGAATGGCGATCGGGAAATTCCATGGCGTGATGATGCCGACGACGCCGACCGGCTCGCGGGTGATCTCGACGCCGATATCAGGGCGCACCGAGGGGATGACCTCGCCAGCCAATCGCAGCGCCTCACCGGCAAAGAAGTCAAAGATCTGGCCGGCGCGCACGGTCTCGCCGATGCCTTCCGCCAGCGTCTTGCCCTCTTCGCGCGACAACAGTCGCCCGAGCTCGTCCTTGCGCGCCAGGATCTCGTCGGCGGTCTTTCGAAGGATCGCATGACGCTCGAGGATGCCGAAGCGCGACCAGGCCGGAAAGGCCGCCTTGGCCGCAGCAATCGCCGCCTTCGCATCCTCGGCCGAGGCGCGGGCATATTCCCCGATCACGTCGTTGGTGTCGGACGGATTGATATTGGCAACGCCATCACCGCCAACCCATTCGCCGGCAATCAGGTTTTGGTGCAATGTCATGGGCCTCAGCCTCCTTCATCTACTTTTCGCGGGCAACCGCGCCTGTCGCGGCCTGCCACTGGCATACCGCATATGTCAGAGCTGATGTATGGCGACCGGTTCGGCGGCGGCGATTGCGAGCGGATTGCGCAAGGGAAGGCCGAATTCGGCAGCCTCGATCTCGAAGACATCCCCCTCTTCCGTGCGGATACCATCGCCGAAGGAGAGCGTCGCCGTGCCGAACATGTGGACGTGGATGTCCCCCGGCTGGCGGAACAGGCCATATTTGAAATGGTGATGCTCGAGGTTGGCAAAGCTGTGCGACATGTTGGCTTCGCCCGATAGGAACGGCTTTTCCCACAGAACCTTGCCGCTCCGCAGGATACGCGAGGTGCCTCTGATATCGTCGGGTGCTGCGCCGACGCGGATTTCCGGCCCGAAGCTCGCCTGGCGCAGCTTCGAATGCGCGAGCCAGAGATAGTTGACCCGCTCGGTCTTGTGATCGGAAAACTCGTTGGCGACGGCAAAGCCGATACGGAACGGCATGCCCTTGTCAGAGATCACGTAGATGCCGGCCATCTCCGGCTCCTCCCCACCGTCTTCGGCAAAGGCCGGAGAGACGAGCGCCGAACCGGGCGCGACGGCGGAGGTGCCGTTACCCTTGTAGAACCATTCCGGCTGCACGCCGGTTTCGCCCGGTTGCGGCTTGCCGCCTTCAAGGCCCATGCGGAACATCTTCATCGAGTCGGTCAGCGTCTCCTCCGCCGCCTCGGTCGTCTTTTTGTGCATGGCGTCGCGGGTCGCGGCTGAACCAAGATGCGTCAGCCCCGTTCCGGTCAGATGCAGGTGCGCGGGGTCGGGGTGGGTGATCGGCGGCAGAAGACGGCCTTCGGCATAGGCCTTTTCGAGATCGACGGCAGCACCAAGACCCTTTGCCTCGATCGTGTCCTTGAGGCTACGCCCGGCATTGGCCGCGTCCATCGCCAGTGCATAGACGCTCGCCGCGCCGTTGACTGCGCGGGCAACCTCGCCCGGCGCGCGTACCGCGACCGTTGTCGATCCGTCTTCGTTCCTGATCTGAGAAATCAGCACGATCCTGTCCTTCCTTGCATCGTTCGGGCCTTGCTCGCGCCTGATCTCAGGCAAACCGCGGCCCCTCGGGTGGCTCTCGCCACCCAATCCTGACAGTCCGGGCTGTCACTCCCGGCAGCCGGAGCTGCCCGTTCAATGGTACTGGTTCGATCCGGGCCGTTCGGTCGCTGGTCAGCCCTTGTTCTTGTTGTAGACGTCGAAGAAGACGGCAGCGAGCAGCACCAGACCCTTGATCAGCTGCTGGTAGTCGATGCCGATGCCCATGATCGACATGCCATTGTTCATCACGCCCATGATGAAGGCCCCGATCACCGCGCCGATGATCTTGCCGACGCCGCCGGACGCTGAGGCGCCGCCGATGAAGCAGGCCGCAATCACGTCGAGTTCAAAGCCTTGGCCGGCCTTCGGCGTTGCCGAGTTGAGGCGGGCGGTGATGATCATGCCGGCAAGTGCGGCCAGAACACCCATGTTGATGAAGGTGTAGAACGTCAGCCGCTCGGTGTTGATGCCGGAGAGCTTCGCCGCCTTGACGTTGCCGCCCATGGCATAGATGCGACGGCCGATCGTCGAGCGCGTGGTGACGAAGGTATAGAGCGCGATCAGCACGCCCATGGCAATCAGCACGTTGGGCAGGCCGCGATAGGTCGAAAGCTGATAGCCGATGAACAGCGCAACGACGGCGATGACCGCCATCTGGATGGCGAAGAAGACGAAGGGCTCGTTTTCGCTACCGTGCTGCTCGTTGACCCGGCGATTGCGCACGCCCGCATAGATGGCGTAGCCGACGAGTGCCAGCACCGCCACCAGCGCCACCATGTTCTGGATGAGGTCGGGCCTCGGATTGAGGAAGTAGAGGAAATCCGGAACGAAGCCTGTCGAAAGCAGCTGAAACTCCTTCGGGAACGGACCGATCGGCCGGCCGCCGAGCACCACGTAGGTGAGCCCGCGGAAGACCAGCATGCCGGCAAGCGTGACGATGAAGGACGGGATCTTCTGATAGGCGACCCAGTAACCCTGCGCCGCCCCCATGATGCCGCCGACAACAAGACAGGCAGGAATGACGACGAAGGCCGGCAGGCCCCACTTGACCAGCATGATCGCCGATATCGCCCCGATGAAGGCGACGATCGAGCCGACCGAAAGGTCGATGTGTCCGGCGACGATGATCAGCAGCATGCCCAGCGCCATGATGACGATGAACGAGTTCTGCAGCACCAGGTTGGTGATGTTGACCGGGCGGAACAGCACGCCGTTGGTGACGAACTGGAAGAACAGCATGATGACCACGAGCGCGACCAGGAGGCCGTATTCGCGGATGTTGTTCTTGAGATAGTCCCCGATCGAGGGTTTGTTCGGTTGGGTGCTCGTATCGGCGACCATTAGTGTTTCTCCCCTGAACGCATGATGGCACGCATGATGGATTCCTGGCTCGCTTCGGCCTTTGAAAGCTCGGCGACGATGCGGCCCTCGTTCATGACGTAGATGCGGTCGCAGGTTCCAAGCAGTTCCGGCATCTCCGATGAAATCATCACGATGCCTTTGCCCTCGGCTGCAAGCTGGTTGATGATGGTGTAGATCTCATACTTCGCGCCGATATCGATACCGCGTGTCGGCTCGTCGAGGATGAGGACTTCCGGATTGGTGAACAGCCACTTCGACAGCACCACCTTCTGCTGATTGCCGCCGGAAAGATTGACCGTTTCCTGATAGATCGAGTGCGAGCGGATGCGCAGCTTCGAACGATAGTCGGAGGCGACCTTGACCTCCTTGCGATCGTCGATGACGCCGTTGGACGCCACCGCCTTCAGGTTGGAGAGCGTGGTGTTCTCCTTGATGTTGTTGATCAGCACGAGACCCAGTTGCTTGCGGTCTTCGGTGACATAGGCGAGACCAGCGTCGATGGCGCGGGGGATGGTGCTGACGTCGACCGGCTTGCCGCGCATCAGGACGTCGCCGGTGATCTTGTGCCCCCAGGACTTGCCGAAGATGCTCATCGCCGTTTCGGTTCGCCCCGCCCCCATCAGGCCGGCGATGCCGACGACTTCGCCGGCGCGCACGGTAAAATTGACGTCGTGCAGGAACTGCCGGTCGCGGTGATGCTGGTGGAAGACGTTCCAGTTCTTCACTTCCAAGAGCGTCTCGCCGATCTTGGGCTCGCGCGGCGGGTAACGATCTTCCATCGCACGACCGACCATGCCCTTGATGATCCGGTCTTCGCCGATATCCTCGGTCTGACAGTCGAGCGTTTCAACGGTTCCGCCGTCGCGCAGGATGGTGATCTGGTCGGCGACCTTGCGGATCTCGTTCAGCTTGTGCGAAATGATGATCGAAGTCATGCCCTGCGCGCGAAACTCCATCAAGAGCTTCAAGAGCGCGTCAGAATCGTTTTCGTTGAGCGAGGCGGTCGGTTCGTCGAGGATCAGCAGCCGCACCTTCTTCGACAGCGCCTTGGCGATCTCGACCAGCTGCTGCTTGCCGACGCCGATGTCAGTGATCAGCGTGGCGGGCGGCTCGCTCAGGCCCACCTTTTTCAGAAGTTCCTGCGTGCGGGCAAAGGTCTGCGGCCAATGGATCACCCCATTGGTGGCGATCTCGTTGCCGAGAAAGATGTTTTCGGCGATCGACAGCAGCGGAACCAGCGCCAGTTCCTGGTGGATGATGATGATGCCGAGATGTTCGCTGTCAGAGATGGTCGAGAAGCGGCGAGGCTCGCCGTCGTAGTAGATCTCGCCGTCATAGGTGCCGGCGGGATAGACGCCGCTCAGTACCTTCATCAGCGTCGATTTGCCGGCACCGTTTTCACCGACCAGAGCGTGGATCTCACCTTCGCGAACCTTGAAGCTGACATTGTCCAGCGCCTTGACGCCCGGAAACGTCTTGGTGATGCCACGCATTTCGAGAATGATATTGTCCATGTTCAGTCATTCCAGCGGCAGTCGGCAAGAGAGTACAGGCTCCCTCACCGGGATAAAAGGGTCCGCGATGGATCGCGGACCCTCAGGTGCGTCATCCTATCAGTTGTTGATCTGATCTTCGGTGTAGTAACCGGAGGAGACCAGCACATCCTTGATGTTGGACTTGTCGACCGCGACCGGCTTCAGCAGGTAGGACGGAACGACCTTGACGCCGTTGTCATAGGTCTTGGTGTCGTTCACTTCCGGCTCCTTGCCTTCCATGATCGCATTGACCATGCCGACCGTGACCTTGGCGAGTTCGCGCGTGTCCTTGAAGATCGACGAATACTGTTCGCCGGCAAGGATCGACTTGACCGAAGGCAGTTCGGCGTCCTGACCGGTAACGGCAGGCATCGCCATGTCGCCGGAACCATAGCCGACGCCCTTCAGCGCCGAGATGATGCCGATGGACAGGCCGTCGTAGGGCGACAGAACGCCATCGACCTTGGCATCGGTGTAGTTGGAGGACAGCAGGTTTTCCATGCGGGCCTGGGCAACGGCACCATCCCAGCGCAGCGTGCCGACCTGGTCCATGCCCTTCTGGCCGGACTTGACGACGATCTTGTTGCTGTCGATCAGCGGCTGCAGGACCGACATCGCACCGTCGTAGAAGAAGAAGGCGTTGTTATCGTCAGGCGAACCGCCGAAGAGTTCGACGTTCTTCGGCTCGGTCGCGCCGTCGAGCTTCAGGCCCTGCACCAGCGACGTTGCCTGCTGCACGCCGACCTGGAAGTTGTCGAAGGTGGCGTAGTAGTCGACATTGCCCGAATCGCGGATCAGACGGTCGTAAGCGATGACCTTGACGCCGGCGTCATGGGCCTTCTGCAGGATGTCGGAAAGCGTCGTGCCGTCGATGGCGCCGATGACGAGAACCTTGGCACCCTTGGTCACCATGTTTTCGATCTGGGCGAGCTGGTTCGGAATATCATCGTCGGCAAACTGCAGGTCCGGCGTGTAACCGGCTTCCTTGAACAGCTTCTCCATGGTCTCGCCATCGGAGATCCAGCGGGTCGAGGTCTTCGTCGGCATGGAAATGCCAACCGTGCCTTTGTCCTGTGCGAAGGCGGGCGCAGCAAACGACGCGACGGAGATCGCGGCCGCTGCGAGAAGCGAAGTAATCAATTTCATCTGGTCTCTCCCAAAAGTGTTGAAGCCGGCAGGCCCGCAGCCTCCCCGTCCTATGCGCAGCGATCCACCGGCCCGGAGATCGCGTCTCCGGCGGTGGATCCAGGTGAAGGAAGTCCTCCCCGCCCGCATGCTCCCACATGCACTGGCACATGGGGAAAAACTGGAATCAAAAGCCATAACTGTCAAATACAATATCGCTTTGCTACCATACCAATATTGATATACTACTCGAAAACAGTGTGATTTTTGAAACATCCTGAAAACTGGATTGCCCACGATGATGAAAGAAGGAAAGCCCGGCACGACAGGGATTGCCGCCGAACAGTTCGACAGCGGGCTCTTTCGCTCAGGGCTGAAGATCAATCACCTCCGGCTGATCCTGGCGATCGACGATCATCGTCGCATCAGTGCGGCCGCCGAGACGCTCGGCATCTCCCAGCCCGCCGCCTCGCGCATGCTGGCGGAGATCGAGACGATCCTGAAGGCGCCGATCTGCGAGCGAGTGGCACGCGGCGTAGAACTGACCCGCTACGGCCAGGCGTTGGCGCGGCGGGCGCGCACGATCTTTCTGGAACTGCGGGAGGCCTCGCGCGAGATCAGCGAACTGAAGACCGGCAGCGGCGGCTCGGTGTCGATCGGCTCGGTGACCGGGCCGGCGCTCAACCTCGCCGTTCCGGCAATCCGCCAGGTCATCACCGCCTATCCCGGCATCGAGATCAACATCCAGATCGAAAACAGCAATGTGCTGACGCGCGAGCTGCTCGCCGCCCGCCACGACTTCGTCGTCGGACGCATCCCAGACGATCTCAGCCCGCGGCTCTTCAACATGGTCGAGATCGGCTACGAGGAGGTCTGCCTGATCGTGCGCGACGGCCATCCGCTGCTCGACAAGCCCATTGCCGGCGCCGAAGATCTGCCCGCCTACGACTGGGTGTTCCAGCCGCCGGGAACGCTGCTGCGCCGCGCCGTCGAAGACAGCTTCATGTCCGCGGGTGTGCGCCTACCGGCGACCGTCATCAACACCTCGTCGATCATCCTGACGCTGTCGATCGTGCGCAACACCAATGCGATTGCGCCGGTGGCGCTCGATGTCGCCAACCTGATCGCCGACAACGGCACGCCGGCCGGCGAGATCCGCATCCTCAAAACCGAGATCCCGATCCGCATCAAGCCCTATGGGTTGATCACCGCCGAGGGACGCGCGCTGCCGCCGAGCGCCAAGCTGCTCTACGACCTCATTCTCAAACAGGGACGAGCATGATCAGCCAGCATTGGTTGATCAGCCTGGGCATGATCAAGTTGATCAGCCTGGGATAATCTCCATCCGGCATTTTGCGCCGGGATAGCGGAGGCTGCATGTTCGGAATGTCGGTGTTTCAGTCCGTGCTCGAGCGGCTGAAGACGGAAGAAGACGAGGAAGAGACCGCCAATGCGGAGGTTTTCGCGACGTCGCGCACGCCTCTGTTCGCAACCACGTTCGTCGCCGGCGGCGCCGACAGCGCGTCTGCTGCGCGCAGCGCCGTCGAGCGAGCCTATTTCGATGCGTCCTTCGTCGAGCCGCCGCCGATAGAGCCGATGCCGGAATTTCTCAACCGCATCAGCCTTGCCGAAGTCGCCGAGGAACTTGACCTTGGTGAAGGGGAGACATTGACGACGCTCGCTGCCAAGCGGCGAAGCTTCGCCGCCGCCAATCATCCCGATCGCCTGCCGCAGGACTACCGCGCCAATGCGACGGTCCGGATGAAACTCGCCAACATGCTCATCGACGAGGCGTCGCGCCAATTGCAGGCGGCCTGACCGCCGCTCACGCGTCGTTGTCAGCCTTGGGCGTCTCGTCTTTTGACGCCGAGCCCTCAGCACCGGCAGTCTTGTCTGTCGGCTTGTAAAACAGCAGCAGAGAGGACCCGACATAGGCGGCGATCGCCAGAGCGATGATGCTGAAGAACGGCTGGTCGTGATAGAATTCGAGCGCCGCCCAGCCGGCGCAGACTAAAAAGATCAAAACCCGCCGCCACAAGGGACGGTAAAAGGCGTGGTCCGGGTCGATGAGTTTGATCATCCTGTCCTCTGGGTGCTTGCGCTCGTGATCGGCAACGGATGTCTTGTAGGGGAAATCCACCGGCCGCCGCAAGCCCGCGACCGCATCACGCCCTTGACGGGCACCATGAAAATAGAATAAAAATTCCGAAATTGTTTTCTTCGACCATTTCATTCCGAACAGATGGCGCCGGACGCCCGCACGGAAGAAACGGTCGGGCAAGGGAGAGGAAAGCGCGCGGCATCCGCTCGGGCACCATCGCTGACAACCACCTTGCAACCCAATCGCGGAATTGCCCCTCCGCGGCGCCTTTGCGCGATGAGCGCCGATCATCACGCACCTTCCCGGTCGAGGACCGGATTTCGAGAGAGACAGAGATGACAGTGAGATTTGGTCTTCTGGGCGCCGGACGCATCGGCAAGGTTCACGCAAAGGCCGTCAGCGGCAATCCCGATGCCGTGCTCGTCGCCGTGGCCGACGCCTTTCCGGCCGCCGCCGATGCCATCGCCAAGGCCTATGGCTGCGAGGTCCGCACCATCGAGGCAATCGAAAAATCGGCCGATATCGACGCCGTTGTCATCTGCACGCCGACCGATACCCATGCCGACCTGATCGAGCGTTTCGCCCGCGCCGGCAAGGCGATCTTCTGCGAAAAGCCCATCGATCTCGATGTCGATCGCGTGCGGGCCTGCATGAAGGTGGTGGCCGAGACCAAGGGCAAGCTGATGGTCGGCTTCAACCGCCGCTTCGACCCGCATTTCATGGCCGTCAAGCAGGCAATCGACGCCGGCAAGATCGGCGACGTCGAGATGGTGACGATCACCTCGCGCGATCCCGGCGCGCCGCCGGTCGACTACATCAAGCGCTCGGGCGGAATCTTCCGCGACATGACGATCCATGACTTCGACATGGCGCGCTTCCTGCTCGGCGAAGAGCCCGTATCGGTAACGGCGACCGCCGCCGTCCTCGTCGACAAGGCAATCGGCGAAGCCGGCGACTACGACAGTGTGTCCGTCATCCTGCAGACCGCCTCCGGCAAACAGGCGATCATCTCCAACTCGCGCCGCGCCACCTACGGCTACGACCAGCGCATCGAGGTTCACGGCTCCCAGGGTGTCGTCTCGGCGGAAAACCAGCGCCCGGTGTCGATCGAGATCGCCAATGGCGAAGGCTACACCCGCCCGCCGCTGCACGATTTCTTCATGACCCGCTACACCGAAGCCTATGCCAACGAGATCGAGAGCTTCATCTCCGCGATCGAAAAGGGCACGGAAATCACCCCGTCGGGCAAGGATGGCCTGGCAGCGCTCGCGCTTGCCGACGCAGCCGTGAAGTCGGTCATCGAAAAGCGCCAGATCAGCGTCGCGTAAAGCATTTCGAGGAAAAGTGCGAAGCGGGTTTCCGTTTGGCAAAGACAAACGGCCGGGCGCGACACGCCCGGCCGTTTCGTGTTTCAGTTCATTGCCTCAGCCGTCCGCGCGCAATGGCGCATTCTCCCATCCGCCTGACTGCTCCTCCTGCCCGGTGCTCGGGGCAACGCCGGGCCTGCCAGTGAGAAAGCCCTGAACCTGGAGGCAGCCCTCGTCGACCAGGATCTGCCTTTGCCGCTCCGTTTCCACGCCTTCGGTTACGACAGGCAGGTTGAGGCTGTTGCCAAGCGCAATGATCGCCCTGACGATCGCGTGCGCCGAAGGGTCCTTGTCGATCACGGCAGTGAAGCTGCAATCGATCTTCAGCTTGTCGAACGGGAACGTCTGCAGGTTGCTGAGCGAGGAATGCCCGGTGCCGAAATCATCCATGACGATGCGCACCCCATGTATCCTCAGTCGTCCGAGGGTGGCGAGAACGTCTTCGCGATTGTGCAGAAGGGCCGCCTCGGTGATCTCCAGCTCCAACCGGCGCGGCTCCAGCCCCGTTCGCCGCAGGATACCAAAGATCTGATCGAAAAGATTGGGAAGCAGGAACTGCACCGGCGAGATATTGACCGAAACCGGTAGAGGCTCGTTCCATTTCGCCGCCTCCCTGCAGGCCTGCTCCAGCACCCATTCGCCGATCTGGATGATCGAACCGCTTTGCTCGGCGATCGGGATGAAGACATCGGGGCTGATGAGGCCACGCTCCGGATGCATCCAGCGCAAGAGCGCCTCGTAGCCCAGGATCCGATCGCCGCGCAGATCGACAAGCGGTTGATATTCAAGGAAGAGCTGCCGGCGAAGCACGGCATGGCGCAGGTCGTTTTCGATCTGCCGTCGCGTGCGCACGGTCTCGTCCATTTCCGTGTCGAAGAAGCAGGCGATCCCCTTGCCCGATTGTTTGGCGCGGTAGAGAGCGGTGTCGGCATTGTTGCGCAGCCGGTCAGCCGTGTCGCCATCAGCAGGGTAGATCGCAGCACCGATGCTGACGCCGACGGCGGTCGGATCGCGGTTCGTATCCATCTCGGCGGCAAAATAAGTCAGGATGCGGTCCGACAGGTGACGCGCCGCGTCGGGCTGTTCGCCACCCACCTGAAGAATGGCAAACTCGTCGCCGCCCAGCCGGGCGACGGTATCCCCCTCGCCGACCGCCTTGCGCAGGATGTCGGCGACCTTCATGAGGATGCGGTCCCCCTCGCCATGGCCGAAAATGTCGTTGACGGCCTTGAAGCGGTCGAGGTCGAGGCAAAGGATGGCAAGCTGCTCGTTCTTCGCCGCCGCCACCGTCATGACCTGGGCCAGGCGCCGGTCGAAGAAACCACGATTGGGAAGATCGGTCAGCACATCGTGGTGGGCCAGATGCTCGATAGTGCGCTCGGCTTCCTTGCGCGCGCTGAGGTCGCGCACGAAGATCACCTCGCATTCGCGGCCGCGATACTCGACCGTCCGGCACATGAACTCGACCGGCACGGACTGGCCGGCCACATTGATCAGATCGATTTCGCCGGGGCCGTCGCCGCGATGATGGCTCTGCAGCCCTTCCTCACCGAAGGCGAAAACCTCCGCCGGATCTCGGCCGGTGAGCTCCGAAACCTTCCATCCCGTCAGGCGCGCAAAACGCTCGTTGGTGTCGATGATGCGGCCTTCATGCACGATGGCCATGCCTTCCAGCGATGCATTGGCAAGCCCGCGCAGGTCGGTCAGATGCCGATCGACGAACAGCGCGCCGAAGGCCAGGATGATCAGCATGGTCGAGGCAGCAATGACCCCGCCGGCAAGCCAGGCCGGATGGATGGTATCGGCTGCCGGAATATCCGGCGCCGGTACCAGCGTGATGCCACTCATCGAGGTGAAGTGCAGGACGCAGATGGCAACGACGAGCAGCAGCGTCGAGACGACAAGCCTGCGGGCGTTGCGCAGCACATGAAACGCATGCAGCGCTGCCATCGCCAGCAGGGTGCCGGCGACGATGCCGAAAACCGTGAACCTTGCATCGTAGACAATGTGTCCCGGCATCTCGAGCGCCTGCATGCCGGTAAAGTGCATGGCGGCAATGCCGCCGCCCAGGATGACACCGCTAGATGCAAGGGCGTAGTGCGAGCGAGCGCCAAGCCCGACCGTGAAAGCAACCCAGGCGGCCGCGATCGCGAGAACGATCGAAAGCGTCGTCCCCCAGGCGCCATAGGAAACCGTCATCCCGCCATCATAGGCGAGCATGGCAATGAAATGAGTGGACCAGACGCCGATGCCGCAGGCAAAACCACTGACGGCGGTCCAAAGACCGCGCTGACTGCCTTCGCTTCGCTGGGCACGCAGCAGCAACAGCATGGTTGCGACGCAACCGGCCAGGCAAACCACGGCCGCCACCAGCACCAGACGCCAATCGTGATCATCGCGTATGCATGCAATCACTGAAAACATCATCGTCTCCCGCGTCAATGTCACATTGACAAGGAGTTGCTAAATAACTGTAAATTGTATTAGCTGGTTTGTTCGCCCTTGATACAACCCCAAAAATGGTTGCCTCGCCCGTCTCGCCAAAGCGGCTGTTCCTTAGTGCGATCCGGCCGTAGCAATCTCGCTGTCGATCTTGCCCAGAGCACGCTCGAGATGGCCGTCGAACACGAGCCGCTGTTCGTCGAGCACGACCGATATCTCGGGCGCGCCCTGAAGCCTGAGCTGGAGTGACTGGGATACGCCCTCCTCCAACCCGCCGCGCAAGAGATCGAAGTAGCGCGTGCCGGGGCCGGTAACGTAGATCGGCATACGCTCGTAAAGACTGAGCATGCGCGAGACGCCGTTGCCGAGCGCGATGCCAGCTTGGCGAAAGGCATAGCCGGCCATGCGATGCCCCTGGCGCGCACTCGCTGCGATCTTGTCCATTTCGGCAATTGGCACGAATTTCGCCGGGATCGTGTCGGCCGGCACTTCGAAGGCGGCCCGCAGAATGCCGTAGAAACCGGCAGCCGCTTCGATGCAGCCATAGGCGCCGCAACGGCACAGTCCGGCCGATGGCGCATGCAGCATGTGGCCGAAATTCGGCGCCGTCACGTCGATCTCGCCGAACCTGCCCTTGCGGGCAACGCCGAGGCCGATGCTGTGGCCGAGCGAGATGGCGGCAAGCGATCGAAATCCGCCGTCCGGCGCGCGCTCCGCTTCGGCCGCCAGCGCCTGTGCCACCAGCAGGGTCTCATTGTTGAGCATCACCCTCGCTCGCCATTCCGGCGCAAGCAACGCGGCAAAGTCGAGCTGCTCGCTGCCGAACACCGGAGACCAGAGCAGCCGTGCCGCGTCCGTATCGGCGTCGACCAGCCCCTTGCTGCTGATGGAGATGGCCAGCACGCGGTCGCGCGTCAGGCGCGAGCGCTGCAGCAGGCGCTCCAGCGCCTCGACGAAGGTGCGCGCAAACGCGTCCGTGCCGCGCTGGTCGTGATTGCGGCCCTCCTCGAAGCGGTCGAGCAGCGTGCCGCCATAGTCGGTCAGCGAATACTGCACCACATCCGAAGAGATACGCACGACGACGATGTAACCGCAGTCGCGACGTGGCGTGAACAGGACGCGCGGGCGCCCTCGTCCGCCCTGCACATGCTGTTCCGCCTTGGCGATCACTCCGGCGCGCTCGAGCTCGGCCGTGATCGCCGACACCGTCGCCGAGGCGAGCCCGGTTGCGGCGGAAATTTCGGTATGCGAGAGATTGCGGGCGCGCCGGAGCGCGGCAAGGACCAGCGCACTGTTCTGCTGACGCACGAGCTCAGTGCTGGACTTGGTCAGCATCATACGTCCTTGCCGGTGGCGGGTCCTTCGAACACATGCCCTCCCAAAGCATCTGTTGCACGGCGAGGCAAGGCACTGATCGCCTTGTCGACACCTCGTCAATCTCTGCCATTGATTTTCTCGACTGTCGAGAAATAATCCACAGACCCTTTCCGGCAGCGATGAGTGGCAATGAACTTGCTCGGCGCTGAGCGAGAAGGCTGTCATCAGAGCTGAAACGCACGGCCATTGATCAAGACCGAGCGGGGTCGCCGGCAAATCACGCGGCACCCGACCCGAGCTTGGCGGCCGGAACTGTTGAAATGACACAACAATCCCCTTCCCGCCTGCGTCCGTTTCACCCGGACCCTCACCGCACCCCCGGTGACGAGCCCAGGAAACCGGCGCATCGGCAGTCCATACGCAACCGGGTCGGCCGTGTTGACAGGCCGTGGATTCTCTGACATTCATTTTCTCGACTGTCGAGAAAATAAAACCGGACGATGTTTACGGTGGCATTTCGACAGCGTTGCAAGGCTGGTCGAGGATGGTGCGGGAGGTTCGCACGCTCAGCCGGCCGCCACTCGGGAGGATGAAATGAAATCCGTTTTGAAGCTGATGGCAGGGGCTGCCATCATCGCGTCGATGCATTCCGCAGCCATCGCCAAGGATCTGGTGGTCGGCGTTTCCTGGTCGAACTTCCAGGAAGAGCGTTGGAAAACCGACGAAGCCGCCATCAAGGCAGCACTTGAGGCATCCGGCGACAAGTACATTTCCGCTGACGCCCAGTCTTCCGCTGCCAAGCAGCTGACCGACGTCGAGTCGCTGATCGCCCAGGGTGCCAACGCTCTGATCGTGCTTGCACAGGATAGCGACGCCATCGGCCCGGCCATCGAAAAGGCTGCCGCCGAAGGCATTCCGGTTGTCGGCTACGACCGCCTGATCGAAAATCCGGCCGCCTTCTACATCACCTTCGACAACAAGGAAGTGGGCCGCATGCAGGCTCGCGAAGTGTTCAAGGTCAAGCCGGAAGGCAACTATGTCTTCATCAAGGGCTCGTCTGCCGACCCGAACGCCGACTTCCTGTTCTCCGGACAGATGGAAGTGCTGAAGGAAGCTGTCGACGCCGGCAAGATCAAGAGCGTCGGTGAAGCCTACACCGACGGATGGAAGCCGGAAAATGCCCAAAAGAACATGGAGCAGTTCCTGACCGCAAACGACAACAAGGTCGACGCGGTCGTCGCTTCCAACGACGGCACCGCTGGCGGTGCGATTGCAGCCCTCGATGCCCAGGGCCTCGCCGGCTCCGTTCCGGTCTCCGGCCAGGACGCCGACAAGGCAGCCCTCAACCGCGTCGCCCTCGGCACCCAGACCGTTTCGGTCTGGAAGGACTCGCGTGAACTCGGCAAGCGCGCAGCCGAAATCGCCGCCGAACTGGCGAGCGGCAAGAAGATGGAAGAAATCGCCGGCGTGACGGCCTTCAATGGCGGCCCCAAGGGCGTCGCCATGCAGTCGGTCTTCCTCGCACCGCTTCCGATCACCAAGGAGAACCTCAACGTCGTCATCGACGCCGGCTGGATCTCCAAGGACGAAGCTTGCCAGGGCGTCAAGGGCGACGTCGCTGCGTGCAAATAAGCCGCCCGGACAGAGTTGAGCTCTAACCTTCGACAAGCGCCGCAACGCAACCCGTTGCGGCGCTTGCGCAAGGTGTGACCGGGGCGGACAATGCCCGCTGCATGATCCCTTAAATCGGAAGCGATCTGAGGAGAGGATCATGAAGCATGCTTGAAGTTTTACAGCGTCCTTAGCGCGTCATATTTCACACGCGGCGCTGTAAGACCTTCAGGCACGCGTTGGCACGAACGAGAGAAGCGCTCGACAACTGTCTTCATCATCAGACTTGTCGCGTCCCATTCCGGTCTTTGGCGCCGGCGGATGCGGTGACATCAACAGAAAGTGGGGGGAAGGCACGTCCATGGCCGACATCACACAAGGCAATCAGACACAGAGCCAGGCCAACCGTGCCCGCAACGCGGACGAGAACCCGGTGAAGCGCTTCTTCCGCGCCACCGAGATCGATACCCGCTTGCTCGGCATGGTCGGCGCGCTGGCCATCATCTGGCTCGGCTTCGAGATCATGACCGGCGGCCTGTTTCTGACGCCGAGAAACCTTTGGAACCTGACGGTTCAAACCTCGTCCGTCGCCGTGATGGCGACCGGCATGGTACTGATCATCGTCACCCGCAACATCGATCTGTCGGTCGGCTCCGTGCTTGGCTTCTGCGGCATGATCATGGCGGTCATGCAGGTCAAGGTCCTGCCGCAATATCTCGGGCTCGAGCATCCCGCCATCTGGATCATCACGCTTGCCTGCGGCATCGCCGTCGGCGCCGCGATCGGCGCGCTCCAGGGCTCGATCATCGCCTTCCTCAACGTGCCGGCCTTCATCGTCACGCTCGGCGGCCTGCTCGTCTGGCGCGGTGCCACCTGGTTCGTCACCAGCGGCCAGACTGTTGCACCGATGAATTCCACCTTCCGCCTGATGGGCGGTGGCACCGAGGGGTCCATCGGGGCGACAGCCAGCTGGATTGTCGGCATCATCGCCTGTATCGCCATCGTCGGGGCCATCCTCAACTCGCGCAAGCAGCGCAAGCGCTTCGGCTTTCCGCTGCGCCCGGTCTGGGCCGAATATTTCCTCGGCATCCTCGGCTGCATCCTGGTGATGGGCGCGGTGGCGATCGCCAACCACTATTACTGGCCGGTCAACATTGCTCGCAAATATGCCGACGCCAACGGCATCGCCTGGCCGGACGGCGGCTTGCTCATCTCGCACGGTATCGCCATCCCCGTGCTGGTCGCCATCGCCGTCGGCATCGTCATGACATTCATCGCCACTCGCCTGCGCTTCGGCCGCTATGTCTTTGCGCTCGGGGGCAATCCTGAGGCAGCCGAACTGGCGGGGATCAAGACCCGCTGGGTCACCGTCAAGATCTTCATGCTGATGGGCGTGCTCTGCGCCATCGCCGCGGCGATCTCGACGGCCCGCCTCAACGCCGCAACTAACGCGCAAGGCGAGCTCGACGAGCTCTACACGATCGCAGCCGCGGTCATCGGCGGCACGTCGCTTGCCGGCGGCGTCGGCACGATCGCCGGCGCGATGATCGGCGCACTCGTCATGCAATCGCTGCAGTCGGGCATGGTGCTCTTGGGGATCGACTCGCCGTTCCAGCGCATCGTCGTCGGCGTGGTTCTTGTCGTCGCCGTCTGGCTCGACACGATCTACCGCGCCCGTGCCAAGTAAGAAGGAGTCCGACCAATGAAAGACCAACGCACTCCGCTCGTGGAAATGAAGAACATTTCCATCTCCTTCGGCGGCATCCATGCGGTCGACAACGCTTCCGTCGACCTCTACCCCGGCGAGGTCGTGGCGCTTCTCGGCCACAACGGCGCCGGCAAGTCGACGCTGATCAAGATCCTGTCGGGCGCCTACAAGCGCGACGGCGGCGAGATCCTGATCAATGGCGAAGCCGCCGACATCAGCAACCCGCGCGACGCCAAGAAATACGGCATTGAGACGATCTATCAGACGCTTGCCGTCGCCGATAACGTCGATGCGGCCGCCAACCTCTATCTCGGCCGCGAGCTGCGCACCCCCTGGGGCACGCTCGACGACGTGGCGATGGAGGCCAAGGCCCGCGAAGTCATGGGGCGTCTCAACCCCAACTTCCAGCGCTTCAAGGAACCGGTGAAGGCGCTTTCGGGCGGCCAGCGGCAGTCGGTGGCGATCGCCCGCGCGATCCTGTTCGACGCCCGCATCCTGATCATGGACGAACCGACGGCAGCCCTCGGGCCCCAGGAAACCGCCCAGGTCGGCGAGCTGATCAAGCAGCTGAAGCGCGAAGGCATCGGCATCTTCCTGATCAGCCACGACATCCACGACGTCTTCGACCTCGCCGACCGCGTCTCGGTGATGAAGAACGGCCAGGTCGTCGGCCAGGCCCGCACAGAGGATGTGACCAAGGACGAGGTGCTCGGCATGATCATCATGGGCAAGGTCCCGCCCAAGGCGATCCCCGGCCCCGGCGCCATGCAGACCGCCTAACCAACGACGCCACATGGCCCGGCAATCGCCGGGCCATGTGTTTCATCGGTTTAAGCGGAACCGAGTAGCAAGCTTCAAGGGCTTCAGCTCGCTTTACGAGTCATGTTCGACTCCGGTGCAGACCACCTCGACATCCCCACTGATCCATTCTGCATGCCCGACCTTTCCCCTCACCCGCACCGCCATGCCTGACACAAAGGGCACAGCTTGTCCCGCCCCGCCCGGCAGCCACATCAGGCCCATTCCAAAGCTCGACCATCGGCTGGCTTCCGCATCAATTTGTGAGCCGCTCGCAAATTCCCCTGCGAACTCCGTCATTTCACCATTGAAGCGACGCGCAAGCTAAGCTATGAACCGCTCACAGTCCGCTTCGGCGGCCTTGCTGCAAACGGATGCACCCGTAGCTCAGCTGGATAGAGTGTTGGATTCCGATTCCAAAGGTCACAGGTTCGAATCCTGTCGGGTGCGCCAAAAAAATCAAGAACTTACCCGATATACAAAGTCCTTCTGAAATGCCGCAGGAAGCATATAGGAAGCAGAACAAAATGTTGGACAAGGCTGGAAGCGCCGAAAGACCTTGGCGAGACCAATGGCTGAGACATCGATAATTGCCTTCGTCAAGGCCCTCGCCCGCTACAAGGCCAGGCGAGACGATGCCGCCGGGATAGTCGAGGAATCGATTGAGCGCTACGCCAACGATCGTTCAAAGGAGAACAAGGAAGCGGTTGTCGCCTCAATGGGGCAGGCTCTGGAGAACCTGTTCCAAGACAAGTGGCTTTGATCGCTTGACTCTCAATAGCACTGTGACACTTTGCACGCAGAACGTGCTAAGGATCAAACATGGCCAAGCGTGGCTCGTATCTCGGTGGGAGCACTATCATCAAAATGCCCCGCCCCAGTAGCAAAGGCAGGAAAGTCACCATCGGTGCGCTAGAGCTTGCGGCTGCAGCATTTGCGGCGAACCCACCCGAGATGTTTCCTGTGAAAGCCAGTGCGAAGCCACGGAAGCGCAAGAAATTGGCTTGATTGTTGGATCATTGGCCCTGAGCACGCTCGGTTTCACCCACTAGGCGGAGCCCATTGGATGGAAGAGCTGAAACGGACCCTTACCCGTGAAGAGCTTCATGACCTTGTCTGGTCAACCCCGATATTGAAGCTTTCCCAGGAATACGGTCTCTCCGACAGAGGCCTCGCCAAGATATGCGTTAGGCATCTCGTGCCCACTCCCCCGCGCGGCTATTGGGCGAAGGTTGAGGCTGGGCTGCCGGCAAAAAAGACACCACTTCGAAGCGTCGAGAACAAAGCCCTTCATACGATCCACATAGGCCCGCCGAACAGGCCCAGCGAGATAGTGTTGGCTGCGTTAGGGGCGGCAAAGGCGGAACGAAAGCGTATCGCCCAGGAGCGCAAGCAGAAGGCCGAAACGGCAGCACCGAATGCAGCGCCTGTCGAACTGCCTGATGTAGACCAGCCCATAGATGTCTTCCACAAATCCATCGCTCCAATTGTGAAGCACTTGCGAAACGCGAAGCCGAATGGCGACGGCGTTATATCAGCAAAGGGCGTGTGCGTTCACGAAAGGACTCGGGAGCGCGCCATGCGCATTCTTCACTATCTCGCGCTCAACACCGAGGCTATGGGCGGAAAGCTGGAAGCCGATCAGCACGGGTTGCACTTCACTACTTCCGAGGGCGCCGTGCACATCAGTTTGACGGAGGAAAGAAAACGCCCGAAGCATAGCCCCACAGAATCCGAGCTCGCCGAATTTCAGCGGCGAAAGGCCAAGCGGGACAAGGAGCGTAATCGACGCATCTGGTCGTTCGAACGGTTGGAGCCCTGGCCTGAGTTCGACATCGTTTACACAGGGAAACTGACCCTCGGCTACGACGGATACGCAAGCGGATTGAGGAAATCGTGGTCTGACGGCAAGTCCCAGACGGTCGAGAGCTGCCTAGAGAACTTTGTCGCAGGGATGCGCACTATCATTGTCGCAAATGCCGAGGAAAGCCGGAAAAGGGCCGAACAGGAGCGAGCGAGGCAAGCGATGTTACGTCGCCGCGACCTAGCTCGTCTACGCGCCGAGCGTGAAGGCAAAAGATTGGCATATCTCGAAGAGATTGCCGTGGCGCGCCGTAAGATAGCGGACATGCGGCTGACAATCGAAACGATTCCCGAGGCCGAGCAGCTTCCACCCGAGTACGAGCGGATGATAGCGTGGGCGAAACAGCGCCTAACCGAGTTGGAGGCAAGGACGACAGTCGAGGCAATCCAAACGACTTTGATAACGAGAGAGCTTTTTCCCGATCCCGACAATCTCTTCGATTCAGATGGCGATCCCCCTACGAAACAAAACTACTGGGACGAATAGACCATGTCCGTTGAGATCCGAACCTATGAGATTCAGCAAGACGGGAGCTTAGAGCCGCACTCGATTCTGCCAATAAGCTACTACCATGGGATCTGCCCTCAAGTCGGCGATACGCTTTGCAACGACCTCATGCCGGAAGCGCCGCCCATATTCTATGAGGTTATGAGGCGTTACTTCTTCAATACGGTTGGTGCATTCGGGTGGGCACTGGTTATCTGCCGGCGAGAGGCCAGCGACGATCGGTCTCGGGTCTACGAAGCATGGATCGATGACACCGATTTCTGGAACGGGGTTGACGAAAGGGAGGAAACCGAAAGGAGCTCGGCGTTACGGGGGTAGTCGCTAGCCATGGAGAATGAACGCAAACAAACGGGTAACTATCAGGCAAAGACGCACAAAGGCCACGAAGCGGAATCCCAAGCCACCGACGATTAGTGACTAGCCGAGGTAGTAGCGTGCCGGAAAAGAACAATTGGAAGCTCGGTCAAATCAGATCCGCCGCCAAACTCGCCGTCGAACTCGGCGTTTCTATCGAGCTTAAGGCCGACGGATCTATCGTTGTCGCTCCCTCAGCAGGAGATCCAAAAAAGCCGATGTCAGCGCTTGAGAAATGGAAAGCAGAGCAAGAGGAATTGAAGGCGCAGAATCCGGAGGTTCTCCCTGGCCTAAATCAGCGAGAGACTTCGGCGCTCAAGCAGCTCGTCAATCATGGGGGGAAGCTAGCTGCGAACCGTTTATCGCACTGTGGGCCAGCAACCTTACGCGGATTGAGCGAGCGCGGTGCCATTGAACTTAAACCACTGGAAAAGGGCGGTGACCGGCCGGTGATCGTTCACCTGACAGCGTTAGGCCGCAAAGCTTGGGAGAGCATCCGATGACCGCGAAAGCCCTTATAAAACAGGCTGAGCTTCAGCGCCTGGCAGATGTCGCCAATCGTCACGTCATCACGATCGAGGTGGAGACCGCGCACTATAAGCTTCGAATGATCCCAAACAGTGTGCACACCCCACAACCCGCCGACGACGTGGTTTCTCCGACGCGGAACCCATTAGACATCCCGTTAAGCGAGCATCCACCCGAGCCGATCCAGCCTCCGTTCGACCACCGGGAGAAGCGGGCAATGGATTATCTGATGACGGTTGGCCCGGATAAGGCGATCGATTGGTACACGTTGAAGAACTTCGGTCGACATACTCAAAGGAAGCTTCAAGAGCGCGGCTATATCGACGTGAGCGCTGAGACGGATCGCCAGGGAAATCCGGATCAAGTCTGGCTCACCAAGGCGGGCCAAAAGGCAATGCGGGCGCTCGATGCACACAGAACGAAATACCCTGTGCTTTGAACGCCCCTGCGCGCCAAGGCTGTAGCCTCATTGGGCGAATTCAATTCGCGTTAAAGCGGTAGTAGCATCGACACTGCCAGCAGCAGTCACAGCTGCGTAGCCAGTGGGGAGGTCGACATGCTTCTTACGCATACTATTATCCGCGAGGATGCACTGGAAATCCACGAGATTGAGGGCGAAGGCGATGTCGACTTTGTCCACGACTTCTCCATCTCCGAGGACAATGGTTTCATCGTAGTTCTTATTGAGAAGATACGAGGTGCCGTTTACAGCAACCTGCGTGATCAGGGCGAGAATCTTGCTCGGGATGCCAGAGAGAAGGTGGAGCTTTATTTATACCGTCCGTCTAAGAAGCTGTGGAGCCTCTCCCTACGTATTAAAGCTAAAGGCGACTCCGCTTTTCGCGCTACCGTTGGCTTCTTCAAGAGAACGATCGAAAACGCAAACAAGGACCTCACCTGCAAAGCATGTAAGGCGGTATGCAAACTCCTCGTATCTACAATTCTTGCCTCGATTGGGATCCCTTACCTCGATGGAGCCGAGGCTGCTGACGCCGTCGATCAGGCTGTAAGTTTGAAAGAATACAGAACAGGCATTGAGGCCTTGGCAGACAATCCAGTCGCGCCAGACCACCGGGCTAGTTCTATCGGCGAGCTTATGGCCCGAATTGATCCTTCACTGCTAAAAGGCATCCGGTTCGCGCTAGATGCGATGAATTGGTATCTTGACGCAACGGACAAAATCTACACATTCGCATGCGCCCAGGTGGGCTGCTGCCAGCCGCCGAAATCTTAGAGAACATCTCCAAACCAGAGCAAAGACAAATTGACGACCAGCCTTGCCAACTCGAAGCAGGACGCGTCCATCATATACCGCGTGTCGATTTTTTAGGGGTAGACAAATGTCCCTCACCACCGCGTTCGTCTCCGAACTCATCTGGGCCGCCAACCAGTCGCAGCATCTCACGACATTCGAAAAACGGCGCCTGCTAGAGCGCGCCGTCGCGACCATACGCGACATGCGCGAGCAAGCCGGCATACCGAGCAGCAACACGGAAGCTGATGCCGTGATCGAGCTTCAGACGATAGCTGGAGCGATTGACAATCGGACCGAGGAGCAGATTGCGGCAGCGCTGCTCGATGCGGCCGACATGATCCGGACGTTGCGCATCCTCTTGGACACCGGGACCGAGGTGGTGATCAAGAATTGACGACTGCAGGAAACAAAAGAATGACCCCATCGTATCTGCCAGCTGTGACGCCGCCCAACAGCCCCGACTTACATGATGACAGAATAGAAGAATGCCAAACAGCTATTGCCGATGCCTTCCGGGCGTTCATTTCGCATTGTGAGGCTGCCGGTTGGTCTGACGATGATGTCGCCATCGCGTTAACCGAGATGGCCGATGAGCACTTTCGGTCAATTGGCTTCCAACGATTGAAGGCGTCCTCCTAAAGGAACCCGTCATGGCAGAGATTCTAGAATTCCCGCTCACCCGCGATCAGCGCGAAGCCAAGGAGCGGCTGCGCGAAGCGATGCGCGAGTTTAATGCGGCGGTGAAATTCGCGGCGAAAACGGGGTTGGAGGTAAAGACCTACCAGCTCACGTGCTACGCCACATACAGCGCCGAGCCGCTCACTCTGGTTGATTTCTCTGCCAATATCCCAGGTCGAATGCCAACAGGTAACGTCGAAGGCTTTTGAACTGCCGTCAGCCGCCGCCTATCGCTTCATTTCTTCTTCGAAGTCACGAATCACCTGCTCCGCCGAGGATCGCGGCGAGGAATCGAATCTGTGGTCACAAAGTGTCTGGCCGGCCTACCCCGAAATCTAGCTTGGTGAATCCTACAATAGCCAACGGAGACCGTTACGGCGTAGCCTCTGCCCAAGAGGAGACACTCATGGAAACATCCACTTCGATCACCGAACTTGCCGACGACGAGCTTCGTGAGGTTTGCCTGGTGGCCGTTTTCCTGCTTGCTCAAGCAAATTGGGTCAACGGGGTCGACGACGACATGTGGCGCGACGTGCTCGACGAGGCCTATCGGCGGGGCTGGACTGACAGGCGCGTTAAAATCGAAGGCGAATCATTAAATTAGCGGGGCCTTGCAGAACGCGGATTGCGCCCCAACATCTTCTGCAGGAGGAAACGCCATGCCGAAAATCCCCGCGCCCAAGCATCCGAAATGCCATCCCGACCGTAGTCTCCATTGCCAGGAAGCCATTGAGGCCGAATTCCAACATCTGGCCGCAAAAGCTGAGGCGGCCGGCTGGTCACGGGAAGACGTCGCTGAGGCTTTGATTGAACTGGCGGAGAACCACTATCTGGCAATGAATGCAGAAACGGAAATGTTCGAGCTTGGCGCCGGCGTCGTGGTGCTTGTACCGAAACCGCATTAACCCCTCCCCACGGCAAGTTCGAAAACCATCTTCTCCAGGTATTAACGCATGTCGCCGATTATTCCATGCGGCCATGGAGCCTTAAAACCGGGGTTGTGACTTGATCGACGTTCTTCTTGAGCTGTTTGGCTACACCACCGCAAGACTGGTACTTCCGATCATCACTCTCGGAAAGGTGCGCGTTCAACCAATAGCCTCGGCCGATAGAGGTTTCAGCTGGCTCGGGTTCAAACGGGTCGCCGATGGCTCGCTGATGTGCCGCGCTGACATGGCGGGATTGATCGGTGTGCTGCTCTGGTTGCTTACTGCCGTTCTTTTCTTCGTGTCCCCATAACGCTCCCGCAGCAGGACGCTTACTCCCCAAATCTCGGTGTTGACTCTCTGCCTCAATGAGAACATTTGTAGAACAAATATACTCAGAAGGCATTGAGCATGAGCGACGAAACCGGCGCAGCGAAAGCCGCAAGCAGCGGCCCGTATGTCCACCTATGCGAACACCCCGACTGCAAGAAGTGGGGCGGCTTCGGCTTTGCTGTCGGAAGGGCCACGCCGAACTGGTTCTGCTACGAGCACCGACCGGAATGGAAGAAGGGCAATGCCTAAGAGCGGCGCCTGGTGGCTGTCGGAGCTTGTCGCCAAGGTTCGCGTCGAATGTTCATGCGGCATGAAGAAGCAATATGACGCTAAGGCGCTGCTAGAACGTGTCGGCGACATGCCTATGCCGTCCCTCCTAGGGAAACTGGCTCAAGCCAACGGCTGCTCGAAAACCAAGAACAACTTCAACGATCGCTGCCAACTGAAATATAGCGACCCTATGCCTTCGGAGGCCCCGCCCTCCCGATTGTACCGGCTGGCAATGCGGAGCCAGCCGGACGACCGGAAGAAATCACCTTCGCCAATCTGCCGGACTGGTATGAGCTTTTCTGCCATTGCAAACGCTGCGGCCGGGAACGTCACCTTGATCGGCACGGCCTGGCGCGCCGGTTCGGCACGACGCAGTCTATCGTGGCCCTTGGTCGACGCATGCGCTGCAAAGTGTGCAGCAACAACAACGGTAACGTGATCCGGGTGGGGAAACAGAGACGATGATTGTCGACCGCAGCGATGGCGCGCAGCCCCTTAAACGAGGCTTAGCGCAGCTTTCCGTATGGCGATACCGACGAGCAGGACGCCGTAATCGACGAGATTGACCGCATAGGGACGAGGAATGGGCGACGAAGGCTATTCATCGCGGTGTAGAAAGGACATCCAGAGCCCTTCGAGGATTATCAGGGCGTGATACAGCGCGATAAGACCAAGTACCGCACTTACGGCCATAGCTCCTAAGCCGCTGATTACAACGCAGTGCTCGCTTGAGCAGGGATCATTGTTTAGAAGGTACAACCACGCTGCCGGCACAAACATTAGAACAACCAGTATGATCGCCAATCTGGATCTGGTCGGCAAGAATTACCCCCTGACGTGTATTTGAAGCCACGACGCTACCATCCTTGCTTGACCCCGCGCCGGTCGCCTTTCGGGGATCGATCCGCCGATACGTGGAGGTTGCCTCCGAGGCCCACTTGCTAGCGCTCGGGTACGGGCCTGCACCGCACTGGCGCGAATTACCTCACTATTGGATCCAATACAGACCCTGTCACCGCACCTGTGAGCCGTGAATGTAGCGCTATCGCCTCTGACTCGGACAAACCGGCGATGCAATCTGCAACGAACCTAGCCGGGCTCGTACCGGCCATTGGGCGAAGATAGCGCAGTCTGATCGGCAAGAATGGCGGATAGCCTATGGAATTGTCTGTACTTGAGGTAAGCGCTTCAAACAAATCACGGATGATTCGCTGTTGACCAAACTGCTGAGCCGCAAGCGTTGGACTGCCAATAATATAGTCGCGTGTGATTTGCTTCAGTATGTGGACTTCGTCGACGTAATCGCTATTGAAAGTAACCGCGACGTTAGATGAGCGATCCTCGTTGATCCTTATCGCGCCGATGTATGTCCCGATCAACTGCGACGTCATACGACGCAATTGTTCGCGCTGCTCCCGCGTGCCATCATACGGCTCCGACAGCAATTCTGTGTAAGTACCTTCTAAGAAGCCCTTGAGCCGTTCATAAGCGGCATCCAATCGATGCTCTCCGACAGGGTGAGAGCGATTGGCGTGCGAGATAATTTTGTCCTTTTCAGCGAAGACTTTCTGCCAAGGCAGAGCGTTGCATCGGTGAAAGTCTTCGAGGTCGTGGACAGAGTAGGCGACGTCGTCCGCCCAGTCCATTAGCTCAGCCTCTAGGGTTTTCTCAGAATGGTTGGCGTGATGCTCTCGCGCAAAATCAAAATCCTCTTGCTCTGACTTGTAGACCGACCACTTCTTCGCTTCCTTGCCCGTTTTCCCCCGATACCAAGGGTATTTCAGGCAGGCGGCCAATGTGGCACGGGTCATGTCGATCCCATTCACCTCTGGGAACCGTATTGCGAGCTTCGTCATAATTCGGAATGACTGAGCGTTCCCCTCGAAGCCATCGTCGTCGTGTTTGGTCACCAACTCGTTGAGCGTGTGCTCTCCGACATGCCCGAACGGAGGATGCCCAAGGTCGTGGGCAAGACATGCCGCTTCCACAACTTCTGGGTCGAGGCCTCTGAATATGCCCGCCCTCTTCTGCTCTTTCGCAAGTTTCTGAGCTAGCCGCCGGCCTACCTGCGCGACCTTTAACGTATGCTGTTGGCGGGTATGGAAAACATTCGCCTCACCGGCTCGCACAATCTGCGTAATCCCGGCAAGTCTATGGAATGCTGAGGAGTAGAGGAGCCTGTCCCGATCACGCTCGAAATGCGTGCGCTGGTCCAGGCCCTCCTTTTGGTGCCGTCGCTCCTGGCGATGGTCTAGGGTCCAGCCGGCGTTTGTCAGGCAGCCACCGCCTGCATAACGACGCTCAACTTCCAATCCGCACCGACGGAAACTCGACCGCGCTCCGAGGCCCGTTGAATCGCCAACTGGCTATCGCGACGCGAATGGTTGGTGCGCACTAACTGATTGCACAACTCCGCTGCAGTCGCGCGACCGCCTAGATCCACTAGAGCTTGAACGACGACGTCGTCGGATGGAATTTCGTCATACGGCATAACTTTTCCCTCCACTGCGATATCAATAAAACCGGAGCCGCGTCCATCGGTTCCGAACATATCAAAGCGGTTACACACGGTACGGCAAATCGAATAACAGTACCTTAATTCACGACCGAGGCGTCGTCTAGCAGCGTTTAAACGTCTTGTATAGCCGGCGGTGTGTCGCACCGTTCGCCCAACATAGCCTCGTACCAACGCACCACAACGTCCGTCGCCCACGTTTGAAACGAACCAAGATAGTTTTTCGTTCCGCAACATGTTGCAAAGAATTCCACCAACTGGGTTACCTCTCAAGGTAACCTGGCATTGGCTAAGGCGCGCGCGACCGCGATCCACGCCCGTTCTCCTCAAGGCGCTGCAGTATCTCCCGGACAAGCCGCATATCCGAACTGAGATTGTTGAGCGTGTTCTCGACGGCGCGCATCGAGGTCGCGGCCTCAGCGGCTTGCTTTTCCACCCCGGTAATTCGGAGTTCGTGATTGTCGAGCAAGCGCATTGACGCCTCAAGAGTGGTGACGCGCTTGTCGATCTGGTCGAGAGTTCGGGCGTGCGCGCCCTGATTGGAACTCAGGCGTTCCCAGGTGGCGCCCCACGCGACGAGCCCACCGGCAAAGCCGACCAGGATCACGACGGTGTTTAGATTCCACTCCCATTTCCAGGCCGGTGCTCTGACGGTTGTCATTTCATCACCTTGTTGCTGCCCCATTCCTGTCCCTCGTGAATGCATGCCATGCAATTTGTCGGAAGGTGGCCGCCCCGCCGCGAGGCGGCCACGTAGCCGTTACTGCTGGTTCTTCGGTGCGAAGTAGGTCAGCACCGCCGGCAGACCGATCGTCAGCGCGTAGAGCGCCAGATAGCCGTACCAGGGCGTGTCATCCGGCATGAAGGGAATGCCGGCGGTACCGGTCAGCGCGCCACCGGCCGCGGCGGCAATTGCTTTCGAAACGTTCATGGTCGATTCTCCTTAGCTGGCAGCTTTTGCTTCGCGAACGGCGAGCGTGATGGCTGCATAGGCCTCGGCGGCCTTCACAAGTGCTGTCGCCGCGGTGACGCTGCCCGGATCTTTGCAGACCGTTTCGAGTGCTTCCCAGGCAACGGCCTCGCGGGCAACGGTGCGAGGTTTGATATTTCCGGTGCTGGCGACGACGACGAACGCAGAGTGCGCCGTTGCGGCTGCCGAGCAGATCTGCGGCAGGTTCTTCTGAATGGCCGTATCGATCGAGCCGGTGGTTGTGGTGCAAGCGGACAGCACAAGAGCCGCCGCTGATACGATGATCAGTGAACGCATGGTAGTTCCTTCGATGTTGGAAAGGTCAGAGTTTCGCGGATGCTTCCGCGCGCAGTTTGTCGCCGCAGGCCTTGGCGCCCTTGATCGACGGGTCGAAAGCAAGGCGGGTGAAATCCCACTTGCCCCGCTGCTGGATGCCCAGATTGTTCTGGACCTCCGCATGAGAGAGCACCGTCTTGTCGGTGATCTTGATGTTGTAGCGCCGGCAGAGATCCGCCACGACACTAGTCAGGGCGTCCCACTGCTTGCGCGTCATTGGATATTTGCCGGGATCGAACGGAGCCTCGTTCGAACCGCCCATGCAGCAGAGTGAAACGCCGATCGAGCCGCTGTTGCAGTTCAGCGTGTGAGCCGCATAACCCTTCTTCGTCGGCGACTGGTTCAAGTCGATCGACGGACCGCCTCGGATGAGCTTGCCATCATCCTCGATGAGGATGTGGTAATGGCCGCGGTCGAACTCGCTCGCCTTGTGAGCACCAGCTGTCCAGTGGCAGATGATGCGAACCATCTTGGCCGGTGGCATCCAGTCGGCCGGCACCGTCTGAGATTTCACGAACGCTTGTGGCGTGACTGGAGTGGCTGGCGGCGAGTACATCGACGAAAAGGCGCGAAGCGACTGCAGTTCATCGAGTGCATTTCCGGTTGCGATGATACTTTCAATGCCGAAGTCACCGTCGGCACCGGATTTTGGGAGCTGAAACCCGAGCGCGATCAAGCGCCGCTGCAGAGCCTGCACGGTCGTGTTCATGGTGCACCTTTGGTTTCGGGTGTGGTAATTCGCTATCACGGCGTCGAACCGACGCTCAGGTTGATAGGATCGAGAGAATGACCGATGCAGCGAAACGAGCCGCCGAGTTCGCGAAAAGATACCTTGCTCAGCGTGATCAGCTGAAGGCTGAGTTGGAAAGCGCGAGGACAAAGGATGACGCACGACGCATCAGCGAACTTACGCGAGACCTGAAAATCTGCGAGAAATACATCGCCGACAACCGTCTCGATCGGTTCAAGCCGCCGAAGTAGCCCAGGGACCGGCAGACTGGAACCAAGGACAATCGGGAAGCAAAAGGCCCCTTCCCCTACGAGTAGGAGAAGAGGCCCCGTCTGAGCGTTCGAATTCACAGACAGCCGGTCTTATGACTGAAAAGTTGGAGAATTCAAGCGTTGGTTGGCCGACCTTTTTGCGTCACGTTCTGCGATTAGAGGCCGGCTGCAGCCAACCACATGTTGTCGATTTCCTCCTCAGTCAGGCCGAGCGCGGCACCGACGGTCGCGATTAGCGGATGCATGCGATTGAACGTGCTCGCATACTCCCATTCGATCTGTGCTTTGTCCTTGTCAGGGCCGGCCGGCATGCCGCCGATCGTCGATGTGACCGATGAAAGGGGAATGCCGTTGGTCACCAGGCCAAGCCGAAGCTGGCGAGCCGTCAGGGATGGCATGGCCGCTCGCAGCTCCTCGACAGCCGGCGGGATATACGCGGCAATTGCGCCGTAGTCGCCAGCAAGGGCCTTCTGCCAAAACTCGGCCTCGTGCTCATATTGCACTGCCGCGCTTGCGCTCATCCCGAACGGGTGCGGCTCGTCGAACTCTGCAAACTTGATGTTCGCAGTCAGTGTCTCTTGGACTGCGTCGGCCCAACGAAGATCACTCACGGCTTCGATTGTCAGATTGCTCATCAGGAGATCCTCATTGCGACAGAGGCGGAAGCGTTGGTGATGACACCCATGGCCCGCCATGTCCCGGCATCAATTCCGAGCACGGCGCTGTTGGCGGAGTTCGACCAGTAGAGATCCGTGCCGGCAACGGTGGAACCGGGGTTGATGGTGCCAGCGGTTTTCTTGAGGGCAAAGGCGTAGGTACCGATCGCGCCTTGCGAGTTACCGGCGTAGAGGCTGCCTATCTGGGCGGCTGTAGGTTGGTTCCCGTCACGCCAGACGGTGGTATCGACGGAAACCGTAGTAGCAGCAACGGTGATACCAGTGCCTTGCCCTACAGCGAGTGTGCGGTCCGCCGCCAGGCTCCCACCTCCCGTCAAACCGTTACCGGCGATAACCTGGCGAGTTGGGTTGACGGGCGTATAGCCATAGATGCCGTTGAGATCGGCAGCCGTCAGCACCAATTCGTGGGTGTGGCTGGTCGTGGTGACGCTGTTCGTCGAGGTGTTTGTGACGCTGGTCGGCGTGCCGAGGGTGAAGGAACGGTTCGCCGACAGATCGCCGCCGCCGGTCAAACCATTGCCGGCGGTGATCGTGCGGCCGGTTGGAACTCCTCCGAGATCCGTCAGCGTTAGGTTGCCGGTATGCCAGACAGCGTAGTTGTTGGCGCCAACGATGTAACGGCACCCGTCGACGCCGCCGGTATTTGCCAGAAGCATTGCGGTTGCGCCGCCTGTGGCGATGTCGTTCTGGATTCTGAAGCCGAATGCGGTTGTCGCACCATCGTTGTGCTGAATGTACCCCTGACGCGTGGCCTGTTTGTAGAACGACACAAACGGGTCGCTGGTGGCGTCGCCTGAATCAATACGGATCGCCTCACCACCCAGCGTGAGCGTTAGGCGTCCCGACATGTTGACGATGCCGAAATTGTAGGTCGCCGCGCCCATGAGGGCGTCGGCAACGGTCCCTGTCGTCAGGTTCGACGCGTTGTTCGCTCCCAACGTCGCGCGTGCCGTGGCCGCGTCCGCATCATCCAGCACGGTTTTCATGAACGTCGAGACGCCGAGGGTGGTCAGCGCCGTCGACCCATTGGCATCATCAAGCAGCGTGCGGGCAAAGGCCGTCAGCGCCGTCGTCGCGTAGACGTCCAGCGCCGTCGTGTAGATCATCTGGTCGGCGACGGTTACCAATCCCGAGATCGACTGAAGGCCGGCGTCATACGCTTGAACGTTCGTCCCGATCGCAACGCCGAGCGCGGTCCTGGCAGCACTCGCTGATGTCGCACCGGTACCGCCGGCCGTGATCGGACGAGCTGCGTTCGCATCCGCCGTCAGGTCGTCGATCAGCGTGTTGTACGGCACGCTCTGAATGGTCGTGTTCGGCACACCTTTGGTGCCGGCCGGAGGGCTATAGACGCCGCCTGTTCTGGGCATGGGCATTCTCCATAAAAAAAGGCCCCCGGGTGGGAGCCTTGCAAGTTCTGCGGGTTTTCGGTTTCATCACCCGTGGCAAACCGAGGGGCTAAGCATGTCGATCGACTTGGACGGCGAAGTTGAATGTGGAGTTCAGATGGTCATGGCCGAATATGGCGTCAGCCGCGAGGAGGCGATAAAGCGGATCCTTCGCGACTGGTTGACGGGTGGCAGCTACATCCCGCTCGACTCCACCGAAGATTGATTCAATGATGCCGCGTGGCGAGCATAGTGCTCGTTCAAAAGGGGGAATATTGATGAGCGTTGAAGAGGCAGACCTGATTAGCGATCCGCATACCGTCCCTGTCACGTTCAGCAACATTATGCTCGGTGGCGGCTTGGTCAACGGGGTGATCAACTTCACGCTCGGCGTTTTCAGGTTCACCCCCACCACGGATGGAAAGATCCACAACGATCCCATCATCTGCAGCAGGATCAGACTTGATCGAGATACGGCAATTACCCTTCGGGATTTCCTCAATCACCAAATCGCATTGCTCGATACCCCGCAGGATAAGGCGAACTGAGCCCATCTTCATTTCCTTTCACTCTCGTGTATCTTCGTGTGATGTCGAACAATCGAGACGGCAGTCTGTGGAGCATTTTGAAAGATCCCGAGACCGACTATGGCGTCGTGTGTCAGGTGTTCTTCGGCATCGTCCTGATATTGGCCGGCTTCGGAATTATCGGGTATCAAACCCTAGACTTTCTCCACGATGGCGCCTGGCAGCCGATTTCGATCATTGACGTAGCAAAGCTGTTCTTCGACGAACCATGGCTGCGCCGACCGACAAGTTGGTATGGCCTTCATTGGTTGCTTGACTGGATACCCGCAGCTGCTGCCTGTTTTTTCTTCGGAACCACGACTATTCTGTCTTCATGATCCGGATGGCCGTCCAAGCAACCTGCATAGCAGTAATTGCGCCTGCCGCGTCGCTCGCTTATGTTGTAGACCATGCAGATCGACCACAATCCACACGAGCCGTCTCACAAAGCGCTGAAAATCATCGGCGTGCTTACGGCTGTGATCGTCCTGGCCGTGTCTATTCCGCTGACCTTTGGAGTTCGTTGGGTTGCCGAATTGCTCCCCGCCGAGGCTGTCGGAGCATTCGGGATTGCTTTCATGGTATTTGCTGCCGGATTTTTCGCCGGCCGCTGGGACGCAGCTCGTCAGTTCCGCACGCCTGGCAGAGAAGAGTAACCCGCCAAGCCGCCAGATCTTGCCAAAGCTCGAACCGTCGAAGCCCGTTGCTGGTCGACCACGTTCTTCTCACCGCGCCGAAGGATCGCCTCGACGATCTGGTCTCGGGTCGAACCGGTGGCAACGCTGAGACGGCCGATATCTTCCGCCAGTTTGCCGGCGTTGGTATCGGCATTCCCCTGCACCACCCTTTTCATGATCGACTTGAACAGCTTGGCTGCCGTTCCTGTCAGCGTCGCATCAGAGGGGATTTCCTGCCCCTTCGATACCTCGTCGAGAAACTGATTGAACCGCGACCCCATGGCCGTGTCTGAGCCACGCGTGACGCGGTTCGCCGTGTCGGCAAAGACATTCTCGCGGTCAATCGAATTAAGCACGTTGTCGGCCCTGTCCTCGCCGAACAGCATACCCAGCTTTTCGCGGTTCCAGTCGCCCTCACCTCTGACCGTCTTGCGCAGCGCGTTCAGGTCGTTGGCTTCCGTGCCGATCGCCCGGTAAACCTCCCCGAGGGAGCTTTGCTGCATGCGAAGGGGCACGCCCGACGGTCCGATCATCTCGCCCTGGGGCAGCGCGCCCTGGCGGAGGGTTTCGTCAAGTTCTGACGGGCGCATGGCGGTGGCACCATTGTTCATGATTGAACGCCCCTCACCCAAGGCCTCACGCTGGCGCGCGATTTCCGCGAACTGCCCATCGACTTCCTTGATCCGCGGCACCGAAGCGCGCAGGCCGTCGTCAATCATCTGACGCGCCTCTGTCAGGGCCGAAATGACCTTCGGGTTCTGCTCCGTTTCGAGAATGCCATCGATCGCCTGTCGGGTTTCGAACGCGATAGCCGGATCGGTCGTGACCATGTCTTGCCCATTGACGTTGAGCATCTGCCGGACGTTTCGCAACTGGCGCTGGGCCGGCCCGCGCATCCGCTGGATCTCGTCATCGAGAGCATCGGCAATCGGGATGAAATCGTAATTCGACCTCTCCGCCATCACCGGCCCATAGCGACGCCTCACCTGGTCCTGGTCCGCCGCTAGCGATCGATCAACGCGCGACGGCACCGGATCCGGACCGAGATTGTCGGCGACATCCGCACGCAGCCGAGTGTTGGCGAGGTCGCTACGCTCGTTGAGCGGATCCACGATAAGACCGCGAGTGCCCGGTCGAGCTGCTGCGCCGCGAGCCACGCCGAGCCATTCGGGCGAGACGTCGGCCAGCATGGCATTGGGCCCAAGCTGCTCAAGGGAATCACGATATCGGCCGACTTTCGACGGATCGGATAGCTCGTCGACGACATAGCGCCGCGCCTGGTCGGTGACCGTGGAAAGCGCATCGTTGCTTTCACCCAGGATTTTGCGGGCGAGCGAGGATGCGAGCTTGTTGGCGCCGGCGGCGACGGGCAGCATGACAACGCCTGTCCCTACACCGACGCCAGTTTCAAAGGCGGCTTGCTTGGCTCTCTCTTTCGCGCCACCTTCGCCAGCACCGAAGCCCTGAACCGCGCCCGTCCCACCGCCAGCGACGCCAGCAGAGACGAGGCGAGACCCAACAGACGCACCGGTATTGCCGAGGGCATAGTTACCGATCGCAGGAGCTGCCCGTAAAAGCGCAGCAGCCGAGCCAACGCCGCCCGCGATCTGCAGGCCGGTCGATAGCTTCGGATTATCCGTGTCGTACTCGTCGTCTTTCCGACGCTGGATATTGAGCGCCTGGTCGTAGCGCTCGCCCCATGTCTGGCCAGGCAGCTTTTCATAGCTATCCGGCAAGAACGGGTCGACCAGCGGGGCGAACGTCGCATTCGTGGCGGCGTCGAGCTCGTCGAGATAAGAGCCAATCCCAAGCGTTCCCCGGGCGACCGATCGGACCGCCCCCTCAACGCCACCAGAGCGCGCTGGGGCGTTCCCCTTGCCGCCGGCAGCCAGTTGCGTCGCGATTTCGTTGACGGTGGCTTCCTGCTGTTCTGGCGACAGCGTTTTAAAGCTGTCGTCGACCTGAACCTTGACGCCGTTGACCGTGAGAGTTCCCATTAATCTCCATAGCTCCAATTGACGCCGGTTTGGGTCTTTTTGGTCCCCTCATTCGGGGTGGGCCCATTCGGGATTTTGTAGTTTTCCAGCGGGTTTTGCATCTCGCGGATACGCTTACGGCCTTCGGCAGGCGTGATTTCCCGATCGGCGACGGCATCGGCGATGACGCCCATCTGCTGCTCGTATTCGGAAATCCCGCGCATGGTCTGGAAGATAAGCTCGTTGCCGCCTGGCTGGTTAATGATGCGGGGCAGTGATGCCCGGAACATCCTGATATCGGCATCGGACATCGGGCCGGAACCCGGAGCGCGCTGCTCAGGGACCATTTTCTCGAGCAATGCAGATGCAGCCTGAATGTCGCTCGTGCCTTCTCCGATCGGAATGCCCCAATCGCCCGCAATCTTCTTGAAGCCACCCTCGATGCCCTGCGGCACATTGGCGAAGATGCCTTCTAGCCGGTTGATCTGACCCATACGCGCCCGAGCCTGCATGCCAGCATCGGATAGAGCAGCGAACGATTCAGCATTCTTCTTGTCCAGGTTCTCATAGAACTTGTCGCTCTCGCCGACGCTGACGTTCGTCGTTCCGGCACCGGCTTTGCGTTGCGCCTGCTCCCATTCGAGCGGGCCGAGCGGTGTGCGCCCGTTCTTTGTCTCGAACTCCCGATAATACTCGTAGTTTTGCCGATCGGCCGTCGGCTTCTGCGCATCAGGGTATTCGGCAATGACCTGCCCCGTCTGGTTATCGACCAGCCGGCCGTTGACGACAGAGGTCTCACGCTTGCGAGGAGCATTCAGGTCCTGCTGCAGTTTCCTCATTTCAAGCTGCCGCATCGGATCGTTGGCAAGCATCTGCTGCTCAATCATCGATCGGGCAACGGCTTTCATCTCAGGCGTGGCAAAGTCGTTCGCCAGCAGTTCGTAAAGACGGGGGTCGACGCCGCCTGCCGACTGCGCAACTTGCGATGGCTGCTGCTGACCAACTGCCTCTGCCTGGGCGATCTGCTGCGGGGTCGCGGGCGCCCCACTCGTCAGAGCCGGCATAATGCCACCTTGGGCACTGGCAAGCTGCTGTGAACCTTGGAACTGCGCGGGGATGCCTTCCGGTAACGGCTGCGACTGAGGTGGAACAGGAAGCGCTGAAATGTCACGCGGTTGCTCCATGCCGGGCGCCTGAGCACTCCTTCCCGGGAACCGAGCGGCATACTCCGGCGTCTGCTCATAGGCCACGACCTCGTCGGACAGCGATGCGCCGGCCTGAGCGGCACCAGACTGCGCAGCAGGATCCACGAATGGTGAGACGAAGGGGCTCGTCGCCGGCATGGTACTGCTCGCCATCGCCGTGACCGCGTCTGCCGCCGTATCCGGCATGCCGATCGACGGGTCGAGGCTGGCAACCTCCCGCGACTGCGGCTGACCTTGGAACTTCGGCAGGTAGGCATTCGCCGAGCTCATGCGCGCCGCTGCCTCGCCGCCAGGGCGGTTCCATCCGGCGAACTGCCATGCGCGGTTCATAAGCTGCTGCGCTTCCTCGACAGACTTCGCGTTGTTCAGCGCCGCGACGAGGTTCGGATCTTCCTGAAGGAAGAATTCAGTCTGAGTTTGCGGGCTAATCGCACCAGGTTTCTCACCCTTCTGGCCGGCGAACGAATAGAGAGCTTCCAGACGAGGGCCGCGCCAAGACATGATGCCGCCAGCTGTACCGGGAGCACCTCGTTCGCTCGGGTCGCTCCAAGAGCGGTTTGCATTGCCCGGGGAGAACCGGCTTTCCGCATTGCCGGTGGACGCGACGGCGGCGAGGCCAAACGGGTTCGTGATGCCGCCCTTCACAGTGTCCATAAAGCCGGAATAGACGTCGCCGCTCGTCGTCGTCGAGATATTCCCGCGGCTGTCTACCTTTGGCATGTTGCCACCCATCGCCGCCGGGTTTGTTGCTGCCGAAGGCGCCGTCGCATTGCCGAGGATCGAGTTGTAAAGCGTCGAGGCCGCATCGGTCCCGGCCTTCTCGGATCTATCGGCACGATATTTGCCAATGCCGACCGCCGCGCCCTTGAGCATTGCTCCGATGCCCTCGGCAACGTTCTTCGGCTGGTTGCCCATAATCTGACGCGCCAAGGCGTCCTGCATCTCACGCTTGCGGGCGAGCGACTGCGCCGTTTCGCCAGTAGTGCCGCCGAAGAGAAACCCGACCATTATTTCTTCCTTCCTGCTGCAAAGAGCGCGCCATAGTCGACGCGGCGGAGGCCGTCACTGCCCTTGCGAACAGCATCAGGGCGCTTCTTCTCGACGTCTTGGGCCATCACACCGATGTGCCGTTTGCCGTCGTTGTGTTGGCCCCGGTAGGAATACTCGTAGAGCCCATGGCCTTTCAGCTCCCCGACCTTCTCGATGTCCTTCTTTGCGGTTTTGTCGGAAAGCGTGAACATGCCGGCGAGGCCGCCGAGAACTGAGCCGATGCCAGCCTGTTTCTGATTGTAGGCGCCGACCTTGTTGGCATAGTCCTGCTGAACCATCCCGGCATAGTCGATGTTCGGGATGCTCTGACCTTGCGTCGGCACGAAATTCGGGTTGTTCACCTGAGCGCCCGACATGAGGCTGACGATTTCGTTGATCGGTTGGTTGCGCAGCGCGTATTGCTCGTTGAGATACTGGGCGCGTGCCTGGTTCTGCGCCGCAAGCTGCGCCTGCTGGGCATTGAACGTCTGATCTTTGAGCGCGTTATTCGCCGCGGTCTGGGACTGGTTGTTCTGGTACATCTGCTGATTGGCGGAGTTCCCGAATGTGGCCGAGGCTAGGCCCTGATCGAACTTCTGCTGCTGCGCGGTGTTGTTCGCCTGCAGCTGCGCCTGGTTCTGGCCAAACTGCTGCTGCTGGGCAGCATTGCCGAGCTGCATATTGTTCGCGTTCTGCCCATACTGCTGCTGCTGCGCGGTGTTTGCGAACTGACCGCTCGACAGCATCTGGTTATAGGCCTGCTGCTGCGCGCTGTTCTGGAAACCCGCCTGGTCACGAGCGAGGCCGGCAAGACGCGATTGCTCCTGACCGGCATTGAGAATCGCGCCAAACCGAGCGTCATTCTCCTGCCGCGTCGCCGCATCGATAGCACGGTTAAACGCCTCTGAACCCGGCTGCAGGCCCTGGTTCGCCAACTGCGTTTCTAGGGCGGCGCGGCTGCGTTCGAGCTGCGGGTTCATCCGCTCCATCAGCGCATTTTCATAGCGTGAGGTGTCGGCGCTGTAGGCGTACGTCTTGGTGATGTCGCCCGCGTCGCCCAGTGTCTTCTGGATCGTGCCGGCGTCGGCGACACCCTTCTGGATGTTTCCTGCGTTCGCAATCGTGCTCTGAACGTTGCCGGCATTGCCGAGGCTGGTTTGCAGGTTCGGGCCCGATCCATACTGCGCATACTGCGGCAGTCCGACCTTGGACGGGTCACCAGCAGCCGGCGCGCCGCTTAGATTGAACGGCTTGCCAAGCAGATCCTGCAACCGTCCCGACTGAGAATTCGCCAGCTTCGACAAATTGAGTTCTGCCGCGTCGTTCTGCGTCTTGATGGCCTGCTGCCCAGGCGACAGCGTCTGCGTGGCTGTCCACGTCGGCAGATCGTAGACGGCGCCGCTCATCGGGTCCGTCCACTTGTTGGTGCCGCTCTGGCTGTACGTCAGGCTGCCGTCTGGCGTCACCTGATTGACGTTGCCGAGATAGCCATTGGCGATTGCCGTGCCGATGTTCGTCGACGTCTGTGCGGACGCCGTTTCGCGCGGGTCTGGTGCCTTCGGTGTTTTGCTTTTGCCCATGATTTACCTCCGATTGACGGGATGCGCCCGCCAGTCGTCATCTGTCAGAGTGAACAGGATTTCCGCCTCGTCGCGACCACGCAGGCGAGGAATGCGATAAGCTTTGAAGCCGAACCGCTCGGCGATTTCGATCATGACCGCGTTGCGTTCCGAGACTCGCAAAACGACGATCTGGCAGCCGATCTGATCGAACGGGTAGCCGAACATGCCTTTGAGCATCGGACGCGTCAGCCAGCGCTTGCAGGTCGAAGCCGAGGACAGTTCGATAACCCCGGCTTCTGGTGCGTAATTGTGAAACACAACGCCCGCGACCAGTTGATCCTGGTCGACAAGACCGAGCGTCGTGAAATTCTCGAAACCCCGATCGCAGCCGGTAATGTGGCTGGCGACGAAATGTGCGATGGCGGCGTTGTCGGCCGGATTAGCTGCCCCGCCCCAGACAAGCCTCATGCGCTGGCCTCGCCAACCGAAACCTGCAGTGTGGCAAGGTCGACTTCGATATCGAGCTTGACGGCGCCGCCCGAGGTGATGACGCAACCGACGGCTAACATGTCGCCGACTGCCCGCACATTCTGGCGAAAGTCGTAGCGCATCAACTCCGACACACCGTCCCACACGGCGACGTCCCAGAGGCCAACGTCCCACTCCGAAGAGGTGGTGTTGCCCTCGGTCACGCTGTTAAAGTTCGGCGTGGTCTTGTCGAAATCAGCCCTTGCGAACAACCGCACTTTCGGCCGGGATTTCCCGCGAAAATACATGTGCGCCATGGTTCCGGTCGCGCGCTGCCCGAACTGGCCTGCCGGCGCGAACTGCGAAAGATACGTGGCGCTGAATGTCAGGCCGTCGTCGGTACCGCTGGTATCGCCCTGCCAGACATACCCATCGAACGAGCCGAAGAAGAGCCCGCCTTGCAGGGTTTCATAGCAGAATGCTTGCCAGTTGGTGATGGTCGACCAACGCCCGGTGAGGACGTTCAAAACGAATGTCGTGTCGGTGACGACGGTGTTTTCGGGGAAGGCCACGAACACAAGGTTTTGCTCCGGCCATTGCTTCAGCGTCCAACCGCCGCCTGTCGCGTTGGCCGCCCGCTTCCAATCATCCTCGATCGGCCGCGAGACAGAAACGAGGCTGAGGGCCTGCCGGTCACGCTGAAACACCTGGGAGATCGGGGTGAGCCCGTCACTCGTGGCAATGAGGATATCGGCTCCTGCCCTGATCCATGCATTCTTTCCGAGTGGCTTACCGAGTTGATAGACGCCCTTCAGCGCAAAGTTGTTCGCATCACTAGGGTCAGATCCGGCATAAACCGCTACCTCGCCCTCGGTCGAAACAAACACGCACATGTCCGACAGGCCGTCGCCACTCTCAAGCGACCAGGAAAAGCCGGTCAGCAACGAACCGCCGCGCTTCATCACCCCGCCGAGTGGGAAGACGACAGCCGCACCACCCATCGCATTGACGGGCAGGTAATAGGCATCAAGCGTTGCGTTCTTCAGGAAGAACTGCCGGTTCTTGAAGAGCCAGCCATAATTGAGCTGCGGCATGGTCGTGCCGTCGACGAAGGTGATGGCCGGTGACGTCGTCCAGCTCGTACCGTTGTAGATCCGCCGATCGTTCGCGCCATTGAGGCAAATCAGGTTCGAGACGCCTGCGTTGGTATGCTGGAAAGTGCACCAGTCACCGCCCGCAAGCCCTGAAACGTCCGCCGCGGTCGTGGTTGGTGGCGCTGCCGGCGAGCTCACATTGTAGATTGCCGTGTCTGTCGCGACGAACAGCTTCTCATTGACGCCGTACTTGTATTTGAAGGCGCTCTTGATATCGCCGCCGTCGGCAGCCAAGGCCCGTTTCTGCGAGCCTCCACGGATCTTGCATCCGACCAGCGTCGGGAAGAAATTGCGCAGCACGATTGCCGATCCCGGCTTTTGCGACGCCATATCCGTCGCCGTAACAAGGCCGTCGCGCGGCGCAGGGAACGTCACCGGCTGCGATGACTGCATCTGGCCGACACTCACCGAGCCGCGATTGCTTTGACCCACTCGGGCCGGCCTCACCGCCATCTTCATGATGCACCCCGATCGGCGTTGATTTCCTGCAGGAGGTCGGCCTCGAACTCGGCAAGATTGTCGTCGAATGGTAGGCCTTTCTGCCGCTTCCATCGCCACAGGATGCCCTTCACGAGCAACCGCTCCGGGAAAAGCGTGGTGTCGTCGTCAGCCTCAAGCGTGTCGCCCGGGCCGTCCGGGTCATGCAGCACCCAGAACTTCGACACGTATTCGATAACTGAGCCGACACCGGTAGCAGCCGGCGAAAACAGCACCTGGTTGCCCTTGATGAAGAAATACGGCTGAGCGGATACCACGCCGACGATCACGGCCCACTGTGAGCTGTTCGTGACGGGTCGATAGAAGGCACCGGCTGCACTGCGCACGGCGCCACCAGGCGTCAAACGCTCGTAGTCATCCGGCAACGGCTCAGGCGAGCTCAGGGCAACCCGTTCCTTCAGCAACTGCTGCCAGTCAGCACGGCGCGCAATTTCGTCGCCTGCCTCTTGGGCAAGCGCAACCATCGTGCGCGCGTTCGGATCGTTCGAACCATAGATGCTGTCGAACTGATCAAGGGAAACGACATCGCAGACCTGGTTGATAGCAGAGAGCAAGGTCATGGCGTCGGCCCTCCAACAACAACCTGCGCATTGCCCCAGCGCGAGCGCTCGTCGCCGATTTTCAGACCGGACAGAGCCAGCATCTTGAGCTGTTGGGCAGCGCCAACTTTGCCAACGTCACGCTCCCAGATCGCGATTTCCTCAACCAGCGAATACAGGTAGAGGTCCGCCGCCTTGTCGAGCAGCCAATTCGACGGGTTTGCCGGCGTGAGCGGCGGGATCTTGCCATAGTAGGTGACGGTCAAATCCTGATCGCAGACCGGCCGCACGCGCATATTGCCGCCAACGACCGCATATCCGGCCGGAATGCCGCTGCGAGCGCCAAAACTGTCGGTCAGCTGCTGCAGGGCAACGGCGCGGATCGGATGGCCGGCCGCCGTCTTCACCTCACGCGCCTCTAGAAAATCGGTCGGCACCGGCGCTTCGCCGTTGACGATCGACACCGTGCCGACGACTTCCATTTCAGCGATGCGAAGGCCCCGGTTGAGCTTCAGCTCTGCCAGGCCGAGAAAGCGCGGGAAGAGATGCGCAATGTCGTCGCGGCCGGAATACTCGCCAGCATCGACGAGCAACGACGCATAGTCCGAAATGGTCATAGGGGAACCTTCCGCGCGCGATCGGCGGCAGTGAACATGCGGGAATGGTCTATGAGGCGCGTAATTCGCTCATTCGCTTCCCGGTGAACCTCCGGGGCGTCCTCGGCACTGGGCCGGCTCGCCTCGATGGCCTTCACCTGCGATCTGATGCGATCATACTCGACGCTCATAGTTGGCCTTCCTTGGTCCGCCAGGCGCGATTGTCGGAGTTATTGAGGAAGCGCTTCACGAACTTGTCGTCACCCTCGGAGTGGGCCTGAACAATTCCGGAATCGTGAGCGATATTCAGCGGGATCGATGCGACCCGGTGCCAGTCGCCGCGCCATGCCTTCTCGGCGCTGTTGCGGACGTCCTGGTTTTCGCTGATGAGATTGTCGACGGGGTAGTCGACGCGGAACACGTCTTTCTCCCCGTCGAAATAATGCCAGACCGAGCGGCCCGTCATCATATCGTGTTCGTAGAGCGTCCAGCTCCCGTCACGAATGATCATTTGGATTCGCCCGGGAGCGGATCATTGCGCTTCGCCTTGTGCTCGTCGATGAGCTTTTTCGCGAAGGTGAGCGGAAGCTCGGTCTCGGCACCGGCCACCAGGCGTTCGCCCTCGTCGGTCCAGACGTCGCGCAGCAGCTTGACGGGGATTTTCTTCTCTTTTGCGGCCTCGGCCGGCTTTGTCTGATCGGTCATTTCCATTGCTCCTGAAACGGAAAAGGCGAGCCGAAGCCCGCCCTTTCACTGCCAATGATGAGACTGACGCGATTAGCTCGCGGCGGTCAGGCCGAAGAGATCGGCGGCAACGCCTAGGCCCTTCTCGTTGTGAACCTTCAGCGTGCCCTCACCGATCAGGACGCCCTTGTCAGCATCGCCCGTCTTTGCGACGTCCTTGTCTTCCTGGATCTTGCGGAGCCAGAGGAAGGACAGCATTTCCGGATCGATGAAGAAGGCGTTGCGAGCAAGGCCAGCGCTGCCGGCCTGGACGCGGTTCGGGTGGATCATCACCGTGCCGAACGGGCCTTCGTAGTAGTCGGCCGAGGCAACGATGGTGTTGCGCTCGCCGCCCTTGGAGACGGCATAGCGGAACGGTGCCACGTTGCTGTCCGACATGAACGTGACGAACACGCTTTTCACGTAGGGCGATGCAGAGACGTGACGGAAGTTCGCCCCGTTCTGGAAACCCTGCTGCATGACGCTGTCCAGGATTGTCTTGGTGAACGCGCGCTGCGTGCCGTTCGTCGGCGCCACAGTCAGACCGGTCGGAGTGTCAAAGCCGCCGTTGGCACCGGTTGCACCGCGCGAGACGTTGGTCTCGATCCAGGTCGACAGCGAACCGAGTTCGCGTGTCGCACCGCCGACGGAAGCATTGGTGTCAACGATGGCGAATTCGACATCCTTGCGGAGCTCGACGCCCTTCTTCAGCTTCTGGTACTTGCGCTTCTGGACATTGCCCGCCTCGGAAACGACTTCCTGGGTGGCCGAGATGATCCAGTCCTTGCGCAGGATCTGGGTGTAGTTGCCCAGACGGTCAGGCGGAGAGATGGCACCGAAGGTGTATTCGTCACCTTCAGTCTTGATGTTCGCGGCCGGCGCGGCGAGCTCGTCGGTTTCCCATTCGGGGTGAACCGATTTCGTCGAGCCCTTTTCGATCAGTGAATAGATCGGGGTATCTTCCGGCGTGATGCGGGAAACGACGTCGGACAGCTCTTCGCGGTTGCCGACGGCTTGGTTGGTGGTGAACGTGTTAGCCAAAGCGGCCATGGTCGTTTTCCTTCGATGAGAGGTTTAGTCGAAGTCGATCGCCATTGCGTCGCGCATCGACCCGGTTTTCGACAACCGCTGCATCGCATCCTTGCTCGAACGAACTTGCTGGCTGGCCCCACCGTTCGGCCGTGCCTTCGGAGTGGCGGGAGGGGCTGCGGTCACCTTTTGCAGCGCCTTGCCCTTCGCCTCTTCTGCCTTCATCCCGATTCGGGCGTAATAGGCCAGCCCGAAAAGACGATGATCGACGATGCCCTTCAGTTCCGCGTCGGAGAAACCAAGCTCACGCGCCGCATCGAATGCCTGATTGAAGAACGCTGTGCGTCCCTCCTCCTGCATCGTCTGCGGGAATGCCTGCGCCAGTCGCTCGCTTTCGGCTTGAAGCGTCTCCTCGCTCATCGACGATGTCAGCTCGCCAGCAACCGAGGTGGAGTCGTTCGCAAGTTCGATGATCTGACTGATGTTTGCCAAACCCTCGTCGTACATCGCCTTCTGGCGCGTGTATTCGACAGGGTTCTGAAACGCCATCTGACGCGGCGGCTCAGGCGGCAAGCGCTCTGCCAGATAGGAAGCGATACCCTTGACCGTGTTGGTCACGCGGGTTGTCATTCCTTCAAGAGTGCGGCCTTTATTGGCGACCTCCTGAGTTTTATAACGATAGTCGCGCTCCCGCAGGTACCCGAGCTTCAGCTCGGACAACGGCACCTGGTCGCCACCCTTCAGGGTGATGATCTGGCTGTCGGCTTCGTTGGCTGCCTCGCCATTCTCGGCATCGGCCGGCTCGTCGCCTTCGGCGTTGTCTGCGTTTTCGCCGGCCTCTTGACCATCCACGATGGTCTCAGCCGTCTCGCCTTCGATCCCTTCCGTGCCTTGTTCCGAGTTGGCCGGCTTCTTGTCGTCGCCTGGCTCCCAGAAGTTCAGATTGTCCGGGTTGTCGATGTCGGTCGAGGGTGCAACGGTTTCGTTCCCGGCGAAGGCCGGGTTGACGCTCTCGTTCATGATGTCCTGCCTTTTGAGGTTTGGCCCGGGCCCTATGCCGGGGCGCCTTTGCCGTCAGCAGTGGCTTGTTCCTCGGCGAGAAACTTGAGCTTGCTGCGGAATTTCCTGATGGCCCGCGCTTCGGCCGCAAAGGCGCCGCGGGTCTCGTCGTCGGTGACCGGTGCGTTGATGCAACCGTTGATCGCCGATGCCTCCAGATCATCCATGATCAAATGGAAGAGCGGATTATCGAGCATGGCACGCGCCGCGGCCTGCTTCTCTGCGGGCTTCATCCTGCCATGCCTCCGATTTGCGTCGAGGTGACGGTCTGGCTCGTCAGAAGCTGCGCGGCGTTCTGCTGACGCTTCAACGCGATTTCCTGATCGATCTGATATTTCTTCAACTCGCTGTCGGCCTTGATCCTGGCCATATCGACCTGCGTTTGGGCCGCGAGCTTCTGCCGATCGGTCTCAGCCTGAAGCTTTGCCTTCTCCATGTCGGCTTGGGCCTGCATCTGGACCTTCTGCATTTCCGGATCAGGCTCGGCAGCATCGTCCGCCATGCGCTTTTCAAGCTGGGCGGGGTCAGGCTTCGTGAAATAGAGGTCCGGAGATTTCAGTCCCGCGGCCTCAACCGTCTTCGCGATCGAGTTATAGAGGTTGTCGGGCGAAACATACGGGTTGTTGACCGGCCCGAGCGTTGCGAGCAGCTTCTCCTGCAACTGCTGGATCATCTGCACCATCATCATGTCGCGCTCACGCGTACCGGCGCCAAGGCCGGTGTTGACGGTGGCGTCCATGTCGGCATTCCAGTGGCGAGGATCGAAGGTGACCCACTGGTCACGCAGGCGAACCGCACGCGGCTTGTCCTGGTGCTTAATCGTGAGGCGCAACAGCCCCTGAAACACGCGCTTCAGGCCCTGCGCAAAGGTGCGGACCATAAGCTCGGTCTGGCCGATGCCCGCTTGCTCGATCAACGCCGTGGCCTTCGCCGTCATGTTCTGCAGCGCATCCGGGGCCATGCCGCTCGACGCATCAGAAATCCCGGTGCGGTCGGTTGCCTCCTGGTTGAGATACCCAAGCATGCTGAAAGACTGGCCCGCAACGAACGGGACCGTGTTGTAGCCGACGGCGGCGCGGACGTCCGTCCCCTGGCTCACCCTGATCGGCTGGCCGAACTTCGGGTTTAGCACCGATTCCGGGTTTTGAATGACGTCTTCCTGCACGATAGGCTGCTGGTTGTTCTGCCAGTACAGGTTATCCAGCGTCTGACGGAGCAACACCGTCTTGATGCGCTGGATCTCCGCCATGTCGTCGGTGATCGAATTGCCCTCGCGCTGATGCGGCCGGCGCTCGGTGATGAGGTCGGCGAAAGGCGCTTCGTCCCACTCCTCATTTTCGAGGAGGTTCTTCTCGGCAGTACCGCCCGCGAACACCATGCGGCGCAACTCGGCAATCCCGTCGTCGTCGGCGTCGATGCGGACATACAGCTCGTAGTATTCGACCTCCTGAGAGGCCTTGTCGATCTGGTCCTTGCTGTCGACCACGTCACGACGGCGCGTGTACTCTTCCGCTTCCTTGTCGTCGTCACTGGTCGCTTCGGCCATACCGTCGATCTTGGCCCGATCGTAGCCCATGGCGACGAGGTCGGACCGGCGCATCCGCATGTTGATGCCGGTGCAGAGGCTGTCCTCGATCGACATCGCGTCTGGGTGGATTAGGAACTCTTCCAACGGCACCGCCGCAAGCCGAGTGCATCCCTTCTCGATCGTGCGCCTGATTTTCAGGTCGAAGACAGGCACCTGCGCCGGCCCCTGCTGCGTGTCGATTGTCGCGAGCGACTGGGCCTGCTCCAGCACTTCGACATCATCTCCGGCGACGAGCTGCACCATTGACGCCTCATCAAGACCGGTGTGGCTCGACACGGCAACGCTGCGCTTCTTCTCGTACCACCAGCGGATCACGCCATTGCGGAGCTTCAGCGCGTCGTGTGCTGCATCCTGTACCGCGTCGTATCCGTCACTCTCCGGAAAGACGATGTAGTTGATGTAGTCGGTCGCCTGTTCGGCGCTCGCTTCATCGCCCTGGTTGACCGGCTCATACTCGACCACCTTGTCATTGCCGAGGATCGTGCGAATGAGAGACGGCAACACCTTTTTGATCGACGAGCGGACATCGCGCGAAACCACTTTCGACCGGTTGGCATCGGCCGGCACGTCTTTCATCGTGCCGTCGTAATATTCCATCGCCGTCATGCGGTCTTTCGACAGCTGGTCGCGGAAGCTCTCGCAGTCTTTGACCAGCTGTGAGACCTGGGCAGCAAGCTGCTGCGTCGACAATGCCGGCATTAGACAACCTTCCGATCTTGGAACTTCCAGGCGGCTGCATCAGCCTTGACCTTGGCAAACCGCTTCATCATCAACGCGTACCGAGACGCTGAAATCACGTCGTCACGCTCTTTCACGACCTTGCCATCCTTGCGGTGGTAGAGGCGGAACTCTTCCAGCCAGAGCGGGCAGGTGCGAAACACCTTCCAGCGGCCGGTTTGCATCCTCTGCAGCATGTCCGAGAGACCGGCCTCGACGCCGTTGGTGCCGTCATCGAAGGTGGCGCGCTCCGGCAGCATCGTGAGGCCCTGCCCTCGATACTGGGCCGCAAGCTGCTCGCCACTGCCCTTGTCATGCTGCAAGCCATCGTGAGGCCAAGCCCACGGCATCCAGGCGCCCCAAGGCTTCAATGCCCCGGAGTGAATGAGCGGCGTTGCTTCGCGCTCGCGATATTCCTTCGTCAGATAGATGACGTCGGCGTCTCGGTCCCATGCCAAGCAAGCAGCGCCGAAAGGGTGATCCCAACCGAAATCGAGGCCACCGATCTGCACCCAATGCTTCGGGATCTCGAATGGATCGACGACGATGCTCTCTTCCGCAATCGGGAAGATGCGACCGGAGCCGAGCGATGGCACACCCTTCGTGCGGGCCTCGCGTTCGTGCGCCGGATAGCTGGCGATGATGCGCGCCCGTTCCTCTGGGCTGTAGTGCTCCGCGTCGTCGATCGTCATGGTGATGACGGTGCGGTATTTGGCGCCCTCGTCCTCACCTGGCATGATGAACCTCGCAACGACCGTGCTCATGCCCTTCAGGGGCGTGAACGTGACAGCAACAGAGCCGCCGGTCGCGTTGGTGCGTGTGATGCCCTCTAGATAGACGTCCTCTGGTGGCTCTTCATCAAACCAGACGAAATCGACCGTGTTGGCCTGCCACTTACTGCGACCCTGGTCGTAGCCTTTGAGCAACAGCGTTGACGCTCCGCCCGATGCATGCCGAACCGTGACGCTATCGAGCGTGCCAGACACGCCAGCGCGGCGCGTGGTGTCAAGAATTGCGGCTTTCGGAATATAGCCAGTGCCCCAATCCTCTTCGTTCAGAGGTGGACCGATCAGAAGGCGCTGCACACCATCGCGGGTCAGTTCGTACGATTCAGACCCCGCTAGCGCCGTGATCGGCCTGTCCCATCGCCGACCCGGCCACCAGTCTGGATATTGCCCTGTCAGGTGCATTGCCGCTTCGGCCGCGCCAGAGAGCGTCTTGCCGAGCTGGTTGCCTGCCATGAACAGCCGCTCACGATACGAAGCGCCGGCCTTATGAAACTCGACTTGCTTTTTGTAAGGGCGATAGAACCGCAGCCGGTTAGTGCGCTGTCGGCGCTCTATCTCCATCGCTATTTCCATCCTCTCCATGAGAAGCGAGGAAAGGTTGGATGGTGGCGTCGAGCTTTCTGATCCGGTCGAGAAGCTGCTCATCAGTCATCTCGCCGATTTGGTTGACGTTGACATTCAGATCCTTCGGCATCAGCGACGCGACCACCCTCAAGAAGTCTTGAGGGCGCTTCTCGATAACGGTGTGGATCGCGGCGGCGCCCTTACTCTCCCAGGCAGAAAGCAGGTCTTCGATGAACATCTCGCCGAGGCGGTTGCGTGCACCTTTAGGACGGCCAGGATTGCCGGGTTTGAATTGATGCTCAACGGGCGGGTTTCCCTTCCCCGTTTTCTTCCCGTTCTTTCGGGGCACATCGGTCATCTATGATTGCCTTTCGCACGGAGTTGCGCGAGCTTGTTCAAGACTTCAACTGGAGAGCACATTATGGCGAATGAATACTGGCTGACCGATGAGCTTGACGCGAACGACGCGATCACGGTTCGTGTGCGTGCTTTTGACGGAGAGGTTGTGGCCGAGGCATTCTTCCCGGTCTTTGAGGATACTACCGGCAAGTTGTTCTCGCCCGCTCTTGGTAATCCGGTACCCGTTCCAGTCGCTCTAGCGAACGCGCGCAAGCTTGTTCAGCAAACGCCATACGACACGATCCTTATTTATTTGGAGGATGAGAACCTTTGGCAAAAGGAATGGGGTGCGCATCCGACGCGCAAGCCGTCCTCACTCATTGCCAAGCCCTTCAGGGTTTAAGCACCGAACTACGGAATGTTGACAACGTGGGAGATCCCATTGACGGACAAATTACCAACTTGGGCCTGGGCAGTCATCTTAGCCGTTGCGATCGCTATCGGGTATTCCGACATATTCGACGATCAAACCGTCTTTTTCTTTTTGGGAATTGGTGTCGCTGTCTATCTGGGAATTAAGATCGACGAAGCCAAGAACGAAGTCGAAGATCTGAAGCGCCGCCTAGAGGACGCCGAGAGACGACTCGATCGAGTGTTAATCGGACAATAAAAGGGGCGGCGAGAGCCACCCCTTCTAAAATTAGGAAAACTCCCCAATCTACCTCGCTATATGACACGAAATGCCACGAATGCCAATAAGAAAGTTCGCGCTCTGTTCTTTTTCAAGACTTGTTCGCCGCAATCCAAGCGTCCGTAATAGCATTTTCATATCGCTTCCTGGCGGTCTCGTCGCTGCGCCCAATCTGCTTGCCAATAACGCCAAATGACAATCCAAATGAGCGCCACCAGATGATGCGCCATTCCGCCCTGTCCAGATGGCGAACCCAGGCCAGCGCGGTGAGGCAATCCGAAACATCATAGGGTGTTGGCCGGAAACGTGGCTGTTCGTCGTTGTCGGAGCTGTAGGCCGTCACCGCTTCCTGCACATAGTCTGGGGAAGACGAACGGACGATGAAATAGCGTCGTTCGTTGTCTGGCAGAACTCGCAACGTATTCATGGCCCTAAGAACACGCTCCTCGACTTCAGCGCGGGGCAATCGCGCATTGGAGACCACCCGTGGCGCCGGCCGGCGTGGCGGCTGCTTCGGAAGACGATGAATTGCGGTCACCCGATATATGTTCTCCGGAAGCTGCGCTTTTCCAGTCTTTGGCTGTCGTGTCTTCCGGATCTTAGGCAACAGGCGATCCTTTCCCTTGAGCTTTCTGGATTGAGCGGATGCACTGGTAACCGTGACCGCGTAAGACGTTGACCATGGCATCAAGGGCGGCCTGTGAGCCGCGATCGGAAGTCACGCGCTCTGCGTCGTTCTCCTGAACGACATAGACCTGCGTGGCCCCAGGGAAGTCACCGCCGACAACCTTTGCCGTTGAACCGAAGGCGCCAACGCTGACGGTCTGTGGCACGCGGGTCCTGTCAAACGATTCCACCGCATGAGCCAGCTTCGCGCCGAAATCGCAGTCGCGAGAGATGGTGTACGTCGCGCTCTCGCGAACGACGACGATGAGAGACTTATTCATGCACCTTCCTTTCCGAGAGGCTGATAGCTGTCTGGGATTTCTTCAAAGCGCCGATCGGCGCCGACAAATTGGAACTTCACCGATCCGACCATTCCGCACATCGGCTGCCGGCGGATCTTTTTGGCGATGACGTAGGTCGCCTCCTTGGCATAGTCGCGATAGACCACGAGGCCAGCGTCGGCTTTGTTGCGCCAGTGAGCGCTGCCAGCCAGGTCGTAAAGGTTCGGAACGGGATCCTTCCCGTCGTCCGTAGCCTTCAGCTTCGTCGGGTGGATTACCATCCAGACGGTGCAGTCGTGGAGCTTCCCGAACCGTTTGCACTTGGAGATGAGCTGCGAAACGAATTCCGTCTCGGTCAACGTATCCGGGCGTGAAGCTTCGATCTCGTTATAGGGATCGAAGACGATGTTTCTGACACCGTGACGTATGACGGCGGCGCGCGCCCGCTCTAATAGCCAATCAATTGACGGCGTGTGCTCGATCGTGCCTAGCAGAAACACCCGCTCTTGAAGCCAATGCATTGCATTGGAGACGTCCTGAGCCGACATCCGCAATGAGGGTCCGTCGTAGAACGGGTTTCCTGCCCAGATTTCACAGAGATCCGCGATCTGGTTCGCCTGGCCGGTTTCGGGCGAGAAGATTGCCCACTTCTCGTCTCTAAGTCGCGCCGTCTGCACGATGACCTGAGATAGCCACCGCGACTTTCCATGGTTCGGAACGCCGGTGAGTGCGATGAACTGCCCAGGGATGTAGCGAAACGCCCGGTCCATTTCAGACCACCCCGTCGATAGCGGTTGTGGCCCGCGGCCGTGGTAGAGGTCCATTACCTCGGCGCTGAAATCGTCGACCCCATACAGCCCGTCGATTGGCCATGGCGTGGCTCGATCGACGCAACGGCGCAATTCTTCCTCGCCGTGCGCAACAAGGCATTCGTTCCCGTCCTTGCTGCCTGCTGTCATCTTGACGCGGTAACAACGATCCCGACCGACGCGGCGCGCTATTTCCTGCGCAAGCGCCTCCCCCGCTTCGTCCATGTCCGTCGCGATCAGGACGCGGGAAACCTTCGTGATCAGGTCCCAATGCGTACCGAAGGGTTCATAGCGCTTATCGCTGGTCTCTGGGCCCGATGGCGCACCATTTGGAAGCGACACCACGTGAGGGAAACCCGCTTGCGTGAAGGACATGACGTCGATTTCGCCCTCGCAGATAATCAGTTCCTCGCCGGCGCCGATGCTGTCCGCGTTGAAGAAAACCGGCTCGGGGTCTTTCTCCTGCCGGAAGTATTTGTTCGCTGTCCGATATTTGACATTGCGCAGTTCGCCGTCCCACTCGTAGGGGAATGCGATGCAGTCTTCCTCCTGGTTCGTCTGAGGGAACCAGGCTCGGGTTTTGTGGACGCCGAAGGCCTGAACGGTCTCTTGCGTGAGACCACGCTTGTGGAACCAAGCGAGCATCGTATCCGGCTGCTCACGTCGGGCTGGTCTTGCTGGTTTGCGGTAGACACGCCGCTCCACTGCCGGCCTGAAGCCTTCACCGCCGGCGGCACCGGAAAACGAGCAATGGTGGCACTTCCAGACGCTGCGTTCGTCCTGGTCGATCGTGACAGAAAGGCAGGGGTCGTTCTTCTTGCGGCGACTGCTCGAACAATTCGGGCAAGTCGTTTTATGGCCCCCGACCTTGTAATCGCGGAGACGGATGCCGTGCTCGGATAGTGCTGATCTTACGTCCACCATGGTCAGCCCCTAGCGAACAGGAAATCGTTGGTCAGATCGCCACCTGGACCGCGATGCCTGCCAGACTGCGCCATAGACGATTTCCCAAGATTGCCGCCAGAGTTGATGATCCAGTTGCGCCAGGTGGCAAGCCAATCGACCTTTACCCCGCGTTGGCCAGGCTGAGAGATCCAGTGGTTTTTGAACTTCTCGGCCTCCAGGGCGATCTGTCGATCTTGGAGCCCCTTTCCTGCAGCGTATGCCCGCCAATCGTCCGGCAGTGCCCAATCCTGCGAAAGCCTAGAGCCCCGCTTTTTGGAAGAACCGTCAGGTTCTTCTTTTTCTATCTGGTTGGTGGTTGCTGGTTGGTGGTTGGTGGTTAGTTTTTCAGCAAAAGAACCGTCCGCTTTATCGCTTTCTTGATTTTGTTTGCTTTTTCCGCGCGGTCGCCCTCCATTCGCACCAACTTCAGACGCTCTTTTGATGCGGTTCAGGGACTTTTCGACCTCACTTTGAGCACGCTTCTGAGCAAGTTTGCCGTCAGTTTGAATGAAGATCTTGCCCTTCTTGATGAGGCTCGCGACAACACGTTTGATGTCAGACGGACGCACGCCGCACAGCATCGCAAGACGGCGATGGTTCTCTGTGGTCGGTCCTCCCTCGGACATAATCAGGGCGCAGACCATCCAATAGACGCCCTGCTCTTCAGCGTTCAGTACTCCGGCAACGCCGGCAATGTATTCGTCAAAGTAGAAGTCAACGTGCCGTGCTTTTCCCTCCTTCATGCGGAGATCCCGCCGGGTGAGCGAGTCTTATGTACCGGGAATAAGCTGACATTGCCGTTTAGTGTACGCTTGAAAGGCATCTTCTCCTGGTCGGGCAGGAACAAGTTTATGAACACGACCCAAGCCTCAACAGCGGCTCTTCCATCGTCCAGGCACAGCGTTTTATCAGCTGTCCGCTTCAGCTCGGCATATCGCTCCCACGCGACATTCTGTTCTTCTTGGGAAGGGGAATAGGCTGGCATAAGGCACCACCTCAATGATCAGAAAAATAGGCACAATAAGCGCCTATTTCTTATCTAATCATGAGCCATCGGCGCTGTCAACGCCGCTTGTGCCGATTTTTTCAGGCCCGCGACTGCCTGGAAAACTCCACTAGTCGGCGTCTTTTTTGGAGAAAATCTTCCAAATGCTGCGAGACGGTGGTGTCTTAAAAAGAGCTTCATCCAACTCCCGCAAAGGCTTTTGAATTGACGCAAAATCTTGTTTTGACGCCTTCATTGTTTCCCTAAGGTGTTCGACGGTCTCAGCGGCCTTCTCGTGTGATCTCACATCCTTGGCGTACTCAAGTTCTTCCACCGGCCCAACAATGTTATCGACCAAGTATCCCGTGTCCTCTAGTGCGTAGAGCGCGATTGCCCGCAGACGCTCCTCGAGGACTACAATCTGTTCGGCTTTCGGAAGCGCTCTATGCGACTTGTCCAGCGCAATATCTGCAGCGTCTAACCGCCGTTGCTGCATCGCCATAAGAGGTGCGACGAAGTCTCCGATTTCCCCCAAGGCTAAGCCCAACTGGCAAAGGCGACGGATAGCGTCGGAGCGGGTGGCAATTCGGTTCGTGAAACGCCAATCGTCGATTAATTTGAGTTCATCGTCCGACATCATAATCGGAACTCGATTTTCACGTGCTTTTACCATCAGAAAAATCCGCCTCTCCGTAAGAACTGGCTGATAGTTTTACCCGATAAGAAAAATCGGCACAAGCGGCGTTGACAGCGCCGATGGCTCATGGTTAATCTAGAATTAAATCGGCACAAGTAGCGCTGATTTTTAGCGGAGACGAATGATGGCAGAAGTAAACAAGGGACAGCGCGTGCCGCTTTTGATGGAGCCAGAGCTCATCTACAAGGTTGATTCATTTCGGCACGAGCACCGTATTCCGACACGCGCAGAGGCGATCCGACGGCTGGTAAAAGAAAGCTTGTCAGCCATTAGCGAGTTAAAACCGCCTGTTCGAAACGAACAATAGGCAGCAGGACGGGGCTGAGTTTGGCGACCTCCCCGTCGCTGCTGAATGTCAACCAGCAATCAAAGGAACTGCCTGATGAGCGATCACAGGAATAGCACAACTGCGTCCGCAGTTTCAACCGGTCCAAACCCAGGGCACCCAGTCAACTATACTGAGAACTGGACGAAAGTCCGCGAACTTGGGAAGCAGCTTTCGCAGATTCTCGAAGAGATAGGCGACCGCGAGTTCGCCTACATCCGCCCTGCAAGCAATCAGTTTGCCGTCGTCTTTGGTGGCAATCCTTATGACGGTACAGATCCGCTGCTCGTCGCGATCGAGGCCTATAAGGCTGGCTGCAACGCGTTCACCGCTATGCCGGGGGATTTCGAGACAACAGAAGCCGAGATGGCTGCAGTCGCCCAAACCTACGGCCCCCCGCTGGATGACTTGGACAGTTGGAGCGAGCCAGCCCGTTCTCGGGAAGCCGTCGTAGCTGCTCTCGAACTTATCAAAAGCGAACACCTCGTCGTTGGTGCCCTCGGTATCGCGCTCATTGACGCCTGCATCCCCTACATACAAGGGGAGATGATCTGATGGCGAGCAGCTTTGGCAGCACAACGCAAGCCCTGGGCCGTTTGAGCGCGCTCCTCAACGAGGCCGGCGTAATTCTGCGGGACCATCCTGAGCTGAAGATCGAGCGCATCTCGATCAACGAGCATGGCGTTCACACCTTCCATAAGATCTCGGGCGCCCGCGCCCGCACCGAGGAGGCCAGCCAATGAAATCGACCCGACGGTCCTTCTTAGGTGGCGTTGCAGCGGCTTCTCTGCCGGTGGCAACCGCCACAGCCAATCCCGCACCGGCTCAGTTGAGTATCGACGACTTCCTTTCGCAGGCGTCTTCATCGGAACGCATGCGCTACCACACCAATGCGCTTATGGACGCCTTAGCCGAAATGCACCCGGAACGCTCTTGGCGCAGCCATGTAGATCATGAGTACTATTACGCGCTCATCGTCGGAGATGTCCGAGGGGGTACAGTATGAGCGACTTCTTCGCACCCGCCATTCCCGCCGATCGCGTTTTGTCGCCCAGCCTTCGTGTCCACATGGTCGAGGGCGACGGCTTCGAGCCGCAGCTCAAAAACCGACGGGATTATGTGCTCATCGCACCGGTCACCGAATATGCCGGTGAAGGACTTTATCTCCTGCACGACGGCTACGGGCCGGTACTTTACCGGGTGCAATACATCCTCGCGGCCGACAAACCGATCCGGCTCTCGCTAGACAACCCGCTTCACCGGCACTCGGAAGGTTGCGGGCATCGTTGGAGCCGCGAAACGTTCAACGACGCGGTGTTGGGCATCGTGGTGGCCGACATCAAGGTACGCGACGAACGCTACCTGCGGGCCGTGGAGGGCGTCCGATGAAGCTAGTGTCGAACAATGATGGGCCAGCCGATCAGCGCCCCCGTCTCCGTCGCGCCGATGTTCCCGCCTACCTCGCGGCGAAACACGGCATCGATATCGCCATTTCAACGCTTGCCAAAATGGCCACAGTCGGCGGCGGCCCGGCAATGCAGTACAGCGGGCGCATTCCGCTCTATCACGTTCGGGATCTGGACGCTTGGGTCAACGAGCGACTTTCGAAGGCGGTTCGCTCCACATCTGAAGGCAGATAGTGCGGAGACGGTTCAGGCCCGCCTTGGCAATCGAACCACTTCGGCGGGGTCCGTCGTCATCATGCGATAGACCTCGCCGGAAACCTTGTCCGCAGCGGCGATCAGAACGCTGTCGAGGTGATGGATATATCGTTGCGTCACGTTGCCGGCTGCATGCCCCAGCAACGCCGCGATGGTGATTTCGGTGAACCCGAGGTCACCGGCCACACTGGCATAGGAGTGCCTCAGCGTGTGCGACGTCACACCCGTAAGGCCTGCCTTCTTCGTCAGCCGCTTGATGGCCTCATCCAGAGAAGTGTAGTAGCCGCCCTCGCTCCTCGGGCCCGGAAGCACATACGGGTTTTCACCCTCTTTGCTGACCGTCGCCAGCACGTCGAACACTGGCTGGCCGATTGGGCGGACGGACGCATCTTCCTTAGAATCGTCCAACCTGATGCAGTGCCCGTCCTCATCCAGTTCTGGCCACATCAGCGCAGCTATTTCACTCAGCCGGAAGCCCGTGAGTAAGAACAGCTTCGTTCCTACGACGCCCTGCCAAATCTCATCGTCTGCAGCCTCAAGCACCTTCCCGAGCGCTCTATACTCTTTCGGATTGAGACGGCGGGTGCGCTTGCCGACTGCCGGCTTTTTGATGCCGCGCAACGGATTATGGTCGATGATCCCTTCTGAGGCCGCGAATGTGAAAATCCCGCTCAAGAGTGTCAAAGCCTGCGAGGCCGTGCCAGCACCGCCTGTAACCTTGGCCCTGCCCCGGAGCTTGTCAGTCTTCTCGTTGATCGCGGTCTTGCCGGCCGTGATGTCGCGCATCATTTTCGTGCCGTCGGCAGCGGTGAACTCGCGTACGATCCTTTTACCGACCAAGGGCACGATGTGCCGCTTGGCGCGGCCTTTGTCGACGTAGAGCGTACTCGCCTTCTTCGGCTTGTTGCGCTTCCCGAGGATCAGTCCTTTTTCGGCCGCAGCGAAGTAATCGTCAACCAATTCCTCGATCGTCAGAGACTTGCGTCGCGTGGCTCTGTCCTGCTGGGGATCTTCCCCGCGCGCCACATCCCCCAGGACCGCCTTTGCTTCCTTCCTGGCTTCCTCGACTGTCAGAGGGCCATGGACGCCGATCTTGAAGCGCCTGCTCTGTTTACCGGCACGGTACTGCGCAACGTAGGTCTTCCGCCCGGTGGGCCAAACTCGCACGCCGAACCCGGGCAACTCGTCGTCCCATTCAAAGTAGTCTTTCTCGCGCGGTTGGAGGCCGTCTATCGTTCGTTTTGTCAGTTTGGCCACGTGGCACCCCAAGCAAAAAAGGAAGCATATAGGAAGCAGCAGGAAGCAAACTCGGGTAAATTTGATCCAAACCGTTGTAATTGCGGAAAAGGTTTACCGCTTGATATGGATAACAAAATCGACTTCGGGTAAACAAGAGGAAGCACGGGAAAATAGCTCAGACCTGCATTCCGATTCCAAAGGTCACAGGTTCGAATCCTGTCGGGTGCGCCATCTTTCCACCATTCCAGAACAATGATGGTGCTAGGTCCGCGCCCGCCGCCGACCGGACGTTTTCCTTCTATCAGTTGCCCAGGGCCGTATTTCCGCCGAAGACGTCATGAACTGCCCAGCCAGTATGTCCGTGACAGGCTGACGTGGCTCGCGCGCCTTGAGCATCCTCACCCCCTCAAGAAGACGATCCTCTGCGAGCCCGCTCGTTACCGCCAGCCGCTGCCATTTGTCCTCGTGTTGTCGCCGAGTTGATACAAACGCGGTATCTGCGGCCATGGCGTGCCAAGAAGCTATCCCGCCAGAGGGGCTTCCATGAAGATGAGATGGTTGCACAGTTCAGGAGGTGCGTCGTAATAAGGCGCGATCTCCTGGAATCCGAGAGAGCGGTAGAGGCTCAGCGCCTCATCGTGGTTGCGGCCGGTATCCAGCCGCATGGTCGCGTAGCCCCGCTCAGCAGCCACGCGCACGATGTTTTCGGCGAGACGGCGGCCCAGCCCTAAGCCTCGGCCCTCGGGGCTGATGAACATGCGCTTCATCTCGCATGTGTGTTCATCGATCCGCTGCATCATAACACAACCGACCACCTTTCCGTTCAGGCGGGCAACAAGGATCTCGCCATGTGGAGCCGAGTGGATCCTCGGCAGGCTGTCCAGGAGCGCGGCCCATTCTTCTGGTGTGTAATAGCGGTCGACGAACCAAGCGTTTTCGCCGTAGCGTGACCGGCACCAGTCGATGAAGCTGTTGCACAAGGCTCGAATGGCAGGGAAGTCGTCAGGCCCGGCTGGGCCGATCTCCGAGTTCTGTTCCACCTCTGTGCCCCACTCACAAATTTTGCATCGGCAAAGCGGGCGCTCCTTCCCGAGTTCCATGGACGCCGAAAAGGAGGCCGGGATCGAGTCGGGCTCAAGCAATCGCCCGCTGGCATTTGGAAATTTTCCTGCCCAGTGGCTCCATCGAACTTCGTGGATTGTGCTCACGCTATAATCAACTGTAGTCGAAAAAGGTCTTGCTGACTATCTGCCAGCGCTTTTCGGTTGTCAGACGAAGACCGCCGAAAATTCGAGCTGTTGGTTGAAGAGTTGCGGATTGCCACAAACTAGGTTTTTGCCAGTAGCCGTTCACACGGCCACTGGCAAAACACATCTCAAGCCCGAGTTGTCTCCCAGCCGAGGTTTGCTGTTCGAAAACTCACTGAGTAGCCAGGGCCGGAAGCTGCACCTTCCTGACGGGCGGCGGATTCCATTTTCCGATCAGCGCTTCGGATTTCGGAGCGTACATGCGCATCGTCAGAGTGAACGCTCCCTTCGGTGTAGGCAGCCAGTTGGCCTCCTTATCCGGACCGGGGGACTCGTTTTGAATGTAGAGATCAAGCGAGCCATCTGCGTTGTCTTTGAACGGCATCCAGCTACTGAGTGCGAAACGTTCGAGGCTGTTGCCAACCTGAAATCCGGCTGCGTCGTACAGCGTGATCGACCAGAAAGCGTTGACGGGCGGCATGGCATTCTTTTCGAACGCTATCGTGTATTTATTCGCGCCATCGAGCGGCTGCCCTGACTCGTCGGCGAGATTGAGAGGGTAGATGGCATCTTCCGGCAGATTCGCGCCAAGGCCTTGCTGCGCAACAATGGCCCGCTTCAAATAGTAGTTGCCGTATACTCCCATCGTATCGGTATTCATCGACCAGCCGTTCTCTACCCTCGCCAACGTCGCCAGCTTCCATTCCATCAGTCTCTGGGCGACTTGCGGCGCGCTCTCCAAGGCTTTCTGTACGGTCGGATCGAGCTTGCTCATGTCAAAGCTCTTGCCGGGTTCGATGCCGATCTTCTTCATCTCCGCGAGGATCGGTTGATCGGTCAGGTGGGGCGGCTCGACCTTGAGCAGTTCGGCGGCATATGCGAAATACTTGCCAGCGTCCATCGTATCGACCTGGATCTTTGGCGGTGTCTTCATGTCGACGCTGGGATCGATTTTAACCTCAACCGGCTTCGCTGACTTGCCCCAGTCCGATAGGAGCGTAACCTTGTACCCCGCTTGGATCTTGTGTACGGCATCGTAGTCAGCCGGGCCGTCGGTCTTTGTCCGACCGATAACCCAGACATGCGTCGTCGGCGCTTCAATTCGCTGGGTGTTCTCGGGGAGCTTGAACTCCTCAATGAACTTGTCGCGCAAGTCGGGTCTCCAGCCCGGCGGCGTGACAAGGAATGTCCCTGCGGTTGTGCCCGTGGTCCGCCAACCCGGCGACGCAAAAACATCCGTCCACATGTCCAGCATCGGAAGCAGGTAATAGCGTCCGTCGGTATCCGGAGCACTGATGACTACGGGCTCCTTCGTCATGTCGAGCCACGCGGAGGAATACAGCGTGTCGAAGTTTGGGCGGACCACACCCTTGAAATCCGCCGGAGGATACTCGGGAACGTTGGTGAAGACGTTCATCGGACCCTTCCCGAATTCCTTGCCGGGTTCGACGTTGGTGAATGTCTTTCGGCTGATGTCCATGGACAACAGCGGGTAGAAATACACATAGGCGTCCACGGCAATAGAGTGCGCCTCTGCCTCGGTAAGAGCGGGCTGCGCGGCCTGAGCCATCGCTGACTGCCCTAAAACTAGTCCTAGGGACAGACCGATCACGTGCCTGTTCATGGTGTTCTCCCGTTGCTTTATTTAACGGCTCACGTGGGTGATGCCCGCCCGAGGCAGCCTTTTCGCAAAGCTCCGTAGTAGCAAGTACGTTACGGTAACTTACGGCGTTCGCCCCCTCCTTGGCGGCCCATCGTCCTGCGGGGCCGGAGTATCATGAATGCTCTGGACGACTGAGGGTGGAGCGTACTTTGGCTCAGCGACCACTGGTTAGCGTGTACGTTTTCAGGAATGGGCGAAAGAGCCCCCTCATGGTGTTAGCGCGATGTGTGTCGCCTGCGCCTTAAAGGGCTTGCCCTGTCGCGTCATGGCGGTGTTAAAACAGAGCGTTCGCCGTGGGAAAGTTCTACGAGATCTTCTTTCTGCGCGGGAGAAAGCACCGGGCATCCGACGCTTTCAGCCTAGAGGTATCATGCAGTCCAGCTTCTGGGCGATGCTGGGCGCCGCCGACGCCTTGTCCCATGCCGCAGCGACAGCAGAAATCACCGCTCAGCAGGCGCAAGACGAACTCTTTGAGATCATCGTGGCCATGGTCAGCAGGACACCAGGAAGCGCGCAACGAGTTGATTTCCAAGTAACGTTGGAAACCAAATCCCTTCTGCCGTCCCGATTACTCCGACACTGAGCCGCGCTGCACGACACCCAAGGCTATAGCGAGCCAAAACACTCAAGGGCAGAACAAATCTATCGATACGCATCGGGAGATTGGCACAGCATATCGGCTGGCGCCGAGCGACTACCCCTCTGCACCCGCCCGCGCATACCGTCCCCGCGCCTGTCCAACGTGCCGGCTGAAGGCGGTGCTGAAGGTGCTGGCCGAGCCGTAGCCGACCCGTTCGGCGACATCGGCGATTTCGGCGTTGTGGCTGCGCAGCAGGTCCTTTGCCATCGCCATGCGCCAGGCGAGCAGGTATTCCATCGGCGCCAGGCCAACATTGCGCGTGAACCTTTCGAAGAACGCCGAACGAGAGAGCCCGGCCGCCTTCGCAAGCTCGGCCACTGTCCAGGAGCGCGCCGGGTTGCCGTGCATCACCCTGATCGCTTCCGCCAGCCGTTGATCGGCGAGCCCGCGCAACAATCCCGGCGGAGCGTCCGGCCGCTGGGTCAGCCGCAGCGCCTCGATGAGCAGCACTTCGACCAGGCGCGCCAGTACCAGATCGCGACCGGCGCGCTGTTCGGCGGCTTCTTCTGTCAACAGCCGAACCAGGATCGAAAGTCGCTCGGCGCCGCGCACATGCACCTGCGCCGGCAGCAGCGACACCAGCAATCCCGCATCCTCCGTTGCAAAGACGAAGTAGCCGCCGAGCAGCCGCACGCTTGGCGGTCCATCGAGGTCGCCGTGGCGAACCTCGTCGCCCGGATCAGGTGTTGCCTTCGGGTCGATGAATTCAGGGGTAACCGGCTCGAAGCCCGACATGGTGAAGCCCGGCGTTGTCGGCAGCAGGACGAAATCGCCCGCCTCAAGCGCCAGCACGTCCTGACCGTCGACCGCCAGACGGCAGGCACCTTCGAGAACGGTGCAGAAGCCGGGATGACCGAAATCGGAATAACGCACGCCCCAGCGGCCGGCACCGCTGATGCTTTTCGTAAACACTGCGCGGGGTCGCAGCAGCGTGATGATTTCCGAGAGTGGATCGATCATTTCCGGACTATCGCAAATCAAATACGGACTTTCAATTATATATCGTCCGGTTTTCGCTCGGTATCATGACACCATCTGAACCGAACAAGGAAATTGTCATGAAAACCGTATTGATCACTGGCTGCTCGTCCGGCTACGGCCTCGAAACCGCCCGCCTCTTTCACGCCAACGGCTGGAACGTGGTCGCGACCATGCGCACGCCGCGCGAGGATATCCTGCCCCGGTCGGAGCGCATGCGTATCGTGCAGCTTGACGTCACCGACCCCGACAGCATTTCGGTGGCACTGGAGGTAAGCGGTCCGATTGATGCGCTCGTCAACAATGCCGGTATCGGCGTGGTCGGGGCTTTCGAGGCAACGCCGATGGCTCATGTGCGGAAGATCTTCGAGACCAACACGTTCGGCGTCATGGCAATGACACAGGCGGTGATCCCGCAATTGCGCCGCAGGCGGTCCGGCGTCGTGGTCAATGTGACATCAAGCGTGACGCTCGCCGCCATGCCTCTTGCCGCCGCCTATACCGCCAGCAAGACGGCAATCGAGGGGTTTACCGGGTCGCTTACCCACGAGCTTCGCGCCTTCGGCGTGCGCGCCAAACTGGTCGAGCCCGGCTACGCTCCGAGCACGCGGTTTTCGCAAAATGTCGGCGTGCGCATCGAAGATCTGATCCCTGAAACCTATGCGGCCTTCGCGCAGCCGATCTTTGCCGCTTTTGCAAACCCGGCCCTGATTACCACGGAGAGCGATGTGGCGGACGCGGTATGGCGCGCTGCAAATGATACGTCGGAACAGCTGCATTTCCCGGCGGGGGCCGACGCCGTGGCTTTGGCGCGCGCGAGCTGAAACCGAGGGCGGCGTCATCCGCCGACAGCGCCATCAGGCCAATGGCAAGCCCGCGGCATGCACGCGATCGACAAGCGCTTCGGTGATCGTCCGATCCCTAAAGAACTCCTGGGTGCGGATATAGCCGGCCGTCAGTTTTGGATCGAGCGCCTGGATCTGCGCCACCAACTGGCGCGCCCGGTCAATATCGCCGCGCGCCATCCGCGCGGCGATACGATAGATCAGCGTGCGCCGGGTCTGATAGGGAAGCGCCCGCGCCACGGCAAAAAGCTCGTCATGCCGGCCGAGCACATAGAGCGAGGCGACGCGCTCCTCTACAATCCACACCGGTAGAAACGGGTCCAGCATCTCCGCCCGGTCGAGCAGCTCGAGCGCCCGCTCCGCCTCGTTCGCATAGGTGTAGAAAGCCGCACAACGGCCCGCGATGTAGGCATCGTTGGGCGCCAGGTCTATCGCCCGCTCGTGATGATGCCGCGATGCCGCGAAGTCGCCTTCCATGCACTTGATCGCACCCATGATGCGATGGGAGTCCGGGTCGGTAGGATCGAGATCGAGCGCGTGTGCGACCTGCTGCTCGCCGGCCGAAAGGTCGAAATCGGGCAGGTTGCTCCAGGCGCACACATGCATGGCGACCGGCCGTCCGAAGGTTGGATCCGCATCCATCGAGCGCTCGAACCAGTGCATGGCTTCGCCGATATGCCGATCGGCGACACCGATCAGGCGATGGTGGTCGAGGCCAAGCAGGTAGTACTCGTAGGCCGACATGTTGTCCGGCCGCTTCAGCCGCGCGGCGACCAGCTCCGCCTGCTCTATCCGTCCTGCCACTGTTGCGGCGATGCGGGCGGTCACCTCGTCGATGATGGCAAGCAGCTCCTCGAACGGCCGCTCGATCCGGTCGGACCAGACCAGATGCCCGTGGGTCGTCTCGCACAGCGACACGTTGAGCCGCACGAGGCTACCCAGTTTGCGCACGGAGCCCGAAACGACATAGCGCACCCCCAGTGCCCTCCCCACCTCGACGGGATCACGGATGGCAAGGACCACGGAGGCCGACCGCGAGCTGACGAACAGGCTCTTCAGCCGGCCGAGCTCCAGCGTGAGGTCGTCGGTCAGCCCCTCCGTCAGGAAGGACTGGTCGTCTTGACCGGCAGCGAAGGCGACGAAGGGCGTGACGATCACCGAATTGGGCCGCATCGCGGCCGGCGGCGCCTCGCGCGTCGGCGCCGAGAGAAACCGATGCCTGTCGATCGTCGTCCCGACCCGATAGACACGCATCGGCTCGCTGACACCCTTGAAGCGACGCTCGCCGATCTCTTCGAAGGCGCAGGGCGAGACCCGCCGCACCTGCTCGTACAGAGCTTGGGAAACTTCGATTTCGCCGGCGGCAGCACTCGATTGCAGCCTGGCGGCGAGATTGACACCGTTGCCCCTGAGGTCGTCGCCGACGGCAAGCACATCGGCAAGATGCAACCCGAAGCGCATGTGGTTGGGCGTGGCATCGGGGATGGCCGCAAGCGAGCTGCGCGCCTCCATGGCTGCGCGAAGGGCGTTGACCGGGCTCGTGAACTCCGCAAGCACGGCATCGCCGGCGGTGTTGAAGACCCGGCCATCATGGCGCGCGACCGTGTCGCCCACGGCCTTCAGGCACGCAGAGACGCATTCGACGGCTTCTTCCTCATGGGATTCCATCGCCGCGGTCGACCCGACGAAATCCGCCACCATGATCGCAACCAGCTTGCGCTGCATCTCCATCGCCTCGCCGACACTCGGCCGCCAGCGCGAGAGGATAGCACAATGCAAGGGATCAGGCAGCAGACGCTATTTTAGCAATCGCTTCATATATAGGTGAATGCCTGGTCGCGCGCCGACATCTGGGCGACAGGCAACGGCCAGCCGATCGCCAGCTTCGGATCGAACGCATTGAGCCCGCCCTCCGCCTCCGGCGCATAGGGTTTGTCATGCAGGTAGATCAGTTCGCAGTCTTCGCAGAGCGTCTGAAATCCATGCGCAAATCCACCGGGGATCATCATCGATCGCGCGTTCTCTGCGCTCAGAACCTCGCCGTGCCATTGCAGGTAGGTGGGCGAACCCGGGCGCAGATCGACGGCGACATCGAAGACGGAGCCGGCGAGACAGGACACGAACTTGGCCTCGTCATGCGGCGCACGCTGAAAATGCATCCCACGGATCGTGCCCTTGAGGTGCGTCATCGTGTGGTTGATCTGGGCGATCGTGCCATCGGCGCCGAAATCGGCAAGCTCTTCGCGGCAAAAGAAGCGCGAGAGGAACCCGCGCTCGTCGCCAAAGCGCTGACGCTCGATGACCAAAAGATCGGGGATAGGTGTGGCGATACGATTGAAACGCGACATCGGCTTTCTCGTGGAACGGGTCGGTGGGCAGAACAAGGGTCGTGTTCCAGCCCGCAGATATTGACGGCCAACAAATTCTCAGGACATAAGACGCGCGGAAATGCAAGCACGGACAAGCGTAGTGTGACCCTGCAGGGTGCGACTGGTGCAGGCCGTGCACAGCGAACGGCTTGAACAATGATCGAGGCACACCTCACGGCGCGGATAAGCGACCTGGCTGATTTGGAAGCCTCCGTGCGCGGTTCGAAATACGTGATCGGCGAGAACTCGGTCATCGACAGTTTCGTGAAGTTCAAGCCGGCCGGCGGCAGTGGCGACATCGTGATCGGCCGCAACTGCACGATCAACAGTGGATGCGTTTTCTACAGCGGTCACGGCATCACCATCGGCGACAATGTCTTGATCGCCGCGAATTGTACGCTTGCACCCGTCAATCACGAATTCCGCGACAAGAGCCGCCCGATACGTGAGCAGGGCTTCCAGGAAAGCAGAGGCGGTATCGTCATCGAGGACGATGTCTGGCTTGGGGCCAATTGTGTGCTTCTCGATGGAACTATCCTGCGCAAGGGCTGCGTGATCGCGGCAGGCAGCATCGTGCGCGGCACGGTCGAGGCCTATTCGATCACCGGCGGGAATCCATTGAGAACCCTGGGATATCGATCTTGAGATTTACCCTGCTCGGCGCCCGCGGCTTTGTCGGGCGCCACCTGTTGACCTATCTGACGTCACTCGGCCACGAAGTGATCGCCCCTGCACGCGACGCCCGCCTGACCGAGGCCTGCCATGGCACGCATGTGATCTACGCCATAGGGCTTACGGCCGACTTTCGGCAGAGACCTTTCGATACGATCGAGGCGCATGTCAGCTTGGCCGCCGAACTGCTGCGAGACTGCGACTTCACGTCGTTTCTCTATTTGTCGTCGACGCGGGTCTATGCCGGCAGCACGAACACGGACGAATTGGCAGCTTTGACCGTTCGCCCCGGCAACCCATCGGATCTGTACAATCTCTCCAAGCTTTCAGGTGAGGCAATCTGCAATGCGTCCGGCAGGCCGAATGTGCGCATCGCCCGCCTGTCCAACGTCGTCGGGCCGGCATCGGCCACATCGGAGAGTTTCATCGGCGATCTCTGTCGGGAAGCAGCGGCCGGTCACATCACGCTGCGGAGCAGTATGGCGTCGGCCAAGGACTATATCTGGATCGACGACGCGGTTAAACTCTTGACGCAAATTGCCGAAAATGGACAGGAAACGATCTACAACGTGGCGAGCGGTCAACAGACCAGCAATGCTGACTGGGTGACTGGGCTCGCTCGCCACACGGGCTGCCGGGTTGACGTCGCCGACCATGCTCCGACAATCACATTCCCACCGATAGACATCGACCGCATACGGGCCGAGTTCGCGTTTAAACCAGAGCGCGTTATCGACAGAATTGCGGACATACTCTCGTTTGCCCCTTAAAACACGCTGGCGATCCTCAGCATCGACCGAAAGGACTTCGGATGGACCCGATCAAGCAATTCTCCGCAGAGCGCATGGCTGCCATTGCCGGCTACGGCACCGACGAGGCGTTCACCGCGCTGTCGTCGCAATGGCGGCAGATGTCCATGGACAAACGCTACGTCTACAATTTCGACTGGATGGGGCGCCCGATCATCCAGTATCCGCAGGACATCCAGGCGATGCAGGAACTGGTCTGGGCGACAAAGCCGGACCTGATCATCGAGACCGGTATCGCGCATGGCGGCTCGATCGTTCTGAGCGCCTCGCTGCTGGCGATGCTGGATATGTGCGATGCGATCGAAAAAGGCGTCACGATCGATCCGAAGGTCTCGAACCGCAAGGTGATCGGCATCGATATCGACATCCGCAAGCACAATCGCAAGGCCATTGAAGAGCATCCAATGGCGTCGAGAATCCAGCTGATCGAAGGTTCCTCGATCGCCAAGGACGTCGTTGACCAGGTTCAACAGGCGGCGCAGGGATACGAACGGGTAATGGTGTGCCTCGACTCCATGCACACGCACGATCACGTGCTCGCCGAACTGGAAGCCTATGCCCCCCTCGTCACCTCGGGATGCTACTGCGTGGTGTTCGATACATTCGTCGAGGACCTCCCACGGGACTTCTTCAATGACCGTCCGTGGAACGTCGGCGACAACCCCAAGACGGCCGTGCGCGCCTATCTGGCGGACCATCCCGAATTCAGCGTCAATGGCGAAATTGACGGCAAGCTTCTGGTGACCGTGGCTCCGGAGGGCTTTCTTCTCAGGGCCTAGCAGCCCGTTGGAGAACCCACTCGTCAGCGTATCGATCGAAAGTGTGCGTCAAAAAAAGCGATTTCTCGCTGCCAATAAACCGAAATTGCGTAAGCGATTGCAGATGTAGATCGGGCAAGCGGCTGCTGATATAGAGGGGCCGTCCGCGGCAGATAGCGCTATTGGAGCAATCCTTCACGGTATTATATCGTAAACTGCGTCAAGGGGCAGTCGTATGAAAGTTGTCATTCTTGCGGGTGGCTACGGGACCCGCATCTCGGAAGAGAGCCATCTGCGCCCGAAGCCGATGATCGAGATCGGCGGGCGGCCGATCCTCTGGCACATCATGAAGATCTATAGCCACTATGGCTTCTCGGACTTCGTCATCTGCCTCGGTTACCGTGGCTATATGATCAAGGAGTACTTCTCCAACTACATCCTCCACTCATCCGACGTGACCTATGACATGGCGACGGGTGAAACGCTGTTTCACTCCAACAAGGCTGAACCTTGGCGCGTGACACTGGTAGATACGGGCACGGAATCGATGACCGGTGGACGGCTGAAGCGCGTGGCGGACCACTTGGGTGATACGTTCTGCCTGACCTATGGGGACGGCGTTGCCGATGTCGATATCAAGGCGCTGACCGACTTTCATCTTCGCCACGGCAGAGAAGCAACGGTTACCAGCGTCATGCCGCCGGGGCGTTACGGTGCGCTGGCGACCCATGACGGCGAGGTGCGAAGCTTCACGGAAAAGCCGGCCGGCGACAACGGCCGCATCAATGGCGGCTTCTTCGTGCTGAACCGAAGCGTTCTCGATCGCATCGAGGGCGACAGCACGTCCTTCGAGGGCAAGCCACTGGAGGGCCTTGCCAGAGACCGGCAACTGATGGCCTTCCCCCACGATGGCTTCTGGCGACCGATGGATACCCTGCGCGACAAGACCCAACTCGAAGAGCTCTGGCAGCAGGGCTCGGCGCCGTGGAAAATCTGGGCATGAGCCGCCTGGCAAACCGGAACTTCTGGGCGGGCAAGCGCATCTTTCTAACCGGGCATACCGGGTTCAAGGGAAGCTGGGCGCAGCTGTGGCTCAGGCAAATGGGTGCCGACGTCACCGGCTATGCGCTGGCGCCGCTCGCCGAGCCGTCGTTGCACACCCTTTTGCGACAGGCTGACGGCAAGGAGCATCTCGGCGACATCCGCAACGCCGATGCGCTCGCGGCCGCGGTGCAAAAGAGCAATCCCGAGATCATCCTGCACATGGCGGCACAGCCGCTGGTGCGAGAAAGCTACAGAACCCCTGCCGAAACATTCGATGTCAATGTCATGGGCACCGTGCGCCTGCTCGAGGCAGCACGCATTGCTCCGGCATTGAAGGCAATCGTCGTGGTCACGACCGACAAGGTCTACCGCAACGACGAAAGCGGAAGGCACTTTCCCGAAGATGCGACGCTCGGCGGGCACGATCCCTATTCCGGCTCCAAGGCCGCCTGTGAACTGGTCGTCTCGACCTGGCGTGATGCCTTCCTGCGTGAGCGCGGCATCCGGGTAGCGACAGCACGCGGCGGCAACGTGCTCGGTGGCGGCGATTTTTCGACCGACCGACTGGTGCCCGACATTGTCCGCGCTGCTCTGTCCGGCAAGGCGCTCGATATTCGCAGCCCCATGGCGACGAGGCCGTGGCAGCATGTGCTTGACTGCCTCAACGGCTATTTCGTCTATGCCGAAGCGCTCTATGCCGGCGAGACTGCCGTTGATGCCCTGAACTTCGGCCCCTCGCCTGCCGAGCGTCAGATCCCCGTCCGTGACGTCGCCTCAGCGGTCCAGGCCGCGATGGGCCTGCCGCCGCAATGGCGCGATGTTTCCTCGACCGACCAGCCGCGGGAAATGCAGACGCTCGGGCTCGATCCGGCGCTTGCCGCCATGACTCTCTCTTGGGCCTCCCGACTTTCGCAAGACGAAGCGATCGCGTGGACGGCAAACTGGTACGACGGTTGGCGCAAGGGCGGCGACGCTCGCGCTCTGACGCTCGACCAGATCGACGCATTCATGAAAGGCTGACGACCCAATGTCCCACAACTGCCGCTTCTGCTCGACCCCGCTTAAGACCGTCGTCGCCGATCTGGGATCGACCCCCTGGTCCAACTCCTTCCTGGAGCCGACCGAGGAAGCGATCGCGCGTGAACGCGCCTTCCCGCTAAAGGCAATGGTCTGTTCCGAGTGCCTGCTCGTTCAGACGACGGAAACCGTGCCGGCCGATGAAATCTTCACCGATGGCTATGCCTATCTCTCCTCCTTTTCGAGCAGCTGGCTCGATCACGCCCGTCGCTACGCCGATGCCATGACCGAGCGCTTCCAGCTCGATGGAGCCTCGCAGGTGGTGGAGATCGCGTCCAATGACGGCTACCTGCTGCAATATTTCGTCGCCAAGGATATTCCGGTTCTGGGCATCGAGCCCGCAGCCAACGCGGCCAAGATCGCCGAGACCCGCAACGTTCCGACCGAGGTCGCCTTTTTCGGCCGGAAGACGGCAACGGACCTGGTTGCCCGCGGCATCCGTGCGGACCTGACTGCCGCCAACAATGTGCTGGCGCACGTGCCCGACATCGCCGATTTCGTCGCCGGCTTTGCAATTCTGCTGAAGCCGGATGGCGTCGCAACATTCGAGTTTCCGCATCTGCTGCGCCTGATGGAAGGCGTCCAGTTCGACACGATCTATCACGAACACTATTCCTATCTCTCACTGGCGGCGGTTGAACGCATTTTTGCAGCATCCGGCCTGAAGGTCTTCGATGTGGAAGAGTTGCCGACCCACGGCGGCTCGCTACGGGTTTTCGCCCAGACCGAAACCGGCACGCGCCCGGCGACGGAGCGCCTGGCATCGATACGTGCGAGCGAAGAGGCCGCTGGCCTCACGCAGATGGAGACCTACGCGAAATTCGATACGCGCATCGCCGCTGTCTGCCAGGGATTCCGTGACTTCCTCGCTCTCGCCAAATCCGAGGGCAAGACGGTCGCTGCCTATGGTGCAGCCGCGAAGGGCAATACCTTCCTCAATGTCTGCGGCGTGAAGCCCGGCGAGATCGCCTTTGCGGTCGATCGCAACGACCTCAAGCAGGGCAAGCTTTTGCCCGGCACCCACATCCCGGTGCATGCGCCGAGCCACCTGGAGGTGGCCAAGCCGGACTATCTCGTTATCCTTCCCTGGAACCTGACCGACGAGATCGTCGCTGACAATGCCACCATCCGCGCCTGGGGCGGTCGTTTCGTCGTCGCCATACCATTCGTCCGCTTGATTTAGGCCAACTCTTCATCAAAATCCGCGATAACGGCGAAGGAAACGGCATCGGGCAGGAGCACAATGTCCAGGATCGATCTTTGCATTGTCGCAACCAGGCGACCGGAGTTGCTTTCAGCAACGCTGAACAGCTTCCGTGAAAAGGTCCTATGCCGTTTTGATGTGGGGATCGCCCATCTCAATCTCGATCCCGTCTTCGGCTCGCCGGAGGATCATGCCGCCTGCGTCGACATCGTTCGCGGCCATTTCCCCGACGCGACGATCTCCGAACCGCAGCATCCGGGTTTTTGCGCCGCAGTCGCAAGAGTATGGGCCGCGACCACGTCGGACTATGTCTTCCATCTGGAAGACGACTGGGTCGCGCTGCGCGACGTGGGCGAGGATCTGCTGGCCCCCTTTGCCGATCCGTCGATCATGCAGGTGTCGTTTCACACCGCCGATCAGAACTGGGATATCCGCCGAAAAGGGCACTTCCATCAGCGAAACGAGTATGGCCGCCTGCTTGGGATCAAGATCCCGCTCTTCCGCACCTTCCCGAAATTCACGACCTCCCCATCTATCCTGCGCGGGACGTTCGCGCGCCGCTGCGCCGAGATGATGGACTTGTCGCGCGACCCGGAGAAGCAGTTCTATTCCGGCGTCAACCCGGCATTGGAAGGCTACGTCGCAGGCTACCGCAACTACATCTTCTCGCCGGAAAGAAAGCCGGTCATTCGCGACATGGGACGCGAGTGGCGCGAGCAGCGCAACATCCGCAAGGTCATTGCCAACGCCACATCGATCTGGGAGAAGGCAAGCTAACGCCTTATTTTTCTTCCAAAATCGGAATCGGTTGCGGGAGAAATCAATGCCACGTGCTTAAAGGCGCCATGGCGTCCATATGTGACGCGCGCTCCTCGTCGCGCGCTGCGCGCCTCAACGAGAGGCCCAACTATTCCAGGGTCCTTGGACCACAGTCGGGCCCTGTCAGGCCCAACTGTGCAACCCTTGAAGTCAGGCAGCGGCACCCTTGCGCTGGAAGCCCTTGCTCGCAACCATCAGGTTGCGCGTGTACTCTTCGCCGATCCGCCCGGCGACAAGATCCGCCGAGGACAGGCGTTCGACCACCCGTCCGTTCTGCATCACCGCCAGGCGGTCGCACATGTGCGTGACGACGCCGAGGTCATGGCTGACCATGATGAAGGTGAGCTTTCGGTCGCGTCGAACCTGTTCGAGCAGGTTCAGGACCTCGGCCTGCACGGAGGCGTCGAGCGCCGAAGTCGGCTCATCGAGAAGCAGGATCGAGGGCTCGAGGATCAGCGCCCGGGCAATGGCAATGCGCTGGCGCTGGCCGCCGGACAGCTGATGCGGGTAGCGGAAGCGGAAGCCCGAGCCGAGGCCGACTTCATCGAGCGCCTTCAGAATGCGGCGTTCGCCATCGGCAACGCCGTGAATGGCGAGAGGTTCGAGCAATTGGCGGTCGATCGTCTGGCGCGGATGCAGCGAACCATAGGGGTCCTGGAACACCATCTGCACGTCGCGATAAAACGCCTTGTCCCGGCGGTTGCCGATCAGAACCCGGTCATGCACGCGGACCTTGCCTGACGTCACCGGCGCAAGGCCGGCGACCGCGCGAAGCAAGGTCGACTTGCCCGAACCGGATTCACCGACGAGCCCGAAGGATTCACCGGGCGCGACGTCGATGCTGACGTCGTCCAGCGCCTTGAACTCGTCATAGGTGACGACAAGATTTTCGACGGATACGGTGGCGGTCGTCATAGGGCCCACTCCGGTTTGCGATCAAGAACCGGCAGGGGATGGCGATCGGAACCGATGGCCGGCATGCAGTTCAACAGGCCCTGGGTATAGGGATGTTTGGCGTTTGCGAGGTCGGAAGCGGCCAGTTCCTCGACGATCTTTCCGGCATACATGACGATGACGCGGTCGCAGAACGACGACACCAGCCGCAGGTCGTGCGAAACAAAGATCAGGCCCATGCCGCGATCGGCGACCAGCTTGTCGAGGATCGACAACACTTCGAGCTGGACCGTCACGTCGAGCGCCGAAGTCGGTTCGTCGGCGATCAGAAGTTCCGGGCCAGCCACCAGCATCATCGCGATCATCGCGCGCTGCCCCATGCCACCCGAGACTTCGTGCGGGTAGAGATCATAGACGCGCCCGGGATCACGGATCTGCACGGCCTCCAGCATGTCAAGCGCCCGCTCACGCGCTTCCGCGCGGCTGACGCTCTCATGGCGTTTGAGGGTCTCGACAATCTGCCGGCCGATGCTCATCACCGGGTTCAGCGAGTATTTCGGGTCCTGCAGGATCATGGCGATGCGCTTGCCGCGCAAATCCCGACGCACCTTCGGCGCGGCCGAAAGCAGGTCGATGCCTTCGAAGGAAAGCGTCTTGGCCGTGACCCGCGCATGCGCCGGCGTCAGACCCATGATCGCCCGCCCCGTCTGCGACTTGCCGGAGCCGCTCTCGCCGACAATGCCGAGGCGCTCGCGGCCGAGCGTGAACGAGACCCCGCGCACGGCCTCAACCACCCCTGTGCGGGTTGGAAACGAGACCTTCAGGTCGTCAACGGTCAGAAGCGGGTTCATTGTCCGCTCTCCCGCGGGTCGAGCGCGTCGCGCAGGCCGTCGCCAAGCAAGTTGAAGCCGAGGCTGACGATCAGGATCGCGACGCCGGGCATGGTGGCAACCCACCACTGGTCGAGGATGAAGCGGCGACCGGATGCGATCATCGCGCCCCATTCCGGCAGCGGCGGCTGTGCGCCGAGGCCGAGGAAGCCGAGGCCCGCGGCCGTCAGGATGATGCCGGCCATGTCGAGTGTGACGCGCACGATCAGCGACGACATGCACATCGGCATCACATGCCGGAAGACGATGCGGGTCGGCGACGCGCCCATCAGTTGCACCGCGGCGATGTAGTCGGAATTGCGCACCGTCAGCGTCTCGGCGCGCGCAATGCGGGCATAGGGTGGCCAGGAGGTAATGGCGATGGCGATGACGGCATTCTCGATGCCCGGGCCAAGCGCTGCCACGAAAGCGAGAGCCAGAACCAGCTTCGGAAAGGCGAGGAAGATATCGGTGATGCGCATCAGCACCGCATCGACCCATCCGCCGGCATAGCCAGCGACCGCGCCGACGATGAGGCCGACGGGTGCGGCGATGATCGCGACCAAAAGCACGACGGCAAGCGTCAGCCGCGAGCCGTGGATGAGCCGAGAGAGAATGTCTCTTCCGAGATCATCGGTGCCGAGCAGATAACCCTGGGTGCCGGGCGGCAGCAAGCGGGCATTGGCGAGGTCGCCGATATAGGGCGAATGCGGTGCCAGCACGTTGGCGAAAGCGGCGACGAACACCAATGCCAGCAGGATCAACAGGCCGAGAACGGCCAGCTTGTTGGCGGAAAAGCGCTGCCAGGTCATGTAGGCGCGGCCGAGGCGCGCCTGGGTGCGCGATTGCGGCCGGTCGGACAACAGCCATTCGCGGCGTGTCATCGGGCGTGTTTCAGTGACGGTGCTCATCGCTGGCGCGTCCTTGGGTCAAGCGTCCGATAGAGAAGATCGGACAGCAGATTGATGCCGATGAAGACCGAACCGATGACGATGGTGCCACCGAGAACGGCATTCATGTCGGCATTCTGCAGCGAATTGGTGATGTAGAGGCCAAGGCCCGGCCAGGCGAAGACGGTTTCGGTCAAGACCGAACCTTCGAGCAGCCCGGCATAGGAAAGCGCAATCACGGTCACGAGCGGCACGGCGGCATTTCGCAGCGCATGGCCCCAGATGATGCGGGATTCCGAGAGCCCCTTGGCGCGGGCGGCAACGATGTATTCCTGCTGCAACTCATTGAGCATGAAGCTGCGCGTCATGCGGCTGATATAGGCCAGCGAGAAATAACCGAGCAGCGATGCCGGCAGGATGATGTGGCGGAAGACGTCCCACAGCACATCCCACTGACGTTGCCAGAGCGCGTCGAACAGGTAGAAGCCGGTGATCGGCGTGAAGGTGTATTCGAAAACGATATCGATACGGCCGGGATAGGCGACCCACTTCAGCCGGGCGTAGAACACGAGGAGCGACAGCAGCGCCAGCCAGAAGATCGGCACGGAATAGCCGACAAGGCCGATAATGCGCACGATCTGGTCGGCGATGCTGCCGCGCTTGACGGCAGCGAGAACACCGAGCGGCACGCCGAAGATGGCGCCGAGCAGGGTGCCGAGCGTCGCAAGCTCCATGGTCGCCGGGAACACGCGGCGGATATCGGTCATCACAGGGTTGGTCGTCAGCACTGAAATACCGAAGTCGCCGGTCAGCGCCTGGCGCACATAGATCAAGAATTGTTGGTACAGGGGCAGGTTCAGCCCCATCGCCTCGCGCGTCCTTTCGACGACATGCGTCGGCGCCCGGTCGCCGAGGACGGCGAGCACCGGGTCGATCGGGATCACCCGGCCGATGAAGAAGGTCACGGCCAGAAGGCCGAGATAGGTGGTGACGACGATCACGAGGAAGCGCAACACGGCGCCCATGATCTTCGCCGGACGGGCGCGTCGGCGCCCGCCCATCCGTTCTGTTCCGCTCATGCTCAAGGGAACTATCCTTTCGGGTTATTCCTTCGAGATGCCAGCAACGAAGTTGGTGTCGAAGCTCGGGCCGAGCTTCAGGCCCTTGACGTTGCCGCGGTAGCCGGCAACTTCGGTCTGCTGGAAGATGATCACGAACGGGCTTTCGCCGAGAACGGTCTTCTGCAGTTCCTTGTAGGTTTCCGCACGCTTGGCGCTGTCACGCTCGAGCAGGGCATCCTTGGTCTTCTTCGTCAGTTCCGGAACGTCCCAGGCATTGCGCCAGGCAAGCGTCTTGTTCTTGCCTTCGTCGGAGTTGTCCGGGTTGCTGGTGAAGGTTTCGGCATTCGAGTTCGGGTCGAAATAGTCCATGCCCCACTGACCGATATACATGTCGTGGTTGCGGGCACGGTACTTCGTCAGCGTCTGCTTGCCGTCGCCGGGGATGATCTCCAGCTTCACGCCGGCCTGGCCGAGTGTCTGCTGGAAGGATTCGGCAATGCCGGTGACCGGCTGGCCGTTGCGCACGTCCATGGTGACGGTGAAGCCGTCAGCGAGACCGGCCTTGGCCAAGAGTTCCTTCGCCTTGGCGACGTCGAACTTGTAGGGGTTCTCGTCGAGGGCACCCAGCACGCCCTTCGGCAGGAAGCTCTGGTGGATCTCGCCGATGCCCTTGATGATCGTCGAGCCGATCGCATCGTAATCGACCAGATACTTGAAGGCCTCGCGCACCTCGGGCTTGGCAAGGTTGGCATTCTTCTGGTTGAGGCTGATGTAATAGACCGTGCCCTTCGGCGCATTGGTCGTGCCGAGGTCGGCATTCTTCGCAACGGCGTCGAAATCGCCCGGCTCCAGGTTGCGCGCGATGTCGATGTCGCCGGCTTCCAGCGCCAGGCGCTGGCCCGAGCTTTCCTTCATGTGACGATAGATGACGCGGGCGAGCTTGGCCTGTTCGCCATAGTAGTTGTCGTTGCGCTCGAGAACGATGACTTCGTTGGCGCGCCATTCGCGCAGCTTGAACGGACCCGAACCGGCATAGCCGGTCTTCAGCCATTCGTTGCCGAAGTCGTTGTCGTACTTGTAGTCATCCGTTGGCGTGACCGGCTTGACGTTTTCGAGCACCAGCTTCTTGTCGAGCACGGCACCAACGGTCGCCGTCAGGCAGTTCAAGACAAAGCTCGGCGCATAGGGTTGGTCGACGGTGAAGACGAAGGTCGTATCGTCTACGGCCTTGGCCTTTTCCGTCACGTTGTCGCCGGTAAGGCCGAACTGGGTGAGGATGAAGGCGGGGCTCTTGTCGAGCTTGACAGCGCGCTCGAACGACCAGGCGACATCAGCAGCGGTTACCGGGTTGCCGGAGGCGAACTTCAGGCCGGACTTCAGCTTGAACGTATAGGTCAGACCATCATCGGAAACCGTCCAGCTGTCGGCGAGATCGCCGACAATCTTGGTGGTGTCGTTGATGTCGAGGCGCACCAGCATGCTGTAGGTGTTGCCGGTGATTTCGGCCGCGGTCAGCTCGAAGGCTTCGCCCGGATCCATGGAAATAACGTCGTCGATCGCAAAGGCTTCGACCAGCGTGTCCTTCGGCGTTTCGGCAAAGGCCGGTGCGGTCGCGGCCATCACCATGGCCAGCGCTGCCGAAGCGGTCAGAAGACGAAGACGTCCATTGAGCTTGTGCATCATTTTTTTGCAGTTCCCTCGTTTGTGCCCTTTGGGGGCTCTTCTTCATGGATCAGGCGGCCTCGTGCCAAGCCTGCCCCAGAACTCTCAGCCAGTTCTCCCGGCATATCTTTGCCAGTTCGGCGTCACCATATCCGGCGCCACTAAGCGCGGCAACGAGCTTCTGGCTGCCCGCAGCGTCGGCGATGTCTTCCGGTATCGTCGCGCCGTCGAAGTCCGAACCGAGCCCGACGCAGTCGATGCCCATGCGCTCGACCATGTAGTCGATGTGGCGGACCATATCGGAAAGCGGTGTCGCCGCATTTTCCTGCGCGTCGGCGCGCAGCATCGTGGTTGCGTAGTTGAGGCCGACGAGCCCCTTGCTCTCGCTGACGGCATCCAGCTGCTTGTCTGTGAGATTACGCGCAACCGCCGTCAGTGCATGGGCGTTCGAATGGCTGACAACCAGCGGCTGGTCGCTCGTCTTGGCGACATCCCAGAAGCCCTTCTCGGTGATGTGGGCGAGATCGATCAGGATGCCCAAGCGGTTGCACGCCTTCACCAGTTCGAAGCCGGCCTCGGTCAGGCCAGGCGCCGTATCGGGCGACATCGGGAAGGCAAAGGGCACGCCGTGGGCAAAGACGTTGTGGCGGCTCCACACCGGTCCAAGCGAACGCAGGCCAGCGGCGTAGAAGGTTTCGAGTGCGGACAGATCGGCACCAATGGCTTCGCAGCCTTCCATGTGCAGAACGGATGCAAAAGTGCCCTGCCCGGCTGCATCGCGGATCTCCGCCGTCGACCGGCAAAGCTTCCAGGCACCGGCGCGGTCGAGACGAACCGCAATATCGGCCATCTCGACGGCAACGCCGAGCGACGGCAAATGCTCGAGCGGTGCCGAGAGCGGCGTGACATAGTGGCCGTTCTCGTCCGGCCCCGCCAGCACCAGATCGCCGGAGGGCACGTAGATGGCGCAGAGACCGCCAATGAGACCGCCGGCTTTCGAACGTGGCGCATCGATATGCCCCTTATCGGTACCCTCGACGAACTCGGCAACGGAGTCGCTTCCCTTGCGTGCGTTCTGCCACAGCCGCAGAAGCACGTCATTATGGCCATCGAAAACCGCCTGCATTCCGGATTTCCTTATGTTTTCAGGGAGTTCAGATGAGGCATGCGATGCCGCACCGAAAGAAGGAAGATCGGATGCTATTGAAAGGTCAAACCCTTTTCAATGAATATCGAGGGGTTTTACCCAGGGCCGCCTGTCGCGAAATGTTGCATGTTTGCCGCACGTGCGACGCCAGAAAGGTCCCGAACAGGCCGAAAAGCTATTCCGAGGGCAGAAATCCTGCCATTTCTCAGGCAAGAGAATTGCCTGGTCCCGATGACGGATCGGCACGCCGCATGATGCGGCATTGGGGGTTTTGTTGCTGCGTTTGTTCTCTCTGGCTGGCCGACCGGGCCAAATCAGCCGCGTCGCCAGCATATTGTTCCTGGCATCCTTTCTCGCAGCCTGCGCCAGCCGGCCCGTCGGCGTGCTCGTTCCCTCGGGAACGGCCGGCGGCGCTTCGGAGGTCGACCTGCTGGTCGCCACCACCCGCGCGCCCTCTACTGAGCCGGGCGTGCTTTTCAGCGGTGAGCGCTCGGACGAACTCTCATTGACGGAAATCGTCGTCTCGATCCCGCCGGGCAAGAACCGCGAGGTCGGTCAGGTTCAATGGCCGAAGAAACTGCCTGCCAATCCCGAACGCGAGTTTTCAACGGTCAGCGTAACGCCGCTCAAGGGCAAGGATGATGCGCAGTCCTGGCTGAAGGGCAACCTGCCGAAAAGCCGGCGCGTGCTGATCTTCGTTCACGGTTTCAACAACCGTTATGAGGATGCGGTCTATCGTTATGCCCAGATCGTCCACGATTCAGGAACGGACGTCGCGCCGGTGATCTTCACCTGGCCGTCGCGCGCCAGCGTCTTCGACTACAATTACGACAAGGAAAGCACCAACTATTCCCGCGATGCGCTGGAAGATTTGCTGCGCCGCGCTTCCCGCGACCCGAAGGTCGGCGAAATCACCGTCATGGCCCACTCGATGGGATCCTGGGTCACGGTCGAGGCGCTCAGACAGATGGCAATCCGCGACGGCCGCATTGCACCGAAGATTACCGACGTCATTCTCGCCTCGCCGGATCTCGACGTCGACGTGTTCGGCAAGCAGATCCAGGCGATGGGCAAGGCACGGCCGAAATTCACGCTGTTCGTGTCACGCGACGACCGCGCGCTCAACCTCTCGCGCCGGATCTCCGGCAATATCGATCGGCTCGGGCAGATCGACCCGACGGTCGAGCCTTATCGCACCCAGCTGGAACAGGCCGGTATCACCGTTCTCGACCTGACGGCACTCAAGGGCGGCGACAAGCTGAATCATGGAAAATTCGCCGAAAGCCCTGAGGTTGTGCAACTGCTCGGCAACCGGCTGATCGCCGGGCAGACGGTGACCGATTCCGATGTCGGCCTCGGCGAACGCGTCGGCGCGGTGGCGCTGGGCACCGCCCAGACCGTCGGCAGTGCTGCCAGCATCGCGGTGTCCACGCCGATCATGATCTTCGACCCGCGTACCCGCGCCAACTACGGCAATCAGGTCCGTCGTCTTGGCCAATCAGTGGAAAATACCGTCGGCTCGACTGTTGCCCCCTGACGCCATGCCTTGTTGCACGGGCAAAGCCCGGTAGGCTATGATCTCCACGGCAACGGGAAAATGAAATGAATCTCAAGGAGTTCGCAGGCCGGCTGGGGCTATCTCAAACGACGGTCAGCCGCGCGCTCAGCGGCTATCCGGAAGTCAAGAAGGCGACGCGCGAACGGGTGCTGAAGGCGGCGGCCGAACTTGGTTACCGACCGAACACCAGCGCGCTTGGGCTTGCGACCGGACGCGTCGGCACCATCGGCATCGTCTTTCGCGGCGGCGGCGATTTCGGCCCGCACACCAGCGAGTTCATGGGTGGGCTCGGTAGCCGGCTGCAACAGGCCGACGTCGATATCCTGCTTTCAACCGTCGACAGTCGGGAAGCGGAGCTTGCGACCTATCGCCGGCTTGCAGCCAGCAAGCGCGTCGATGCGGTGATCCTGCATTCGCCCGCGGTCGACGATCCCCGCATCGCTCTGCTGACAGACCTGCGGCTGCCCTTCGTCCTGCACGGACGAACCGAGACGGCAGGCAATTTCGCCTTTCTCGACATCGACAATTACGGCGCGATCCGCCAGGCAACCGACCTACTGACCGCGCTCGGTCATCGCCGCATCGCGCTCGTCAACGGCCATCGCGGCTATACCTTTACCGAACACCGCCAGGATGGCTATGCGGCGGCGCTTGGCGCTCGCGGCATCGGCATCGATCCCAACCTGCTCGGCAACGGCGATTTCACCGACGAGATGGGCTTTCGCCTGATGCAGGGGTTTCTGGCTCAGGAGAACCGGCCGACGGCGGTGCTGGCCGGCTCGATGATGTCGGCACTCGGCGCCATGCGGGCAATCCGCAGCGCCGGAATGACGGTCGGCGAACATATCTCGCTGATCGCCCACGACGACGTCTTTCCGTATCTCAGCCCCGAGAACCTGATCCCAACGCTCACCACCACACGCTCGTCAATCCGCGCTGCGGGAACGCGGATCGCCGAAATGGTTCTGGATCTGCTTCAGGGCACGCCGGCCGCCGACCTCAACGAGGTCTGGCCGGTGGAGCTGGTCATGCGCAACTCCACCGCCCCGCCGGCCGGCTGAGGCGTTTATCAGACCGAGAGTTCGCGCCTTTCCGCCTCGGTCTCCATCGCCAGATCGAGCACCTTCTGCAGGTTTGCCGCATGGCGGAAGCCGGGCTCGACCGTCTTGGCATCCCGAACCGCGGCGACGAAGCGCTGGTAGTTGGTCGGCACCGTGCCGGCATCGACATCACGCCAGGTTGCCGTTTCAACATCCGTGCCGAGGCAGGCGCGAAGCGTCGAGCCATCGGGCGTATGAACCACTTCGAGCGCCCCCTTGTCGCCATGCAGCCGCAGCCGCAGCTCGTTGAGATGGCCGGTGGCCCAGCGGCTGGCATGGATCACGCCCATGGCGCCGTTGCCGAACTCGGCCGTCATGACGAAGCTGTCATTGGCGTCGAGGTCATATTCGCCGATGCGGTTTCCCGGCGCCTTGTCGAAGGTCTTCAGCCGCGCGAAGATCCGCTCGGCCTCGGTGCCGGCGCCATAACCGGCAAAATCGAGGATATGGATGCCGACATCGCCCAGCACACCGTTCGAGCCGTGTTTGGTCGACAGCCGCCAGAGCCATTGCGATTCCGTCGCCCAGTCGCCCCACGCCTTGGAGACGAGCCAGCTCTGCAGATAGGAGGCTTCGAGGTGACGCAGGCTGCCGACGTCGCCGGCCAGCACCATCGCCCGCGCCTTCTGCAGCGGCGCGACATTGCGATAGGTCAGGTTGACCATGGTCACCAGCCCCGATCGCTCGGCGGCATCGGCCATTTCCGCCGCCTTGGCGTAGTTTTCCGCCAGCGGCTTTTCGCACAGCACGTGTTTGCCTGCGGCAAGCAATGCCAGTGTCGTCGGGTGGTGCGCCTTGTCCGGCGTCACGTTCGTCGCCGCATCGAACTTGCCCCAGGCAATCGCCTCGTCGAGCGAGGTGAACGTCTTGGCGATGCCGTGTTTCTCGGCAAAGCCTTCGGCGCGCTTGGGGTCGACATCGACCGCGCCAACCATTTCCACGCCTTCGATCTGAGCGAAGGCTTGGGCATGGCTGTTGGCCATGCCGCCGGTTCCAACAACGAGAAGACGCATGATGCTCACCTGTAACCCGCTTCGCCGGCCTGGTGCAGCTTCGGCCCGCGCTCGACGATCGGCTCCAGCGCCTTTTCGACCGGAACGTTCGGTGCGTCATGGATCGCCGTGTAGCGGTTGTCGGCGTTGTAGGCCCACTTGACCGAATTGCGCAGCACCTTCTGCACATTGGCGTCGTGATAGGTCGGATAGGTCTCGTGACCCGGGCGGAAATAGAAGATGTTGCCGGCGCCCCGGCGCCAGGTCAGACCCGAACGGAACACTTCACCGCCGGCAAACCAGGAGATGAACACCGTCTCCAGCGGTTCCGGCACGGAGAACTGCTCGCCGTACATCTCCTCGTTCTCGAGCACGAAGTTCTCGCCGATCCCCTCGGCGATCGGATGACGCGGGTTGATCGCCCACAGACGTTCACGCTCGCCGGCCTCGCGCCACTTCAATGCGCAGGGCGTGCCCATCAGCCGCTTGAAGATCTTGGAGAAATGGCCGGAATGCAGGACGATCAGGCCCATGCCTTCCCAGACACGCTTGGCGACGCGCTCGACGACCTCGTCGCTGACCGCACCGTGGTCCTTGTGCCCCCACCACAGAAGCACATCGGTCTTCGCCAGTCGCTCCTCGCTCAGGCCATGCTCCGGTTCCTGCAGCGTCGCCGTCGTTGCCTCGATCGAAACGTCCGTGTTCAGCGCCGCCGCGATGGTGTTGTGCATCCCGTTCGGATAGATGCTCCTGACCACCTCATTGGTCTGCTCATGGATATTCTCGCCCCATACGATTGTTCTGATTGACATCGGCAAATTCCCGTTTATGCGCAGCTGTTAAAATTGAAAGCGGTTTCAATTTGTAAGGCTAGTGACACGCCGGCGCCTTTGCAAGAGCTTTTTGCCCTCTAGGCGTCAGTGGCCAGACATCAATGGAACGTGGATTTCGAGAAGACGTTGAGGACCACGACGCCGGCGATGATGAGCCCGAGCCCGAGCATGGCGGCAAGATCCAGCTTCTGGCCGAAGGCAAAGTATCCGACGAGCGAAATCAATACGATGCCGAGACCGCTCCAGACCGCATAGGCGATGCCGACCGGGATGTAGCGCAGCGTATAGGACAGAAAGAAGAAGGCGACAGCGTAGCAAACGACCATCGTCACGGTCGGCAACAGCCGGGTGAAATGCTGTGCCGCCTGCATCGCCGAGGTGCCAAGCACCTCGAAGACGATGGCAACGACCAGGACGGAATAGAGCATAGCGGGGTTCATCTGGGTCTCCATCCGGTCTATCGCGTCGAAAGCGCTTTGAGATTTTCAGCCAGGGCAACACGCGCCGCGGCATCGAGTTCATGGCTCTGCATCAGGTCGGCGAGCCAGAGACCGTCGGCGGCAAAACGGGCGAGCACGCAGTTGGGTGAAGAGTCGGTTTCCGCAAACTCCTGAGCCCGGCGGTTGACCCATTCGCGCCAGCGGATCTTCAGGTTCGGCTCGGCAATCAGCGCGATCGTCAGCATTCGCCAGCCCGGAACGTCGGTGTCGGGATCGAGCTTCGAGCAGACATCGACATAGGCGCGGGTAAAGCGTCCCTGCGCCTCCGGATCGCCAGCCATCGCCGCCTCGATCGCCGCATCGAAACGCGCGACGAGATCGTCGAACAAGCCATCGAGCAGCGCCGACTTGTTGGGGAAATGGTGCAGCAGCCCGCCCTTGCTGACGCCGGCCGCTTGCGACACCGCATCGAGCGTGATGCCCGCCACCCCCTGCTCGTGCGACAGGCGTGCGGCGACCTCCAGCAATTGCTGGCGGACCTGCTCGGGCTGCTTCTTGCGGCGATGGGCTTCTGTCATGCTTCCATAAAGATACCGTCTGGACGGTTTGTCAAGATCGATGTGTCGAACCGCGCGGAAACGCCGCAAAGGCGAGACTGGAAAGCCGTTGTCCACAAGACCTTGGCGGGCTAGGACTTCGGGGACGAAGGAAGCGGCAATGGCAGAACCGGAAACGACGACACTCTACGAAGCGATCGGCGGCGACCCGACGGTGCGCGCGCTGACCCGTCGTTTCTATGAACTGATGGATACGCTGCCCGAAGCGGCACGCTGCCGCGCGGTTCATCCACCTGACCTTTCCGGCAGCGAGCAAAAAATTCTACGAATATCTGACCGGTTGGCTTGGCGGTCCGCCGATCTATGTGGAAAAGCGTGGCCATCCGATGCTGCGGCGCCGGCATTTCGTTGCCGAGATTGGGCCGGAGGAGCGCGACGAATGGCTGCTCTGCTTTACCCGCGCACTGGAAGAAACGGTGGCTCACCCAAAACTGCGGCAGATCATTCTCGATCCGATCACCCGCCTCGCCTTGCACATGCAGAACAAGGAATGACCTGACAATGCCGACCAGTGGATTGCGCGCAACGACGCTCTTCGTCGCGGGATTGATGGGGATTGCCGGGGTGGTCAGTGCTGCAGCCGCCTCGCATGGCACCGACCCCAGGCTGCTCGCCGAGATCTCGGCCATGTGCCTGGCGCACGCGCCGGCGCTCGTCGCGCTTTATGCGGCCTGGCCGAGCTTCCGCACGGCTCCGGTCGCAGCCTTGCTGATCGCTTTCGGCACGGCGCTGTTTTCCGCTGACCTTGCCATGCGTCACGTGACCGGACAGGGCCTGTTTCCGATGTCGGCACCGCTCGGCGGCACGACGATCATGGCCGGCTGGCTTGCCGTTTCAATCGGCGCCTTCCTTCCACGAAAGGCGCCGTGACGCTCAACGCGCCAGTTTGAAGCTCTTGAGATCAGGCGCCTTCGACGACGGAAAAACCTTCGAACTTCGGCGGGCCGAGATACATCGAGCGGTTTTCGCCGGCATTCTTGTGCGCGGCCCGGAAGTTCTCCGACTTCGTCCAGGCGGAAAAGGCATCCTTGTCCTTCCAGGTCGAGTTCGAGACGAAGAGCGTATAGCCCTCGTCCGGCACGTTTTCGCCCCTCAGAAGATGAAACGAGACAAAACCCGGCATGTCCGCAAGGCTTGAATCGCGGCTCTTCCAGACGGCTTCGAAAGCCTCTTCCTGGCCAATGGCGATACGAAAACGGTTCATTGCGAAGAACATGGCCTGCCTCCTATGCGCTGTCTTTCTTGCGAGCCGCGTCGTTCGCGGCTCTCGGGAAGGCCAGAATAGTGCCCTCCTGCGGCTCCGCAAGCCCGAAAGGGTCGCGGCCGGGCCGGCGCGTTTCCCAAGACGGGAACTCGGTGACATTGGGGTTTTCCTCGATCATGCGCGAACGCCGCGTCAGCAATTCGTAGAGTTCGGGCACCAGCCCGTCGCCATTCTGCGCTGCCAATTTGTGCAGGCCGATCATCATGCACTTGTCCGGGCGGTTTTCATTCATCTCGAAAAAAATCTCCATGCGCGCGGAAGGTCAATCACCTCCATCGCGCGTCATATGTTTGGCTATGCCAAGTCGTTGCGGCTGTTGGTCAGGTCCTGCAGCGCCCGCTCAAGGCTCGACTTCGAGCCGTTGCGCAACGGCACGAAAGCCTTGCCCCACTTCTTGCAGCCGGTCTTCACGCGAAGACACGCATCGTGGCTGATGCAATCGATCGGGCAGAAAACACAGTCGACGGAAGGAAGGACACGGTCGATGCGCGATACCGCCTCGCGCAGGCCGCCATCGTGGTGAAGCAGCTCGGCACCGAAGGAGCTGACAATCTCGCGCAGATGCGCAACCTGGCAATCGCGTCCGCCGACATAGAGGAAACTGCGGCCTTCGAGTGTCGCCTTGGCGGCCTCTTCGCAGACCTCGACCCGTTCGGAACCGGAACGACCCTTGCCGTTCTTGGCCGCATTATGGTGACGCTTGCCGCGCATGCAATCTTCTCCGCCTCTTTGCTGCGTCGACGGCCCTCATGGCAACCGATCGCACCGGGATCGACACACACCGTTCGGTTGCGTCACGGCGGCAACTTATTAAACTTGATTATCAGAGTAAAGTATAAACATGAGTTTTATAATCATATTTTTCCCATCAGTTTTGAAGGGCTTCGGCTTCTGCCGCGGATCACACCGTGGCCGGCGGCAGTCGCCTAGCGAACACTTGCCTGAATAGGCAAAGTGAACGGTATTGCACTTTTTCCGGCCCCCTCTGGAATGGCAGGAAATGGAGCCGCACGGCGCACGGCATCAAGAGCAGCCGTGTCCAGAACGGGTGAGCCTGAACTCCCGGCAACGCTGACGCGGGAAACACCGCCGTCCGCCAACACCGTAAAACTCACCGTCGTCGTGCCCGACAGCCCCTGTCGGCGCGCTTCGGATGGAAGCTTGTATCGCCGGTTTATCTTCGCGCGAACTTTGCCATTGTAGTTCGACATATCGGCGTTGCCGACCGCGGTAGAGCGGTTCTTGCCGGTTGCCGCCGCAGAATTGCCGTTTACGTCCCCATCCAGCTTACCCTTGACCTGGCTCTGTGCCTGTTCCCCCTTGTCGCCCGTTTTCTTGCGGGTGACTTTCTTTTTCCTGACGGGATCCTTCTTGGGTTCAGGCTTTTCAACCTTCTCCTTCTTCGGCTCCTGGATCTCCGGCTTTTCCTCGGGCACGACCGTCTCGATCGGCGCGACGCTGGCAGTAACCACAGCCTCGGCGACCTGCAGGGTGGGAACCTGCTCGGCAGGCAGGATGACATCGGCTTCCGTGGCGATCAAATCATGCGGTTGCTCCGCCGTGATCTCCTGCGTGGTCGACGTGACGTCTTCGACCGGGGTAATCTCCTCGGGCTTGACTTCGTCGGGAACGTCTTCGGTCGGCTCGACGACTTCCGTCGGATCGCCGGACTGCAAGGTTTCTTCGAAGGCATCACCGAGGATCGCAACTTCGACCTCGGCACCGCCGGCGATCAGGTCTTGCGGCTGTTCCGGCGTAGAGGAGGCAAGGTACATGGCAACGCTGGTATGCGCCACGAGCGAGAAGGCAATTGCGCCGATCCATTTCACGGTATGCTTCATCTTGGCCTAACCTTCGCCGCGAGCCGCGACGCAAACGCAGTACTCAATGCGAAAAATCAACCTCAGCCCTTGAGTTCGACCGGCGACTTCGAACCGGTCTTGAGGCCCTTCATGCAGGCATCGCCCTCTACACCATCGCCGACGCAGGCGGGCGCGTCATTGATCAGCAGGCTCTTCACCGCTTCGCAATTCGTGCCGGGAAGATCGAACTGCCGAACCTTGGTCTTGCCAGCAGGCAGATCGCGGAAGTCGAGCACCGCCATGCGCTCGACCAGACCCTTCTGGTCGAAGATCACGAACTCAAAGGAAACCTTGCTCAAATTCTGCACGAAGGCGTTGCCGGCGACGAAGGTGAGCTTGCAGCCCTTCTGCGACGGCGTGACCTCGTTGAGTTCGATGTTGAGCGCGCCAGCGGACGACGCCTCCTGGGCGACTGCACCGCCTGCCGCAAGAACAAACGCGAATGCCACGGGAACAACCATACGGGAAAGGTGCATCATTCTAATACCACTCACGATCGGCGCTCCGAACCCTGGGAGCGTTGAAGTCGTCGCCATCTATCCACAAGCGCGGACATCTTAACTTGAGTGTGGCGATCCGGTATTGCGTCCATAAAGAAATATGAGTAATGAAGTCAAGATAGTAAACGAATTGCACGGCAGGAAATGCGGGAAAAACACCGCCTCCCGCCATCTAGAGACGACCGAACCGTGGCAGCCGACGACACCGATTATGCGCGATTTTCACAACCTGTAGCCTCCGCGCAGCGGGCCCAGCGGATCGTCGAGAGCCGCGACCTCTTTCGCGGCGAAAGCGAGATCCTCATTTCCCACGACGGGGCGATCTACCGCATGAAGATCACCCGCCAAGGCAAACTGATCCTGAACAAATAGGCAAATAACAATGACCGAGAGCCTCCGTCCCACCCCGTCCGAAATCCGTGCCTACCGCGCTGAGAACCCGAAAATGCGCGAGCGCGACATCGCGGCCCAGCTCGGAGTTTCGGAAGCAGCCCTCGTGGCGGCCGAATGTGGCTTGACCGCCGTGCGCATCGACGCGGATGCCAACCGCTTCCTGCTGCGCGCCGAGGAACTGGGTGAGGTCATGGCTTTGACCCGCAACGAAAGCGCAGTTCACGAAAAGATCGGCGTCTACGAAAAGATCACAACCGGCGAGATGGCCAGCATCGTGCTTGGCGAGCAGATCGACCTGCGCGTCTTCCCGAGCGCCTGGGCGCATGCCTTTGCCGTAACCAAGACCGATGACAGCGGCGAAGCCCGCAAGAGCCTGCAGTTCTTCGACAAATGGGGCAATGCGGTGCACAAGCTGCACCTGCGCCCGGCGTCAAATGTCGCCGCCTACGACAAGATCGTTGAAGACTTCCGTCTCGACGACCAGTCGCAGACCTTCGTTGCGGACGCCAGCGCACCGGCTGCCGATGACAAGCAGGAGAACGTCGTCGACGTCACCGAGCTGCGCGACCGCTGGTCCAAGATGACCGACACGCATCAATTCCACGGCCTGCTGCGCAAGCTGAAGATCGGCCGCCGCCAGGCGCTGCAGCATATCGGCGACGACTTCGCCTGGCGTCTCGACCCGTCGAGCATCGAAACGATGATGCGTGCCAGCGCCGAGATCGAACTGCCGATCATGTGCTTCGTCGGCAATCGCGGCGTGATCCAGATCCATTCCGGCCCGATCGCCAAGATCGCCCCGATGGGTCCGTGGCTGAACGTCATGGACCCGACCTTCCATCTTCACCTGCGCACCGATCACATCGCCGAGCTTTGGGCCGTGCGCAAGCCGACTGCCGATGGTCACGTCACCTCGATCGAGGCGCTCGACGCCAAGGGCGAGATGATCATCCAGTTCTTCGGCAAGCGTAAGGAAGGTTTTGCCGAGCGTCCCGAGTGGCGCGATATCGCCGAGGGCCTCGCACGCCTTGACACCACCGTCGCAGCTTAAGGACAGCGTGATGATCAACGGTCTCGACTTCCGCCGCCTTCGCCTCTGGGAGCTGGCTCTGGCCGCGTTTGCGGTTTCGGCTCCCTTCCTGTTGCCCGCCGTGGCGCCAGGGGCGCCGTCGTTCATCCGCCCGGCGATGGCACAGAGCATTGAGCAGCCGGACGTCTCGCGCGTCGTTTCGGTTGGCGGTGCGGTTACCGAGATCATCTACGCACTCGGCGAGGAAGGCCGGCTGGTCGGCCGCGATTCGACCAGCACCTATCCGGAAGCTGCAACCAAGCTGCCTGATGTCGGCTACATGCGCGCGCTCGCCCCGGAAGGCATCATCGCGGTCAATCCGACCGCGATCGTCGCCGTCGAAGGCAGCGGCCCGCCGGAGGCGCTCGCCATCCTGAAGGATGCCAACATCGCCTTCACCAGCGTGCCGGAAACCTTCGACAAGGACAGCATCCCGGCAAAGATCCGCTCGGTCGGCACCTTCCTCAATGTGCCCGACAAGGCCGATGCGCTCGCAAAGTCGGTGGAAGCCGACCTTGCTGCAGCGGTTGCCGGTGGTGCCAAGCGCCCGGAAGGCGAGCGCAAGCGCGTTCTTTTCGTGCTCAGCACCCAGGGCGGCAAGATCATGGCGTCGGGCACCGGCACGGCTGCCAACGGCATCATCGAGCTTTCCGGCGCGATCAACGCCGCCGGAAAATTCCCGGGCTACAAGGCCCTGACCGACGAGGCGATCATTGAAGCCAAGCCCGACGTCATCCTGATGATGGACCGCGGCGGTGAACACAGCGCCAAGGCGGACGAACTCTTCGCCCTGCCTTCGCTGAGCCTGACGCCTGCCGCCAAGACCAAGACGCTGATCCGCATGGACGGCCTGCACCTGCTCGGATTCGGCCCGCGCACCGCAAGCGCCATTCGCGAACTCAACGCCGCAATCTACGGAAAGAAGGCCAATGCCTCGCAGTGAGGCTTTGGACCTCGGCAGGCGCGTGACCGCCCTCGCCGCCGATATCCGGGCCGAATGGCGGTCGGGCAATCGTGCGCGGCTGGCCCGCGTCGTCATTGTTCTACTCGTCATCTTCGCGGCAGCCACCTTCATCGGCTCGATCATGACCGGTGCCGCCGACGCTTCGCTGTCCAACGTCGTGCGCTGGCTGCTCGGCGCGAGCGATGCGGATCAGGTCCTGAGCGTTCGCGACCGCATCATCATTCTCGACATCAGGTTGCCACGAGCGGTGCTCGGAATGCTCGTCGGCGCATCGCTTGCTGTCTCCGGCGTTGTCATGCAGGGGCTATTCCGCAACCCGCTGGCCGATCCCGGCCTTGTCGGCGTCTCCTCCGGTGCAAGCCTCGGCGCCGTTCTGCTGATCGTGCTCGGCTCGGCCGTGTTCGGCCCGCTGTTTGCGCTGTTCGGTTTTTATGCGCTCCCGGTCGCAGCCTTCATCGGCGGCCTTGTCACCACGCTTCTGCTCTACCGGATCGCCACCCGCGGCGGCCAAACCTCGATTGCCACCCTGCTTCTCGCCGGCATTGCGCTTGGCGCGCTCACCGGCGCCTTCACCGGCGTGCTGATCTTCATCGCCGACGACAAGCAACTGCGCGACGTCACTTTCTGGGGTCTCGGCTCGCTTGCCGGCGCCAGCTGGACGAAGATCGCCGCGGCCGCGCCGATCATCCTGTTGTCGCTCGCGGTCACGCCCTTTCTGGCGCGCGGCCTCAACGCCATCACGCTCGGCGAAGCAGCCGCGTTCCACATGGGCATTCCGGTGCAGCGCATGAAGAACATCGCCATCGTCAGCGTCGCCGCAGCAACCGGTGCGTCCGTTGCCGTCAGCGGTGGCATCGGCTTCGTCGGCATCGTCGTACCGCATCTGCTGCGCCTCGTCATCGGCCCGGATCACCGCTATCTCGTGCCGGCATCGGCGCTTCTCGGCGGAACATTGCTGATCCTGGCCGACATGATCGCCCGCACCATTGCCTCGCCTGCAGAGTTGCCGATCGGTATCGTCACCGCCTTCATAGGCGCGCCGTTCTTCCTCTGGATCCTGCTGCGCGGTCGCACGACCATGGGACTGTGAGCCGAAACCATGATCAAGGTATCCAACCTCTCCGTCCGGCTTGGCGGCCGCCAGGTCATCCACGGCATCTCGCTTGAGGCAGAGCCGGGCGCGCTGACCGCGATCGTCGGGCCGAACGGCTGCGGCAAGACAACGACGTTGAAGGCGATCTCCGGCGAGTTGCCGCCGGAAAGCGGATCAGTCAGCATCAATGGCCGCAATCTCAAGGGCCTGAAACCCTGGGAGCTCGCGCTGAAACGCGGGGTGCTTCCACAATCGACGGTGATCTCGTTTCCCTTCACGGTCCGCGAAGTGGTGCGGCTCGGCCTGACCGCAGGCGCGACATCAGATGCCAGGGCCAATGACCGCATTGCCGCCGAAGCGCTCGAGGCCGTCGATCTCGGCGGCTTTGCCGGGCGCTTCTATCAGGAGCTTTCGGGCGGCGAACAGCAGCGCGTGCAACTGGCGCGCGTCCTCTGCCAGATTTCCAACCCGGTCGGCGATGGCGAACCGCGCTATCTGCTGCTCGACGAACCGGTCTCGAGCCTCGATATCCGCCACCAGTTGACCATCATGCAACTGGCGCGCCGGTTCTGCGAGCGCGGCGGTGGCGTCATCGCCGTCATGCACGATCTCAACCTGACGGCGATGTTCGCCGACCGGATGATCATGATGAAGGCCGGGAAGATCCGCGCAGGCGGCGCGCCGCGAGAGGTGTTGACCGACGAGACGATGGAGGTGGTGTTCGGCTGCCGCATGCAGGTCAGCGCCATGCCGGCAGCCGACGTGCCCTTCGTGTTGCCGCAGACGGCGACGCTCTAGCCGGCAAATCGCGCCAACTTCAAGATTTATCGAAACAATTTGCGCACTCGTGCGTTGTTCTCCTCGAAGTACCGGTCGTGGCAATGCGCTTGCCATGTCGGTGCCAACGGATCACGCCGGTCGTCCTTGGCCGGCGTTGCAGCGAAAGGGAGACCAATCATGGCTTCAGGCCTCTTCTCAGGTTCAAGTTCACGGTCGAGCAAGCGCAACGGCGCGCTCGCTGACATTTCCATCGAAGACCAGCTCAGCGAACTGCGTAGCGACATGGCGGCGCTCGTTGCCCTGCTTGCCGATCGCGGTGCCGACGCTTCGAAACAGGCGCGTAGCAAGGCGCACGATGCCCGCGAGCACGCGGAAGCCGGCCTTCAGGATTTGCTCGCAAGCGGCGAGGAACTGCTCGGCGATGTGCGCGACCGCTATGCCGGCACGGAAAAGCAGCTTCGCCATGCGGTACGCGAGCACCCGTTCGCAACGCTTGGCACGGCAGCCCTCATCGGTCTGATCGCCGCCGCACTGCTGCGGCGCTAGGTTCGATGCAGATCTTGGAACGGGGTGGGATCGCCAGACGCATCCCACCCGTTTTGACGTGTTACCAGGAGTAAATGCGCATGGGACCACTCGGGGCCGCTCTGTCCGCCTTGCTGGCTGCCGACATCGGCGCCACCGCATCACGTTTCAAGCGCAACGCCGCCTTGTGCGCCGTCGTCGCCGTGCTGCTTGTCACCGCCTACATCTTCGCACTGATCGCCATCGCGCTTTATCTCAGCGCCGCCTATTCGCCTGTGGTCGCCGCCGCGTCGATAGCCGCAGCCCTCATCCTGACGGCCTTGATCCTGATCATCGTGATGATTGCCCTGCAAGGACGGGATAGGCGGCTCGCCGAAGAGCGCCGCCGTCGGTCGATGATGCAAACCAATCTGACGATGCTGGCCGCAGCAAGCATCCTGCGCAAACAGCCGCTGCTCGCCGTGGGCACGGCCCTTGCCATCGGCGCCTTGCTCGGCACCGGCAGGAAGCGCAGGCCGCGACGGGAAACCTAAAGCGGCAAGCGGATCAGCGCGGTCACGCCGGCCGCCATATATTCGACCTTCACCGAACTGCCGAGAACCTTGTCGAGGCTGCGCTCTATCAGGATGGAGCCAAAGCCTCGACGTTTCGGTTCGCGCACGGGCGGTCCGCCGACCTCCGTCCAGGTCAGGTGCAATACCGCTTCGCCTTCTTCGACGACGTTGCGCGCCGTCAGCACCACCTTGCCGGTCGGCACCGAAAGGGAGCCGTATTTCACCGCATTGGTCGCAAGTTCATGCAGCACGAGCCCCAGGCCGACGGCCTGGTCGGGGCCGAGCAGCACCTCGTCCTTGTGCAGTTCGATCTGGTCCGCATAGACGCTGACATGCGGCATCAATTGCTTGGAGATCAGGTCCGCAAGCCGGATCGTGCCCCACTCATGGTCCGAGAGAAGTCCATGCGCCTCGGAGATCGCTTGCAGTCGTCCGGCAAAGGCGGTCATGAATTCGGCCGGGTCGCTGGTCTGGCGCAGGGTCTGGCGGGCGAGCGACTGCAGCATCGCCAGGGTATTCTTGACCCGGTGGTTGAGTTCCTTGAGCAACAGCCGCGTTCGCTGCACCGATGCCTGCTGGTCGGTGACATCGATGGTGACACCGATGAAGGTCAGCGGATTTCCCTTGGCATCCCGATCGTGCACCCGCCCGCGGCCGAGCAGCCAACGGCCGGTGTTTCCGACCCGGAACATCCCGTCATATTCCTCGTCCGCCTTCATCGCCTGGCGAAGCTTGGCGAAGGTTGCGCCGCGGTCATCGGCATGGATGGCGCCGAACACTTCCCTGGCGCCGAACGACCGATCGGCCGGCAAGCCGAACATGCGCATAAAGGCGCTGTTGCCGACGATCACGCCGGAGCGAACGTTCCAGAGCCAGCTGCCGATATTGGCCGCCTCAAGCGCCATCGCGTGGCGCTGTTCCTCGCGGGAGAGCGCTGCCTCCTTGATGGCGCGCCGTCGCGCCTCGTCCTTGAGCTTGAGAAGCGAGGCGGCAAGATCGGCAAGCCGGCGCAGCTGCTCCATCAGATGCGGTGCGACCTCGCTGCGCGCGGCAACGTCGAGCACGCAGACCGTGCCGACCGGCTGGCCATCGAGAACGATCGGCGCGCCGGCGTAAAAGCGCAGGAATGGCGCGCCGGCGACCAGCGGCCGATTGCGAAAACGCAGATCGACTGAGGCGTCGAGTACAACTAGGCCGTTGCCTCCCGCATCGGCTGCCGCGTGCACGCAGAACGAATCCTCCGATGACGCCCGCGTCTCCGTGGTACCGACCGCCGCCTTGAACCATTGCCACTCGCGGTCAAGCAGGCTGACGAGCGCGATCGGCGCATCGAAGAGGCGGACAGCGATCTCGGCAATGCCGTCGAAATCCGCATCGGGTACCGCCATGTCCGGCACCGTCGCATGCAGCACGCTCAACCGCTCGGGCGCGTCGAGCAGCGATGTCTCCGGCGGGGCGGTCTTTTCTTCTCTTTTTTCGCGCATCCGGCCTCAACTCCAAACTGCCGCACCCGTCAGCCGGCGCCGATTGCCATTGACACACGGCGCTCTTCTGCGGAGACGTTCAGGCCGCCAGTGAAAGCAGGGCTGCTCTCGATTTGCAACGCTCTGGCGGCCAAAAAGAGCTGTCGGATCAGGAAACGAATGCCCGTGAGGTAATGGGAGCGGACGTTTCGTCCGGACCGTAGTCGTTTTCGCCCTGCACCTTGAGGATATCCTGAAGGCGCTGGCGGGCGCGGTTCACCCGGCTCTTGATCGTGCCCAGGGCGCAGCCGCAGATCGTCGCCGCTTCCTCATAGGAAAAACCCGACGCGCCGACGAGGATGATCGCCTCGCGCTGGTCCGGGGGCAGCGTCTCGAGGGCCCGGCGGAAATCCTGCAGGTCGAGCGAACCATATTGTTCCGGATGATGGGCAAGCGATTCGGTGAAATGGCCGTCGCTGTCCTGCACCTCGCGTCCGCGCTTGCGCATCTGGCTGTAGAGCTCGTTGCGCAGGATCGTGAACAGCCAGGCCTTCATGTTCGTGCCCATCTGGAAGTGGTCCTGCTTGGCCCAGGCTTTCATGATCGTGTCCTGAACAAGATCGTCGGCCCGGTCATGACGACCTATGAGAGACATGGCAAAGGCGCGAAGGCTCGGCAGGGCGGCGAGCATCTCTCGCTTGAACTCATTCTTTTCAGACGACATTCTGGCGCTCACTCCCTTCCCTGCAGAACCGACTGCCGCTCGGCTGCGTCGAGTTTTTCCAGAAGATCGAGAAAGCGCGAAGGTATCGCTTCTTCCTGAACGGACTGATAGAGCGCCTTTAACTTGGCCGCGATCTGCGTGTTTGGGTCTTCGGACCATGAGGTCGTACCGGAAGTGCGCCCCGCCCCTGTTTTATACTTCATTGTCAATCTGTCGCCTTGTGGTGTTCATTACCGCCTTAACGCGTCTGAAAAATGAAATGTTCCCTCCCGGAACTTTTTTTTGCGTGAAACGTTTTGGAGCATCACTGCAAGATTATATTCTCGAGGGAGTACTCCATGACATTGTCCACACGGATCGCGCCGCTGCTGCCCTATCTGCGCCGCTACTCGCGCGCATTGACCGGGTCGCAGACATCAGGCGACGCCTATGTGGCCGCGGTACTCGAAGCCCTGATTGCCGATACCTCCATTTTCCCGGAGGCCAGCAATGACCGGGTCGCGCTGTTCCGCCTCTACACGTCGCTCTTCGGCTCCTCGTCGGTGCTGGTTCCCGAGCCGGTTTCGCCCTTTGCCTGGGAGCAGCGCGCCTCGGTCAATCTGGCAAACGTTTCGCCGCTTGCCCGCCAGGCTTTCCTTCTCGTCTCGGTCGAAGGTTTCCGGCCCGAGGAAGCAAGCGAAATCCTTGCCGTCACCGACGACAAGATCGGTTCCCTTCTCGACCGCGCTTCGCAGGAAATCTCGCGACAGGTCGCAACCGATATCATGATCATCGAGGACGAGCCTCTGATCGCCATCGATATCGAAAACATGGTCGAGAGCCTTGGCCACCGAGTGACCGGCATTGCCCGCACCCGCGACGAAGCAATCGCGCTCTATAAGAAGACCCGTCCGAGCATGGTGCTTGCCGATATCCAGCTCGCCGACGGCAGCTCCGGTATCGATGCGGTCAACGATATCCTGAAGGCCAGCGCCATCCCGGTGATCTTCATCACCGCCTTCCCTGAGAGGCTGCTGACCGGCGAACGCCCTGAGCCGACCTTCCTGGTCACGAAGCCTTTCAATCCTGACATGGTGAAGGCGCTGATCAGCCAGGCGCTGTTCTTCAACGAATCGACGAAGGCCGCAGCCTGATCATCGACACAGCATCTATCGCCGGCGGCCTCGGTCGCCGGCTTTTGTTTGTCCACTTGTTGCTGTCGCCCGCCCTTGCCTTTCGTCGCTGGTGTCCTGATTGGCATGCCCGTTGATGGCAAGCGCTGGAAACAAAACAGCCAGTGCCGAGGGAAGGCACTGGCTGACATTGTTCAACTCACCGGGGGAGTGTGAGTTGTAAACCGGCGGATTACCTCCGGCGCCACATTGGGGGCGATGCGCGCCACCGTCCGGTCTGAAAATAAAATGCGTGACGCAAACAAAGGTTCCCGGAGTTGCGCGTTTGCCGATCATTTTTTTATTGCAGCGCGTCCAGTTCGTCGCGATGGCGGTAGAGCGCAAGGAAGCGGCGGTAGTCGCGATCGTAGATGTCACGCATGGCGTCGTTCGGCCGCCGCTCGCGCCCGCCGGACGCCATCGCCGCACCGGCCACGGCGAGATCGACGTGAACCTGACCGGCAACGGCTGCCGCCATCGCCGTTCCGAGAAGAACGGCGTCAGGCGCATCGGGTGCTACGACCCGGCAACCCGTGACGTCGCAATAAAGCTCCATCAGAAGCGCATTGCGCACGTGGCCGCCGGTGACGTGAAGTGTGTCGAGTTCGTAGCCGACCTCACGCATCATCTCGAGGATATGGCGGATGCCGAGCGCGATCGCCACGCAGGTGCGCCAATAGAGCCGGCACAGCGCATCGAACGACGAATCGAACGGCAGGCCGCTGATGACGCCGAGCCCGTGTGGATCGGCAAGCGGTGAGCGGTTGCCGTGGAAATCCGGCAGTACATGCAGCCGTTCGGCAAACTGCGTTCCGTGCAGGACGCGCAGTTCCTGGACGCGCGCGATGATCCGGCCGTGGGTCTCGGTCGTTGGCTCCAGGCCGCCGCCATGAATGCGCACGATGTGATCGAGCAGGGCGCCGGTCGCCGACTGGCCGCCTTCGATCAGCCAGGCGCCGGGCAGCACCGCTTCGAAATAGGGTCCCCACATGCCGAAGCCGGGCTTCATATCCTTGGAGAAGGCAACGATGCAGCTCGAGGTGCCCGCGATCAGCGCCAGTTGCCGCTCGAGCTTTTCCGGCTCGCCGGCAAAACCGCCGAGCACGCCGAGCGCCCCGGCATAGGCGTCGATCAGACCCGGTGCCACCTGGCAGCCGATATCAAGACCGAGCTCGGCGGCAGCCTCCACCGACAAGCCCCCGACCGAGCTTCCGACCGGCTGCGTTTCCTCCGGCAATCCGCCCCGCGCAAGCAGATCCTCGAGGCCGATCCGCGCGAGATAGTCCGCCTGCCAACCGCGCTGTTCATGGGCGAGATAGTTCCATTTCGCCGTCAAGGTGCAGCGCGAGCGCGCCGCACTGCCGGTCGCCCGCCAGGAGAGATAGTCGGCGAGATCGAAGAAAAAGCCTGCCTTCTCCCATTGGCTAGGCAGATTCCGCTTCAGCCACATCAGCTTCGGCATTTCCATCTCCGGCGACATGACGCGGCCGGAGAAATCGAGGACCGGGTGTCCGGTGGCGGTACAGAAATCGGCCTCCGTCAGCGCCCGATGATCGAGCCAGACGATTGTGTCCCAGCGCGCCTCGCCCTTTCGGTTGACGGAAAGCGGCGCGCCGCTCCGGTCGCGCACCACGAGCGAACACGTTGCATCGAAACCGATGGCGGCAATGCTCTCCGGCGCGATGCCGGCCTTGTCTCTGGCAGCTTTCACCGAGCCGCAGACAGCTCTCCAGATATCTTCCGAATCGTGTTCGGCATGATTTTCTTCCGGCCGGTTCATGGCGATCGGCAGGTCGGCACGCGCCAGAAGCCTGCCATTCCGGTCGAAAATTCCGGCACGGGCACTGCCGGTACCGACATCGACCGCAACGACGAATTCACGCATCAATGGAGATCCCCGTCCCCGTTACAGCACGCTGCAACATCTTGAAACTGCCGCATAATTTTCCCATCAAATCGATTTCGACTTGAGGAATTATGCACTATTGGCGGACAAACTGTAACAATTCGCCCATGTCGTCAAACAGCACGTCGGGGTCGAGCTTGGCGAGTGTCTGTCGATGACGGTCGCTGCGCGCATGTCCGCCACCGGCGAAGGCAAAGGCCCGCATGCCAGCGGCGTGCGCGGCTTCGATGCCGGCCGGACTGTCTTCGACGACGATACAATCCTTGGGTGCATAGCCCATCTCCCGGCTCGCCAGCAGAAACAGGTCGGGCGCCGGTTTGCCATGTTTGACCATCGTTGCAGAGAAGATGTTCGGCTCGAAAAGATCGATCAGACCGGTGACGGTCAGCGACAGCCGGATGCGTTCCGGCTGGCTGGACGAGGCGACGCAACAGGCGACGCCAAGGTCTTCGACCGCCCGGCGAATACCGGCGATCGGCTGCAACTCCGTACGGAAACGCTGATAGAGCCGCGTGCGCATTTCTTCGAGAAAGGCGTCGTCTGTCGCCAGGCCATATTCGTCGTGAAGTATGGCAGACATGCTTTTCAGGCTGCGCCCGAGAAACCGTTCGGTCGCCTCCTCCGTGGTCATCGACACGCCTGCCGCCGCCAGCACGTCGACCAGGACTTCGAGCGAGATCGGCTCGCTGTCAACCAGCACGCCGTCGCAATCGAAGATCACCAACCTGGACGCGCCGTCGGCCATAACACCCTACCCCTTACAGCGCCGCGCATCTTTTAAGACGCGCCAACGTCGCTGTAACTCTTTGAATTGCTGCGTAATTTCATCCTTAAATCGGGCCCCGTTCTAAGGAATTATGCAGTAAGCTTGCCGTCCAGATAAAGCTGGAGCGTAGCGCGCGTACCTTTTTCCCAGAGGGTTTTCAATGCGTGGGTGAAGCGCTTGCGGAAGAGATCGGATTGGGCGACCTCGCCGAAAATGTCCGACAGCGCCAGAAAAGCCGTCGGATCCTGCCTTGCGGCACGGGCTGCCGCCTGAAGCCGTTCGGCGTTCTGGTCGTTGAAGACAATCTGCTTGCCGCTATCGGTCGTGCCGTCGAAGTAGCGGCACCAGAGCGCTGACACCAGCGCCAGGCCGACGACGTCTTCGCCCCGCGCCAGCCGGTCGGCCGTCGAGGGCAGGATGAATTTCGGCTGCCGGTTGGAGCCGTCCTGTGCAAGCCGCGGGATCGTGTCGCCGATCTTCGGGTTGGAAAAGCGCATCTCGATCAGCTTGTAATAATCGCCGAGATCGGTGTTCGGCACCGGCGGAATGACCGGAATGATCTCGTCATGCTCAAGCTTGGCGAGAAAATCACGGATCAGCGGCTCCTCCATCGCCTCGTGGACGAAATGAATGTCGAGCAGGGCTGCGGGATAGGCGATTGCCGCGTGGCCGCCGTTGAGGATGCGGATCTTCATGTGCTCATAGGGCGCAACATCGGGCACGAACTGCACGCCGACCTTTTCGAGCGCCGGGCGTCCCTGCGGAAAATGATCCTCCAGCACCCATTGCTTGAACTCTTCGCAAAACACCGGCCAGCCATCCTCGATCTCGTAATCGGTTGCGACGATGCCGATTTCGCGTGCGCCCGTGGCCGGCGTTATGCGGTCCACCATGCCGTTCGGAAAGGCGATATTGGCGTCGATCCAGTCGGCGAAATCAGGATCGAACAGCCGGGCAAGGCCTGAAACCGCAGCGTGGGTCACCTCGCCATTGCCCGGAATGTTGTCGCATGACATCACCGTGAACGGCGGAATTTGTCCGTCGCGGCGTGCCTTCAGACCGGCAACGATCAAACCGAAGACCGTCTTCGGCGCGGCGGGATTTTGCGCATCGTCAACGATGGCCGGGTGGGTCGGATTAAAAACGCCGGAGGCTGGATCGATGAAATAGCCGCCCTCGGTGATCGTCAGCGAAACAATGCGGATCGCCGGGTCTGCAAGCCTGGCGACGATGCCAGCGACGTCGCCGGGCCTGAGATAGTCGATCATCGCGCCAGTCACATGCGCGCCGGTGCGGTTGTTGTCCTGCTCGACCACCGTCGTCAGGAAATCCTGCGCCGCGAGCTTTGCCCGCATTTGTTCATCGGAGGGAAGGACCCCGGCACCGACGATCGCCCAGTCATGGTCGTGCCCGGCATTGAAGAGATCGTCGAGATAGACGGCCTGATGGGCACGGTGAAAATTGCCGACACCGAAATGCACGATACCGGCTTTCAGATCGGCGCGATCGTAGCTCGGCACGCCGGCCTTGGCCTTCACTGCGTCGAGCGCGGCAAGAGAAAGTTTGGTCGTCATGGTCTCGTTTCCTTATCGAGGCATCGTCCGGAGACGGGCCTCAGCTCATCCAGTTGCCGCCATCGACGTTGTAGGTCTGCGAAACGACGTAATCGCTCTCGGCAGAAGCGAGGAAGATCGCCATGCCCGTGAGATCCTCGGCCGTTCCCATGCGCCCATAGGGGACTTCCGCTCCCGCGAGCCTCTTCTTCTCGCCGCGCGGGCGGTTCTCGTATTTGGCAAACAGTGCGTCGACGCCGTCCCAGTGCTCGCCATCGACGACGCCGGGCGCAATGGCGTTGACGTTGATGCCGTGCTTGATCAGGTTCAGCCCCGCCGACTGGGTCAGGCTGATGACCGCTGCCTTGGTGGCGCAATAGACGGCGACCAGCGCCTCGCCGCGCCGGCCTGCCTGGCTCGCCATATTGATGATCTTGCCGCCCCTGCCCTGGGCGATCATCTGTTTGGCAGCCGCCTGCATCGTGAACAGCGTCCCCGAAACATTGATCGAAAACAGCCGGTCATAGCTTTCACGCGTGATCTCGACGATCGGCGCGAGATCGAAGAGCGCGGCGTTGTTGACGAGGATATCGAGACCACCGGCCTCGGTGACAACCGATGCGATCGCCGCGTCGATGGAGTTCTGCTGCGTCACATCCATCTCGACGGCATAGGCGCTCGGGCCGATTTCCGATGCGGTCTCACGCGCCCGCGCCAGATTGATGTCGGCAATCGCCACTGTGGCGCCTTCTCGCACATAGGCTTCGGCGAAGGCACGACCGATACCCCGCGCGGATCCGGTGATCAGCGCGCTTTTCCCGTGAAGACGTTTCATCGAACTGCCAGTCCCTTGTCGTCGAACCTGTGGACGCGCTGGGCGTCGGGCGTCAGGAACACCCGGTCCCCGTGGGCGACGGCGAAATCGCCGCTGACACGCGCGGTCATCGTTCCGATATTGTCGACGTTGACGTGCAGGAAGGTGTCCGAGCCCAGGTGCTCGGCAACGCCGACCGTGCCGGCCCAGGTGCCGTTTTCCGTTGAAAGCACCAGATGCTCGGGCCGGATGCCCATAGTGTGCGCCTGGTAGGCGGTAGCCGGCGCACCGGAAACGAAGTTCATCCGCGGCGACCCGATGAAGCCCGCCACGAAGAGATTGTCCGGCTTGTGATAGAGGTCGAGCGGCGAGCCGACCTGCTCGATGCGCCCCCGGTTGAGAACCACGATCTTGTCGGCCATGGTCATGGCTTCCACCTGATCGTGGGTGACGTAGACCATGGTCGTCTTCAGATCCTGGTGCAACTGGCTGATTTCGAGCCGCATGTTGACGCGCAGTGCTGCGTCGAGGTTCGACAAAGGCTCGTCGAACAAAAAAGCTTTCGGCTGGCGCACGATCGCGCGGCCGATGGCGACACGCTGGCGCTGGCCGCCGGAAAGCTGGCGAGGCTTTCGGTCGAGATAGTCGGTCAGGTTGAGCACACGCGCTGCGTCGGCCACCTTCTTGTCGATGACAGCCTTGTCCTCGTTCGCCATCTTCAACGGGAAGCCTATGTTCGAGCGCACACTCATATGCGGATAGAGCGCATAGGACTGGAACACCATCGAAAGTCCACGTTGCGCTGGCGGCAGCTCGGTGGCGTTCTTGCCGTCGATGACGATCTCACCATCGCTGACATCCTCTAGCCCGGCGATGAGCCTGAGCAGCGTCGATTTTCCGCAGCCCGACGGGCCGACGAAGACGACGAACTCGCCATCGTCAATATTGAGGTCGATCGACGGGATGACGGCATGGGCGCCGAAGACCTTCGAGACGTTTCTGAGTGTAATGTTTCCCATTGTCGTATCCCTTATTTGACCGCGCCGAAGGTGAGGCCGCGCACGAGCTGTTTCTGCGAGAACCAGCCGAGTATGAGGATGGGGGCAATCGCCATGGTCGAGGCCGCCGAGAGCTTGGCGTAGAACAGGCCTTCGGGGCTCGAATAGGAGGCGATGAAGGCCGTGAGCGGCGCCGCCTTCGCGGCGCTGAGGTTCAGCGTCCAGAACGCCTCGTTCCAGGCAAGGATGATGTTGAGGAGCAGCGTCGAGGCGATGCCCGGGATCGCCATCGGCGTCAGCACATAGATGATCTCCTTGGACAGCGATGCTCCGTCCATGCGTGCCGCCTCGAGGATCTCGCCGGGGATTTCCTTGAAGTAGGTGTAGAGCATCCAGATGATGATCGGCAGGTTGATCAGCGTCAGCACGATGACGAGGCCGGTGCGGGTATCGAGCAGGCCGGTGTTGCGGAACAACAGGTACATCGGCACGAGCACACCGACCGACGGCATCATCTTGGTGGAGAGCATCCACATCAGCACGTCCTTGGTGCGCTTGGTCGGCGAGAACGCCATCGCCCAGGCAGACGGGATGGCGATGATCAGGCCGATCAGCGTCGAGCCGAAGGAGATGACGACCGAGTTCATGAAGTGCAGGAAGTAGTTCGATCGGCTCTGGACCTCATGATAGTTCTCCGTCGTCCAGTCGAAGAAGAACAGGGACGGCGGCGAGGCGATCGCCTCTGCCTCGGTCTTGAAGCTCGTCAGGAACGTCCACAGGATCGGGAAGAAGATCAGGATGCCGATCGTCCAGGCGACGACCGTGACGACGATCTTTCTTTGGGTGGAGACAGTGCGTGCCATCGGTATCAAGCCTCCAGCGTCTTGCCGATCATGCGCATCAGGAAGAATGCGACGATGTTGGCGAGGATGACGGCGATGATGCCGCCGGCGGATGCGCCGCCCACGTCGAACTGCAGCAGGGCCTGCGCATAGACGAGGAAGGTGAGGTTCGTGCTCTGCGTGCCCGGACCGCCATTGGTCGTCACCAGGATTTCCGCAAAGACCGAGAGCAGGAAGATCGTCTGGATCAGGATCACCACGGTGATCGCACGAGAAAGATGTGGCAGCACGAGATAGATGAAGCGGCTCCAGGCGCTGGCGCCGTCCATCTGGGCTGCTTCCTTCTGCTCTTCATCGAGCGATTGCAGCGCCGTCAAAAGGATCAGCGTCGCAAAGGGCAGCCATTGCCAGGCGACGATGAGGATCACCGACATCAGGGGTGCATTGGCGAGAAAGTCGAAGGGCTGCAGTCCGAAGAGCTTGGCCAGCCAGGCGAACAGCCCGTTGACCGGGTTCATGAACATGTTCTTCCACACCAGCGCGGCGACGGTCGGCATGATCAGGAACGGCGCGATCACCAGGATGCGCACGATCCCCTGACCGAACATCGGCTGATCGAGAAGAAGCGCCAGCGCAATGCCGCCGACGACGGTGATGAAGAGCACGCCCAGCACGATGGCGAGCGTGTTGAAGATCGCCTGGAAGAAGGCGGGATCGGTGAGGAAGTAGCTGTAGTTCGAAAAGCCCGCGAACTCCTCCATTCCCGGCATCAAGAGATTGTAGCGCAGGAATGAGAAGTAGATTGTCATGGCCAGCGGAACGATCATCCAGGCCAGAAGCAGAAGCACCGAGGGCGCGATCATCAAACGCGCGGCGGAGCGGGTGTGCAAGGTCGCCATGGCGTCCCCCCAAATGACGGAATTCAACGCTGTTTCGAGATCGGGTCGGGCCAGCGCGTTTACCCGCGTGGGCCCCTTGACTGCCTCCAGGAATTACCGGGGCGCCAACCATTTGCGGCCGGCACCCCGGGCCCTTGGGAGCCTTATTTGATGTAGCCGGCCTTGGTCATCTCACGCTCGGTCAGTTGCTGGGCGCTGGCAAGCGCCTGGTCGACGGTCATCTGACCGGCAAGAGCCGCCGCGAACTGCTGCCCGACTGCTGTGCCGAGCCCCTGGAATTCAGGGATCGCCACGAACTGCACGCCGACATAGGGCACCGGCTTGACGGCCGGGTTCTTGGGGTCGGCTGCATTGATCGAGTCGAGCGTCATCTTCGCGAAGGGCGCTGCCTTCTGGTACTCAGGGTTGGCGTAGAGCGATGTGCGCGTGCCCGGAGGAACGTTGGCCCAGCCTTCCTTGTCGGCAACGAGCTTCAGATAGTCCTTGCCGGTTGCCCAAGCGATGAACTTCTCGGCCGCGGCCACCTTCTGCGAACCGGCGGGGATGGCAAGATTCCAGGCCCAGAGCCAGTTTCCGCGTTTGCCGAGGCCAGTGTCAGGTGCAAGCGCGAAGCCCACCTTGTCGGCAACCGTCGATTCCTTCGGGTTGGTCACGAACGAGGCCGCAACCGTCGCGTCGATCCACATGCCGCATTTGCCGGTCTGGAACAGCGACAGGTTTTCGTTGAAGCCGTTCGAGGATGCACCGGGCGGTCCGGCGTCATTCATCAGCTTGACGTAGAAGTCGAGCGCGTTCTTCCATTCCGGCTGGTCGAACTGCGGCTTCCAGTTCTCGTCGAACCAGCGGGCGCCGAAGGCGTTCGCGGTTGCGGTCAGGAAGGCCATGTTCTCGCCCCAGCCCGCCTTGCCGCGCAGGCAGATGCCGTAGACTTCGTTGCCCTTGTCGGTGATCTTGCGCGCCGCGTCGGCGATGAAGTCCCAGGTCGGCGCGTCGGGCATGGTCAGCCCGGCCTTTTCGAACAGGTCCTTGCGGTACATCACCATCGAGCTTTCGCCGTAGAACGGTGCGGCATAGAGCTTGTCGTCTATGGTCAGGCCCGAGCGGATCGCCGGCAGCAGGTCGTCGACGTCGTAGTCGGCGCCGAGATTGTCGAGCGGCATAAGCCAGCCCTGCTTGGCCCAGATCGGCACTTCGTAGGTGCCGATGGTCATGATGTCGTACTGGCCACCCTTGGTGGCAATATCCGTCGTCACGCGCTGGCGCAGCACGTTTTCCTCGAGTGTCACCCACTCGAGCGTAATGTCCGGATTCTTGGACGTGAATTCATCCGCCAGCTTCTGCATTCGGATCATGTCGCCGTTGTTCACGGTCGCAATGGTCAGCGTTTCTGCTTGGGCCAGACCTGCCAGAGCGACTGCCGAGCACGTGCTCAGCAGGAAAGTTCTCAAATTCATCGACTTCCTCCCAGAAGAAATTGAGCATTTGCCTTGCTCATGGGCAATTACTCACTTCTTGTGAAAAAATGTCAATCCGCTTTCGTTGCTGCGCTGCAACCAGAGCCGTTATGAATCTGTTTTGATTGCGGATTTTTTATCAGCAGGTGGTGATATGAACGCCAAAGGGCCGGCGCATGGCCGGCCCTTCCCAAGCAGAAACGCTGCGATCAGGCGTTGAGCAGATAGGCGGCGGTCGCCTCATCGGTGATAATGCCGTTGATGATCCGCCCCTTGAGCGCGGCCTTCAGCGCCTCATATTTGCGCCGCCCCTTGGCAAGCCCGATCACCGACGCATTGTCGCGCGATGGCAGAGGAACGGAGGCGACACGGTCGTTGAAACTGCCCGCCAGCAATGCGCCGTCGTGGTCAAACATCCAGCCGCAGATTTCCCCTGCGGCGCCGGACTTCGTCAGCTGCCCCATCTCGTCCTGCGACAGAAATCCGTCCTGGCAAAGCGGCGCCTCGGGGCCGAGTTCGCCGACACCGACAAAGGCGACATTCGCCTCCGCGCCCAGCTTCAACGCCACCTGGACGAGGCTCTGGCTGTGCAGCACCGCGCGCTCCTCCGGCGAGGAGGCGAGAACCGGCAAAGGCATCGGGAAATGCCGCGCCTTGACGGCATCGGCCATGCTAAAGATGACGTTGTAATAGGCGGCCGAGCCGTCGAGCCTGATATTGCCAGTCAAGGACACGATGCGATGCTGCGGACATTCCATCGCCGGCAATTGGTCGATCGCCGCCTTCAGGGTCCGGCCCGTACCGATCGCCAGAACCTGGGGCTCGGTTAATTTGAGCCAGCGCTCGATCTCGGCGGCCCCTGCCTCGGCGATGCCGACCGTGGTCGAACTCGATCCGGGATCGCTCGGAACCACGTCCACATGCTTTAGCTCGTATTTTTCCCGAAGCCGTTCGGCAGCCTCCAGGCATGCGGCAATCGGATGATCGAGCCTGACCTTGATCAGGCGCTCCGCCATGGCAAGCGAAACCAGCCGCTGGGCCGATTGGCGCGAAATGCCCATGACCGTGGCGATCTCGTCCTGGGTACGGCCGGCGACATAGTATAACCAGCCCGCGCGGGCAGCATCATCAAGCCTGTTGTTCGCCTCAGCCCGTCGCGCCATGCCACTTCTCCATTCCCCCGCGATCGCGATGTTTTGGGTCGAATCAACTCAAAACATCGCGATCGCTTCCCCTAAGTTAGAGCGGGATGCGGGCGGAAAACCGCACACACTTTTCCTCATCCCGCTCTGATTTGCTGCCACTATTTGCCCTGCCCTGTCAAACAGCAGTCAAGAACAATGGCTTGGCAGGTCTGCAGCAAATCCCCGGATCGCAAGGCTTTCCCAGCATTTCGATGCCAAACTTTTACCGTTTGATAAAAAAATAAAGCGTGTTACCGTTCCATCATCCTGAGAAAACATTGGGAGCCAAAAATGGGAACGACGCAATCTGGGATCCTCGGCGGCCGCCTGCCGCTCGCGGACTACGAAACCAATTTCTCCGACCTCCATCCAGCCCTCGACAGGCACGAGGCATTGGTCGCCTCCGACCGCTGTTATTTCTGTCATGACGCGCCCTGCATGACGGCCTGTCCCACCTCCATCGATATCCCGCTGTTCATTCGGCAGATATCGACGGGCAACCCCATCGGCTCGGCAAAGACGATCTTCGACCAGAACATCCTGGGCGGCATGTGCGCCCGCGTCTGTCCCACCGAAACGCTCTGCGAGCAGGCCTGCGTGCGCAACACGGCTGAGGAGCGTCCGGTCGAGATCGGCCGCCTCCAGCGCTATGCGACCGATATCGCGATGAAGGAGAACAAGCAGTTCTACACCTGCGCTGCGACCTCCGGCAAAAAGGTTGCCGTCGTCGGCGCCGGGCCAGCGGGGCTTGCCTGCGCCCACCGCCTTGCGGTCAAGGGCCACGAGGTCGTCATCTACGATGCCCGTGAGAAATCCGGCGGCCTCAACGAATACGGCATCGCCGCCTACAAGTCCGTCGACGATTTCGCCCAGAGCGAGGTCGACTACGTGCTGTCGATCGGCGGCATCGAAGTCCGCCACGGCCAGGCGCTCGGCCGCGATTTTTCGCTTGGCGATTTGACCGAACAATATGACGCCGTCTTCCTCGGTCTCGGCCTTGCCGGCGTCAACGCGCTGCGCCTCGAAGGCGAAACCGCCGAGGGCGTAGACGACGCCGTCGATTTCATCGCCGCCCTTCGCCAGTCGAAGACCAAGGCCGACATTCCGGTCGGTCGCCGGGTCGTGGTTCTCGGTGGCGGCATGACCGCCATCGACGCCGCCGTCCAGGCCAAGCTGCTCGGCGCCGAGGAAGTGACGATCTGTTATCGCCGCGGCAAGGAGCACATGAACGCGTCCGAGTTCGAGCAGGACCTGGCCACCTCCAAGGGCGTCACCATCCGCCACTGGCTGCAGCCCAAGCGCATCGCGCTCAAGGACGACAAGGTCGCCGGGATCGAACTCGAATACACTACGCTCGTCGATGGAAAGCTGACGACGACGGGCGAAACGGGTATCATTGCCGCAGACCAGATCTTCAAGGCGATCGGTCAGTCCTTCGAGGCGTCCGGCCTCGGATCGCTCACGTTCGAAGCCGGCCGCATCGTCACCGATGCCGAAGGCAAGACCTCGCTCGCCAATGTCTGGGCCGGCGGCGACTGCGTGCTGGGTGGCGAGGACCTGACGGTCTCCGCCGTCGCCATGGGCCGCGATGCCGCTGAAGCGATCAACCGGGCTTTCGCCGCGGCCATGCCGCGCGCGAGCGCCGTTGCATAACGGATCGGGAGAACGGAACAATGGCTGATCTTCGCAACAATTTTGTCGGCATCAAATCCCCGAACCCGTTCTGGCTGGCGTCCGCGCCGCCGACGGACAAGGCCTATAACGTCGAGCGTGCCTTCAAGGCAGGCTGGGGCGGCGTCGTCTGGAAGACGCTCGGCGAGGAAGGACCGCCTGTCGTCAACGTCAACGGCCCGCGCTACGGCGCAATCTGGGGCGCCGACCGCCGGTTGTTGGGCTTCAACAACATCGAGCTCATCACCGACCGCGACCTTTATGTGAACCTGCGGGAAATGAAGCAGGTCAAGATGAACTGGCCGGACCGGGCCCTGATCGCATCGATCATGGTGCCCTGCGAGGAAGAGGCCTGGAAGGCGATCCTACCGCTGGTCGAAGAAACCGGCGCCGACGGCATCGAGCTCAATTTCGGCTGTCCGCACGGCATGTCCGAACGCGGCATGGGCGCCGCTGTCGGACAGGTGCCGGAATATATCGAAATGGTCGTTCGCTGGTGCAAGCAGTACACGCGCATGCCCGTCATCACCAAGCTGACGCCCAATATCACCGACGTCCGCAAGCCGGCCCGCGCCGCCAAGGCCGGCGGCACCGACGCAGTGTCGCTGATCAACACGATCAACTCGATCGTCTCCGTCGATCTCGACAACTTCGCCCCGAACCCGACGGTCGGCGGCAAGGGTACCCACGGCGGCTATTGCGGCCCGGCGGTCAAGCCGATCGCGCTCAACATGGTCGCCGAAATCGCCCGCGATCCGGAAACCTACGGCCTGCCGATATCAGGCATCGGTGGCATCACCACCTGGCGCGATGCGGCCGAGTTCCTGGTGCTTGGCGCCGGCAACGTGCAGGTCTGCACCGCGGCAATGACCTACGGCTTCAAGATCGTCCAGGAAATGATCTCCGGCCTGTCCGACTGGATGGATGCCAAGGGTCACCGCAACCTCGACGACATCACCGGTCGCGCCGTGCCGAATGTCACCGACTGGCAGTACCTCAACCTCAACTACATCGCCAAGGCCAAGATCGATCAGGATTCCTGCATCAAATGCGGTCGCTGTCACATCGTCTGCGAGGACACCTCGCACCAGGCGATCACCCAGTTCGTCAACGGCGTGCGCCACTTCGAGGTGATGGACGACGAGTGCGTCGGCTGCAACCTCTGCGTCAGCGTCTGTCCCGTCGAGAACTGCATCACCATGGAAGAACTGCCGGCAGGCGCCATGGACCAACGCACCGGCAAGCCGGTCGATCCGAACTATGCCAACTGGACGACGCATCCGAACAATCCGATGGCCCGCCAGGCAGCGGAATGACCAAAACCGACGCCGCCGGATTCTTGTCCGGCGGCGTCGGGAATTGGTGTTCGATCAGACCGCGACCACCACCTTGCCGAAGGCGCCGCGATCGAGATGCGCCAGTGCCTCGCGGAAATCCGCAAACCGATAGCGCGCATCGACCACAGGCTTCAGACCGGTTTGATCGACAGCCGCGACGAGGTCCTCAAGCGCCCGGCGATGGCCGACGCCGATGCCCTGGATGACAGGCGATTTCAACAGCACCAGCGGCGCCGGCGCCGAGATCTCGGCGCCTTCGAGCACCCCGATGACCGAGATCCGTCCCTGCACCGCCACCGCATGCAGCGACCGGCCGAGATTGGCGCCACCGGCAAGCTCCAGGATATGATCGGCGCCGTGATCGCCGGTGATCTCAAGCACACGCTCCACCCAGTCTTCCGACAGGCGGTCGATGCCATGGTCGGCACCGAGCTCGAGGGCGCGATCGAGCTTGTCCCGGCTTGCCGACGTGACGATGACTTCGGCCCCATGCGCCTTGGCGATCTGCAACCCGAACAGCGCGACACCACCCGTCCCCTGCACGACGACGCGGTCGCCGGCCTTCGGCCGCCCCTTCTCGACCAGCGCGTACCAGGCCGTTACACCGGCGCAGGGCAAGGTGCTTGCCTCGCCATCGTCAAGGCTCTTTGGCGCATGGACGAACCAGTCTTGCGGGAACGTGACATATTCCGAAGCAACGCCCGGATTGAGACCGCCGAGCGCAAACGACGTCGGTTGACGGGCCGTTCCCGGCTTTTGACCGTCGATCCAGCTGGGGTCGAAGACGGAAATGACCCGATCGCCGGCCTGAAAGCGCGTCACGTCGCTGCCGACCGCCTCGACGACGCCGGCCATGTCGGAGCCCGGCACGAAGGGGAAGACGAGCGGCATGCCCATGCCGTTTTCGAGCACCAGCTTGTCGCGAAAGTTGAGCGAAAAGGCGGTCGTGCGAACCAGCACCTCGCCCGGCCCCGCCTGTGGGATCGGCCGCTCCGTGAGCTTCAGGTTCTGAGGGCCGAACGCATCGATGGTCCATTCCTTCATCAGTCTCGCCATGGTCTTTCCTTTCATCGGATTTGATCTGATGGAGAAAGCATAGCGTTGAAATTATCTCTCCAGTTGCGATATGATTTCGTCATATTGGTTCCATGAGGGATACAAGATGAGCTACCTGAACGGCGTTTCGGTGTTCGTGGAGGCGGCCGACGCGGGCGGATTTTCCGCCGCCGCCGAAAGGCTCAACCTGTCGCGTTCAGCCGTCGGCAAGACCGTCGCCAAGCTGGAGCAAAGGCTGGGCGTGCGCCTGTTTCATCGCACCACCCGCACCCAGAGCCTGACCGACGAGGGTCAGCTGTTCTACGAAAACTGCCAGAGGGCGCTCAGCGAAATCAGAGCCGGCGAGGCGCTGCTGGAATCCGGCAAACAGGAGATACAGGGACGGCTGCGCCTGTCGATGCCGGTGCATTTCGGCCGCCAATGCATCATGCCGTTGCTGTCGAAACTGCTGCAGCAACATCCACGGCTGGAGTTCGACCTCAACTTCAGCGATCGCAACGTCGACCTTGTCGAGGACGGCTTCGATCTCGCCATCCGCACCGGCCCGCAACGGGATGAGCCCGAACTGATGATGCGCAAGATCGCCGACCAGCGCATGACCGTGTGCGCCTCCCCGGCCTATATCGAAGCGAATGGCGCACCGGAGACGATCGAAGACCTGACGGCGCACCAGGCGATCCTCTATCGGCGCAGCGGACAACCTCTCGCCTGGTCCTTTCCAGTGAAGGCCGGCCAGACGCAGACCGTCACGCCGCCGGCGCGTCTGCGGCTCGACGACCTGACGTCGATCGCCGACGCGGCGGCCGACGGCTTCGGCATCGCCTGGCTGCCTTGCTGGCTGGTGGGCAACCGCATCGCTTCCGGCTCGCTCGTGCAGATACTCGCCGATGTGCCCGCTCTGTCCTACGGCACCTATGTCGTCTGGCCGAAAACCCAATATATGCCGCCAAAGCTGCGGCTGCTCATCGATACCCTTGCCGCGCGGCTGCCGCCCATGATGGAATGACGCCAACGGCTATCCCTGTTGCGAGCGGAGGCGTCGGAAGCCAAGCAAGGAGGCAACGCGCCGGCAGCACCGTCTTCGCCCCGTTCAAGCGCGACACCGACTGTTTCGGCCAAAGCCAACAGATGTGGATGCTGAACTTCCGCGTCGACGCCATGACGGAGCAGCTTCGTACTGCGGGCATCGAGGTGACAGCCGACCCGCAAACCTATCCGAACGGCCGCTCCGCCAGGCTCTACGACCCCGAAGGCAACCCGATCGAGCTTTGGCAGCCGAACCCCGCCGAATAGCGCCAGTGGCCAATGACGCGCAAGACACGATAACGAAACAGATTGTGTAGAAAAGGTAAGTTGTCGGCGTATGCGATCTGGATAATAAAGGGGGAAATAACCGAAGCCGGTGTTTCGCCGGCAGAGCTGGGCTCGCTATTTGACGATCATTTCCGCCAATAGACGCAAGCGCATTCACCTCGTTTCCGGGGCAGTGCTTGGTACGTTCATCCTTGCCCATTTTCTCAACCATTCGCTCGGACTGATCTCCATCGATGCCATGGAGTCCGGCCGCAAGGTCTTCAACGTCGCCTGGCACAGCGTGCCCGGCACGGTGCTGCTCTATGGTGCGCTGCTTGCGCATTTCATGATGGCACTCGATAGCCTGTATCGCCGCCAGACGCTGCGCATGCCGATGCGCGAAGCGCTCAAGATCGTCTTCGGCCTCAGCCTGCCCTTCCTGCTGCTGGGCCACGTGACCGCCGCACGGGTCGAACCGCTTTTGACCGGAGTGGAGGCCGATTATCCCGGCATGCTGCGGGCGCTCTGGTCCAGCTGGACCAATGCCACTCGCCAATCTCTCGCCCTTTTGCTCGCCTGGAGCCACGGCTGCCTCGGCGCCTGGTTCTGGATGCGCGGACGGACCTGGTTTCCGCGCTACGAGGTCCCGCTCTACACGATCGCGATCCTCGTGCCGATCTTCGCGCTTCTCGGCTTCTTCAGCGGCGCCCGCTCGGTCGAGCGCGTCTATGCGGAGCATGGCGGCTATGGCGACAGCGCTGAAGCCAAGCCGGCCTTCGATGTCGACCTGCTCGAGAATATCCGGCTCGGTCTCTATCTCGGCTTTGCCGGGCTGATCGTCGGCACGTTTGCCCTGCGCGTCCTGCCCAAGGGTGGGCGCATCCGCGTGCGCTACCCCGATGGCCGTGTCGCCACCGTCAATCTCGGCTTCAGCGTGCTGGAGGCAAGCCGCGCCGCCGGCATCCCGCATGTCTCGGTCTGCGGCGGTCGCGGCCGCTGCTCTACCTGCCGCGTGCGCGTGATTCAGGGTCTCGAAGGCCAGCCGGGGCCGGAAGATGCCGAGCTGACGACGCTGACACGGATCGGCGCACCCGACAATGTCCGCCTTGCCTGCCAGTTCCGTCCGATCCACAACGTCACCGTCGTGCCTATCCTCGATACCGACAGCATCGGCATCAAGAAGCAGCTGGTGCGCCAGGATGGCGAGGGGCGCGAGCGGCGTATCGCCGTGCTCTTCTGCGACCTGCGCGGCTTCACCAGCATCGCCGAGCATAAGCTGCCCTTCGATACGGTCTTCCTCCTCAACCGCTATTTCGAGATGGTCGGCGAGGCGGTGGAGGATTCCGGTGGGGTCATCGACAAGTTCATCGGCGATGGCGCGCTGGCAATCTTCGGCCTGAAGAACTCGTTTACCGAGGCCTGCCAGCAATCGCTTGCAGCCGCGGTGCGCATTTCCAAGGGCATCGATGCTCTCAACCAGACCTTCCAGGGCGAGCTCGACGAGCCGCTGCGGATCGCGATCGGTATGCATGCCGGCCCAGCCATCATCGGCGAGATCGGCTATGGACAGGCGACGTCTCTGACTGCCGTCGGCGATACCATCAATACGGCAAGCCGGCTCGAAGGCCTTGCCAAGGAACACGACGCCCAACTCGCCGTTTCGGCCGAGCTCGTCAATCGCGCCGGTGTGGTGATGGAGGCGCACAAGCGGCTCGACATCAGCCTTCGCGGACGCCAGGCGACCCTCGAAACCTGGATCGTCGAAGATGCCGGCGATATCGCCAAGGCCTTGCAACCCTCACCCGCTCCGGCTTAGGTGTATGGGCGCTCGCTCGAGTCTTCAGCACCGGATCCGGAAGCCAGCATGAAACAGGATGTCTCGCCGAAAACGGCGCACCAGAGCCACGCCAAGGGCGTCGAAAAGCTCAAGGCGCATCTGGCGATGCTGACCTTTTCGGCGCTCATCGCCGGTTCCTTCTCCTTCGGCGGATTGGCGGCACAGCACATGGGCGCCGGCCCGCTGACGCTCTGGCGCTATCTCTTGACCGTCGTGGTGCTTGGCGTGCTCACCTTCGGTTACGCCAGGGTGCCGTTTCGGATCCCCAGGCAGTTGTGGCGCTTCCTCATCCTCGGCGGGCTGATCGCCGTCTACATGCTGACGATGTTCAAGGCGCTGGAATTCACCGACCCGGTGTCGACGGGCGCCGTCTTCACGCTGATGCCGCTCTTGAGCGCGGGCTTTGCCTTTCTACTGCTCAGCCAGCACACCCGTCCCGGCGTGCTCGCAGGCCTGATCATCGCAGCACTTGGCGCCGTCTGGGTGATCTTTCGCGCCAACATCCAGGCAATCCTCGCCTTCGACATCGGCCAGGGCGAGCTGATCTTCTTCGTCGGCGTCATCTGCCACGCGATCTACGTGCCGCTGATCCGCAAGTTCGACCGCAAGGAAAACCCCTTCGCCTTCGGCTTCTGGGTTGCCGCCTGCACCGTGCCGTGGCTGCTTGTACCCGGCGCCGCAGGCCTTGCCAGCACCGACTTTCCAAGCCTGCCGGCCATCGTCTGGATCGCCGTCGCATATTTGGCCGTCGTCACCACCGCGATCACCTTCCTCCTGCTGCAATACGCATCCCTGCGCCTGCCATCGTCGAAAGTGCTCGGCTACGGCTATCTGACGCCCAGCTTCATCATTCTGCTTGAGGGCATTCTCGGTCACGGCTGGGTCAGCCTGCCGGTTCTCGCCGGGGCACTGACGACGGCCTGCGGGCTGGCGTTGATGGCATTGCTGCCGGATTGATCCCAACGGCGCTCAGGCGGCAGGCTGTTCGCTCACCTGCAGCCCGTCGACGAACAGGCGCTCGAGAAACCGCGCCGCATCCTCGAACCGACCCTCGCCGGAATTGCCCTGCCCGAGCACGGCGCGCACCTGCACGTCGAAGTCGGCATAATGCTGCGTCGTCGACCAGATCGCGAAGATCAGGTGGTAGGGGTCGCATTTGGCGATCTTGCCGGCTTTGGTCCAGGCGCGGATGACCTCCGCCTTCTCATCGACAAGCTCCTTCAGCGGCCCCTTGAGTTCGTCTTCGATATGCGGCGCGCCTTGCAGGACCTCATTGGCGAAGAGCCGGCTTTCGCGCGGGAAATCGCGCGCCATCTCCAGCTTCCGCCGGATGTAGCTGCGGATCTCGGTAACCGGGTTTCCCTCGGCGTCGAAGGCACGCAACGGATCAAGCCAGGTATCGAGCACGCGATCGATCAGCGCGCGGTGCATCGCTTCCTTGGTGCGGAAATAATAGAGCAGGTTCGGCTTCGACATGCCGGCCACATCGGCGATCTGATCGACGGTCGCGCCGCGAAAGCCGTTCGCCGAAAACACCTCCAGCGCTGCCTCCAGAATGCGCTCTTCCTTCTCCTCCTGGATGCGTGTACGCCTCTGGGTCTTGGCCGCTCTCGGAAGTACCATTTCGCCCCCTGCAGGTGCCTGCGCGTTCATCCGCACAGGTCGTATCTGCCCAAATTTCGGCGCCGCCATCTTTTCGGGCAACAACTTCGTTTTTTTGTTTTTCCGACTTGAGTGCCGCAACGGAAGTTGTAATGTTTTACCAACCGGTCAAATTATCAGCCAGTTCGCCAGCAAAGGCAACGACTGATCGAAGGGCACCAGAAAAAACCAAGCCTGGATTTGACCAAGGGAACGTGAGGGGCATGCACCACCCAAGGTGCCGCCCAAAAAAATGAGGAGACCGCCGTGGCAGCACCTGGCGAGAACATGCGCGTCAATGCCGACCGCCTGTGGGATACGTTAATGGACATGGCCAAGATCGGCCCGGGCATCGCCGGCGGCAACAACCGCCAGACGCTGACCGACGAGGATGGCGAGGGCCGCAAGCTCTTCCAGTCCTGGTGCGATCAGGCCGGCCTGACCATGGGCGTCGACACCATGGGCAACATGTTTTTCACCCGGCCCGGCACCGACCCGGATGCCCTTCCTGTGTATGTCGGCTCTCATCTCGATACCCAGCCGACCGGCGGCAAGTTCGACGGCGTGCTCGGCGTGCTCTCGGGCCTCGAGGTCGTGCGCTCGATGAACGATCTCGGCATCAAGACCAGGCACCCCATTGTCGTCACCAACTGGACCAACGAGGAAGGCGCGCGCTTTGCGCCGGCGATGCTCGCCTCCGGCGTTTTTGCCGGCGTGCACAGCCAGGAATTTGCCTACGCCCGCAAGGACCCGGAAGGAAAGGCCTTCGGCGACGAACTGAAGCGCATCGGCTGGGTCGGCGACGAAGAGGTCGGCGCCCGCAAGATGCACGCTTATTTCGAATATCACATCGAGCAAGGCCCTATCCTCGAGGCCGAAAACAAGGATATCGGCGTCGTCACCCATTGTCAGGGCCTGTGGTGGCTGGAGTTCACACTGACCGGGCGCGAGGCGCATACCGGCTCGACCCCGATGAACATGCGCGTCAATGCCGGCCTGGCCATGTCGCGGATCATCGAGATGGTTCAGGGCGTGGCGATGGAAAACCAGCCGGGCGCCGTCGGCGGCGTCGGTCAGGTGGTCTTCTCGCCCAACTCGCGCAACGTGCTGCCCGGCAAGGTCGTCTTCACCGTCGATATCCGCTCGCCCGACAAGGCCAAGCTCGACCGCATGCGCGCCAAGATCGAGGCGGAAGCGCCTGAGATCGCCGATGCGCTCGGCGTCGGCTGCTCCGTCGAGGCCATCGGCCACTTCGAACCGGTGACCTTCGATCCGAAACTCGTCACTGCCGTGCGCAACGCCGCCGAAAGGCTCGGCTACAGCCACATGAACCTGATCTCAGGTGCCGGACACGATGCCTGCTGGGCAGCCAAGGTCGCGCCCGCGACCATGGTCATGTGCCCCTGCGTCGGAGGCCTCAGCCACAACGAGGCGGAGGACATCTCAAAGGAGTGGGCCGGCGCCGGCGCCGACGTCCTCTTCCACGCCGTCGTTGAAACGGCCGAAATCGTCGAATGAGTTTGCGGGCGGGACGAAAGTTCCGCCCTTTTTCGTGGCGGCCCAAGGGCCACCGGAAGCACAATCGCGAGGATGAAAATCAATGAGCACTGTCATCAAGGGTGGAACCATCGTCACCGCCGATCTGACCTACAAGGCGGACGTGAAGATTGAAGACGGCAGGATCATCGAGATCGGCCCGGACCTCAAAGGCGACGAAACGCTCGACGCCAGCGGCTGTTTCGTCATGCCCGGCGGCATCGACCCGCACACCCACCTCGAAATGCCCTTCATGGGTACCTACTCTTCCGACGATTTCGAAAGTGGCACCCGGGCAGCACTCGCCGGCGGCACGACCATGGTCGTGGATTTCGCCCTGCCCTCGCCCAACCAGTCGCTGCTCGAAGCGCTGGATATGTGGCACAACAAGTCGACCCGCGCCAACTGCGACTATTCCTTCCACATGGCGATCACCTGGTGGAGCGAGCAGGTCTTCAACGAGATGGAGACCATCGTCAGGGACAAAGGCATCAACACCTTCAAGCACTTCATGGCCTATAAGGGCGCGTTGATGGTCGACGACGACGAGATGTTCTCGTCCTTCCAGCGCTGTGCCGGCCTGGGTGCGCTGCCGCTCGTCCACGCGGAAAACGGCGACGTGGTTGCCCAATTGCAGGCGAAGCTGCTGGCGGAAGGCAACAACGGCCCGGAGGCGCATGCCTATTCGCGGCCGGCCGAAGTCGAGGGCGAGGCAACCAACCGGGCGATCATGATCGCCGACATGGCGGGCAGCCCGGTCTACATCGTCCACACCTCCTGCGAACAGGCGCATGAAGCAATCCGCCGAGCCCGCGCCAAGGGCATGCGCGTCTTCGGCGAACCGCTGATCCAGCACCTGACGCTCGACGAAACCGAATATTTCAACAAGGACTGGGACCACGCCGCCCGCCGCGTGATGTCGCCGCCGTTCCGCAACAAGCTGCACCAGGATAGTCTCTGGGCCGGCCTCGCATCCGGTTCGCTGCAGGTGGTCGCGACCGACCATTGCGCCTTTACCTCAGAGCAGAAGCGCTCCGGCGTCGGCGATTTCACCAAGATCCCCAATGGCACCGGCGGGCTTGAAGATCGCATGCCGATGCTGTGGACCCACGGCGTCAACACCGGCCGCATCACCATGAACGAGTTCGTGGCCGTCACGTCGACGAACATCGCCAAGATCCTCAACATCTACCCGAAGAAGGGCGCTGTTCTCGTCGGCGCCGACGCCGACCTGGTGGTCTGGGATCCGAAGCGGTCGAAGACGATCTCGGCCAAGAACCAGCAGTCGGCGATCGACTACAACGTCTTCGAGGGCAAGGAAGTAAAGGGCCTGCCGCGTTACACGCTGACGCGCGGCGTCGTCGCCATCGAGGAAAACACGGTCAAGACGCGCGAGGGCCATGGCGAATTCGTCCGCCGCGATCCGTTCCCGGCCGTCAGCACCGCGCTCACCACCTGGAAGGAAGTCACCGCCCCCCGCGCCGTCCAGCGCAGCGGCATCCCGGCAACAGGCGTGTGATCCCCGTGCTTCACGGCCTGCACGTCTTCCCACCACTCTGTCCCACCGGACATGTTCCGCCGCACCGGCGGGACGCTTCGGCGCGTTTGCTGGTCGCGTCACCCGGGCACGAGAGCGTCAAGCTCCGGCAAGAGGACGACGCTTTCCTGCCCATTGGGGTCGGTGCGGGCGATCACGGCCGAACAGGGTGCATCGGAGAGGTTTGCCGGCAGGTGCGGCACGCCGGCCGGAATGTAGAACATCTCGCCGGCGCGAACGACGGCATGCTCCTCGAGCCGCTCGCCGAACCAAGTGTGCGCCTCGCCCGACAGCACGTAGATCGCCGTCTCATGGTCCTCGTGCAGATGCGCCTTGGCACGGGCGCCGGGCGGGATTGTCAGGAGGTGCATGCAGATGCCGGTCGCCCCAACGGTTTCCGCCGCGATGCCCTCGAAATAGCTGAGCCCCTGCTTTCCGGCATGTCCGCTGCCGGGGCGAACCACGCGACAGCCAGGATTGGATGATCGAGACATGACTGTTCTCCAGAATTCCCTGAAAAACCAGCAGCAAACGGCTCCGCTTACAAATCCGCGATTGCATGTTGCCGGTCCGGATAGCAGTCTGACACAGCCAAGCCAGAATGAGTATTCGCCGATGACGTCCAATACCGCATCCGTGGTTTCGGCCCGGGACCTCTGTCTGACCTTCGAGACCGCCGACGGCCCGGTGAACGCCCTGACCGGCGTCAATCTGGATGTGACCAAGGGGGATTTCGTTTCCTTCATCGGCCCCTCCGGCTGCGGCAAGACGACGTTCCTGCGCGTCATCGCCGATCTGGAAAAGGCGACCTCCGGTACGATCACCGTCAATGGCATGACGCCCGAGGAAGCGCGGCGGCAACGCGCCTACGGCTATGTCTTTCAGGCGGCCGCCCTCTATCCCTGGCGCACCATCGAGAAGAACATCGCCCTGCCGCTCGAAATCATGGGCTACAACAGGCAGGAGCAGAAGGCGCGCATCGACCGCACGCTGGATCTCGTCAACCTCGCCGGTTTCGGCAAGAAATACCCATGGCAACTGTCGGGCGGCATGCAGCAGCGCGCGTCGATCGCCCGCGCGCTTGCCTTCGACGCCGATCTTCTCCTGATGGACGAGCCCTTCGGCGCGCTTGACGAGATTGTTCGTGATCATCTGAACGAGCAGCTGTTGAAGCTCTGGGCCCGTACCAACAAGACCATCTGTTTCGTCACGCATTCCATTCCCGAAGCGGTCTATCTCTCCACCAGGATCGTGGTGATGAGCCCTCGCCCCGGCCGCGTCACCGACATCATCGAATCGCCCTTGCCGCGAGAGCGCCCGCTCGGCATTCGCGAAACGCCTGAGTTTCTCGAGGTCGCCCATCGCGTGCGCGAGGGCCTGAGAGCGGGGCACAGCTATGAGGAATAGCGGGGCGTCTTCGACCATTTGCCGTCCTGCAACACGGGCCGACATGAGTGCCTGCGCCGACATTCTCAACCGCTGGATCGACGCGACGCCGTGGATGCCGCGGATACACCAGCATGCCGACGTCGAGCGATATTATCTCGAGACGGTCTTTCCCGAGCGGACCGTGATCGTTGCCGAGCGCAACGACCGGGTCGCAGGCTTCATGGCGCTCTCAAGTGATCATTATGTGACGGCGCTTTATGTCGACGACGTCCACCGCGGCGTGGGCGTCGGCAGCAATCTGCTCAAGACCGCGAGGTCGCTGTCCGCAACAGAGTTGAACCTCTGGACCTTCGAGGCAAACGGCAACGCCCAGCGCTTCTACGAACGCCAGGGCTTCTCTGCCGTAAGCCGCACCGATGGCGACAACGAGGAAGGCCTGCCTGACATTCTCTACCATTGGCGTGGAGCGGGGGTACGGCCATGAACCTTGCCTATGTCCTCTGGCTGCTGCTTGCCACGACCATTTTTCTCGGCGGCGCGACGGCTTCGCGCGCCTATGTCTCCAACAGCCATGTCGGCGTGCTGGTTCTGGCCCTCGGGCTCTACATGGTCGGCAACATCATCATGGTGAAGCTGATGCGCGACGGCGGGCTTGGCCTTGCAATCTCGTTGTCAGCCATCGTGCAATTGGTTCTCGTCAACATCATTGCCTTTGCCGTCTTCGGCGAAAAGCTGAGCCTCACCCAGGCGGCCGGCGTCATGCTCGGCATCGCCGCCATGGGCCTGATTTTGCTGCCGGCAAGCGGAAAGGCATGACGATGAGAGAAGAAAGCTTCCTCAGGGACAAGCTCTTGCCAGTCGGCACCGTCGTCGCGCTGTTGATCGTGGTCTGGTACATTGCAGTCGTGTTCCTGAACGCGCCGTTCGAGCGCGACACCGCTGCCCGCGCCGGCACCGAGATCAGTTTCTCGCAGATCGTTCACAACACCATGGCGCAGGAGCGCCCCGTTCTGCCGGCACCGCACCAGGTTATCGCCGAGATCTGGGATACGACCGTCAACAAGCCGATCACCTCGAAACGCAGCCTGGTCTATCACGCCTGGATCACGCTTTCGGCCACTCTGCTCGGTTTCGGCATCGGCGCTGTACTCGGCATTCTCCTGGCCATCGGCATCGTGCACAACCGCGCCATGGACCGGTCGCTGATGCCCTGGGTGATCGCCAGCCAGACGATCCCGATCCTCGCCATCGCGCCGATGATCATCGTCGTCCTCAACGCGATCGGCATCTCCGGGCTTTTGCCGAAGGCGCTGATCTCGACCTATCTCTCGTTCTTCCCCGTGGTCGTCGGTATGGTGAAGGGCCTGCGCAGCCCCGAGGCGATCCAACTCGATCTGATGCACACATACAATGCCTCGCAAGCGCAGGCCTTCTGGAAGCTGCGCTGGCCGTCATCGATGCCCTATCTCTTCACCTCGCTGAAGGTTGCCGTCGCAATTTCGCTCGTCGGCGCCATCGTCGGCGAACTGCCGACAGGTGCCGTAGCCGGCCTCGGCGCGCGCCTGCTCGCCGGTTCCTATTATGGCCAGACGGTGCAGATCTGGTCGGCGCTGTTCATGGCGGCAGCGCTTGCGGCGGTGCTGGTCATGATCGTCGGCTTTGCACACACCGCCGTCCTGAAGCGCATGGGGGCCAAGCCATGAATCTTCCGATCCTGATTGGTGCCGTCGTCTTCTGGCTTGCGGCCTGGGCCTTCAACGAATGGCTGGTGCGCCAGCGGTTTCAAAGCGAAGCCGCCAACCGGGCCGCACATTTCGCCGTACCGCTCCTCTTCGGCATCACCCTGCTGGTGCTCTGGGAAGGCATCGTGCGCGGCTTTTCCGTACCCTCCGTCCTGCTGCCGGCACCGTCGATGATCTGGCAGCGCCTGATCAACTCGCTGCCAACACTGGCGGCAGACTTCCGCCAGACATTCCTGAAGGCGGTGCTAACAGGCTATGCCCTCGGTTGCGGCCTTGGTTTCGTCGTCGCCATCCTCATCGATCGCTCGCCATTCCTGCAAAAGGGGCTGCTGCCGCTCGGCAACTTCGTCTCGGCGCTGCCGGTCATCGGCGTTGCGCCGATCATGGTCATGTGGTTCGGCTTCGACTGGCAGTCCAAGGTCGCCGTCGTCGTCATCATGACGTTCTTCCCGATGCTGGTGAACACCATCGCCGGACTGGCAGCGTCCAGCCACATGGAGCGCGACCTGATGCGCACCTATGCCGCCTCCTGGTGGCAGACGCTCGTCAAGCTGCGCCTGCCGGCCGCCTGGCCGTTCATCTTCAACGCGCTCAAGATCAACTCCACCCTGGCGCTGATCGGCGCCATCGTCGCCGAATTCTTCGGGACACCCATTGTCGGCATGGGGTTCCGGATCTCCACGGAAGTGGGCCGCATGAACGTCGACATGGTCTGGGCCGAAATCGCCGTCGCGGCGGTGGCAGGTTCGGCCTTCTACGGGGTGGTGGCGCTCATCGAGCGCGCCGTCACCTTCTGGCATCCTTCCATTCGCGGAGGGCGCGCCTGAGAACACCGTGGAGCAATTCCAGGAAAAGTGTGAAACGGTTTTCCGTCCCGAATTGCCTACTTCAAACACAATGAAACAAAAACAAGAGGGAACTGACATGAACAAGAGACTTGCATCGCTTCTCGCCGCAGGCGTCTTTTCGCTCGCAGCATTCCATGCCGAAGCCGCCGACAAGGTGACACTGCAGCTGAAATGGGTCACGCAGGCGCAGTTTGCCGGCTACTACGTCGCCAAGGACAAGGGCTTCTACGAAGAAGAAGGGCTCGACGTCGATATCAAGCCCGGCGGCCCGGATATCGCGCCCGCGCAGGTGATTGCCGGCGGAGGCGCCGACGTCGTCGTCGACTGGATGCCGTCAGCCCTTGCCACCCGCGAAAAGGGCGTGCCGCTCGTCAACATCGCTCAGCCGTTCAAGAAGTCGGGCATGATGCTGACCTGCCTCAAGGAGAGCGGCGTCACCAGCCCGGACAAGTTCAAGGGACACACGCTTGGCGTCTGGTTCTTCGGCAACGAGTATCCGTTCCTGTCGTGGATGTCGCATCTGAAGATCCCGACGGACGGCGGCCCGGAAGGCGTGACCGTCCTGAAGCAGGGCTTCAACGTCGATCCGCTGATCCAGAAGCAGGCGGCCTGCATCTCGACCATGACCTACAACGAGTACTGGCAGGTCATCGATGCCGGCATCAAGCCGGACGATCTCGTGACATTCCAGTATGAAGACCAGGGCGTGGCGACACTCGAAGATGGCCTCTACGTGCTCGAAGACAAGCTCAAGGATGCGGCCTTCAAGGAAAAGATGGTCAAGTTCGTGCGCGCCTCGATGAAGGGCTGGAAGTATGCCGAACAGAACCCGGATGAAGCAGCCGACATCGTTCTCGAGAATGACTCAACCGGTGCCCAGACCGAAAAGCACCAGAAGCGCATGATGGGCGAAGTGGCCAAGCTGACCGCCGGTTCGAACGGCGCCCTGGATGAAGCCGACTACAAGCGCACCGTGCAGTCGCTGCTTTCGGGCGGTTCCGATCCGGTCATCTCCAAGGAGCCGGAAGGCGCCTGGACGCACGAGATCACCGACGCCGCGTTGAAGTAGGAAGAAAACAAACCGAATGACAGAAGAGGGTCGCGCGACAGCCATCGCGCGGCCCTCTTCCGTTTGCGTGCAGGCCTTTCATGGCCCGCTAAGGTTGCCTCGAATTTCCGGGCGTGGGGGTGGCAATTCGGGGCCAACGGGCCGTTGATGCGCCTCGATTGTCAAGATCGTGTCGAGATTGCAACCAAGATTGCAGAACGGAAGAAATATTGAGGAACCATCACTTCACCGCACTTGTAAGCAGATGATGTGAAGATTACATAGGCGCGGATGTTTGTTGGAGGCAAGCAACACGGAGGAGTTGATTTTTCCGAATAGTTTGCCTGCGGGAGCCTCTCCCCGTCCTGCCCGCGCTCACGGTCTGATACCGTGCGAGTGGCGCATGAATGAAAATGGCCGTGCGCCTATGCCTTGTTTCGCTTAATCCGCGAAGACAAGCGTCGGCGAAACTGAAAATCGCTTGATTGCATTGGGATCCGGCCTGCGAAGGCACAGTTCCTTTTTATGTCGTTTCCGTTGCCAGGATTGTAAAGCCGATGGCTCAGAAAGTATTACCTGCTCTCAGCGTTTGCGTTGCGATGATGATTGCTCCGTTTTCAAGTGCATTTGCCGAGGAACCAGCCAAGGCGCAGCCCGCGCAGAGCCTGCCGTCGATCGTCGTGACCGAGGCAGTCGATCAGTCGATCAGCGATCGCGTCGTTGCAACCGGGACGATACAGGCGGTTGAGCAGATCTATGTCGCGCCGCTGGTCGAGGGCTTGTCGATCCGCTCGCTCAATGTCGATATCGGCGACAAGGTCGAAGCAGGCAGCGTGCTGGTGGTTCTCAACGACGACGCGCTGCGGCTTGAAAAAAGCCAGCTCGAAGCGGCGCTCGCCAAGGCGGAAGCCGGGCTGGCGCAGCTCACCGCTCAACTTAGCGAAGCAAAGGCCAATTCCGAAGAAGCGACACGCGTCAGCGATCGCAACGCGGAGCTTGCCAAGAACGGCACCGTTTCGACGGCGGAAGCCGATCGCGTCCGCGCTCTTGCCGCGGCCACCCGTGCCCGGGTCCGCTCCGCCGAACAGGCCGCTGCGGTCTCCAAGGCCGATATCAAGGTGGCGCAGTCCCAGATCGACGACATCGATCTTCGCCTCACCCGCACCGAGGTCAAGGCCCCGGTCGCCGGCGTCATTTCCGCCAAGAACGCCAAGATCGGTGCGATCGCCAATGGCAGCGGCGAACCGCTGTTTGCGATGATCCGCGATGGCGCGATCGAGATGAAAGCGGATGTCGCCGAAGCCGACATCATCAAGCTTGCCGTCGGCCAGCCGGCGACGATCACGCTTGCCGGCGGGAACACCAAGGTCGAGGGCGCCATCCGCCTGATCGCCCCGACGGTCGATCCCGTTTCCCGGCTCGGCACCGTGTTCATCAGCCTCAAGGACACCGCCAAGGCACGCTCCGGCATGTATGCCAGCGCCATCATCACCGCCGAAGAGAAAACAGCTGTCGTTCTGCCGCAAACGGCGGTTACCAATGAGAACGGCAAGACCATCGTGCGCAAGGTCGACAACGGTGTGGTCAACATCATCCCGGTGACGACCGGCATCTCCGATGGCAAGTTCGTCGAGGTGGTCGAGGGGTTGAAGGCCGGCGAAGAGGTTGTCGCCAGGGCCGGCGCCTATGTGCGCGACGGCGACCGCATCAACCCCGTCAAACCAGCGCAACCAGCGACCAACTGACAGGAACCGTGACCATGAACTTCTCAGCCTGGTCCATCCGAAATCCGATCGCTCCGATCCTCGCCTTCTTCGTGCTGCTGGTGCTCGGCTATCAGTCGTTCTTCAGCCTGCCGATCACCCGCTTCCCCAACATCGACGTGCCGATCGTGTCGATCAGCGTGGCGCAGAGCGGTGCCTCGCCGGCCGAACTCGAAACCCAGGTCACCAAGGAAATCGAGGACGCGGTCGCCAGCGTCACCGGCGTCGACCATATCCAGTCGACGATCAACGACGGCACATCGACCACGGCCGTGATCTTCCGTATGGAAGTACCCACGACCCAGGCCGTCCAGGACGTCAAGGACGCCATCGACCGCATCCGCGGCGACCTGCCCACCTCGATCGAAGAGCCCATCGTCTCCAAGGTCGACGTCGAAGGCCAGGCGATCCAGAGCTTCTCCGTCTCTGCACCGGGCATGTCGCTGGAAGAGCTCTCGTGGTTCGTTGACGACGTCATCAAGCGCGAAATTCAGGGCAAGAGCGGCATCGGCCGGGTCGATCGCTACGGCGGTGCCGACCGCGAGGTTCGCGTCGAGCTTAGCGAGGACAAGCTGAATTCGCTGGGGATCACCGCCGCCGACGTCAATGGCCAGCTTCGACGCATGAACATGGACCTGGGCTCCGGCCGCGGTCAGGTGGGCGGCAGCGAACAGGCGATCCGTACGCTCGGCGACGCCCGCAATGTCGACCAGCTTGCCAACACGATGATCTCGGTGCCAAGCGGTCGCTTCGTGCGTCTTTCCGAACTCGGCACCGTGACCGATACCTATGAGGAGCCCCGCTCCTTTTCGCGCTTCAACGGCAATCCCGGCGTCACCTTCGCGGTCTTCCGGGCCAAGGGTGCCAGTGAAGTCAGCGTTGCCGAAACCGTTGCCAAGTCGCTGGAAAAGATCCGCGCGGCCAACCCTGACGTCACCATCGAGATGGTCGACGATTCCGTCTACTTCACCTACGGCAACTATGAAGCGGCCCTGCATACGCTGATGGAAGGCGCACTGCTTGCCGTCATCGTCGTCATGCTGTTCCTGCGAAACTGGCGCGCCACGCTGATTTGCGCCGTCGCCCTGCCGCTCTCGGCGGTACCGACCTTCTGGGTCATGGAACTGCTCGGCTTCTCGCTCAATCTCGTCAGCTTCCTGGCGCTGACGCTGGCGACCGGCATTCTCGTCGATGACGCGATCGTCGAGATCGAGAACATCGAGCGGCATATCCATATGGGCAAGTCGCCCTATCGGGCGGCGATCGAAGCAGCAGACGAAATCGGCCTTGCGGTTATCGCGACCACGTTCACGATCATCGCGGTGTTCATACCGGTGTCGTTCATGCCGGGCATCGTTGGCCAGTACTTCATCCAGTTCGGCCTGACTGTCGCCGTCTCGGTGTTCTTCTCGCTGCTGGTTGCACGGCTGATCACGCCCGTCATGGCCGCCTATCTGATGCGTCCATCCAAACTTGATGGACATCATCTCGAAGACGGCTACCTGATGCGCAAGTATACGCGCCTGGTTCATGCAACCACGAAGCGCTGGTACATGCGCTACCTAACGGTGCTCATCGCCATCGGCGTCACCGTGGCCTCCATGGCCGCGCTGTTCCTGTTCGTGCCCGGCGGCTTCCTGCCCCCGGACGACACGTCGCGCGTCAGCCTCTCCGTCGAACTGGCCCCGGATGCCATGCTCGAAGACACGGACCGCACGACCGCGCAGATCTATGAGAGGGTCAAGGACCTCGAGGGCGTGGACAGCGTCTTCGTGCTCGGCGGTGCCTCACCCAAGGGCGACCTGGAACTGCGCCGGGCTACCGTGACGGTGCTGCTGGAAAAGCGCGACCACTCGCTTCTCAACAAGATCGTCAACGACGTCATTGGCGGCCTGCCGGTCATCGGCCAATACCTGCCGAAGCTTGAGCCAGATGGCCGCATCATTCCTCAGGCCCAGATCGAAAAGGAAATCTTTGCCCGCGTCCGGGATATTCCGGACGTCCGGGTCATCAAGCTCAACGACCGCGGTGAGCGAGAGCTGTCCTTCAACCTGCTCTCGAACAACGAGACGGATCTGGACCAGGCCGTTGCAATTCTCGAAGCCAAGCTGCGCAGCGATCCACTCCTGGCCAATGTCAGCCCTGACGGCGCCCTGCCCCGTCCAGAGTTGCAGATCCGTCCGCGTGACGAGCAGATGTCACGCCTTGGCATTACCACCGCGCAAATCTCGGAAGTCATCCGTGTTGCCACAATCGGCGATATCGACGCGGCGCTGACGAAGATTGCCCTCGATGGTCGGCTCATACCGATCCGCGTCCAGATCAACCGTGACTTCCGCACGGATATCGCCGCGATCCGCAACCTGAAGATCCAGACCGCTTCGGGCTTGACGGTGCCGCTGTCGAGCGTTGCCGATATCAACTATTCAGAAGGCCCGAGTTCGATCAAACGTTACGATCGCAACCGTGTCGTTGCACTTGGCGCCGATCTCCCGATCGGCGTGGCGCTGAACACCGCCTCTGCACGGTTCGAGCAGATTGCAAACGATGCCGAGATGCCGAGCACGGTTCAACTCCTCAAGAGCGGTGACGCCGAGGTCGAGGAGGAGATGCAGGAAAGCTTCGTCAATGCCATGCTGCTCGGCCTGATGCTGGTGCTGGTGGTGCTGATCCTGCTGTTCAAGGATGTGATCCAGCCCTTCACCATCCTGTTCTCGCTGCCGCTTGCCATGGGCGGTGTCGCTGCCGGCCTGATCCTGACGCAGAACTCGCTGTCGATGCCGGTTCTGATCGGTATCCTCATGCTGATGGGCATCGTCACCAAGAACGCGATCCTGCTGGTCGATTTCGGTATCGAGATGATGCACCACGGCATGGATCGCACGCAGGCAATGATCGAAGCGGGCCGCAAGCGCGCCCGCCCGATCATCATGACCTCGATCGCCATGTCGGCGGGCATGCTGCCCTCAGCACTCGGCGTCGGCGAAGGTGGTTCGTTCCGGGCGCCGATGGCGATCGCGGTCATCGGCGGCATCATCGTCTCGACGATCCTCAGCCTCGTCGTGGTACCGTCCTTCTTCCTGATCATGGATGATCTGTCGCGCCTGCTCGCCTGGATCTTCGGCCGCCTCGTCGGCAAGAAGGACGAGGAAAACCTGCCGCTCGACCGCGAGGCGTTGACCGAATTCGTCAACGACCAGGGCAAGACGATCGAGGGCCTGGAAGAGCGCCTGAAAACGATTGAGGACGGGCAGTCGAAAGGCAAGCAAACGGGCAAGGTAATCAATCATCCGGCGCTCGCTGCCGAATAGTGGCCAAAAATCACCTGAAAATCGGGCCCGCACCCACCGGTGCGGGCTTTTTTGTGAGAATTGTTTGATCGAGGTCAATTGACGTTTCAAAAGCCCGGTTACCCTGACACCAGAGCATTTCCAGGAAAGTGCGAAGCAGCTTTTCGTCGGGAGATGCGTAAAAACGGGGAGCAAGAGCGTTTTCGTGCTCCTTCTAAGGCGGAAACGCTCTAGACTTTACCTCAGGGCCGGTGTGATGAAGACCTTGCGATTGAACTCGAATGACAGAGCGGTGCTGCTGGGCTCCCGCTTCTTCGAGAAGCTGTCACCGACAGCATCCGATGCCGTTCTCGAAGGCGCCGTCGTAACGAACCACGAAGAACACGACATTCTGTTTCATCAGGACGAACCCATTGACAGCGTCTTCTGCGTCCTGTCCGGCCTTGTGCGCGTCTACCGGCTCGGCAAGGATGGGCGCGAGGCCGACATCGCCGTCTTTCCAAAGGGTGAGCTCTTCGGTGAAAGCGCCATGTTCCTCGGGCACCGCGCCACCGCCAACGCACAGGCCATCGGGTCCTCGACCATCGCCCGCCTCGACAGCCGCAATCTGCGCAAGCTCGCCGAGCAGCATCCGGATATTGCCCAGGCGCTGATGGAGCTGCTCTGCCGTCATGGCCAGATGGCCGAGGACTGCCTGGCAGAGGATCGTCTTCTGACGGCGCCACAGCGGGTCGCGAGCTACATCCTCGGTCACTGCCCGGATGGCTCGACGACCTTCTCGTTCCGGCTGCCGTTCCAGAAGAATGTGCTGGCGGGCAAGCTGGGCCTGGCGCCAGAGGCGCTGTCGCGGGCCTTTTCGGCTCTTCGCCGCTCCGGCGTCACCGTTAAAGGACGCATGATCGAGATCCACGACCGTCAGGCGCTGGAACGGTTCTAGAGCATTTCCAGGAAAAGTGCGAAGCGGTTTTCCGTCCGGAAATGCGTAAAAACAAAGAGATAGAGCGTTTGTGCGGTTCCGTCTAAATCGGAAGCGCTCTAGCTAGCGGTCGCAGCAGGCCACAACGCAAAAGCGGAATCTCGTCGCCCACGATCACGAAGGACGACCATTCCTCCCTGTGGCCCCGGCTCGACCCAGGCGCTACCTCGAGCTAAGCCCGCCATGCAGCGTCAGGAAATCGACGATCCGGTTGACGCCGTCGCCGCGTTTCATGTCGGTGAAGACAAAGGGCTTTTCCGCCCGCATCCGGGTCGCGTCACGATCCATGACGTCGAGGTCGGCGCCGACATAGGGCGCCAGATCCCGCTTGTTGATGACAAGCAGGTCAGATTTGGTGATGCCCGGCCCGCCCTTGCGCGGGATTTCCTCGCCCTGGCAGACGGAGATGACATAGATCGTCAGGTCGGCCAGATCAGGCGAGAAGGTGGCGGCCAGATTGTCGCCGCCGGATTCGATGAAGACGATATCGAGATCGGGAAAGCGACGGTTGAGATCGGCGATTGCCTGCAAGTTGATTGTCGCATCCTCGCGGATAGCCGTGTGCGGGCATCCGCCGGTCTCGACGCCGACGATGCGGTCCGACGGCAGCGCCTGCATGCGCACCAGCGCTTCGGCATCTTCCTTGGTGTAGATGTCGTTGGTCACGACCGCGACCGAGTAATTCTCCCGCATCGCCTTGCAGAGCTTGTCCGTCAGCGCCGTCTTACCCGAACCGACAGGCCCGCCGATGCCGACACGCAGGGGACCATTCTTCGATGCCATGTGACGTTCCTTTCTAGAGCATTTCCAGGAAAAGCGTGAAACCTTCTCCGCTAGGAAACGCGTAAAAACAAAGAGATAGAGCGTTTCCACGTCTCCGTCCGAACTGGAAACGCTCTATGGCCGCGCACGCTTACGAGCGGAACAGCCGCGAATGCAGGGTCTCGTGTCTGAGAGATGAAATATCGGCTGCGATCGTGGCCGAGCCAAGGTCTTCCAGCGATGCGGCGCTCGCCTTTCGCGCCACTGCAGCGATGGTCGGCTCAAGGGCTGCGATCAGCCCGACGCCGTCACGTTGGCCGGTGACGCCGCAGCGAATGGCCACCGATACGGCATTGGATACGGACGCATGCAGATAGGCGGCAATCGCCGGCTCGAGGCCTGTGGCGTGGGCACCCGCAACCGCACCGACGGCGACCGGATAGGCGGTTCTTTCTCCCAGCCGATCGAGCACGGTGTGCGGCCAATGCCGCGCTGCCGCCAGAAAGGCTTCGCCCTGCAGCATGGTTTCCATGTGCCGTTCGCAATTTGCCGCCATCGCCTCGGCAAGCTCGATCACGGATTGAAGCTGCACCGGCTCGCCGAAACCGCGATAGGCTTCGCCAAGCAGCACCGCATCGTTCCAGCCGGATCCGTGGCAAAGAAGCGTCTCCAGCCACAGCCGCAGGCTCTCGATATCGCTGACATGGCCATCGTGAACTGCCTGCTCCAACCCGTTCGAATAGGAGAAGGCGCCGACCGGGAAAGCCGGCGACAGCCAGGTCACGAGGCGAAGCAGCGCCTGCGTGTCGACCCGTTCAGCCATGGTGATGGTGGTGGCCGTGATCGTGGCCTCCGGCCGCGTGATAAGCGCCGCGCAGCGGATGGAACGGCTCGGAGATTTCGACGACCGCCGCCCCCAGCCCCTCAAGCATCGCCCGAATGACCGGATCGCGGGAAATCAGGATGCGGCCTGTCTCGATCTGCGCCGGGAGGTGGCGATTGCCCAGATGCCAGGCCAGTTCGACGAGATGCAACGGGTCGCGCGGACGGATCTCGTAAAGCGCTTCGGATGCCGCAACGATGCGGATATGACCGCCACCCTCGAGCACCAGCAGGTCGCCGTCGGCCAGCATCACCGCTTCCTTCAGGTCAAGCATGACGACATCGTCGTTTTCGAGATGCAGCAGCTTGCGGCGCAGATGCCGCGCATCGTGGGCCAAGGTGATGCTGTGCAACGGCGCCTCGTCCCTGGGTCCGGGCGAAAGTACCTCGGTCGACCGATAGGGCATCTCAGAGCACCTCGACCTTTTCCGGGTGCACGAGCTCGATGCGCGCTTCGACCAGCAGATCCGCCGTCGCGACCTGGAACGCCTTCAGATGCGGCTCGGCAAAATGGGCGTCGACCGCGGCCTTGTCCTTCCAGGTTTCGACAAACACCAGCGCGTCGGGATCGGCAGGCTTTTGATAGAGCTCGTAGCTGATGCAGCCTGCCTCCCGCCGCGTTCCTTCGATCAGGGGCTCGGCCAGCGTCAGGATTTCCACGCCCTTGCCCGGGTGCGCCGTCAGATATGCAATAATGTAAACCATTGAACCCTCGACATCTTTTCTGCCTGGCACTGTAGCAAGAAAAAACCCCGGCGCTAGCACCGGGGTTTCAAAAATCGATCCGTCGTCAGCCGGATCAGGCTGCGAGCTTCTGCGACTTCAGCGTCTCGAGAATGTTCTGCGGCGAGGAAACGCCGTAGGGATCGCTGTCGCAATTGTCGGAGTAGCCTTCCTCTTCGAACCACTGTTCGACGACACCGTTGTTGACAACGGCAGCATAGCGCCAGGAGCGCATGCCGAAGCCGAGATTATCCTTGGCGACGAGCATGCCCATCTTGCGGGTGAACTCGCCCGAGCCATCGGGGATCAGCTTGACGTTCTCGAGGCTCTGCGACTTGCCCCAGGCGTTCATCACGAAGGCGTCGTTGACCGAGATGCAGTAGATTTCGTCAACGCCTTCGGAGCGGAACTCGGCCGTCAGCTTTTCGAAGTCGGGCAGCTGGAAGGTCGAGCAGGTGGGCGTGAAGGCGCCCGGCAGCGAAAACAACACGACACGCTTGCCGGCGAAGTAATCGTCGGAGGAAACGTCGTGCCAACGGAACGGGTTGGAGCCGCCGACGGCTTCATCGCGAACGCGGGTGCGGAACGTTACGGAGGGTACTTTTCTGCCGAGCATGGTCATCTCCTTCAGTGCAGGCACTCGATTGCGAGCGGCCTTGGGAGAACAGTCGCGATCGAGGAAAATATCAGCTCGTTTCCTACCGGAAATTCCGCTGCGGTGCAGCACGAAAGGCGTCGATTCACACCCGCGCATGGCAGACATGCGACAAGCGCATGCCTGTGGCGATCCCGAACCGGCGCGGACAATGTCTCAGTTGTGTAGCCGCAGGGACAGGCCAAGAGTGGAAGGCAAGGGATTCCAGAACCCCGTCTGCAGTCCGGCTTCTCTCAATGCCCGCGCCGTCCAGGTGTTGCATCCAAACAGTGCATTGAAGCTGCCCTCCGCCTCAAAGAAGCGGTCGGCATAACCATAGGAAAAGCCCTCGATCGGAAAGACGGCGCCGCCGTTCCTGGCAAAGCTTCCGGAGATGAACGTCATCAGCTTCTCGAACTCGGCGCGCTTGAGGTCAACGCTCGTAACCGACGGCTGGGGTTCGACGATCGCCCCGGCAATATCGACATGCATAACGGAACGGTCGAGCGCCAGCGCCCTCAAGACCGGCATTGGCTTCAGCTCCGACCATGTCGGCGTTTCCAGGTAGAACGAGCGGCCACCCCAGCCGAAGATCAGCCATCGCGCCTCCGGGTGATCCAGAGGCACGCCTGCCTCGCCGGCGAAGGCAAACCGCGTCCGCGTCTCGTCATTGAGGGGAATGGCGATATCGGTGTGGATCGGACTGGCGAGGATCAGGACGCGTTCGCCGGCAACAGCCGGCTCAACCGCAGCGGCCGTGGCCGTCTTCGGCAACAGCGGTCGCGGCACGACCATCCCGAGGACGACTGCCAGGACAAGACCCGACACCCCGTAGGCGGTCCACTTGAAGGCCCGCCAGCTACCGCTTTTTCGAGACAAAATCGTTTGCCGCTCAGAACAGGAAATAACGCTGCGCCATCGGCAGAACCGTCGCCGGCTCGCAGGTGAGGAGCTCGCCATCGGCCCGCACTTCGTAGGTCTCCGGATCGACCTCGACATGCGGCGTCAGGTTGTTGTGGATCATCGATGCCTTGCCGATGCCGCCGCGGGTGTTCTTGACGGCGACGAGCTGTTTGGCAACGCCGAGCCTGGCCGCCAACCCGCCATCGAGCGAGGCCTGCGAGACGAAGGTGACGGAGGAGTTCGTGCGGCTCTTGCCATAGGCGCCGAACATCGGCCGGTAGTGCACCGGCTGCGGCGTCGGGATCGAGGCGTTGGGGTCGGCCATCGGTGCTGCGGCGATCGTTCCGCCGATCAGCACCATGTCGGGCTTGACGCCGAAGAAGGCCGGTTTCCAGAGGACGAGGTCGGCGCGCTTGCCGACTTCGAGCGAACCGATCTCATGGCTGAGGCCATGGGCGATCGCCGGGTTGATGGTGTATTTGGCGATATAGCGTTTGACCCGGAAATTGTCGTTGTCGCCGGTTTCCTGCGGCAGCGCGCCGCGCTGGCGCTTCATCTTGTCGGCCGTCTGCCAGGTGCGGATCGCCACCTCGCCGACGCGGCCCATCGCCTGGCTATCGGACGAGATGATCGAGAACGCACCGATATCGTGCAGGATGTCTTCGGCGGCGATCGTCTCCTTACGGATCCGGCTTTCGGCAAAGGCGATATCCTCGGGGATCGACGGCGACAGGTGATGGCAGACCATCAGCATATCCAGGTGCTCGGCCAGCGTGTTCTTGGTGTAGGGTCGGGTCGGGTTGGTCGACGACGGAATGACGTTCGGCTGGCCGCAGATCTTGATGATATCCGGCGCATGGCCGCCACCCGCCCCTTCCGTGTGGAAGGCATGGATCGTGCGGCCCTTGATCGCCGCGATCGTGTCCTCGACGAAACCGCTCTCGTTCAACGTGTCGGTGTGGATCATCACCTGCACATCGTACTCGTCGGCAACACCAAGGCAGCAGTCGACGGCAGCCGGCGTCGAGCCCCAATCCTCGTGCAGCTTCAGCGAGGTCGCGCCCGCAAGCACCATCTCGACCAGCGCGGCGGGCAGCGAGGCATTGCCCTTGCCGGCAAAGGCAAGGTTCATCGGGAAGGCGTCCGCAGCCTCGATCATGCGGGCGAGATGCCAGGGCCCGGGCGTGCAGGTGGTCGCGAGCGTGCCATGCGCCGGCCCCGTGCCGCCGCCGAGCATGCAGGTGAGCCCGCTCATCAGCGCTTCCTCGATCTGCTGCGGGCAGATGAAGTGGATATGGCTGTCCATGCCGCCGGCGGTGACGATCTTGCCCTCGCCGGCGATCACCTCGGTGCCCGGACCGACGATGATCGTCACGCCAGGCTGCATATCGGGATTGCCGGCCTTGCCGATCGCCGCGATGCGCCCGTCCTTCAGCCCGATATCCGCCTTGACGATGCCCCAGTGGTCGACGATCAGCGCGTTGGTGATCACGGTGTCGACCGCACCCGCCGCTCGCGTCACCTGGCTTTGGCCCATGCCGTCGCGGATCACCTTGCCGCCGCCGAACTTCACTTCTTCGCCATAGGTGGTGAAATCCTTCTCCACCTCGATGAACAGTTCCGTGTCGGCCAGCCGAACCTTGTCGCCGACCGTCGGGCCGAACATGTTGGCATAGGCCGCGCGCGACATTTTGTAGGGCATGGGTTCAGGCTCCTTGGGACAAGTCTGAAGAAGAAGGGGAAAGACGGCGAAGACGGCCCTCGGCCGCAAGTGCGTCGACGTACCGGCGCTCGGCGGCAAAGGGATGCCACTCCCAACCGACATGGCCGAAGCCAGCCAGAACGACCAGATCGTCGGCCGATGCAAAACCGGAAAGCACGTCGGCAATCACGACCATGCCGCTCGACGGCACGACATAAGGCGTGGGCGCGAACCGCGACAGATCCCGGTCCAGCTGCTCGTGCGCTGCGAGGGGGACGACCCGATGCACCCGGCCGGTCGCCGTTGTAAAACTCTCGAAACCGCAAGTGTAGTCGTCGCAGAAGTCGTCGAGATCCGGATGCGTTTCGGCCAGTGCCGCGCGCATGCCGGCAAACTTTTCAGCCGACCGAACGCTCCAGATCTCGCGTGCCTGCCGCACGGCGGCGCTGTTCTTCCAGCGCCCGCCACCAAGCATGGCAAGCGCCGGCCGGCCAGTATTGCAGACGGCGACGATATCGGTCCTCGCCCCGCCGGTGCCGACAGAACGGCAATCGTTGAAACGAATGACGACATCGGCCGTATCGATCGTTGCCGCAGCGCCTTCCGGCACTTCTCCATTCCCCACGATCATGATGGTGCGGCCAGACATCAGCGCTAGTTTTCCGTGGGCTCGAGCAGCTCTTTGAGTTCCGTGGTGCGGGCCGCAGTCAGCTGCGCCAGGCAGCCGGATACCAGCATCGGCTCCATCGATCCGCCGCGCGCTTCGAAGCCGGCAAGCTCGCACTGGCCGTCGCGGTAGCCGATCCAGGCGCGCTGCGCCTTCTTCAACGCCTCCTCCGCGCCGACATAGTCGGCGCTGATGTCACCCAGTTCCTTGTCCTTGGCCCGCATCGCCGCAACGGTCTGCTTGTAGACCGTGTTGAGTTCAGCGTCGGCCGCCTCATAATCCTTGTTGGAGCAGATGTTCATATCCGCCTGCGTCATTGCATTGGCGCAATCGACATCATCCTCCTGCGCCAGCGCGGGCATGGCCGCCAGCAGCAAGGCGCTCGCGATAAGCGTCGTTCGCATCATCATGCTCAAAGCTTTCCCATGACCTGCTGGCGGAAACCAAAAACCTCGCGCTTGCCCGAAAGCGGGATGAGCGTGACCTGTCTTTTCTGTCCCGGCTCGAAGCGGACGGCGGTGCCTGCGGGAATGTCCAGTCGTTTGCCATGGGCGGCACTGCGATCGAAGTCGAGCCCGGCATTGGTCTCGGCAAAGTGATAGTGGCTGCCGACCTGCACCGGCCGGTCGCCGGTATTGGAGACCTCGATCGTCACCGTCTCAAGCCCGTGGTTGAGTTCGATATCGCCGCTTGCGGCAATGATTTCCCCTGGGATCATCTGAGTTCCCTCTCCCTTGTCAGGCCGCGTCGACGTCGGCGCAGCCGAGCGGCTTCAGCACCCGTTCGGTCGATGCCGGATATTTCACAAGCAGCGCGGCCGGGCGTACCGGGCGCCGGGTAAACTCGCCGCCGCAGTTCGGGCAGGTGCCACCGAGCGTGCCTTCGACACAATCGACGCAAAAGGTGCACTCGAAGGTGCAGATCATCGCGTCGCGGCTCTCTGGCGGCAGATCCTTGTCGCAGCATTCGCAGTTCGGACGCAGTGCCAACATGTCTCAGCCTCCTCAGCGGATCGGTTCGTGCACAGTGACGAGCTTGGTACCGTCAGGGAAGGTCGCCTCCACCTGGATGTCGTGGATCATCTCCGCGATCCCCTCCATCACCTGTGCACGGGTGATCACATGGGCGCCCGCCTCCATCAGCTCCGCGACCGATCGGCCGTCACGCGCACCTTCGACAACGAAGTCAGTAATCAGCGCGATCGCCTCTGGATGATTAAGCTTGACTCCGCGCTCCAGGCGGCGGCGGGCAACCATCGCAGCCATGGAAATCAACAGCTTGTCCTTTTCGCGCGGGGTAAGATTCATGCGTCGCCACCGGTTTGATTGTGGATTAGAGGACCCAGACTTTCGGCACTGTCTCTTGCTTGCGCAAGTGCGAAATGACCGGGATGAGGATTTTTCTGAGCGAGAAGCCGTCCGCGGCAGCAAAGCGCGCAACCAGCTTGTCGCGACCACCGAGCTTGATGTGGCTGACGCCCGCCCCCACTTGCGTTTCGAGGAGTGCGCGCAGCCGCGGCAGCAGCAATTCACAATCCGGTCCGGTGTAGAACAGCGTCGCAAATGCCACGCTGCCGCCGAGCACTGCAGTCCGGGCGACAAGAGCGGCGATATCATCGGCAAAGGTCAGGTTTTCGGCATGCAACAGCCGGCCGCCGACGCGAATGCGCCAGCGATCTCGCAAGAGGCCTGTCTGCATCGCTTCGCCCATCGCCTTGCGGCCGAGCAGCACGGCCTCGACGGCAAGGAACGTCGCGCCGTCCTCGAGCTCGACATCGAGCGAGCGTGTCAGCGATGCGCGGTCGAACAGGATCGTCTCCTGCGGCAGCCAATCGACGCGTGCGCCAGCCGCCACGTCGATGCGTGTCGTGACATCGACCGTGCCGGCACTCGCCTTGTAGATCTTCTCGCAGGCCTGCGTGGTGACGGTGAGCTCGGTCGCCGCACCGGCCTCGATCTCCCAGAGCATGCGGTCGCCGCCGGTGAGCCCACCCGACGAGTTGATCAGCACGGCTTCCATCGAAGTATCGAAGGTTTTCGGCAGCCGAATCTTTGCGCAGCCTTCCTGGTAAAGCTCGGCAACGCGCGTTTGACCGACGGCCACTTTCGCGACCAGTCGTCCTTTTCCGAACGCCCGCTGCGGGGCGATGATAGCCGCATTGCTCATGTTCATCGGCCGACATCGTCGGCATCCCGAGGCGCCAAGTCAAGCTATTGTTTTGCAAAGAAAATCGGCAAGGTGATTGCTTTATGGGCAGCGTTTGCCCATCAAACAGCCACCATCTCAGGCGACCCTATCCGGCGGCTCTCGCCCCTCGAAGAAGGCGGTGATGTTGTCGACCACCTTCATGCCCATCGCGACGCGTGTCTCCTCGGTCGCGCTGCCGAGATGCGGCAGCAGAACGACATTTTCGAGCGCCCGCAGGCCCTCCGGCACATTCGGTTCCGCCTCGAAAACATCGAGGCCGGCGCCTTTGATCACTCCGTTCTTCAGCGCCTCGATCAACGCCGGCTCGTCGACCACATCGCCGCGCGCGGTGTTGACGAGATAGGCGCCCTTTTTCATCATCGCCAGCCGCTCGGCATTGATGAGGTGCCGGTTCTCGCCACCGCCGGGGCAGTGCAACGAGACGAAATCCGCAATCGCAAGCACCTCGTCGACGGTACCGAGCTGGCGCGCGCCATAGCGTGCGGCTTCCGCCGCATCGACACGCGAGCGGTTGTAGAACACCACCTCCATGTCGAACCCGAAATGGCAGCGTTTTGCCATCGCCTTGCCGATGCGGCCGAAACCGATGATCCCCAGCGTCTTGCCGGTCACCTTGCTGCCAATCATGTGGGTCGGCCGCCAGCCGGTCCATTCGCCGGCCCTGATCTGACGCTCCCCTTCGCCCGCACGCCGCGCGACGGCAAGCAGCAGCGTCATGGCGATATCGGCAGTGCAATCGGTCAGAACGCCGGGCGTGTTGGTAACGGCGATGTTTGCGGCCTTGGCGGCGGCAACATCGATGTGGTTGTAACCGACACCATAGTTGCCGAGGATCTTTGCCCTGATGTCGCCGCCGTCGAACAGGCTTGCCGGCAGGCGGTCGGAGACCGTCGGCAGCACCGCGTCAAAGTCGCGCAGCGCCTTTGCCAGCTGATCGGCCGACATCGGTACGTCGCTCTCGTTCAAGACGCCATCAAACCGCTCGGCCAGCACGCGCTCCACCGCTTCGGGCCAACGGCGGGTGACGAGAATGCGCGGCTTGGAACTCATGGGACAACCTCTAAAAACAGAATCGTTCGGCGATAGTGCACGAAATGACGGCGAGAGACAGCCCGCGCGGCCCAACGAAAGAGGCCCGGTGCAATGCCTTGCCGAGGCGAAGTCCGACGAGAATCATCGCCATCCCCGTTAACACCCGTCCAGAAACAAAAAGCCCGGCGATCGCTCGCCGGGCTTTCGAAGTTCTGACGTGGTTCAACGAACCTCGAAGCGAGATTTACTCGTTTTCGAAGTAGCTGTACTTGCCGTCTTCACCCTTCTTCCAGGTGTACATGACGTAGTCCGGACGGGTGATGTCGCCCTTTTCGTCATAGCCGAGTTCGCCAATTGCGGTCTTGAACGGGCCTTTGGCCTTGATCGCTTCGGCAACGGCCTGCGGATCGGTCGTGCCGCCAGCCTTGGCAGCTTCGGCGACAACCTGCAGAGCAGCGTAGGCGTAGAGCGTGTAGGCTTCCGGTTCGAAGCCGGCGGCGCGGAACTTCTCGACGAGTTCCTTGGCAGCCGGGTTCTTGCGCGGATCCGGAGCAAACGTCATCAGCGTGCCGTCAACAGCGTCGCCTGCGATCGAGGCCAGTTCGTTCGAAACGATACCGTCGCCCGACATCAGGGTAGCCTTGAGGCCCTGGTCCTTCATCTGGCGCATGATCAGGCCAGCTTCGGTGTGCAGACCGCCGTAGTAGACGATCGAGACGCCGGCTTCCTTCATCTTGGCGATGAGGGCCGAGAAGTCCTTGTCGCCGGTGTTGATGCCTTCATAGAGGGCTTCATTGAGGCCGGCTTCGTTCATCGACTTCTTGGTTTCGTCGGCAAGGCCCTGACCATAAGGGGTCTTGTCGTGAATGACGGCGATCTTGGCGTCCTTGTGGTTGGCGGCAAGGAAGGCGCCGGCAACTGCGCCCTGCTGGTCGTCACGACCGCAAGTGCGGAAGGTGTTCCAGAGGCCGCGCTCGGTGAACTGCGGGTTGGTGGAAGCCGGCGTTACCTGGAGAATGCCGTTTTCGGCATAGACTTCCGAAGCCGGGATGGACACGCCCGAGTTGAAGTGGCCGACAACGAACTTCACGCCGTCAGCGACGAACTTGTTGGCGACCGAAACGCCCTGCTTGGCGTCGGAAACGTCGTCGCCGAGTACAACCTTGATCTGTTCCCCATTGATACCGCCGGCAGCATTGATGTCTGCAGCAGCCTGTTCGGCACCTTTCTGCAGCTGTGCACCGAACGCAGCGTTCGGGCCGGTCAGCGGGCCAGCAACGCCAACGAGAATATCAGCCCATGCGGTGCCGCTGAAAGCGACCATTGCCGACAGCGCAACGGCCGACAGAAGAGACTTTTTCATTTTGTTACTCCCAATTATCCGAGCGGGTCTCGTTACCAACCTGCGCAATGCCCACCGTAATTCGCGCCGGTATTTCTTTCGCACCGGCCGCGGCGGCCGGCGCGCGCTGTTCCCATTATTTGGCTTTCCAGGAGAAAGGCGAAGCCTTCTCATAGAGCCAATAGTAGTTATTGGTCATTTGCTTGGTCCGGTAGTACCGGAAACCTGCGGTAGCAAACAACAAAAGTACGACCGTGTCCACGATATAGTAATGCAGACTGAACATCGTACCTCCGAACAGGGCGTGGTGCACGAAGCGGATCCCAAGCCCCAGCAGCGCCACATAGACGAAGAGGCGCGGAAGCTCCTCCCAGCCCTCGGCGACGCTCTTTCCCGTTCTCCACGCGGTCCAGCCGCCCAGAACACAGGTGATGAAAAGAAACTGCCAGACCGACACTTCTTCGTAGAGAATACCCTGCATGTCACAAACTCCAGATGCGGCGCATCAATGGCGGCCGCCTTCGAGATAGGCCGCGCGGACTTCCGGATTGGCGAGCAGTTCCTTGCCCGAGCCGCTCATCGTCACGCGGCCGTTGACCATCACGTAACCGCGGTCGGAAAGCTTCAAGGCGCCGAACGCATTCTGCTCGACGAGGAACACGGTCAGTCCCTCTTCCTTGTTCAGCTTCTTGATGGCTTCGAAGATGCCCTTAACGATCAGCGGCGCCAGGCCGAGCGATGGCTCGTCCAGCAAAAGGAGCTTCGGGCGCGCCATCAGCGCGCGGGCGATCGACAGCATCTGCTGCTCGCCGCCCGAAAGCGTACCGCCGCGTTGAGCCTGGCGCTCCTTAAGTCGCGGGAACAGCGAGAACACCTTCTCGGCGTCCTCGTTGAAATGTTTGAGGTTGTCGAGGCTTGCGCCCATCTGCAGGTTTTCGAATACGGTCATGCGCGGAAAAATGCGACGGCCTTCCGGCGACTGCGCGATGCGAAGACGCGCGATCTCGTGCGTCGGCATGCGGGTAATTTCCTCACCTTCGAACATGACCGCGCCGGTGCGCGCCTGCGGGCTGCCGCAGATCGTCATCATCAGCGTCGACTTGCCAGCGCCGTTGGCGCCGATCAGGCAGACGATTTCACCGCGATGCACTTCGACGTCGACGCCGTTCAGCGCCCGGATATTGCCGTAGTAGGTCTCGACGGCCTTTACTTGCAGCAGAGGCGCGCTCATGGCTTGGATCCTCCCTGTCCGCCTTCGATTTCCTCGATTTCTTCGATCACCTCTTCGACCTCTTCATCCTCGACACCCAGATAGGCCGCAATGACCCTCGGATCGTTCTTCACGAAATCCGGGTTGCCGTCGGAAATCTTCTGACCGTATTCCAAAACGACCACGTGGTCGGAAATCTCCATCACCACCGACATGTCGTGCTCGATCAACAGGATCGAGGTGCCGGTTTCGCCGCGGATACCCTGCAGCAACTCGTTGAGCGCCAGCGATTCACGCGGATTGAGACCGGCTGCCGGCTCGTCAAGGCATAGGAGTTCCGGTCCGGTGCACATGGCGCGGGCGATTTCGAGCCGCCGCTGGGCGCCATAGGGCAGATCGCCGGCCGGGTCGTCGGCACGATCGACCAGCGACGCCTTTTCCAGCCAATGGCGGGCAAATTCGATCGATTCTTTCGAGGCCTGCTTGTAGGCGGGAAAGCCGAGCAGTCCGAGGAAGGTATAGCCCGACGCCTGCATCAGCTTGTTGTGCTGTGCGACCAGCAGGTTTTCCAGCACCGTCAGGCCGGAGAACATCCGGATGTTCTGGAAGGTGCGCGCGACCTTGGCGTGCTTGGTGATCTCGAAATCCGGCAGGCGCTCCAGCAGATATTCCTTACCGGACTTCTGCTTCATGGTGATCATGCCCATGGTCGGCTTGTAGAAGCCGGTGATGCAGTTGAACACCGTGGTCTTGCCGGCTCCGTTCGGGCCGATCAGCGCGGTGATGTCACCGCGATAGGCTTCGAAGGAGAAGTCGTTGATGGCCATGAGACCGCCGAAGCGCATCGACAGGTGCTCAACCGAGAGAATGGGATCTTTTGTCATTGTCGTTGTCTCGAGGGCCATCAGCCATGCCCTTCCTTGGTGAAGCTGCCGGAGATCGCCTTGCGTTCGCGCAGGAACGCTGTCGGCTCACGCGAGCCGACAAAACCGCGCGGCTTCCAGACCATCACGACGACCATCGCCAGGCCGAAGATCAGCATACGGTAGAGTTCAGGCGTGAAGTCCGGTCCGAAGATCGCCTTCAGGAAGGAAAGCTCGCGCAGGATTTCCGTGCCGCCGATCATCGCCACCGCGGCGATGGCGATACCGGTGAGCGAACCCATGCCACCGAGAACAACGATCGCCAGAATGACCGCGGATTCGAGGAACACGAAGGATTCCGGCGAGACGAAACCCTGGCGCACGGCGAAGAACGAACCTGCGATGCCGCCGAACATGGCGCCCGTTGCAAAGGCGGTAAGCTTTGTCGTGACCGTGTTGATGCCGAGCGAGCGGCAGGCGATCTCGTCCTCGCGCAGCGCTTCCCAGGCGCGGCCGATCGGCATCCGGCGAAGGCGGATGGTGACGAAGGCCGTCAGCATGCAAAGGCCAAGGATCAAATAGAACAGGAAGATCTTGTAGTAGGCCGACGACATGGGGAGCCCCATCATCGCTGCAAAACCATCCTTGGAAGCGTCGAACTTGATGCCGAACAGGGTCGCCTTGGCGATGCCGGAGACGCCGAACGTTCCCTTGGTCACTTCGGTCCAGTTTATGAGGACAAGCCGTATGATTTCCCCGAAGGCGAGCGTGACGATCGCCAGGTAGTCACCCCTTAGCCGCAAGACCGGGAATCCGAGGACCATGCCCCAGCAGGCCGAGAGAATACCGGCAACCGGCAGCAGAACCCAGAAGGAGAGCCCGAAATAAGTCGACAGCAGCGCGTAGGAATAGGCACCCACCGCGTAGAAGGCGACATAGCCGAGGTCCAGCAGACCTGCCAGGCCGACGACGATGTTGAGGCCCCAGGCGAGCATCACGTAGATCAGGATCTGGACGCCGAAATTGTCGACCCACTTCAGCGAGCCCTGCGCACCGACGAGCGCCACGATCACAGGCGGATAGAGAACGAGCGCAATGATCGCGATCTTCGAGAAATTGCGCTTGAAGAAGCTCTCTTCCCTAACGACCTCCTCCGCTTCGGCCTTGGCGGCCTTGCGGCGCGCCATTGCCGGCTGGATATAGGCGACCATCAGGAACCGGCCGACGGCGGCGACGATCACGAAGATCGCAAGCAGACCCCAGCGCTGGTTGAGGACCAGCTCGTTGCGAATGTTCTGGTCGCTCTTCAGGCCGACGAACAAGACGAAGAGGCCGAGAGAGATAAGGCCCGCGAAGACAGCCTCGCGCAGGGCCCGCGCCGTCAGATCACTGCCGGCGCTTGCAGATGTAGAAGCAATGTTTGCCATTGATTTATACCTTCTCGACTTCCGGTCGTCCGAGTATGCCAGACGGCTTGAAGATCAGGACGATTGCGAGAATGGAGAACGTCGCAACATCCTTGTAGTCGATGGTGAAATAAGCGGACCAGAGGGACTCGATGAGGCCGATCAGCAACCCGCCGAGAACAGCGCCCGGCAAGGAGCCGATGCCGCCAAGAACAGCTGCAGTAAAGGCCTTGACCCCCGGAACAAATCCGTCGGTGAAGACGACCACACCATAATACATCAAGTACATGGTGCCGGCGACAGCAGCGAGCGCTGCGCCCATGATGAAGGTCACCGAGATGGTACGGTCGACGTCAACACCCAGGAGGGCCGCCATCTTGCGGTCCTGTTCCGTTGCGCGCTGAGCGCGCCCGAGCGGCGTCTTGTTGACGATGTACCAGAACACGGACAACAGGATCGCCGTGATGATGATGATGATGATCTGCTTCAGCGAGATCGTGATGCCCAACACCTCGTAAACCGAGGAAACGAGCGGCGGGATCGGCTTGTTGCGCGGTCCCTGCGTCACCTGGATGAAGTTCGACAGGGCGATCGACATGCCGATTGCCGTGATTAGCGGAGCCAGGCGGAACGAACCGCGTAGCGGCCGGTAAGCCACCCGCTCGATGGTCCAGTTCCAGAGCGCCGCCGTCAGCATGCCGACGATCATCATCAGCAACAGGGCAAGTACAACCGGTATGCCAGCCATGAATGTTGTGAGAAGCAGAAAGACAATCAAAGCGGCAAAACCGCCGAGCATGAAGATATCGCCGTGGGCGAAGTTGATCATGCCAATGATGCCGTAGACCATGGTATAACCAATTGCGATCATACCATAAATAGACCCAAGAGTCAGCCCATTGACGAGCTGCTGGACGAAATACTCCATCAATCTTCCCCTGGACCAGATCCATAAGGTCCGGTCTCTTGTTTTTTGAGCTCATTGTTGAGCGTTCTGTTGATCGATTCCATACCTCTTTCAAACGAAAAGAAAAGCTAAAAAACGTGGGAGCGGCAAAATCTTCGCCTATAAAATCGATTTGACGCTTTTGAAGTCATAAAAAACAAAAAAAATGCACGTCTCGCCTGGGGAATAGTCAACTTTAGTCTAAAACCGCGTGCAATCCGGCCTGTGGATGAATCGGCAAGCAACAAGACCAGCTCGCCGATTTGCCTCCCGTCAACCACGCATGCGCTCACCGTTTGCGTCGAACAATGGGTAGGGTTGCAACCGCGCCGGCAGGATCTCACCGAGCAGTTCGATCGCCCAGCCTGCCTCTTCATCAGCGATCTCCTTGGGCACGTAACCAAGCGCCACCGACACCCCGCTGGCGTGGGCATAGCCGCCGGATGTCACCCAACCGCGCACCGCGCCGTCGAAATAGATCGGTTCGTCGCCGATGACATCGGCATCGCGCGTCTCGAGCAGGAAGGTGCGCAGACGAAGCTGTCCGCCTTCTGCCTTCTCGCGCATTGCCGCCGCCTTTCCGATGAAACCCGCCGGTTTACCGAGCGCCACAAACCTGCCAAGGCCGGCCTCCAGCGGACCGTAGAGCGGCCGAAACTCGCGCGACCAGCTGCCGAACGATTTTTCGACCCTGAGGGCATTGAGGGCGCGAAGGCCAAACAGCCGGATGCCGAAGGCCGCACCCTTTTCCAGGATCAGATCGAACAGGTAGCGCTGGTATTCCGGCTTCATCCAGATCTCGTAGCCGACGTCACCGGTATAGCTGACCCGACCGACGATCGCCGGCGCCATACCGAGATTCATCCGGCGAATATCCATGAACGCAAAGGCCTTATCACCGACGTCGAGATGGGTCAGCGCCGCCAGCACGTCCCGCGCCTTCGGCCCGGCGATCGACAGCCCGACAAGCTCCAGCTTCAACGGACGGATCGAGACCGAGCCATTCTCTGGCAGGTGCGCCTCGAACCAGCGCATATGATAATCCTCGGCGATGCCGGAGCCGATGAGGAGGAAATCCTGTTCACCGAGCTTGGCGAGCGTGAAGTCGCCGATCAGCTTGCCATCGTCTTTCAGCATCGGCGCCAGCGACATCCGCCCCACAGCCGGGATACGGCAGGCGAGCATCCCATCGAGCCAGGCTTCCGCCCCCGCCCCCTTGATCTCGTATTTGGCAAAGCCGGAGGTTTCCATCAGCCCGACAGCGGCGCGCACCGCGCGGGCTTCGTCGCCGACCGTGTCGAAATCGGTCGAGCGGCGCCAGGAGAAGTGATCCTCGACACCGGCAGGTGCAAACCACAGCGGCGTTTCCAGGCCATAGGAAGCACCGAACACGGCACCGGCCGCCTTCAACCGGTCATAGATCGGCGTCGTGAGCAGCGGCCGTGCGGCCGGCAGCTCCTCGTTCGGATAACGGATGGAAAAACGGCGCGAATAGTTCTCGCGCACCTTGGCGTTGGTATAGGCAAGCGTGGCGAAATCGCCATAACGCGCCACGTCCATGGCAAAGACGTCGAAGCCGGGATCGCCGTCTATCATCCAGTTGGCAAGCGCCAGGCCGACGCCGCCGCCCTGGCTGAAGCCGGCCATGACGGCACAAGCCGACCAGAAATTGCGCAGCCCCCGCACCGGCCCGACCAGCGGGTTTCCATCCGGCGAAAAGGTGAAGGGCCCGTTGATGACCTTCTTGATGCCGGCTCTGTTGAAGGCCGGGAAATGCCGGAAGCCGACCTCGAGTTCCGGCGAGATGCGGTCGATGTCCTCGGCCAGCAGCTCATGGCCGAAATCCCAGGGTGTCGTCACCGGCGACCAGGGGCGGCAGGCTTTCTCATAGGTGCCCATCAACATGCCATTGCGCTCTTGGCGCAAGTAAATCTCGCCATCGAAATCGACACAGTGCATCAGCTCCTTGCCGCGCGTCTGGTTGAACTCGATGACCTCGGGCATATCTTCGGTGATGAGATACATATGCTCCATCGCCAGAACGGGCAGCTCCAGCCCGACCATGCGGCCGACCTCGCGCGCCCAGAGGCCCGCGGCGTTGACCACATGCTCTGCAATGATTTCGCCCTGATTGGTGATGACGCGCCAGGATCCGTCCTCGCGCTGCACGAGATCCTCGACCTTTGTGTGCAGATAGATCTCGGCCCCATTCTTCTTGGCCGACTTGGCATAGGCATGGGTCGTTCCATAGGGATCGAGATGGCCCTCGACCGGGTCGAACACCGCGCCAACGAACTGATCTGGATCCAGCAGCGGCATCAGGTCGTGCGCTTCCTTGGGCGTCAGCAGCTCGGCCTCGAGCCCCATGTAGCGGCCCTTGGCGAGGATCGACTTCATCCAGTCGAAACGCTCCTTGGTCGCGGCCAGCATCATGCCCGACGTCATGTGCAGGCCGATGTCCTGGCCGGAATATTCCTCGATCTCCTTGTAGAGTTCGACGGTGTATTTCTGCAGCTTGGCGACGTTGGGGTCGCCGTTGATCGTGTGCATGCCACCGGCGGCATGCCAGGTCGAACCGGAGGTCAGCTCCGATCGCTCCAGCAGCACCACGTCGGTCCAGCCGAACTTCGTGAGATGGTAGAGGATCGAGCAACCGACAACGCCGCCACCGATCACGACGACTCTGGCATGGCTTTTCATGCGCACACTCCGCTTTCCCGCGCATCCGGGCGAAGCGCGGCTCAGTTTTCAGGAAGAAAGGGTCAGGCACGACTACCGCCCACCCGGTCTGTTCAGGCACGGGAACAGCGTGCGGCGAGCAGGGCAAAGCCTAGTCAGAAAGATGGCCGCGTTAAAGACGTGGCTGCGAAGAACGCTTGTCCGTTTCCGCCATCTGCTGGCGGGTTGGCGACCCAAATGCGGCATTCGATGCCGCATTTGATTTTAGTCGGAAAAAGCGGCCGAAAGGTCGAACGCGCGGCCCATCGCCATCAGGTCGTCGAAGAGCGATTCGGCAAAGCTGCGCGAAACGATCAACTCGAATGCGTTCTCGCCGGTGCGCGCCAGGTTGATGCCGATATGGCCGCAAAGCACATTGGTGCTGCCACCCAGTGCGAAGGCCGCAGGGTGGAGATCGACGCCGATGCCCTTGGCCAGGATCTGCCGCACGGACGGCCCGGAGAGGCGCAACAGAACGCGGCCGTCGCTCTGGTCGACGACATGCGCCTGCGTGCCACACAGCATATCGAGACGGCGCATGAGCCCGACTGGCGTATCGACCTGCGACACCACCAGCCACTCGCCGGGTCCGCAATAACGCAACGACAGGTCGGGTGTCGACGAAAGCGCCCGTTGTACCGCCGCTTCAAGTCCGACATGGGCGAGCACAGTCGCGATTGCCTGCCAATGGCCGACCTCGAGGTGATCCGCATTCGCGGGCTTCGGGGTGCCGCGCAGCTTCTGGTCGAGCGCATGGCGGTTGTTGTAGTCGCGAACCATCACCGCCTCCTCAGGCTTTCAGCTTCTTGTTTTCGGGATCGACGAACGCCGGGTCGCAGACCTCGGCGATGACCTCGTGATCGCGCAGCTTGTCCCAGACGACGATCTTTTCGCCGTAGCGCTCGCGCCCGGACTTGAGGAAGGCAAGCGCGATGTGCTGCCCCAAAACCGGCGAATAGCCGGCGGAGCTGACCCAGCCCTGATCGTTGAGCGTCGACGGCTTCATGCCTTCTTTCAGAAGATGAGCGCCGGCACGCATGTCCTTGTCCTTGTCCACCGGCCTCAGCCCGACAAGCTGCATACGGTCTGCCGCCGTCAGGCCGTAGCGTGCGGACAGATGTTTGCCGATAAAATCGGGTTTCTGCGCCGAAAACATGCGCCCAAGCCCGGCATCGTCGGGTGTCACGCGGCCGTCGAATTCCGCATGAGTCAGAAGCCCCTTTTCAAGCCGCAGCACGTTCAATGCCTCGACACCGTAGGCGCAGATATCATGCGCTCGCCCGGCCTCCATGATCTGCTCGGCAACCGCTTCACCGTAACCGGCGGGAACGGCAAGTTCGAAGGCCAATTCGCCGGAAAATGAGATGCGGAACAGCCGGGCGTGGATGCCGCCGCGAAGCGCCGTTGCGCGTGCCGACAGGAACGGGAAAGCCGTTTCCGAGATATCCTCGTCGACCAGTTGCTGCAGCACATCGCGCGCCTTCGGGCCGGCAATCGCCATCTGCGCCCACTGATCGCTTGACGAGCAGAACCTGACCTTGAGATCGGGCCACAGCACCTGCGCGCAATAATCGATGTGGGACATGACCGCGCCGGCCATGGCAGTGGTCGTCGTCACGAAGAAGTGGTCCTCCGCCAGCCGGCTCACGGTGCCGTCGTCGAAGACGAAGCCGTCCTCGCGCAGCATCAATCCGTAACGGGCCTTGCCGACCGGCAGCTTCAGCATGGCGTTGCAATAGAGCCGGTTGAGAAACTCCGCCGCGTCAGCTCCGAAAACCTCGATCTTGCCGAGCGTCGACACATCGCAGAGCCCGACATTGGCGCGAACATTGAGGACCTCGCGGTCGACGCTTTCGCGCCAGGTCTTTTCGCCGGCGCGCGGGAACCAGGCCGAGCGGAACCAGAGGCCGGAATCGACGAAGGTCGCGCCGTGCTTCTTCGCCCATTCGTGTAGCGGCGACTTGCGGGTCGGCGTCGCGTGGCTGTCGCGGGATGTCCCCGCCAGCGCACCGAAGGAGACCGGCGTGTAGAACGGCCGGAACGTGGTCGTGCCGACCTCGGCCGGACTCACCCCACGCATGCCGGCGAGAATGCCGACCGCATTGATATTGGAAAGCTTGCCCTGGTCGGTCGCCATGCCGCTGGTGGTATAGCGTTTGGCGTGCTCCACATGGCCGAAACCCTCGCGCAGCGCGAGACCGAGATCCTTCGCGTGCACATCGTTCTGGAAATCCACGAAGGCCTTCGACTTGGCGCCGGGCACATACCATACAGCAGCAAACGAAGGTTCAACCTCGGGCTCAGTCACCGGCAGCAGTGCTGCGGCCGCGTTGAAGCCAAGCTCTGAGGCAATCGCAGTCGCCTTCTCGGCACCGTCGCGCAGGCAGCCGGCAAGCGTGTAGACACCATTGGCCGCTCCAGCGACCCGAAGGGCATTGCCGACATCGGGTGCTGCGAATGCCTTAAGGGTATCCGACCACACCGGCCGAGCGCCGCGCTGGCAGGCGAGATGAATGACCGGGCTCCAACCACCGGACATGCCAAGCGCATCGCAGGCGATCAGTTCCTCAAAGCCCGAGCGCTCGACGACGATGCCCGACAGCCGCCTCCTGCCCCTGGTGTCGACGATCGAGCCGGAGCGGATCACCCGCACGCCATCGGGTGCGACATCGTTGGTCTCCGGTCGGCTGTCGATGATAGTCGAAACCGCAACGCCCTTCGCCGACAGGTCGCGAGCCGTGCGATAGCCGCTGCTGCCGCTGGTGAAGATTGCAACCGACTTGCCGGCAGAAACGCCATAACGCTTAGCGTAGGTCGAAACGGCGCCGGCCATCATCACGCCGGGGCGATCATTGCCGCCAAACACCAGCGGCCGCTCTTCAGCGCCGGTCGCCAGCAGAGCGCGCTTGGCGGCAATGCGCCACACGCGTTCGGTCGGCAGCTTGGTCGATGGCTCGGCCACATGTTTCTGCACGCGCTCGACCGCACCGAAGACATTGTCGTCATACCAGCCGAAGACCGTGGTGCGCGGCAGAAGCGTGACGTTTTCGAGTGACTTCAGTTCAGCGACGGCACGATCTGCAAACGCGGGCGCCGACGCACCGTCAACCGTTTCGGTTTCCGACAGCAGCGATCCGCCGAGGCGAAAATCCTCATCCGCCAGGATAACGCGAAGCCCGGCGCGACCGGCCGTCAAGGCGGCCATCAGACCCGCCGGTCCGCCGCCGACGACGAGCAAATCGCAGAAGGCCCAGGATTTTTCATAGCTCTCGGGGTCGCGTTCCAGCACCGCCCGCCCGAGACCGGCGGCCCGCCGGATCACCGGCTCATAAAGCTTTTCCCAGAGTTGGCGGGGCCACATGAAGGTCTTGTAGTAGAAGCCGGCGCCGAGAAACGGCGAAAGCAGGCCGTTGACCGCGCAGACATCGAACCCGAGCGATGGCCAGCGGTTCTGGCTCTTCGCCGTCAAGCCGGCATAGAGCTCGGCGACCGTCGCCTTGGTATTCGGATCGCTGCGGGCGCCCGAACCAAGGGTCACGAGCGCGTTCGGCTCCGACGGCCCGGCACTGACGATGCCGCGCGGCCGGTGGTACTTGAAGCTGCGGCCGACCAGCATCTGGTCGTTGGCAAGCAAGGCAGAGGCAAGCGTATCGCCGGCAAAGCCGCGCAGCGGGTTGCCGTCGAAGGTGAAGCTCAGCACTTTGCTGCGATCGACAAGACCGCCGGCGGACAGGCGATAAGCGGTCATCGCTGCGCCTCACGCGCCGCGGCCGCACCGTCGACAGCCGAATAGACCTCATGGGTGACCGTGTCGCGTTCGACAACCAGGAACCGGCGACAGCCGGCAACATGATGCCAATGTTCTACCGTTCGGCCGCGTGGGTTGGCGCGCACATAGACATAGTCATGCCAGGCTTCATCCGAGGCTGAAGGCGCCGGCCGAATGACCGACGCATCGCCACGGATTGCGAACTCTTCCTTCGGGCGGACCCCGCAATGGGGACAGGTGATCAGGCTTGCCATTGTCTTCCGTATCCTGGAGCCTCAACACAGCTCCCTCAATATTCCTGGTCAGCCGGATGGTCGTCATCCGGCTCGCGCCGATCTAGAGCGCCGTGCGTTCAGATGAACGCACAAAGGACGCTCTAGCACTTTGATTCTAGAGCATCTTATCCGCTTTCAGTGATTCCACTTGAAAGCGGGATGCTCTAGTGAAGATTGGGCTGCGGCCCGGCCCCTGCCTCGTCGACCGCATAGCCCCGCGCGAAACGATCGAGCCGCAGGGCGCGCGCCACCGGGTGGGTGTCGTTCCTGGCGATGAGATGCGCGAAACAGTAGCCCGAGGCCGGCGTCGCCTTGAAGCCGCCGTAGCACCAACCGCAATTGAGGTAGAGGTTGTCGATCGAGGTGCGGTCGATGATCGGCGATCCATCCATGCTCATGTCCATGACACCGCCCCAGGCGCGCAGCACCCGGACGCGCGACAGGCCGGGGATCATCGACACCCCCTCCTCCATCACATGTTCGGCCGTCGCTAGATTACCGCGCTGGGCATAGGAGGAGTAACCGTCGATCTCGGCGCCGAAGACCAGTCCGCCCTTGTCCGACTGCGAGATATAGAAGTGTCCGCCGCCATAGACGATCACGTGATCGATGCACGGCTTCAGCCCCTCGGTCACGAAGGCCTGCAGCACGTGGCTTTCGAGCGGCAGCTTCAGGTCGGCCATCTCGCCGACGCGCGAGGAGTTGCCGGCCGCTGCCAGCGCCAGCTTGCCGCAACCGATGAAGCCCTTTGACGTTTCCACCCCGGTGACGACGCCATTCTCGCGGCGAATGCCGGTCACCTCGCAATGCTCGATGATGTCGACGCCGTGCTGGTCCGCCCCGCGCGCATAACCCCAGGCGACGGCGTCATGGCGGGCGGTGCCCGCGCGCCGCTGCAGGAGGCCCCCGAGGATCGGGTAGCGCGCATGATCATAATTGAGGAAGGGGATCATCTTCTTCAGTTGTTCGCGCTCGATCAACTCGGCCGCAACCCCTTCCATCCACATCGCGTTGCCGCGCCTGACATAGGCGTCGCGCTGGGCGTCGCTGTGGTAAAGCATGATGACGCCGCGCTGGGAGAGCATGACGTTGTAGTTCAGGTCCTGCTCAAGCCCTTCCCAGAGCTTCATCGAGAATTCGTAGAAGGGTTCGTTGCCGGGCAGCATGTAATTGGAGCGCACGATCGTGGTGTTGCGGCCGACATTGCCCGATCCGAGATAGCCCTTTTCGAGCACCGCGACGTTCTTCACGCCGAATTCCTTGGCGAGATAGTAGGCGGTCGCAAGACCATGGCCGCCGCCACCGACAATGATTACGTCATAATGGGATTTCGGCTGAGGCTGTCGCCATTGCGGTTTCCAGTTCAGGTTTCCGGAAAGGGCGTTCCTGACGATCGAGTATGCGGAATAACGCATGAAGTCATCCAGTTCAGTTGCGTCGGCACATTTGCACAGCCGGCGCGAGGAGCAAAGATGCAAGCTTCTCGCAGCTGCAAAAATCAAGCCGGCCATTTGCCGCAAGGCACGAAAACTCGCGTAACCGGCGCCTGCGACACGACATTTCGTAGGAACCGTCTAAAACTATGGGCAACTTCTGTCGTTGAGTGTGGTATGGCCCGACAAAGGCCCGAAAGACGACAGGCAATGCTCGACATTCTGCAAAAATCCGCGATCGCCGCCGGGCGCGCCATCCTCGACATCTACAACGCCGGCCCGGCAGTGACCTACAAGCCCGACTGTTCGCCCGTGACGGACGCCGACGCGTGTGCGGAGCGCATCATCCTGGCCGATCTTGCCGCCGCCTTTCCTGACATTCCCGTCGTGGCTGAGGAATCGGTCGCGGCCGGCTCCATCCCCGACATCTCAGGCAAGTCATTCTTTCTCGTCGACCCGCTCGACGGCACCAAGGAATTCATCGGCCGCCACAACGACTTCACCGTCAACATCGCGTTGATCGAAAACGGCGCGCCAGTTGCCGGCGTCGTCTACGCTCCGGCACTCGGCATCCTCTACGCCGCCGCCGGCGGCAAGGCACTGAAAGCAGTGGTCTCCGAAGCCTTTCACGTCGGACCTGAAACCGTGATCGGCTGTCGCAGTCGCGGCGATCGGCTGGTGGCGCTTGCGAGCCGCTCGCACAACAGTGCCGAGACCGTTGCCTATCTCGCCGAACATGGGATCACCGACTACGAGGCCGTCGGCTCCTCGCTCAAGTTCTGCCTGCTGGCCGACGGCCTTGCCGACGTCTACCCGCGCTTCAGCCGTACGATGGAGTGGGACACGGCCGCCGGCGATGCCATCCTGCGCGCGGCCGGCGGCGAGACGCTGACGATGGAAGGCACGCCGCTCACCTATGGCAAACGCAATCAGACGAGCGACAGCGATTTTGCCAATCCCTGGTTCGTCTCCCGCGGCAAGACCTGAGGCCGGAATCGGCCAGAACGAGCGTCATTACGATATGGACGTGAGACCGGTAACGCCTCGCCGCCACGCGATGTCATTTCACCATCGCCACCGCCGCTCTCAGCCGGTGGCTTGATGCAGAACCCGGCGAGATTAAGAGACCGAGGCTACGGCTCTAGCCGCCTCACCGCCTGGTGGCCGTGGCGATCAGGTTGCCGATCGAACTCTCGTTGAATGGCTTGTCGATCCTTGGGATACCCCGCAGATGCGCCGGGAAGATCTCCGCGTCGCCGTAGCCGCTGGTAAAGCCGAAACACAAGCCGCGGGCGAGGATCGCATCCGCTACCGCAAAGCTGGTCTCATCCTCGAGATTGACGTCGAGGATGATGAAATCGAACGACTGGGCGGCAATCAGCTTCATCGCCTGATCGGCGTTGGCGGCGATCTGGACATCGCTGATACCCATCGATTTCAGGATTTCTTCGGCATCCATCGCGATGATGAAATTGTCTTCCAGAACGAGCACTGTTCTGATCGACGGTGGAATCTCGATCGTTGGCATTCGGTCCACCTTTCGCGAGAACCATGCGCCGGCCGCAGAAGCGGTCGCCGCATTCAACCTTGATCTATAGACCCCGCGAACCCACCCGGCATTTAAAAAAGACATGTCGGGCACCCCCAGCGATTTTGTCGCATCTCTACCCGCGCCAGCGAAGGAACAAGGCGCGCTGGGGGGCGTTCAATAGGAAGCGGCGCATCGCCGGCTGAAAGCTGCATTCGCGGCCGCGTCTCGATACTCAGGATGAATTTCCGAAACGGATTGGAGAAAGATCATGGCACAGGCAGCCTCCGTGCTGAAACCGAAGGTCAAGGACGAGGAATTCGACATCGGGCTGAAGAAGGCCTATCGCCAGCAGATGGCGGCCGCGCTCTCCGACATTCTCGCCGACACGTACAAGCTTGTCATCAAGAGCCACATCTATCACTGGAATGTCGTCGGTCCGCTGTTCAAGCCGCTGCATGAACTGACCGAGGAACACTACAACACACTGTTCAAGGCCACCGACATCATCGCCGAGCGCATCCGCGCGCTGGGGCACCTGGCGCCGGCAAAGCTTGGCGAGGCCAATCAGTTTGCGCCGACCAGCGCCTCGGTGAACCACACGACCGCCGCCGAGATGGTCGCCGACCTCATTGCCGACCACGAGGCTGCGGCCCGACGCATGCGCGACGCCGGCACCAAGGCCGACGACAACGGCGACCTGGTGACGACGGACATGCTGACCGACCGGCTCAATTTCCATGAGAAGGCGCTGTGGATGTTGAGAGCGATCGTCGCCGCCTGACGACCGATGAACGGTGTCACCGAGCCCCGCCGTCCGGCGGGGCTTCTTGCATATCAGTCCAGACCGAAGCGTCAGATCAGCGGCCGCTTGGCCTCGCTGAAACCTTCCCAGCCGGCGATCGTCAGCAGGCCGTCGATATCGCGAACGTTGCAGCCCTTGTCCGCCCAGCGGATCATGCCACGCTCGGCCAGCTTCTTCAGTGTCTTGTTGGTATGGACGATCGAGAGGCCGAGCGTATCGGCCACGTGCTGCTGCGTAATCGGGATCGCCACGCGGCTGCCGTTGAAGAGGTCCAACGCCTTGGCACGCTGATAGAGAAAGGCGATGAGATAGGCGGCACGTTCCAGCGCCGACCGGCGGCCGATGCTCAAGAGGTTCTCGTCGAGGATGCGCTCTTCGCGCGCGGCGATCCAGGTCAGGTCATAGGCGAGATCAGGATAGCTGCTATAGAGCCGATTGAGCTTGCCGCGTTCGAAGACGCAGAGCGTGACAGGCGAGAGGGCCTCGATCGAATGCTGCATCTCCCCCATGAGGCTGCCCTGTAGTCCAACGAGATCGCCGGGCATGATGTAGTTGAGGATCTGCCGGCGCCCGTCGTCGAGCATCTTGTAGCGAAATCCCCAACCGCTCAGCACGGTAAAGAGATAGGCGCTGTGTGCGCCTTCCACCAGGATCGTCGCCCCGCCGTCGACTGCGAGTTCCCCTGTCTTGAACTGTGAGACGAAGGCCAGCTCGTCCGCGGTGAATGCCCGGAAATGATCGAGCTTGCGCAAGGGACAGCTTTCGCATGGGATGCGTTTGTCGTTGCGGGTTGCCGTTCCTGCCATCAATCCATCCGATACCTGTTGCGGCAGGCCACTCTGGCTACCGATGGTTCTTATCGGAACTAGTGTGCCCGGTCGGGGTGACAAGGTTTGGCGTGCTGAAAACGGATAGATTTCAGGCGCTTCAACGCTAGGCGCAACGGACCACAGTGATGGACAGGCGCCTCCTTGCGCCCTATCTCTTGCGTTCGATCCTGACCGCTGGAGCTTCCGCCATGTCTCACCCCGCCTTTGCCCCCGATCACCTTGCCGTCGTCACCGGCGCCGCTTCCGGCATCGGCCTTGCCAGCGCCCGCCGTTTCGCGCGGCTCGGCATGCGTGTCGTACTCGCCGATCTCGACGGCGAGCGCCTGACGCGAGCTGCAGCCGAGGTCGCAGAGTTGTCGTCGCAGGGCACGGACTATGTTGCAGCCATCCCGGCGGACGTTTCTCGCCTTGAAGAGATCGAAGCGCTGGAGCGCGACGCCCGCGCGCGCTTCGGGCCAGTCCATGTGCTGATGAACAATGCCGGCATTCAGCCCGGCAGCGCGATATTCGGCCCCCAGGCAAACTGGGAGGCGGTACTCGCCGTCAATCTCTGGGGCGTCATCAACGGTTCACGCGTCTTCGCCTCGCACATGACCGCCCATGGCCAGCCGGGCGTCATCATCAACACCGGCTCGAAGCAGGGCATCACCACGCCTCCCGGCGACCCCGCCTACAATGTTTCAAAAGCCGGCGTGAAGGCGTTCACCGAGGCGCTGGAACATGAATTGCGCAACATCGCCGGCGGCCAGGTCCACGCCCATCTGCTCATCCCCGGCTTCGTCTACACGTCGCTGACCGCAAGTGGCCGCACGGAAAAACCGGAAGGCGCCTGGACGCCGGATCAGACAGTAGACTTCATGATGGAAAGCCTTGAGCGCGGCGACTTCTACATCCTCTGCCCGGACAACGACGTGATCCGGTCGACTGACGAGAAACGTATTCTGTGGGCAGCCGGCGACATCGTCGAGAACCGGCCGCCGCTGTCGCGCTGGCACCCGGATTATGCCGACGCCTTCAAGGCCTTCCTCGCCAAGGAGCGGAGCTGACTTTTCCGCCCACGTGAACACAGCGTTCTCCGCCGCGGTTCTGGCGCCAGCGATCCGCATGTGGTTTGTGAGCGCATCATATCGGGAGACGAAAAATGACGAGCGGCATCCACCACATCACGCTGATTGCTCGCAAGGTGCAAGCGAACGTCGATTTCTACGTCGGCTTCCTCGGCCTGCGCCTGGTAAAGCGAACCGGCGGCTACGAGGATGCCACCCAGCTCCATCTCTTCTACGGCGACGCTGAGGGCTCCCCCGGCTCGCTTGTGACCTTCCTGATGTGGGAGGACGGCGCACCCGGCCGCGTTGGCCACGGCCAGCCAAGCGAGATCGCCTTTGCCATCGCGCCGGAAAGCATCGGCTTCTGGCTGACGCGGGCGCTCCAGTACAACATCAAGATTTCCGGTCCTGCCCAGGAATTCGGCGAACCGGTGCTGCGGCTCAAGGATCCCGACGGCGTCATCGTCAAGCTCGTGGGAACCAATGCGCTTTCGGCAGCGGCACCATGGAGCACGCGCGACATTCCCCAGGCAGACGCGATCCGGCGCCTGCGCGGAGCGACGATCCTGACGGAGCAGCCGGCCGACTCCGCCCGTTTTCTCGCGGAGCACTTCGGCTATAGCGAAACCGGCGCCACCGACACGATCCGCCGCTTCACCTCGCAATCGGGCGACATCATCGACGTGCGCGACGCCACCGGTTTCTGGACATCGGCACCCGGCACCGGCACGATCGACCATATCGCCTTTCGCGCCCCGGACAAGGAAACCGTTCTGAAGGTCCGCGACGACCTCAAACGTGACGATGCCGGCGTCATCAACGCCCACGACCGCAAATACTTCTATTCGCTTTATGTCCGCGAACCCGGCGGCTCGCTCTACGAGTTTGCAACCGACAAGCCCGGCTTCACCGTCGACGAGCCGAAGGAGACGCTCGGCACGGAGCTGTTCATCCCCGCCCATTTTGCCGACCGCACTGCGGAAACGCTGGTCAGCTTGCCGCAGTTCGCGCTGCCGGGGGAGCCGCGCCTGGCGGAGCGGGACCTGCCCTTCGTTCATCGCTTCTATCATCCGGAGACGCCCGACGACCGCACCTTCGTGCTCCTGCACGGCAGCGGCGGCAACGAGACGCAGCTTCTGCACCTCGCCCATCAGGTGGATCACGACGCCACGCTGCTCGGCGTTCGCGGTCGCTCCACCGAAGAAGGCTCGCCGCGCTGGTTCCGGCGCTATTCCTCGACCACCTTCGACCAGAGGGATGCGCGCTCGGAGGCCGACGCCTTTGCGGCCTTTCTTGAAGGCGCGCGCGATGGCTACGGTATCGATCTCTCAAAGGCCGTTTTCATCGGCTATTCCAACGGCGCCAACCTGCTGGGCGCGCTGATGACCTTGCATCCAGGCCTGATCCGGCAGGTGGTGTTGATGCGCTCGATGGTGGTTCTCGACGATATGCCGACGCCCGATCTCGCCGGCACGAACATCCTGCTTTTGACGGGCAAGAGCGACGGCTACGGCCAGTTTGCGCCGCGCCTCAAAACTGAGCTGGAGAAGACCGGCGCCAGGCTCACGGCCATCGATCTCGACATGGGGCATGAAATCGGCGCTCCCGATATCGCTGCCATCCAGCAATGGCTGACAGAAAACAGCGTCTGAGGGCTCGCGGACGAAGGAAGAGTTCGCGTTGGCAGCGTAGCAGGCGCACCCTCAATTCTCTCCGTCATGCTCGGGCTTGACCCGAGCATCCACGGCCTCAAGGCTTTGAGCCACGTTGCACCGACGGTGCGCGCGCAGATGGATCCTCGGGTCAAGCCAGAGGATGACAAAATTCGGTCTTTCGCCACCTCGTGGGAGGCTAGACAAGTGTCCCCTCAGGACTGAAGCCCTTAATTCCCACTCTTTGCCGCAGCAAAGTCTGCGAAAGCCTTGACGAAGGCGCGCAGACGGTCGCTCGCGTCCGTGTCCGTCAGCAGCCCGTCCTGATCGAACAGGCTTTCCGCGCGCGGCAGCATCAGCCGCTTGCCCGACCACAGCTCGGCGCCGAGCGTACGCATGACCGGCAGCCAGGCGTTTTGGCTGAGGATCGTGCCGAAATTGCCCGGCGACGCACCTGCGAGCGCAAAATGTCGCCCACGAAACACCTTGGCGATATCGGCCGATGGCCGGCTCAACCAATCGATCGCGTTCTTGAAAACCCCCGGCATCGAATTGTTGTATTCGGGTGTGAACAGGATCACGCCGTCGGCTGCCATGATCTTCTGTTTCAGCGCGGTAACGGCCTCGGGGATGCCGTCCCTGGCCTCGACATCGCCGTCATAGAGCGGAATGCCATGCAGCGTCGCGGTTCCGAATTCGACACCATCGGGCGAGGCTGACGCGGCAGCCTTCATCAGGCCTGTGTTGAACGACGCCTTCCTGAGGCTTCCTGAAATGCCGAGGATTTTCACCATGATCTGACCCTTTGCTGCTTGTTGCCGCCATCATGGGTCGATGCGACGGGAAAGCCAATGGGATCAGGGGGATGTAAAACCGAAAAAGCCGGGGACGAGCCCCGGCTTTCTGCTTTTGATCGTTATTCCAGCGGCTTCAGCCGTGCCTCGATCTGGGCCCGCTTCGGCTCCAGGAACGGCGGCAGCGACAGGCTTTCGCCAAGCGTTTCCATCGGTTCGTCGACGGCAAACCCCGGCCCGTCGGTGGCGATCTCGAACAGCACGCCGTTCGGCTCGCGGAAATAGAGCGAGCGGAAATAGTAGCGTTCGACCTCACCGCTCGACTGCAGGCGGAAGCCCTGCAGGCGCTCCGTCCACGCCGTCAGCGCATCTGTATCCGGCGCCCGGAAGGCGACGTGATGCACCGCGCCGGCACCCTGGCGGGCGGGCGGCAGGCCGGGCTGAACGGCCACATGCAGTTCAGCTGCGGGACCACCTTCGCCCATCGAGAACACATGCACCTGGCCCTCGCCATCCGGCGACGGATAGCGTCTTGCCTCGGTCATGTTCATCACCTGCGTCAGCACCAGCTCGGTGTTGGTGATATCAGGCACGCTGATGGTGATGGCCCCAAGACCCTTGATCTGGTGCTCGGCCGGAACCGGGCTCTTTTCCCAGGGGTGCGAGGGTGAAAGTCCGCCGTCGTCGATCAACCGGAAACGCTGGCCTTCGCCGTCTTCGAAGTCGAGAGAGATGCGGCCGTCGATTTCGCGCACATCGCCGGCGGTCACCTTCATCTCGTCGAGGCGACCCTTCCACCAGCGAACACTATCGGCACTGCCGACCCGCAGGCCGGTGCGCGAGATGCTGTGCGTGCCGCGGCCTTCGCGTCCGACCGGCCAGTCGAAGAAGGTCAGGTCCGTTCCCGGGCTCGCTTTGCCGTCGGCGTAAAACAGGTGATAGGCGGTTGTATCGTCCTGGTTGACGGTTTTCTTGACCAGGCGCAGCCCGAGAACCTTGGTGTAGAAGTGCAGGTTCTCCGGCGCGTTCGCCGTGATTGCCGTCAGATGGTGAATACCCGTCAGTTGCAAACTCATGATTGCCTCCAATGCGTGGCTTTTCTGTTGAGCACAATATGGGGCGGCACGGCGATTGCGAAAGTGGACAATGTAGAACGCAATGTTCTTCTGGAGTGAACGATCTCCGCACAACCTCGGAGCATTTCCAGGAAAAGCGCGAAGCAGTTCTTCGTCAGGAAATGCGTAAAACTAGGAGACAGAGCGTTTCCACGATCGTCCAAACCGGAGAAGCCTACGTGCGATTGAGATCACCGAGATAGGTATTTTCCAGCCGCGAGATCGCGAAGCTCGCCGGATTGATGTCGGCAAAAATCAGCGCCTCGTGGCCGGCGTCACCCTTGGCCAGCACCTGTCCGTCCGGCGATGCGATGCGCGAGAGGCCGGCAAAGGAGAACATCGGGTCCGAGCCGCAATGGTTGATATAGGCAACGAAGACCTGGTTCTCGAAGGCGCGCGTCTGGATCATGTGGTCGGTGATGAAGGTGCCCGACCATCCGGCCGGCAGCGCCGTCGGCACCAGCACCGCTTCGGCACCCGCCAATGCCAGCCTGCGCACATTCTCAGGAAACTCGACATCGTAGCAGATCAGCATGCCACAGGTGACGCCACGGTGGGCGAACAGCCGTGTCGACGGTTTTTCGGCCCTAAACAGCGACCGCTCGTAGTCGCCGTAGAGATGCGATTTGCGGTAAACGGTCGGCGTCGCATCGCCATCGACATAGACGGCGCTGTTATAGATGTCGTTGCCATCGAGTTCGGCGAAACCGGCGATCAGCGCGATGCCGCTTTCCCGCGAAATCTGCGCCAGGCGCCGGACGATCAGTCCATCCGCCGGCTCGGCGAGATCGCGGATCGCCCCCCCCGCGCCATACCCGGTAAGGCCGAGTTCCGGCGTCATCAGCAGCGTCGCTTCTCTCGCAGCCGCCTCCTTCGCCGCCCGCGCAAGGCGGTCGAGATTGGTGGCGACATCGCCGCAGGCCGATTGCATCTGGAGCGCGGCGAGCTTCATCATTTTCCGTCCGACGACATGGCGCCCAAAAGCTTCGGCAGGTCGCCGAAACGGGCAACGAGACCGAAGATCACGGCGGCCGTAGTGACGAACAGGATCGTCACCGACGCCATGGTCGGCGTGTAGCCGTAGCGAAGCGCATTGAAGATCTTGATCGGCAGCGTTTCCATGGTGAAGCCGACGGTCATGTAGGCAACGATGTATTCGTTGAGCGAAAGCACGAAGGCGAACGCGTAGCCCGAGACGATATAGGGCAGGATCAGCGGCAGGACGATGGTGCGAAAGATCGTGCGCTCATCGGCCCCCATGGTCGCGGCTGCCTCGACCAGCGATCGGTCGATCGCGGTGAAGCCGAGCGACAACGTCACCAGCGGCAGCGTCACGAAGAAGATCGCGTGGCTGACGACCGCCGTCCAGGGCTGGCCGTAGAAGCCGACCGTTGCCCAGAAGGTGAGCATGCCAAGCGCGGTGATCACGGGCGGCAGCGTAAAGGGCGCGACGCCGAGCAACTGGAAGATATTGGCCCAGGGCGCGATCCGGCGCCAGAGGAACCAGGCCAGCGGCAACGCTATCGCAACGGCAAGGGCCGCCGACAGCAACGCCAGCGTGACGGAGGCGAAAAGCGCGCTGCGCCATTCCGGATTGAGGAAGATCTCGCCGTACCAGGACAGCGAAAAGCCCTGTGGCGGGAAAGCCAGCGTCTGCTTGGCATTGACCGATACACCGGCAACGACGATCAGCGGCAGCGCCAGGAAGAGCCCGATCAGGAAGAAGTAGGCCTTGCGGAAGATCGAGGTCATACCGCTTCTCCCTTGCGTCCGGCAATCACGGTCAGCGCCACGAGCCCGAGCGTCACCAGCACCAGGAACACCGCCATGGCCGCGGCAAAAGGCATGTTCGACTGGTAGATCGCCTGGTCGGTGATCAGCACCGACAGGGTCCAATGCTGCGGCCGGCCGAGCAGCTGCGGCAGCAGGTAGGAACCGAGCGCGAAGATGAACACCATGATCAGCGTTGCAGTGATGGTGTTTCTGAGCGCCGGCACGACGACGGTGAAGAAGGCTTTGAGCGGCGATGCGCCAAGCGTCCGGGCAGCCTCCGTCAGGGTCGGGTCAAGCCGCACAAGTGCCGGGAAAAGCACCAGCACCGTATAGGGGAAAGCCTGGTAGACCATGCCGGTCAGCACCGCGCCGAAACTCGGGGTCAGTGCCTTCGCCTCGCTCATGATGCCGAGCGCCACCAGAATGTTGGTAATGCCGGCCGTGCGAGAGAACAGCGTCGACCAGGCAAAGCCGATGATGACTTCCGACAGCGACAGGATCGACAGGAGCGCCACGAGCCAGAGCACCTGCACCTTTCGTCCCATGCGGGTCAGCATGTAGGTAAAGGGCAGCGCCAGCACGACGCAGCAGATCGCCACGGTGATGGCGAGCAGCAGCGAAAAGCCGAGCACACCGCCGAAGAAGGCGGAGAGGAAGCGCGCATAATTGTCGAAGACGAAGGCCGGCGTGTAGAAGCCGCCCTGCTGGCGCTGGAAGAAGCTGACGGCGATCATGGTGCCGAAGGGCACGACGAAGAAGATCGTCAGCATCGCCGCGGGAAAGAGGAGCGGCGCGTAATCGCCAAGGGTCTGGGGCGGTTCGCGTCTCATTTCTTCAACACCACGCAAACGTCGGGGGTAAGCGCAATGCCGACCTCCTGGCCGACGGTGACGTCTGGCCGGCCGCGCGGCGTCGAGACCGCGACGATCTGCCGGCCGGCAATGTCGACGAAGGTTTCGATCGTGCCGCCGAGATCGCGCACAAAGGTGACCTTGCCAGTGAGTGCGCCGGCACCGGGTGCGGTCAGGTGCACATCTTCAGGACGAACCGACAGCGTTCCCTTGGAAGCGCCTGCAGGCAATGCAAGGCCGGCAATCGGCTGCCCCAGCACCTCGACGCGGCCGGCACTGTCGGCCTGCACCTCGAGAAGATTGGTCTGGCCGATGAAGTCGGCGACGAAGCTGTCGGCGGGGCGGCGATAGATCTCGATCGGCGACGCGGCCTGGCGGATCTCGCCACCGTTCATCACGACGACCGTGTCGGCCATGGTCATCGCTTCGCGCTGGTCGTGGGTAACGACGATGGTGGTGATGCCGAGCTTCTGCTGCAGCTGGCGCAATTCCACCTGCATCGCCTCGCGCAGCTTGGCGTCGAGTGCCGACAGCGGCTCATCGAGAAGGAAAAGTTTGGGCGAGATCGCCAGTGCGCGCGCGATCGCGACACGCTGGCGCTGGCCGCCTGAAAGTTTGGCAACGGGCCTGTCGGCATAACCGGTCAGATGGATCATCGACAGCAGTTCGTCGACGCGCTTCTTCTGGTCTTCCTTTGCCGCACCGCGGATGCGCAAGGGGTAGGCGATGTTCTCGCCGACGGTCAGATGCGGGAAAAGCGCCAGCGACTGAAACACCATGCCGAGATTGCGCTTGTGCGTCGGCACATGGGTGATGTCGTCGCCATCAAGTTGGATCGCCCCGCCGGTCGGCAGGTCAAGGCCGGCGATCATGCGCAAAAGCGTGGTCTTGCCGCAACCGGACGGGCCGAGCATGCAGACGAACGTCCCGTGCGGCACGTTGAGGTCGACATTGTTGACGGCTCTGAAGGATCCGAATTCCTTGACGACGTTTTGAAGGGCGAGTCCGGACATTGTCTCTCCGCGGGATAGTCCCCTCCCGTCTGCGGGAGGGGTGGCAAGGGAGACGATGCCCCCTTTCGTTTAAGCTCCGGCCCTCCCCTTTAAAAAAGCGGAGGGCCAACGTCTTGTCATCAGCCGACGATCAGCTCGGTCCACTTCTGGTTGAGCCAATCGGACTTGGACTGATAAAGGTCGTAGCGCGGCACGATCGGCTCGATGTCAGACGAAACGGCTGCAAATTCCTTATCCGTCAGATCGGTGACTTCGCGCTTGACGGTCGGCGACGTGCCGACCTTGCGCGACAGGGTCGCCTGGATCGAAGGCTGGCACATGTAGTCGATGAAGACATGGGCTTCCTCGGACTTCTGCGAGGCGCGCGACAGTGCCCAGCAACCGGAATCCTGGATGCCGCCTTCCTTCGGGAAGGTCGAGCGCACCGGATTGCCGTCGGCGGCCGCAAGGCCGGTCACGTCGTGATAGTACTGGCCCATCGGGATTTCACCCGACTTCAGCGACTGCTCGAACTGTGCCTCGTCGCGGTACCAGAGCCGGACGTTCGGCTTAACCTCGGCGAGCTTTTCGAAGACCTTGAGGATGCCCTCTTCGGTATCAAGCGCATTGGTGCCGCCGAAGTAGGTCTTGGCGGTCACTTCCAGTAGGAAGGAGTTGGAAACCAGCGCCAGCAGGCCCAGCTTGTCGGCATTTGCCGGATCCCAGAACGCGGACCAGGAGGTCGGCGCTTCCTTGTAGACATCGGTGTTGGTGACCAGCGTGATGTACCAGGACACGGCCCCGATGCCGGCAACGCGGCCATCCGGATATTTGTTGACGAAGCGGTCGAGCAGGTTCGAGCTGTTCTTGATCTTCGCCATGTCGATCGGCGTCCACAGCTCGGTCGACTGTCCCTTGAGCATCGCCACCTGCGACATCATCGAAACGTCGGCCGGCGCCTGGCCGGCGCGTGCGGCCTGCTCCAGCTGAACGAGCCAGGCTTCGCCGGTCGGCTCGGCGATCGATTCGATCGCAATGCCCGTCGCCTTGGTGAATTCCGGGAAGATGTTCTTGTCGAACGAGGTTTTGAAATAGCCGCCGTAAACGCCGACCTTCAGCGACTTGTCCTGGGCGCGCAGTACCGAGGGCATCGCCAGCATCGAAGCGCCGGCAAGACCCGCGCCGAGCAGCGTGCGGCGCTTGATGGAAGTGGTGATCATCATCTTTCTCCTTTGTTTCGGCGGTGATCCGCCTTGTTCCCTGTTCTCTTTGATTTCTTGCACATTTTCGGTCTCAGTGCGCGGGCATTTTGCGTTCCAGCATGCGTGCATATTGTGTCAGCGGATAACACAGCACGAAGAAGATCACCGCGACCAGCCCATAGACCGTGAAAGGTTCGAAGGTTGCATTATTGATCGCATTGGCGGTTCTGAGAAGCTCCTCGAAGCCGATGATCGACGTCAGCGCCGTGCTCTTGATGAGCTGGACGAGGAAGCCGACAGCCGGCGGCCGGGTGATCGCGAACGCCTGCGGCAGGATCACCAGGCGCAGTTCCTGCAGGCGATGCAGCCCGAGGCTGGCGCCGGCATCCCACTGGCCGGCCGGCAGGGCTTCGACGCCGCCGCGCCAGATCTCGGCAAGATAGGCGCTGGCATAGAAGGTCAACCCCAATGCTGCCGCGGTCCATGGCTCGATGCGAAAGCCAAGCATCGGCAGACCGAAGAACATCAGGAACAGTTGCATCAACAACGGCGTGCCCTGAAACAGCGCGATGTAGCCCGAGCCGAACCGACGCAGCCACTTCTGTTTCGATATGCGCGCAAACAGGATCATCAGGCCGACGGCAGCCCCACCGGCAAAGGCGACAAGCGATAGAAGCAGCGTCCAGCGGGTCGCAAATACCAGATTGCGCAGGATGTCCCAGAAGGTGAACTCGATCATGACACGCCCGCCCCAAGCATGCGCCGGCCGCCCGCCACGAACAGACGGCGGATCATCATCGACAACGCGAGATAGATCAGCGTGACGACAAAATAGGTTTCGAAGGATCGGAAGGTCCGCGCCTGCAGCAGGTCCGCCTCATGGGCGAGTTCCCGCACGGCGATCTGCGACACGACCGCCGATTCCAGCATCATGATGATCACCTGGCTGATCAGCGCCGGAAAGATGACCTTCAGAGCCTGCGGCAGAATGATCTTGACGAACACCTGCCGTGGCCTCAGCCCGAGTGCAAAGGCTGCCTCGCCCTGGCCCTTCGGCACGGCGTCAAGGCCGGCACCGACGATCTCCGTGGTGTAGGCCGCCATGTTGAGCGTCATCGCCAGGATCGCCGCGACGATCGGATCGAGCCGGATGCCGAGGCTCGGCAGACCGAAGTAGATGAAGAACAACTGCACCAGGAACGGCGTGTTGCGGATCACTTCGACATAGACGGCAACCGCCTTGCGCAGCACGCCGTAACGGCTGCGGCGGGCGGCTGCAAAGACAATGCTGATCAGAATGCCGAGCACCATGGTGCAGGCGATCAGAAAGAGCGTCATCGCAGCGCCATGGGCGATCGCGCCCGCGGCATCCCGAAGCCACCCGAAATCGAGGCTGTAACCCATCGTCGCAACCTTTCCCCGAAAGGCACCCACGGAGACGCATGTCCCCGTGGGCGTCAAGTGCTGATTAGTCTTTCAGGTTTTCGGGGTTGAGCGGCGTCTTCAGCCAGGCCTCGGAGCTGGCATTCAGCTTGCCATCGGCAAGCATCTTGGCAACCGCGTCGTTGACGGCCGTCTTCAGGGCTTCCTCGTTCTTGTTGAGGCCGATATGCGACGGCGAGGTCAGGAGCTGGAACTTCTGTTCCGGCTTCAGCGCCTCCTGGCGGGCCAGCACCTGCGCACCGACGTCGTTGCCGACGACCATCAGCTGGGTCTGGCCGGAGATGAACGCCTGGATCACGGCATTGTAGTTGTCGAAGCGCTGGATCGCGGCGGTCGACGGCGCTGCCTCGGTCAGCGACGTATCTTCCAGCGTGCCGCGGTTGACGGCGATCGTCTTGTCCGCAAGGTCGTCCTTGCCGGCAACCTTGAGCTCAGCCGGACCGATGACCGCGATGTAGTAAGGTGCGTAGGCCGCGGCGAAGTCGATCACCTCGGCACGTTCCTTGGAGAAGCCGACGCTCATCAGGATGTCGACGCGCTTGTCGTTGAGATAGGGAATGCGGTTCTGGCCGGTGACGCTGACCAGGTTGAGCTTGACGCCGAGGCCGTCGGCGATCTGCTGGGCGACATCGACGTCATAACCCTTGATGCTCATGTCGGCACTGGCCGAGGAGAAGGGCGGGAAGTCCGAGAAGATGCCGACATTGATCTGGCCGGCCGACTTGATGTCGGCGAGCGCGTCGGCACGTGCGATACCGGTTGCCGCGCCCAGCATCAGAGCGGCGGCGAATGCTGCTTTCATCGTCTTGTGAAGTGTCATTGTCGTTCCCCTGTCCGGAAGCATTGTTGGTTGTGGCATTTGCTGGTCGGCCGCCGCTTCCAGTCCGGCAGCCGACAATCTTTCTTTCAGGCGTCAGGCGGACTTGCCGGTAACGGCCGGGCTGAACACCATGAGGCTGAGGATCTCGAACAGAACCTGGGCGCCGGCATGCGCCGTGTTGGTCGTCGCGTCATATTGCGGCGCGACCTCGACGACGTCGCCGCCGACAAGGTTGATGCCCTTGAGGCCGCGGATCAGTTCCAGCACTTCGCGGGTGGTGAGACCACCGATTTCAGGCGTGCCGGTGCCCGGTGCAAAGCTCGGATCAACGCTGTCGATGTCGAAGGAGAGATAGGTCGGGCCGTCGCCAACGATCTTCTTGGCCTTCTCGATGATCGCGGGAATGCCGAGACCGGTGACTTCCTCCGCATGGATGACGGTCATGCCGGACTCGTAGGAGAACTCCCAGAGATATTCGGCCGAGCCGCGGATGCCGATCTGCACGACACGGGTCGGATCGAGCACACCGTCGAGCACCGCGTTGCGGAACGGGCCGCCATGGTGGAACTTGGTGAGGTCGTAGGCGCCGCCGGTGTCGCAATGGGCATCGATGTGGATCATGCCGACCGGCTTCTTCTTGCCGACGGCTTTCAGGATCGGATGGGTGATCGAATGGTCGCCGCCAACAGACAGCGGAATGACGCCGGCATCGACGATCTGGTTGATGCGCTTTTCGATATCGTCGTGGCTAAGCTCCAGCCGGTAGCGGCTCTGGAACGGCACGTCGCCGATGTCGGCGACACGCAGTTCGTGAACCGGCGCGCAACCGAGCACATGGTTGTAAGGGCCGATGCGCTCGATCGAACGCAGCGCCCGCGGTCCGAAGCGCGAACCAGGACGGTTGGTGACGCCAAGATCCATGGGGATGCCGACGATCGCGACCTGCAGATTGCCGAAATCGGGCTCGTCCGCATCAACAGCCATGTGCGGCGCCGTCAGGAAAGTCGGGATGCCGGAATAGGGCGCAAGGCGCGTGCCGCTCTTGGTGAAGATCTTGTCGGCGACGCGGCGGAAGGTCGGGTCGAACAGCTCGCCGCCATGGCTTTCACCGTATTTCGCCTTGAGTTCGCCAAGCTTCTTTTCGTCCCAGGCCATCCGCTCAAACCTCCGTCATGTCAGCCGGGGAATGCGCACAAAGGCGCCACAGATCAGCATCTGCGGATGGGGCCGGTTCTCTCCGGCTCAATCAAGTTCCCCAGGCTTTTTGCCCTGTTGAGTTCCATTAGGTGACAAATCCTCTGGAAAATCAATTGACATTGTTATAGCGTTTCGTGTGAGAAAAATTCACATGACAACAGCCCGCCGGAACCAAGCTTTTTGTCCAGCCGCCTGCCGCCCCTGAACCCCTTGCGCGCCTTCGAGGCGACGGCGCGCCGTGGCTCCGTGTCGGCTGCCGCGCGCGAACTGAACGTGACGCACGGCGCCATCAGCCACCAGATCCGCGCGCTCGAACTCTCGATCAACGCCACGCTATTCGTGCGCGGCGGAAAGCGGCTGAAGCTGACGCCGCAGGGCGCGCTGCTACTTCCGGCGGTTACCCACGCCTTTGCCGAAATCGCCGCCGCAACAGCCGCCATGACGCGCCCGACCACCAGCGGCGAGTTGCGCATCACCTGCGTCCCCGCCCTGCTCTCCTTCTGGCTGATCCCGCGCCTGCACCTCTTCACCGAGCAGTTTCCCGATGTGCGGCTGACGCTGATCGCCTCCAATGATGCCGCCTATCTCGATGCGTCCGATGTCGACGTCTGCCTGATCTATGGCGACGGCAACTGGCCGGGCTGCTGGTCGAAGCTCTGGAGCCGGCTGGAACTGTTCCCGGTCGTCAGCCCGACATTGCTGAATATGCGGCCGTTGCGCTCCGTGCGCGACCTGCGCGACCATGTGATGCTGCATGGCGACGACGGGCGCGAATGGAACACGTGGCTGGCAGCGGCCGATGCCAGCGACCTGCAGCGCGGTCGCCAACATTTCATGAGCGATGCGCGGCTTTCGACCGAAGCGGCGCTGCACAATCAGGGTGTCGCGCTTGGCGACACCATCACCGCCGGCAGCCTGATCGCGCGCGGCGAGTTGATCGCTCCCTTCGACCTGACGGTTCCGGCCAACGACGCCTTTTACGTCGCCTGCCGCAATGAAGTGCTGGCCGCCCCGATCGTGCGTATCTTCATCGACTGGATGTTCTCGGCGCTGGAAAACGACCCGATGCCGGAACTGCAGACCTCCGCGCGCACGATTATTCGCAGCCGAGCCTCGAAATCCGAGCCGACAGACCGTAAATCGGTGAAGGACGGTTTTCAGCCGGTTTCAGCTCCGGCCCGCGGCCGGCGCACGGAACGCCCACAGAAACGCAAGAACAAAGCCTGAGCCATAGGAACACCTGCCATGCCGCATTTCAATCCGCTCGTCGAAAAGCTCTCGTCGCCGCCCGTGCCGTCGGTGCTCGCCTGGGCGAAAAGCTATGATGGCTCCCGCGGGCCGCTGATCGACCTCTCGCAGGCGGTGCCCGGCTATCCGGCGCACCCGGACATGCTGGCATGGCTGGGCGAAGCCGCGGCGTCGACTGCCTATACCGGCTATGGCGCGATCGAGGGTGAAGCGGCGCTGCGCGAGGCCTATGCCGCGCATGTGGCAGGCCTTTATCGCGCCGCGATCACGGCCGACAACATCCACATCACCTCTGGTTGCAACCAGGCATTCATCTGCACCGCGATGGCGATCGCCTCAGCCGGTGATACGATCCTGATGACCAACCCCTATTACTTCAACCAGGAAACGACGCTCGCCATGCTCGGCATCAATGTCGAGCTGGTGCCCTGCGACGCCGGCGCCGGCTTCCTGCCGGAGATCGACGCAATCACTGCTGCGCTGCGGCCGGGTATCCGGGCGCTCGCGCTGGTATCGCCGAACAATCCGACCGGCGCGATCTATCCGCCCGAGCTTCTGTCGCGCATCTACGAAGTTTGCCGCGCCAACGGCACCTGGCTGATCCTCGACGAAACCTATCGCGACTTCCTGCCCGATGCCGGCGCTGCACCGCACGGCCTGCTGCAGACGGAGGGATGGCAGGACAGCTTCATCGGCCTCTACAGCTTCTCCAAATCCTTCTGCATTCCGGGCCATCGCCTCGGCGCAATCACCGCCGGGCCGGCGCTGGTCGAGCAGGTCACCAAGATCATGGACAACCTGCAGATCTGCGCGCCCCGTTCGGCGCAGGCCGCGGTCGCCAAGGCTATTCCAGCACTTGCCGATTGGCGTCTCGGCAATCGCGCCGAGATCGCTGCGCGTACAGACGCGCTGCGCGATGTCATGGGCCGGCTGCCGCAATGGAAGCTGCAGGCGATCGGCGCCTACTTCGCCTATATCCGGCATCCCTTCGCGGACATCGATTCGCAGTTCGTGGCCGAGAAGCTGGCGAAACTCGCCGGTGTCATCTGCCTGCCGGGCGACTACTTCGGCGAAGGCCAGGAAAACTACCTGCGCTTTGCCTTTGCCAATGCCGACGCGGGCACGATCCGCCAACTGGAAGAGCGGCTCGCCGGCTTCAACCTTCCCGGCCTGTAACAGGGCAAGAGCGTATCCGGTTTCGACGCAGCCGCGGAAACGCTCTTGCTCCATGTTTTTACACATTTCCTGACGGAAGACCGCGTTCGCACCTTTCCTGGAAATGCTCTAACCGCGGCGGGCGATCAGGATGCCGACAAGCACGATCGCCCCGCCGATTGCCTGCATCAGCCCGACCGGCTCGGAGAGCAGTATCCAGGCGAGGATCGCCGCGACCACCGGCTGCAGCAAAAGCGTCAGCGACGAAAACGCCGGCGGCAGATAGGCGAGCGCATAGGTGATCGCCACCTGCCCGCCCGCATGGCTGACGAAGGCGAGGCCGAACAGCATCGACCAGCCGAAGAGCGTCGGCGGCAATAGCGTGGGCTCGGACAGAAGCACGATCGGCAGCATGCAGATGGCGGCGGATGCCGTGCTCCAAACCATGATCCGGATGGTGCTGAACAGGCTGCGCAGCCGCCCGATTGCCAGGATGTAACCGGCATAGAACATCGCAGCGATGACGGCGACGCCGTCGCCCAGCAGATTGCCGTCGGCAAGCGCCATCGGGCCGCCCTTGAGGATGATCACGCCGGCGACCGCCGTCGCAAGTCCGATGGCAAACACGGTGCTGATGCGGGCGCGAAAAAGCAGCCAGCTCGCAAGCGTCACGAAAACGGGGGCAAGGTTGGCCAGCAGGGTGGCATTGGCGACCGACGTCTTGGTCAGCGCATAGTGCCAGGCGGCAAGGTCGATTGCGAGGAAGACACCCGGCAGCACCAGCAGCGCATACTCCGACAGCCGCTCGGGCCGCCGGTCGGACGCCGGCGCCCCACGAAACCAGGACCAGGCGAGAAGCGGGATCAGCGCCAGCGCCACGCGCCAGAAGGCCGTCGCCATCGGTCCGACCTCGGACAGGCGCACGAAGATCGGCGAGCCGCCGATCGCAGCCCCGCCGATCAGCAGGGCAGCCATGGCAAGGCGATTATGAGAAGAGGCGGCGGCGGGTGCTGAGGTCACGTCAATGTCCGGCTCTCTGCTGGCGGGCGATCATGGCGCCCCTGAGAAGGCAGCTAGCAGAAGTGCGGCATCGGCAACAGTCGCAATAAATCGCCCGCAGCAACAAAGACGGCCGCCATGCGCAAACACGGCGACCGTCCAATGGTTCTATCGCGCCTCGTCGGCGCAATGCTTGGTGTCGTCAGGCCGCGTCCGGAATATGCACGGTCTTGACCTCAAGGAAATCCTCGAGCCCGAACATGCCGCCTTCGCGTCCATTGCCGGACTGCTTGTAGCCGCCGAAGGGGCTGCCATAACGATGGGGGCCGCCGTTGATGTGGACCATGCCGGCGCGCAGGCGTGACGCCACCCGCTCCGCCCGCTTGGGATCGCCGGTCTGCACATAGGCGGCCAGCCCGTAATTGGTGTCGTTGGCGATCGCGATCGCTTCCTCCTCGGTATCGAAGGGGATGATCGCCAGCACCGGCCCGAACACCTCCTCGCGAGCAATGCGCATGGTGTTGTTGACGTCGGCAAAGATGGTCGGCTTGACGAAGTAGCCGGTCTCGAAGCCCTCGGGCTTGCCGGCACCGCCGACGACAAGACGCGCGCCCTCGGCGATACCCGCTTCGATCAGCGCCTGCACGCGGCCGAACTGGACGTCGCTCACCAACGGGCCGATGTGGCCGCCTTCCTTGGTCGGATCGCCGACCTCGGCTCCACGACCGACGCGGCCGGCGATCTCGACGACCTTGTCGTAGACGCTACGCTCGACCAGCATGCGCGTCGGCGCATCGCAGGACTGGCCGGAATTGTTGAAGCATTCGAGCACGCTTCCGCTCACTCGGTCTTCGAGATCGGCATCGGCAAAGACGATGTTCGGTGACTTGCCGCCGAGTTCGAGCGTCACGCGCTTGACCGTTTCGGCCGCATCCTTGCTGACGGCGATGCCGGCGCGGGTCGAACCGGTAAACGACATCATGTCGATGTCCCGATGCTTCGACAGTGCGGCACCGGCATTGATGCCATCGCCATTGACGAGGTTGAAGACGCCCGCTGGAAAACCGGCCTCATCGATCATTTCGGCATAGAGCATGGCGTTGAGCGGCGTGAATTCGCTCGGCTTCAGCACGCAGGTCGAGCCGGTCGCAAGTGCGGGAACGACCTTGAGCGCGATCTGGTTGATCGGCCAGTTCCAGGGCGTGATCAGGCCGCAGATGCCGATCGGCTCGCGCAGGATCACGTCGCCGTTCGCCAGCGTATCGCGCGTCTTCAGCCGCTTCAGCGCATCGATGAACCCCTGCAGATGGCCGACGCCGACATCCGCCTGCTGCTCGCGCGTCATTGTCGTCGGAGCGCCGAGCTCCATGGTGATGGTGGCCACCATCTCGTCATAGCGGCGCTTGTAGATCGACAACAGCTTTTCGAGCAGCGCCAGCCGCTCGTCGACGCTTGTACGGCTATAGGTGGCGAAGGCCTTCTTCGCAGCGGCAACGGCGCGATCGATATCGGCGGCCGAACCCATCGAAATCACCGCGATCGGCTTCTCGGTCGCCGGGTTCAGCACCTCCAGATCGTTAGGCGTGATCGGATCGACCCATTGGCCGTCGATATAAAACTTCCTTTTGTCGAGCATACGCTCCTCCTTCCCGTCAGATTGTGTTTTCTTTCTCCGCGAGCCAGTCCTTGATGAGCGCGCGGTAGCGCTCGCCTGAAAAGCTCGGAAAATGTCCGCCGTGGACGATACGCGCCGGAATGCGCAGCAACCGTTCCATCGACGCCAGATAGTCGTCGGCATTGGCGTGGTAGGTATCTTCGATCAGCGGCCCGTCGTAGAGGATGTCGCCGGAAAAGAGCACGCCGCTCTTCTCCTCCCAGAGTGCGATGCCACCGGGCGAATGCCCGGGCGTGTGGATCACCTCGAAGACGCGATCGCCAAGATCGATATGATCGCCATCGGCAAGAACAATCGTCGCAGGCGCAGCCTTCACCGCGTAGGTGGTCGAGGCATAGGGCTCGGGCGGCAGCGCGTCGAAAATCTCGTCGGCGACATAGGGGTCGGCAAGCGTGTTGATGCGCGTCGGATGCGCCAGCAGCTCAGCTTCGGCCGCATGCACGGCGCGGCAATCGAATTCGTGATGGCAGCCGATATGGTCGAAATGCGTATGGCTGGCAACGGCGGTCAGTTTGCGCTCGGTGACCAGCGGCACCCACGCGCGCAACGACACCACGCCCATGCCGCTATCAACAAGCATGTCACGGTCGCGCCCGCGCACGTGCCACATGTTGCAGCGGTAGAACTCCTGGATAAAGGGTTCGCAGATGTAGGTGACATCGTCGTCGAGACGCTTCGCCGCATACCAGTCTTTCGGAGCAATTCGCCGCATCTTGCTACAGGGTTCCGCTTGCCGCCGGCAAGGCTACGACGTCGGCAGCCCGCACCGCAAGGGGGACGATCTCGCCGTCGCGCACGTCGGAGGATTGCGGCAGATGCGCCACCAACGCATCGCCGTCGGTTGCGCAAGGCTTGAGGTGGCAACGGTAGTGCGTACCGAAGAAGGCGCTGCCGGCGACCCGCGCATCGCCGAGCGCGAACATCGGACCGTCCGATTTGTCGTTCCCGCGAAAATGCTCCGGCCGAATGGTGAGCGTGATCGCGTCGCCGGCCCTGGGCGCTCTCGCAGTAAAATTGGCGGCGGGAAGCGCCAAGTTGCCGAGCGAGGTTTCAACCTCGGCCGACGAAGCGTCGGCGGCCTTGATCCGGCCGGGAACAAAATTGACCTCGCCCATGAAGCCCGCCGAAAACAGCGATCGTGGCCGCATATAGATCTGCGATGGCGGACCGAAATCCTCGATTCGCCCCTGGTTCATGACGACGATCCGGTCGGCGATCGCCATCGCCTCTTCCTGGTCGTGGGTCACATGCACGAAGGTGGTGCCGACCCGCTTCTGGATCGCCTTCAGCTCATCCTGCATCTGGCGGCGAAGCTTCAGGTCCAGAGCGCCCAAGGGTTCGTCAAGCAGCAGCACTTCGGGATCGACGGCAAGCGCGCGGGCAAGTGCAACGCGCTGACGCTGGCCGCCGGAAAGCTCGTGCGGCCGTTTGCCGGCGGACGCCTTGAGACCGACGAGGTCGAGGAAGCCGAGCGCCTTTTCGTCCCGCTCGGCCTTGCCGAGACCGCGCATCCGGAGCCCGAAGCCGACATTGTCGACGAGCCGCATATGCGGGAAGAGCGCATAGTCCTGAAACATCGTCGTGGTCGGGCGTTTGGCCGGCGTGACGAAGGTCATGTCGCGATCGCCGATGACGACGCGCCCGGAGCTTGGCGACAGGAACCCGCCGAGAATGGAAAGAAGCGTGGTCTTGCCGCAGCCCGAGGGCCCAAGCAGCACGATGAACTCCCCTGCCCGGATGTCGAGCGAGACCCTGTCCAGCGCCGTGAAGTGGCCGAACGTCTTGCTGACGTTTTCGATCGAGACGGGAGCGGTCATTGTTTCTTCGTCCTTCCGAACAGGGAAAACTCGAGGATCAGCAGCAGCGCCACCGAGGCGAGAAAGACCAGCGAGCCGATCGCATTGGTCTTGGGATTGAGGCCAGAGCGCAGCATGCTCCAGATCTCGACGGGCAGGGTCACGTCGAAACGCGACAGCAGGAAGGCGATGATGAACTCGTCCCAGCTGAAGGTCACCGACAGGAAGAAGGCAGCCAGGATCGAAGGCATCAGCATCGGCGCGGTCACCAGCGCCATGACCTTGAAATCATTGGCGCCAAGATCGCGCGCCGCCCGCTCGATGTTGATCTGGTGGTCACCCATCGCGGCATAGATGATCGCAAAGCAGAGCGGCAGGTTGATCACCACGTGACCGATGCCGACCGTCAACAACGAGAGCGGCATGTGCAGCGCATTGAGAAGCGCCAGCAGTCCGAGCGCGATGATCAGATAGCTGACCGTCATCGGCGCGATCAGCAGGCCCCTTTGCAAGGCCGAGCCCGGCAGCCTGTAGCGCGCCAGCGAATAGGCGGCGAGAAAGCCGAGCACGCAGGAGACCAAGGACGAGGAGATGGCGACCAGCATCGAATTGCCGAGTGCTGCCATCAGCTTGCGGTCGACGAAAACAGCCTCGTACCATTGGGTGGAAAAGCCGTTGAACGGCGGCACCGGCAGGCGCCCGTCCTGGAAGGAAAACAGCACGAGCACCGCGACCGGAAGGAAGATGAAGGCGTAGACGAGAGCGAGATAGGCCCAGGACACACCGCCAATGAAAATTCTGCGCAGCATCAGGCCCTCTCGATCTTCAGCCAACGGGCACACAGCACATAGGCGACGGTGACGGCCAGCATGAGGATGATCGACAGCGCCGCTGCCATCGGGAAATCGGCGCGCCGGCCGAGCTGCAGCATGATGATCTGCGGCAGCACCAGCTCGTTGTTGCCGCCGAGGATCTGCGGCGTGACATAGTCGCCAATGCAGAGCACGAAGGTGAGAAATGCGCCGGTCATGATGCCGGGCAAAGTCAACGGCAGCACCACATGCCAGAAGGTCTGGAAGGCGTTGGCGCCAAGGTCGGCGGCCGCGCGGCGATAGTTCGGCGAGAGCTGGATCAGGTTCGAATAGATTGTCAGCGTCAAAAGCATGACGAAGAAGTGGACGAAACCGATCACCGTCGCCGTGCGCGTGCTGGCGATCGCGAGCGGCTCGGAGATCAGCCCGACGCCCGTCAGTATCTGATTGATGACGCCGTTTTTCGACAGCACGAGCAACCATGAGTAAGAGCGGACGACATAGGAGGTCCAGAACGGCAGGATCGCCAGGATCAGCGCCATGCGCTGAAACCGTTTCGGCACGCGCTCGGCAATGATCCAGGCGAGCGGGTAGGCAAGCAGCACCGAAAGGACCGTGACGATAACCGTGATTTCGAGCGAATTGACCAGGCCCTGCAACAGCGCGTTCTCGGAGAAGAAGCGCAGATAGTTGTCGAGATTCCAGACGCGGACGATCTCCCGTCCCTCGCGCTTCCAGAGGCTCATCGCCGCCATGAACAGGAAAGGCACAACGAAGAAGGCGAATGTCCACAAAAGTGCCGGCGCAGCAAAACCCCAGGCTTTCCGGCGGTCGGCATCTTCGAGAGTTGTCGCGGTCATGAAAGCTCCAGATCTGAGCGCCCACCAGACAAGGATGGTGGCCGCAGTTCACCGTCCCACCGGACGGTGGGGCGGCGATCGGCTGCAGGATTGGCGAACGCCGTTCGGGGCGTTACTGCTGCAGCATTTCCGTCCAGGCATCCTGGAACTGCTGATCCAGTTCGGTGGACGGGATCGGATAGAGCTGCGTCTTCTTCAGGTATTCGGCCTGCTCGTTGAACCGCAGCGCCGCCTTCTGCTGGTCTGTCAGGTGCTCGCCGGCCTTGCTGTTTGCCGGCATCGCCCAGTAGCAGGAGGATGTCGCAAGCCGTGCCTGGCCTTCGGGGCTGACGATGTACTGCACGAATTTCAGCGCCAGATCCTGCTTGGTCGAATCCTTCATCACGCCAATCGACTGCGCCCAGCGCACCGCCCCCTGCTCCGGGATCGTCCAGTCGAGATTGGGCTTGTCGGCCGACAGCACCGCGGTGATCCACTCGCCGCCACCGACCAGGATATCGACCTCGCCGGTTGCCAGCGCCGTCTGGGAGGACACGACATCGCTGACCTGCTTGGAAACCGCACGCATTGCCGCCAGCTTTTCCTTGATCGCCGGCATGTCCGCCTCGGTTAGCTCTGCGGTCTTCTTGCCGAGCCCGAGACCGACGAGGCCGATCATCGGCAGGTAGTAGTCGTAGAGCGCGATGCGCCCCTTGTACTTGTCCGACCAGATCACCGAGAGATCCTGCATGTCCTTCGGATCGACCTTGGACTTGTCGTAGGAGATGGTGTTGTAGCCGAACTTTTCCGTGACGGCATAAGTCTTGCCGTCCTTGGTGTTGTTGGCCTCCATCCGGACTTCGGGGAAGAGGTCTGATGTCGGCAAGGCATCGGCCGGCATTTCGGCGAGCAGATCGAGATCGATGGCGCGGTGAACATCGACGCCGTCGATGACGAGGACGTCCCAGTCGCCCGGACGGGACTGGTCGAGGATCGAGAGCGCGGCACCGGTGCCTTCATAGACCTTCAGGTTGACCTTGACGTCGTTGGCCTTTTCGAACGGCTCGACCAGGGCCGGATCCGTGTGGTCGCACCAGACGAGCGCATTGAGTTCTTCGGTCGCGAAAGCCGGTGCCGGAACCGAGACAAGCGAAGCGGCGACGATCGCGCCTGCAGCGACCGAGGAGAAAAATCGGCGCAGGTGCGCGCCGTCATGAACTGACTGCATCATGCTGTTGCCCTCTTGTTTGACGCTCGTTTCGGCGTCTTCAAAAAAAGATTGAATGAATTCATTTTTTAAGTCAATCTCAAATTTGAAGACATTCAGAATTCAAGGAAATCCACATGACAGGGTTGCGCGCACGGCAGAAAGCCGACCGGAACAGACGTATCCTGGACGCCGCCGCTCAGTTGTTTCGCGAGGTCGGCTACGACAGCGCCCGCATCGAGGACATCGCCGAACGGGCCGAAGTGTCGGTCGGCACCTTCTACAATTACTATGAAAACAAGGGCGACATCCTGGTCGCCACGGTGTCGATGGAAGTGGAGGAAGTTCTCGCCGCCGGGCGCACCATCGTCGACAATCCCCCCTCCTCCGTCGAAGGCGCGCTGGAGGCCCTGATCGGTCAATATTACGATCACTCGCTCGTCTATCTCAGCAAGGAGATGTGGCGCACTGCGATGGCGATTTCGATCCAGCAGCCGGAGAGCCCCTTCAGCAAGCGCTATACCGAGCTCGACCGCCGGCTTTGCGACCAGGTGTCGACGCTCATCCACAAGCTGCAGGTGAAGGGCCTCGTCGCCCCCGGAACCGACATTCGCGCCGTCGGCGAGATGCTGTTCAACAATCTCAATCTAATGTTCATCGAATTCGCGAAGCACGAGGCGATGCCGCTCGATGAGCTCAAGGCGCGTGTCAGCAGACAGAACCGGCCGCTCGCAACGCTGATCGCGGCGCCATGATCCAACCCGGACAATGAAGCCAACTCTCACAATAAAGAGCGTATCGATGCAAGACTTGGAACAGTCGGTGCTTGCCGCCGCCGATCGGCTCGTCGCAGCCTTTGCCCGCCATGATGCCGCCGCCTACTTTTCAGCCTTCGCGCCGAATGCGACCTTCATCTTCCACAATCTCGATCGACCCCTGCGCAGCCGGGCAGAATATGAGGCGGAATGGGCGTTGTGGGAGACCCGCGACAGCTTCCGCGTCCGAGGCTGCCAGTCCAGCGATCGGCATGTGCAAATGATCGGCAACGTTGCCGTCTTCACGCATGGCGTTCGAACCGAACTTGAGATCGGCGGTGAAGCACTGACGTCGCAGGAAAGAGAAACGATCGTGTTTGAACGGGATGGGGCCGGAACCTGGCTGGCGGTCCACGAGCATCTGTCGCGCGCCGGATAGCAGTCCCGAAACGCGTTTAGAGGGCACCGATGACGACGGCGGAAACGAAGCAGAAGGCAGCGACAAAGGCGATCGCGTGCGGAAACAGGGTGATGGGTGAGCGGCGCGGCGGGGCTGCAGCGTAGGACGCATATCGGGACTGGATTGTCGGCTTCGCAGCGTTCATCGCGTCTCTCCGTCGTTCAGGCCGGGAACTTGGCCGTTAATAGCCATGTTCTCCGATATTCTCGATTGAGTTTATAGATATTAATTTCTCGATTCCACCCCAAAAGTAAAAAATCGTCCGCCAGGCGGCGCCTTCAGTGGCGATCACGGTCGCGTTCCTGCACATGTCGCGACCAGCTTTCGCTGAACCATGGCGTCAAAAGCGACACATTGGCATCGCGATGAGAGCGGGTGAGACCGCCATCGGCTTCGACGCAGGTCCAAACCGTAAACCCCGTCAGCTGGTGTTTTCCAAAGGTCTGGATCAGCGGAATGTCAGCGGCGTCGCGGCCCCGGGCAACGGCAATGCGCCCCGCACGGCGCGCATTGTTCTTGGCGTCGAACGTGTACCAGCGATCGCCGAGAAAGACATCGAACCAGGCATTGAAGTCCATCGGCGCCACTCTGTTCTCGGTTTCAAGGTCGGCCATGTAGCCGTTGACGTAGCGCGCCGGCATGTTCATGCAGCGGCAAAATGCGATGGCAAGGTGCGCATAGTCACGGCTGACGCCGAGGCGATCCTCGTGGGCTTCGAGCGCCGTGCGCATCGCCTGGGCGTAGCCGTAGCTGAACACCAGGCGCGCATGCACATAGTCGCAGATCGCCTGCACCCGCGGCCAACCGGGCGCCACCTCCCCGAAAAGCCTCCAGGCAAGCGCGCCCAGCCGATCGGTTTCGCAATAGCGGCTGGCGGCCAGATAGGGCAGCGTGTTCGGTGGAAGCTTCTCGACGGGCACGGCCTGCGCCTGCGGATCGGAAACGTCAGGCCGGCCGTCGTCTTCGATGACGGCATCATAGCTGAGCTTGAAGTCCCCTTCCGGCGCGATCATGCGCAGGCACGCATTGCGGTGCGGGTCGACAATCTCCTCCATCTTGACGATCGGCGAGGTTACGGGGCCACGTTCGCGCCGGATGTCAGGGCGCTTTTCGCTGGCGACGGAAAGATAAGTCATCATCGGTGTCGGCTGGGGGCAGCGGATGCCGATCTCATAGCCAAAGCGCACGAACATCTCCAACCTCCCTCGTTCGGCAGGAATGTTTCGCGAACCCTTTTGTTCCCGGGATCGACGGTGAAATGGCGCTACCGTCGCCAATTGTGAACTCACGCAAAGAGAAACACCCGGCCGCTTCGATCCGGGTACGAATGGAGGGCACACGAACCACGGCGAGGCGCCGTAGCGCACCCCTTAGTCGCCCCAGAACGACGGCACTTGGCGGCATTCCTGCCCGTCTTCCTGCCCGGTCGATTTTATGCCCGAACGCGGCAGGCGACAACCGCATTCGGCGAGCCGTCCGGCGCCGCAGGAACACGGCACCGCCGGGTTTTCCGGCTTTTCAGACGGGTCGCATTGCCGTGCGGAAAGGTGGCCCGAGTGGTGCGTTCCCGCCCTACCAGCCAACGACATCCTTGAACGAATACCACCAGGAGCCGATCGTCGAATACTGCGCACGGAACATTCGCCCGCCCGGGAACGGGTACCAGGGCAGTTTCTCGAACATGTCGAAGCGCGTTGCGTCACCGTCGATCGCCTCGGCAAGCGTGCGCCCGAAAAGATGCGATCCCGTCACGCCATGGCCGCTATAGCCGTGAGCGAAATAGATATTGGCACCGATGCGGCCCATCTGCGGCACGCGGGTAAACGAGAGCGCGAAGTTGCCGCTCCAGGCATAGTCGATCTTCACGCCTTTCAGCTTCGGGAAGACCTTTTCCAGATTGGGCTTGAGCTTGGCCACGACGTCCGCCGGGTCGGTGCCGCCATAGACCGTACCGCCGCCGAAGATCATGCGCTTGTCCGCCGACAGTCTGAAATAATCGAGGATGTATCGCACGTCCTCGACGCACATGTCGCTGGGGATCAGCGAATGGGCGAGCTCCTCGCCGAGCGGCGCGGTGGTGATCATCTGGGTGGAAACAGGCATCACGCGCGAGACGAGCTTCGGCACCGCATCGCCGAGATAGGCATTGCCGCAGAGAACAACGATCCGCGCCGTGACTTCGCCACCGGCGGTATAGACCGTCGGCCTTGCCGCCTCATGGTCGACCCGCGTGACCGGTGACTGTTCGTAGATCGTGCCGCCAAGGCTTTCCAAGGCGCGCGCTTCGCCGAGCACCAGATTGAGCGGATGCATGTGGCCGCCCGTCGTATCCAGCATGCCGCCGCAATAGGCGTCGGAATTCACCAGCTTGCTGAGCGCGTCGCGGTCGAGAAGCTGATGATCGTCCATGCCGTACTTGCGCCAGAGCGCCTGCTTGGCTTCCAGTTCCTTCATGTGCGCCGGGGTGTAGGCCGCATAGATGTTGCCCGGCTTCAGATTGCAGTCGATCTGATACTGGCTGACGAGCCGGCGGATGATCTTGCCGCCCTCCTGCACCAGCCCGCCGACGAAGCGGGCTGCGTCCTCGCCGTAGCGGCGCTGGATGGTCGCAAGGCTGGCGTTGAGACCGTTGACGACCTGGCCGCCATTGCGCCCCGATGCGCCCCAGCCGACCTGCGCGCCCTCGACGACGACGACCTTGTAGCCTTTCTCGGCGAGATGGATTGCCGTCGACAGACCGGAATAGCCGGCGCCGACGACACAGACATCCGTCTCGACGCGCCCTTTGAGCGAAACCGGCGTGCGGATGATGTTGCGGGAGGAGGCGTAGTAGCTCGTGGGATAGCTGCCGTCGCCGGCATAGGATTTTTGGTTTCTCGACATCACACGATTTCCAGGTAAGCGCTGAATTCATAGTCCGTCACCTGCTCGGCAAAGCCGGCGATCTCCTGCCTCTTGCAGGCGATCAGCATCGAGCGCAGCGTCGGATCGAAGATCTCGGCGGCAATCGGCCCTGCCTCGAAGGCATCGACCGCCTGCCCCCAATCGGCGGGAATTTTGGGCAGTTTCTCCGCCGTATAGGCCCGGCCCGTCACCGGCGCCGAGGGTTTCCATTTGTTGCGGATACCGACGAGAGCCGCGCCGAGGATCGCGGCGATGACGAGATAGGGGTTAGCGTCAGCGCCGGCCACCCGGTGCTCGATGCGGCGCGCTGCCGGATTGCCGCCGGGGATGCGGATCGCCGATGTCCGGTTTTCATAGCCCCAGCACACGGCCGTCGGCGCGTGCGTATCCGGCCGCAGTCGACGGTAGGAATTGAAATGCGGCGCAAACATAAGCGTCGTTTCCGGCATGCCGCGCAAAAGGCCCGCGACGGCATTCTTGAGGACCGCCGACCCTTCGTCGCTGCCGTCGTTGAAGACATTGTTGCCATCAGCGTCGAGCAGGCTGAAATGGATGTGCATGCCGTTGCCCGAGCGGGTGCCATAGGGCTTGGCCATGAAGGTCGCCGCCAGCCCGTGCTTGCGGGCGACGCCCTTGACGATGCGCTTGAAGAAGATCGCGTCATCAGCCGCCTTCAAGGGATCGTCGGTGTGCAGCAGGTTGATCTCGAACTGGCCGATGCCATTCTCGGCGATCGCCGCATCCGCCGGCACGTTCTGGCGGGCACATTCCTTGTAGACGTCGGAGAAGAACTCGCCGAAATCGTCGAGTTCGTCGATCGACAGGATCGCATCGGAATCGAGCCGCTTGCCGGTATAGGGCGAAATCGGAGGCACGGCGCTGTCGGGCTCAGGGTCGATCAGATAGAATTCCATTTCGGTCGCGACCACGGGGCGCAACCCCAACTCCTGATACTCGCGTACGATCGCCGCCAGCGCCTGGCGCGGATCGGCGAGGAACGGCTTGCCGTCCTCGAGCAGCAGCCACAGCGGCACCAGAGCACTTGGCCGCGAGGTCCAGTTGACCGGCAACGCGCCGCGCCCGGTAACGGCGCAGATACCGTCCCTATCGCCGCTAGCAAACACCTGCTCGCTGTTGATGATGTCTTCGCCCCAGACGTCGACGCCGACGATCGACAGCGGCATGCGGATGCCGCCCCCCAGCACCTTGGAGGCCTGCTCCACGGGTACACGCTTGCCGCGCATGATACCGTTCAGGTCGCAGACCACGGCCTGGATGCTTTCGATAGGGCCGTTCTGCTCCAGCCAGGCCTTGAAGGCGCTCGGGTCTTCCGCGTCGAGGGACATATCGCAAATCTCATTTTGTGATCACATTTGCAGAAAGTTGACATAATTTAGAAGTTGGAGTCAACCTCGACGGATGTTATCAGCCCGCGATCATTCCCGCGTGGCAGAAGGAGCCTGCTGATTTGAAGACCCCATCGCTGCCTCTTCTCGACCGGCCAGAGGGCATGACCACGCATGACTATGCCTTTGCCAGGCTTCGCCAGGCGATCATGGTCGGCAGCTTCCGCCCCGGCACTTCGGTCACGATCAGGGGGCTTGCCGAAGCGCTGGAGAGCAGCCCGACGCCGGTGCGCGAGGCCCTGCGGCAGCTCACTTCCATCGGCGCTCTGCAATTCCTTGAAAACCGCCGCATCGTCGTGCCGCGCATCACGCCCGCCCGTTTCGAAGAGCTGATATCGCTTCGCATCGCGCTCGAGAGCCATGCCGCGCGCCGAGCCGTCGCCCATCTTTCGGAGCGGCAGATCGAACGAATCTCAGCGATCGACGACAGCATCGAGGACGAAATCCAACGCGGCGACCAGGTGGCGGCGCTGATCGCCAACCAGGCCTTCCACCGGACGATCTACACCGCCAATCCGGACCAGATCGTCATGCCGCTGATCGAAAGCGTCTGGCTGCAACTGGGTCCGATCCTCGGCATCGCCATGGAGCATGTGAGCGAACTCTATGTCGTCGACCGCCATCGCGAGGCGATCGACGCCTTGCGCCGCCGCGACGAGGATGCCGTTGCCGATGCCATTGCAGCCGATATTCGCGAGGGTATCGGCGGCTTCGACCAGCAGGCCGTCGCGCGCCTGCTGAAGCTTGCAGCCTGACATTAAACCAACGCCATCAACTGAAATTTTAGTGTGGCTAAAATTTTCATTGACAAGCCGCGATCGCCGCAGCAAAGTTCAGGAAATACAAGTGCATAGCCCTGAAATCCTAGCGATTTCCGGGCGTGTATGTCTGTACCCACGCAGGAGATCTTCCCTTGGGGGAGGATGTGGGATGAGGGGGATTTCACAGTGGATTCGCAGTCTCGGCCGGGTGATCCGGCATCGGAGCTTCCTTCGCTCGGCGATCGGCTGCGCGAGCGGCGCAAGGCCCTGAAGCTGACGCTCAAGGAAGTTGCCGATCGGGCCGATTTCTCTGTGGGCTTCATCTCCCAGATCGAGCGCGGCATCACCGTGCCGTCGCTGACGTCGCTGGTCGCGGTCTGTCGGGTGCTGAAGGTCGAGGTCGGGACATTCCTCAATTCGCCGAGGGTGGCAACGCCATTTACCCGCCACGATCAGCGCCGCGCCTATGCGCTCGCTGGGTCGCCCGACAACAACATATCCTATGAACGCCTGTCGGCTTCCTTTCCCGGCAGCGTTCTGCGCAGCACCGTGGTGCACACACCGCCCGGCCACCGCAGCGAAGCCATGACCCACGAGGGCGAAGAGATGTTCTTCGTTCTCCAGGGCGCACTGACGATCGAGATTGATGGCGAAGAGACGGTGCTGGAAACGGGCGATTCCGCACATTTCCTGTCGGGTCTGACCCACCTCACCTGGAACCACACCAGCGAACCGACGGTGATCCTGCACACCTGCACGATGGATGTCTTCGGCGACGCGCAGGCAATGGAGACGCCGGAAGGCGCATTCGCGGTAACACGCGCCGAGGACCGTCGCAGTGCCTCGGCAAGCCCCGGCAAGGGCGCCGGATAGGATCGCCCTACAGCGCCGCGCGTCTAATTAGACGCGTAAAGGTCGCTGTAGCGCTTTGAATTGCTGCATGCGCAAACGCGTCAGCAATTGCGCCCATCAGATCACCAGCCTTTCGTCTGGACGCCTGCGTCTAGCGACCGCCGCGCGTCGATCGACGCCCGAACACGAGAGCGACGCGCGGCCCCTCACCTCACCCACAACCCTGCCGGAACCAGAACTGGAAACGCCATGAAAGAACAGACGAAAGCACGCCTTGCCGCCCTGCGGACCAAGATGAACGAAACCGGCAGCGGGCTGGTGGCACTCGCCCCCGGATCGCACATGGATTGGTTGATCGGCTATCATCCGCATCCCGACGAACGCCCCTGCCTGCTGCTGATCGGCCCGCAGAAGGAAGCCTTCCTGATGCCGGCGCTCAATGCCGAGGGCACCCGCGAACATACGGATATCGATTTCTACAACTGGTCCGATGCCGAAGGACCAGTTGAGGCTCTGACTTTGGCGCTTGCCGGGATCGGCGCGGAAAAGCCCGGCCGCGTGGTGATCGACGAGACCATGCGCGCCGATTTCGCGCTGCTGCTCATCGACAATCTGCCCGAGGACACTGCCCGCGACTTTACACCTGAGACGCTCGGTGCCCTGCGCATGCGCAAGGACAGGAGCGAATACGAGCTGCTGAAGATGAATGCCGGCATCGCCGATCGCGCCATGCAGGCGGCCTTCGCCAAGATCCGCCCCGGCATGACCGAGAAGGAACTGGCCGCAGAAATCCGCTCGCACTTCTTATCCGAAGGTGCGGCACCGGCCTTCTGGATTGTCGGCGCCGGCGGCAACGGCGCTTTCCCACATCATTCCGCCAGCGAACGGGTCATTGCCGAAGGCGACGCCGTCGTTATCGACATCGGCGGCCGCAAGCAGGGCTTCCCGAGCGACATCACCCGCATGGCGATCGTCGGCCGCGCACCGGAAGGTTACGGCCAGATCCACACGATCGTCGAGCGGGCCGTTCAGGCAGCGCTCAAGGCGGCTCGTCCAGGCGTTCTCGCCAAGACCGTGGACGATGCAGCACGCAAGGTGATCGCGGACGCCGGCTACGGCGAATATTTCGTCCACCGCACAGGTCACGGCATGGGCATCGACGGCCACGAGCCACCCTACATCACGGCAACGTCGGAAACGGTTCTGGAGGAAGGCATGGTCTTCTCGATCGAACCCGGCATCTACCTGCCCGGTCGCTTCGGCATCCGGCTCGAGGATATCGTCATCCTGCGCGCGGACGGGCCGGAAGTGCTGTCGTCGCTGCCGCGCGACGCCCATATCGCGCAAATCTGATACGGAATTTTGGGGCGCCCTCGGGCGCCACTTTTCTTTGTCCCTGCCACACACTGGCCGCTACAGCGCCGCGCGTCTTATTAGACGCGCAAAGGTCGCTGTAGCACTTTGAATTACTGCATGTTTTTATCCTTAAATCGAATACGGTTTAAGGAAACATGCAGTAGGCTATTGCGCGTAAGTCTTCTTGCGGCCGTCGGATTTGCCGCTGGCAGGCTGGTTCTGCGGCCGTTGCTGATAGACCGGTTCCCGCCTCCACTCTGGCGGCCAGATCCAGAGATAGCTGCCATAGGGCGCGCGCTTGATGCCCTGGTAATACTCGCCCTTGCCCGTGCGCATCTGCGCCTCGGCACCGCTCGTAGCAGTGCCAGCAGCGATTGCGATCGCCGCCAGGGCCACGAGCAGACGTCCTGTTTTCTTCATCTTCGAACTCCTTGCTTCGCCATATCACTCCGTGCGGAGTGCCGGGTCAACCGACGCGTGTTTATAAGTTCCTGCTTGACGACTTCCCGTGCCTTGGTCATATTGATCAGATGTCAGACCAATTTGGCGCCGAGGGGGAGGCTGAATGACTGAACAAGCAAGAGCAGCGCTTCTGCCACTGCCGCCCGCCGACCGGGCGCAACAGGTCATTGCCGCGCTCGCCGATTACATCCAACAATCTGGCCTGAAAGCCGGCGATCGCCTACCGGCGGAGCGCGAACTGATGATGGCGCTTGCCGTCGGGCGCTCGACCGTGCGCGAAGTCATCCGCCATTTCCAGGCGCTCGGCGTCGTCGAAGCGCGCAAGGGCAGCGGCACCTATCTGCTGCGCGCCATCTCGGCCGGCACCGTGCATATGCCGCTGACGCTCGACGCCGGGCATCTTCGCGACGTGCTTTTGATGACGCTCGAGGTCCGCCGCGGCATTGAAGTCGAAGCCAATATGGTCGCAGCGCGCCGACGCACCGACGCAGACCTTGAGATCATCGAAGTGAAGCTCAATGAGATGGAGCGGGTGCACATCGCCAAGGGCACCTCAGGCCCGGAAGACCTCGCCTTCCACCTGGCGATATACGACGCCACCCACAATCCCTTGTTCCGGCAGTTGCTCGAACAGATGCGGGAAGCCTTCGAACGCTTCTGGGAAGAGCCCTTCGACCGTTCGGATTTCGCCCGCCGTTCCTTCCCATTCCACCGCACCCTCTTCAACGCGATCGCGGCAAAGGATCCCGATACCGCGCGCGAAGAAACGCTGAAAATCCTCGCAATCGTCGAGGAAGACATCAAGGAAATGTCCAAATGAACAACGGCTTCGATCCGTTCGACCACGCCTCTTTGATCGTCGCGCACGACGAGGGCAATGCCTTTGACGCCGTCGTGCCGCCGATCGTCCAGACCTCGCTGTTCACCTTCAAGGACTATGACGACATGGTCGCGACCTACAAGGGCGAACGCGTGCGGCCGATCTACACCCGCGGCCTCAACCCGACGGTGCGCATGTTCGAGGAGATGCTGGCGAAACTGGAAGGGGCAGAGGACGCGATCGGCTTTGCCAGCGGCATGGCGGCAATCTCCTCCACCGTGATGTCCTTCGTCGAGCCCGGCGACCGCATCGTCGCCGTCAACCATGTCTATCCCGACGCTTTCCGGCTCTTCGGCACCCATCTGAAGCGCATGAAGGTCGAGGTGACCTATGTCGACGGCCGCGATGAGGAGGCCGTCGCCAGGGCTCTGCCCGGCGCCAAGCTCTTCTACATGGAAAGCCCGACAAGCTGGGTCATGGACACCCATGACGTGGCAGCACTGGCAAAACTCGCAAAACAGCAGGGCATCCTCACCGCCATCGACAACAGCTGGGCGAGCCCGATCTTCCAGCAGCCGATTTCGCTCGGCGTCGATCTGGTCATCCATTCGGCCTCGAAATATCTCGGCGGGCACAGCGACGTGGTCGCAGGCGTCGTCGCCGGCTCGAAGGACCTGATTGGCCGCATCCGTTCGGAAGCCTACCCCTATCTCGGCGGCAAGCTCTCGCCCTTCGATGCCTGGCTCCTGATCCGCGGTCTTCGCACCCTGCCGATCCGCATGAAGGCGCACGAGCGTTCGGCGCTGACGGTAGCGCAGCGCCTGCAGGCCCATCCGCTGGTCGAGACCGTCTGCCATCCCGGCCTTGGCAACACCTTGCCGCCGGGCCTGTCCGGCACATCGGGTCTCTTCTCTTTCATCTTCCGCGACGGCGTCGATGTCAGACGCTTCGCCGACCACCTCGACCTGTTCAAGCTCGGCGTTTCCTGGGGCGGACACGAAAGCCTGATCGTGCCGGGCGAAGTCGTGCTGTCACAGAAAGCCCAGCCCAATTCCGCGGCCGCCTTCGGCATCTCACCGCGGTCCGTACGGCTCCATGTCGGCCTGGAGGGAACGGAGGCCCTCTGGAGCGATCTTGAAGCGGCGATGTCTGCCGCTTCGTCAGGCTGACAGGAGCGGGATGCCGCATCCCGCTCATTGCATGTGGATCAACCATCAAAAAACAAAGGGAACAAAAATGAGGAAACTGATTACCGCCACTCTGCTTGCCACCCTGATGGCAGGAAGTGCACTGGCCGATACCAAGCTGAAGCTGGTCGAGGTCATCACCAGCCCCGAGCGCACCGAAACGCTGAAATCGATCGTCGCCAAGTTTGAAGCCGCAAATCCGGGCACCACGGTCGAGATCATCTCACTGCCCTGGGGCGAAGCCTTCCAGAAGTTCGCGACCATGGTTTCGGCCGGCGAGCTGCCCGACGTGATGGAAATGCCCGACACCTGGCTTTCGCTCTATGCCAACAACGGCATGCTTGAAAGCCTCGAGCCCTATCTCGAAAAGTGGGAGCACACGCCGGGCCTGACCGAGCGTACGCTCGAGCTCGGCCGCGACATCAAGAACACCGCCTACATGCTGCCCTACGGCTTCTATCTGCGCGCCATGTTCTACAACAAGAAGCTCTTGTCGGAGGCCGGCGTCAGCGAACCGCCGAAGACCATGGACGATTTCGTCAAGGCATCGGAAGCCGTCTCCAAGCTGCCGGGCAAATCCGGCTACTGCCTGCGCGGCGGTCCTGGTGGCCTCAACGGCTGGGTGATGTTCGGCGCGACCATGGCCGGCAGCAACAAATTCTTCAATGAGGACGGCACGTCGACCATGAACAGCGAAGGCTGGGTCAACGGTCTCACCTGGGTGATCGACCTCTACAAGAAGGGGCTGGCGCCGAAGGACAGCGTCAACTGGGGCTTCAACGAAATCGTCGCCGGCTTCTATAGCGGCACCTGCGCCTTCCTCGACCAGGACCCGGACGCGCTGATCGCCATTGCCGAGCGGATGAAGTCGGAAGATTTCGGCGTCACCACCATGCCGAAGGGACCGAGCGGCAAGGCCTTCACCACCATCGGCTTTGCCGGCTGGTCGATGCTTGCGGCGAGCCAGAACAAGGACCTCTCCTGGAAGCTGATCGAAACGCTCGAAGGGCCCGAAGGCAACATCGAGTGGAACAAGCGCACCGGTGCCTTGCCCGTCCACAAGGCGGCGGAAAAGGATCCGTTCTATGCGAGCCCGCAGTTCAAGGGCTGGTTCGACGAGCTTGCCGACAAGGACGTCGTTTTGACGGTCATGCCGACCTACCTCGAAGAATTCGCCTTCTTCAAGGATTCGCTGGCGATCAAGACGACGCAGGAAGCCCTACTCGGCGACATCACGCCGACGGATCTCGCCAACCAGTGGGCCGAGTACCTCACCAAGGCGCAGCAGAAGCACCTCGCCAAGAAGTGAGCCTTCGACCGGCGGCGGACCTCACCGCCGCCGGTCACTCGATATGTTGAGAACAGGGCACGCCAAAAAACCGGCGGCCGCACAGGGGAAATTTCGACCGATGGCCTATGCCGCCCGCCATGACGGCCTGCCCGCACGCCGGCCGCTGATGAAGCGTATCACCGATGGTGCTGCGCCCTATCTCTATAGCGCGCCGGCGCTGATCCTGATCGTCACCGTCATGCTGGTGCCGTTGGCGCTCGGCGTCTCCTACGCCTTCCGCGATATTCAGCTGCTCAATCCATTCTCCGGCGCCTTCATCGGCCTCGACCACTTCCGGGCGCTGTCGCAGGACCAGGCTTTCTACCGGGCGCTGCGCAACACGCTGTGGTGGACGGGCGCCTCGGTCTTCCTGCAGTTTTTCCTCGGGCTGATCCTCGCTTTGCTGCTCGACAAGCCGTTTTACGGCCGAGGCCTGGCGCAGGCGCTCGTCTTCCTGCCCTGGGCGGTGCCGAGCTTCCTGGCCGGTCTCAACTGGTCCTGGCTGTTCAATCCGGTCGTCGGACCGTTGCCACACTGGTTCTACGCGCTCGGCATCATGAGCGAGCCGTCCAACATCCTTTCCGATCCGCATCTGGCGATGTGGGGGCCGATCATCGCCAATGTCTGGTGGGGCATCCCGTTCTTCGCCATCACCCTGCTTGCCGCCCTCCAGGCGATCCCGCGTGATCTCTATGAAGCCGCCAGCATCGACGGCGCCGGCCCGGTGCAGCGGTTCCTGTCGATCACCCTGCCCTTCCTGGCGCCGACGATCGCCATCACCATTCTCCTGCGCACCGTTTGGATCTCGAATTTCGCCGACCTGATCATCGTCATGACCAATGGCGGTCCGGCCGATCGCACCCAGATCGTCGCCAGCTACATCTTCACCCAGGCCTTCAAGCGGCTCGACTTCGGCTACGCTTCGGCGATCGCGCTGGTGCTTCTGGCACTGCTGCTCGCCTACTCCATGCTGATTGTCATCCTGCGCCAATGGCTGCTGAGCAAGGATTGAGACCATGCGCGCCAAACCCATCCTTCTCGTAGCCGCACATCGACTGGCGATCCTCGCCTATATCGCCTTCGCGCTCTTCCCGCTCTACTGGCTGCTGAAGGTCGCAGTCACGCCCAACGACCTGCTCTACTCCGAAGGCATTCGGATGTGGCCTTCGCGCGCCAGCCTCGAGCATTTCGATTTCGTGCTGCGCCACAGCGCCTTCCCGGTGTTCTTCAAAAACAGCCTGATCGTTTCGGGCTCGACGGCGATCATCGTCACCATCCTTGCCTCGCTCTCGGGATACGCGCTGTCGCGCTTCAACTTCCGCGGAAAGTACTGGCTGGTGGCGCTGATGCTGCTGACGCAGATGTTCCCGCTCGTCATGCTCGTCGCACCGATCTTCAAGATCCTGTCGCCGCTCGGCCTCACCAACAGCCTGACCGGCCTCGTCATCGTCTACACCGCTTTCAACGTGCCGTTTGCCACCTTCCTGATGCAGTCCTTCTTCGACGGTATTCCGAAGGATCTCGAAGAGGCGGCGATGATCGACGGCGCAACCCAGTTCGTGGCCTTCCGCCAGATCATCCTGCCGCTGACGCTTCCGGGCATTGCCGCAACCCTCGGCTTCGTCTTCACCGCTGCCTGGAGCGAGCTTCTGTTTTCGCTGATGCTGATCTCGGGCAACGACCAGGCGACTTTTCCGGTCGGGCTGCTGTCCTTCGTGTCGAAATTCTCGGTCGACTTCGGCCAGATGATGGCCGCCGGCGTGCTGGCGCTGATCCCGGCCTGCCTCTTCTTCCTGCTCATTCAACGCTATCTCGTCCAGGGCCTGACGGCCGGCGCGGTCAAAGGCTGAGGATACCACCATGGCTTCCATCGATATCGCCAACATCCGTAAATCCTACGGCATCCACCCGGTCCTGCACGATGTGGACCTGAAGATCGGCGACGGCGAATTCGTCGTGCTGGTCGGCCCGTCCGGCTGCGGCAAGTCCACCCTGCTGCGCATGATCGCCGGCCTTGAAAGCGTGACGTCAGGCGAAATCCGCATCGCCGGAAAACGCGTCAACGAACTGGCCCCGAAGGACCGCGACATCGCCATGGTGTTCCAGTCCTATGCGCTCTATCCGCATATGTCGGTCGCCAACAACATGAGCTACAGCCTAAGGCTCCGGAAGACGGCCAAGGAAAAGATCGCCAGCGTCGTCTCCGGTGCTGCGTCGAAGCTCGGTCTCGACCCGCTGCTCGAGCGTCGCCCGCGCGCCCTTTCCGGCGGCCAGCGCCAGCGCGTCGCCATGGGCCGCGCCATCGTGCGCGAACCCAAGGCCTTTCTCTTCGACGAGCCGCTGTCAAACCTCGACGCGCGCCTGCGCGAACAGATGCGCGCCGAGATCAAGAAGCTGCACAAGGATCTGGGCGCCACCTCGATCTACGTCACCCACGACCAGATCGAGGCGATGACACTTGCCGACCGGATCGTCGCCATGAACGGCGGTTTCGTGCAGCAGGTCGGCAGCCCGCTCGATCTCTACGACCGTCCGGCAAACCTCTTCGTTGCCGGCTTCATCGGCTCGCCCGGCATGAACTTCTTCGAAGGCACCTACCGAAACGGCGAAGCGCCACGTTTCGAGACTGCGGGCGGCGTAACCATTCCGGCGCAAGTGCATGCGGAACTGATTGACGGGGCCAGCACGACGCTCGGCATTCGGCCGGAACATGTCGAGCTCGGCACCACGGCGCCGGATGCGCTGAAGGCAACGGTCGACCTGGTCGAACCAACCGGCTTCGGCATCATCCTGCATTTGTCCTTCGGCAAGGCCAGCTTCAAGGCCTTTACCAACGACCGCACTTTCCTCAATGCAGCCGGCGAAATCCCGGTACGACTGCCGCCCGAGCGACTGCATTTCTTCGACGCCGCCGGCAATCGGGTCTGATTGCCGCGCCGGCCGTAGCGGCTGGCGGAAAGTGACGCGGCGCGAGCGATATCGCCCAAGACCGGAGATTGACATCTTCCGGACGAGGCGTACCGTCATGCCGTCGCAAGTATCAACCGCCCGTGGCGCCCAATTGAGAGAAGCAAGTACCGCCAATACGATGAATTGACGATAGCCTTCCTTGCCCCGCGCCCGGCGATATTGAGGAAGTGTCATGCGAAATTTTGTTGTTGCCCTTGCCTTTTCGACAACGCTGCTCTGTCCCGTCGCCGCCCTCGCGCAAGAGGGCGATGCGGGGGCCGGCGCGACCGTCTTCAAGAAATGCGCCATCTGTCATGTCGCCGACAGCGACACCAACAAGGTCGGTCCTTCGCTCAATCATGTGCTGGGCAGAACAGCCGGCACGCATCCGGACTTCAAGTATTCGCCGGCGATGATCGATGCCGGCAAGGGTGGGCTTGTCTGGGACGAGGCGACGCTGCGCGATTATCTCCACAATCCGAAGGCGAAAGTGAAGGGCACAAAGATGGTCTTTCCCGGCCTGAAGGACGAAGGCGATATCTCCAACCTGCTCGCCTATCTCAAGCAATATTCGCAGTAGACGAAATGGGTTGAGTTGCCGGCAGGCGCTCAACCGAACGGTCAATTGCGAGTATTTTCCGTTCGTGCAATAATTGCATTTAGAACTCTACGGATTGCGTATTCATGCCCACAGCCGCGAGCGGCGAGGAGGGACAAGAAATGGCCGTGGTGGTTATTCTGGTTTTGCTGGCCGCCGGATCGGTGTTGTTCCATTTGTTGAGCCCATGGTGGTGGACGCCGATCGCGTCCAACTGGAACTACATAGACAATACACTCATCATCACCTTCTGGATCACCGGCGTCGTCTTCGTCGCCGTCGTCCTGTTCATGGCCTACTGCGTCCTGCGTTTTCGGCACCGCCCGGGAAACAAGGCGGCCTATGAACCTGAGAACAAGAAGCTCGAAAGCTGGCTTGCCGCCGGCACGACGCTCGGCGTCGCCGCCATGCTGACGCCTGGCCTGTTCGTCTGGCATCAGTTCGTCACCGTTCCCGACGGTGCTAGCGAGGTCGAAATCGTCGGCCAACAATGGTTGTGGAGCTACCGCCTGCCCGGCGTCGACGGCAAGCTCGGCACCTCCGAGACACGCGACGTCTCGCCGGAAAATTCGCTTGGCCTCAACCGCAACGACACGGCCGCCCTGGATGACGTCGTCATAGAAGGCGGCGAGTTGCACCTCGAGATCGGCAAGCCGGTCAAGGTGCTGCTGCGCTCCGTCGATGTGCTGCATGATTTCTACGTGCCGGAGTTCCGCGCCAAGATGGACATGGTGCCCGGCATGGTGACCTATTTCTGGCTGACCCCCACGCGCACCGGCACCTTCGAAGTGCTCTGCGCGGAGCTCTGCGGCGTCGGCCACCCGCAGATGCGCGGTACCGTCGTCGTCGACAGCGCGGAGGACTATCAGACCTGGCTCGCGAGCCAGCAGACCTTTTCGCAGTTGATGGCAGCAGCGCAGACGAAGGAAACGGCACAGGCAGAAAATGCCGCCCCGGCGCGGTAGGAGGCGCCCCGACGGCAATTGGGAGAGTATAGATGGTCGACATCCGGTCAGGCACAGATGGCGCGCTCGGACACGCCGAGGTGGAGGATGTTGAACTCTACCATCCCCACAGTTGGTGGACGCGCTATGTCTTCAGCCAGGACGCCAAGATCATCGCCGTGCAATATGCCTCGACCGCCATCGCCATCGGCATGGTTGCGTTGGTTCTCTCCTGGCTGATGCGCCTGCAGCTTGGCTTTCCCGGCGCCTTCGCCTTCATCGATGCGGAGCGTTACTACCAGTTCATCACCATGCACGGCATGATCATGGTGATCTACCTGCTGACCGCGCTGTTTCTCGGCGGCTTCGGCAACTACCTGATCCCGCTGATGCTCGGCGCACGCGACATGGTGTTTCCCTACGCCAACATGCTGAGCTACTGGCTCTACCTTCTCGCCGTGCTCGTGCTGGTCGCCAGCTTCTTTGCCCCCGGCGGACCGACCGGCGCCGGCTGGACGCTGTATCCGCCGCAAGCCGTGCTTTCAGGCACACCCGGAGGCAAGGACTGGGGCATCGTGCTGATGCTCTCCTCGCTCATCCTTTTCATCATCGGTTTCACCATGGGCGGGCTCAACTATGTGGTGACGGTGCTCCAGGGCCGCGCACGCGGCATGACGCTGATGCGTATGCCGCTGACGATCTGGGGCATCTTCACCGCGACGGTGATGGCGCTGCTCGCCTTCCCCGCCCTCTTCGTCGCCTGCGTCATGATGATGTTCGACCGGGTGCTCGGCACCAGCTTCTTCATGCCGGCGATCGTCGAAATGGGCGAACAGCTGCAGCATGGCGGTGGCAGCCCGATCCTGTTCCAGCATCTCTTCTGGTTCTTCGGCCACCCCGAAGTCTACATCGTCGCCCTTCCCGCGTTCGGCATCGTCTCCGATCTCATCAGTACCCATGCCCGAAAGAACATCTTCGGCTACCGCATGATGGTCTGGGCGATCGTCATCATCGGCGCGCTTTCCTTCGTCGTCTGGGCGCACCACATGTATGTCAGCGGCATGAACCCCTATTTCGGTTTCTTCTTCGCCACAACCACGCTGATCATTGCCGTGCCGACCGCGCTCAAGGTCTACAACTGGGTGCTGACGCTGTGGCGCGGCGATATCCATCTCAACCTGCCGATGCTGTTTGCGCTCGGTTTCATCGTTACCTTCGTCAATGGCGGGCTGACCGGCCTCTTCCTCGGCAACGTCGTCGTCGACGTGCCGCTTTCCGATACGATGTTCGTCGTTGCCCATTTCCACATGGTCATGGGTGTCGCGCCGATCCTCGTCATCTTCGGCGCCATCTATCACTGGTATCCGAAGGTCACCGGCCGCATGCTCAACGAGGCGATGGGCCAGCTTCATTTCTGGGTCACCTTCGTCGGCGCATACCTCATCTTCTTCCCGATGCACTATCTCGGCCTGATCGGCGTGCCCCGGCGCTACTACGAGATGGGCGAAACCGCCTTTGTCCCGGCCTCGGCCCACACGCTCAACGAGTTCATCACCATCGTTGCGCTCATCGTCGGCGCGGCGCAGATCGTCTTCCTCTTCAATCTCGTCTGGAGCATTCGCCACGGCCGCGAGGCCGGCGGCAATCCATGGCGGGCAACGACGCTCGAATGGCAGACGCCGGAAACGCCGCCACGCCATGGCAACTGGGGCAAGGATCTGCCGGTGGTCTATCGCTGGGCCTATGACTATAGCGTGCCCGGCGCACCGGAGGATTTCATCCCACAGAACCAGCCCGGCCCCGACAACCTGACGCGGGAGACCGCGACATGAGCGTGACACTGATCTTCCTCGCCGTCATCGCGGCGATCGCGGGATGGTGGCTGTCGCAGCAGCGGATGATGTCGAAGCCCTGGCTGGAGGTCGGCCACCACCACGACCCGCGCCCGCAGGGCCGCCACCCGATCGAACCGGCCAAAATTGGCCTCGGCGTCTTTCTCGCCGTCGTCGGCGCGCTGTTCACCCTGTTCATCAGCGCCTACTTCATGCGCATGGCATCGACCGACTGGTGGTCGACGCCGATGCCGACGCTCCTATGGCTGAACACGGCGGTGCTCGCTGCCGGAAGCCTGATGCTTCATGCCGCCAAGGTATCGGCCGAACGCCACCGTGACGAAGCAAGCCGCACGGCGCTCATCGCCGCCCTTACCTTGGGCCTCGGCTTCCTCGTCGGCCAGGTCTTCGCCTGGCGCGAGCTCACCGATGCCGGATACCTCCTCACCGGCAATGCGGCCAACAGCTTCTTCTACATGATCACCGGCATGCACGGCCTGCACATCGTCGGCGGCCTGATCGCGCTTGCCCGCACCATTCTCGCCACGCGCAAGGGGCCGATCGATGAAAGGGCGACCCTGTCAATCACGCTCTGCGCCACCTACTGGCATTTCATGCTCGCTGTCTGGCTCGTGCTGTTTGCGCTGTTTTCCGGCTGGGCCAACGACTTCATCGACCTCTGCCGGCAAATCTTGACCTAGGAGCCGCCCATGTCCGCGCCGACACATGCACCTGTCACAGAGCCCTTGCCCCGGCCTTCGGGTCTCGCCGGCTTTGCCGCCGATTGGGCATCGGATCAGCGCGCCTTCAAGAATGTCTCCTGGGGAAAGGCCATGATGTGGATCTTTCTCCTGAGCGATACCTTCGTCTTCGGCTGCTTCCTCGTCGCCTACATGTCGGCGCGCATGTCGACCGCGGTCCCCTGGCCGAACCCGAGCGAGGTCTTCGCGCTGCATATCGGCGGTTCGGACGTCCCCCTGATCCTGATCGCCATCATGACCTTCGTGCTGATTTCATCGAGCGGCACCATGGCCATGGCGGTCAACTTCGGCTATCGCCACGACCGGCGCAAGACGGCGATCCTGATGATGCTGACGGCACTCTTCGGCGCCACGTTCGTCGGCATGCAGGCCTTCGAATGGACCAAGCTGATCTCCGAAGGCGTTCGGCCCTGGGGCAACCCGTGGGGTGCGCCGCAGTTCGGCTCCACCTTCTTCATGATCACCGGCTTCCACGGAACGCACGTGACGATCGGCGTCATCTTCCTCTTGATCATCGCGCGCAAGGTCTGGCGCGGCGACTTCGAAACCGGCAAGCGCGGCTTTTTCACCAGCCGCAAGGGGCAATACGAGATCGTCGAAATCACCGGCCTTTACTGGCACTTCGTGGACCTCGTCTGGGTCTTCATCTTCGCATTCTTCTATCTCTGGTGAGGAACAGCCATGACTGACGCACCGGCACAGATCGCGGTCAAAGAGCACCAACAGCACCCGATCGGTCTCTATCTGCTGGTCTGGGGCCTACTTTTCGTGCTCAGCACCTTCTCTTACCTGGTCGATTACGTCGGCCTGCAGGGCTATCTCAGATGGTCGCTGATCCTCATCTTCATGATGCTCAAGGCGGGGCTCATCGTTGCCGTCTTCATGCATATGGCCTGGGAACGTCTGGCGTTGATCTACGCGATCCTGCTGCCGCCGCTTCTGGTACTGGTCTTCGTCGCGCTGATGGTATCGGAATCGCACTACGTGCTCTTCAGCCGCCTCACCTTCTTTGGTGCCGCGCCATGACCGGGAAGTTTGCACCGCTCAGAGCAACAGCAACTTCTTGAGGACGGAGAACACTTCCTTATAGGGAAGAATGGTGACGCCGGCAGCGGCGATCGGCAGGAGGGCAGCTGCCGCCACCGGCACGACTGCCGTGCGGCTCAACAGCATCGCCGACAGCTTGCGCGTCGTTTCAAACTGTTTCGTCGGGTCGGCGATGTCATCGGCCTGCTGCTGAACCTCGTCGGTGCTTGCCGCCACCACATTGGTGCCCAGTATCTTCCGCTCGTTTGAGCGGTGATAGCGGGTCGCCTGCGTCCCCAGCATCAACAGGCTGCGCTCCTTCAACTGTCCAAGCGGCTTCGAGAAAGCCGACAGCGGGTAGGCAAAGAGCGCCAGCACGATCACCAGCCAGCCGGTTGCGATCGTGCTGAAGGTGGTGGTTGTCAGGCTTTCCTGCAGCAGATGCTTGGCGATCGCAGCACCTATCGCGGCACTGATACCGAAGATGAAGAGAACATAGGCGTTGGGATAGCTCGCAAGAAAAGAGAGCCCGCCATTGCCGTCTGGATGCGTCGCGACAAGCCGAAGTTCCAGTCGAGCGATCCGGCGCAGAAGCTGCGCCCAGACGAGGTGTCGCCACAGCCCGCGCAGCAACAGGAACACGAACAGCGGCTGGCTGACGACGATCGTCCACCAGCCGGCCGCCGTGATCCGCCGCCCCTCCGCGGAGACGTCGACTGCCCAGGATGCGACACCCGACGTGCGCATGTTGAGGTAGGCAAAGATGGCGGCAAGAAGCGCCAAGCCAAGACAGACCGCCTCCGCTAGCCGCGAGTCGCGGCGGGCAAGCGCAACCGTCACGGCGTCGCCAAATGCCTGCACCGAGCCCGGCGCGACGATCGGCGCCTTCAGGAACTGCCCGAGCTTGATGTGCAATCCGCGCTCGACCTGCTGTTCGGCCAGCACAAACGCGCCGACGCCGATGGCAAACCGGCCCCAGACGCCCAGATCACCGAGATAGGAGCCTGGCGCGTCGACGGAAAGAAAGCTGCGCGGCAGCCCAAGCAGCAACGGCACCAACCAGGCAAGCGCTACGAACAACAGCGCGCGCCTTCCGGTCTTCAGCGCATGTTCGCGTAGTAACCCGAGCCGGCGTTGCAATTCGAAAAACGGCCCGCCATGCGCGGCGAGATACTCGCCCGGCGAAAGATCGCGGCGCGGCGATGTTGCCGTTCCCTGTTCGGCGCTCTTGCGAACCTTTTCTTCAATACTCAATGGCGCTCAATCCTCGGTGATGGTCCAGTTGTCGTTGGGATTGAACTGCTTGATATCGCGCGCCATCGCAGCGGTGTCCGCGCCGAGATCCGCCTGATAGACGATGCCGTTCCGGTTGACGACAAAGGTATGAACGCCGGTCTCACCGTATTTCACCGGCCAGGCCACCAGCCCAAACCCTGCGATCATGTTGCCGTTGATGACATAATCGTAGGAGCCGCCGGCGATGTTTCCGCCCTGCCGCGTCAGGATCTTGAAGCGGTAGCCATAATAGCCTTCGTCGGCCTTGGCCTTGTCCAATTGAGCCTGCGAAAGATCGCCTGCAGGGCTGTCACCATCCCCCTGCTCTGCCGGCCAGTAGAGGCCATCGGTCTTGCCTTCGCTCGAAATCAGCTTCTGGGCATATTCGAACACGCCATCGCCGTCGTGATCTTCTTGAGTGTATTCTTCCTGCGCGTCCACATAGGCTCGCGCCGTGTTGATCGCCTCAAGCTCATTCTCACCAACGCGGCGATTGATGATCTCTTCGATCCCGGCATAGGTGTCGAACGCCCACTTGCCGTCTTCCCCCTTGACGATCGGGAAGGGCAAGGGCCAGAGCTGATCGCCGATCTCGACAATCTTGTTTTCGCCCGCGTCGGTCAGGATCACCTTTTTGGCGGCACCCGCCTTGATCTGTTCGTAGGTGTTCATCACACCTTCGCCTGTTTTCAGCTTTTCGGCATCAAGGCCCAGCAGCGCGGCAAGTTTGCCGAAATCGCTCGAACTCATTGCATCCTTGAAGGCTGAAGCCGCCTTGTCCGAATCGTCGAAGGTGGGAGGATCGGTCTGCGAGATATAGTCTGCAAGTTCGGCCGGCTGGCTCTCTGCCGCCAACGTCGCTCCGGCGTAGCCCGACAGGCCGAGCAGCAGCAGCCCGACACCCGAACGGAAAATCATGCTCTGACGATGATACCTGGTCATGACCATACCCTCCCGTTTCTCGCGCTCAACCACGACGTCCGCCACCACCGCGTCCACCGCCACCACCATGGCGAGCCCCACCGCCGCCGCCGTGTCCAACGGACCGATGCGGCACGCCCCCACTGCGGGCGCCGCCACCCATCGCCTGGCCGCCGCGCCGCGATTGCACTTGCGTCACCTTGCCCGGCCGCACTTCGCCCAGACCTGATGGCTTGCGCGGACGATTGTCGGCTTTTCCTGCCGGACGCGGCTTGCTCGCCGGTCGGTTGGCCTTGCCGCCGGAACCGCCGCCGGGTTTCGAGATGTTCCCGGGCCGCTGCGCCGCCGCGGATCCAGCGTTCGGCCTTGCATTAGCCGGCCGGTTCTTCGCACCATCGATCTTGTTGCTGCGAACATCCTTCAGATCCTTGAAGGAGCCCGTGTCTACCTTCTGGCGCAGGTTGGCACTCGCATCGCTTCTGGTGATCTTGGCCTTGTCGCGGATGTTGTTATTGCCGTTGGCTTCGATGCTGTTCTTCATGTTCGAACGGTCGAACTTGGCGAACTGGTCCTTGTCGATATTGATCTTGCTGCGGTCGACATTCTTCCAGTCGATGTCGTTGAACTTGACCTTGCCGTTGATATCGACGTTGTTGAAGCACTTGTTGCAGTCGACGTCGATGTCGCCATTGTAGCGCCCACCCCAAACACCCCAGTCGTCCCAATCGACCATCGCACCGAACACCGCGCCGGTGACCACACCGGCAAAGAACGTCGCCGTTGGATAGTAGTAGTTCGGATAGGGCTCGGGATAGTAGGACAACGGTTGGGGCGCATAGTTTGGCGCGTAGAGCATCTCCGGCTCGTATTGCGGCACATAGATCTTTTCCGGATTGGCCGCCTGAATGATGACGTTGTCGTTCTCCTGAACGACCTTCATCTTGTCGTCGGTCTTGAGCACGCCTGAAGCGACCGCCTTGTCGCGCAGCTGCTGAATGGCGATCAGCACATCCTTTTGCTGGTAGGCCATTGCATCGGAAAGGGACTGCGTCCAATCGATATCCTCGCTCATCATCTTGACGATATCGGGATAGTTCAGAAGTGAAATGACGCTGCCATCCCACGTGTCCTTGGGCTTCAGGTCCTTGTTCTTCTTGAGGTTATCAAGATAACGCTCAGCTTCGACGATCTGCAGCGGAAAGAGCGAAGCCGACGCGATGAGCGCGACCAGTTCGTCTGGATAAAGCGCGATGCGGGCGACAAGGATTTCGAGCTCTTCTTCGCTGAGCGGCTCCGGCGTGTCCGCGTCGGCCTGCTGGGCAGCCGAAGGATCGGTGGCCGCCTGCTCCTGCGCAAAGGCGCTAAAGTTGTAAGTGTAGGGCTCCGGTATCAACAAACACGCAGTCGCCAGGAAGCAGATCGATCGATGCAAACGGATGACACTCTTCACTGCCATTTCCCCTCCCCGTTCGGACGCACTGTTGCGTCACCTGTCTTGCCTGCTGGTGCGTGGGTTTCTATCTGCCTGTCTGCTGGTCTCATATGTTGGCAGCGCATCGGCCGCCGCAAGTGTTGGTTGACACTATTGCATACGCTCTCTCTTTTTCAATGCACAAATGATGACCACACGACGGTACACACCATAGGTTGTGCCAAGTTGGCGCAACGAGCCTGCCGCCCTACGCCCAAACGGCCGGGTCCTGCCCAATTGGATGTAGACGAATTGCAGGCTCTTCTTTTCCAGCATCTGGCTTCAGAATAGCGGTTTAATGCGGCCCCATGTCCTGCGCGATATCGCAGGGCCTGGGCTGAACCGTGGATTGGAGAAACGGCAATGACGGAAAATCGTCCCTTGTCGGAAGCGGCGCCGAATGCGAACACCAATCAGAACACGGTCGCGACCGCTGCCGGCGGGCATCTCGCGTTGGTCCCCACCTGGCTTCCCCTCGATCTCGTTCCGGATCCGGACCACAATTCGGCCGGTGCCGGGGGTAATGGAACCAGCATCGGTACCCTCGACAGCAATACGCTCGCCGTTTTCATGCCCTCCAACGCTGCTATCACCGGCCCGCATTCGGCCGCGGATGCGCAGCAGGGCAATGACGCCCTGATCAACCAGCACGCCACCGAAATGGCCGGCATGGGAGGCGACGGCGGCAGCGGCAATCTTGCGGGCAGCGGCGGCGGCAATGCCGGCGGCGGTGGCCACGGCACCTTCATCGGCAGCCTGGTCAGCACGGATGTGGGGGTATTTGCCCCGGTGAATACCGCCGTTGCGGCAGGGCCGGGATCGACGGCGACGGCCAATCAGGCCAACAACGCGGCAATGCTGCAAGGCGCCACCCAGATCGGCGGCATCGGCGGATCGGGCGGCGACCACAACATTGCCGGCGGCGGCACATCCGCCAACCATGGGACATCCATCACCTTCACCGGCGACAACTTCGCCGGACACGGCGGTGACGGCACCTTCATCGGCAGCATGATCGATGTGAACGTGGCGGTGTTTTCGCCGATCAACATCGCCATCGGTGCGGCCGGCGGAGCCGCCTCGGCTCACCAGACCAACAACGCCATCTTCGATCAGGGCGGCGTGCAGATCGCCGGTATCGGCGGTGCCGGCGGTGGCTTCAACCTGTCGTCCGACACGATCTTCACCGGCGACCAGATGGCTGGCGGTGGTGGGTCCGGTTACTCGAACGGCAGCATGGTCGATGTCAGCATTGGTTATTTCCACCCGATCAACATTGCGGTACCGGCCGGTGGCACGGCCGATGCCCAGCAGCTTGATCACGTGCTCTTCGACCAGCACGCGCTACAGATGGCTGGCGTCGGTGGTCTTGGCGGTGAGGGCAATCTGTCGGATGCCCATTCGGCGCTCGTGGACGATATCCTCAGCCTTGTCGATGGAATCTGAAGTCGGACAGCTCGCACAGTCCGTTTCGAACCTGACCCGGCACGAATGTCAAAACGCACCCGCAGTCGGGTGCGTTTGTCTGTCGCCGATACCACGCACTCCCGCATGGCAAGCCAGCGCCCCATACCCCGCCCAAAGGGACGTCACCGAATATCCAGCTAGTTCGCACGCTCGATAGCGCTCACCATTCAATCGCGGTTACCCCGTCTGCCAAACGGTATCGCTGGCACCGAACCGCTTAAGAGAACACGGGGGTCACGATACTTAGAGGAGCAACGCTATGCCTATTCCGCAAGCATCTGACACGATCAACCTCACCGACTCCAATGCTGGCGATGCAAGCGCCGGCAACGGCGGCGACGGCTTCAACTATGGTGATATTCACTACAATCCGGTCGCCTATGTCGCCAATTCACAAACAGTAGAAGGTGCCTACACCAAGCTCTACAACGGCGATCATGTCTGGCAGGACGCCGGATGGGGAACCGGTGACGGCGGCGACGGTGGACTTGCCCAGGCACGGGACGGCCTGTTGGCCGTGCTGACCAACAACGGCTCGGGCGGCGCCGGCGGCGACGCCTATTCCAATGGCGATCAAGGCAACACCAGCGGTGGCAATGTTGCAGCGGTTGCTGCAGACACAACGGCAACGCAGAACACCCAGTTCCTGGCCGACCAGCATGCAACCATTCTCGCCGGCGTCGGCGGCAATGGCGGCAATGGCAACCTTGCACAGGGCGGCGATATCTCCTCGGCCTTGGTTCACACCAATCCGTTCACGGAAACCAACACGTCAACGGACATAGACACCACGACCGAAACCACATCGGTCTCGAACGCGCTCGACCATTTCATCAACGCATTCGGATCGATCGACCTCAACGACATCGGTTCGTGAATTTTTCATGAGGATCGCCGGTTTCGGCCGACGATCCTCATCCTTGCATGCGTCTTGCCAAGCCCTTGCCTTGTCAGAATCGATTGCACCGAGATCTGATAATGACAGCCAATTCGACACCCACGCCGCGCGAACCAACGCATCTGGTCATGGCCCTCAGGGCCTGCGCCAGCGCCTTTGGCCTGGTCTTCCTCTATAGCTGCGGCTACAATCTCTTTCTGCTCACCCCCTCCATCTATCTGCTGCAGATCTACGATCGCGTGCTGTCGAGCCGCAGCGCCGATACGCTGGTGATGCTGACGCTGATCGTTGCGGTCGCCGTGGTGGTCGGATCGCTCCTGGATATCGTTCGCCGCGCCGCCCTGTCGCGCATCGGCAGTTGGCTTGATCACCGGTTGCGCCCGGTGGTTCTCACGGCCTCCTTCGAATATGGCGCCCGTACCAGCACCGCAGTTGCGACCGATTGCTACAAGGACCTGTCGACGCTCAGGCAGTTTCTGGATTCGCCGGCAAGTTCGCTGCTCTTCGACGTTCCCTGGGCGCCCGTGTTCCTGCTGCTGCTGTTTCTCGTCCATCCGCTGCTCGGCGTGATCGGCGTGCTGAGCGCCGTCTCGCTGCTGCTCCTGGCCGTCCTCACCGAACTGGCGACCCGACGTCCGCTCACCCACGCCAACCGCGCCCTTGCGCGCAGCTACGTGCGCTTTGCGACCGCGCTCAAATACATCCAGGTTATCCGTGCGATGGGCATGCAGGACGGCGCCGCGCAGATCGTCTACCGCGACGCCGAAGCGGCCAGGAAGGCACAGGATGCCGCGATGCAGCGCACCGAGATCATTCTTGGCCTGTCAAAATCCTTGCGTACGCTCACGCAGATCCTGATGATGGGTGCTGCCACCTGGCTGGTGCTCGAGGAAAACAGCAGTCCGGGCATCATCTTCGTTGCCAGCCTGCTGCTCGGCCGCGGCCTTGCCCCGGTCGAAGGGGCGATCGGTGCCTGGCGCTCCTTTGCTTTTGCCCGCAGCGCCTTCGAACGGCTCAATCAGATGCTGATTGCGGTCGCCGCTGACAGCGACGCGCGCATGGTTCCCGTGCCGGAACCGAGCGGCCTTATCCTCGACAGTGTCGGCTACACCCTGCCCTATGCCGATCGCCAGATATTGCGGGGCGTAACCCTGCGCCTGGCGCCGGGCGACTGCGTCGCCCTGATCGGACCATCGGGATCGGGAAAGTCGACGCTCGGCCGGATCATGGCAGGCGTCGAGCCGGCCACGAGCGGATGTGCACTTCTCGGCGGCGTCGATATCTCCGCCCTGCGGCTTTGCGCGGGCACACGCCATGTCGGTTACCTGCCGCAGGACATCGAGCTCTTCGGCGGCGCCGTCAAGGATGTCATTGGCCGGCTGGACGGATCCAACCCCGGCAAGGCGATCGAGGCGGCCAAGCTCGTCGGCTTGCATGAAACGATCATGCGACTGCCCAAGGGCTACGACACCGATATCGGCGAAGGCGGCGGCCTGCTCCTGCGGGCGCAGCGCCAGCAGCTTGGTTTGGCACGCGCCGCCTACGGCAATCCGTCGCTGGTGGTGCTCGATGATCCCAATTCGAGCCTCGACTACGACGGCGAGCGCAAGCTGTTCACCGCCATATCGCGGATGAGGTCGCGCGGCATGATCGTCGTCGTCATCACCCATCGCATGGGAATTCTGCCTGTCACCAACAAGATCGCCATCCTGCGCAACGGCACGGTCGACGCCTTCGGCGACAGCGAACAGATTTTTGAGACTCATCTTCAACCGCCGGCGCGGACCGGAACATAGGAGGGGGATCGCACAATGCTCCCCGCACAGATCGACCGGCCTCCATCACGATCCGCTGTTGCAAGCAGCGCGGCCAATCATCTGGCAAAGGCGCAAGGTCAAATCGGCAAATTGCTTACCTATGCGCCGACCGACGGCCTCGTGCCGATCGAACTCGCCGCCGCCTCGCCGATGTCGCGGCTTCGCTCCGTCGCCAGGACCGGCAATCTGCTCATCGGCTTTTTCGTCGTCGGCCTCGGCACCTGGTCGGCATTGGCACCGCTTACCAGCGCGGCAGTCGCCTCGGGGGTCGTCGAACCGGAATCCAGCCGCAAAACCATCCAACATCTCGAAGGCGGCATCATCAGGCAGATCCGCATCAAGAACGGAGATACCGTTACCTCCGGCCAGATCCTGATCGACCTGGACGACACCAAATTCCGCTCGGAGCGGGACAGCCTGAAGGGGCAGCTCTGGGATGCGGAGGCAAGGCATGCGCGTTTGCTTGCCGAGCAGGACGATGCCGACAGCATAACCTACCCGCCCGAAATGCTGGCCGCCATGGTCGACAATCCCGCGATCAACGCGATCGTCACCGGTCAGCAGCGGATTTTCGAAACCCGCCGCCAGGTCATGCGCGCCGAAATTGCGATCACTGAAGAAAAGATGAAACAGGTGCAGCAGGAGGTCGCCGGTCTCACCGCACAGAAGGCGGCTCTGAGCGAACGTGTCGAAATCTCCAGACAGGAGTTGGAGAGCGTCACGACGTTGACCAAGAAGGGGCTGGAAAAGAAGAGCCGTGTCCTCAATCTGCAACGGGAAAAGGCCGATATCAGCGGGCGGGTCGGCGAAAGCGCCGCCCAGATCTCCCGTGCCTATCAAGTGATCAGCGAAGCCCAGGCCTATCTCGTCAAGCTTCGAAGCGATCGCCTGAACGAGGTGGCGCAAACCATGCGCGAAACGGAAACGCAGATCCTGCAACTGAGCGAAAGGCTGCGTGCGATCGACGACCAGCTTGCGCGAACTGCGATCAGGGCGCCTGAGGACGGCGTGATCATGGACTTGCGGGTCCATACAACCGGCGGCGTTATCGGCGCCGGTGAACCGCTTGTCGATCTCGTTCCACGCAAAGGCCGCCTGATCGTCACCGCCCGCGTCCGGCCAGAGGACATCAATCTCGTGCATCCCGGCCTCACGGCGCAGGTGCATCTGCTCCCCTACAACCAGCGTCGGGTCCCGCTGCTGAAAGGTCAGGTCGAATATGTCTCGGCGGACCGTCTGGTCGACAAGCAGACCGGCCAATCCTACTACGCCGCGACGATCCATGTCGTTGATGAACGATTGGCCACGATGAGCGAGGTCGAGTTGGTCGCGGGCATGCCGGCCCAAACGCTGATCGAAACGGGTACGAACAGCGTGGCGCTCTATGCATTGAGACCACTGCTTGACAGTTTCAACAGAGCATTTCGTGAGGACTGACACAGCCTTGGCCGGTGGCTCCGTGCACGGTGCAAATGAAGGTGCGGCTCCGTTGTTGCCGACGCACCCCACTCTTGGCTCGCGGGCACCCCTGATCCGGCCGAAGGATACGATAATGGGCAAACGAAAATTCGACGACGACGAAATCATGGGTATTCTGAGGGAACATCGGACCGGCGCGACGGTAGCGGAAGTTTGCCACCGCCATGGCATCAGCGAGCCGACCTTCTACCGCTGGCAATCCTCACAGCTTCGAACCGTCGGCTTCGACGTTGGGCGCATACGCGCGCTGGAGCTGGAAAACCAGAAGCTGAAAAAACTGCTGGCCGAAGCCATGTTGACGGCCGCGACACTGAGCGAGATGCTAGCGAAAGCCTCGAAATAACGATAGCGACTATGGTATCGCCAATCCGTTGCGCGGCGATGCCCTGCCGCCCAGTCGGGCAACGACCTCCGTGCGGTTCTGAACCTGCAGCTTCCGCATGATGTGCTGGAGGTGCATCTTCACGGTATGCCCCGAGAGGTTCAGCTTGCCGGCGATAACCTTGTTGGACGAGCCGCATTGCAACTCAGCCAGAACATCGGTTTCCCGCGGCGTGAAGTCGGCATGAAGGAGATCGTCGCGGCGCGGCCGCCTGGCGGGGTCAGCCTCTTCAGGCCTCAAATGCAGCGCTGTCCCATCGCCAAAGGTCCCCAGCGGATGCGGACAGAACACACCGCCCGCCAGCACCAACCTGAGGCCCGCAAGAGCGATTTCGATTGGCAGCGACGTTGTGAAGAAGCCGCGGATGCCCATCTGCAGCGCCTGCGTTGCCATCGAGATATCGTCCGTGTCCGACAGCAAGGCGATCGGCGCATCGGAGAAACGCTCGGAGATGGCCGCAAGATCGGAACGCAGACTGCTGCTTCCGACGTCCCTCCCCGCCAGATCCAGCGTAATCAGACGGATGTCCATACCGAGTGCCCTGTCCAGGCTCGCGGTCGAGATCATGTCGATGAAGGTCCACCCCGCCAGTTCGCGCTCCAGCAGCGTGACAATGGCAGTGCGGGCGAGAGTATGCGGTTCGACGACGATACCGGTGGGTGCATTGCGCCCTTTGCGGCGCAGCGTTCCTGAACTGATGGACACGAGCCGACCCCCAGGATGTTTGCAACCTCTAAGGTCAGCATACTATGCCCGAACATGCATCATGTCATGAGAAAATGGGGATTAATCCGATCGGACCAGTCCCGGCAAACCGTTGACAACATACGGTTTTTTTAAGCGCACTCACTGGCGTTGGGCGCTGTAACATATCTTGAGTAGTAAAATACACCCAGTTCGTTGCGACGATGATCGAAAGCCTATCATCGCAGCGGTCACAATTTTGCAACCGAGTTCGGCGAGATACCGCTCTCGTTTTGTCAAAATGGACGCTGAACCGGTTGCCGTTCCGGCGATACCTTCCGCCTGATCATCGCTTTGGAGTTGGTCCCAGAACGCCAAAAAGCCCGCCGGATTTACCTGGCGGGCTTTTTTTTTGATTTGGTTGCGGGGGCAGGATTTGAACCTGCGGCCTTCAGGTTATGAGCCTGACGAGCTACCGGGCTGCTCCACCCCGCGCCATCTCGGTAAACCGCTATGCGGTTTATCCGGTGCGTAAACCGCTGTGCGGTTTATCGCGATAAGGTAAATCCCTTTGGGATTTACGGTCTGTGCCGAGCAAATCCGACGGATTTGTCTCGCGTAAGGGACGTTCTGATTTTACCTAAGCAAAAAGGCCGCTTGTAGGCGGCCCTTGCGTTTCGGCTTGGCCGAGCGTTTGTTCAGAGAAGATTTTCGGTTTGTTTTCGCCGCTGCCTTGTCCTTCTCGGCTATGCCTCGAAGGGGAGCGGCGGTTTTTTTATCTTGCGTTTTGCAGACCTGGCAGCGACCTACTCTCCCGCGTCTTAAGACGAAGTACCATCGGCGCTGGGGCGTTTCACGGCCGTGTTCGGAATGGGAACGGGTGCAGCCACCCCGCCAGAACCACCAGGTCGGCAAAGCGCAAGATTTGCCCTTAGCTGGGGCAAACCGAATGAGAAGCTGGTGAGGAGGATAAACCGCCTCGTTTTGTTTTGAACACGTCGCTCATCAATGATGAGCATGAGCAATGGGAACGATCAAGCCAATCGAACGATTAGTACTGGTAAGCTTCATGCGTTGCCGCACTTCCACACCCAGCCTATCAACGTGGTAGTCTTCCACGGTTCTCAAGGGAATACTCGTTTTCAGGTTGGTTTCCCGCTTAGATGCCTTCAGCGGTTATCCATTCCATATATAGCTACCCTGCTATGCCCTTGGCAGGACAACAGGTCCACCAGAGATATGTCCATCCCGGTCCTCTCGTACTAGGGACAGATCCTGTCAATATTCCTACACCCACGGCAGATAGGGACCGAACTGTCTCACGACGTTCTGAACCCAGCTCACGTACCGCTTTAATTGGCGAACAGCCAAACCCTTGGGACCTGCTCCAGCCCCAGGATGCGATGAGCCGACATCGAGGTGCCAAACAACCCCGTCGATATGGACTCTTGGGGGTCATCAGCCTGTTATCCCCGGCGTACCTTTTATCCGTTGAGCGATGGCCCTTCCACGCGGGACCACCGGATCACTATGACCGACTTTCGTCTCTGCTCGACTTGTCAGTCTCGCAGTCAGGCGGGCTTATGCCATTGCACTCGACGACCGATTTCCGACCGGTCTGAGCCCACCATCGCGCGCCTCCGTTACTCTTTCGGAGGCGACCGCCCCAGTCAAACTACCCACCATACACTGTCCCGGATCCGGATAACGGACCGCGGTTAGACATCCATGACGATAAGGGTGGTATTTCAAGGATGGCTCCACAAGAACTGGCGTCCCTGCTTCAAAGCCTACCACCTATCCTACACATGCCGACACGAATGCCAGTGTAAAGCTATAGTAAAGGTGCACGGGGTCTTTCCGTCTGACCGCAGGAACCCCGCATCTTCACGGGGAATTCAATTTCACTGAGTCTATGCTGGAGACAGCGGGGAAGTCGTTACGCCATTCGTGCAGGTCGGAACTTACCCGACAAGGAATTTCGCTACCTTAGGACCGTTATAGTTACGGCCGCCGTTTACTGGGGCTTCGATTCAGAGCTTGCACCCCTCCTCTTAACCTTCCAGCACCGGGCAGGCGTCAGACCCTATACGTCGTCTTGCGACTTCGCAGAGCCCTGTGTTTTTGATAAACAGTCGCTACCCCCTGGTCTGTGCCACCCTTTCTGACTTGCGTCAAAAAGGGTCACGCTTCTTCCGAAGTTACGCGTGCAATTTGCCGAGTTCCTTCAGCATAGTTCTCTCAAGCGCCTTGGTATACTCTACCTGACCACCTGTGTCGGTTTCGGGTACGGTCTATACGGTGGAGCTATTTCCTGGAACCGCGTCCCTGCACACCCAATCCAATAAGAATGTACAAGTTAAGCAATCCGTCACTACCACCAGGCCCACGAATATTAACGTGGTTCCCATCGACTACGCGTGTCCGCCTCGTCTTAGGGGCCGGCTAACCCTGCTCAGATTAACTTTAAGCAGGAACCCTTGGTCTTTCGGCGAGAGGGTCTCTCACCCTCTTTATCGTTACTCATGTCAACATTCGCACTTCCGATACCTCCAGGACCCCTCACAGGTATCCCTTCACAGGCTTACGGAACGCTCCGCTACCACACGTCTTGCGACGTATCCTCAGCTTCGGTGCATGGCTTTAGCCCCGTTACATTTTCGGCGCAAAGACCCTTAATTAGACCAGTGAGCTGTTACGCTTTCTTTAAATGATGGCTGCTTCTAAGCCAACATCCTGGTTGTTTTGGGATCCTCACATCCTTTCCCACTTAGCCATGACTTGGGGACCTTAGCTGGAGGTCAGGGTTGTTGCCCTCTTCACGACGGACGTTAGCACCCGCCGTGTGTCTGCCGACTAGTACTCCTCGGTATTCGGAGTTTGGTTAGGATCAGTAAGACGGTGAGTCCCCATAGCCCATCCAGTGCTCTACCCCCGAGGGTATTCGGTCGACGCACTACCTAAATAGTTTTCGCGGAGAACCAGCTATTTCCGAGTTTGATTGGCCTTTCACCCCTAGCCACAAGTCATCCCAATCTATTGCAACAGATGCGGGTTCGGTCCTCCAGTTGGTGTTACCCAACCTTCAACCTGCTCATGGCTAGATCACTCGGTTTCGGGTCTAATGCGACGAACTGAACGCCCTGTTCAGACTCGCTTTCGCTGCGCCTTCACCTATCGGCTTAAGCTTGCTCGTCACACTAAGTCGTTGACCCATTATACAAAAGGTACGCCGTCACCCTTGCGGGCTCCGACTGTTTGTAGGCATCCGGTTTCAGGTTCTATTTCACTCCCCTTGTCGGGGTGCT